>CP124680.1:0-1421080 GCA_029961745.1 Nocardioides sp. L-11A
CGTTCCTTCTCGGGAACGATCCTCTGACCTGCGCAAACAGTGGATCCACGGACGCTCGGACAGGCCTCGGTTCGGCATCGTCACCGCGATGATGCAAGAGTTCACAACCTGTGGACAAACCTGTGGAGCCAGCGCCGGATCGGATCCGTCGCGACTTCGCGAGACCCGACCAGCGAGAGGGAGTGGCGTGACCGGCAACCCGGATCGGCCCCAGGACGAGACGAGCACCCCGAGCAGCGCAGGCAGTCCCGCCCCGGACACCCCTCCCGTCGACCCGGCCACCGCCCGTCTGGTCCAGGAGTGGGCCCTGGTCGTCGGCGATCTGCAGACCCATCAGCGGGCCTGGCTCCAGGCCAGCCGTCCGGTGACCCTGCACGGCACCACCGCGATCGTCGCCGTGCCGGACGACTTCACCCGCAAGCGCCTCGAGGGCCGGCTGCGCGGCGAGCTCGAGGACGCGCTCAGCGACCGGTTCGGCCACGACGTCCAGCTCGCGGTCACCGTCGACGCCTCGCTGCGCCACGAGCTGGGGCAGGAGCCGACGTCCCCGTCGTACGACGACGGCCCGGCCTACGAGAAGGCCGGCACCTACGACGGCTTCGACCCGACCCCCGCCTTCGACCGCCCACTGGACCGCCCACTGGACCGGCCCCGGGAGGACGCCCCGGCCGACGCCCTCCCGGATCGACAAGTCGCCATGTCGACAAATCCCCTTGTCGATTCGTCGATGCCCCCGGTCGGCGGACCGGAACTCGGCGCCGCGTCCGCCGGTCCGTCCGCCACCCGCAGCGGCGAGTCCCGGCTGAACCCGAAGTACACCTTCGAGACCTTCGTCATCGGCTCCTCCAACCGGTTCCCCCACGCGGCCGCGGTCGCGGTCAGCGAGGCGCCGGGCCGCAGCTACAACCCGCTCCTCGTCTACGGCGAGTCCGGCCTCGGCAAGACCCACCTGCTGCACGCGATCGGCCACTACGTACGCACGATCTACGCCGGGTCCCAGGTGCGCTATGTCTCCAGCGAGGAGTTCACCAACGAGTTCATCAACGCGATCCGGGACGACCGGCAGGACAGGTTCAAGCGGAAGTACCGCGACATCGACGTCCTCCTCATCGACGACATCCAGTTCCTCGAGGGCAAGACGCAGACGCAGGAGGAGTTCTTCCACACCTTCAACACGCTGCACAACGCCAACAAGCAGATCGTGCTCACCTCCGACCGCCCGCCCAAGCGGCTCGAGGCGCTCGAGGACCGGCTGCGCAACCGGTTCGAGTGGGGCCTGATCACCGACGTGCAGCCGCCGGACCTCGAGACCCGGATCGCGATCCTGCGCAAGAAGGCCGCGATGGACCGGCTCACCGCGCCGTCCGACGTCCTCGAGTTCATCGCGAGCAAGATCCAGACCAACATCCGCGAGCTCGAGGGCGCGCTGATCCGGGTCACCGCGTTCGCCAACCTCAACCGGCAGGACGTCGACATGACGCTCGCCGAGATCGTCCTCAAGGACCTGATCCCCGAGGGCGGCGAGCCGGAGATCACCGCCTCGCTGATCATCGCGCAGACCGCGGCGTACTTCGGGCTCTCCATCGACGAGCTCACCGGTCCCAGCCGTGGACGTCACCTGGTGATGGCCCGGCAGATCGCGATGTACCTGTGCCGCGAGCTCACCGGGCTCTCGCTGCCCAAGATCGGCGCGCAGTTCGGCAACCGCGACCACACGACCGTCATGTACGCCGAGCGGAAGATCAACCAGCTCCTCGGCGAGCGTCGCGCCGTCTTCAACCAGGTGAGCGAGCTGACCAACCGGGTCAAGATGCAGGCCCGCCAGAGTTGATGGGCGCGAGCGTGTCGCAGATCGACGCTGCCGCGCCTGTGGAGAAGTCCGGTGGAATTGTGAGAACTACACGGGGAGGATTCCGTGGAGGCACCTACTCGGCCCTCCACATCGCCCCGGTCATCCACATCGACGCTTGGGGTTCCGGATCTCGTCCACAACCGTCATCCACCGGTCATCGTGCGGTTCACCTGCGGAAACACCCGTTCTCCACAGTTTCCACCGCCGCTATGACCACTCCCTGACGACATGCGGACCTCGATCGCCGGAACTCCTCCGGACCCCCGATCTGTGGATCATTCCCTCGCTCACCGGCCGCACTGCCGCGCTCAGGGACGACGTGGCAGGATGCAACTCCCACCCACCACGTGAGAGGTACGACGACGTGAAGTTCCGTGTCGACCGCGACGTCCTCGCCGACGCCGTCGCCTGGGCTGCGCGCAGCCTGCCCGTCCGGCCCAGCGCGCCCGTGCTCGCGGGACTGCTCATCGAGGCCGGCGACGACGGCCTGGTGCTGTCGACGTTCGACTACGAGACCTCCGCACGTGCGACCCTCGCCGCCGAGGTCAGCGACGAGGGCCGGGCCCTGGTCAGCGGCCGGCTGCTCGCCGACATCTGCCGCAGCCTGCCCAACAAGCCGGTCGACCTGGCGCTCGACGGCGCCCGCGTCTCGCTGACCTGCGGCTCCTCGCGGTTCTCCCTGCAGACGCTGCCGGTCGAGGACTACCCGACGATGCCCGAGATGCCGGCCGCGACCGGCACGGTGTCGAGCGAGGCCTTCGCGCACGCCGTCGCCCAGGCCGTCACCGCCGCGGGTCGCGACGACATGCTCCCCGTGCTCACCGGCGTCCGCCTCGAGATCGAGGGCTCGACGATCGCGCTGCTCGCGACCGACCGGTTCCGACTCTCGCAGCGCGAGCTCGCGTGGAACCCCGGCACCCCCGACGCCACCGTCGCGGCCCTGGTCCCGGCCAAGGTCCTCGGCGACACCGCGAAGTCGCTGACCGCGGGCCCCGAGGTCACCATCGCCCTGTCCGCCTCGGGCTCGGGCGACGGCATCATCGGCTTCGAGGGCACCGGCCCCGGCGGCGTACGCCGGACCACGACCCGCCTGCTCGACGGTGAGTTCCCCAAGGTCCGCAGCCTGTTCCCGTCGGAGAAGCTGACCGTCGCGAAGATCGATCGGCAGGAGCTGATCGAGTCGGTCAAGCGCGTCTCGCTCGTCGCCGACCGCAACACCGCCGTGCAGCTCAGCTTCCGCGACGGCGCGCTCATCCTCGACGCCGGCTCGGGCGACGACGCCCAGGCGTCGGAGTCGGTGGCGGCCCAGATCGAGGGCGACGAGCTGGTCACCGGATTCAACCCGAACTTCCTGCTCGACGGGCTCGGCGCGATCGACGAGGCCGTCGTCGAGCTCGCCTTCACCCAGCCGTCGAAGCCGGTCGTGATCAGCGGCACGGCCGACGAGGGTGCGGACGACGCCGAGGCCGGATCCTTCCGCTACCTGCTGATGCCGCGCCGACTGCTGAGCTGAGCACCACCGCCACCCACCCGCGACCGACAGGGAGATGCGCCATGCACATCGGACTCGTAGGACTCGGAAAGATGGGTGGCAACATGCGCACCCGGCTGCGGGAGGCCGGCCACACGGTGGTCGGCTACGACCGCAACCCGGATCTCGCCGACGTCGCCAGCCTGGCGGCGATGGTGGATGCCCTGCCCGCCCCGAAGGTGGTGTGGGTGATGGTGCCGGCCGGTGACCCCACCCGCTCGACGGTCGCCGAGCTCAAGGAGCTGCTCGGCGAGGGCGACCTGGTCGTCGACGGCGGCAACTCCAAGTACACCGACGACGCGATCAACGCCGCCTCACTCGCCGAGCGCGGCATCGGCTTCGTCGACTGCGGCGTGTCCGGCGGCGTCTGGGGCCTGCAGAACGGCTACGCCCTGATGTACGGCGGCGCGCCCGACGACATCGCCAAGGTCCAGCCCGCCTTCGACGCGCTCAAGCCCGAGGAGGGCGGGGCGGTCCACGCCGGGCCGACGCCGGGCGCGGGGCACTTCGCCAAGATGGTCCACAACGGCATCGAGTACGCGATGATGCAGGCCTACGCCGAGGGCTGGGAGCTGCTCGAGAAGGTCGACATCGTCGAGAACGTCCCCGCGATCTTCGAGTCCTGGCGCCACGGCACCGTGATCCGTTCGTGGCTGCTCGACCTGCTGACCGAGGCGATCGAGGCCGACGAGCACCTCGACGAGCTGCGCGGGTACGCCGACGACTCGGGTGAGGGCCGCTGGACGGTGCAGGCGGCGATCGACAACGCGGTGCCGATGCACGTCATCGCCTCGTCGCTGTTCGCCCGGTTCACCTCGCGCCAGGACGACAGCCCGGCGATGAAGGCGATCGCCGCGATGCGCAACCAGTTCGGCGGGCACGCGGTCCACACCGACCCGCCGCCGGGCGGCGAGGCCAACCCGGACGCCTGAGCGACGGCGCAACGACCGATCTCGTCGCGGATCGCCCCTCGCGACGACAATTCTGGTTGTTGCGTGGCGACGGGATCAGGCTGCGAGCACAGCCCGGACCAGCGCGAAGCCCAGCCACGCGACGAGGACGGCGACAGCGACCGGGTGGCGGACCAGACGGTCGAGCGACGGCGGTCCGCTGCGGCGTACCCGCGCTCGGACGGCGGCCACGGCCAGGCCGATGATGACCGCGGCGAACAGCGGGCCGAAGGGGTGCGCGAGGAACGAGTCGCGCCACCAGCCGTGGGTGAGGTAGACCCACGACCGGGTCAGGCCGCAGCCGGGACAGGGCAGCCCGGTCAGCCGGCGGAACGGGCAGATGATCGGCCCGTCCTCGATGTGCTCGGGGGAGAGGAACAGGCTGACCCCCAGCGCGGCGACGCCGACGGCCGCGACCACCTCGGTGGTCCGCGGCCGCCGCGCCGGCGGTGCGTGCAGGTCGGCCATGGCTCAGCGCAGCGGCCGGCCCTGGGCGTCGCGCATCTTGCGGGTCGCGACCGAGACGATGTCGATGATCCACCAGATGTAGAGGCCGCCGCAGGTGAAGAGCTTGAGCAGACCGAGGCCCACCTGGCCGAGGTAGAACCGGTCGACGCCGAGCTGGCCCAGCAGGATCGACAGGATCAGGGTCGTGGTCCAGTCCTTGTCGGAGAACAGACCCGGCAGGTCCTTCGCCGCGAAGTACTGCGGGCTCTCCGCGGTCCGGACCGGCGTGTCCGAACGGATCTGGCCGCTGAGCGCCATCTGCGCCAGCGTCCCCATGTCGATCGGTCCCTGCTCCTGGCCGAGATGGCTGATGTAGAAGGAGCCGCCGGCCGGAGCGCCGTAGCCGGGAGCCGCGTAGCCCGGCGGCGGCTGGTAGGGATCGGGTGCCCCGTACGGAGGGGTGGGTGGTTGCGTCATGCGACTCAGCCTAGGGTTTTCCCGCGGCCCGCAAACCACTCCCGAGACCGGCTTCGGGGGACAATCGTCACGAGGACGCGTCGAAGGAGGTGGGCGGAGTGCACGTCGCGCGGCTCAGCCTGCACGACTTCCGGTCGTACGCCGACGTCGACGTCGAGCTCGAGCCGGGGGTGAGTGCCTTCGTCGGTCGCAACGGGCAGGGCAAGACCAACCTGGTCGAGGCGGTCGACTACCTGTCGCGGCTCTCCTCGCACCGGGTCGCCACCGACGCGCCGCTGATCCGCGCCGGCGCCGAGCAGGCGATCGTCCGCGCCGCCGTGGTCCGCGAGGGCCGCACCGCGGTGCTCGAGGTCGAGCTCAATCCGGGCCGGGCCAACCGCGCGCGGATCAACCGCTCGCCGCTGCCGCGGGTGCGCGAGCTCGCCGGCATCGTCCGCACCGTCGTGTTCAGCCCCGAGGACCTCGCCCTCGTGAAGGGTGACCCCGGCGGCCGGCGCCGCTTCCTCGACGACCTGCTCGTGCTGCGCACCCCGCGCCACGCCGGGCTGATCGCCGACCAGGAACGGGTCCTCAAGCAGCGCAACACCCTCCTCAAGACCCTGTACGCCGCCCGCGGGTCCAGTCGGGAGGCCGCGCTCGCGACCCTGGCGGTGTGGGACGACCACCTGGTCTCCACCGGCACCGAGCTCTATGCCGCCCGCCTCGCGCTCACCGCCGACCTCGCGCCGTACGTCGGCAAGGCCTATGAGGCCGTGGCCCGCGGTGCCTCGCGGGACGACGCCCGGATCGAGTACCGCCCGAGTGTCCCGGAGCCGACCGAGGAGTCCTTCCGGGCCGAGCTCGCGCGTCGGCAGTCCGACGAGATCGGCCGCGGCGTCACCCTGGTGGGGCCGCATCGCGACGACCTCCTGCTCACCCTGGGGCCGGGCGACGACGAGCGTCTGCCGGTGCGCGGCTACGCCAGTCATGGGGAGTCGTGGTCCTTCGCGCTCGCGCTGCGGCTGGCGTCGTACGACCTGCTGCGGGCCGACGGCGACGACCCGATCCTGATCCTCGACGACGTCTTCGCCGAGCTCGACGCCGACCGGCGGGTCCAGCTGGCGGCGCTGGTCGCCGGGGCCGAGCAGGTCCTGGTGACCGCGGCGGTCGCCGAGGACGTGCCGGCCGAGCTGTCGGGCGCCACCTTCCACGTCGCCGCGGGGGAGGTGACCCGTGGCTGACCTGCCCGAGGAGACCGGGCCCGACGGGGCCGAGGAGCCGGAGGAGCCCGAGGAGCACCGCCCCGACGGGCTGGACCTGGCGCGCTCGCTGACGATGGGCACCGCCGGTGCGAGTACGACGCCCGCGCGCCGGCTCCCGCGGGTCGGCTCCGACGCCGCCAAGCGCAGGGCCTTCCGGCGCCGGGGCGGCGGCCGGGGGGAGCCCCAGCTCAGCGGCGCCTATCCCGACGGCCGCGACCCCCAGGCGCTCACCTCCGAGCTGGGCCGGCTGATCAGCGACCGGGGCTGGGCCCTGGACCTGCGGGTGCGTGGCGTGTTCGCCCGCTGGGCCGAGATCGTCGGCCCCGAGATCGGCGCCCACAGCACGCCGGAGTCGTTGACCGACGGCACCCTCGTCGTCCGCACCGACTCCACCGCCTGGGCGACCCAGCTCAAGCTGCTCGCCGCCTCGGTGGTCAAGCGCCTCAACGAGGAGCTGGGCGACGGGACGGTGACGATCGTCGAGGTGCTCGGGCCGCACGCCCCGAGCTGGAAGCACGGCCGACGCAAGGCGCCGGGCAGCCGCGGGCCCCGCGACACCTACGGATGATGCCCGCGACCGATCCCTGGGGCGGAACCAGACTGCTCGGGGCCCCTCGTGACGTATGGGGACACAGCTCCACCCCTGCGCGGCGCTCCGATCGCTGTTTCTGAGCCGTCTGGGGCCACATTTCACCCCGTGTCCCCCCCGGGCGGGGCGGCGACACGTGTCCTGGGGCCCTCAGGCGGCTAGAATGGGTTATCGGCCGGGAACGCGTCTCGGGACGCCTGACTCGGCCTTCGCCATGCCTTCAAGTGAATGAGGTCCCGCGTGTCCACTGACGACCAGTCCCCCGAGGTCGTGCCCGAGGTCCCCGAGGAGACGACCGGGACCCCGGCCGAGGAGCTCCCCGAGTACGACGCCTCGGCGATCCAGGTCCTCGAAGGCCTCGAGGCGGTCCGCAAGCGGCCCGGCATGTACATCGGCTCCACCGGCGAGCGCGGTCTCCACCACCTGATCTGGGAGATCGTCGACAACGCCGTGGACGAGGCGCTGGCCGGCTACTGCGACACGATCAACGTCACCCTCAACGGCGACGGCTCGGTCAGCGTCGCCGACAACGGCCGCGGCATCCCGACCGACACCGCTCCCGGGCAGGAGCTCCCCGCCGCGACCCTCGCGCTCACCGTGCTGCACGCCGGCGGCAAGTTCGGCGGCGGCGGCTACAAGGTCTCCGGCGGTCTGCACGGCGTCGGCTCCTCGGTCGTCAACGCGCTGTCCACCCACCTGCGCCTGGAGATCAAGAACCGCGGCTACCTGTGGGAGCAGGACTTCGCCCTCGGCATCCCCGCCTACGACCTGCGCCAGGTGCGGCCGCTGGAGGAGGGGGAGCGGACCGGCACCACCGTCACCTGGTTCGCCTCGCCGGAGATCTTCGAGACCACCGACTACAACCTGGAGACCATCTCGACCCGGTTCCGGGAGATGGCCTTCCTCAACAAGGGCCTGCGGATCGAGCTGCGCGACGCGCGGCCCAAGGCCGAGGAGATCGCCGACGCGGTCGAGGACGGCACCGCCGACGAGACCAGCGGCGTGGCGACCGCCACTGCATCATTCGGCGCGGTGCACGCCGTCGACGTCGACGGGCACAAGGCGCTCGAGCAGGTCTTCCAGTACGAGCGCGGGCTGGCCGACTACGTCGACTTCCTCAACCGCAACAAGACCGCGATCAGCACGATCATCGCCTTCGAGGCCGAGACCGGCGACGACGCCGCCAACCCGATGAGCCTCGAGCTCGCGATGCAGTGGCAGGCGTCGTCGTACAACGAGTCGGTCCACACCTTCGCCAACACGATCAACACGCCCGAGGGCGGCACCCACGAGGAGGGCTTCCGCGCGGCGCTCACCTCGCTGGTCAACCGGTGGGGCGAGGAGTGGGGCCTGATCAAGAAGAAGGAGGACCGGCTGACCGGTGACGACATCCGCGAGGGTCTCACCGCGATCATCAGCCTGAAGATCTCCGAGCCGCAGTTCGAGGGGCAGACCAAGGCCAAGCTCGGCAACACCGAGGCCAAGGGCTTCGTCCAGTCGGTCGTCAACGACCACCTGGGCGACTGGCTGGAGAAGAACCCCGGCGAGGGCAAGGAGATCATCCGCAAGGCCCAGGCCGCTGCGACCGCCCGGATCGCGGCCCGCAAGGCCCGCGACCTGGCCCGCAACCGCAAGGGCCTGCTCGGCGGAGGCGGCCTGCCCGGCAAGCTGGCCGACTGCCAGTCGAACAACCCGGAGGAGTGCGAGGTCTTCATCGTCGAGGGCGACTCCGCGGGCGGCTCGGCCAAGCAGGGCCGCGACCCGCGGATCCAGGCGATCCTCCCGATCCGAGGCAAGATCCTCAACGTCGAGAAGGCGCGCATCGACAAGGTCCTGGCCAACCAGGAGGTGCAGGCGATCATCTCGGCCGCCGGCACCGGCGTGCACGAAGAGTTCGACATCGACAAGCTGCGCTACCACAAGATCGTGCTGATGGCCGACGCCGACGTCGACGGCCACCACATCAACACGCTGCTGCTGACGCTGCTGTTCCGCTTCATGCGCCCGCTGATCGAGCACGGCTACGTCTACATGGCCCAGCCGCCGCTGTACCGGCTGCGCTGGAACAAGCCGCACGAGCACGAGTTCGTCTACTCCGACGCCGAGCGCGACGCGGTGATGCGCGACGGGCTCGAGCAGGGCAAGAAGCTGCCCAAGGAGAACCCGGTCCAGCGCTACAAGGGTCTGGGCGAGATGAACGCCGACGAGCTGTGGGAGACCACCATGGACCCCGACCAGCGGCTGATGCTGCAGGTCACCCTGGAGGACGCCGCGCAGGCCGACGAGATCTTCTCGATCCTCATGGGCGAGGACGTCGAGCAGCGGCGCTCCTTCATCCAGCGCAACGCCAAGGACGTTCGCTTCCTCGATATCTAGGTCTCTAACACCATCCCTAGACATCGATAGACGACACCAGAGAGAGCAATCGTGACTGAGACGCAGAGCAACCTCGGCGACGGCATGGACGGCGGCGGCCGGGTCGAGCCCATCGACCTCCAGGAGTCGATGAAGCGCTCCTACATCGACTACGCGATGGCGGTCATCGTCGGCCGCGCGCTGCCCGACGTACGCGACGGCCTCAAGCCGGTGCACCGCCGGGTCCTCTACGCCATGTACGACGGCGGGTACCGCCCGACCGCGGGCTTCTCCAAGTGCTCGCGCGTGGTCGGCGACGTGATGGGTCAGTACCACCCCCACGGCGACTCCGCGATCTACGACACCCTGGTCCGGCTCGCCCAGCCGTGGGTGATGCGCGCGCCGCTGATCAACGGCCAGGGCAACTTCGGCTCGCCGGGCAACGACCCGGCCGCGGCCATGCGGTACACCGAGTGCCGGATGGCGCCGCTGGCCATGGAGATGGTGCGCGACATCGACGAGGAGACCGTCGACTTCGGCCCCAACTACGACGGCCGCTCGCAGGAGCCGCTGGTCCTGCCGGCGCGGTTCCCGAACCTGCTCGTCAACGGCTCGGCCGGCATCGCGGTCGGCATGGCGACCAACATCCCACCGCACAACCTGCGCGAGGTCGCCGACGGCGCCACCTGGGCGCTCGAGCACCCCGACGCCACCCGCGAGGAGCTGCAGGACGCGCTCATCGAGCGGATCAAGGGCCCCGACTTCCCCAACGCCGCGCTCATCGTCGGCCGCCAGGGCATCGAGCAGGCCTACCGCACCGGCCGCGGCTCGATCACCCAGCGCGCGGTGATCGAGGTCGACGAGGACAACCGCGGGCGCACCTGCCTGGTCATCACCGAGCTGCCCTACATGGTCAACCCGGACAACCTGGCCCTCAAGATCGCCGAGCTCGCCGACTCCGGCAAGGTGCAGGGGATCAGCGACGTGCGCGACGACACCTCCTCGCGCACCGGCCAGCGACTGGTCGTCGTCCTCAAGCGCGACGCGGTCGCGCGGGTCGTCCTCAACAACCTGCTCAAGCACACCGAGCTGCAGACCAACTTCTCGGCCAACATGCTCGCCCTGGTCGACGGCGTACCCCGGACGCTGACGATCGACCAGTTCATCAGCAACTGGGTCGAGCACCAGGTCGACGTGATCCGCCGACGCACCGAGTACCGCCTGCGCAAGGCCGAGGAGCGGGCCCACATCCTGCGCGGCCTGGTCAAGGCGCTCGACATGCTCGACGAGGTGATCGCCCTCATCCGGCGCTCGCCCGACGTCGCGGAGGCCCGCGAGGGCCTGATGGAGCTGCTCGACGTCGACGAGCTCCAGGCCGACGCGATCCTCGAGATGCAGCTGCGCCGGCTCGCCGCCCTGCAGCGGCAGAAGATCATCGACGACCTCGCCGCCATCGAGCTCGAGATCGCCGACTACAAGGACATCCTCGCCAATGTCGCCCGCCAGCGGCAGATCGTGATCGACGAGCTCGGCGAGATCGTCGAGCGGTACGGCGACGACCGGCGTACCCAGATCATCGCGGCCGACGGCGACCTGTCCATGGAGGACCTGATCCCCGACGAGGACCAGGTCGTCTCGATCACCCGCGGCGGGTACGCCAAGCGCACCCGCGCCGACCAGTACCGCACCCAGAAGCGCGGCGGCAAGGGCGTGCGCGGTGCCTCGCTGCGCGGCGACGACGTGGTCGAGCACTTCATCGCGACCACCTCGCACCACTGGCTGCTGTTCTTCACCACAGCCGGCCGGGTCTACCGGACCAAGGTCTACAACCTGCCGGAGGCCTCGCGCGACGCGAAGGGCGGACACGTCGCCGGGCTGCTCTCCTTCCAGCCCGACGAGTCGATCGCCCAGGTGCTCGCGATCCGCGACTACGAGCAGGCGCCGTACCTCGTCCTCGCGACGAAGAAGGGCCTGGTCAAGAAGACCCGGCTCGGCGACTACAACAGCCCGCGCCAGGCCGGCGTCATCGCGATCAACTTCCGCGACGACGACGACGAGCTGATCGGCGCCGAGCTGGTCAACGGCGAGGACTCGATCCTGCTGGTCTCCCGCAAGGGCCAGTCGATCCGGTTCGTCGCCGACGACGAGCAGCTGCGCCCGATGGGCCGGGCGACGTCCGGTGTCACCGGCATGAAGTTCCGCGACGGCGACGCCGTCCTCTCGCTGAGCGTGATCCGCGCCGCCGACGCGGCGGTCGAGGAGAGCGACGAGAACGTCCAGTACGTCTTCACCATCACCGACGGCGGTTTCGCCAAGCGGACCCGGATCTCGGAGTACAAGGTCCAGGGCCGCGGCGGGCTCGGCGTGAAGGCGATGAAGCTCGAGAACGAGGAGCGCGGCTCCCTCGTCGGCGCGTTCATCGTCGTCGACGGCGACGAGGTGCTCTCCATCACCCAGTCCGGCCAGGTCGTGCGCAGCCCCATCAACGACGACTTCCGGCCCACCGGCCGCGCCACCCAGGGGGTGAAGTTCGTCAGCCCCAAGAAGGGCGACGCCGTCGCCGTCGTGGCCCGCTCGGTCGAGGCCAAGGAGGCCGACGAGGAGGAGCTCGAGGAAGGCGCCGCCGAGGCGGGAGAGGGCTCGACGGAATCGCAGGTTCAGGCCCCGGATGCCACAATCGAGGGGTCCGCGGGCACGAACGAGCCCGACGGGGAGAGTGAGAGCTGATGACTGAGCGCGTCGAGGACACCGTGGTCCGGCCGGCGGCCGCCGCAGGCCGCCCCGCCGGCGCGCCCTCGGCGCCCGGGCCCGTCCCGCCGACCGGGCCGGGCGGCGTACCCGGTGGGGTGCCGGCGGCCCCCGCCAAGGGCCGCGCCCCCCGCCGCGCCCGCCTGCGCCTGACCCGGATCGACCCCTGGTCGGTCATGAAGACGTCGTTCCTGCTGTCCATCGCCTTCGCCGTCGTCACCGTGGTGTCGGTGGCGATGGTGTGGCAGGTCCTCGGCGCCGCCGGCGTGTGGGACTCGATCAACTCCACGATCCAGGAGGGCATCGGCGGAGAGGACGTCGCGTCCTTCCGGATCGAGGACTACGTCGGCACCAGCCGGGTCCTCGGCTTCACCATGCTCGTCGCCGCCATCGACGTCGTCCTGATCACCGCGGCCGCCACGCTGATCGCCTTCCTCTACAACATGTCGGCCGCGCTCCTGGGCGGCGTCGAGATCACCCTCGCCGAGGACAACTGAGCTTGATGGCGTGAGCGCGTCGCTCCTTCGTCGTGCCACGCTGCCACGCCGCGGTCGACCCGGTCCGAGGTCGGGTCCACCCGGCGGCCGAGGGCGAGGGAGGCACGAGGGGCCCTCGTTTTGTCCCGGCCAGACCGGCTCCGGTAGTCTCTGTGATCGGCTTGCTGCCGCGGGGCTTCCACCCAGAGCGGCATGCCACCCGGGCCTATAGCTCAGACGGTTAGAGCACCACACTGATAATGTGGGGGTCAGAGGTTCAAGTCCTCTTAGGCCCACGGAAAGCCCCGGCTGCGTACATCGCGGACCGGGGCTTCTTCGAAGGAGGAGCAGCATGAAGAAGGTTCTTCTCGCGGTCTTCGGGGTCGTCGGCCTCGTCATCGCCGGCAAGAAGCTCCAGGAGAGCAAGGCCGAGCAGGCCCTCTGGGCCGAGGCCACCGACACCCTCCCCAAGAACTGAATCACCCGCTCGGGCCCGGCCCGAGCGCGGGGCCTTGGCGCAATTGGTAGCGCACCTGCTTTGCAAGCAGGGGGTTAGGGGTTCGAGTCCCCTAGGCTCCACCACATGAAACCGCAGGTCATTCTGCGGTTTCTTTCGTTTCATGAGTGCTCTGGTTTGGTTCGGGATCGTCGCCAGGGGGACTGTAGGGGGAAGGGCGTTCGCTGACCCGGCCTGCCTACGCTTGTGACCATTTCCGTCGACGCCTCGCTTCGGTGACGATCCCGTTGACCCGACACGCTCGCCGCCCGCCACCGACAAGCCGGAGGCACTTCCGACCTGCCAGATCGACGCCTTACGAGCAGCCCTCGTCCGATGTGGCGTGGCGACGATGGAGGGCGCCAGCGCCTCGTCGTCGAGATCGTCGACCGTCCCGTCACGGCCCTCGATGAACAGTCCGGACCGGGTGTTCGTGGCGCGCCACGGCCGACACGAGCTGACAAGCCTGGTGCTGAAGGAGGCGCAGGTGGCCGAGCTGGTCGACCGGACGGCGGATAGTCCTCAGCCGGCCGTTCATCAACGTGACTGCGCCAGCGCGACACGAGCTGCAGCTGCACCCTAGCGGGCAAGGCCACGATGGTCGCCTTCCTCCCACCGAGGTGCCGCCAGTGACCAGGATGTGACCTCCGAGAAGGTAGGCCATTGCTGCGGCTCCTGATCACGGATCTCGACAACACCTCTGGGACTGGTTCGACGCGTGGTACGCGTCCTTCTCAGCGCTGCTGGACGGTCTGGTGGAGGTGAGTGACGTGCCGGCCGCGCAACTAGAGGCCGAGATCCGTGCCGTCCACCAGACGCTGGGTACGACGGAGTACTCCTTCCTGATCGGTGAGGTGCTGTCCCTCGTCGAGGCCGCCGGCGGCGTACCTCTTGACGAGTTCTACAGCGAGGGAGTGCGTGCCCAGCGTCTGCGCGGATCGAGCACACGAAGCTCTATCCCGGTGCCGAGAAGGCCCTGCTTGCTCTGAAAGAGCAGGACGTGGTGATCGCGGCCTACACCGAGTCGTTGGCGTACTGGACAGAGTGGCGGGTCAGGCGAACAGGCCTCGACGGGGTGATCGATCGCCTCTACGGTGCGCCCGACATGACACGCCGAAGGGGCTCTCGATCGAGGACGTACGGACGCTGCCCGAGTATGCGTACGGCTTGGAGGCAACAGTTCACGAACACGTCCCGGCGGGATCGACCAAACCGAACATCGAAGTCCTGCGCACGATCATGGCCGACTGTGGTCGCCAACCCGATGAGGTTATGTAGGTCGGGGACAGCCTGATGGAGGACATCGCGATGGCACACGAAGCGAGTGCTGGGCGGGGTTCCCTGGCAACGGTTCCGTGGAACAGACCCGACCTGAGCACACTTGGACCGCCCAACGACGGGCAAGGCATGGGCGGTCGCTGAGGCGACCGCCTACGCAGCTAGGTCCCGTAACCACCCACCCTGTCTACTTCGCCACCCTAGGGTGAACACCGTGACGACTCCGCTCCACGCAGCCCTCGGAGAGACCGGCCGCGACCTCACCTTTGACCTAGTCGAGAAGGCCGCCGACCAGCGCATCGCCGAGACCGATCAGCTCGACTGGAAGAGTGTCCTCCACCTTCACCCGCCCAGCGGCCCACTCACGTCCGACGGACTCGAACTCGCCAAGCTCGAACTGGCGAAGGACATTGCCGCCATGGCCAACACCCGAGGCGGACTCCTCATATGCGGCGTCAAGGAACTCAAGACCGGCCCCCACAAGATCAAGGACCTCGGCGACCTCACCGACGAGGTCCAGCAAGACCGGATCCGTCAGGTCGCCTACAGCCACATCTACCCACCCGTCCCGGTCGACCTTACGATCTTGACCAACACTGAAGGCGCCCATGCCGGTGCGACGGTCTTGGCTATCCACGTACCCGAGAGCGATGACGCTCCCCACCTGGTCCAGCCCAGAAGCGCCGGTGATCACCAGGGCTGGCTCATCGCACCGGTCCGCGCCGGCTCCAAGACCCGCAACATGACCGAGAAGGAGCTTGAGGCCGCCTACCGCCGCCGCATCGACGGCCGCCGTGCCCGCGAACGAGAGCTACGCGAGATGCTCGACGAGCTGGTCGAGCGGCGGACCCTACAACCCATCGACGACGACCCCGGCACCTTCGTCGCGATCGCCCGCCCCACACGGCCGCGCCGCGGCCCACTTCCCGGACCGGACGCCAGGCGTACTGCACAGGACATCGTCGAGTCCGCCCGCATCCTCGCTCACGACATAGCCGCCCACCTGACCGCACGCGGCCGCTCCTTCAACGAGCAGCGGTTCTTCGCGATCGCCGCCATGTTCGAGCTCTCTTCCCCCCGACGCTCGCTGCGACGCTACGTCTTCGAGCACACAAGAAGTGCCGGCGGAGTCCTGCCCGGACGATCCATGATCTTGACCGTCGAACTCCACGACGACGGCACCATAGGCCTCACCTGGACACGCGGCGCCATCTACGCCGCCCCCGAAGGCGAGGTCAGGACGCCCCGCAAACCCTCCCTCGGAACAAGCGACATCAACACTCTCGCCGTCGCGCTTCTGTGCCTGATCCGCGTCACCCACGACGAGCTCGACCTCAACACGGGCTACCAGATCGCCGGCGGACTCTGGCCCCGCACCAAACCCTTCGACCTCAACGAACACGACGGCACCTCACGCAAGCTCCGCATCCCAGTCCCACCGCCGCTCGAGGCCGAGCTTCGCCTCGACGCAGACCCCACGACCATCGCCTCCGACGGCCTCACTCTCACCGAGGACCTCTGCAACATGCTCGGCCTCGAAGACGACACCCTGCACTGGTTCTGGAAGATCGCGAGAGGCAGCCAAACCGACCAAACCCAACGCGTTCTCGGGCTCGCCGACACCCTCTTCGGCGGCCACCCCGACCACCCCGTCAGCGGCGAACCGATGACCTGAACCCAGCGGCCCCTCAGCGCGGTTACCTTCCCACGCGAGCACCAACCACCCCGACCGGGTTCGCAGCACCCAAAGACACGTTCGGGTTCGCGGTCGGAACGTCGGGTCTGCTACACGACCGGGCGACAGTCGGGGCTAGGCCGCATGGGTGGCGGCTGGGGTTAGGAGTCAGTAGCGGCCGGTGAAACGAGGTACTCCCAGATCTGGCTGAGCGAGGTGAAGGCCTCCTCGGAGAGCCCATCGACAGAACTGGAAAGGTAGTAGGGCGGATACAAATCGAATCCTTCCTTGCCGTCCCACACGCGTGAGCCCACGTCGTACCGGCTGGCGATGACGACCTCTTGGCCGCCCAGGTCAACATGCAGCGTCGGCTCCTCCCAGTCGCTGCTCAGGTAGACCTGACTGGAGTTGCCGTTCAGGCCGCTCAGGGTGAACTCCTGATGCAGGTCGGCGTCGTAGGGGAAGGTGATACCGACCAGGTCGGAAAGCCACGAGGCGGCGTGTTCGATGCCGTCGAGCGGGTCGCGGGTACGGATGGTTGCGGGGGAGGCCTCCGCGGATCCGTTCACGGTGAGCCCGACATGGTGGTCCTCGATGTCAGCGATGAAGGGCACAACGACGATCATCTGGGTGGCTGTAGTGCTACTCATCTGGACGTGGCCATCGTTGTCCAGCGTGTAGCCGCTGACGTCGACATCACCCAGAAGGACCAGGTTGAACTCGGCGGTGATGTCGTACTGGTCACCGGCGGTGTCGGAGTCGACGACGTTGAGCTCGGTGATTCCAACAAGAGTCGGATGAGGGTACAGATCGGCCGAGGTGATCTCGAAGTCGATGTGTTCTACGGCGGACATCTCGACCTCGCCGACGTTGATCCAGGGCTCGGGCGGCAGCATGTGAGCATCGCCGTGAGCTTGAGTGGTTGCCAACGAGAACAGGTGGCTGGTGACCATCGTCGCGATAGTTGCCGGAGCCGCGTCGGTACCGAACAGCACCTTCTAGAGACGAGACTCCTTCGTGCTGTTGACATGAGTGTGTCCGGCAGCCGCCGCCGCGGCCTCGATGTCGCGGGTGTTGCCGCTAACGAACAGGACCTTGCTGGGATCGTCGCCCGCGGCGGCAAGGGCGTCCCGCACGAACGAGGAGTCTGAAGCCCCGGTCTTCACACCGTTCTCGCGTTTGCCTGAGCCGGTCTTGAGGATCTGGTCCTTGATGCCAGCGATGGCAGCCGCCCCAGTCATCTCGATTACCTTGACGTTGGGGATCGACTGAAGGATCTCGATGACCGTCGCAACCACATCGTGGATCGAGCTCGGTCCAGGTAGCGGGCCGCAAATGCCTGCGACTTCCGGCTTCTTCCATCGCTCGGCGATCTGCTGAATCTCTTCGTGGGCGTGTTCTGCCCACTCCAGAGCGACCTGCTCCGGCACCCACACGTCAATTCCCGATTTCTGCAGGCGCGCCGCGTGAGCGGCGAGCCGGTCGACGTTGAGGTGCTTGTGCCAGAGGTTCGCGTCGATCACCACCGCGATCGGTGTGGGGTGAAGACCGGTGGTTGCAGACGTGCTGACTGGATTACTGTCCGCTGACGATGAGGCGGCGATCTCCCCATCGCCTTCGGTGGGCATGAACGGCACTCTGCCGAAAAGTTCGCCCGAAGGCGAGCAGACAGGCCGACGTCCACGGAAGTGAGGGCAACGACGCATCCGGATCGTTGGCGGCGGCGCTGCGATGCCCAGGCTGGTTGTTCAGCCTGGTGCTGGGTCGGTGCCTTTCGATTTGCTGAGTGGGCCGGTGGACTCTTCTACGTCTTGTCAAGCGGCCTGGGAGCCTGACCCGGTAACCCGGACCTCTTCCGTAGCGATGATGGCTGCAGGAAGGAGTCGTGTGATGCTTGCACCCCATCCGCCAGACCCGCGCGCCGTGCGACCAAGTTGTCGCGGCGATGTAGCAACCCACCCCGTTCGACCCGCGAGGCCAACGAGTCTTCTGGCGAGGAGTCCGCTTGCGATGGCGACAAGCGCGGCAGTCGACTGAGCAAGGGTTGACGGCAGCCAGTTCGGATCGGTGGCCATTGGCCTCACGTCCCCTTCTTCTCGGCAACGTCGATGCGGCGGTGGAGCAGGCTGGCGAACCCCAAGGACTCCAGAGCTTGTTGCGGGTCACCCGGTTTGAAAAGCTCGCGTGAGCCGGGCTACGACTTGTCCGAATCTGCCGCGAAGCTGCCGGCGGGATGAATACCATGCGCGACATGACGGGCACCAATGACACGGGCGATAGCCATGTGACCTCGTTCCCGGATGTCGTTGCCGAACGCGAGTCGGAGCTTCCTGAGGTATCTCAGATCCCCGTTCACATCAGCTACGAGATCATCAAGCTGTTCTCCGAGGGTCTATACCAGAGTCCGCAGAAGGCGGTTGAAGAGCTGGTCAGCAACAGCTACGACGCTGATGCCACGGCAACGCACGTGCTGCTACCCGATCCCGATTACCAAGCTGTGCGACCCGCTTTCCAAGACGGGGACGCCGTGGATGACGAGGCGCTTGAGAAGAAGCTCGTCGCCGGCGAAGAAGTTGCCGCGCCATCACCCTCAGACCCTGCAGCGTGGACGGATGTTGAAGTACCGGGGGCCGAAGATGCATCCGGCTCGTCTCCGGGTGACGATCGCGACCCGAACGATCTTCCCCCGCTGTGGGTGATCGACAATGGCACCGGACTGGACGCGGGCGGTTTTGAGCAGCTGTGGCGCGTGGCGGCTTCGCAGAAGGCGAACGGCGCGACTGGCAAGCGGGCGCCGATCGGGCAGTTTGGCATCGGCAAGCTTGCCGCCTACGTGCTTGCTTGGCGTCTCACTCACATCAGCAAAGTCGACGACAAGATCCTGATGACGTCTATGAACTTCCGGTCACTCGAAGGTGTGCACCAGTACGACAATGCTTCTCCGATTGTGCTGCCCCTTCGGGAGCTCACCGAGGAAGAAGCGAAGCTCTTCATGGCTGACATCGAGGCGCGCGACCCGGACGCCTGGAGGTTGCTCTTCGGACCGGATGCTGCAGCGACGTGGACAGCGGCACGTCTGTCGGACTTCAAGGATCTTTACGAGAAGCTGACCGCAGGTCGTTTGGAATGGGTTCTGCGGACTGGGCTGCCGCTCCACGGCGACTTCCAGATCTGGCTGGATGGGGACAAGCTCGAATCGAGCAAGGCAGAGCGCAAGCGCCTGTTTCAGTGGGAGATCGGCAGCGAGAGCGATGATGTTGCAACCCAGCTTGGACTAACCAAGCTTCCAGGCGGCGGCATCGAGATCTCTGGCATTGAGGGCGCGATCACAGGTGGTGCCGAACTCTTTGAGAAGCGGCTGACTGAGGGCAAGTCCGATCAGTACAACCGGAGCAATGGCTTCTTCGTTCGAGTCCGAAACCGGGTTGTAAATCTAGAGGATGGTCTCTTTGGGTTGCCCGCGTTGAACCACGCTACTTGGTCACGGTTCGCCCTGGAGGTCGACGCAGACGGACTGCGCTACCACCTGCTGTCTTCGCGGGAGGGTGTTCGCGAGAGCGAGGCGATCGATACCTTCCGGAAGTACCTTCTCGGAGTCTTCAACCGCTGCCGGACTGCTTACGAGAAGTTCCTTGACCTTGAGCAGCACGGCATCGACATCAGCAAACTGCTTGAGAATGCTCCAAGCGCGTTTCTGACCGAGCCGATCGTTGAGACCGTTCGCATTGCGTTGGAATCCGACGAAGAGTCCTACTACTTCGCAAAGCCGTCGTTCGAGGACGACGAGGACCGCGAAGACTGGTTCGCGACCTACGCCGAAGAGGTCTCGAATGACTTGGTATCAGATATCGTCTTCGAAAAAACTGGCATCTTCGACCGCGTGGTTCGCTACCACCCGACCACCCGACGCCTCGTCATCAACAGTGAACACCCCTTTGTCGAGAAGATGCTTTCTGGCAGCCGAGGAAAGGCGCCCGCTGCGCTGTTCGGTAGTGCCGAGTTCCTAATTGACGCGATCCTGCAGGACTACGGCGTGCCGCGTCAGCTCTCGGTCAACCTTCTCGCTGACCGCGACAAGATCCTCCGGATCATCGCCGGTGACGAACCGTCGACCGCTGTCGAAGCGCTCCGCCTGCTGAAGAGCGCTCTGACCCATGAGACCGCGTTGGAACGTGCTGTTGGTGCTGCCTTCCGTGTACTCGGCTTTGAGTACGAGCGGCGCGGAGGCAACGCGGGTGGCACGGACGGCGTCCTCTATGCACGTCTGGGCAGAGGTGCAGGGACTGGTTCCGATGACTTTAAGATCGTCTACGACGCAAAGCAGACCAACAGCACGAGCGTCCCGGCGGACAAGATCGACTTCGGCAGTCTCGAGACCTTCCGCAAGAAGGAGGACGCCGACTTCGGGTTCTTCATCGCGAAGAAGTACGACGGGCAGTCAACCGTCGACAGCAAGGTCAACGAGAAGCTTGCTGCCGCGAAGGAGACCGGTGCCCGACTGAGCCTTCTCCTGGTTCCTCAGCTCCAACGACTGGTCGAGCTGCACTACCAGTACGGCGTTCCGCTGACGACCGTTCGCAACTTGTTCGCGGAGCCCCGGTCAGTCGACGAGGTCGACGCCTGGCTTCAGCAGTTGGAGACTGAGTTGACGACAGGAGGACGTCGGGTGCCCTTGCTGAAGCTCCTGGAAGTTCTGGAGTCACAGAAGACCGATGAGCTTCAGGTGCCAAGCGTCAAGGTCGCGCGGGTGTTGGAGCCGACTTTGACGTCCTACCCACCCGAGGCGCTGGCAGCTGCGCTCCAGGCGGTCTCTACCATTGTCGGTTCGCGCTGGATCGAGGTGAACAGCGCGAACGATGAGGTACGCCTGCATGGAAGCGCGAGTCAGATCGTCGCGGAGGTCGAGCGCCACCTTAAGGACATGTTCGGGGACGGCATCGACGCAACAACGCACGCCGACATTAAGGGATAGACATGAAGGTGATCCACCCGTTCCCGGCGAGAATGGCGCCCGAGATTGCCTTGTCGCGGATCGGCGACCTCCCCGTCGGATCTGTGCTTCTTGACCCAATGTGTGGGTCGGGAACGGTCCTACGCGCCGGCGTTGAGCATGGCGTCACGGCGCTCGGCACGGACGTGGACCCAATGGCGGTTCTCATGGCTCGGGTCTGGTGCAAGCCGCCGACCCGCAGCCAGTTCATCCACGACGTACATGAGCTGTTAGCGCGAGCTGCAGCGTCCGACGTGGCTGAACTCGATGACCTCGATTGGGTCGACGAAGAGACGTCGGACTTCATCAAGTTCTGGTTTGGCGCTGAGCAGCGCACGCCGCTTGTTCGCCTAGCTTCGGTTCTGAAGGATTCGCAGCTCCCATCGGCAGACGCTCTCAGGGTCGCGCTGAGTCGGATCATTGTGACGAAGGAGCGCGGTGCTTCGCTGGCGCGGGACACGTCACACAGTCGTCCCCACAAGGTCGCTACCGAGTCGAACTACGACGTCGAGGCCGAGTTCCTTAAGAGCGCCCGGGTGATGTCGGCTCGACTTGTTCCAGAAGCTGTTCGAGGATCGTCCTCGATCGAGCTGGGCGATGGACGCGAGCTGACCCACATCGAGGATGAGTCAGTCGACTGCGTCATCACGTCGCCGCCTTACCTGAACGCCATCGACTACCTGCGCGGGCACCGGATGAGCTTGGTCTGGCTGGGCTACTCAGCAGCTCAGATCCGCGCTATCCGTGGGGCGTCGATTGGCGCCGAGAAGATTCTGGCAGCGCAGGATCACGATCCAGCGGACTACATCTCCGGGTCGGGAGGAGAGGTCGCTCCTGGGCGCATCGTTGGTTGGGCGACCCGTTACGTCAAAGACGCGCGAGAAGTAGCGACCCAGGTTAAGCAGGTCCTTCGTCCCGGCGGAGATGTCGTCATGGTTGTCGGCAACAGCACCCTGCGTGGCTTCAAGATCGACAACGCGCAGATCTGTGCTGACGCGCTTGAAGACGCAGGACTCACGGTCGACGAGATGACCGAGCGAGAGATCCCGACTCGCAGCCGATACTTGCCGACGAGCGCCGGCTCAGCTCTGGCGTCGCGGATGCGGGTCGAGGTTGTGATCTCGGCGTCCAAGCCAGCTGTTTCCGTGCGTCAAACGGTCACTTCGAGATCGAACCGCGGCGCGAAGTAGCTTTCGAATCTGACGGTTGTGCTGCCGCGGATCGGGCGACGGTGTGAGTCGGTGCCAGCACACGCAGCGAACGAAGGGTGTCCACTTCGCTTCGATCGACGTTCGAGTGCTCGTGCGGGACAGCAAGGGAACTTGGTCGGACTAGGTCGCTGGCACTCTCGACACCAATTCTGCTCGGTCAGCGATCATGTCGCTGCTGATCGTCGAGCGCCCGCACGCGCCGCCGTCGTTGGCGTCAGTCATGGCAGAAACTAGCTTGCTGCTCGATCACCTTGTGATCCGCCACGGTGAACCGCTCCGCTGGTTGTGGCGCTCCCGCCGAAGTCCGACGCACTTGGCGCGCTTCATGACTGAGTCCCTTGGATTGGCACTCGCTGGGGACCTTGCACAACTTCACGGACGGCATCCGGGGCTCGCCATGATGCTGGACGCTGATGACCTCCCCACCCACTTGAAGGCCAGGTTGGCGCCTGCGGGCTTCCCACGCCCTGACTATCTGTACAGAACCCCTAATGAGGTGATTAAGGAGAAGCGATGTCCAGATCGGGCCACGCCTGGACGCTTCTGACATGCAGTTTCACCGCGAAAACGGCCATCGGAAGGGCGTTCGAGGGCAGTTGCAAGCAAGGGGTTAGGGGTTCGACTCCCTAGCGTCCACACGATGAATGCTGCGGGGTCTCCTGTCGTGTTTCTCAATCCTCGAGGTCTCGGGGACGCAGTCGATCTGAACCGACGATGTCGAGAGGTGTTCTCACTATTGCCAGGTGGTCGAACGCCTTGCGACGTCATAGATCGCGTCGATCTCGCGTTTCGACAGCCGGAAGGGCTGCGACAGCAGATGGTGGCTGATCCGTCGTCGCATCACGACGACGACGCTTCCGTCCTCCGGTTGAGTCCGGATCTTGAAGCCCTTCTGGGCGCCCATCACCGCAATGAGACCGGTCGCTATCACCGGGAAGCCGGCCTGTTCGGTAAGCATCCGGGAGGCCCGCCGCGCCTCGTGGCGACTGTTCCTGATGTACGGGACGCGCTGCCCATTCACCATGAAGGTGTCACCGCCCACCCAAATCGAGCCGTGGGGATGGTGCTTGGCGTTGACGGTGAAAACCCCAGGCGGGCCGATCACGACGTGGTCGATGTCGGCGCCGCGCTCACCCACGCGGACGGCGTGCAGGACTCGCCACGCCGGACCGAGCGCAAGAAGTTGAGCAGCGACGGCCTCCTCGCCGTCTGCGCCGATTCGCCAGGAACGCTCCTCGGTACGTGCGCCCACGAGTCTGGACAACAGGTGCTTGAAGGTGCCTTGGGCTTCGCGCTCGGCCATCGCCCGCTCCCGTGCTGCGGCTCCGGCGCGGTTCGCGCTGATGTCATGCCAGATCGGTGGAGGTGGGGGAGTCGGCACCTGCTGAGCGGGCGATGGCGGTGCAGGCGGTGCCGCCTGCTGCTCGTTGATGATCGGCGGTGCAGGCTGACGGGGTGGGGCCGTCGGGCGCTCGGCGAGGTGTTCAGCGATCGCGTCCTGTAACAGCGACAGGTTCGACAGGTCGTCAGTGTGGTAGCGGCCGGCTTTCACGTCGAAGTATCCAAGCGCCGTCCCGTTGGATGTCTCGGCGTAAAGCCGCTCGTGGCCGTATCTGGCCCACCGACGCACGATCCAATCAGTCACCGTTGCCTCCCTGCTCCCTATGAGAGCGTGCCACTAAGCGCGCGATCGCGGCGACGAATCGACAAAGTCTCGCGGCCGTCATTGTCCGACGACCGTCCGGGCTGATCGGCAGGGAGGTGACTATGGGTCTTTCGGCACTAATCGAACAGTCCGCTTTGCGCTACGGAGTGTCGATACTAGGCCGAATCGCAGCGGTCGGATGAAGCTGTCAGGCGACCAGCACTCCGGGGCGAACTGCCATTCGGATCGTCGGTCTTGGTGACTCTGAACCAGACCTGGTCATCACCTTCCCCAAGGATTCGAGCGGCGACCACCGTCACCGGATTCAGGAAAGGTCCGACATACCCACGTGCTTCCATTGGCGAGCAGACCCGGCCAGGTCTCCCGGGCTCGGCTCACGACCTCAGCTGGCGTTGAGGAACGCCCGATAGCGCTCGTCGAGCAGCTCTCGGTCGGGACGTTCGGTCCGACGCGTGGGCAGCACCATGAGCGGCTTCTCGTGGAACTCCTGGATGCCGTGGCGGAGCATCGGGCCGTCGACCTCGTGGAGGACCTCGGCGTTGATCCGAACCTCGTAGTCGGGGGTGATGCCGAGGATCTGCCGGTCGTAGGCGGCGTGGTGCATCTTGCAGAGGGTCAGGCCGTTGGTCACGACCGGGCGTCCGCCGGCGCCGTCCTCGTGGATATGCGCCGCGTCGAGGAGGTCGCTGTGGCGGAAGGAGCAGACGGCGCAGGAGGTGCGGTAGGCGCGGAGGACCGCGGCGCGGAAAGGGCGCTGGTGGAGGCGCCGTTTGGTGAGCTGCTGGCGGTACGACGGATCGAGTTCGAGGTCGCCTGGCAGCCAGGTCATGTCGGTCTGCGGGACGGCGTCGATGTCCACGACGAACTGCAGGTCCGCCGCCTCTTCTCCGATCAGGTAGATCGGGTAGAGGGCGCTGTAACCGCCGCCCTCCACGCCCAGCCACCAGATCAGCGGCAGCCGCTCGAGCATGGCTTCGCGCAGGGCGCGGTTCTCGAAGTGGTTCGGGTCGTGGCCGCGCATCTTGTAGCGAAGGAACCCATCGGCTCCGGTGGTGTCGTCGTACGGGCGGCTGCTCCCTGGCGACCGGAAGACCGTGCGGAAGGACAGGGCCGCGACGAACTGTCCCGGCTTCCAGATTCCCTGCTGAGTGGGCATCAGCCGGATGGTCTCGCCGGCCAGGTTCAGGCCGCTGGTGTCCTGCTGTGTGAAGGTCTCTTTGCCCGCGGCGCGCTGCCGGTCGAGCCAGGCGAAGGCGGCATGCCTGATCGCGAGCTCGCGCAGTCGCTGGTCGGGGGCCACGGCCGGATCATCTCAGGATCGGCTCACCGGAAACGGGCTTTGATGAGGAATCCGCTGGGGCGGCAAGGAAATGGGTCGGTGTGGACGGTGTGCGGTCAGTACCGTTCCTGGGTGTTCAAGCGACGCCAACCATCCCCGCCACGCGAGGACCCGTCGGTGGCGGTGGTGGAGCAGATCCTCACCATGGCGGCCGCGAGGTCCGAGCCGCAGGTGCCGACGCTCAACGGCGCGTTCTATGCGGATCGTGCCGTCTGGCTGTGCGCCTGCGTCACGGACTTCGACGCGGACGCCCCGAAGTGGCTGATCGTCGAGACCGACGCCGGTGGGGTCGGGTGGTGCAGGGTGCCGGACGGGACGGGGGTCCGGGCCTTCGTCGTCACGCACTTCGTCACCGGTGACCACGTGCACCCGGGGGAGGTCCTGCACTGGCTCCAGGACCGGGACGACCGCACCTGGCCCCGCCAAGATACGTCGGACCGCGAGGTCATCGAAGCGATGGGACGAAAGATCCGCGACCTGCAGGCGGATTGATCCACCGTCATCGGGTACGGCGTCGCACGGACTCTTGCGGCCGAGCCCGGACGACACCGGAGATTCTCCTGCGCGCCGGGGTGGACGTGAGGCCGGAGAAGAGGCAGGGTCGGAGAGTGGTTCCGGCTGTGCCGGTCACATCTCGGAAGACCCTCACTCGGAAGGTTGTGAAGTGAAGAGAGCACTGACGATCGTGGCGTCGGTAGTAACGGCAGCAGCTGTGCTGGTGCCAGGGGGGAGCAGCAGCGCCGCGCCGCAGGCTCCGCAGGTCACGCAGGCCAAGCCCGCGTCGTACACACCGCCGGCGCCCGTGTGGGGCGCCTGCACCAACCAGCGTCTGATCGACGCGGGTGCGCAGTGCGCGATGCTCGAGGTCCCCCTCGACTACGACAAGCCCAAGGGCAAGAAGATCAAGATCGCCGTCAGCCGGGTGCTGCACACCAACCCGGACTACAAGGGCATGATCGCGGGCAACCCGGGCGGGCCCGGTGGCTCCGGCCTCGGCATGGCCCGACTCGGTGCGGCGATCCCCAACGGTGTGGGCGCGAAGTACGACTGGTACGGCTTCGACCCGCGCGGTGTCGGCAGCAGTGAGCCGTCGCTGAGCTGCAACCCGAACTACCCGGGTGCGGGCTACGACCGGCCCAACTACGTGCCGACGAAGAAGAAGGACCTCAAGTGGTGGCAGCGGGTGACCAAGAAGTACGCCAAGGCGTGCTCGAAGTCCGATGCGAAGCGCCTCCTCAAGCACATGCACACCACGGACGTCGCCCAGGACCTCGAGAGCCTGCGCAAGGCCGTCGGTGCGCCGAAGCTGAACTACTACGGCTTCTCCTACGGCACCTACCTCGGTCAGGTCTACGCGACGATGTTCCCGAAGAAGGTCGGGCGCTTCGTGTGGGACGGCGTGCTCAACGCCGACCGGGCGTTCTACGAGTCCAACGTCGACCAGAACATCCAGTTCGACAAGAACATCCGGACGTACTTCAAGTGGCTCGCCCAGAACGACGCCGTCTACGGCCTCGGCACCAGCGGCAAGGCGATCCGCAAGGGCTACTACAAGCTGCTCAAGCAGCTCGACAAGCAGCCCGCGGCGGGTGGCAGGCTCGGACCCGACGAGCTCGGTGACGTGCTGCTCAGCGCCGGCTACTACGTCTACGACTGGAACACCATCGGCCTCGCGTACGCGAAGTTCGTCAAGACGGGTGACGGTGCGGACCTGATCGCGATGTACGCCGAGCCCGGCGACGACAACGGTTTCGCCGTCTACAACGCCGTGCAGTGCACCGATGCGATGTGGCCGAACTGGAAGCAGACCCAGGCCGACGCCTGGCGCGTGCACAAGAAGCACCCGTTCCTGACGTGGGGCAACACCTGGTACAACGCGCCCTGCCTCAACTGGCCGGCCAAGTCGCGGCAGGCCTTCGACGTCAGCGGCAAGAAGGTGAAGACGCCGATCCTGATGATCGCCGAGACCAACGACGCCGCCACGGTGTTCTCCGGTGCGGTGGCCACGCGGAAGGCGTTCCCGACCTCGTTCCTCATCGAGGGCAAGGGCGGTACGACGCACTCCGGGTCGCTGTCCGGCATCGCCTGCACCGACGACCTGGTCGCGAGCTACCTCGACACCGGGGTGCTCCCCAAGCGCAGCAAGAAGAAGCGCAGCGACCTCAAGTGCGACCCGGTCCCGCCGCCGGCGGCGAGCGCGTCGGCTCGGGGCACCGGTCCGCTGACGGTCGACGACCGGATGCCGGCCGACCTGCGCAGGCTGCTCGTCGAGGCGCAGTCCTCGGGGCGTTGATCGGGAAGTTCAGGGAGTTCGATCAGATCGGGTGATCCCACCCACGAGCGGGCGTCGGCCAACGGTCGGCGCCCGCTCGCATCTGCGGACGCCCGTGCGGGCGACATGGCAAGATTCGGCGGGTGAGCGGCATGGGGCGGATCGGTGCAGTGCTGGCCGCCGTCGTCGTCCTCGCCGGGCTCTCCGGCTGCAGCGGCGATCCCGAGCCGGTCCAGCAGCAGGTGCCGGAACCCGAGACCGTCGTCGCCGAGTACGACGCCTCCCAGGAGCCCTCCGCCGCCGTACTGGCCCTCGTGCCCGCCGCGGCGACGACGCTCGAGGTCACCGACTTCGACCAGCTGCGCCTGGTCCTCGGGTTCTCCACCCTCGACGACGCCACGCCCGCTCCCGAGCGCGAGCGGTTCTGGCAGCGGATCCGCAAGACCGCCGCGCTGTCCGAGGGGCTGCTGCGCCCGGTCGACCAGCGGCTGCGCAACCAGTTCGGCTTCAGCCAGGACGACGTCGCCTGGGAGGCCCGCTGGTCCGGCGCCGAGGGTGGCGACGGGGGAGACGGCGCTGACGGGGGCTGGATCCTCGCCTTCCACGACGACCTGGCGATGGCCGCCGTGCAGCGCGCGGTCGAGGCCGGCGTCGGCCCGCTCGCGGGCGCGGTCGTCGATGACGCCCGCCGACTGGTCACCTCGACGGCACCCCCCGCGCCGGCGGACTCCTGGGGCGCCGACCCCGAGCTGGTCGCGCTGACGGGGAGCGAGGCCGTGTCGACGTACGTCGAGCGCGGGTGCACGCCCTTCGCCACCGTCTTCGGCGCGGGGATCGAGGAGCAACTCGCCG
Organism: Nocardioides sp. L-11A; assembly: GCA_029961745.1. Taxonomy (NCBI): domain Bacteria; kingdom Bacillati; phylum Actinomycetota; class Actinomycetes; order Propionibacteriales; family Nocardioidaceae; genus Nocardioides; species Nocardioides sp. L-11A. Next base: position 28,446 of record CP124680.1, read on the forward strand.
CCGCGCCCGCCGCCGCGCTCCACGGGCTCGACGAGCTCGACGCGTGGTCGGTGGCGCTGGGCACCGAGCTGGTGACGGCCCAGCTCGGCAAGGCGCGCAGCGACGCCTTCGACCGGGTCCGGCTGGCCGAGGTGATGCCGCCGACCGACCCGGAGTTCGGGCTGGTCATGAGCCGCGGCGTCGCCGACCCGTCGAGCGGGCGCCTCGGCTACACGCTCGCCGATCCGCCGGCCGCGGCCCGGATGGTCCACGAGCGGCGGCTGCCGTTCACGGTCTGCCCGAGCTGAGCGCGTCGTACTGCGCCTGATCGTGCGCGCAGATCACGGTGACCTCGTCACCCCGGCCGCGGGCCAGCTCCTGGAGCCGCTCGAGGTTGTCCACCCGCTGCCGGTTGTCGACGGCCATCAGCCGCTGGAACGCGGCCAGCGGGGCCGGGCAGGTCGGCGGGTCCTGCAGCTGGCCGCCGTGGAAGAAGGCGTCGCCCGCGTGGAGCAGCCACTCGCCGTCGTCGCGGCGTACGGCGACCCCGGCGTGGCCGCGGGTGTGGCCGTGCAGCGGGATGATCACGACGTCGTCGGCCAGCGCGGTGACCGCGGCGAACCCGAGCCAGTCGTCGCCGCCCTCGCGGTGCAGCGACCACTGCGGGTCGTGCGCCCACTGACCCTGGACGTAGCGGGCCTTCTCGCGCATCGAGGGGCGCGTAGCCGCGGCGTGCTCGGTGGCGTGGACGTGCACCCGGGCGTTGGGGAAGTCGCCGATGCCGCCGGCGTGGTCGAGGTCGAGGTGGGTGAGCAGGATGTCGGTGACGTCGGCCGGGTCGTGGCCGCGCGCCTTCACCCGCGCCAGTGCGGTCTCCCCCGGGTCGAGATCGGGGCGCACGGTGGTGAGGAACGGGCGGCCGAGCCGCTTGCGGTCGGCGAGGTCGCCGGTGCCGAAGCCGGTGTCGACGAGCGCGAGACCGTCCGCGCGCTCGAGGAGCAGCACGTGGGCGACCATGGTGGGAGCGAGCGGCGGCCGCATGGTCGCGCAGTTCAGGTGGTGGATCCGCACGGCCCCGATCCTGCTCGGCCCAGGGCGGTCGGCGCTACCTACTGCGGCAGGAGATTCACAGCGCGAGGTCGTGCAGGCGCTGCACGGTCGGGGACGTCGGCACCGTGCTCGGGTCGGGCGCGGTGCGGAACAGCCGGTCCGCCGTACCCGCGGTGGTGACGGTGAACCAGTAGTGCTCGCTCTTGTAGTGGTGCAGCCGGTGGTTGCGCCAGACCTTGCGGTACCACGCGGACCGCGGCCGGTAGTCGCTGTGCAGCAGGTAGTGCGTCCACTCGTAGCCCGACTTGATCGCGTAGATCGCCGTCAGCAACGAGAACATCGCCGTGGTGGACGGCGTGACCAGCCAGGCCAGCAGGGTCCACGCGGGCGCGAGCCACAGCTGGGCCTGCCACGGGATGAACACGAGCGGGATCGCGCGCGGGTCGGCGTGGTGGGCGCGGTGCTTGCGGGCCAGCAGCGGGTCGAGGGTGAGCGGGCCGAGACGGCGCGGCTTCCAGTGCAGGATGAACACGTGGACGACCCACTCCACGACCGGCAGGATCGAGACCAGGCCGAGCGGGATCGCCAGCTCCCACCAGCTGCCCGGGCCCGACAGGAGCCGGCCGGTGATCGCGGCGGCCAGGCAGGTCGTCAGCAGGTAGGGGCTCGGGTGGCGCCAGAACTCGGCGAACACGTCGCCCAAGGATTGATGGGTACGACGCCCCGCGGCCCGGTCGCCGACGTACCTCCCGTCGAGCGTGCCGTCGATGCGCGCCTCGTCCTCGGCCAGCCGGCGCCGGGCGTGGGCCTCCCGGGGGCTCACTCGTCGGCCCCCATCGCGGCGAAGGCGCCGAGCAGGGTGTCCGCGGTGGGGGTGAGGACGCGGGCGGCGGCGGCCCGGGCGGTGGCCGTGTCGCCGGACCGGACCGCGGCGGTGAGCAGCCGGTAGGGCTCGACCTGGCCGACCTCGCCGGCGAGCACCGTGGCGAGCGCGGGCAGGGCGGGTTCGTAGGCGGCGCGCAGGCTGTTGAACATCAGCCGGAACACCATCGAGTCGGCGCCGTCGACGAGCAGGTCCCAGTAGTCGAGGGCGAGGACCTGCCAGGCGACCGCATCGGTGGCGGTGGCCATCGCGTCGGTGACGGTGTCCAGGGCGGCGGCGAGCGCCGGCCCCCCGCGCTCGGCGGCATGGGCGGCGATCCCGGGACCGACCTCCGCCCGGGCCTCGATCACGCTGCGGCCGATCGAGGTGTCGAGCTGCCCGCCGCGGACGAGCAGCCGGGGCAGCAGGTCGAGGCCGGCGGCGCGGCGGAAGTCGCGGACCAGGGTGGCGCCGCCCTGGCGGACCTCCACCAGCCCGGTCTGCGCGATCCGCTGCAGGGCCTCGCGCACGGCGGGCCGGGAGATGCCGAGCACCTCGGCCAGCCGGCGCTCGCTGGGCAGGGGCTCACCGGCGGACAGCTCGCCGTCGACGACGTCGTCGAGGAGCTGGTCGAAGACCTGGTCGGACACGGACCGGCGGGTGACGGGACGGAGGGCCATGAGGGGACGATAGGTCGGTCTGGACGGATGGTCAAGTGGTCAGACCAGTTGGGGAATGGGTAGAGACTGCACCCAGATCGGCACAATTCGGCAGGATTGGTCCCCAACCGCGAGTGGTCAGACCAGCCACGTAGGCTGACCGACGTGATCGGCTGGTGGAGCATGCGGTTGTGGGGTGCTCACCTGCTCGGCCTCCTCTGCGTGGGGATCGCCGTGGGCATGGGCGTGTGGCAGTACGACGCCTTCCAGGCCCGCCGCGCCGCCGAACAGGTCGACCTCTCCCGGGCCGAGCCGCTGCCGATCGCCGACGTCATCGGCCCCGACGACCCGTTCCCGACGGCGGGGCTCGGCCGACCGGTCGACGTCCGGGGCACCTTCCTGCCCGGCGGCACCGTGCTCGTCTCGGGCCGGGCCGGCGCGACCGGAGCCGACGGGGGCTGGCTGGTCACGCCGATCACCGTCGGCGACGCGTCCGCGCCCGCCGTACCCGTCGTGCGCGGCTGGGTGCCCGACGGCACCGATCTCGCGACCCTGCCCGCGCCGCCGGCCGGCGAGGTCGACGTGCGCGGCTGGCTGCAGCCGCCCGAGGGCAGCGGCCAGGTCGACGACGACCCGCGCGACGACATCCTCCCCGAGCTGCGCATCGCCGACCTGGTGCAGCGCGTCGACCAGGACCTGTACGGCGCCTATGTCATCGCCGAGGAGCCGCTCGCCGCCGACGCCGCCGCCGGCATCGACGGGGCGACCCTCGACCAGCTGCCCGAGGCGAGCCGGTTCACCGGTCTGCGCAACCTGCTGTACGCGATCGAGTGGTGGGTCTTCGCGGCGTTCGCGGCCTTCCTGTGGTTCCGCTACGTGCGCGACGCCACCGCGGAGCGGCCGGTCGAGGAGGCCGCCGCCGAGGACGCCGAGGACGTCGTCGTACCCTCGGAGCCGTGACCAAGCTCTTCACCGTCTACCGGGTGCTGGCGCTCGTGGTCGGCGTGCTCCTGCTCGTCGGCACCGTCGGCTCGGTGCTGAAGTACCTGCTCGAGGACGGCACCACGCTGCAGCGGTTCGGTGACGACCTCACCCCGATCTGGCTGATCCACGGCTGGATCTACATCGTCTACGTCGTCGTCGCCTTCCTCCTCACGCAGAAGGCGCGCTGGACGATCCCCCAGCTGCTGCTGATGCTCGTGGCGGGCCTGATCCCCGGCCTGATCTTCTGGGTCGAGCGCCGGGTCGCCCAGCGGCTGCGCGAGGACAACCCGGAGCTCGCCGCTCCCTGATCGGCCTCCAGCCGGACAGCGGCATGGGACGCCCTACTCATCGTGGAGGTGAGCCGGGACCTCCCGGGGGGAGTCGCGCACGCCGACCGAAGCCGCAGATGGCCACGATCGCGACCACCCACATGGCCGCATTGAGCAGCGAGGCCACGACGAACCCGCGCTCGGTCGGGGTCGGACCGCCGCTGGCCAAGGTCAGGACGGTGACCACGAGCGCGCTGCCGACGGCGAAGCCGAAGTAGCGCAGCACCTGGTTGAAGGCGAGCGCGCTACTGGTCTCGGCGACGGGCACGACCCGGACCAGCAGGACCGGCAGCGTCGCGAAGGTGCCGCCACTGCCGAGTCCGGCCACTGCCATCGCGACGACGGCATGCCATATCCGATCGTGCCGGAACGCGAGGAACACCGTGGAGATCAGGTAGATCGCGCAGCCGAACGGAAGCACCTTGGCCGGATCGACGTACCGGCCGACCAGCAGGGACACGCGGCTGCCGAGCACGCTCATCACGGAGTACGGCACCAGCAGCAGGCCCGCGACCAGCACCGACGAGCCCAGGCCCCAGCCCTCCGGGGTTCGCGTCTGCACCAGCACCATGAGCAGGGTCAGGCCCATGTACATCCCTGCGCCAGCGAGGAGGCCGGCGATGTTGGGGCCGGCAGCGGCGGTCGTGAACGCGAGGCGGAGGTCCACCAGCGGGTTGGTGCGTGCGAGGGAGACGCGAACCCAGAGGGCGACGGCCGCCGAGCCGGTGGCGAGCAGCGTGAGTGTTCGAGGATCGTCCCAGCCCCAACTCGTCGTCCGGCTCACTCCCAGCAGGAGCGCAACGGTGCCGGCGCCGAGCAGGAGTGCGTCCGTGGCATTCACCGGTGCCGGCGCTGCGAACGGCGCGCTCGGCACATATCGCGCTGACAGCATCAGCGTCAGGAGGCTGATGATCGTCCCGAACCAGAATGCCGCCGCGAGGCCGCCGATCTGCGCGACCAGCGCGGCCAACGGATAGCCCACCCCGGCGCCGGTGACCATGCCGACGGACAAGACAGCCATCACGGAGCTCGCCCGCTCGGGCGGGAACACGTCGCGGGCGACCGCCATGGCCAGCGGAGCCATGGCCATGCCGATGCCCTGCGCGGCGCGGCCGGCGATCAGGACAGGAAGCCCGAGCGCCGAGATCTCGATCGCGAGCGCGCTGAGCACGGTGCCGACGATGACCACGCCGAGACCCAGCACGATCGTCGTGCGCCGGCGATGCGCGACGGCGTACCGCCCGATCAGCGGAGTGCTCACGGCGGCGGCGATCATGGTCGCGGTCAGCGTCCACTGGGCCGAGGCGAGCGGGACGTCGAGCTCCCGGGCGATCCTGGGGACCAGCGAGGCGCCGAGGCTGCTGACGATCCCGCCGACCGTGGTCAGCAGGAGCAGCGTGGGGAGGAGCTTCGGCGGTGGCAACCGTCAGCGGTTCGCATAGCCCAGGCGAGCCGAGATCGCCTGGGTACGCTCGAGCAGTATCTCCGCCAACTCCTCCACCCGGGGGTGGATCCGGTCGCCCGGGCCGCACACACTGATGACGGCCACCGGCTTGGATTCGAAGTCGAGCAGGGGAGCGGCCACCGCGCCCGAGCCCTGCTGTCGTTCGCCGAAGGAGAAGGCATAGCCACGCTCGCGGACGTCGCGAAGCTCCTGCAGCAACTCGTCGCGGTCGACCTTCGTCTGCTCGGTCAGCTGGACGAGGTCGACGCTGTCGAGGTAGTCCTCCTGTTCCTCGCGCGGCAGGAAGGCCAGGAACGCCTTGCCCGAACTGCCCGCGTGCAGCGGGAAGCGGTCGCCGACCTGCACCGACATGATCACCAGCCGCTTCGGAGTGACCTGGTCGAGGTAGACGCGGTGGTATCCGTGGCGGATCGACAGCGTGGACGTCTCGTCGGTGGTGGCGCTGAGCTCCCGCAGCGTGTCGCGGGTGAGGTCGCGGACGTCGACCCGTTGGCTGTACGTGCTGCCCATCACGAGCCAGGAGGGCCCGAGGTTGTAGCGCCGGGAGGTCGGATCCAGCTCGAGGAAGTCGCGGCCGCACAGCGTCGTGACGATGCGGTGCACCACCGCCTTGGGCAGGTCCAGCTCCCGGGAGATCTCGGTGATCCCCAGGCTCGTCGTGCTCGGGCGGGCGAAGAGCATCAGTACGTCGAGTGCGCGCTCGAGCCCCTCGAGGGTTCGGCTCCCGCGCGCGGGAGCGGCGGCTCCCTTCGGAGGCGGGTCGGCGGTGGGCGGCACGGCAGGTCCTTGCTCGGGGGGCGGGCGGGTGTCGGGGGCACGGCGGTCGTCGTGCGGCCGCCAGCCTACGAAGGACGTGACCTCGCTCGGTGACGGATCGACAACTTTGACAGTGGCGACCACCGAATCCTAATGTTACGGAGAGCGAAATGTCGATCCTCTGAACGAAACAGCGTCGCGTGGAGGTCAGCCCTCGTCCGCTCATCATCCACCGGACGCGCTCCCGGGAGGCACCTGCGTGACACGTACCGAATCTCCGGCGATGCGGCCCTTCGACCTACGGACCACGCGCCTGCGCAATCGGGTGGTCTTCCCGGGACACACGACGAACTTCGGGGTCGACTCCCTGCCGACGCAGCGCCACCGCGACTATCTCTCCCGGCGTGCGCGAGGAGGCGCCGCGATGGTCGTCACGGAAGCCGTCCGGGTCCACCCGACCAGCGCCGGCCGGGACAGCACGCTCGGCTCCTACCATCCCGACGTGGTGCCGGCCTTCGCCGCGCTGGCCGATGCGGTCCACGGCGAGGGCGCCACCCTTCTGGCCCAGCTGATGCACGCCGGGCGACAGGCCGCCGGCGACAGCGAGCGCACGGCGGCCTGGTCGGCCTCGGCCGTGCCGTGGACGTACGGCGGTCCGGTTCCTCACGTGATGACGGTCCAGGACATCGCCGTGGTCACCGAGTCCTTTCGGACCGCCGCTCGTCGGATGGCCGAGGCCGGACTCGACGGAGTCGAGATCCACCTCGGACACGGGCACCTGCTCCAGCAGTTCCTCTCGCCGGCCACCAATCAGCGCGATGACGGCTACGGCGGCGCCCTCGAGCGCCGGATGCGGCTGACCCGCGAGGTGCTGACCGCCGTCAGCTCGCAGCTGCCGGACTCGATGCTGCTCGGCATCCGGATCAGTGCCCACGAGTTCCTGCCCGGAGGGTTGGAGCCCGACGATGTCGTGGAGATCGTCGACCGGCTGCGTGCGGACTTCCGCATCGACCTGCTCCACGTCAGCCATTCGGCGTACGTGGGCCAGGCGTCGTTGAGCACCCAGATCGCCGACATGAGCCATGGTCCCGCGCCCTACCGGGAGTTCCCGCGCCGGTTCAAGCAGGCGTTTCCCGAGATCCCCGTGGTCGCGGTGTGCCGGATCGACGACCTCGCGATCGCCGACGACCTCCTCGAGGCCGGTGACGCCGACCTCGTGGCGCTCGCCCGCGCTCAGATCGCCGACCCCGATCTGGTGCGCAAGACCGCCGGGGGCCGGGTCCACGAGGTGCGCCGCTGCCTGGCGTGCAACCAGGCCTGTATCGGCCGCATCGAGCACAACCTTCCGTTGTCGTGCGTCGCGAATCCGGCTGCCGGCCAGGAGCGGATCGATCTCGAGCTGCGCGGGCGAGCCCGGGGCGAGCGACGATCCGTCCTCGTCGTCGGTGCTGGTCCCGCCGGTCTCCAGGCCGCGGTCACCGCCGCCCGGGCCGGTGCCCGCACGGTACTCATCGAGGCACGCGACGACGTCGGAGGTCAGCTCCGCAGCGCTCGGACCCTCGCGGGTCGCGAGCGGCTGGGCGTCCTCGTGGACGACCTGTACGACGAAGCGCGGCGTCGCGGCGTCGACATCCGGCTCGGGGTGGAGCTCGCCGGAGCCGGCCCGGCGGCCGCGGACGGCCCCGACCCGCGCGACTTCGACCACGTCGTGCTTGCGACCGGTGCGACCTCGCGCGGCCGGCCGTTGACGGGCGTCACGAAGCACGGTGTCGACGTCCTGGACGGCGAGACCGCCGCCACGGCGCTCGGCGCCGGGGAGTGGTCCGGTCGCCGGCGCCGCGTCGCGGTCGTCGACGACGAGGGATCCTGGATCGCCGCCGGCCTGGTCGAGGCCCTCGGACGCGACGGGCATCGCGTCCACCTCGTCTCACCGGCGCCGCAGCTCTTCGGCCGGGTGACGCTCTACAGCCGGGTCGGCCTCCTCGGTCGGTTGGAGGCGCTTCCCGTCTCCAGTCACCTCGCGCGCCGGCCGGTGTCGGTCACCGCCGGCGGCCTCGTCCTGGTTGACGCCGTGGGCGGGAGCGGGTCGGTGGAGGTGCTGCGCGACGTGGACCTGGTCATCGACCTGCCCGCGAGGCAGGCACGCACCGACGTGTGGGTGGCGCTCGAGGAGTCCGGGCTCGGCCCGCGCGTGCTGGTCGTCGGCGACGCCCTCGCCCCCCGCTCCCTGGTCGAAGCCACCTACGAGGCCCACCGTGCCGTCCTGCACGCCTTGGCCGCCGCGACGCCGTCGCCCCCTGCCCCTTCCCCCGTCCGATGACGCCCCGACCGCGAGGAGCCCGCGATGCCCGACATCTCACCCCACGACCCGATCCGGCTCGATGGGCTGGTGGCCCTCGTCACCGGCGCCGGTGGCGGCATCGGTGACCGCGCCGCCCGGCTGCTCGCCGAGCGCGGCGCGCGCGTCGCCCTCGCCGACCGCGATGCCGACGCCCTGGCGGAGGCCGGGTTCGGCGCCGCCAGTTCGGTGCACCGGCTCGACCTGGTCGCGGACGGTGCCCCGGACCGCGTGGTGAGTGAGGTACTCGCCCGGCACGGCCGTCTCGACCTTCTGATCAACAGCGCGGGGATCAACGCCCGCTCCGCACCTGCGGTGACCTCGCGCGAGGAATGGGCGCGCGTGCTGGAGGTCAACCTCTCCGGGACGTTCCGGATGATCCAGGCGGCGTACGACGCGTTGCGGGCCTCGCCCTCCGCGGCCGTCGTCAGCCTCACCTCCACGGCGGCCGCGGTCGCCGTACCTCAGAACGCGGCCTATTCGACATCGAAGGCCGGCCTGGTGCACCTCACTCGAGTGCTCGCCTCGGAGTGGGCGGCCGACGGGATCCGCCTCAACACCGTGGCCCCGACGATCGTGGCCACCGCCATGACCGCGGCCGTCCGCGAGGACCCCGTCTACATGGCCGAGAAGCTCGCCTCGATCCCGCTCGGACGCATGGCCAGCGTCGACGACGTCGCCCAGGCGATCGCGTTCCTGGCCTCGCCCGCCGCCGGGATGGTGACCGGTCAGACGCTGTTCGTCGACGGCGGTGTCACGACCCGTTGAGGGCACTGCCGATCGCTGTGATCGGCCCGTGGTTCAGGGCCGGTCCCGTTACGGCTGTGTAAGAACTCGCGCCGAGGGTCTTGACGGCGGCCGGGAAAACGGGGTTCAGTGTGAACCCGTAAGAGGAACACTGTTTCGTTCGGCGGAACGAACTCTCGGGCTACACAGAGGAGAAGACATTGGGACGTGGACTGAGGAGTCGCGTCGGTCGTGTGGCGGCCGGGCTGTCGCTGGCGCTCGTGGTTGCCGGATGCTCCGCATCGAACCCGGGCGACAACGAGTCCAACGGCGGTGACGACACCCTGATCGTGGCCGCGGTCAACGTGCCGGGCGGGTTCGACGGCGACGTGATCACCCCCGGGACGCAGCACACGGTCACGCAGATGTATGAACCGCTCGTGGGCTACGGGGTCAAGGACGCCGGCGACGGCGCCCGCGAGGTCGACGCCACGGTCATCGAGCCGCGCCTGGCGGAGTCGTGGGAGTTCGCCGAGGACGAGCTGAGCGTCGTCTTCAAGCTGCGCGAGGGCGTCGAGAGCAACTGGGGCAACGAGCTCACCGCGGAGGACGTCAAGTGGAGCTGGGACAAGTCCAAGGACCAGGGCCGCACCGGCGCCTTCATCGGTGAGGTCTCCAACGTCGAGAGTCTCGAGGTCGTCAGCAAGTACGAGGTGAAGTTCAACCTCACCGATCCGAGCCCGATCCTGCTGCGCGCCCTCACCCTCTACACCCCGTCGATCTACGACTCGACGAAGATGAAGGAGAACGCCACGGACGAGGACCCGTGGGCCCTCGAGTGGCTCAAGACCAACAGCGCGGGCTTCGGGCCGTACTACGTCGACGAGGTCAAGTCGGGCAGCGAGGCCGTCTTCAAGGCCAACCCGAACTACTACGGCGACGAGCCGCATTTCACGACCGTCGTCTACCGCTCCGTCCCGGACGCCTCGACGCGCGTGCAGTTGCTGCAGGCCGGCTCCGTGGACTGGATCGAGGAGCTCACCTTCCAGCAGCTCAACGAGCTGGAGGAGAGCGACGGGGTCAAGGTGCAGTCGGTGGCGGGGAACTTCCAGGCGCGTGCCCTGATGAACCCCAACTACGAGCCGTTCAAGGACAAGCGGGTGCGCCAGGCGATCAACCTCGCCACACCGCACGAGCAGATCCTGAACAACGTCTTCGCCGGCCGTGCCCAGCAGAGCCGTGGCCCGCTGGTCTCCACGATCCCCTGCTATGACGACAGCCTGTGGGCCTACGAGACCGACGTCGACAAGGCGAAGGCGCTGCTCGCGGAGGCTGGGCATCCCGATGGCATCGACATCACGCTCGAGTACTCCGGCCTCAACTGGTGGGAGGAGCCGCTCGGGATCCAGCTCAAGGACGGGCTCGCGAAGGCCGGCATCCGGGTCGACCTCAAGCGCATCCCGGACGCCGACATGACGGCGCGCGCCGCGATCACCGAGCGCGATCTGCCGTTCTTCACCTTCTACGAGCAGTCGATCGTCCTGGACCCGGGCTACAGCATGCTGCTGACCTCGACGCCTGACGGCTCGGCCGACCGCAATGCCTACGACAATCCCGAGCTGACCAAGCTGATCCAGCAGGCCAACGTCATCACCGACGAGGAGCAGCGCTGCGACCTGATCAAGCAGGCCCAGAAGATCCACCTCGAGGACGCCTCGTGGATCTACTCGGCCGAGATCGGTGGTCACGAGGCCATGGGCGAGGACATCGAGGGCTGGGTCTGGCACCCGGACAACCACGAGCGCTGGGCCGACCTCAGCCGCTGACCACGCCGCTCCGGCGAACCCAGGTGGAAGGGCCGCGGACCGACGACACGCCGGTCCGCGGCACCCACCGGGTGCACGACGACTTCTCGAAAGCTCCTGAAAGGTGGCAGAGGACGTGGGCAAGGGACTTGGCCGCTACCTGCTCTATCGGATCCTGTTGCTGATCCCGCTGCTGTTCGGCGTCTCGATCCTGACCTTCCTGCTCGTCCGGCTCGGCGACTCGAGCCCGGCGGTCATGGTGGCGGGTCCGACGGCGACGTTGGAGCAGATCCAGGACATCGAGGCCGAGATGGGACTGGACCGCTCCCTCCCCGAGCAGTACTGGACGTGGCTGACCGACGCGGCACAGGGCGACCTGGGCACGTCGTGGATGTCGAACCGGCCCGTCACCGAGGAGCTGTGGGAGAAGCTGCCCATCACTCTGGAGCTGATCGGCTTCGGAATCGTGGGGGCCATCGTCTTCGGCGTCGTCATCGGTGTCGCCTCTGCCGTGCGTCAACGCGGCCTGGTCGATCAGGTGCTGCGCATCGTCACCCTGGCCGGCGTGTCGATCCCCATCTTCTGGGGGGCTCTGTTGATGATCGCCTTCTTCTTCACCGTGCTCGGCTGGGCGCCCGCCCCGCTGGGCCGGGTCGAACGCGGGCTCGAGCTCCCGCCGCACATCACCGGCATGCTGGTCTTCGACAGCCTCGTCAGCGGCTACTACGCCACGGCCATGTCGGCGCTGGCTCACATCGCTCTGCCCGCGCTGACCATCACCCTGATCACCGGAGCGACCATCGCCAAGCAGGCACGGGCCGCCATGGTCGAGACGCTCGGCAGCCCGGCTGTGCGCTACGCCCGAGCCTGCGGCATGTCCGAGCGGGGTGTCGTCTGGCTCGCGTTCCGCAACGCGCTGCCCGATCTGATCGGGTTCTTCGGGATCACCTTCAGCCTGGCCCTGGGCGGGGCCGCGATCTCCGAGCTCATCTTCTCCTGGGGTGGTCTCGGACAGCTCGGGCTCGAGGCCATCACCAACGCCGACTTCGCCGTCGTGCAGGGCTTCATCCTGGTCATGGGCCTCCTCACCGCTGCCATCTACCTGATCGCGGACCTGCTGGTCGCCGCGATCGACCCGAGGGTGAAGTTGCAATGAGCACTCCGCTGAACGACAAGGCCGCAGCCTCGGCCCGCCCGATGCCGGACGCCGGGACACCACCCGCGCACGTCGACCACGACCGGCCCGGTCGTCCGAAGGCGGCAGCGCGCGGACTATGGCGGTTCATGACGTCCAGCATGGCGGCCTTCACGGGCACCACGATCGTGCTCGCGTTCGTCGTGGTCGGCGCACTCGCCGACGTACTCGTGCGCACCGATCCGCTCCAGGTCTTCGGCAGCGATCTTCTCCACCCGCCCAGTGCGGAGCACTGGTTCGGCACCGACGGCAACGGCATGGACGTCTTCGCACGCACCATCCACGCGATCCAGATCGACCTGGTCATCTCAGTGACGGCCGTGGTGATCTCGATCGTCGTGGGCGTCGCGCTCGGCCTGATCGCCGGCTACCGCGGCGGCTGGTTCGAGATGGTGTTGCTGCGGGTGATGGACGTCCTCCAGGCGTTCCCCGCATTGATCCTCGCCCTGGCGGTCGTCGCCGCGTCCCAGGAGTCGATCGCGGCGGTCATCTTCGTGATCGCGCTGCTCGACATCCCGGTGTTCATCCGGATGACGCGCGGTCAGGTGCTCAGCCTGCGCGACGCGATGTACGTCGAGGCGGCTCGAGCCACCGGCAACAAGCCCTGGCGCATCATGTGGCGCCACATCATGCCCAACACGCTGCCGCCGCTGATCATCCAGACGGCCGTCCGGCTGGCCTGGTCAGTGATGATCGTGTCCTCGCTCGCCTTCGTCGGCGTCGGCATCCAGGTGCCGACGCCCGAGTGGGGCGCGATGATCCGCCACGGCTCGGCGTACGTCACCTCCGGGCAGTGGTGGCCCTCGGTCTTCCCCGGCCTCGCCCTGATGCTGCTCGTGCTCGGCTTCAACCTCCTGGCGGATGCCATCCAGGATCACCTCGACCCGAGGAAGGACTGAGAGTCGTGGCCCTTCTCTCCATCAAGGATCTCCGGGTCCACATCGACACCCCCAACGGGACGGCTCACGCCCTCAACGGCGTGAGCATCGAGGTCGGAGAGCACGAGATCGTCGGGCTCATCGGCGAGACGGGCGCGGGCAAGTCGCTGACCGCCTGGTCGGTGCTGGGACTCCTCGGTCCGCGCGCCCGCGTCGTCGACGGCGCTGCGGCGTTCGAGGGCGTGGACCTGCTCACCATGCCCGAGCGTCGTCGCCGGCGTATCCGCGGCAAGGACTTGGCCGTCATCGTGCAGAACCCGCGTGGCGCCCTCGACCCGCTGCGCTCGGTGGGCCGCCAGATCGCCATGACCAACCGCCGCCACCGCGGGACCGGCCGGGCGATGGCCAAGCAGAACGCGATCCAGGCCCTTCGCGACGTCGGGATCTCCGACCCCGCGCGCCGGGCCAAGGCCTTCGCCCACCAACTCAGCGGCGGCATGGCGCAGCGCGTGCTGATCGCGCTCGCCATGATCAACGAGCCCAAGCTGATCATCGCCGACGAGCCCACCACCGGCCTCGACCTGACGGTGCAGGCGCAGATCCTCGACCTGCTGCGGGCCCGGGTCGATGCCACCGGCTCGGCGGTCCTCCTGATCACCCACGACCTCGGCGTCGTGGCGAACTACTGCGACCGGGTCGCGGTGATGTTCGCCGGGCGGATCGTGGAGGAGGGCACCGTCGACCAGATCTTCGGCAACCCGCGCCACCCCTACACCCGGGCTCTGGTGGCCGCCAGCCGCGAAACGCTCGACGAGGAGACCTCCGACGAGGCCGATCGCTCCGAGCCGCCGAACCTGGTCGACCTCCCCACCGGCTGTCACTTCCGGCCGCGCTGCCCGTTCGCCGTGGACGCGTGCGCGACGCCGGTGCCGCTGGTGGACGTGGGTGGCGGGCACCGCGCGCTGTGCCACTTCCCCGAGCAGCTTCGCCAGCAGCAGCGTCACGACCTCGACCGCGCGGAGGTCGTCGAAGGAGTAGGTCCATGAGCGAGCACATCGAGGCGCGGGGCGTCGTCAAGACCTTCTCCGTTCGGGGGTCGCGTTCCCTCGTCAAGGCGGTCAACGGCGTCGACGTCGTCATCCCCCGTGGGAAGACACTCGGCCTGGTCGGGGAGAGCGGCTCGGGCAAGAGCACCGTCGGTCGCTGCCTGCTGCGTCTGTTGGAGCCCACCGCTGGCACGATCCGCCACGGCGAGGAGGACATCCTCGCGATGAGGCCCGAAGCGCTGCGCCGTCACCGGGCGCGGGCCGCGATGGTCTTCCAGGACCCCTACGAGTCGCTCAATCCGCGGATGCGCATCCGATCGCTCGTCGAGGAGCCGCTGATGCTGCACACCGACCTCGGTGCCTCCGGCCGACGGCGCCGGGCGGGCGAGCTGATGAGAATGGTTCGCCTCGAGGAGTTCCACCTCGACCGCTACCCTCACGAGCTCAGCGGCGGCCAACTGCAGCGCATCGGCATCGCTCGCGCGTTGGCGACCGAGCCGGAGTTCCTGGTCCTCGACGAGCCCACGTCCTCGCTCGACCTCAGCGTCCGCGCCGGCGTGCTCCGGTTGCTCAAGCGACTGCAGCGTGAGCATCAGATCACGTTCCTCTTCATCTCCCACGACCTCGCGACCGTGGCCGCGATGTCCGACGAAGTGGCCGTGATGTATCTCGGCACGGTGATCGAGCGGGGCCCGGCCGCCGAGGTCCTCGGCAACCCCCAGCACCCGTACTCCCAGGCGCTCCTGTCCGCCGCCTTGTCGGTCGACCCGGCCGAGCGACGTACCCGCCACGTCCTGGAGGGCGAGACGCCGAGTCCGGTCGACATCCCGTCGGGTTGTCCGCTGGCTCCGCGGTGCCCGCTGCAGCGCGACGACTGCCGGAGCGCCGTACCCCCGCTGCACGAGATCGGTCCCGGGCACGGCGCGGCCTGCGTCCGCGTCCCCGAAGGCACCAACCGACTCCCGGCCACCGCGCCGGCGCTCACCGTCACTGCTAGTTGAGGAGCACCACCTGATGGCCCACCCCTACGCCCATCTGTTCGAGCCGATCCAGATCGGGCCGAAGGTCGCCAAGAACCGCTTGTGGATGACCGCCCACAGCACCCAGCTCGTGAAGGACCACAACTTCACCGACCGGCACGTCGCGTACTACGCCGAGCGCGCCAAGGGGGGCGTCGGCGTCATCACGATGGAGGCGATGGCGACCCACCCGACCACCCAGCCGTACGCGGGCAAGATCCATGCCTTCGACCCGGCGGTCATCCCCAACTACAAGTTGCTCAGCGCCGCAGTCCATGAGCACGGCGCCCTGCTGCTCGCGCAACCGTGGCACCGCGGCCGCGAGACCAACGGCGTCGTGAATCGGCTGCCCGTATGGGCTCCCTCGGCCATCCCCGACACCGTCTACCGCGAGATGCCGCACGCGATGGACGAGGAGAACATCAACGAGATCCTCGAGGGCTACACCCTGGCCGCCCGCTACGCCGCCGAGGGCGGCCTCGACGGGGTCGAGGTGCACGGCCTGGCCCACGGCTACCTGCTCGGGCAGTTCCTCTCGCCGGCGACGAACCACCGGACCGATCAGTATGGCGGCTCGGACGAGAACCGACTGCGGATCGTGCTCGACATCATCGAGCGGACTCGTCGCGAGGTCGGCGCCGACCTGATCGTCGGCGTGCGGATCAATGGCGACGACGGCGAGGTCGAGGGCGGCCTGCGGACCGAGCACTGGGCGAAGATCGCGCGCTCGATCGCCGACACCGGTCTGATCGACTACATCTCGGTCACCCAGGGCACCTACCAGAACCGGATGCTGATCTACCCCACGACTCCGCGCGAGCAGGGCTACCAGATCGAGGCCACGCGACAGATCAAGCAGATGGTCCCCGAGCTGCCCGTCGTGGTGGCCGGCCGGATGACGTCGCCGGAGAAGGCGGAGTACGCCATCGCCAGCGGCGCCAGCGACATGGTCGGCATGGCCCGAACGCTGATCGCCGACCCCGAGTGGCCCAACAAGGCCCGTGAGCAGCGCGAGACCGACATCCGCCCGTGTGTGGGCGCCAACCACTGCATGGCCTCGATCGTGAGTGCTCCACTGGCCTGCATCCACAATCCGGCCGTCGGCCGGGAGGCGGAGCTGGGCACCGGCACCCTGGCGATCACCGACCGGCCGAAGTCCGTTGCCGTCGTCGGTGGTGGCCCGGGCGGCATGCGCGCCGCGCTGACGTTGGCCCAGCGGGGCCACGAGGTGACGCTGTTCGAGAAGGGCACCGAGCTGGGTGGCCAGGTCAACTGGATCGCCCGCTCGGAGAGCTACAGCGAGTGGGGCAGCATCGCCGGCTGGCTCATCAGCCAGCTCGGCACCACCAACGTCAAGATCGAACTGGGTGTCGAGGCCACGGTCGAGTCCCTGACGAAGGGCGGCTTCGACTCCGTCGTCGTCGCGACCGGGTCCACTCCGCTGCGGACCGGCTGGAGCGTGAACCACCCGGCGCGGTGGGCGAACCCCGAGGGCCTTCCGGGCGTCGACCAGTTCAACGTGGTCACCGCGCAGGAGGCGCTGCAGAACCACGCCGAGCTGGGCCCGAACGTGATGGTCTTCGATGACATCGGCGGCCGTCAGGCTGTCGTGGTCGCCGAGCACCTGCAGGCCAACCGGCACCAGGTCGAGCTGGTCACGACGCTCAGCTCGATCGCGCCCGAGCTCTCGGCGACCCGCGACGTGGGCTGGGTGCACCAGCGGCTGCGGAGGGCGGGTGTGGTCTTCACTCCCCACCGCGAGGTCGACTCCATCGACGAGGACCGGGTCGGCCTGCGCGACGTCCACACCGGTGAGATCGAGGTCCGCGAGCCGGTCGACTCCGTCGTGCTGGTGACCGGCAGCAGGGCCGAGGACGCCCTGTTCCACGGCCTGAAGCAGGTCGGTGCGGAGGTGCGCGCGATCGGGGACTGCGTGTCCCCGCGACGAGTGTTCAACGCCATCTGGGAAGCCGAGCTGGCTGCCCGCGAGATCTGAGGAGAGAAGACCCATGTCCAAGGTGACCTACGAGTGGAAGTACGACACGTCCGGCAAGGAAGCGCTCGATGAGGTGCGCGCCCGGCGCGGCTTCACGCTTCCCGTGCACGAGGTCATGGCCTCCGTCGACCCGGAGATCCTGCGCGCCTACAACGCGCTGGCCGGCAACCTGATCTTCGGCCCTGAGCCGCGCCATCTCGACCTGAAGACCCGGTTCCTGGTGCTCGTCGGCATCACGACCGCGGTCAAGGGCGACCGAGAGGGCGTGGAGTGGGCGTCGCGGAACGCGATGAAGTACGGCGCCAGCGAGCAGGAGGTCCTCGAGGCGATCCTGCTCTCGGGGCTCCCCGGCGGCATGCCCACCGTGGAGGCAGCCACCATCGCCTTCGCCGAGATGCTGCAGGGCAAGGGCTGGGTCGAGCAGGGCAGCGCCGACGAGCCCGCGACGGCTGCCGAGGCTGACGCCTGATGCCCTTCTCGTTCGACGCCGAGATCCTGTCGACCGACGGGACGGCGACGCCACGGCGGTTCCCGGTGGACCGGATGTACAACATGGGATCCGCGACCCGTGACGCCCAGGTCGCGGTCCACCACCAGAAGGAGGTCGCGGACGCGGGCGTCAAGATCGCCTTCGACATCCCGGCCCCGCGGATCTACCCGATCACCCCGCAGGCCCTGACGACGGGGAGCAGCATCGAGGTCCACGGCACCCGCACCTCGGGTGAGGTGGAGATCGTCCTGGTCGTGACCGGGGACGAGGTCCTGGTGGGCGTCGGATCCGACCACACCGACCGCGATCTCGAGCGGGTCAGCATCGTCTACAGCAAGCAGACCTGCCCGAACATCCTGGCGCCCCGGCTGTGGCGGCTCTCGGAGATCGCCGACCACTGGGACCAGTGCATCCTCGAGTCGTGGGTCGACGGCCGGCTCTACCAGCAGACCCCGACGGGGACCTTCCTGTCGCCGGAGGACCTGCTGAAGGTCCTGCGGGAGCGCGCCAACCCGCCCGAGACCGACTTCGTGCTGTACGCCGGCACGATCGTCGCGCTCGACGGGAGGCTCGACTACGGCCAGGAGTGGTCGTTCCGTCTGTACGACCCCGTGCTGGACCGGGAGATCACCCATACCTACCGGCTCGAGCAGCTGATGGCGGAGATGGTCGACGGCTACCGCGTGCCGCTCACGGTCGAGGCCGGGTGAGCTGAGGCATGTACGGGAGCAGGGCACGCATCGGTCTGATCGTCCCCTCGACGAACTCTGTCGTCGAGCCCGAGCTCACCAGCCACGCACCGGACGGTGTGGTGTTCTACGCCACCCGCGTCCCGGTCGCGGAGGTCGCCACCGAGGCCGAGAAGGTCGCGAGCATCGTGGCGATGCGTGACCGGCTCCCGGCGGCCGCGGCCGAGCTGGGTTCGCTCGGCCCGGCCGCGGTGGGCTATGCCTGCACGTCCGGCAGCTTCCTCGAAGGACGCGACGTGGATGCCGACACCTGCGCCGCGCTGTGCGCGGCGAGCGGCGTGCCGTCGTACACGACGTCGACGGCGATGGTCTCCGCGCTGCGCGCCCTCGGGGTGCGCCGTCTGGCGGTGGTCACGCCCTACATCGCGCCGGTGGCCGGGGGCGCGGTCGACTACCTCGAGCAGAACGGCATCGAGGTG
Source organism: Nocardioides sp. L-11A (assembly GCA_029961745.1). Lineage (NCBI taxonomy): Bacteria > Bacillati > Actinomycetota > Actinomycetes > Propionibacteriales > Nocardioidaceae > Nocardioides > Nocardioides sp. L-11A. Next base: position 47,191 of record CP124680.1, read on the forward strand.
GTCGGCCGGGCCGACCTCGGACTGCTGAGCAACCTGGACAAGGGGCGCCTGCCGGTGTCCGCGGCCGAGGAGCTGGTTCGCCGGGTCGACCTCTCGACCGCCGAGGCGGTCATGATCAGCTGCACGAACTGGCGCACGCTCGACCGCCTGACCGCGCTCGAGCGGGATGTCGGCGTGCCGGTCGTCTCCAGCAACCTCGCCACGCTCTGGGCAGGCATGCGACTGGCCGGCGTCGCCGAGGGCGGACCAGACGTGCGGCTGATGGGTATGCCCGGCGACGAGCTCCGCAACCGGCTCGGGTCATGAGCGGTGCGGACGGCCCCCTCGTCGGGCACCACGTGGTGCGGGCGGGGGGCAGTACGGTGCACGTGCGGGCCGTGGCGGCGACTTGCGAGAACGCGCAGCAGCCACCGTTGGTTCTGGTGCACCAGTCGCCGCTGTCCTCGCGGAGGTTCGAGCCGCTGCTGGCCGAGCTGGCGTCGTGGACCTCGGCGCTGGCGCCCGACACGCCCGGCTACGGGGACTCTCCCCGCCTGGCCGACGAGACCTCGGTCGAGGACCTGGCGGCGACACTGTGGGGAGCCGTCGACGAGTGCGCGCCGGGCGCCGTACGTCTCCTCGGCCGCGCGACCGGCGCGGTCCTCGCCGCGCAGATGGCGGCGTCGCGACCGCAGCGGGTCCAGCACCTGGTGCTGCACGGCGTGCCCCTGTACACCCCGCAGGAGGCCGCGTCGCGGCTGCGCGACTTCGCGCCGCCCTACGTCCCCGACGACGACGGGTCCCACCTGGGCTGGATCTGGCGGCGGCTGCGGGCGGAGTATCCCTGGGCGCCGCCCGCCCTGGTGACGTCCTTCGTCGCCGACTACCTGGCCGCCGGCCCGGACTTCGCCACGGCGTACCGCGCGATGTGGCGCTTCGACCTCGATACGGCACTGCGCCGCATCGAGGAGGGCGGCATCCGCACCACGCTCATCGCCGGTGGCCGAGATCGCATCGGCTTCATGCACGAGCGTGCCCGGGCCCGGATCACCTGGGCCGACGAGCACGTGCTGCCCGAGGCGACCGACTTCGTCGCCGAGCAGGACCCCGCCGGCTTCGCCCGGTTGCTGGGCGAGGTGTTCGCCACACGCGGGGCGAGTCGTTGACGGCGCCGAGCGCGCCGACGTACGCTCGTCATCCCACTAGCGGAACGCTGTTCGCGTCAGCGGAACAACTGCGAGCGGCGAGTGAACTCGCCGGAGAAGGAGAGACCCGATGCAGCACGGACCCCTGACCGGGATGCGCGTGATCGACGCGTCGACGATCCTGGCCGGCCCACTGTGCTGCCAGATCCTCGGCGACTTCGGCGCAGAGGTGATCAAGGTCGAGCACCCGACGGCCGGTGACAGCATGCGCGGCCACGGTGAGTCGAAGGACGGGATCGCACTGTGGTGGAAGGAGATCTCGCGCAACAAGCGCACGGTGGGACTCAGCCTGTCCGATCCCGACGGCGCTGCCGCTTTCCGGGCGCTGGCGAAGACGGCCGACGTCATCGTCGAGAACTTCCGCCCGGGCACGCTCGAGCGCTGGGGGCTCGCGCCGGAGGTGCTGCGTGAGGAGAACCCCGGTCTCGTGGTCCTGCGGATCACCGGCTTCGGCCAGACCGGGCCCTACGCCTCACGTGCCGGCTTCGGCACCCTCGCCGAGGCGATGAGCGGCTTCGCCCACCTCACCGGGCAGCCCGATGGTCCGCCGACCCTCCCCGCGTTCGGTCTGGCCGACAGCATCTGCGGCATCGCCGGCTCCTCCGCGGTCTCGATGGCGCTGCTGGCCCGCGAGCACAACGGCGGCCGCGGTCAGGACATCGACGCCAACCTGCTGCTTCCGATCATGACTGCGGTAGGCCCCGGGGCGACGTACTTCCAGCAGAACGGCACGATCGGCCAGCGGTACGGCAATCGGTCGACCAACAATGCGCCGCGCAACACCTACCGGACCGCCGACGGCTCCTGGGTCGCGATCTCCACCAGCGCCCAGCGGATCGCCGAGCGCGTCCTGGAGCTCGTGGGCCATCCTGAGCTCATCTCCGAGCCGTGGTTCGCCTCCGGCCACACCCGCGCCCAGCACGCCGACCTGCTCGACGGGTACGTCGGCGAGTGGATCGCGAAGCGCACCCGGGACGAGGTGGTCGCGGAGTTCACCGCCGCGGGCGCCGCCGTCGCGCCCGTGTACGACGCTCGCGACCTCGCCGAGGACGAGCACGTGCGTTGCACCGGCATGCTCCACACGGTGCCCGACGAGGACCTGGGCGACGTGCTCATGCATGACGTGATGTGGCGAATGTCGGGGACACCGGGAGCGATCCGGTTCACCGGCCGTCCGCTCGGAGCCGACACCGACGCCATCCTCGTCGGCGAGCTGGGGCTGGGCGCCGACCATGTCGCCGACCTGCGCCGACGCAGCGTCGTCAGCTGACCGCCACCGACACCCCGCCGCCGCACCCCCCGCGACCCATTCCACGAGAAGACGAAGGACAACACCACGTGACGACCGCGAGTCCATCCCGCGCCCCCGCGCCGCTGCTGGCGGCCCTGAGCGACGGGGTCGAGGTCTTCGACCTCGGCCGGCAGTACTCGGTCGGCATGCCGCAGTCGCCGAACCACCCGGCGTACTGGCACGCCCTGCCCCGCCGCCACGGTGACATGGTGCGCAGCGACGGCGGGTCGGCCGCCAACGACATGATCAGCATGGGCACCCACGTCGGCACCCACATCGACGCCCTCGCCCACGTGTCCCACGAGGGCAGGCTCTACGGCGACCTCCGGGTGGACGACGCCCTCATGGGCGGCCGCTACGCCGAGCTCGGCGCGCACACGATCGCCCCGATGGTCTGCCGGGGCGTCCTGCTCGACGTTCCCGCCGCCCTCGGCATCCCGCAGGGATGCGAGGCCGGCTACGAGATCACCCGGGCCGACCTCGAGGCCACCGTGGAGAAGCAGGGCACCCGCCCCGCGGAGGGGGACGTCGTCCTCATCCGCAGCGGCTGGGGCCGGCTGTTCGCCGAGGGCGCCCCGTACGTCGGCGGTGAGTCGGGTGTCCCCGGCGTCGGGGAGGACGGGGCGCGCTGGATCGCCGAGCACGACGTCCGCGCGGCCGGCGCCGACACCATCGCCTTCGAACGGCTCGCGCCAGGTGCCGGCCATGCCGTGCTGCCCGCGCATCGCGTCCTCCTGGTCGAGAACGGCGTCTACATCGTCGAGGCGATGGACCTCGAGGCTCTGGCCGCGGCCGGCCACCACGAGTTCCTCTTCGTGCTCTCCCCGCTGGCGCTGTACGGCGCCACCGGCTCCCCCGTGCGCCCGCTGGCGGTGGTCTCCCGTGGGTGAGCTGAGCACGCAGAGCGCCGCCGAGCGGACCCTCGCACAGCGGGTGGGCCGCTTCGCCGCGACCGCCGCCCGCGACGGCGTGCCCGAGGACGTCGCCCGCAGCGTCGTGCAGCGTGTCGTCGACGTGCTCGGCCTGTGCGTCGCCGCGCGATCGCTGCCCACCAGCGAGGCCGCGATCAGCCACGCCGTCGACGCCGGCGGCGCCGAGCGCGCCACCGCCGTCGGGGTCGGCCGCCGGCTCCCCGCCCCGGCGGCCGCCTTCGTCAACGGCGTCCTGGCCCACTCGCTCGACTACGACGACACCCACCTGCCGTCCGTCCTCCATCCCAGCGCCAACGTGGTCCCGGCCGCGCTGGCCGCTGCCGAGGACGCAGGAGCCTCGGGCGAGGAGGTCGTCCGGGCAGTGGCGGTCGGACTGGAGGTCGCCGTACGCCTCGGCATGGCCGGATACGACGAGAAGCTCGGCAACTCCGTCTTCTTCGAGCACGGCCAGCACGCGACGTCGATCTGCGGTGCGATGGGCGCTGCCGTCGCGTCGGCCCTGGTGCTCGGTCTGGACGAGGAGGGCGTCGTGCACGCCCTCGGACTGGCGGCGTCCCGCGCCTCCGGCATCCTCGAGGCCAACCGCACCGGTGGCACCGTCAAGCGGCTGCACTGTGGCTGGGCGGCGGAGTCGGGCGTGAGCGCTGCGCAGCTGGTGCGCCGCGGATTCACCGGGCCGCCGTCGGTGCTCGAGGGCCGCTTCGGCTTCTTCGAGTCTTGGCTGCACGGCTCGCGGATCGACTACGACGCCGTCAGCGCCGATCTCGGCACGAGCTGGTCGGTGCCGGGCATCTTCTTCAAGCCGTACCCGGCCAACCACTTCACCCACGCCGCGGTGGATGCCGGCATCGAGCTGCGCGAGCGCGGCGTGCGGCCCGCGGACGTCGTCCGGTTGCAGCTGGGCGTTCCCGGTGCGGCCCTGCGCACGATCGGCCAGCCGATCGAGGTCAAGCGCGCCCCCGAGACGGGCTACCAGGCCCAGTTCAGCGGACCGTACGCCCTCGTGGCGGGCCTGCTCGGCGGGGGTGGACTCGGGGTCGCGCTCGACGACTACACCGATGAGCTCGCGACAGACCCGCGGCGTCGGACGCTGATGGCGAAGGTCGACGTCGTGACCGATCCCGACTGTGACGACATCTTCCCCCACCAGTTCCCGGCCAAGGTGGTCGCCGAGCTCACGGGAGGACGCACCGAGGAGGTGGCGATCCTCGCCAACCGCGGCGGCCCGCAACGCCCGCTCAGCGACGAGGAACTGGCGGTGAAGTTCCGCGAGAACGCGTCCGGTGAGCTCGCCGCCCCGGTGGTCGCCGAGATCGAGGCGCGCCTGCGCGAGCTGCGCTCGCTGTCCTCGGTGAACGACCTCATGAGCCTGTTCGTCCCCACCCCGGCAGCCCGCGCCTGAGCGCGACGGCACCGAACACCCACGATAGGAAGGCGATCACCCGATGGATCTGCTGATCAAGAACGTCCGCGCCGTCACCCCCGACCGAGCCGAGCCCCTCGTCGCCGACATCGCCGTCACCGGTGGCCGGATCGTCGAGATCGGCCCGGACCTCACGCCGGGCGACGACACCCGCGTGGTCGACGGCGGCGGCCGTCTGGCCTTCCCCGGCGTGGTCGACGCCCACCAGCACTGGGGCATCTACAACCCCCTGGCCACGGACGCCGCGATCGAGAGCCGTGCCTGCGCCCAGGGCGGTGTCACGACCGGCATCACGTACATGCGGACCGGGCAGTACTACCTCAACAAGGGCGGCGAGTACGCCGACTTCTTCCCCGAGGTCCTCTCGACCACGGAGGGCAAGGCGTACGTCGACTACGCCTTCCACCTCGCGCCGATGATGAGCCGGCACATCGAGGAGATCCCCGACCTCGTCGGCGAGCACGGCGTGACGTCGTTCAAGGTCTTCATGTTCTACGGCAGCCACGGACTGCACGGCCGGTCGGCGGACCAGAACTCCTTCCTCATGATCCCCGAGGGTGAGCGCTACGACTATGCGCACTTCGAGTTCGTCATGCGCGGCGTTCAGAAGGCGCGCGAGCAGTTCCCCGACATCGCCGACGAGATCTCGCTGTCCCTGCACTGCGAGACGGCCGAGATCATGGCGGCGTACACCAAGCTGGTCGAGGACGCCGGCGAGCTGACGGGGCTGGAGGCCTATCACGCCAGCCGCCCGCCGCACTCGGAGGGGCTCGCCATCAGCATCGCGTCGTACCTCGCGCACGAGACCGGCCTGCCGACGATCAACCTGCTGCACCTGACCTCCCGGAAGGCCGTCGACGCTGCCCTGCGGATGGCTCAGGCGTTCCCGCACATCAACTTCCGCCGCGAGGTCACCGTCGGACATCTGCTCGCCGACATCCACACCGCCAGCGGGCTGGGCGCGAAGGTCAACCCGCCGATCCGTCCGCGCGAGGACGTCGAGGCGCTCTGGGAGTACCTCATCGACGGCAAGATCGACTGGGTCGTCTCGGACCACGCCTGCTGCAAGGACGAGATGAAGTTCGGCGACGATCGCGACGACGTGTTCGTCGCCAAGTCGGGCTTCGGCGGCGCGGAGTATCTGCTGGCCGGCATGGTCACCGAGGGCACCAAGCGGGGTGTCCCGCTCGGCCGCATCGCCGAGCTGATCTCGAAGAACCCCGCCGAGCGCTTCGGTCTGCGCACCAAGGGTGCCCTCGCTGTCGGGTACGACGCGGACATCGCGCTGGTCGACGACAACCGCCCGTGGACGGTGCGGGCCGAGAGCTCCGAGTCGGCGCAGGAGTACACCCCGTTCGAGGGCTTCGACATGACCGCGAAGGTCACCGACACCTTCCTGCGCGGCCAGCAGGTGTTCGGCGACGATGCCGTCCTCGGCGAGCCGACCGGCCAGTATCTCGCGCGTCCCGTCGTCCGGGGCTGACCCTGATGCTCACCCCGCTGGCGCCGGCCCGCAGCTACCTCTACGTGCCTGGCGACCGCCCCGATCGCTTCGCCAAGGCAGCGTCCAGCGGTGCTGATGCCGTTGTCCTCGACCTCGAGGACGGAGTCGGCCCGGCGGGGAAGGACGCGGCCCACGAGGCGGTGGCGGCGCACCCCAGGACCTCGGGTCCGCAGTGGTGGGTCCGTCTCGACCCGGCCCGCCTCGAGGACGGTGCTCGAGCGGCGGTCCAGGAGGGCACGGCCGGGGTCTTCGTGCCCTCCGCCGAGCCGGAGCTGCTGGCACGCGTCGACCAGCTCCTCACGAGGGTCGAGGCCGAGCGCGGGGTGCGGGCGCTTGCCGTCATCGGGTTGGTGGAGACGGCCCGAGGCGTCGCCGAGGTCCGTTCGCTCGCCGCCGCGCCCCGTGTGCACCGGCTCGGGATCGGCGAGGCCGACCTCGCTGCCGAGCTGGGCATGCGACCCGACCCGGAGCGGCACGAGCTGTGGGCCATCCGCAGCGACGTCGTCGTCGCGAGCGCGTTGGCGCGCATCGCCGCGCCGGTCGGTCCGGTCCAGGTCGACCTCTCCGGCCTCGAAGCCCTCGCGTCCTCGACCGCCCTGCTGGTGCGCCAGGGCTTCGCCGCGCGCACCCTCATCCATCCCAGCCAGGTGTCGATCGTGCACCGGGCCTTGGCGCCGACCGAGCCCGAGCTCATCGACGCCCGCGCCGTGGTGGCGGCGTTCGAGAACGCGCAGGGTGCTGGCACAGGGGTGGCAGTGGATGCCGGCGGGCGGCTGGTCGACCTGGCGGTCGTACGGTCGGCGCGGGCGGTCCTCGCCCGTGCCGCACTCGACCGCCAAGTTTGATCGGCCGCCGCCGAGGTGGACGGGGGCCCCGCCCCCCTGTGCTCGCCCGGAGCGGACGAGCCCGGGCCGGCTAGTGCTGCGGCTCCTCCGGGAGCGGGTCGGTCAGCGGGTCGGGCGTGGAGTCGGGCGTCGGCGGCGGGGGGACCTGGTCCGGCGCCGGATCCGCCAGGTCCGCGGGCTCGTCGATCGGCTCGGGTGCGTTGTCGACGAGCAGCTCGTCCGGCGCCGGCGCCGGGGGCGCGGGGGGTGCGGGCGGCTCCGGCGACTCCGGAGGCAGGGGCGGCGTGGGCGGGTTGGGCGCGGACTGCCACAGCGACGCCTCGTCGGCGCCGCCGGCCTGCAGCCGCTTCGCCACCGCCGACACGAGCGCACCCAGCGCCCCGAGGACCACCAGCTTCTTCAGCTTTCCCATCCCGAGCCTCCTCCGCCGTACGGCGATCCGTCGGCCCGGTCGGACCGACAGGTCCATCCCACCACGTCGTCCCCGGCAGGTACACCCGTCGTACCTGTGGTGCCTCAGTAGGATCGAGTTCGTTCCGCACCACATCCCCACCAGCTGGAGAGGCACTTCCATGGCAGAGCCGCAGGCCGTCCTGAAGACCAACAAGGGCGACATCACGCTCAACCTGTTCCCGAACCACGCGCCGGAGACGGTCGCCAACTTCACCGGCCTCGCCACGGGCGAGAAGGCCTACGACGCCGGCAACGGTGCGACCGGCAAGTTCTACGACGGTCTCACCTTCCACCGGGTCATCCCCGGCTTCATGATCCAGGGCGGCTGCCCGCTCGGCACCGGCACCGGCGGACCGGGCTACACCTTCAAGGACGAGCCGCACCCCGAGCTGGTCTTCGACAAGCCCTACCTGCTCGCCATGGCCAACGCCGGCCCGGGCACCAACGGCTCGCAGTTCTTCATCACCGTCGGCGCGACCACCTGGCTGAACTTCAAGCACACCATCTTCGGCGAGGTCGCCGACCAGGCCGGCCGCGACGTCGTCGACGCCATCGCCGCCGTCCAGACCGGCCCGATGGACCGCCCGGTGGAGCCGGTCGTCATCGAGTCCGTCGAGATCGTCGGCTGACCTCTCGCGTCCATGAGCACCCCTCCGGTCGGAGTGCCGACCTGCTACCGGCACTCCGACCGTGAGACCTGGATCCGCTGCCAGCGCTGCGAGCGGCCGATCTGTCCCGACTGCATGCGGGAGGCCTCCGTCGGCTTCCAGTGCCCCGACTGCGTGGCCGAGGGCCGCGCGTCGATGCGGCAGGCCAAGACGGCGTACGGCGGCCAGATCTCCACGAACCCCGGCGTGGTCTCGATCGCGCTGATCGGCATCAACGTCGTCGTCTGGATCGCGATCATGGCGTCCGGCCGCTACGGCAGTCGGCTCTACGACCTCTTCGCCCTCGCCGCCCGCGGGTCGTGCCGCGAGAGCAACGGCTCCTGGTACCCGTTCATGGACCGGGCGTCCTGCGAGACCGGCACCACCGCGCACTGGGCGATGGGGGTCAGCGACGGCGCCGTCTGGCAGCTGCTGACCTCGATGTTCACCCATGTCGCGCCCTGGCATCTCGGGTTCAACATGCTCGCGCTGTGGGTGCTCGGGCCCCAGCTGGAGGCGCTGCTGGGCCGCGCCCGCTATCTCGCGCTCTACCTGCTCTCCGGGCTCGCCGGCTCCGTCGCCGTCTACTGGCTCTCCGGTGAGCAGACCACCACCGTCGGCGCCTCCGGTGCCGTGTTCGGGCTGATGGGCGCGCTCGTCGTGGTCGGCCTCAAGGTCGGCGGCAACGTGCAGAGCCTGCTGGTGTGGATCGGCATCAACGTCGTCCTCACCTTCTCCCTCTCGAACGTCTCCTGGCAGGGCCACTTCGGGGGTCTGGTCGGTGGCGCCGCCATCGCCGCGGTCCTCGTCTTCGCGCCCAAGGATCGGCGTACGGCGGTTCAGGTCGGCGGGCTCTGCGCCATCGGTGCTGTGCTGGTGGTCGCCACGGTCCTGCGCACCCTCGTCCTCGCCTGAGCCGCTTGTAACTAAGGGTTACAGCACGAAATCCGGTGCCATAGCGCCCGGGTAGGTGTCCTAACACCAAGGTAGTCGCGCCGGGTGGCTGCTCGGCGGCCTCGCGCATCGCCCGAGCATCTACCCGGGCGTTAGGACACCTACCCGGGCGTTGTTGCACCCCAGAACCGCACGTAACCCTTAGTTACAAGCGGCGGCGGGGGCTTTTCCCCAGGGTTGTCCACCGCTGTGGATGAATGACACTCGTGTAGTTCTCCCCAGCTGTGGAGATCCCTGGGGAAATCGAGAGGGGCGGAAAACGAAGCACCGCGCCGGGGATCCCCGAGGGGGATCCGGCCGGCGCGGTGGGACGACTCGCGGAGGGTGGCGGGCTACTCCCAGCGGGTGGCGAAGGCGAAGCCGACGGCCATGAACGCGATGCCGACGAACAGGTTCTTCTGTCCGAGGTCGCTCATGATCGGGATGTTCTTGGGGTCGTCGCCGGTCAGGAAGATGTAGAAGATGCAGATCCAGATCAGGCCGATGATGAAGCAGGCCAGCATCCCGACCACGACGCCGCGACCGCGGCCGAGCGGGGTCTTCGGGTGGGCCGAGACCATCAGGCCGAGAAAGAACGCGATGAACCCGATCAGGTAGTTCTTGCCCTCGAGGTCGGCGAGGAAGGACGGGCCGCCGGGCTGGCGGACCTTGCCGTCGGAGCCGATGCTGCCGAAGCCGTCGGTCGGCCGGATGCCGAAGTAGTAGTACAGGATCCAGGCGATGCCGCCGAGGACGAGGACCAGCGCGATGGCGAACCGGACGCTCAGGACGGGGCCACGATCCGGGTCGCCGAAGACCTCGCGCTCCTTGCGCTTCGACAGGCGGGACGACTTCGCCACGGGTGGCTCCTCGATCGGGTTCAGGTGCCGAGCGTGCCCGGCTGGGCCCGTTCGACGTGGTGGTGGACACTGTCAGTATGACGGGTGCCCATGCCGGAGGTACGACAGGTCGCAAACCCGAGGTGGCCCGGCGCTCCCTCGGATGGCGGGTGGGCACCCCTGTCGTCGTCCTGCTGAGCGGTGCGCTGCTCGCCGTCTCGGCCACCAACAGCGAGGGTTCCGACCTCCGTCCGGGCCGCTACACCGATCTGTCCGGGCTGGTCGAGGGCGAGGCCGCGGACTACCGGAAGGTGGAGAACCGCTACCAGGACCTCTCCGACCAGGTCGACCGGCTGACCGGCGCGGTCAGCGACAAGGGGGTCCGCGACGCGCGGCGTGAGATCGCCAAGCTGCGCGACCCGGCGGGGATGACGCCGCGCACCGGCCCCGGGCTCCAGATCACGCTCGCCGACGCTCCCGAGGAGCTGCTCGACGAGGCGGTCGAGCGCAACAAGGGCCTCGACCCCGAGCAGCGGCTCAACCTCAACCGGTTCGTCGTCCACCAGCAGGACATCCAGGCGCTGGTCAACGCGCTGTGGCGCGGCGGCGCGACCGCGGTGACGATCGCCGGCCAGCGGGTGATCTCGACGACCGGCATCCGGTGCAAGGGCCCGGTGGTCCAGCTCCAGGGCGAGCCCTTCCCGCAGCCGTACGTCATCGAGGCGGTCGGCGACCAGAGCGAGATGTACGCCGCGGTCGCCTCCGACCCGATCGTCGCCGGCTACCGCAAGGACGCCGACAACCCGCTCATCGAGATGGGCTGGTCGCTCGACTTCGAGAGCCGCGTCGAGGCACCGGCGTACGACGGCGTGGTCGATCTGCAGTACGCCCGGCCGCTGCGCTGACCGGCCGGCGCTGACCGGCCGCGCTGACCGGCCGGCGCTCAGGCGTCGTGCCCGTCGGACCCCGAGTCCGGACCACCCGGCCACACCTCGCGGCCGAGCGGGTTGAGCGGGTCGGTGCCGTTGGCGACCTCCTGGCCGTCGCTGACCCCGTCGCCGTCGGTGTCGGGATTGTTGGGGTCGGTGCCGCGGGCGGTCTCGTCGTCGTCGGGCAGGCCGTCGCCGTCGGTGTCGGTGGGCGGCGGCGCCGGCTCGTAGGTCGAGATGAAGATGACGACATTGGACCCGGCGGCGAGGGTTCCCTCGCCCGGGATCTGCTCGGTGACCCGGCCCTTCTTCTGGCTCGCGTCGTCGGGCGAGGCGCTGCGGACCACCGGTACGAACCCGGCGTCCTTGATCGCCCGCTCGGCGTCGGCCTGCTTCATGCCGACGACGCTGGGGACGGTCTCGGGACCGTCGGACACGCACAGCTCGACGGTCGCCTCGCGGTCGACCATGGTGTTGCCGGGCGGGTTCTGCTCGACGACCGTGCCCTTGTCGTCGTCGGTGTCGCACTCCCGCTCGGTGATATTGCGCCGGGTGATCCCGGCCCCGACGAGGGTGTCGATCGCCTCCTTGCGCTTGAGCTCGACGACCGAGGGCAGCGAGAACTGGCCCGGGCCCAGCGAGACCACCAGGTTGACCTTCGACTCCGGCGCCACGTAGTCGTCCCCGTCGGGATCCTGGTCGATGACGCTCCCGGAGGGGATCTCGTCGTCATTGCGCACGGTGACGGTGCCGACCTCGAGGCCGGCGTCGCCGATCGCGTTGCGGGCGTCGTCCTCGCTCATCCGGATCACGTTGGGCACCCGTACGGGCGGTGGGGTGTCGTCGAAGAGCCGGGGCCACACGATGTACGCGGTCGCGATGATCGCGGCGATGAGCAGGCCGAGCACCACCCACAGCCCGACCCGGCTGCGCCGGTCGTCGTCCCGGCTCGGCGGCAGCGGCGGGCGTACGGCGGTGCTGCCGTGGTCGCCGTGGTCGGTCGGCGCGGGCGGTCGCGGCGTGACGACGGACGTCTCGTTCGTGACCGGCGGGATCACCGCCTGCACCGGGCGGCCGGCGAGATAGCGCTCGATGTCGGCACGCATCTGCGCGGCCGACTGGTAGCGGTCCTCGACCCGCTTGGCGAGCGCCTTCATCACGATGGCGTCGACCTCGGGGGTGAGGTCGTCCTCGTGCCGCGACGGGGGGACGGCGGGCTCGCGGACGTGCTGGTAGGCGACGGCCACCGGCGAGTCGCCGACGAACGGCGGACGCCCGGTCAGCAGCTCGTAGAGCAGGCAGCCCGCGGAGTAGACGTCGGAGCGGGAGTCGACGGTCTCGCCGCGCGCCTGCTCGGGCGAGAGGTACTGGGCGGTGCCGACCACGGCCGCGGTCTGGGTCATCGACGACTGGGCGTCGCTCATCGCGCGGGCGATGCCGAAGTCCATCACCTTCACGTCGCCGGACGGGGTCAGCATGACGTTGCCGGGCTTGATGTCGCGGTGGATGATCCCCGCGCGGTGGCTGTAGTCGAGCGCCGACAGCACGCCGCTGGTGATCTCCAGCGCGCGCTCGGGCAGGATCTTGCGACCCTCGCGCAGGATGTCGCGCAGGGTCCGCCCGGCGACGTACTCCATGACGATGTAGGGGACGACCTCGGTGCTGCCGTCGAGGTGGGTGGTGCGCTCCTCACCGGTGTCGTAGACCGCGACGATCGCCGGGTGGTTGAGCGAGGCGGAGGACTGGGCCTCGCGGCGGAAGCGGGCCTGGAAGGTCGCGTCGCTGGCCAGGTCGCTGCGCAGCCGCTTGACGGCGACGACCCGGCCGAGCCGGGTGTCCGTGCCCTTGCGGACCTCGGCCATGCCGCCGCGGCCGAGGAGCTCGGCGAGCTCGTAGCGCCCGCCGACGACGGGCCGGGTCGCCCCGGGATCGTGCGGAGGAGTGGTCACTGGGCACCCCCGGTGAGGTCGGTGGGAGCGGTGGGCAGGGTGATCGGGTCGGTCGGTGTCGTCGGCTGGGTGGGCGGCGTGGTCGGCTCCGCCGGCTCGGCTCCCCAGTAGTAGACGACGATCGCGTCGCCGACGGTCAGCGTGCCGTTGCGGGAGAACCGGGACACGGTGCCCTCGGCGCAGCTGCCGTCGTTGGTCCGGGAGTCCTGCTCCCAGGTGACCTTGAGGCCGTCGGCTTTGAGGTCGTCGACGGCGCGCCGGTAGTTGCTGAAGCAGGTGTACTGCTCCTGGTCCACCTCGACCGTCTTCGGCGCCTCCGTGGTCGGCTCCGCCGGCTCGCTGGTCGGCTCGGTGGGCTCGGTGTCCTCCGTGGTCGTCTCGGTCGTCGGCGTCGACCGGGTGGCCTCCGTGTCGATCGGGTCGTCATCGCCGCCGCCGAGCAGCAGGAACGCCGCGACCACGGCGATCGCGACCACCACCAGGACGGCGATCGCGATCGGCCAGGGCGAGGTGCGCTCGTCGTCCTCGCCACCCCCGTCGCCCCCGTCGCGCCGGCGCGACGGATCGTCACCGGCGTACGCCGACGGGCTGTCCAGGCGGCGCATCGGCTCGGGCGTCGCGGTGCCGGACGTGGCCGGCACGGGGACCGGCACCGGCGGCACGACCCCGGTCAGCACCCGGGTCTGGCCGTCGTCCGGCTCGTCGGGCCCGGTCACGGCGGCGACCTCGGGCGAGCGCAGCGCCTCGGCGAAGGCCGCGCCGTCGGCGTACCGCTCGGCGGGGTCCTTGGCGAGCGCGCGCCGGACCACCGCGGCCAGCGGCCCGGGGACGCTCGGCGGCAGCTGCGGCACCGGCTGCTGGAGGTGGGCCAGCGCGGTGGCGACCGGCGTCTCGGCCTCGAACGGGCGGCGCCCGGCCAGGCACTCGAAGGCGACGACACCCAGGGAGTAGACGTCGGAGGCGGGCGTGGAGGGGTTGCCGCGGGCCTGCTCGGGGCTGAGGTACTGCGGCGTGCCCATCACCGAGCCGGTGCGGGTGAGCGCGACCGAGTCGAGGGCGCGGGCGATGCCGAAGTCGGTGATCTTGACCGTGCGGTCGGAGGTGACCAGCAGGTTGGCCGGCTTCACGTCGCGGTGCACGATGCCGGCCCGGTGGGCGACACCGAGCGCGTCGGCGGCCTGGGCCATCAGGTCCTGCACGACGCCGGTGTCGAGGGTGCGTCCGCTGGCGCGGGCGTTGGAGAGCAGTGTGGACAGCGGCTGCCCGTCGACCAGCTCCATGACGAGGTACGGCGGCAGGTCGGCGCCGACGGTGTCCTCGGGGCCCGCGCCGTAGTCGTAGACCCCGGCGATCCCGGGGTGGTGCAGGGCGGCTGCGCTGCGCGCCTCGCCCTCGAAGCGGCTGCGGAACATCGGGTCGTCGGCGTACTCGGGCTTGAGGACCTTCACCGCGACGGGCCGGTTCAACCGAGTGTCGGTGCCGCGCCACACCACCCCCATGCCGCCGGTGGCGATCATGGAGTCGAGGCGATAGCGACCGGCCCGGTCGGCGTACCTGCTCTGCTCGGTCACTTCTCCAACACCGCTTCCATCACTGCCTTCGCGATCGGACCACCGAGCTGGCCGCCCGCGATCTCGTTGCACGCCCGGTCGGGCGCCTCTTCGATCATGACCGCCACGGCCACCTCGGCGTCCTCCGCGGGCGCGAACGAGACGAACCAGGCGTACGGCGGCTTCCCGCCGGCGCTGCACAGGGAGTCGCCGCGCTGCGCGGTGCCGGTCTTGCCGGCCACGCGCACGTTGGGGATCGCGGCGGGCGACGCCGTCCCGTTGTCGACCGTGGCCTCGAGGAGCTGGGTGAGCTCGCCGGCCGTCGCGGCCGACACCGCGCTCTCGTTGAGGGTCTCCGGCTCGGTGGTGCGCAGCACGTTGAACCCGGCGGTCTGCACCTTCTCGACCAGGTAGGGGCGCATCAGCTTGCCCTGGTTGGCGATCGCGGCGGTGACCATCGCCATCTGCAGCGGTGTGGACTGCACGGCGTTCTGGCCGATGCCGGTCTGCGCCGTCTCGGCGAGGCTCAGCTCGCGGGTGCCGCCGCCCTCGCCGTCGGGCACGTCGACGCCGGTCGGGTAGACCGACTGGACCTGGCCCTGCAGGTCGAGCAGCGAGGTGCTGTTGAAGCCGAACGCCTCCGCCTGCTCGCGCATCTTCTCCGGGCCGACCTCGACCGCGAGCCGCGCGAAGGTGGTGTTGCAGGACCACTCCATCGCGGTCGCGAAGCTGATCTTCTCGGGGCTGCAGCGGCTCCGGCCGTCGTTGCCGATGTCGTGGGTGGTGCCCGGCGGCTGGTACGACGCGCCCGCGGGGACGTCGTCGCCCGCGTGGTACTTGCCGTCCTCGATCGCCGCGGCCGCGGTCACCAGCTTGAAGGTCGAGCCCGGGAACAGCCGGGTCCGCAGCGCCCGGTTGAGCAACGGCTCGCGCTCGTCGGCGTCGAGCGCCTGGTAGGCCTCCGACGCCTTCGCGGAGTCGTGGGTGGCGAGCTCGTTGGGGTCGTACGACGGGTAGGAGGCCATCGCGAGCACCCGGCCGGTCTTCGGCTGGATCGCCACGACCGAGCCCTCGCCGCGCGGGCCCAGGGTGTCGCGCAGCCCCTCGAAGGCGGCCTTCTGCGCGGCGGCGTCCAGGGTGAGCACGACATTGCCGCCCTGCGCGGTCTCGCCCTTGAGCAGGTCGACCAGCCGGGTGACGAACAGCTGCGGGTCCTCGCCGGTGAGCACGGCGTTCTGGCTGCGCTCGATGCCGGTCTGGCTGCCGAGCTGGAGGTAGCCGGTGACCGGCGCGAACATCCGGGCGCCCGACTCCGGGTAGACGCGGAGGTACTTGTAGCGGTCGTCGGACTTCTTGCTCTCCGCGACCGGCTGGTCGCCGACCAGGATCTGGCCGCGCTCGCGGCTGTAGGACGCCTCGGCGACGCGGGCGTTGCGGGGATCGGTGTTGTAGTCGTCGGACTTCCAGAACTGCACGTAGGTCACATTCGCCATCAGGGCGAGGAACAGGAACATGCAGAAGATCGAGACCGCGCGGATCGGCTTGTTCATCGCTCAGCTCACCGCCATTCCGGCATGACCTTGACGACCTGGGTGGCCTGGTCGTCGGGGTCCTCCGCCTCGTCGGCGGCCAGGTCGGGCAGCGGCCGGCGGGCCTGGTCGGAGATGCGCAGCAGGATGGCGATGATCACCCAGTTCGCGACGAGGGAGGAGCCGCCGTACGACAGGAACGGTGTGGTGAGACCGGTCAGCGGGATCAGTCGGGTGACGCCGCCGATCACGACGAAGACCTGGAGCGCGAAGACCGCGGCGAGACCGGTGGCCACCAGCTTGCCGAAGCCGTCGCGGGAGATCAGCGCCGCGCGCAGCGCCCGCTCCACGACCAGGCCGTAGAGCAGCAGCACCGCCATCACGGCGGTCAGGCCGAGCTCCTCGCCGATGGCGGCCAGGATGAAGTCGGACTCGACGTAGGGCACCCGCTGGGGCATGCCCTCGCCGAGGCCGCGGCCGACCAGGCCGCCCCAGGCGAAGCCGTAGAGCGCCTGCACCAGCTGGTAGCCGCTGCCGTCGGCGTCGGCGAACGGGTCGAGCCAGATGTCGACCCGGCTCTGCACGTGACTGAAGATCCGGAACGCGACCGCCGCGCCGCCGAAGAACAGCAGCGCGCCGACGACCAGCCAGCCCGGGCGCTCGGTCGCGACGTAGAGCATGACGAGGAAGAGGCCGAAGAACAGCAGGCTGGAGCCGAGGTCGCGCTGCAGCACGAGGATGCCGAGGCTGACGACCCACATCATCAGGATCGGACCGAGGTCGCGACCGCGCGGCAGGTCGACGAACACCACGCGCCGACCGGCCAGGGCGAGCGCGTCGCGGTGGACGACGAGGTAGCCGGCGAAGGTGATGACGAGCAGCACCTTCGCGATCTCTCCGGGCTGGAAGCTGAACGGGCCGAGCGCGATCCAGATCCGGGCGCCGTTGATCTGGGTGCCGAGCCCCGGGATCATCGGCAGGATCAGCAGCGCGATGGCGGTCAGGCCCGAGGTGTAGGTGAACCGGGCGAGCAGCCGGTGGTCGGGCAGCACGATCAGCGTCCCGACGAAGAGGACGACGCCGAGCGTCATCCAGGTCAGCTGCTGGCTGGCCAGGCCGGTGTCCTTGGCGAGGTCGATGCGGTGGATGATCGCCAGCCCCAGCCCGTTGAGGGCTGCCACGACGGGCAGCAGCACCGGATCGGCGTACGGCGCGACGATGCGCACCGCGATGTGCGCGGCGACGACGAGCAGGGTCAGCCAGCCGCCGTACCCGATCAGGTTCGTGGGCACCTCGCCGTCGACGCCGAGCCCGACGGCGGCGTAGGCGCCGATGCCGACGATCAGGGCGAGGACGAGCAGGAAGAGCTCCGCGCCCCGCCGGCGGCGGTGCACGAATCCCATCAGCGCGGAGTTGGTGGCCATGGCTGGTCGTCCGCCCTCAGGCGCCGCTCGGGGCGGTCACGGTCGGGGTGGCGCCCGTCGACGGGGCGAACGGCGAGGCGGGCTCGGAGGTGGGCGCGGTGGTCGGCTCCGTCGGCGTGGTGGGCGTCGCGTCGTCGCCGGACTGGCGGCCGTTGGCGCCGATCCGGGTGATCGCGTCGCGGGCGCGCTCGACGGTGCTGTAGATCATCGCGCCGTCGCGGACCTCCTCCTGGGTGGACTCCTGGAGGTCGGCGAGCGCGAGGTCGGAGATCTCGTAGACGTGGGACAGGCCGGGTACGTCGACGCCGCGGTAGATCACGACGTAGCCGTCCTGCTCGCCGACGTAGTACTTCTGCTGGCTCCACCAGTAGCCGGTGCCGACCGCGATCCAGGCGATGCCGAGCACGATCGCCGCTGCCAGCAGGCGCCGGGCCCAGGCGAACCGCGGCGGGGGCTGGGGCGCGTAGCGCAGCGCCTCGGGGTCGACGATCGGGTCCTCGGGGATGGCGTAGCCGACGCCGGCGGGGATCTCGGCGGTGATCGGCTCCAGCTCGCCGGTGTCGCCGGAGCGGTGCGCGCGGAACAGGGTGCGCGCCCGGCGCCGGCTCAGGTCCGCGGCCGCGCCGACCACCATCGGCTCGGCCGGCGTGCGGTCGGCGGGAGCAGCGGGGTCGGCGTCGACGACGTCGGCGACCACGCAGGTCACGTTGTCGGAGCTGCCGGCGTCGAGGCTCGCGCGGACCAGCTCGATCGAGGTGTACTCCGGCGTCCCGTCGACCAGCAGCGCCGTGATCCGGTCGTCCTCGAGGACGCCGCACGCGCCGTCGCTGCACAGGAACAGGCGGTCGCCCGGGACCAGCTCCAGCGCGAACAGGTCGGGCTCGACGTCGTGCAGCCCGTCGAGCGCCTTGAGGATCAGGTTGCGGTGCGGGTGGACCCGCGCCTCGGCCTCGGTGATCCGGCCCTCGTCGATGAGGCTCTGCACGAAGGTGTGGTCGTTGGTCAGCTGCGACAGCTCGCCGTCGCGCAGGAGGTAGGCGCGCGAGTCGCCGACGTGGCCGACCGCCAGCCGCCGGCCGTCGAAGAGGGCGACCGTCGCGGTCGTGCTGGTGCCGTTGAGGGCCGGGTCCTGGTCGACCTGGGCACCGATCGACACGTGCGCCTCGTGCAGGCCGTCGTTGACCCGGTCGATCACGTCGACCTGGCCCGGGGGCTCGTCGAGCCGGCGCAGCTCCCCGATCGCCGTACCGGAGGCGATGTCGCCGCGGGCCGCGCCGCCCACGCCGTCGCACACCGCGAGCAGCCAGGGGCCGGAGTAGCCCGAGTCCTGGTTGTCCTTGCGCACCCGGCCGACGTCGGAGACGGCGTACCCGTCGAGGCGGAGCGGGGGCCGTGCCGCCCGCAGCCGTACGTCGACGGTCTCGGGTGGGGTGTCGGGCTGCGGCTCGGGGGGCGGGGGTGGGGTGCTCGGGGCGTCGGTCATCTACTTCCTCAGCTCCACGATCGTCTTCCCGATGCGGATCTGCGAACCGAGGCCGACGGGGACCGGCTGGGTGAGCCGCTGGCTGCCGAGGTAGGTGCCGTTCGTGGAGCCGAGGTCCTCGACGTACCACTGGCCGCCGGACTCAACGATCCGGGCGTGGCGGGTGGAGACGTAGTCGTCGTCGAGACGGATGGCCGCGTCGTTGCCGCGCCCGATGAGGACCGGGGCCTGGGAGAGGTCGGCGACGATGCCGGTGTTGACGCCCTGGACGACCTCGACCCGGGTGGGCTGGCCGCGGCGCGGGCTCGCCGGCTTCGGGGCGCGGGGCTGCTTGCCGGGCGCGGCGGGTGCGGGCACCCGGGCACCGAACATGTCGGAGCGGATCACGGAGATCGCGGAGAGCACGAAGATCCACAGGATCGCGAGATAGGCGATCCGGACGAGGAACAGGGTCAGCTCAGACATCCGCCACCTGACTTGTCTCCTGGAGCAGTCGGAGCACGAGGGACGTGTGGCCGATCTGGACCCGGGAGCCGTCGCGCAGGGTCGCCCGCGCGACCTTCTGCCCGTCGACGCGGATGCCGTTGGTCGATCCCATGTCGTGCACCTCGACGTGGACGGGACCGGTGCCCGTCGTACCGGGCTGGGTGGTGATCAGGAACTCGGCGTGCCGCCGGCTCACCCCGGGGTCGTTGATCCGCAGGTCGGCCTCGCTGCCCCGGCCCACGACCAGTCCCGGTGCCTGCAGCGGGTGCTCGGTGCCGTTGACCTCGAGCACCGCGCGGGTGCGCTGGCTGCTGCGCCGGCCCTGGCCGGTGACCTCCGCCTCGGCGTGGCTGCGCACCCGGAACCGCCCGGTGCCCAGGTCGTCGGCCGCCTCGAACACGATCCGGATCGGGCCCGGGAAGACGTAGGACTGCAGCTCCGCATGCTCGGTCAGCTGCGTGGTCAGCTCGCTCGCGAGCGCCGAGTCGTACGGCGCCAGCCGCTCCAGGTCGCCGTCGGAGAGTTCCACGACGAAGCTGTTGGGCACCAGCCGCCGCTGCCGCGACAGGACCTGCGCCTGGTTGTCGAGCTCGCGCTGCAGCGCCGCCGCGACCTCCACCGGCTGGACGGCACTGCGGAAGGTGCGCGCGAAGACGCCGGAGATCGCCTGCTCCAGGCGTTGCTCGAACCGCTGCAGTCCGCCCACGTCGCTGCCCTCCTTCCGCACGCCTCGCACGCCGGACCCCTGCCCGACGATCCCCACGATCGTATCGGTGGCGCCCTGCCCGGACCGGGACCTTCGCTCCCCGCTCGCCTGCCTCCCGGCGAGGCGACCCTCCGGCCTACCCCCCGTTTTGGGCGAGCGCCGAGGCCTGGGATAACCTTGGCGGGCTTCACGCGCGAGTGGCGGAATAGGCAGACGCGCACGGTTCAGGTCCGTGTGTCCGAAAGGACGTGGGGGTTCAACTCCCCCCTCGCGCACGTGAGAAGCCCCAGGGATGACCTGGGGCTTCGTGCGTTTTCGGAGTTAGCCTGAAACTCCAAGGGCGCACGAAGGGTGCACCAGCCTCTACTCGGAGAGGTTTGGACATGGCTTACATCGAGAAGCGCCGCCGTACGGACGGCGGGATCTCGGCCCGCGTGAAGTGGCGCCTCGGGGGCTCCCGCGAGGGCGCGACCCAGATCGAGGTCTTCAGCGCCGGCACCGACGCAGAGAACCTGGCCCGCGCCGAGGGCTTCAAGAAGATGGTCGACGCCGCCGGTCAGTGGTGGCCCGAGGGCTGGGTCAAGGGCGAGGGCTTCGTCCGACCGCCCGGCGAGGAGAACCCGCTGGCGACGCCACCGCGGTTCGTCGACATCGCTGAGGAGTACGTCCGTCAGATCGTCGACCTTTCACCCGGTACCCGCAAGCGGTACCTCGGCCACCTCGGGGTGCTGGAGAGGACCCAGATCCGCGGGACCCGTATCTTCACGAAGCCTGTCACCGAGGTCAGTGAGGCCGACCTCAAGCAGTGGCTGATCGACTGGGACCGCTCCCTGAAGACAAAGGCGAACTACCACGGGCTGATCCACGGCGTGTTCGCCTACGCCGTCAAGCACGGCCACCTCGTCGCGAACCCCGCGATCGGTACTGCTCCTCGGGTGTCCCGGGTGAAGCAGTCGCGCCCCGAGCTGCGCTTCCTGACCGAGAAGGAGCTCGAGCGCGTCGTCGTCCTCGCGGGAGGCTACGGCGACCTGATCCAGGTCGCCGTCGGAACCGGGCTCCGGTTCGGGGAGATCGGCGCACTGTGGGTCTCCGACATCGACCTCGAGCGTCGCACGATCCGGGTCAACAAGGCCTGGAAGCGCAACGGCGAGGACGACGCGACCGACGTCCCGGGCTGGCTGGCGAAGCAGCTGAAGACGAAGCACCGGATCCGGGATCACCACCTCGGCGTACCCAAGACGGCGAAGTCGCGGCGCACCATCACCATCTCGCCGGCGCTCGTGAAGGTGCTGAGGAAGCGGATCAAGGGCAAGGCGGCCGACGACTTCGTCTTCGTGTCCAACGCGGGCTACCCGCTGCACAACGCCGACTTCGCCACTCATGTCTGGCGAAAGCTGATGACGTCGCTCGAGGCCGAGGGCATTGGACGCTTCCGGTTCCACGACCTGCGGCACACTCACGTCGCCTGGCTGGTCGCGGGCGGCGCACCGCTGCCGCACATCCAGGCCCGCTTGGGCCACGAGTCGATCACCACGACGATCGACACCTACGGACACCTGCTCCCCGCGGGCGACGAGCTGATCTCGGGGATCATCGACACCGCCTTGTCCGGCAAGACGATCCGACCGGCGGGCGAGTCGTCGGGCAAGCCGAGGAAGAAGGCGAAGAAGAAGGCCGCGAAGCGCAGGGCTGGCGATGGGTGAGCGGATACGACCGCCGAGGCCCGGCGTCGAGCCGGCCGCCCGCCGACTTGCTCGCCTACAGTGGTTGTCGTGACCGCGAACCGTGACGAGCTGATCCACCTGATCGAGGGCATGCCCGACGATCAGGTTGACGTGCTGCTCGCGGACGCCCGCCGGCTCAGCTCGTCGAAGCCCAAGGGCACGTGGCCTCCGAAGTTCGCAGGCATGATCAAGGACGGACCGGACAACGGCTCAACGCCGGAGTACGTCGACTCCATCCTCGCCCGCGGCTTCGGACGTGAACGCCCGTGATCATCTGCGACACCGGTCCGTTCGTGGCGCTGTCCAACGTCAAGGACCGCCACTACGAGGTTGCGAACGACCTGTTCCGCGCTCTTCACATGACGGGTGAGGAGATCGCGCTGCCGCCGACGGTGCTGGCTGAGGTCTGTTACTGGCTCAACGAGCACGGCGGCCCTGAGGTGGAGGCCGCGTTCCTCGATGCCGTCGCTGACGGCACCTTCACCTTGGTGGAGCTGACGACGGCAGACGTCGAGCGGACGGCACACTTGGTACGGACCTACTCTTCGTTCCCGGTGGGCGGTACCGACGCATCCGTGGTCGCGGTCGCAGAGCGGCTCGGTGTCCGGGAGATCGCCACGTTCGATCGGCGTCACTTCCCGTCGCTAACACCGGCTGACGGCGGCCACTTCGCATTGCTGCCGGCGACCCTGCCGTAGACGAAAGGCCGAGCCGTTCGTCACAGTTTCGATCGACGTCGCCCGCGGGCGATGGGGACGACCTCGGCAGTCGCCGGTTGCTCGCCAGCGGCGATCAACTCCTCGAGATGCTCGATTCGGAAGCGGACGTGCTTGCCGATCCGGGTGCACCGGACCTTCCGTGCCCGCACGGCGTCGGCGACCCAGCGCGCGGGCACATGGAGGTACTCGGCTGCCTCGTCGATCGTGAGCAGGCCGGTGGGACGGGCCGCCTCACTCATGGCTGATCTCCCGACCCGGTGAAATGCCGTGCGGACCCGGTGAGGGCTGGCGCGATCCACCGGCGTACTTCGGCCACGGTGGTGTAGAGCCGGCCGGTGCCGTTGAACCGCCAGAACCGCGGCCCGACGCCGCGTCGGCGCCAGTCGCGGACAGTACGTTGCGGGGTGCGGATCAGGGCGCAGAACTCCTCGAAGGTCAGGAGCGCGCTGTCGTTCCACTCGGCGGGGATCTCGATGGGTTTCATGGGCTGGTCCTCTCGGCACTCTCAGTCACCTAAGTCCAGCTGGACCCATCGAGCGATCAACGGGGACGAACTGCGTTCCGCCGGGGTCGAACCAGGGCCAACCGGACTGACCGATGATGACTGCGCAGGTACGCCGCTTTCGGGTCTCCGAATGGGGGGAACCTGGAGTACATCTGGTGTTTGTGCAGGTAAGCAGGTTCCCCCCAGTCGTTTCCCGAATGGTCTTGACGCGGTGCCGGACACGGTGCCGGCGACGGCTGCGACGGGGCATCAGAATCCAATGGTCGGGCTGGGGGGAACCTGCCGACCGGGCGGGGGTAGCTGGTGCTCGGGCCTCGTACGACGTGGTGTGGGGCCGTAGCGGTCGATGTCGTCCAAGGCGCGCTCACGGGCCCGGGCGGGGCCGAGGTCGGCGCGGTCGCGGTTGAACGTGGTGAGCCATTGCTCGCGGGCGTCGTCGATCGTGTCGGCGACGAGGTGGGCGGTGTTGGAGTGTCGGCCGCGGGTCATGGCGACGTAGGTGGCGGCCGCGCCGGTGGTCTCGTTGAGGGCGAAGTGGGCGTGGTCGACGGTGTCGCCCTGGGCGCCGTGGACGGTGGTGGCGTAGGCGAGCTCCACGTGCGCCTTTGTGTACTCGCGGGGGAGTGTTCGGCTGCCGCGGTCACCGCGGATCTCGAGGTTGCCGTGCCGGTCGGTTCCGGTGACGGTCCAGCGGTCGCGGTTGGCGACGTCGAGGTCGCGGTCGTTGCGTCGGGTGGTGATCAGGTCGCCGACCCAGACTGGTTCGCCAGACTGGGTGTGGCTGACCGGCAGGTCGTTGGAGCTGGCACTGTGGTCGGACCGGTGGTCGGCGTGGTGGCGGTCCCGGATGCCCGCGTTGAGGTCCGCGACTTGGTCGCGGGTGTCGGTGATGACGGTGGCACCGGCAGCTCCTGCCTCGATGAGGGCGGCGGTGCGTTCGACCTCGGTGGGGTGGATGACGATGTCGCCGCGTTCGAGGAGGTGGTCGAAGACGTGCACGGGCCTGTTGCCTTCGCGCATCAGCAGGGACAGGTCGGCGTAGGCGGGGTCGGTGAACCGGTGGACGGTGTCGAGGGCGACTTGGGCGTGGGTGGGTGTCCAGCGGGTGGCGTGGTCGAGCACGCCGCCGCGGCCGACGGCGGGGAGCTGGTGACGGTCGCCCATGAGCGCGATCCGGGCGCCGGTCTCGTCGGCGATGGTGAACAGGGCGTGGGCGGTGTCCTGGTCGAGCATCCCGGCCTCGTCGACGAGCAGCAGGTCGCCGGGCATGAGTCGTGCTCGTGGGTCGAGCAGGTGCCGGTCAGAGCGGATGTCGAAGGGTTCGCGAGTCCAGCGGCCGTCGCCGTCCCACCGGTAGCCGTACTGATGGGCCAGCCAGGCGGCGGACGATGCAGGTGACCCGACCTCGGCTTCCGCGACGCGTGCCGCCCGCAGGGTCGGCGTCACCACCACCATCCGCCGCTCATCCATCCCGAGCACAGATGCGGCCACTGCGAGGGTGGTGGTCTTGCCTGCGCCTGCTGCGCCCTCGACAACCACCAGCGGACTGCGACTGACGAGAACAGTGACTACCTGTCGCTGGCCGGGGTCGAGACGTCGCCGCGCTACGACCGGACCGACACGGACCGGCCGCACCGCCGACGGGTCAGCACTGTCCTTGTCTGCGCGGCGCGCGATGCGGTCGACGAGGTCCTTCTCGACCGCGACCACACGCTTGGAGCTCAGGGACCGGATGTGTTCGGGGGCGTCGTCGCGGTCCACGAGCCGCAGGCACGTGTTGATGGTTCGTGCGGTCAGGTCCTCGACCAGCTCGCGCCGCACGACCGGTTCGGCGACGACGCCAGCAGCGGCGACGATCCGTTCGACCTCGCCACGGATGTCCGCGCTGTTCCAGGCCGAGCGACGCGCCCCGAGCCGGGACTGCACGAGATCGGTGACGCTCTCGCGGTCGATCCCTCCGACCGCAGCCGTCGACAACCCCGCGGCGACGCGGGGCGGTTGGAAGCCGAGGTCGTGCAGCTCTTCACGCCACCGGTCGACCAGCTCGGCGCCGTCGGTCGGGACCACCTTGTCCGGTCGTGCCTCGGCCCATGCCCGCCGGTCCCATGCACGACGCAAAGCCGCGCTGGGTTCTTGGCCGGGGTGGTCGGCGCGCCACTGGGCCTCGTACCGGTCGACGTGCCGGCCGATCTGCGCAGCACGGTGGCTGAATTCTCCGGCGAACGGAGCCAGCTGGGTGATCTCGCCCGACTCAGCGTCGAGCGTGTACCCATACGCGGCGAGCGCCGTGCGGAACTCGGGGTCGCACATGACGGCGGCGTGACCGATGCCGTTGATGGCCTCGATCGAGTCCACGACACCGACCGAGTGCAGTCCCCGCCACCCGCCTTGGGCGAACACGCGGGCGTTGACCTGCAGGTGGAGGTGCCGGTGGGGGTCGCCGGCGCGAGACGTGTAGTGCCGCACCACCGCCGCCTCGAGCCTCTCGACTGGAACCTGGATCTGCAGCCCGCGTGGTCCGACCCGGGTCGTGGAGTGCTCGGCCAGCCAGCCGATGATCTCGACCGCCGCCCGCTCTTGGGCAGCGTCGTACGCGTCCGCGATCTCCGGGTGCAGGGATGCTGCCAAAGACCAGGTCTTCGGTCCGTTGACCACGACCTCGACGAACCGCAACCCCTTCTTATCGGTCCGCAGGCGGCCTTTCGCGACACCGCTGGTGTCGTAGCCAGCGACCCACGTCTCGTACCCGTCACCGTCGAGCTCGCCAGCTGCACCGACAGCGACCCCGACGGTGGGGGAGTTGGTTGCGACGTACCGCTGGGCGATGCCGGAGCCCTCGGCGAGGTAGTAGTCGTCAGCCCGCGAGCGGTCGGCCTCGACGTAGTTCCGGGCGGCCTTGGCGCAGCCGCGGTAGAACTTCACGCCACCGTGCACGGCCCCGACCACCGCCCGTCACTACTCGTCAAGCACCCCAGAAATGACGCACGGCCCGTCCCGGGGGGACGGACCGAACTACGAACCTTCGTAGCATGCGTGCCGCCTGATGAGGAGTAGTTCGAAGGGATGTGGGCGGTGTGCAGCGGAGGGTCGTCAAGGGTCGGTAGCGGATGGAGTCGAATGGACAACGAGACGGTTAGAAGAGCTGGAGTGCGGTGTTGACGGGGGAGTGCGGAGAGCCCACCGGCCACGCCAGTCCGTGGCGCAGGATGGAGTCGACTATGGCGCCGAACCACCGAAGATCAATGCAACCGAGATGAGGTTGCCTGTCGCTCGTGCCAGTTCAGGAATGCCGTCGATCTGGGACGTCAACGTCACGGTCCCGATGCCGACGAGCAGCCGGCCGATAGTTTGGCAGGAAGGTCTTGTTGGAGGCGTCGGCATGCATGGTGCGCCCTAGATAGATCGCTGCGCGCTTCTCTGCACTCCGCCTCATGGTGTCGCGTAGAAGAGGGTCGTGCACGCGATCGGCAAGGTCGAGCTCGTGCTGGATCATCCGCCGGTGGAGAGCACCCCGGCCGCCCGTGGTCCAGCAAGCGCTCATGATGACGACGCCAATCGTCGCCACCGCTTCGTCGCCGCTCATTGGGGGCCTGCGCTATTCCATCGGGGGCCGGGGGTGGACGCATCTCGCTTCTTCTCGTCCGGCACGCCCTGTGGGGCTGCTTGCTGACATTGAGGATCCGACCCGTGTTGGTGTCCCAGTTGATGGAAGTTCCGTTGGGGTGCTGGAACTCGGATCGGTTCTTGACGCGCCCTTGCGGTAGCCGTTTCCGGTGTATTTTGCCATCGTTTTTCTCCTTCTAGTTGTTGCGGGCAGGAGGTGATGACGCGGAGAAACGCACGCAGGAACATCTGGTCAAGATGCTGGCGATGACTCGATGATCTCTGCGAGCAGCGCGCCGGTTCGCAACAAAGCGAGCGTGCGTTCGGCAATGCTGCGTAGTCGCGCGTCGAGCGCGATGAGTGAGTCGCTCACATCGTCGAGGTCGCGGATTGCCGTAATCGCCTTTTGCACGTCTGGGATGCGGTAGCCGCCGCTGCGCAGGGCGGCGGTGATTCGCGCTTCTCGGATCGCGGTGACGGTGTAGCGCCGCGCAGTGCCGGATCGTGTTGCGACGCGGCTGGGTGCCACTAGGCCGGCCTTCTCCCAGAATCGGAGCGTCGAGGATCTGACTCCGAGAGCCTGCGACAGTTCGGTGATGCTCATCGAGTCGTCTTCGACAGGCGGGACGTCGGTCGCTGCCTCTTCGTTGATGGTCTCCAGGGCAGACCGTGCTGAGAGCGCCTGCTCTCGTTCCGCGTTGAGCCGAGCATGAAATCCGCAGATGAGGGACGCTGCTTCCGCGCGCGGTTGTAGCCGGATGTCCCTCATGGCACGTCGAGCCTCGACCGGGCCGACTGCTGCAGCGAGGTCGCGGTAGGCGCGCAGGCTTCGCACATGTTGTGCCGAAAAGTGCCGATACCCATTCGGGGACCTGGCCGCCTCGGGGATCACACCAAGAGCTTCCAGGTCACGGACCTGCTGAACGGAGTATCCCGTCGCCGTTGCGGCGGCAGCAGTGGTCATGGATGGCGTCGTTTCGCCCGCTCTCATCGCCCAACCCTCCATTAGCACTTCAACTACATGCTTTAACCATGAGTATGGACCAACTTCTAGAGACAATCCGAGCTTTTGACGGGGTGCTCGAGCTTGCCCCGGGCGAGGGCAGCGCGTTCCCAGCGATCGCGTGGGGTGACCACTTCTTTTATTACGCACCCGACGGCCAGGTGCCTACGCGTGAGCAGCCCTACGCGACCATCGTGACCAAGAACTATCCCGATGATGCCCAGTCGGACCTCGACGAGCCCGATCGCTGGCGACTGAACATCCATGTCGGCACCGACGCGTTCCTTGAGTTGATCGGTGAGGATCCTCGGTCATGGGTGACGACGCGTGACTACGCGGCCGCCGACGTGGTTCTCCCTCACCCTGTGTACCGCGGCCAGGGTTGGGTGTCGATCGTGAACCCCGGCCCGAGCACGCACGGGCTGGCTATCCGCCTCCTCCGTGAGGCGCACGAGGATGCCCAGCGCCGCGCCGCGCGCCGAGGCGCGCCCGCAAGGCCAGGCAGCGACGCAGAACACAGTGTTGACCGATAACCCACCGCAGGGGGTGACGTCCCGCCGAGTGGTGTAGTTCGTCGGCGTTGGGGTTCGTCGTGCGGCCGGTGAAGTAGGCGGCCATCGTGCGACGGTCAGTGAGTTCTTGCGACAGACACTCACATAGGCCACGAAGCACGATGGCCTTGGACAATGGTGCACTACTCGAGGTACTTGAAGCCATGCAGGCGGGTGGGGTCGAGGACCGCGTTCGCACCGCCGCTTAGACGATCTACCAGGCGTTGATCGACGCCGAGCTCACTGCGGTGATCGGCGCTTGGCCCGCGGAACGCAGCCCTGAGCGGTCTGCGCAACGCAACGGGTCACGGTCCCGGACCTTGTTCACGACCGCCGGTGATCTGGGAGCTGCCGATCCCGGAGCTGCGGTCGGGATCGGGATCTTCCCCCCTCTGCTCGAACGCCGGCGGCGGGTCGACCAGGCGTTGTTCGCGGTCGTGATGGAGGCCTACCTTCACGGGGTCTCGACCGGGAAGGTCGACGATCTGGTCAATGCGTTGGAACCGACACCGGGATCAGCGCACCGGGATCAGCAAGTCCGATCATTTGGAGGTCTCCCGGATCTGCGCCGGCCTCGATGAGGAGGTCGGCGCGTTCCGGGATCGGTCGCTGGCCGAGATCGCTTACCCCTACGTCTTCTTGGAAGCGACCTACTGCAAGGCCCGGGTGCACCGCCGGGTGGTGTCCCAGGGCGAGGGTGATCGCGACCGGTATCACCGCGGACGGGCGTCATTAAGGTCCTCGGGTTCGATGGCGGGGACAGCGCAGACGGGGCGTTCTGGACCGCGTTCCTGCGGGGTTTGAAGGGCCGTGGGCTGGGTGGTGTACAGCTGGTCATCAGCGATGCCCACACCGGGTTGAAGGCAGCGATCGCAGCTGTGTTTGTCGGGGCGAGCTGGCAGCGGTGCCGGGTCGACTTCATGCGCAACGTGCTGGCCGTGGTGCCGAAGGGCAACTCTGAGCCAAATTGGGATGGTCGCGGCACTGATCCGCACGATCCACGAATTGGTTTCGCCCAGCCTGATGCCGAGCACGTGGGTGAGCAGTTCGAGGTTTCGATGGAACTCATCACCGCCACGAACAACACCACTCAAAAGGTGGCCAAGCCCGAACTCATGACGGCATCATGAGAAACCAACTGACCCGCACGGTGTCGAGAAACTCCACCACGACGCGGGACGCCACCGTCAGACGTCAGAGCGGAGGAATTCTCCGGTTCAACTTCCCCTTCGCGCCCGGGCTGGGCATCCTCCGTTCGCGAGAACGACAACGGATGCCCAGCAGCGGCTGGGGGTTCAGCGTCCGTCGTCGTCCGCGATAGTCCGCCTGATCCACGGGATCGAGACCGCGAAGACGGCCGCGCAGGCCAGAGCGGCGAGACCGACGGTCAGGAAGTACTCGGTCTCGGCGGTCGGGGAGTAGGACTTTCCGGCGATCCCGCCCAGCGACGATCCGAGGGCGATCGACAAGAACATCAGGCCGACGGTCTGGGTCTGGTGGTGGGCGGGGGCGAGCCGGGTGGCGACGGCGAGCTGGACGGGGGCGATGAAGAGCTCTGCGACGGTGAAAAGGAACAGGATGCCCAAGATGGCGAGGGGTGAGATGGTCGCGCCCTCGCGGCCGGCGAGGGGCAGGAAGCAGAAGAACGCCGCGCTGATGCCGATCAGGGCGACCAGGAATTTGGCCGGGGCCGAGGGCTGACGGGTGCCCTGCCTGTTCCACCACCGCGCGAAGAGCGGGGCGAGCACGATGACGAAGGCGGGCACGACCGAGTTGAAGAACTCGGGTGCCAGGGTGATGCCGCCGAGCTCCAGGTCGACGCGCGACGCGACGTAGACCTGCACGACCGTGAACTGCTGCTGGTAGAGCGCGAAGAAGACCGCGCCCGCGAGGTAGAGCGGGATGAGGCCCGTCACCTGCCGCCGCTCGGGCGCCGTTGTCTTCGGGCTGCGGAGCATCGTGGCGAACACGGCGGAGCTGATGAGGGCGACGGCGATTGCCGTGACGTCGGGAAGGTTGGACGGGGTGAGCCAGTCGGAGGCGACGGCGAGTACGACGAGCGCGGCGAGGGCGGCCACTGCCAGCAGCCGTGGTACGGCGCTCCCGGCCGCCACCGGGTTCGGGACCTGACGTCCCTCGGGGCTGAGGTTGCGACGCCCGAGCGTGTACACGACGAGGCCGATGGCCATGCCGACGGCTGCGGCGCCGAACGCGACGTGGAAGCCCTGCTCCTTGCGCAGCAGGCCCGTGAGGAGCGGACCGCCGAGGGCGCCCACGTTGAGGCCCATGTAGAAGAGCATGAAGCCCGCGTCGCGACGGTGGTCGTCGGCGTCGTAGAGCAACCCCACCGAGGAGGGCATGTTGCTGATGGTGCCGCCGGTGCCCATCACCAGCAGGCCGAGTCCGACCATCAGTCCGGCCGTTCCAGGCAGCGCCGCGAGTGCCAGGTGGCCGAGCATGATCCCGACCGCGCTGACGAAAACCGTCCGCTCCGGCCCGAGGATCCGGTCGGACAGCCACGCCCCGGCGATCGTGAAGCAGTAGACCAGCGCGCCATAGGTGCCGACGATCGCGACGGCCTCCGCCGGCTGGAGCCCGAGCCCGCCCTGGTCGGCGCTGAAGTAGAGGTAGTACAGCAGGACGACCTGGGTCCCATAGAACGAGAAGCGCTCCCACATGCCGATGCCGGCCATGGTGAGAAGCCCGCGGGCGACCTGGCCCCCTCGGCGCTCCACCGGGTTAATCACTGGTGTGACCATCTGATTCTCCTGTTCGATTAACGAACGTACGTGCGCTGACAAGAGAGATTAAGACCACAACAGGTGGACCGCAAGGGGTTGCGTTAGCGATGCTGATCGGCCTATCGTTAATTGAACGCACGAATGTGCGATAAACGAACCAGACAGGACGGTCATGGACCAGGCTCACCTCGACGACATCGAGCGTCTGTACGAAGACCTGCACGCCCACCCGGAACTCGCCTACCAAGAGGTCCGCACGGCCGGCGTCCTCGCGGATCGGGTCACAGCCGCCGGCTTCGCCGTGAGCACGGGCGTGGGCGGCACCGGCGTGGTCGGCGTCCTCGCGAACGGTCCCGGGCCGGTCGTCCTCCTGCGCGCGGACATGGACGGCCTGCCCGTTAAGGAGGAGACCAGCCTTCCGTACGCGAGCCAGGAGGTCGCCACGGGCAAGGGCGGCGTCGCCACACCGCTCATGCACGCGTGCGGCCACGACGTGCACATGGCCTGCCTTGTCGGTGCGGCCGAGGAGCTCGCGTGGCAACGGGATTCCTGGGGCGGGACTCTGGTTGTGCTCTTCCAGCCGGCGGAGGAGGGCGCCGGCGGCGCCCGCGCGATGATCGAGGACGGCCTGTTCGACCTGTTCGCTCGTCCGGACGTGATCCTCGGCCAGCACGTGTTTCCGTTCGAGGCGGGGACGGTCGGTTACCGGTCCGGGCCGATCCTCGCCGCGTCCGACGCCTACGACATCCGGGTGCACGGCCGGGGCGGGCACGGCTCGCAGCCGCAAGCGGTCGTCGACCCGATCGTGCTCGCCGCGTCGATCGTGACCAGGATCCAGACCATCGTGTCGCGGGAGGTCTCGCCGGCGGACCGGGTCGTGGTGACCGTGGGGCAGCTCCATGCCGGCGTCGCCGGCAACATCGTCCCGGACCACGCGGACCTCACCGTCAGCGCGCGGACCTTCGACGAGGCCGTCGCCGAGCGGGTGACCGGCTCCCTGCGCCGGATCGTCGAGGCCGAGTGCGCGGCCTCCGGCTCACCCAGGCCGCCCGAGTTCCGCGAGCTGTTCGGGTTCAAGCCGACGATCAACGACCCAGAGGCCACCGATCGGGTGGTCGCGGCGCACCGCTCCGTTCTCGGCGCCGCGCACGTGCGGGAGATCGAGCCGATCATGGGCAGCGAGGACTTCCCGGAGTTCGGTCGCGCCTGTGGCGCGCCCTCGGTGTTCTGGGCGTTGGGCGGGGTCGAGCCAGAGGAGTACCGCAGCGCCCGGGACGCGGACCGGATCGACCAGCTGCCCACAAACCACTCGCCGCAGTTCGCCCCCTGCCCGCATCCGACGCTCGCGACGGGCGTCGCTGCGCTCGTCGCCGCGGCTCGTGCCTGGCTCTCTCCCGGGGGTGGGTGGTGAGCCGCCGGATCGCCCTGGCCAGTGACAACTG
The DNA here is from genome assembly GCA_029961745.1 of Nocardioides sp. L-11A. NCBI lineage: Bacteria > Bacillati > Actinomycetota > Actinomycetes > Propionibacteriales > Nocardioidaceae > Nocardioides > Nocardioides sp. L-11A. The sequence goes on from CP124680.1 coordinate 79,586, forward strand.
GTCGCCGACCCACCCCGACCTGTTGGCGGCCCTGGCGGCGGCCAACGACGGCCCCGCGCCGGCGTACGGCTCCGACGGGTGGTCCGCCGGCGCGGCGAAGGCCTTCCGCGCCGAGTTCGGCCCCCGCGTGAGGGTGTATCCGACCTTCGGGGGTACCGGTGCCAACACTGTCGCCCTCGCCGCGTCGCTGACCGGCGCGCACGAGGCGGTCGTCTGTGCCGCCGACAGCCACGTCCTCACCGACGAGGCAGGAGCGCTGGCCCGGTTCGCCGGCGCCTCGCTCGTTTCCGTCGCCACTGACGACGGGATGTTGGACATCGGGAGCCTCGAGGCAGCGTTGCGCCCGTTCGTCCGCGGCGAGCACCAGGTCAGGCCCACCGTGGTGACGCTCGCCAACGCGACCGAGACCGGCCGCGTGTACGACGCCGACCAGGTCCGGGAGCTGGCGGACTGGGCGCACGCGAGGGATCTGCTCGTCCACCTGGACGGCGCACGGCTCGCCAACGCCGCTGTGCACGAGGGGGCCTCCTTGCGCGACCTCAGCATCGGGGCGGGCGTCGACGTGCTGACCCTGGGCGGGGCCAAGAACGGAATGATGTTCGGCGAGGCGGTGGTCGTCGCCTCGCGAGCACGCGTTCCGGACCTCCGGGTGCGACACGTCCGGAAGCAAGCGGGCCAGCTCGCCTCGAAGCAGCGCTACATCGGCGCCCAGTTTCACCACTACCTGCAGGCCGGGCTGTGGCGGGCCAACGCCGAGCGAGCCAACGAGGCCGCCCGTCGGCTAGCCGAAGGGCTGGCGGAGCTGCCGGGTGCGCGACTCGCCTTCCCGGTCGAGGCGAACCTGGTGTTCGTGGACCTGAGCGTCCGTATCCGGGCCGCCTTGGCCGACATCGCCGACTTCCACGTGTACGACGAGGACAGCGGACGATGCCGTCTGGTCTGCTCCTACGACACGGACCCCGCCGACATCGCAGAATTCCTGGCAGTGGCAACAGCCGCCGCCACCACCCGACGGCGGCGACCAGCCGCGACACGTCCAACGCCCCGAGGAGCGAACGCATGACCGAGAACGACTGGGACCTGATCGTGGTGGGCGCGGGCTCCGCAGGTGCGGCGCTCGCCGCCCGCGCCGCGGCCGGCGGGCGCCGGGTCCTCCTGCTCGAGGGCGGGCCCGACTACCGCTCGCGTGATATGCCTGAGGTCTGGCGCTCGCCGAACCCGCTCCGCGCGCTTCTCGACCCCGAGGCCACCAAGAGCCTGGTGTGGCGTGACCTGATGGCCACGCGCACGGAGCACCAGGAGGCCCAGCCGTACTGGAGGGGCCGAGGTGTCGGCGGCAGCTCGTCGGTCAACGGCCAGATCGCGATTCGGCCACCGCTGGAGGACTTCGACGACTACGCAGCGCTCGGGGCCGACGGCTGGGACCGGGACAGCGTGCTGCCGTACTTCACGCGCCTCGAGGACGACCAGGACTATGGCGCCACGGCGTACCACGGCAGTGGCGGCCCGATCCCGGTCTTCCGGACTGACCCGGCCGACTGGGGCTCGGTCGACCGCGCCCTGCACGACGCCGCCCTCGGTGCCGGCTTCGGGTGGGAGGACGACGTGAACGCGCCGGGCGCGACGGGCGTCTCGCGCTACCCGATCAACAGCCGAGGTGGTCGGCGGGTCACCACGAACGACGCGTACCTGGAGCCGATGCGAGCAGATCCGAACCTCGACATCCGCGGCGGCGTCGTGGTCGACCGACTGCTCATCGACGGCGATCGGGTCGCGGGCGTCACCGCGGTCGTCGACGGCGCCCCCACCGAGTTCCGGGCCGATCTCACCGTCTTGTCGGCGGGCGCCATCCACTCACCCGCGATCCTGCAGCGCAGCGGCATCGGGCCGGCGGACGTCCTCGAGCGCGCCGGCGTACAAGTCCGGGCGGACCTCGCGGTCGGTCGTGCGCTCCAGGACCATCCCGTGGTCTTCGTGCGGATCCCGTTGACCGAGGAGTCGGCCGTCACGTCCGTGGACGGGCGGCACACAAACGTCACTGTGCGCTACACGAGCGAGGGACCAGGCTCGGTCTTCAACGACATGCTGATCATGTCGGGGAACCAGAACGTGCTGGCCATGGAGCGGGCCGACGTCCGATTCGGCGCCGGCGCCGTCGGGCTGTGGGTGAACCGGGTGTACGCCGAGGGCACCGTATCGATCGTGGGCACCGACCCGCGGGTCCAGCCGTTCGTGCGCCAGCGGATGCTCGACGACGAGAGGGACCTGGCCCGCTTGCGCCACGGCATCCGGCTGGTCGCCGACCTGTGCCGCTCGGACGCGGTCGCGGCGATCTCGGCCGGCAACCTGCCGGAGCTCAATGCCGAGCTGTTCGCGGCGATCGACGACGACCGCCGGCTGGACGAGTTCCTTCTGGCGACTGCCGCCGACGCCCAGCATCCGACGAGCACGTGCCGCATCGGTCGCGGCGACGACCCGAGGGCCGTGGTCGACAGCAGGGGCCGGCTGCACGGGTTCCGTGGCGTCATGGTCGCGGACGCCTCGATCCTCCCGTTCGTGCCGCGAGCCAACACCCACCTCGCAGCCGTCATGGTCGGCGAGTATCTCGCCGACAAGCTGGGGTGACGGCCATGAAGCAGACCGCGATCGCCCATTGGGTCGCCGGTCGGCCCGTCGTGGCGGTAGGGGGCGGCGGCCGCCCGGTCCTCTCGCCGCACGACGGCTCGGTCCTGGCCACGCTGCCGATCGGCACGGCGCGCGACGTTGGCGCTGCGGTGGACTCGGCGAGCGTGAGCCAAGTCGGCTGGGCCGCGCTCGGGCTGGCCGACCGGATCCGACGCATGGACGAGTTCGCGGCCGCGGTCGAGGAGCACGTCGAGGAGCTGGCGACCTTGCAGCGCCTCGAGATGGGCCAGCCGCTGGGGCTCGGGCGGATGCTGATCCTCCAGGGCGCCGCGGCCCTCCGCTCGGCCTGTGCGACGGCGAAGCAGTACGCCTTCTCGGTCGAGGCTGCCGGCGAGGACGGCGCCAGCCGCCTCGAGCGGCGGCCCCTCGGAGTCGCGGCGCTGATCACGCCGTGGAACTCGCCGGTTCTCTCCGTCCTGGAGCAGTGTGGGCCGATCCTGCTCAGCGGGAACGCGCTGGTGGTCAAGCCGTCGGAGCTGTGCCCGATGTCGGTGGCGTTCCTCTCCTCGATCTCGCCGCTCCCGCCCGGGGTGATGAACGTCGTCCACGGCGACGGGAGCACTGGCGCTCTGCTCAGTGCGCACGAGGCTGTCCGACTGGTGAGCTTCACCGGCTCGGTCGGCTCGGGCCGGGCGGTGGCACTCGCCGCCGCACAGAAGCTGATGCGTGCGACGCTCGAGCTCGGCGGGAAGGACGCGGTCGTCGTCGACCGTGACGTCGACGTCGAGAGCGTCGCCGCGCAGGTCGCGCTCGGCTCTCTGCTGAACAGCGGGCAGATCTGCACCTCGATGGAGCGTGTATACGTCCACCAGGACATCGCCCCGGCCTTCACCGAGGCGGTGGGTGTGGCAGTCGAGGCATGGGGCTTCGACGACGGAGGAGCCGCCATGCCGGCGCTGGGGCCGCTGGCCTCGGGCCGTCAGCGCGACCTGGTGGTCGCTCAGCTGCGGGACGCGGCCGACCGGGGCGCCCGGGTGGTGCGCGGCGGCGTCGTACCGGAGGGTCCAGGGAACCGCCTGCCGGCCACGGTCGTAACCGGCGTGAACGCCTCGATGTCGCTGATGCGGGAGGAGACCTTCGGGCCGGTCGTCGCGATCGAGTCGATCGGCTCGTTCGAGGCCGGCTTGCGCCAGGCGGCCGCGAGCACGTACGGCCTGGGTGCCACCGTCTACTCGAACGACGAGGCGCACCTGGCGGCGGCGGCCGAGCTCCCCGTCGCCCTCGTCTGGCTCAATCAGTGGCAGGGCCGGGGTGGGATCATGGTCTACGAGCCCACCAAGTCCAGCGGGATGGGGGCCACCGGCGGCTCGGCGTCGTTCGACGCGGCGACCCGGCCCCAGACCGTGTACCGAGGCCCTCGACTGCCGTGATGCCGGCCCCCGCCATACTGATGCGCTGCACGCTGTCTCGAGACTCTCGGAAGGAGAGGGCCAGCCGATGGGTCGACTAGCACCTGAGGACGAGCAGGCCCGGCGCGCCCGCACGCTCCCCGACGGGGTCAACCCCGCCGACTTCTCCGAGGCCCTGGCGCGCGGCCTGGCCGTCCTCGAGGCGTTCGGCACCGACCGAGACCGACTGACCCAGGCGGAGGCCGCCAAGCTGGTCGGCGTCTCGAGGGCGACCGTGCGGCGCGCGATCCTGACCTTGGAGTTCCTCGGCTACCTCCGCAGCGACGGCCGCTCCTACGAACTCACATCCCAGGTGATGGCCCTGTCCGGCCGCTACCTGGGTTCTAACCCGGTGAGCTCCGTGCTCCAGCCGTCGTGCGACCGGATCGGCGCCCGCTTCAACGCGCCCTGCTCTGTCGCCGTGCTCGACCGGGACGACGCCCTGATCGTCGCCCGCTTCGTGCCCGACCACCTGATCGCGATTGGGACCGGGATCGGCTTCCGTACCCCGGCGCGGGTCTCGTCCCTGGGCCGGGTCCTGGTCGCGAGCCTGCCCGAGGATCAGGCCGCCGCCTACCTCGGCGGCGCGAGTGGCCTGACCGAGGCCGAGCTCGCCGAGGTGCGCAGCGACGGCTACAGCTATGTGGCCGACGACATCGAGGCCGGCAAGCACTCGATCGCCGTTCCGGTGGCCCGCTGGGACGGCCGGATCGTGGCCGCGCTCCACGTCGGGGCGACCAAGGAGGAGATCTCGCCGGACCGGATGCGTGGCGAGGTGCTCGGCGCCCTGCTCGACGAGGTCGCCCAGCGGCAACCGCAGCTGATCTGAGCTCGATGGGGCTGGTGACAGCCTGGCGTCCGCCATTTACGTTACGAATCATATCTGTAATACAACAGGTGAGGAAGGTCGACCATGGAAACTTTGGAGCCGCGAGGCCTGTACTACGCGGGTGGCTGGCAGCGCCCGGCGACGGACGCCACCATCGTGACGCGCAACGCCGCGACGCTCGAGACCGTCGGCTCGACGAGTGCCGCGACGCCCGAGGACGTCGACGCCGCCGTGCGCGGCGTTCGGCGCGCCCTCGACGAACCGGACGGCTGGTCGTCCTGGTCGGCAGCCGATCGCGCCGACCGGCTGGAGGCGCTGGCCGACGCCCTCGCGACGCGCGGGCCGCGGATCGCCCAGGTGGTCTCCGCGCAGAACGGCATGCCGATCCAGCTCGCGGCGCAGCTCGAGGCCGGTATGCCCGCTGCGACGCTGCGGTACTACGCCGACTTCATCCGCGAGAAAGACTTCGCCCCGCTGCGCGCGGGTCGGCACGGAGGCACCGCGCAGGTCCGCGAGGAGCCGGTCGGCGTGGTCGCCGGCATCGTGCCCTGGAACTTCCCCCAGACCCTGGCCTTCACCAAGCTCGCGCCCGCCCTGGCTGCCGGGTGCGGCATCGTGCTGAAGCCGTCTCCCGAGACCGCGCTCGACAGCCTCCTCGTCGCCGACGCCCTCGAGGAGGCGGGCTTCCCGGCGGGTGTGGTCGGCATCCTCCCGGGAGGCGCGGAGGTCGGCGCGGCGCTGGTCGCCCACCCGGGGGTCGACAAGGTCTCGTTCACCGGCTCAACCGAGGTCGGGAGATCGATCGCCGAGCAGTGCGGGCGCCTGCTACGACCGGCGAGCACCGAGCTAGGCGGCAAGTCGGCCGCGGTACTGCTCGAGGACGTGGACCTGACCAAGCGTTGGGGTGACCTCTTCGGCGCGGCGCTCCTCAACAACGGGCAGACCTGCTACGCGACGACCCGGCTCCTGGTCCCTCGCTCACGATACGAGGAGCTGGTCGGATCGGTGGCCGCGTTCGTCGGCTCTCTCGTCGTCGGCGACCCCTCGGATCCCACGGTCCAGGTCGGCCCTCTCGTGTCGGAGCGCCAGCGGGACCGGGTCATCTCGCTGATCGCAACTGGTGTCGCCGAGGGTGGCCGGGTCGTGGTCGGCGGCGGTCCGGGTGAGCGCTTCGGGCCGGGCTGGTTTGTGGAACCGACCGTGGTCGCCGACGTCGACACCACCTCGACGCTCGCGCAGACCGAGATCTTCGGGCCGGTCCTGACCATCACGCCGTACGACGACGTCGCCGAGGCGGTCAGCCTCGCGAACGCAACCCCGTTCGGGTTGTGCGGCACGGTGTGGACCGAGGACCTCGCGCTCGGTGCTCGGGTCGCCGGGCGGCTGCACGCGGGTGCAGTCGGCGTCAACGGCTACGTCCCCGACCCCGCGTTCTCGTTCGGGGGATGGAAGGCGAGCGGCCTGGGCCGAGAGCTCGGCCCGGAGGGACTCGCCGGGTACCTGCGGGTCCAGACCGTCCACCTCGCGGCCGGCTGACGGCAACGCGGCGGTGGTAAGGGCCTGGTCAGTCGCGGCGGGTGTCGCGGATCACGGCGCGGATGCACAGCGCGCTCAGGCAGCCGACAGCCGCCAGCACGGCCGGTGCGGCCGGCGCGGGCGCGACGGCCGGGTCGGCGTCCACGATCGCCCAGGCATAGGTCGCGGCCCCGCCGACCGCGCCCAAGGCCGAGGACATCGCGACGCAGATGGTGCGGTGGTCGGCGGGGAACAGCGCAGGCAGCAGCGCCGCGCCGCAGCCGAACGGCAGGGCCGCGGGTACGGCGAGCAGCGACGTCAGCAGGATCGGCCCAGGCTCGAGGAGAACGGCCGTCAGTGCCACGCCGGTGGCGGCGGTGGTGCCAGCCAGCACGATGTGCTGGCGGGAGTACGCGTCCGAGACGACGGCAGCAAGGCTGCCGGCCCCGGCCAGGGTGCCGAGGACGACGACCATGCCGGCCGCACCGACCGGCAGGGGCGGGCCGGCGCTCTCGGCGCCCATGGTGGCCACGGGCGCGGTCGCCATGGTGAACACTGCGAAGGTAGTGGAGAGGGCGGCCGCGGCGAGCAGGATCCGGCGCCAGCTGCGCAGGGAGATCGCCGCGGAGCTCGGTCGCGGGGCTCGCATGGGCGCGCGGAGGACTCGGCACAGCCGGAGCAGGCCCACGGCCACGACGGCGTGGGAACCGGCGATCCACGCGTCCACGCCGAGCAGGGCACCGGCATGGCGAGAGCCGACGGCGATTCCGGCGCCAGCGACGACGGCTGCGAGCACACCCAGCTGGGGTGCCAGCCCGGCGCGGCCACGGCGGTTCGGTTCCGCGCCCCCGGCGCACAGGACGGCACTGAGCGGCCAGGCGCCTCCGGCCGCGACCGCGGCACCGCTCAGCAGTGCGCCGTGGACCGCGACGCTCGACGCCAGCGAACCGGGCAGCACGGCGAGCAGCGCCGTCGTCGCCGACGTACCGGCGCCGAAGCCGAGGCAGTGCCGAAGGGCCCAGGTGGCGCCGTACCGGTCGCCGAGCGCCCCGAAGACCATGCCGCCCACCAGTCGGGGTACCAGCACGAGGGCGGCCAGCGTCGACAGTGAGAAAGGCCCGCGCGCGACGGGCAGCGCCATCAAGGCGAACAGCGGGGTGAACACCGCGAAGGTGACCGACCTGGCCCAGGGGGGCCGCAGAACGGAGTCCCGCGGCGGCGGGTCGACAAGCATGATATTACAATACAAGATTGTAACGATACGACAAGGAGTCGAGATGACTGAGCATCCTCCCGTGATCCAGGTGATCACGGGGAGCACCCGGCGCCAACGCGTCGGACACCATGTCGCCGCGTGGGTGGCAGAGCAAGCGGAAGGCCGACATGACCTCACGGTCGAGCGGGTCGACCTCGCCCAGGTCGACCTCCCGCTCTACGACGAGCCGATGCACCCCCGGCTGCGCCAGTACGAGCACGAGCACACACGCGCCTTCGGTCAACTGATCGAGCGGGCCGAAGGGTTCATCATCGTCTTCCCGGAGTACAACCACAGCTTCAATGCGGCCTTGAAGAACGCCGTCGACCATCTCTTCCACGAGTGGTCGGACAAGCCGGTCGGCTTGGTTAGCTACGGGGGGATCTCCGGCGGGACCCGGGCCGCGGCCGCCCTGCGCCCAGTGCTGTCGTCGGTCGGGGCTGTCGCCCTGCGCGAGGCCGTGGTGGTCCCGTCGGTCGGCGCTCGGATCGAGGAGCAGGCATCGGGACGGCGCTTCTCTCCGAGCCCGGAGAACGACGAGGCGCTCGCGGACCTGCTCGACGCGCTGGTCCGGTGGATCCCCCGCTGTCGTTCGGCCGCGCCGTCAGGGGGCGAGTGAGGGCCACAGGGTGTCGCAGACGCTTTCCGCGACGGCATGGTGGTCGGTGTCCTCGCGCAGGAACGTGGCGAAGTACGCGCCGAAGCACAGGGTGGCGACCGCCCGCACGTCGACATCCGGTCGGATCCGGCCGGCGTCCCGTAGTGCCTGGAGCACGGCCTCGAGCTGGGCGAGGCGTGGGTTGACGGCGCGCTCGCGCACGATCGCGAGCAGCTCCGGCGTACGGCGGGCCTCACCCATGAAGTTGCCCATCAGCAGCATGGCGTCCTCGTTGAAGTACGCCGGGTCGAGGCGCCGTACCGCTTCGACGAAGGCCTCTCGCGGTTCCAGCTCCGCGATGGCGTCGGTGGGGTAGGAGTCGGTCTGCGCCTGGAACCCCCACTCCAGGGCGGCGATGACCAGATCGAGCTTGGTCGGCCAGCGGCGGTACAGCGTGGGCCGGGTCGTGCCCGCCGCGGCCGCGATCTCGCTCAGGCTGATCTGCGAGTATCCCTGCTCTGCCAGCCGCTCACGAGTCACCTGGATGATCGCGGTGTCGAGGTCGGCGTCGCGAGGCCGGCCGGGACCGGCGGCCGCAGCGGTCGTCGCGCGTGCGCTGGAGGTCATGGGCTCAGTATCGCAAGTCGCTTCTTCCTATTGCGTTACGATGCGGTATTGTATTCGAACCGGGTCGCGCGGCGACCGGCCGAGACGAGGAGACCGACCATGAGCACACCGCAGGACCTGATCGATGCCAGCATCCCGTTCCTGAACGCGTTGAAGAACCGGACCGCCGGGGAGGATCTCGAGCGCTGGTTGAACCAGACCCACGGCCCCGGTTCGGAGTTCTACGACTGTGTGGCGAGACTGGTGACCGAGGGCGTCCGGGACGGCTGGGCGGCCAACATCGAGATCGACGGCCCGCACTACCGGCGCAGTCGCCTCGCCGAGCCGAGTGCCGAGTTGAACTACTTCAGCATCACGGCCGTCTACATGGACAGCGTCGAGCCGTTCCGTGGCCAGTACCACCAGCACCCGTACGGCGAGCTGAACCTCGTGGTCGCGCTCGACGAGGGTGCCGAGCTCGCCGGTCCGCGCGGCTGGTGCGGCGGGGGCTGGACGGCGCCGGACCCGGGGAGCCACCACTACCCGGAGGTGCGTGGCGGCGCAGTCATCGCCCTGTTCTACCTTCCGGCGGGCCGCATCTCCTACGACATCGTGCCCCCCGTCGAATGATCTCGATGCACCCGGGTGACGCGCGCTCGTCGTGCCACGACGACGAGGTGAACACGTTCGACGCGATCGTCCGGGGCCGGCGCAGCGTGCGGGCGTACCGTGACCATCCGGTTCACCCACAGCTGGTTCGCGAGATCCTGGAGCTCGCCGCCCGGGCGCCGAGCAACTCCAACGTCCAGCCCTGGCACACCTACGTGCTCTCGGGCGCGAGGCGGCGAGCGCTCACCGAGCACGTGCTGCGCTACTACGACACCCTTGGCCGGGCGAAGCGCGAGTTCGACTACCAGCCGGATCCCGCAGCGTGGGAGTCGCCATTCAAAGAACGTAGGGAGAGGTTCGGCGAGGGACTCTACGGTCGCGCTCTTGGCCTGCGCCTGGAGGACGCAACGGAGCGTGAGCGCTACCACCGCCGCAACTACGACTTCTTCTCCGCTCCCGTCGGGATGATCGTGACCACGGCCCGCAACCCCCGAGCAAGTGCGCTCATCGATGTCGGTGCGTACATCCAGACCCTCCTCCTGAGCGCTCAGAGCCGTGGCCTTGCTACCTGTGCGCAGGCGTCATTTCTGGACTTCCACCCGGCGGTGCGGGAGCACCTGGCCATTCCGGCCGCTCGGATGATCGTGTGCGGCATCTCGCTGGGCTACGAGGACCGGGCTCACCCGATCGCTGCGAACGAGACGGACAGGGAGCCGGTCGACCAACAGGTGACCTTTGTCCGGTAGGCGTGACACCCGGGCAAGGGGCCTGCTGCACGGATTGATGACAGCCAGTCTGCGTCCCCGAGGCCTTGCCCGAGCGTTCACGAGGGCCGCCCAGGCGTCGTTGAAGTACGGTGTCGTTGACGGTCCTGCGCCCGTTCAATTGAACACTGGCTGGTGCGCCCCCGGGGTGCACACCCCTGGGAAGATCGGGAGCCAACCGGAGGTAACAGAGGTCTGCTTTCACGCTCAGCAGTGTGTTTTCGCGGGTCAGAGCGCTGAATTCCTCCGGTTCAACTCCCCCCTCGCGCACGTGTAGCGATGTGGCCCCTGACCTGCTGGAACAGCAGGAAGGGGTCACTCGTGTTTTTCGGCATATACACTCCACGTACACACGGCCTCTGCTGCCGACCTCTCCGGACCTTCGTCCGCCCTGCGGGTACCCAGTTCCCAGCACCACCGCCACCAGCCCGACCACCTGCAGGCCGCTGCAGACCTTTGAGGCCTTCACACCAAGGCCGAGGCTGAGCGCTTCGCGAAGTGGCTCGACGCGCTCGGCACCGCCGCCGACCACATTCGGCTCCTGACCGGCATCGAGGAAGGCACCCGACTCGGGTACACCCGACGCTGGTCCCGCACCTGGAGTCCGATCCTCGGCCGGACCCGGGCCGACCTGCTTACGGCCGACGACTTCGTCTTCGTATCGACGCGGGCCGCGCGCTGCACAACGCCGACTTCGCGACCCACGACTGGCGCAAGCTGACGAGCGCCCTCGAGGCGGAGGGAATCGGATGCTTCCGGTTCCGCGACCTGCGGCACACCCACGTCGCCTGTTCTTCCTGTGCCTCGCCCTATCGCTCACCTACAGTGGATGTCGTGACCGCGAACCGCGACGAGCTCATCCACCTGATCGAAGGCATGCCCGATGATCAGGTTGACGCGCTGCTCGCGGACGCCCGCCGGCTCAGCTCGTCGAAGCCCAAGGGCACGTGGCCTCCGAAGTTCGCAGGCATGATCAAGGACGGACCGGACAACGGCTCAACGCCGGAGTACGTCAACACCGTCCTCGCCCGCGGCTTCGGAAGCGAACGCCGGTGATCGTCTGCGACACCGGGCCCTTCGTGGCACTGTCCAACGTCAAGGACCGCTACTACGAGGTCGCCAACGACCTGTTTCGAGCACTTCACATGACCGGCGAGCAGATCGCGTTGCCGCCGACCGTGCTGGCAGAGGTCTGCTACTGGCTCAACGAGCACGGTGGACCGTCTGTTGAGGCTGCCTTCCTCGACGCGGTCGCCGACGGAACCTTCACGCTGGTCGAGTTGACACCGGCCGACGTCGAGCGGATGGCCCAGTTGGTCCGGACCTACTCGTCGTTTCCGCTGGGCGGCACCGACGCTTCCGTCGTCGCGGTGGCCGAGCGGCTTGGCATCCGAGAGATCGCGACCTTCGACCGGCGACACTTCCCGTCGCTGAGGCCGGCGGCTGGAGGCCACTTTGCGTTGCTGCCCGAGACGCTCGGTAGTTGAGTTCGTCCCAAATTTTCGCTCGGCGTGTCAGCTGGATGCGGCCCTGCCGTCGTCGGCCCACGCCTCGCTTACGTGCGGAGCGAGTTGAGGTCCTGAGGGACACGACGGGTGAGGGGGCTCCATGTTGGAGCGAGGGAAGAGATAGGCAACGAGAGCGATGACGACGCTCAACAGACCAATCAGGAGGTTGGCCATCTCCCAACGGCTCACCTTCTGTTGGTGGAAGGCAGGCGTGCGTGGGGGCGCGACGGCCGCCGCGATCTGGGGCGGGTGACTGCAAGGCATGGCGAGAACTCCTCGTGAACGAGGTTGTTCCCACGGCGGCCCATTGCTCGAGGGAGGGTGCAGCGCAATCCGCTAGGCGATGAAACTCACGATACAGGCGCGTAGGCCCTAGGGAGCGATTCGGGCGCCGTGTGTTGCTCGGAGGACATGGATCAGCTCGGCGTGATCGACGAAGGACACCACCAGCCACCGCTTCCGACAGCCCGAGCATGACGCAACCCCATGGACATGCGGAGCTTCGTCCCGCACACCATGGAGCGGGTAGCCGTTGCTCCGGAGTTCGAGCACACCGCGGTGCTCCAATGGAACCCGCTCGGGCTTGTGCGTTACCCAGACCCTGCTCGTTGGGATGTGCACCAACAGCTGGGCAATCGTGCGCCGGTCGCGGCAGTCGCACAGGAGCTGCTCTTGGATTCGCCAGTCCTCCTTGGAGTTGGCGAACTGAACGACCGCCTCCCGATATCGATCGTCTTCGACATGACGTCCGCTGTGCGGCGGGAGAGCGGCGTAGGGCCACTGCCCAGCGATCTCGTATGTGGTCACCGGGTCGCCGACCGCGAACGGCACATTGACGTCGATTCCCTCGCGCAGCACGACATAGCCATTGCCTGGGGACTTCTGTCCGTTGTCGCCGGAGTGACTCAGACCCGATCTCGCCAGTTGCTCACCCACGGTGTGACGTTATCTCCGGTGCCCGACACTTCGGTCGGTAACGCGGTACCGCCGACGGAGTCGGAACCATCTGACCGTGGGGCGAAGGTGGATCTGAGCTGGTGCCAACCGGTCCTGATTTGGACCCTTCCAGATCCGGTCCATCAACTCCACGGGATGAGTCTCAGCGTTTCGCACCGGCCCATCCTTCCTGCGAAAGAAGTCAGCGTGGCCTCAACACGTCGGGCCTTGGTACGCAGTCAGGGGGTAGGCGGAATCGACGATCTCCATGGCCGCCTCCAAAGCGGCCCGAGACTCCTCGGCCGTGGGGATGGCCCCACGGTGAGCGGCACCGTTGCGCGGCTTCATGAGGCGATTGCCGAGGTCCTCCGGCAGGGCGGCGCCCCCGAGCTTCTTCAGCAGCTGCGAGGTCCCGTTCAGGGCCTGATACTTGTTGAAGAGGAGGTCGACGAACTTGTCGGGTATTCCAGCGACTTCGTCCCGGGCCATCTTTACGATCGCGAGCTCTGCGGCGGTGCCGGCGTCGATGACTGCCAGCCGCCGGGAGCCGGCGTGGTGCGCAAGGCGCGCGTCCCGGATCAGCAACCACTCCAGCGGCGGCGGGCCGGACTTCGCATGCCCGAGCATCGCCTGGAATGTGTCCTTGGCGACCGCGAAGGGCGCGTCGGCGCCGGGAGCCTGGGGAACCTCGATGGGGACCTCGCTGCGGCGGTAGATCCGCTTCACAGCGTCACCGTCTTTGACCCACACGGGGTGATGCGGACCGAGAAGCAGCGCCTTGCCTTGTCCCGAATGCACCTGACGGTTCAGGACCTCGATCCAGTCGCAGACCACTGGCCAGAAGTCGTCCATGGTCTCTAGGAGCCGGTTTGCCGCCTCCTGCTCAGACCCATCCGGAGCTTCAACCGCCAACCCGAGAGCTGAGACCCACGCCGTCCTGGACTCAGGGCCATCACGCTCAAGGCCGTTCTCCATGCCCCACTCGACCTTTGTCAACAGTGAGGAGAGCCCGTCGTCGTCGAAAACGTTCACGAGCGCCGGTGGCACCAGCAGTGGCCAGTTTCGGGTCTTCTCAGACCGCGGGAACCGGATCGTGAGCTGCAGCCCGTCCAGGTCGACCACGAAGTCGGTCCCCAGCATGACGAACTCGACGCCAACAGTGTGCGGCAGCTCGAAGTAGGTCTCGACCAAGCTCACTCCCCCGACGTTAGAGCAGGCACGCCACTCGCTGAAACCGGGCTTCTAACACCCTTGTGGTCGGTCGCCTTCGCGCGCTAGGCACGGGGGAAGTCCACGTTCCTAGCCGCGTGGTCCCTCCCTGATCGGTACAGGCCTGGTGCACACGGCCTCTGTTGCCGACCTCTCCGGGCCTTCGTCCGCCCTGCGGGTACCCAGCTCCAGCACCACCGCCAGCAGCCCGATCGGGGCATCAGGAACCCTGATGCTCACACCCAGGGAGTCGGGGCTTGGCTCCCTTGCCGTGCCTCATCGGACGGGCAAGGATCCGACTTGTCCACGCGAGCCCATCAGGAGGACTCAGACATGGAGGCCCGCCGACCCGGTGCAGCGACCAGGAGGCCCCTCGTCATCCGAGGGGGGACCATCCTGACCTTCGAGGGGCGCGCTGTCCGCCCCGTCCGCGGAGACCTCCTCGTCGACGACGGCTCGATCGCCGAGGTCGGAGGAGCGATCACCTCTCCCGGGGCGGAGGTGATCGATGCGACCGACATGCTCGTCATGCCGGGGATGGTGGACTCCCATCTGCACCTGTGGAGCTCGCTCGGGCGCAACTTCGTGAACTCCGCGAGTGACTTCTACGCGGCGAAGGGCAGGACCGCGGAGCACTACTCGCCGGACGACTTCTACCGCAGTGTGAAGCTCGGCCTGACCCAGTGCATCGACGCGGGGATCACGACCGTGCACAACTGGTCCCACAACACGCGGTCTCCGGAGCACGCCGAGGCGGAGCTCAGGGCGCACCTCCACACGGGACTTCGCGCACGGTACTCCTACGGCCACCGGGACGGGCTGGCTCGCGACGAGGTGTTCGGCTTCGGGGACGTCGACCGGATCCGCGAGACGTGGCTCGACGCCGACGACGCCTTCGAGGGGCTGATGACCCTGGGCGTCAACCTGCGCGGACCCGACGGCAGCGACGAGGAGGTGTTCGCCGCCGAGATGGTCGAGGCGAGGTCACGAGGACTGCCGGTCTCCATCCACGCCGGACAGACCTCCACCACCGTTCGTGCGGCCGAGCTCGCGCGACGCGGACTGTTCGGGCCGTCGATGCTCGTCGCCCACTTCCTGTCAGCCACACCGCAGGACTGGGCGGCGATGGCCGGTGAGAACGCGTCCTTGGCGTTCGCGGTGCTCTCCGAACTGCGTCTGGGCCGGACCGGCGCGGCCCACAGTGCGTTGATGCAGGCCCGCGCCGCCGGGGTCAACGTGTCGCTCTCGACAGCCCTCGGGCCGACCAACCTCTTCGAGGTGATGAACGTGGTGTTCCATCTCGGGATCCCGTGGTCGGGCACGGCGACCGAGGCATGTCCCGACCTGTCCTTCGACGATGTCTTCGCCATGGCCACCCTCAACGGCGCCGCCGCGCTGGGGCTCTCCGACGTCACCGGGTCGATCGTCGTAGGGAAGCGGGCGGACATCGTGCTCGTACGTGCGACCGACCTGAACCTCGCCCCCATGGGCGCCCCGGTCGGAGCACTCATCCGGTTCGCTTCTCCGGCCAACGTCGACACCGTCATCGTGGACGGCCGTGTGCTCAAGCGGGCGGGCACCCTCGTCCACATCGACGTCGACCAGGTCGTCGCCGAGGCTCGGGAGTCCGCCGAGTCGGTCCTGGCGAGGGCCGCAGGCTAGGTGCCCGCATGGGGGACGGGCGACACCCACGTCCTGTGATGCTCGCCCTCAGTGCACGTCCGGCGACGGCGTCGACCGCCCCCAGCCCGCGTCGGCGGTGAGCTTCGCGAGGGCCGGCTGGGCGCGGTAAGGGACGGGGGTCGAGACGGTGAAGGTGGAGGTCGTCTTGCGGACGCCCTCGATGCCGACGATCGCGGCGGTCAGGGTCTGCAGGGCCTCGAGGGACTCGATGGCGACGCGGACGAGGAGGTCCTCGCGGCCGGCCTGGATCCGCACCTCGAGGACCTCGGGCAGCGCGGCCAGGCCGTCCACGATCGGCGCCATGAGGCGCTGGTCGATCTCCAGGGTGACCAGCGCTTGCACGGCGAGGCCGACCGCGTCGAGGTCGATGATCGGCTGGTAGCCGAGCAGGATGCCGGTCTCCTCGAGGTGCTTGAGGCGCTGCTGGACGGTGACCCGGCTGACGCCGAGGGAGGCCGCGATCTCGGCGACGCCGGGCCGCGCGGTGGCCGCGACGCGTCCGAGGATCTCGGCGTCGAGTCGGTCGATGGTTGCCACGGTGCTCAGCTCCCGGTACGTCGATCAAGGTGGAGATTTCAAGAAAGCATAGTTGTGCGGCATCCGCTTGACTGATGTGACAACCAAATCCACGATCGTCGTATCCCGAACACCCACTCCTCGGGACCGTAGGCCACAAGCCGGGCGGCGACGAGGTGAGACCAAGGAGCGCGCTCCTCATGCCGACGACCACCCCCGTCGAACCCCTCGCCGTCTTCGACCGCAGCGACGATCTCGCCACGGCCGGCCACGAGCAGGTCGTCTTCTGTCGCGACGACCGGAGCGGACTGCGTGCGATCATCGCGATCCACTCCACCCTCCTCGGACCGGCCCTCGGCGGCACCCGGTTCAAGGCCTACCCGCACGAGTCGGCAGCCCTCGTGGACGTCCTGCGGCTCTCGCAGGGCATGACCTTCAAGGCCGCCCTGGCCGGCATGCCGCTCGGTGGCGGCAAGGCCGTCATCATCGGCGACCCCGACACGCTGAAGACGCCCGAGCTGCTGGCGGCGTACGGCGGCTTCGTCGACCGGCTCGCCGGGCACTACGTCACCGCCGCCGACATCGGTACGACGGACGCGGATCTCGACATCGTCGGGACCCGGACCCGCCACGTCACCGGCCGCACCCGGGCGGGAGGCGGGTCGGGCGACAGCGGCCGGTCCACCGCCACCGGGGTCTTCGAGGCCATGCGCGCCGCCGCCGAGCTGGTGTGGGGCGACGACGGCCTGCGCGGTCGCCGGGTCGGCGTCGAGGGCGTGGGGAAGGTCGGCCGGCACCTGGTCGACCTGCTCCTGGCCGCGGGGGCCCGGGTCGCCGTGGCCGACGCCTCGCCCGCCGCCCTGGCGCGGCTGCGCGCCGACCAGGGCGCCGCCGTGGCGGTGCTGCCCTCGGTCATCGACGCGGACGTCGACGTCTACGCGCCGTGCGCCCTGGGCGCGACCCTCGACGCCGGCAGTGTCGGCCGGCTCCGGGCGCGTGTCGTCTGCGGCGCGGCCAACAACCAGCTGGCGTCGGCCGAGGTCGACGAGCTCCTCGCCGCGCGCGGCATCGTGTGGGTGCCGGACTACGCCGCCAACAGCGGCGGCCTGATCCAGGTCGGCGGCGAGCTGCTCGGCTGGTCGGCCGCCGAGGTCGAGCACCGGATCCACGACGTCGGCCTGACCGTCCGCGGGATCCTCACCACCGCCGCGGCCACCCTGCTGCCGACCGGTCGAGTGGCCGACGAGCAGGCCCGCGCCCGCCTGAATCGCTGACGCCCACCCCGTCCGCCCGTCCGTCCGCACCCGCCGACGCCACCCGTCGGCGCGCACCCGCGCACTGCCCGCGACCCGTCCCGTGGAGGAGCACGCCATGTCCCACCCCGCCCTGAACCAGACCCCGGCCCCGCCGGCGACCCGGACCGATCCGTCGGCGCTGGCTGCCCGGGTCCCGCTGCAGCTGGTCGGTCCCGACGGCCGGCTCACCGAGGCCGGGCACCTCCGGGGCGTCGACGTCGACCTCGCCCGGCGCCTGTACCGCGACATGGTGCTGGCGCGGGCGCTGGACCGGGAGGCGGTCGCCCTGCAGCGCCAGGGCGAGCTCAGCCTGTGGCTGCAGTGCGAGGGCCAGGAGGCGGCGCAGGTCGGCTCGGTCCACGCCCTCGCCGACCGCGACCACATCTTCCCGAGCTACCGCGAGCACGCGGTGGGGCTGGTCCGCGGACTGACCCCGGCCGAGCTGCTCGCCCAGTGGCGCGGGATCGCCCACGCGGGCTGGGACCCGGCCGAGCACCACCTGCACTTCAACTCGCTGGTGCTGGGCACCCAGACCCTGCACGCCGTCGGGTACGCGCTCGGGTGCCGCCTGGACGGCGACGACTCCGTCACGGTCGTCTACTTCGGCGACGGCGCCGCCAGCCAGGGCGACGTCAACGAGGCGTTCAACTGGGCCGCGACGATGGCGCTGCCCGTCCTCTTCGTCTGCCAGAACAACCAGTGGGCGATCTCGACGCCGACCAGCAAGCAGTTCGGCACCAGCCTGCACGACCGTGCGGCCGGGTTCGGCCTGCGGTCGTGGTGGGTCGACGGCAACGACGCGCTGGCGGTGCACGCCGTCACCACGGAGGCGGTCGAGAGCGTCCGCCGCGGCCAGGGACCGGCCCTGGTCGAGGCCGAGACCTACCGGATCGGCGGGCACAGCACGTCCGACGACCCCAAGCGCTACCGCACCGACGAGGAGCTCGACGCGTGGCGGCGCCGCGATCCCCTGGCCCGGCTGCGCACCGCGTTGACGGACCTCGGCGTCGAGGCGGCGTGGTTCGACACCGTCGACGCCGACGGACGGGAGCTCGCCGCGCGCACCCGCGCCGAGTGCCAGGCCCTTGCCGGGCCAGACCTCCGCGACCTCTTCGCCGAGGTGTACGCCGACCCGCACCCCGTCGAGCGCGAGCGCGCGTCGTACGAGGCCCATCTCGAGCTGACGGGACGTGGTCGGTGATGGCGGTCCTCCCGCTCGGCAAGGCACTCAACCTCGCGATGCGGCGCTCCCTCGCCGAGGACGACCGCGTCGTCGTCCTCGGCGAGGACATCGGCACCCTCGGCGGGGTCTTCCGGGTCACCGACGGCCTCGCCGCGGAGTTCGGTCCCGATCGCGTCATCGACACCCCGCTCGCCGAGTCCGGCATCGTCGGCACCGCGATCGGCCTGGCCCTGCGCGGCTTCCGGCCCGTGTGCGAGATCCAGTTCGACGGCTTCGTCTATCCCGCCTTCGACCAGATCGTCAGCCAGCTCGCCAAGATGCGGGCGCGCTCGCGCGGCCGGGTCCGGCTGCCCGTCGTGATCCGGATCCCGGCCGGCGGCGGCATCGGCGCGGTCGAGCACCACAGCGAGTCCAACGAGGCGTACTTCGCGCACACGGCCGGGCTGCGGGTGGTCTCGTGCTCCAACCCGCAGGACGGCTACCGACTCCTGCGCGCCGCCATCCGGAGCGACGACCCGGTCGTCTTCTTCGAGCCGAAGCGCGCGTACTGGGACAAGGGCGAGGTCGACCTCGAGGCGAGCCCGGCGTCGCTGGACCGCGCCCTGGTGCTCCGCAAGGGACGCGACTGCACCCTGATCGCCCACGGGCCGAGCGTGAAGGTGGCGCTCGCCGCGGCCGAGGCGGCGGAGGAGGACGGCGTCTCCGTGGGCGTGGTCGACCTGCGCTCGATCTCCCCGCTCGATGTCGAGACCCTGCAGCGCTGCGTGGCGGAGACCGGCCGCGCGGTCGTCGTGCACGAGGCGTCGACCTTCCTCGGGATCGGCGCCGAGATCGCCGCCGTCGTCACCGAGGGCTGCTTCCGCGAGCTGAAGGCCCCCGTCCAGCGGGTCGGCGCCTACCAGCTCCCCTACCCGCCCGCCCACGTCGAGGACGCCTTCCTCCCCGACGTCGACCGCGTGCTCCTGGGGATCGACCGGTCCCTGAGCTTCGGAAGGACGGCCGCGCATGTCTGAGCCGCAGGTGTTCCACCTCCCCGACGTCGGCGAGGGCCTCACCGAGGCCGAGGTCGTCGCCTGGCACGTCCGGGTGGGCGACGAGGTGGCGGTCAACGACGTCCTGGTGGACGTGGAGACCGCGAAGTCGGTCGTCGAGCTGCCCTCGCCGTACGCCGGCACCGTGCTCGAGCTGTACGCCGAGCCGGGCCAGGAGCTGCCCGTGGGCGCCCCGCTGATCGCGATCGGGAGCGCCGCGACTGCGGCGCCGCCGGGGCCGGAGCGTGCGCCGGAGCCCGAGCCGGAGCCGGAGCGTGCGCCGGAGCCCGAGCGTGCGCCGGAGCCGGAGCGTGCGCCGGAGCCGGAGCCGGAGCCCGAGCCCGAGGCGGAGCCGGCCGCGCCGGCGGTGCTCGTGGGCACCGGGCCGCGGGCGGCGGTAGCCCGGCGCGTGCACCTGTGTCGGCCGGAGGAGCCGGCCTTCGAGCGCGCACCGGCCGCGAGCGCCGTACCGGCGTCCGCCGACCGGCGGATCCCGGTCAAGGGGGTGCGCCGGGCGACGGCCGAGGCGATGGTGCGCTCGGCGTTCACCGCGCCGCACGCGACGATGTG
Source organism: Nocardioides sp. L-11A (assembly GCA_029961745.1). Taxonomy (NCBI): domain Bacteria; kingdom Bacillati; phylum Actinomycetota; class Actinomycetes; order Propionibacteriales; family Nocardioidaceae; genus Nocardioides; species Nocardioides sp. L-11A. The sequence goes on from CP124680.1 coordinate 99,766, forward strand.
GACCACTCTCGACGTGAGCCCGTCGATGCGGCTGGTGCGCCAGCTGCGCGCGGACCGCGGCTGGCGCGACGTGCGGGTGAGCCCGTTGCTGATCGTCGCCCGCGCCACCGCGATCGCCGTCGCGCGCCACCCGGAGATCAACGCCTCGTGGGACGACGCGGCGCAGGAGATCGTGCTCCACGGCACTCTCAACCTCGGCATCGCGGCGGCGACCCCGCGCGGGCTCATGGTGCCCCACGTCAAGGACGCCGGGTCGCTCTCGCTGCGCGAGCTGGCCGACGCGATCGACGACCTGGTCGCCCGGGCGCGTGCCGGGAAGCTGGCGCCGGCGGACATGGCGGGCGGCACGCTCACGCTGACCAATGTCGGGTCTTTCGGGGTCGAAGGGGCGACACCGATCCTCAACCCGCCCGAGGCGGCCATCTTGGCGCTCGGCGCGATCGAGCAGCGGCCCTGGGTGGTCGACGGCGAGCTCGGCGTACGCGAGGTGATGACCCTGTCGATCTCGATCGACCACCGGCTGGTCGACGGCGAGCTGGGGGCGAGCGTGCTGCGCTGCGTCGCCGACATCCTGAGCGATCCCGCTCGGGCGCTGCTGTAGCGGTCGGTGGCCGTGATGACCGACGCCGGCGGCCCCGGTCGGCTCGCGCGCCCCACGGTGCTGCGGGTGACGGCGGGCGGCGAGGAGGCGCTGCTGCTGCGGATCGCCTCCCTCGTCGCCCACTACGACGTGCGCCGCTTCGTCCTCGACGCCCGGCCGGACGGGTCGACCCGGGTCCGGATGGAGCTCGGGGGCACGCCGGCCGATCCGTCGGCCGGACTGCTCGAACGGCGGCTCGGCCGCATCGTCGGCGTCACCGAGGTGGTCAGGACAGGCTGAGCCTCAGCGACTGCAGGTGGTCGCGACTCAGGGTGCGGGCGAGCTCGGGCTCGCGGGCGACGATCGCCTCCAGCACCTGCGCATGCGCGCCGTGGTCCTCGTTGCCGCCGAACTCGTGCTGGAGGCGCAGCATCTCCACCATGGCCTGGCGCTGGCGGGGCGTGAAGTCGTCGAACAGCCCGAGCAGGATCTCGTTGTGCGAGGCACTGAGGATGCTGCGGTGGAACGCCAGGTCGGCGTCGACGAGCTCCTCGATCGACGACCGCGACTCCTCGCGGTGCTGCAGGGCGCGGCGCATCCGCCGGATGTCGGAGGGGGTGCGTCGCTCGGCGGCGAGGGCCGCGGCCTCGGCCTCGATGGAGATCCGGGCCTCCAGGACCGTGGTGATGTCGGCCCGGCGCAGCACCAGGTCCCAGTCCTCGTCGACGTCCAGCGAGATCACGAAGACGCCGGCACCCTGCCGCGTCTGCAGGACGCCCAGTCCCGCCAGTTGACGGATGGCCTCGCGCACTGTCGACCGACCGACGCCGAGCTGCGGACCCAGCGTGGTCTCGGCCGGGAGCTTGGCGCCCAACGCCCACTCGCCCGAACGGATGCGCTCGAGCAGGGCCTCGGCGGTCTGGTCGGCCAGCGAGTGACGGCGGATGGGCGGCACGGAACTCATCCTACTCCTCTACTTGTCTGAGGAGTCAGGGTGGCGCAGAATCGTCCTCCACCCCTTGACGCGGGCCGAGCAGCATAGATATAAACATCAGATGTTCAGCCCAATGAAAGGACAGTCATGAATCAGGAACGACGGGTGGTGGTCGTCGGCGGCGGCAACGCCGGCCTGGCCGCGGCGATCGCGGCGGCCGAGCGCGGAGCGCGCACCGTGCTGCTCGAGAAGGCGACCGAGGCCGAGGACGGCGGCAACAGCCGGTTCACCGCAGGGCTCATCCGCTTCGGCTTCAACGACAAGGGCGAGGTCCGGCAGTTCCTGCCCGACATGCCCGAGGACGAGTGGCAGTCACTGCGCATCAACACCTACGACAACGAGCGGTTCCACTCCGACCTCATGGTCAAGTCGCAGGGCAAGGCCGACCCCGACCTCACCGACTGGATCGTCACCGAGAGCTACAGCGTCATGGAGTGGCTGCAGAGCCACAACGTCCGGTGGCGCACGCTGACCTACATCCCGAACGCGCGGGAGACCGGATTCGCCGACGGCATCGTCCTCGAGGCCGACGACGGCGGTCCCGGCCTGGTCCGGATGGAGACGGCGGAGGCCCGGCGCCTCGGCGTCGACATCCGCTACGAGAGCGCCGCGACCGGCCTGGTGACCGACGACGAGGGCGCCGTCGTCGGCGTGACCGTCAAGGGTCCCGACGGGAAGACCTACACCGAGGAGGGCGCGGTCGTGCTGGCCTCCGGCGGCTTCGAGGCCAACCCGGAGATGAGGTCGCGCTATCTCGGACCGGACTGGAACGTCGTGAAGGTCCGCGGTGTGCGGTTCAACACCGGCGAGATGCTCGACGCGGCGGTTCGACTCGGTGCGCTGCCCTACGGCCACTGGGCCGGGGCGCACTGCTCGCCGATCGACCCCGACTCCCCGGAGATGGGGACCCTGGAGAGCAGCGACGAGACCAACAAGCTCTCGTTCAGCTACGGCATCTCCGTCAACGTCCACGGTGAGCGCTTCATCGACGAGGGTGCCGACTGGAACACCAAGATGTACGTCTCGATGGGCAAGGCCGTCGCGGCCCAGCCGTTCGGCCGTGCCTTCCAGATCTTCGACGCCAAGACCGCGCACCTCGTCGACCAGCGGTACGAGCCGGGTGCCGCGGTCGTCACCGAGAGCATCGAGGAGCTGGCCGACCGGCTCGGCATCGACCGCGCCGGGCTGCTCGCCACGGTGGCCGAGTTCAACGCCTCGGTCGCCCACGACGCGCCCGAGTTCGACTCCACCGCGCTCGACGGCCGGGCGACCCGGGGGATCCAGCCGCCGAAGAGCAACTGGGCCAGCCCGATCGAGCACGGGCCGTTCACGGCCTACGAGGTGGTCACCGGGATCACGTTCACCTTCGGTGGCGTGAAGGTCAACCGCGATGCCCAGGTGCTCGACATGTCGGACCGCCCGATCCGCGGTCTGTACGCCGCGGGGGAGACGACCGGCGGGTTCTTCTTCTACCAGTACCCGGCCGGCAGCGGACTGATGTGCGGCGCCCTGACCGGTCGCGCCGCCGGCTGGCACGCGGCGACGGGGCACGCGGGCTGACATGACCACCGCAACCGGCACGACACACGACACGGTCACCGGGCGACTGGCCCGGCGGGTGGCGAGCCTCGGCGCCGCCGATCTGTCCGGACCGGTCGCCGAACGCCTGCGGGCCTGCGTGATCGACTGGGTCGCCTGTGCCGTCGCCGGGGCCGGCCAGCCCGGTCCGGCTGCGCTCCGCCGCGCCGAGCTCGCCGACTCCGGTCGGCGGACGTCCACGCTCGTGGGCGGCCGCCGCCGGGGCTCGGTGGAGCTCGCAGCCACCCACAACGGGTTCGCCAGCCACGTGCTGGAGCTGGACGATGTGCACCTCCCGTCGCTGTCCCACGCGTCCGCGCCGGTCCTGGCCGCCGCCCTGGCGGTCGGCGAGGAGGTGGGCGCGCCCGCCGACGAGGTCGGGCTCGCCCTGCTCGCCGGCTACGAGGCGATGGCCCGCATCGGCCGGCCGGTCGGGCAGCGGATGATCAGCGAGCGGCACGTCCATCCGACCGGCTTCCTCGGGTACTTCGGGGCGGCGACCGCCGCCGCGCGGCTGTACGGGCTGGGCGAGGAGCAGCTGGTCGCGGCCTGGGGGATCGCCGGCGGCCAGGCGGGCGGGCTGACCGAGGTGCGCGGCACCATGTCGAAGGCGTACTTCGCCGGCCACTCCGCCGGGGGCGGGGTCCGGGCCGCCCGGCTGGCCCGCGAGGGCTTCGGAAGTGCCCGAGACATCGTCGGCGGACCGAGCGGCATCTGGGCCGCGTTCGGCGCCGACCCGGACGCCGTCGATCCGGACGCCACCCACCTCGGTCCCGATGGGCCGGCCGTGCTCGAGAACACCCACAAGCTGCACGCCTCCTGCGCCCTGGGCCACCCGATGATCGACGTCGTCCTCGCCGCGCGGGCCGCCGGACCCGCCCCGACCGCCCTGCCGCGGCGCCTGGAGCTGCACCTGCCCGTCGAGGCCGCGACGTACCTCGACCGGCCGGAGCCGGTCAACGGCCTCGACGCCAAGTTCTCAGCGCAGTACTGCGCCGTGGTCGCCTGGACCGACGGCCTGGTCGGCCCGGCGCAGTTCGAGGACGCCCGGGTCGTGGACGCCCACGGATCGATGCAGCGCGTCGTCATCGTGCCGCGCCCCGAGTTCGACCTCGCCCGGGCCGAGGTGCGCGTCCACGACGGCACCGGCCTCGCGACGTACCACTCCGGGGCCGGGCCGGCGGCCGGAGCGCGGACCGGTCCCGCCCTCGACCAGCTCGAGGCGAAGTTCGTCGCGCTCGTCGCGCCGGTGCTCGGCCCCGACGAGACCACCGATCTGCTGGCCGCGCTGCGCGCGTGGCCCGACCTCCCGCTCGCCGAGCTGTGCCGGCGAGTCGCACCCGACGCCACCCAGGAGTGAGAGCCATGACCGACTGTCGAGATGCCGAGACCGGCGCGACCCACCACGTCGGCGTCCTGCCCGGCGACGGGATCGGCCCCGAGGTCGTCGCGGCCGCCGTCCAGGTGCTCGACGCCGCGGAGTCGCGCTGGTACTTCCGGACCCGCCGCTCGTGGAGTCCGCTGGGCACCACGGCGTACCTGGAGCACGGCGGCGTGGAGCAGCAGGAGGTGGACCGACTCGCCGAGACCGACGCCGTCCTGCTTGGCGCCATCGGCGACCCCCGCCTGCCCGCCGGCGTGCTGGAGCGCGAGCTCCTGCTCCGGCTGCGCCGCGAGTTCGACCTGTACGCCAACCTGCGCCCGGTCCGGCTGCGTCCCGGGGTCCTCTCGCCGCTGCGGTCGGTCACCCCGGCCGAGTGCGACCTGCTGGTCGTCCGGGAGAACACCGAGTCGCTGTACTGCAACGCGGGCGGCGCGGTCCACGTCGGCGGCACGGCGGAGATCGCCACCCAGGAGTCGATCAACTCGAGGCATGCCGTCGACCGGGTGCTGCGCTTCGCCTTCGAGGCCGCCCTAGAGCGTCGGCGGCACGTGACCCTCGTCCACAAGGTGAACGTCCTGGAGTACGCCGGTGGCCTCTGGCAGCGGCGCTTCGATGCGATCGCGGCCGAGTACCCCGACATCGCGACGGCGTACGTCCACGTCGACGCCGCCTGTCTCTACCTCGTGACCGACCCGGGTAGGTACGACGTGGTCGTCACCGACAACCTCTTCGGCGACATCTTCTCCGACCTCGGTGCCGGCATCCAGGGCGGCATCGGGCTCAGCGCGTCGGCGAACCTCGATCCCACCCGGTGCGCACCCTCGCTGTTCGAGCCGATCCACGGCTCGGCGCCGGACATCGCCGGCCGGGGCGTCGCCGACCCGGTCGGAGCGATCCTCAGCCTCGCGCTCCTGCTCGACTTCCTCGGGGAGAAGGACGCTGCCCAGGGCATCTCGGACGCGGTCGACGACCACCTGCTCGCCCGGGCCGGCGGTCCGTCGGGGGCGACCGTGGAGGTCGGCGCCGACATCGCCGCTCGGGTCGTGGGTCCGAGCGTCCCGTCCCCACTCGCCGGCCGGACGGAGACGTCCGCGCCCTCTCGGTACTTCTTCCCGTGACGCCGCGGCGCCGGGAGACCACAAGATCAGCCACACACAACCGGAGGTGGCCCGTGAGGCCGAACGCATTGCTCGCTATTGCCCTGATATCCGGCCTGCTCGCGGCGGGCTGCGCCACCGACGACGACGGCAGCGCCGACGGCGCCAACCTGGTCGTCGGCACCGTGAGCGACCCGGTGGCCCTCGACCCGGCGCAGGTTCTCGACCAGGAGTCGAACCGGGTCGCCACCCAGATCTTCGAGTCGCTGGTGACGATGAAGCCCGGCACGGGCGAGGTCGTCGCGAACCTCGCCACGTCGTGGACCGCGTCCGAGGCGGCGGACGAGTGGACCTTCGAGCTGCGCGACGACGTCGAGTTCCACGACGGTACGACCTTCGACGCCGAGGCCGTGTGCTTCAACTTCGACCGCTGGTACCACTTCGAGGGGATCCAGCAGTCCGAGGGCCTGGCACTCTTCTGGAACGCGGTCATGGGCGGCTTCGCCGACGGCAGGAGCCCCTCGTTGTACGAGTCCTGCGAGGTCGTCGGCGACCACGAGGTGACCTTCCACCTCACGCGGCCGAGCGTGTCCTTCCTCGCCGCGCTCGCCGTGTCCGGCTTCGGCATCGCGAGCCCGACGGCGCTGGAGAAGTACGGCGCCGACGACGTGGGCGGCAGCGAGGAGGCACCGGTCTTCAACGGCACCTTCGCCACCGAGCACCCCGTCGGCACCGGGCCGTTCGTGTTCGACTCGTGGGAGCGCAACTCCCGCCTCCAGTTGGTCGCCAACGAGGACTACTGGGGTGACCCGCCCGCGATCGAACGGCTGGTCTTCGTCCCGATCGCCAATGCCGCGGCGCGGCGGCAGGCGCTGGAGGCCGGTGACATCGACATGTACGACCTCGTCGACCCCGAGGACGTCGACGTGCTGCGCTCCCAGGGCTTCCAGCTGCTGGAGCGGCCCGGCTTCAACGTGGGCTGGCTGGCGATGGACCAGCGGGTCCCGCCGTTCGACAACGAGAAGATCCGCCAGGCGGTCGCCTACGCGCTCAACCGGGAGGAGCTGGTCGGGGCGAAGTACCCGCCGGGAGCGGAGCTTGCCGACCAGTTCATCCCGCCCAGCCTCTCGGCGCACGCCGACGACGTCCCGCAGTACCCCTACGACCCTGAGCGGGCCGAGCAGCTGATCGCGGAGTCTGGCCTAAGCGGCGCCGACCTGACCATCACCTTCGCCTACTTCTCCGATGCCTCGCGGGCGCACACCCCCGTGCCCCAGGCCGCCTTCGAGGCGTTCCGTCGAGACCTCGAGGCCGTCGGCTTCAAGGTCGAGCCCAACCAGCTCCCGTTCTCGCCGGACTATGTGGCCGCGGCCTTCTCGGGCGGCACCGGTGGCATGTACCTCCTCGGTCGCAACGGCGACTTCGCCGACCCCGCCAACTTCCTCAACCAGTACTTCGGCAAGTTCAACGAGGAGTTCGGCTTCGAGGACCAGGAGCTGTTCGACCTGCTGGCCCGCGCCGAGGGTGAGGTCGACCTCGACGAGCGCGACCGGCTCTACCAGGAGGCGAGCCGCCAGGTGATGGAGATGGTCCCGGCGGTACCGATCGCGCACGTCGGCACCTTCCTCGCGATGAGCCCGGACTTCGAGGGCTACGTGCCCAGCCCGGTCTACGTCGAGCCGTTCAGCCTCGTCCGGACGAAGTGACGGGAGCGCGATCGTGCACCGCCGTCGACATCTGCTGAGGGAGAGGGGAGCGCCATGCTGAGGCTGGTGGGCCAGCGACTGGCCCAGACCGCCCCGATCCTGTTCGCCCTGTCCCTGGCGGTCTTCGCCTGGGTCCGGGCACTGCCCGGCGGTCCGGCCAACGCGCTCCTCGGGGAGCACGCGTCGCCGGAGGCGATCGCCGAGGTCAACGCCGCCTATGCGCTGGACGAGCCGATCTGGACCCAGTACTGGAGGTTCGTGGTCAAGCTCGTCCAGCTGGACCTCGGCTCGTCGATCCGCACCCGGCAGCCGGTGATGGACGAGATCGCCTCCCGGTTCCCGGCCACCGTCGAGCTGACCGTCGCGGGCCTGCTGATCGCGGTGGTGGTGGGGGTGCCGCTCGGCACCCTCGCCGCGAAGTACCACGGCCGGTGGCCCGACCGGCTCTCGGTCGTGGGCTCCCTGCTGGGGATCTCCATCCCGGTCTTCTTCCTGGCACTGCTGCTGAAGTACGTGTTCGCGGTCGAGCTGGGCTGGCTGCCGGCGTCGGGTCGGCTCGAGCCGACCAGCCAGGCGGCGCATCCGACCGGGTTCTACGTGCTCGACGGCATCCTGACCCGGGACGGCGCGGCGGTCGTCGACGCGCTGCGGCACCTGCTGCTGCCGGCCCTCGCCCTCGCCTCGGTCCCGCTGGCGATCATCTCGAGGGTCACCCGGGCCTCACTGCTCCAGGTGCAGACGGAGAGCTACATCCGCACGGCGACCGCGAAGGGCCTGGGCCCGCTGCGCTTCAACGTGCACCACCTGCTGCGCAACGGGCTGCTGCCCGTCATCACGATCGTCGGCCTGCAGGGCGGGATCCTCCTGTCCGGCGCGGTGCTGACCGAGACGGTCTTCAGCTGGGGAGGCATGGGCAGCTGGATGCTGACGTCCATCCAGTACCGGGACTTCCCGGCCATGCAGGCCGGGATCCTCTTCCTGGCCCTGATCTTCGTGCTGGTCAACATGCTGGTCGATCTGACGTACCTGGTGATCGACCCCCGACTCAAGCGAGCGGAGTAGAGATGGCACTCGTTGATCCCGGACGGATCGTCGCCGGGGCACCATCCCGGGTCCGGCGGCGGGGCCTGCGCCGGCTGGCCCGCGTCGGCTCGCCGGTCACCGCCGTCGGCGTCCTCCTGGTCGGGACCCTGGTGGTGGTCGCGATCGCGGCGCCGCTGCTCGCGCCGTACTCGCCGACGGAGATCGACCTCGACGGCATCAGGGCCGGATCGCTGCCCGGGCCGAGCGCCGAGCACTGGCTCGGGGTGGACCCGCTCGGGCGGGACCTGCTGTCGCGGCTGATCTACGGCACCCGCACCTCCCTGGTGATCGCGGTCGCCGCCGTGGCCGTCGGGCTGGTCGGCGGCGTCACCCTCGGCGGGCTCGCCGGCGCGCTCGGCGGCTGGGTGGACGTCGTCACCATGAGGATCGTCGACGTCATGCTCTCGGTGCCGGGCCTGCTGTTCGCCATCGCGGTGGCCGCGATGCTCGGGCCCAGCCTGCGCTCGGTGATCCTGGCGCTGGGGATCGTGAACATCCCCATCTTCGCCCGCCTCCTGCGCAGCTCGATCCTCAGCGAGCGCAGCTCGCCGTACGTCGAGGCCTGCCGCGCGATGGGTCTCTCGGAGCTGCGGATCGTGTGGCGGCACGTGCTGCCGAACTCGCTGGGGCCGCTGACCGTGGCCGCGACGCTCGCGCTCGCGACGGCGATCGTGGACGCGGCCGGACTGGCCTTCCTGGGACTGTCGTCCCCCGACCCGGCCATCCCCGAGTGGGGCAAGATGCTCGCCGAGACGCAGAGCTATCTCTCGCACGCCCCGCACCTGGCCATGTTCCCGGGAGCGGTGATCACCCTCTCGGTCCTCGGGTTCTATCTCGTCGGGGAGGCTCTCCAGGAGCGCCTCGACCCTCGTCTGAAGGACCGCTCATGAGTCTGGTGACCGTCAACGACCTGTCCATCGAGTTCGGGCGAGGGGGAGCAGCGGGCGGCGTACGGGCCGTCGACGCGGTCGAGCTGGCGATCGAGCCGGGCCGGACCTACGGCCTGGTCGGGGAGTCCGGCTCGGGCAAGAGCATGACCGCGATGGCGATCCTCGGGCTGCTGCCGCGGTCGGCCCGGGTCACCGGGAGCGTCACGTTCGACGGACAGGAGATCACCGGCCTGCGGGCCCGGGCCCTGCGCGAGCTGCGGCGTACTCGGATCGGCGTCGTCTTCCAGGACCCCATGACGTCGCTGAACCCGACGATGACCCTGGGCAGCCAGGTCGAGGAGATCTTGAGGTTCGACCCGGGCATCGGCGGTCGGCGCGAACGACGGGACCGCGCGGCCGGCCTCCTCGACGAGGTCGGGCTGGCCGACCCGGCCCGGCGTCTCGGCGAGTACCCGCACGAGATCTCCGGGGGCATGCGGCAGCGGGTGATGATCGCGATGGCGATCGCCAACCGGCCGAGCCTGCTGATCGCCGACGAGCCGACGACCGCCCTGGACGTCACCGTGCAGGCGCAGATCCTCGAGCTGCTGCAGCGGCTGGTGGCCGACCACGGCACCACGCTGCTGATGATCACCCACGATCTCGGCGTCGCGGCGGGCGTCTGCGACGAGATGATGGTCATGTACGGCGGCCGCATCGTCGAGTCGAACAGCGCGCACGGGCTCTTCGCCGACCCCCGGCACCCCTACACCCAGGCGCTGCTGCGGGCGGTGCCGCGGATCGACGGGGCGGAGGCCGTGGAGCCGATCGCGGGCTCCCCGGTGTACGCACCGGACTGGCGGGCCGGATGCGCCTTCGCGCCCCGGTGCGCCCGGCGCGACACGGCCTGCGTCGGCGAGGTCGAGCGCCTCATCGCACCGCGCCCGGTCGACGGCGTGCGGTGCGTGCATCCCGGGCCGGTACCGGTCCCTCTGGAAGGAGCCCTCTCATGACCGTGTTGAGCGTGCGGGACCTCCGGGTCGAGTTCGGCGGTGGCGGGTCCTTCCGCCGCAGGACTCCTGCGCTCCGCGCCGTCGACGGCGTCGGCTTCGACGTCGCGGCCGGGGAGACGCTGGGGCTGGTCGGCGAGAGCGGCTGTGGCAAGACCACGACCGGTCGCGCGGTGCTGGGGCTGGTGCCGGGGGCGTCGGGCGACGTCGCCATCGGCGGTGAGGTCGTGCGTACCGCGAACGGCCGCCGGAACCGGAGGATCCCCCGGTTGGCTCAGATGATCTTCCAGGACCCGTTCTCCACGCTCGACCCGCGGATGAGCGTCGGCGCGGCGGTCGCCGAGCCGCTGCGCTTCCACCGGATCACCAGCACCGTCGCCGACACCCGCCGGCGGGTCGCCGAACTCCTGGAGCTGGTAGGGCTACCGGACTCGGCCCAGGGCAAGTACCCGCACCAGTTCTCCGGCGGGCAGCTCCAGCGGGTCGGGATCGCGCGCGCCCTCGCCGTCGAGCCGCAGCTCCTCGTCGCAGACGAGCCGGTCTCGGCGCTGGACGTGTCCATCCAGGCCCAGGTGATGAAGCTGCTGCGGGACCTGCAGCAGCGCACCGGGATCTCCATGCTCTTCGTGGGCCACGATCTGGCCGTCGTGAAGCACGTGTCGCACCGCATCGCGGTGATGTACCTCGGCCGGATCGTCGAGATCGGCGCGGCGAGCGAGCTGTTCACGACGCCGGCCCACCCCTACACGGCAGCGCTGCTGTCCGCGGTGCCGGTCCCCGACCCGACCCAGGAGCGGACCCGCGAGCGGATCATCCTCCGGGGCGACCCACCCAGCCCGCGCGACACCCGTGCCGGCTGCGCCTTCGCCCAGCGCTGCCCCTGGGCGCGCCCGGAGCGCTGCCACGACGAGACCCCCGCGCTGCGGGAGACGGCGTCCGGCCGTCTCGTCGCCTGCCACTTCGCGGAGGACCTCGTGCCGGAGCTGACTTCGGTGTAGGTATGCTCATCTGTTGTTATGCCGTTGGTGGTGGGAGGCACGATGAACAGATCGATCGCGCGTTCGGTCGATCACCGATCCCTGGTCGGTGCGGTCGCGGACGACCTCGTCCAGTGGCTGCGCGAGGGGCATGTGCCCGTCGGTGGCCAGCTGCCGACGATGCCGGTGCTGATGGAGGAGTTCCAGGTCGGCCGCTCGACCATCCGCGAGGCGGTCAAGTCGCTCGCGTACGCCGGGCTGCTCGAGGTCACGCCCGGCCGGGGCACCTTCCTGATCGCGCACCCCGACTCGACCGAGTCCTGGTCCTCCCACCTGCGCCGCGCGGAGGACGGCCAGCTCGACGACCTGCGCCGGACGCTGGAGGCGCAGATCGCGCGCTTCGCCGCGACCCGGCGTACCGCCAAGGAGCTCAAGGCGATCGAGAGCGCCTTCGAGGCCTGCCGCGAACAGGCCGCCTCCGGTGACGCGGCGAAGGTCGCCGAGGCCGACTTCCAGTTCCACATGGCCATCTGCGCGGCGGCGAAGCACGACCTCTACACCTTCCTCTACCGCGGTCTGCGCGAGGTGGTGCGCGACAACGTCAAGAAGCGCGCGCCCTCCGACCTGGCCCCCGTGCTCAAGGGCGTCAGCAGCAACCACGGCGCCCTGCTGGAGGCGATCCGGGATCGGGATGTCGAGGCGGCCGAGGCCGTCTGGACCGACGCCCACGACTGCCTGGACCCGAAGGGCTGAGCCCGGGCGACGCCGCCTCCCCTGCCCGGGGGGCGGGTCGTGACGGCCGCGGACCCGGCCGACCGGGCCTGGGCCCCGGTGCTGGTGGCCTTCGCGGTCGCGGTGCTGGGCGCGGTGCCGCAGTTCCTCCTCGGTGCGCTCAGCCCGCTGATCACGGCGGAGGGGCACCTCGACCTGATCGCGGTCGCGACCGCGATCCTGGTGATGAACGGGGCGGCCGCGGTGGCCTCGCCGACGATGGGCGGCCTGCTCGCCCGCGTCGGTACGACCTGGGGGATCCGCGCCCTGGTGGGGCTCTCCGCACTGGGCGGGACGGCGCTCGCCCTCGGCGTACCGGGTCGCGCCGGCCTGCTCGGGGTGGCGACACTCTTCGGGCTGAGCCTGGCGATGTCGCAGCCGCTGGCCAACAGCATCCTGATGGCCCGGGTCGCCCCGCACCGGCACGGGCTCGCCTTCGGCCTCAAGCAGGCCGCGACCCCTGCCGCCGGTCTGCTGGCGGGTCTCTCGCTCCCGGCGGCCTCGGCGCTGCTCGGCTGGCGCGCCTGCTTCGGCGCCCTGGCCGTGACCTGCGCGCTCGGCCTCGCCGCCTCGGCCCGATCGGGTCATGGCGGCCGGCCGGTCCGCCCGCGTCGTGAGCAGCGGGGGAGCGATCCGCGCGGCTGGCCGCGCGGGAGCTGGCCACGGTTGCTGATGTGGACCGGCGCGGCCGGCCTCGGCAGCGCCGCCTTCGTCTCCACCGCGACCTCTGTGGTGAGCCTCGCCGTCTCGGCCGGGGCGAGCCTGGCCTCGGCCGGCCTCCTGCTCACCCTGGTCAGCGCGGCGTCGGTCGTCGGGCGCATCGGTGCGGGGATCGTCGTCGACCGCCGGCGCATCGACTCCCTGCGCCTCGTCGAGGTGCTGATGCTCGCGGGCGGCGCATGCGTCGCGGCGCTGCTGGTGGCGCGCGCGGCCCCGGCCGGGTTCGTGGTGCTCGCCGTGCTGATGGGACTCTCCGCCTGGTCGTGGAACGGCCTGTTCCACCACGGCGTCGCCACGTCCTTCCGGGAGCGGGCCCTGCAGGCGACCGGGCAGACGCAGGTGGGGCTGTTCGGCGGCGCGGCCGTCGGTCCGCTCCTCTTCGCCGTCGTGGCCGAACGCACGACGGCGGAGTTCGCCTGGCTGGGGTGCGGTCTCGCGCTCGCCTTCGCCGCCGGGTTGATCCGGCTCGGTCGGGCGCTCCGCGCACCGTCGGCCTAGGACGAAGAATCTCCAGATCGCGACGGTGGCTCGACCACGGCGGCACCCTTGCCATGATGTGCCCGCACGGATCCGACGAGCGGGGAGACCCTGATGGCCAGACGAATCCTGATCGGCCTCCTGGTGGCTGTCGTCGTGGTGGTGGGCGGCGCCTATGCGGGCACTGCCCTGCTGGGCGTGGTGCCGCCGCACACGCTGCTGCGGATCCAGACCACGGAGCCGTCGCGATGGGGCGACCTGTTCCCCGCGCGCACGGTCGAGGCCGCGCCGGGTGACCGGACGGCGCCAGCGGCCGCGCCGCCGGCCGGGGAGGTGCCGTGGAAGGGGAGGACGGTCCCGGTCCGGGAGTTCCTGACCTCCACGGACACGGTGGCGTTCGTCGTCGTCCGCGACGGCCAGGTCACGCAGGAGTGGTACGCCGACGACGTGGACCCCGGCACCCGGCTGTCGTCGTGGTCGGTGGCCAAGTCGTTCGTGTCGCTGCTCGTCGGGCAGGCGATCGGGCGCGGTGAGCTCGCCGAGGACGACCGGCTGGTCGAGCTGCTCCCGGAGCTCGAGGCCGGCACGGCGTACGACGAGGTGACGGTGCGCGACCTGCTCGACATGACGGCGGGCATCGACGTCCCCGAGGACTACAACGCGTACTGGCCCTTCACCGGCACCGCGCGGATGTACATCACCCGCGACCTCCCGGAGTTCGTCGCCGACCACCGCGAGGTCGACAGCCGGCCGGGCACCGAGGGCGTCTACCGCAGCGTGGACACCGAGCTGCTGGGACTGATCCTCGAGCAGGTGACGGGCAGGCACCTGGCCGACCTGCTGGAGACCGACCTCTGGCAGCCGATCGGCGCCGCGGCCGACGCGACCTGGAGCCTCGACCGCGAGGACGGCAGGGAGAAGGCCTTCTGCTGCATCAACGCCACCGCCCGCGACTACGCCCGCATCGGCCAGCTGGTCCTCGACGGCGGCCGGGTCGGTGACCGGCAGGTGGTCCCGCAGGAGTGGATCACCCGCATCTCCACCCCCGCGCCGCTCCCCGTCGACGACTGGGGCTACGCGGCCCAGTGGTGGCATCCGACGGGCGGAGACGGCAGCGACCTGTCCGCGATCGGTATCTACGGGCAGTACATCTACGTCAGCCCACGGACCGGCACCGTGGTCGTGAAGCTCAGCGACTACGGCACCGAGCAGGACGAGCAGGAGACCATCGACGCCTTCCGGGCGATCGCCGAGGGGTGAGCGCTCGGGCCTCCTCACGGCAGCAGGGTGCGGCCCTGCCAGGTGCCGTGCTCGGACAGCGGGCGGAACCGCATGAACGCCGACTCGTGGTGGAACTCCCGCCGCCGCTGCTCGGCCATGGCCACGGTGTGCGACGGGGCCTCGGCGACGTCGTCGCGACGGCCGTGGACCATCGAGGTCATCTCCCGGACGCTCGTCCAGATCGAGAACGTCGAGAAGGTGCGCGGCGGGCGCATCGCGGCGGTGGAGAACACCGCGGCGGGGTGTCCGGCGACGAGTCGCTCGACCGGCCGGCCCCAGTGCAGGAAGCGGGGCAGCTCGGGCAGCCGGAGGCGGGCGAGGGTCACGGCGACGACCGGCTCGTCCTGGTCCCAGTCGCCGGCGCGACGGGGCAGTGGGGCGAGGGCGGCCACCTCGCCGTACCGCCGGAGGTACTGGAGCCGGACATGCCAGCCGGCGGCGAGTCGGCGCCCGAGCGCGTCGGTGCCGAGATAGCGGTCGAGGGCGGCGGCGTCGTCCCAGGCCGCGAACACGGCGAGGCGCCGCAGCTGGAGCCGTTGGGGCGACACGATCGGGGACCCGAGCCGCATCATCGCCAGGCACTCGGCGTGCCGCAGCCCCGGGACGTCGTCCGGGGGCCGCAGCAACGCACGCGCCGTCACCGTCGCAGGGAGCTCCGCGAGGTGGAAGGAGTGCAGCATCGGCTCATTGAACCAGGGCCGGATCAGCAGCCGGAGCGGTGGCGGCCGAAGGGCTCAGACCGCCCAGCCGTTCCAGTGCGTGACGGTCTCGACCGGCTTGCGGGCGGCGGACTTGAACCGGTCGCCGACCGTGTAGGCGACCGGCAGCAGCGCGATCGGCGTGACGGTCGACGGGAGCCGGAGGATCTCGGCGTACCGCGCCTCCAGCCCGCCGACGAACGGCGTCGTGAGCACCGAGCCCATCCGACGGGACCGCAGTGCGAGCTGGAAGCTCCAGATCGCGGGGAAGATCGAGCCGTAGTACGCCGCCGCCGGGGGTGCGTCCGGGGCGTCCGGTCGTCCGGAGACGCACGGTACGACGAGGACGGGGACCCGGTGGAGGATCTCGGTCAGGTGGCGGGCGCTGTCGTAGACCCGCTTGGTCTGCTCGTCGAGGGCGTCGTAGCGGCGTTCGATGACGGGCAGCGTGTGCGCGGCGTAGGTCTCGGCGATCCGGCCCCGCACGGCGGGGTCGTCGACGACGATCCAGCGCCAGTTCTGCTTGTTGCCGCCCGTCGGCGCCTGGATCGCCAGCCGGAGGCAGTCGAGGATCACCTCCCGGCCGACCGGACGCTCCAGGTCGAGCCGGCGGCGTACGGCCCGGGTGGTGCTCAGCAGCTCGTCAGTGACCGTGGTGTCCATCGTGATCTCCCTCCTCACCGGGCGCAGACGGATCGGCGCTGATCATGCCGTCGCCGGCGCGCCGGCCGCGGCGACGTCACCCGAGCCGTCGTCCACGGTCCCGAGGAACTCCGCGACGCGGATCTTGATGTCCTCTGTCCCGAAGGACTCGTACTCCGCCGCGAGGGCGAAGTTCAGAACGGTGTTGGCCGAGTCCAGTAGGTGCATGTTCAGGGCGCGCTTGGTGTCGCGCGTGGACTGGGCGGGCAGCTCCGCGAACCGCAGGGCGTACTCCTTCGCGGTCGCGAGGACCTGGTCGGTGGGGACGACGCGGTTGCACAGACCCAGCCGCGCCGCGTCCGCGGCGGGCATCCGGTCGCCGAGGAGGATGTACTCCTTGGCGACGAGCATGCTGGTCTGCCAGGGCCAGGTGACGGTGCCGCCGTCGCCGGCGGCGAGGCCGATCGCGACATGCGGGTCGCTGAGGAAGGCGTCCTCGCCCATCACGACGAAGTCCGACATGGAGGCGAGGCTGCAGCCCAGCCCGACGGCCGGACCGTGGACCGCCGCGATGACCGGCAGCTCGCACGACAGCATGGCGCGCACGAGGCGCTCGCCCTCGCGGATGTCGCGGCGTCGGGCCGCGAGGTCGTGGTGGTTGCGGATGAAGTCGGGCACATAGCCACCCGCGCTGAACACCCGGCCCGCCCCGGCCAGGACGACGGCACGGGCGCCCTCGTCGTCGACGAGCTGGTCCCAGACCCGCCGCATCGCGGTGTGCATGGCGCCGTTGAACGAGTTCAGCTCGTCGGGCCGGTTGAGCGTCACGATCCGCAACGGACCCTCCGCCTCCACCAGCAGCTCCGGTCCCAGGTTCGAGTAGTCCATCTGCGCCTCCATCAGTCGAAAAAAACCTACGTGGTAGTATGTTAGCACCAGATACGGACCCTCCGTACGTGGAAAGTGGGTGGGCGCATGCGCGACGTCGTCGTGGTCGATGCCGTCAGGACGCCGGTCGGCCGGCGCAACGGTGGGCTGGCCCACCAGCACGCGAACGAGCTGTTGGGCGACCTGCTCGCCGCGCTCGTCGCCCGCTCCGGACTGACCGGCGCGGAGGTTGATCACGTCATCGGCGGATGCGTCGTCCAGTTGGGCATGCAGGCGGCGAACGTCACCCGCAACGCCTGGCTGACCGCGGGACTCCCCCTGGAGGTGCCGGCGGCCACGGTCAACGCCCAGTGCGGCTCGGCCCAGGAGGCGCTGCTGATGGCGCACGCCCACATCGCCGGCGGACTGGGCGAGGTCGCCATCGCCTGCGGCGTCGAGGTGATGAGCAGGATCCCGTTGGGCAGCAACATGCCCCCGGACGGTCCGTTCGGCAACCCGCGCGGTGGCCGGTACGCCGAGGTCCACGAGCCGACGATCCAGTTCGAGGGCGCCGACCGCATCGCCGAGCGATGGGACCTCTCCCGCGAGGAGCTCGACCGGTTCGCCAAGGCGTCCCAGGATCGAGCGGCCCGGGCCTGGGACGAGGGTCGGTTCGACACCCAGGTGGTGCCCGTGGAGGCACCGGTCGTCGACGAGTACGGCGTCGTCTCCGGCACCGCCCTCATCGGCCGGGACGAGGGGATGCGCCCGACGACGCTCGAGGGACTCGCGACGCTGCGGCTCAACCAGCCCGACCGGGAGCCGTCGAGCCGGCACACCGCCGGCAACTCCTCGCAGGTCTCCGACGGTGCGAGCGCGGTGCTCCTGATGAGCGCGCAGCGGGCCGACGCCCTCGGGCTGCGCGCCCGCGCGCGGATCGTCGACTCGGTGCTGGTCGGCTCCGACCCGGTCCTCATGCTCACCGGTCCGATCCCCGCGACCGAGGCGATCCTGCGCCGGACCGGGCTGACGGTCGACGCCCTCGACGTCGTCGAGATCAACGAGGCGTTCGCCTCCGTCGCCTGCGCCTGGATGAAGGAGCTCGGCGCCGACCACGGGCGGGTCAACGTCAATGGCGGCGCGATCGCGCTCGGTCACCCGCTCGGCGCCACCGGCGGTGTCCTCGTCACCAAGGCGCTGCACGAGTTGGAGCGCACCGGCGGGCGGTTCGGGCTCATCACGATGTGCTGCGGCGGCGGTCTCGGCACCGCGACGGTCATCGAACGCCTCTGAGGCGCCCGGCCCCGCGCCGCCTCCCTGCTTCGACCACCAGAGCTGAGAAGGAGAACCCTGACGATGGACTCGATCCCCCGCCCGTGGCTGACCGGTGAGGCCGCGGACCTGTTCGCGATGGCCTCGGACTTCTTCGACCGCGAGATTCCCGCCCGTCGCGAGGGGTGGGAGACCCGCCGGCAGGTCGACCGCGACTTCTGGCTCCGGTGCGGCGAGCTCGGCCTGCTCTGCGTCGCCGTCCCGACCGAGTACGGCGGGGGCGGCGGCAGCTTCCTGCACCAGGCGACCGTCCAGGAGGCCTATGCCCGGCACGGCGACCGCTCCTGGGGCAACGCCATGCACAGCGGTGTGGTCGCCGACTACCTCCTCCAGCACGGCACCGAGGAGCAGAAGCAACGGTGGCTGCCGAGGATGGCCACCGGTGAGTACGTCGCCGCGCTGGCGATGACCGAGCCGGCGGCCGGGTCGGACCTCAAGGCGATCCGCACCCGGGCCGAGCGGACGGCGGACGGCTGGCGTCTCAACGGATCGAAGATCTTCATCACCAACGGGGGGAGTGCGGACCTCGTCGTCGTCGCCTGCTCGACGGATCCGTCCCTGGGCGCCAGGGGCATCTCGCTCCTCGTGGTGGAGACCGCCGGTGCGGCGGGCTTCTCCCGCGGCCGCCCGCTGGACAAGATCGGCCAGCACGGGGCAGACACCACGGAGCTGTTCTTCGACGACGTCCTGGTCCCCGCGGAGAACCTGCTCGGCGAGGAGGGCGGCGGCTTCGCGATCATGATGCGCAAGCTGCCCCAGGAGCGGCTGATCGTCGGGATCACGGCGGTCACGGCGATGGAGCTGGCGGTCGCCGTCACCACCGACTACGTCAAGCAGCGCGAGGCGTTCGGCGGTCCCCTGTTCGACAAGCAGCACGTGCGCTTCGAGCTCGCGGAGTGCGCGACCCTGGCGACGGTCGCGCGCTCCTTCCTCAACGACTGCATGACCACCCACCTGGCGACCGGGCTCGACCTGCCGACCTCGGCGATGTGCAAGTGGTGGCTGACCGACGTCCAGGGCCAGGTGATCGACAAGTGCCTGCAACTGCACGGCGGCTACGGCTACATGACCGAGTACCCGATCGCGCGGCTGTACGCCGACGCCCGGGCCCAGCGGATCTACGGCGGCGCCAACGAGATCCAGAAGGAGCTCATCGCCCGCGCCCTGTGACGATGAGCATTGACAAAAACCTACGCAGTAGTATGTTTCTCTCATGAGGTCAGCCCCGCGTCACTTCGCCGACATCGCCGGCCTCCGCGCCGCCGTGGGCGAGGACCTCGGCACCGGCGAGTGGCTCGTCGTCGACCAGGAGCGCATCGACGCGTTCGCCGAGGCGACCGGGGACCGGCAGTGGATCCACGTCGACGCGGAGCGGGCCGGCTCCGGGCCGTACGGCGCGACCGTGGCGCACGGCTATCTGACCGTGTCGCTGTTGCCCGTGCTGGGGCGCACGGCGTTCACGGTGGGCGGCGCCCGCATGTCGGTCAACTACGGGCTGGACCGGGTCCGATTCCCCGAGCCGGTGCGATCCGGGTCCCGCATCCGGGCCCGCGCCCAGCTCCTCGGTGTCGAGGACGTCGCGTCGGGCACCCGTGCCGTCGTGCGCTTCACCGTCGAGGTCGAGGGTCGGGACCGGCCGGCGTGTGTCGCTGACAGCATCCGGCTCCTCGTGGTCTGACGACCTCGTCCACCTTTCCCGGCGACCGGACCGACGTCCTCGCCCTCGCACCGTTGACAGCAAGGAGAGAACATTGGGTCGCTATCAGGGACGGGTCGCCGTCGTGACGGGCGCCGCTCGCGGCATCGGGTGGGCGATCGCCTCCCGGTTCGCGGAGGAGGGTGCATCGGTCGCCCTCGTCGACCTCGACGCCGCGGCGGTGGCCGAGGCGGCGGACCGGTTGCCGCTGCGGCCGGGCGCCACTGCCACGGCCGTGGTCGCCGACGTCAGCAGCGCCGCGGCCGTGGAGGCGGCGATCGGCACCGTCGTCGGCGACCTCGGTGGGCTCCACGTTCTGGTCAACAACGCCGGGGTCACCCGCGACAACCTGATCCACAAGATGTCCGAGGACGAGTGGGACCTGGTCTTGGGCGTGCATCTCAAGGGCGCCTTCCTGATGAGCAGGGCCGCGCAACGACACTTCGTCGAGCAGAGGTACGGAAGGATCCTCAATCTCTCCAGCACGTCGGCCCTCGGCACCCGCGGTCAGGCGAACTACTCCACGGCGAAGATGGGCGTCCAGGGGTTCACCCGCGCGCTGGCGATCGAGCTCGGGCCGTTCGGCGTCAATGTCAACGCGGTCGCCCCCGGCTTCGTCACCACCGAGATGACCGATGCCACCGCCGCGCGGCTCGGCCTGAGCGTCGAGGAGTTCCGCAAGGCCCGCGCGGAGCGGAACCCGGTCCGGCGGGTCGGCTCGCCGGACGACATCGCCGCGGCCGCGGCGTTCCTGTGCAGCGACGAGGCCTCCTATGTGACCGGTCAGACGCTGTACGTCGACGGCGGCTCGAAGCTCTGAGGACGGACACCCATGCGATTCGCGCTCTCTGACGACCAGCAGTTCCTGCAGAAGGTCACCGACGAGGTGGTCGGTCAGGCCCTCACCGCCACCCCCGCACGCAGCGCCGCCACGGACGGGGGTGAGCTGCGCGCCGCGCTGTGGTCCACGCTGGTCGAGCTCGACCTCGTCGCCCTGCTCGTGCCCGCCGAGCACGGCGGCCCCGGCGGCTCGCTCACCGACGCGTGTGTCGTCGCCGAGGTGCTCGGGCGACACCTGGCTCCGGTGCCGTACGTCGGGACGGCGATCGCGGCGGCGGCGCTGCTCCGCTTCGCCGGCGGCCCGCCGGAGGCGCTGGCCGGTCTCGCCGCCGGGGAGCCGTACTCCGTCCTGCTCGACCAGCACCTCGCCGACCCTGACGGCTCTGGCGGCTCTGGCGGCTCTGGCGGCTCTGGCGGCTCTGGCGGCTCTGGCGGCTCTGGCGGCTCTGGCGGCTCTGGCGGCTCTGGCGGCTCTGGCGGCTCTGGCGGCTCTGGCGGCTCTGGCGGCTCTGGCGGCTCCGCGAGCATCGCCTTCGACTGGGTCGCGGGCGCACGCGGCGTCGCGCTCTCCCCCGACGGGGTCGCGACGACCTACGAGCTCGCCGCGGGTGAGGAGGTGGACGACGTGGACCTGTTGCACCGGCTCCGGCGCTTCGATCCGGTCCCGGCGGCCGCGCCGCGCGGCGACGCCGCGCGGCGGGCGCGGGCGATGACCTGGACCGGTGCCGCCGCCCTGCTGACGGGGCTGGCCGACGGCGCCCTCGCGACCGCCACGGAGTACGCCCGGCAGCGGCATCAGTATCAGCGCCCGATCGGCTCCTTCCAGGCCGTGCAGCACCTGTGTGCCGACATGCTCGTCGACGTGGAGACCTCGAGGTCGATGACCTACGGCGCCTCCTGGGCCGCCGAGCACGCTCCGATCGACGAGGCGATGCGGGTCGCCGCGGCGGCCAAGGCCTACGCCGGAGCCGCCGCCGTCCGGGTCTGCGAGACGTCGATCCAGGTGCTCGGCGGCATCGGCGTCACCGAGGAGCACGACGCTCATCTGCGCCTGCGCACCGCGCACCTGCACCACGCCGCCTTCGGCGGCCCGGACGCCCCGATGCTCTTGCTCGCCGACCGCATCCTGGAAGGGAACTGACGACATGGATCTCCGCGATTCCGCCGAGGAGGCGCGCTTCCGCGCGCGGCTGCGGACCTGGCTGGCCGAGAACGTCCCCGCCGAGCCCGAGCCGGCCGTGCTGGCCGAGCGCTGGCCCTACATGCGTGCCTTCCAGGAGCGTCTCTACCGGGCCGGGTGGGTCGCGCTGTCGTACCCGACCGACGTCGGCGGCCAGGGTCTGGGCCCGATGGAGGAGGCGATCCTGAGCGAGGAGCTCGGACGCGCGAACGCCCCCACGCTGCTGCCGCTCGGTCATCTGGGGCGGCCGCTCCACCGCTACGGGAGCGCGGAGCAGCGCCGGCGGTACCTCCGCCCGCTGCTGGCGGTCGAGGAGATCTGGTGCCAGGGCTTCTCCGAGCCCGAGGCCGGCTCCGACCTGGCGTCGCTGCGGACGCGCGCCGTCCGGGAGGGCGACGAGTGGGTGATCGACGGGCACAAGATCTGGACCAGCTACGGCGCCTTCGCCGACTACTGCCTGCTGCTGGCCCGGACCGACCCGGACGCTGTCCGGCACCGCGGGATCTCCGCGTTCATCGTGCCGCTCGACACCGCGGGAGTGACGGTCCGGCCGATCGTGCTGGCCAACGGCGAGGAGGAGTTCGCCGAGATCTTCCTGGACGGGGTGCGCATCCCGGCGGAGAACATGCTCGGCGAGCCGAGCGACGGCTGGCGGATCGCGATGGACGTGGTCAACTACGAGCGGGGAGCGGTCGAGACCGGCTATCTCCCGAAGTTCGCGCGCTACCTCTCCGAGCTCGGGGAGGTGCTGACGGCCAGCGGTCTTGGTGCGGACCGGGCCGCCCGGCTCCGGCTCGGCCGGGTCGCGGCCCACCTCGAGGTCCTGCGCATGCACTGCCTGCGCACCCTCAGCGCGCGGGTCTCGGGCGCGCCGCCGGGCCCCGAGAGCTCGGTCGACAAGCTGCTGATGACCGCGGTGGAGCAGGAGCTGATGGATCTCAGCATCGAGCTGGTCACCGACGTCGGCAGTCCCGGGCGGGCGGAGTGGTTCGACCGCTATCTGTACGGGCGGGCCGGCAGCATCTACGGCGGCTCGGCACAGGTCCAGCGCAACATCCTCGCCGAGCGGATGCTGGGGCTCCCGCGTCAGCAGGGCTGACCCGGCCGGACCGCGGACGGGTCGGGTCAGGCGACGACCCCGCGCACCGCGAACTCGGCGATCTCCGCGGCGATGCGCTCGCGCTCGGCCGGGGAGTCCTTCGGCTCGGTCGGACTGAACCAGGCGTGCATCCAGTTGACCGCGCCCAGCACGGCCTTCACCAGCAGGTTGACGTCCGCGTCGCGGAAGGCCTTCGCGGCGACGCCCTCCTTGACCACGGAGAGGTAGAGATCCTCGAACTGGCGTCGCATGCTCAGGATCTTCTGCATCTGTGCTTCCTTGTTGCGGCCCTCGCTCGCGAGGTTCATCTCGATCTGGTACTGGGCGGGGCCCATGTAGCTGGACCGGTTCATCAGGTGCAGGGCATGCTGATGGACCATCTGGCGCAGCCGCTCCGCGGGATCGAGGTCGACGCGCTCGGCCGGCGGACCCACGGCCTCCAGCGCCCATTCGAGGGCCTGGTGGTGGATGCCGATGAACAGATCGCCCTTGGTCCGGTAGTAGTGGTAGATCCGGCCCTTGGTGCAGCCGAGCACGTCGGCGACGTCGTCGATCGAGGTGGCCGCGTAGCCGCGCTCGGAGAACGCGGTCGCGGCGGCGTCCAGGATCTCGCGAGCGCTGGCCTTCTGCTTGGGGCGGAGTTCGCGGTCGCTGTCGGAGGCGGCACCTTGTCGCATGGGCAACATACTACTCGGCGGAATGTCGGACGAGGGCGGCCATAGGAAAAAACCTACGTGGTAGTATGTTGCTTGTGCCGTTCGACCTCCCTGCCTCGACACCCACCCCCAGCGCGGTGCTCGACGCGCGCCCCGACTGGTTCGCACGAGCACTCGCGCATCGGCCGGAGGCGGCCGAGTGCGCAGTGGACGGGGTGCGGATCCGCCTTCGCGCGTGGGGTCGCGCCGGCGCGGCCGAGGGTGTGCTGCTGGTCCATGGCGGCGGCGCCCACGCCGGCTGGTGGGACCACGTCGCGCCGCTGCTCGCCGACGGCGGCCGGCGCGTCGTCGCGCTCGATCTCTCGGGCCACGGCGACAGCGGTCACCGGGTCCGCTACGAGCTCGACGACTGGGCCGCCGAGGTGGCGGCCGGCGTGGCCACCGGTGGCTTCGGCGGGCCACCGGTGGTCGTCGGCCACAGCATGGGCGGGCTGGTGGCCCTGCGGCACGGGCTGCGACACGGCCGGGCCGTCCGCGGCACGATCCTCGTCGACTGCCGGACGGTCCCCTACAGCGATGCCGAGCGCGCCGCCAACGAGGAGCGGGCGCTTCGGCCGGCCCCGGTCTATCCGGACCCGGCTGACGCGCTCGCGCGGTTCCGCCTGATCCCCGACCAGCGCGCGGTCCCGTACGTGTTCGAGCACGTCGCCGCGACGTCGATCCGTCGGACTCCGGCGGGGTGGAGCTGGAAGTTCGACCCGCGGATCTTCGCCGGCCAACGGGACTTCGACCCCCTGGATCTGGGACGCCTGGCCGGCCGGCTCCGCATGGTGCGGGCCGAGCACGGCATGCCCGCGGCCGACCTGTCCCGGCTCGACCCGGCCGTCCGATCCGTTCCGACGGTGGAGATCCCCGACGCCGGCCACCACGTGATGCTCGATCGGCCGCTCACCCTGGTCGCGACCCTGCGGGCCCTGCTCGCCACCTGGTGAGGCCGTCGCGGTGGACGAGCTCCTCAGCCTCCGTCGACTCTCGTCGCTGACCTTCCGCTGCGTGCCGTCCGACCGCCCTCGGACGCGTCTGTACGGCGGCGAGGTGGCTGCCCAGGCGATGCTGGCCGCCCGCGCCACGGTGCCGCCCGGCCGGGAGCTCAACTCGATGACGGCGTCCTTCCTCCGGGCGGGCGACACGGCGGTCCCGGTCGACTATCGGGTCGGGGTCGCTCGGGACGGTGGCGTCTTCAGTGCGCGGACCGTCGAGGCGTCCCAGGGGGAGAGGCCGATCCTGCTCCTCACGGCCTCGTTCCAGGCCGAGGAGCGTGGCCTGCGGCACCAGGTCGCGGCGCCCGACGTCCCTGCTCCGGAGCGCCTGCTGCCCGTCGAGCGGGCCCTCGCCGGCGAGCCCGCCCTGGTCGCGTGGATCTGCGAGGTGATGCAGCGGCTCCGGGTCGAGATCCGGTTCCCCGACGCGGGGCTGCATCGCGAGGGCGCCCGGGTGGGCGAGCCGGTCCTCCGGGTCTGGATCCGCGCGCGGGGCCCGGTCGGTGACGGCGAGGGGCGCCGGGACGCGGCTCTGGTGTACCTCTCCGACCTGCTCCTGCTGACCGCCGCGCTCGAACCGCACCCCCATCGGATCGAGGACGGCGACGTCTGGTTCGCGACCATCGGCCACTCCGTGGTGATGCACGCGCCGTGGCGCGCGGACGACTGGCTGCTCTACGAGGGCCGGAGCGACTGGGCGGGGGCGGGCCGGTGCCTGGTCGCCGGGCGCCTGTTCGACCGTGCGGGACGCCTGTGTGCGAGCACCTCGCAGGAGGGACTGCTCCGCGTCGCCTCGCCGGAGGGCGACGGAGCGGGCGCGACCCGTTGACCCAGAGAAACCTACTCCGTAGGATGTTTTCTCTGTGGTGCGCATCACCCTCGACCGAGGGGCGGCCGCAGTGCCCACCCCTCCCGAGCGATTCGGCGCTCGACGACCCGAAAGTGAAGCGATGTCGAAAAAGTTCAGGGCCTCGATGGCGGCCGTCCTCGTCGGTGTGCTCGGCCTGGCGACGGCGTGCGGCGGAGACGACGGCGACGGGGGCGACGGCAGCGCCGAGCTGACCTCCGCCCAGCAGCAGGTGGTCGACGACGCCGGGGCGGCCTTCGACCGGTACACGCAGATCCAGGAGGCCGCGGCGGTGCCGGAGCTTCCGGCGCCCGCTCCCACCGGCAAGCGGCTCGTCATGGTGACCTGCTCGATCCCGGTGTGCGTCACGCTCTCGGACGGTGCTCGGGAGGCCGCGGAGAAGCTCGGCTGGACGGTCTCCACCCTGCAGACCAACAGCACCCCCGAGGGCTACACCTCCGCGATGAACCAGGTGGCCGCCGATCCGCCGGACGCCCTCGCCTACATCTCGGCGCTGCCCGACTCGTCGGTCGCCAAGCAGCTGGCGAAGATCCACGCGGCCGGCACCCGGATCGTCGCCATCTCGCCCCTCGGCGATCCGCTCGCGGAGGCCGACACCCCCATCGGGGGCGTGGTGTTCGGCCAGCGGGACGCCCGCTTCACCGGCACCCTGATGGCGCAGTCGATCCTCGCCGACGCGGAGGGTCCGGTGGAGTCCGTGTTCGTCTGGGACCCGTCCTTCGAGGGCTCCTGGGGCCCGATCAAGGCGGGGTTCGAGGCCACGATGAAGAGCGCCGGTGCCGAGCCCGGCATCCTCGAGGTCTCCAACGCCAACATCGGCAAGACGGTCCCCTCCCAGATCGTCAGCTATCTGCAGGCCCATCCCGACACGGCGTACGTCGCCCTCGCGGTCGTCGACTACAACGCCGGTCTCGCCGCCGCGCTCCAGGCGGCCGGCCTCCAGGACCGGGTCAAGATCATCAGCAGGGCCGCGGACGCGGCCGCGCTGGAGGCGATCCAGGCCGGCAAGCAGTGGGCGTCGATCGGGCTGGAGCTCGCCGCCGCGGGCTATCGCGTCGTCGACCAGCTGATCCGGCTGATGACCGACGTCCCGCTCGAGGACCGGGCGGACCCGATCGGCTGGCAGCAGGTCTACGTCGAGGACAACGTGTCGGACGCCGACAACCAGGTCGAGCCGCCGGAGTACGCGCAGGCCTACTACGACGCCTGGCACGTGGGATGAGCTCGCCGGACGCCTCCGGGCGGGTCGTGCTGCACATCGAGTCGTTGTCCAAGACGTTCCCGGCGCAGAAGGCGCTCGACGACGTCGACCTGGAGCTGCGAGCCGGCGAGGTGCACTGCCTGCTCGGACAGAACGGGTCCGGGAAGTCCACGCTGATCAAGATCCTGGCGGGCTACCACGCGCCCGACCCGGGATCGGCCGCGGTGCTCGACGGGCGGTCCGTCGTCCTCGGCAGCCCGACGATCCGTGATCACGGCGTCGCCTTCATCCACCAGGACCTCGGCCTCGTCCCGGACCTGGACGTCGTCGACAACCTCGCCCTGGGCAACAGGTACGCCGGCCGGTGGTGGGTCTCGGAGCGGACCGAGCGAGCGGCCGCGACCAGGCTCCTCGACCGGTTCAACCTCGACCTCGATCCGGCCGCCCCCCTGTCCGCCGCCACCCCCGGCGAGCAGACGATGGTCGCCATCGTCCGCGCCGTCGCGGGCGCCGCCACGGCGCCGGCGGTCCTCGTGCTCGACGAGCCCACGGCGTCGCTCCCCCAGCACCAGGTCGAGCAGCTGTTCGGCCTGGTGCGGCGCCTGCGCGACCAGGGCACCGCGGTCCTCTACGTGACCCACCGGCTGCGCGAGGTCTTCGACATCGGTGATCGGGTGACCGTGCTGCGCGACGGGCGCCGGATCGCGACCCGGCCGGTCGCCGACGTCACCGGTGACGGCCTGGTCGAGCTCATCATCGGCCGCAGGCCGACAGCGTTCGCGCCCTCGGTGCCGACGGCGGGCGTCGACGTGCTCCTGCGCGCCGACGAGGTCGTCGGCGAGCAGGTGGACGACTTCTCCATCGATGTGCGCGCCGGCGAGATCGTCGGCATCACGGGCCTCATCGGGTCCGGATACGACCAGGCCCTGGGCATCGTCTACGGGGCGAGGCCGCGGACGTCGGGCGAGGTGGAGGTCGCCGGCCGCCGACTGGACCCGGGACGTCCCGACCGGGCGATCGCCTCGGGCGTCGCCTACGCGCCGGCCGACCGGAAGCGCCTCTCCACCATCCAGTCCTGGACGATCGGGGAGAACCTCACCCTGCCCCGGCTGCCGTCCGCCGGTCCGGCACGCTGGCTCGGACAGCGCCGGGAGCGTCGCGAGGTTGAGCCGTGGTTGAAGCGGCTGGACGTCGTACCCGACGATCCCGACCGCCTGCTGTCGCTGCTGTCCGGCGGCAACCAGCAGAAGGTGGTGCTGGCGCGCTGGCTCCGGGTCGACGCGCAGGTCCTGCTCCTCGACGAGCCGACCGGTGGGGTCGACGCGGGCGCCAAGGCGTCGATCTACCGGGCTCTCGCCGAGATCGCGAGCCAGGGACGTGCCGTCGTCCTCTCCTCCTCGGACGCGGAGGAGCTGTGCGCCGTGTGCGACCGCGTCCTCATCATGCGCAACGGTGCGGTGACCTCCGTGCTCGGCAAGGACGAGCTCTCCGTCGCCCGCATCGTGAGCGAGACCATCCGCGACTCGGTCGCCGACAGCTTGGAAGGGCCCACCTCAGATGACGATTGATGCGCAGACCGAGAGCCGCGCGGACGACGTACCCGCGCTCGACGCCGACGACCGCGAGGGGAGGAGGTCCCCGAGCCGGATCCTGGGTGCCTTGCGCCCGGCCCGCTACAGCGGCCTCCTGCTCCTGGCCGTCTTCGTGGCCTTCTTCTCGATCCGGCTCCCGGAGACCTTCCCGACGAGCTCGACGATCACGAGCATCGCCGGCGACCAGTCGGTGACGCTGATCCTGGCCCTCGGGCTGCTGGTGACCCTGGCGGTCGGTCAGTTCGATCTGTCGGCCGCCCAGAACCTCGGCATGAGCGCCGTGCTCTGCGGTGCCCTCATGGTCAAGCAGGACCTGAGCCCCGTGCTCGCCGTGACCATCACCCTGCTGGTGGGCGTGTCGGTCGGCGTCGTCAACGCGATCCTGGTCGCCGGCGTCGGGATCGACAGCCTGATCGCGACCCTGGGCATGAGCTCGGTCCTGCTGGCCGTCACCTCGCTCGTCTCGAACTACCAGTTCGTGGGACCGGTGCCGGAGGGCTTCCAGGAGATCGCCAACGCGGAGCTCCTCGGGCTGCCGGTGGTCGCCGTCTACGCGATCGGACTGTGCTTCCTGGTGTGGTACGCGCTCGAGCACAGCCCCGTGGGACGGCGGGCGTATGCCGTCGGGGCGAGCCCGGACGCGGCTCGCCTGGCCGGCGTCCGCACGGTCCGCTACGTCGCCGGCTCCTTCGTGGTCACAGCGCTCTTCGCCTCCGTGGCCGGCGTGCTGGTCACGGCCAAGATCGGGAGTGTGGCGCCGACCTTGGGGCCGGCGTACCTGCTGCCGAGCTTCGCGGCCTGCTTCCTGGCGACCACCCAGGTGAAGCCCGGACGGTTCAACGTCTGGGGCACGGTGATCGCCGTCGTCCTGCTGGCGACCGGGGTCAAGGGGCTCCAGCTGATGGGCAACCAGCTCTGGGTCACCGACCTGTTCAACGGGCTCGCGCTCCTGGTCGCCGTCGGTGCGGCCGTGCTGAGTGGTCGTCGCACGCGCCGTCGGCGGCGCCGGGCGAGCTGAGCCGCCCGCGCCGGTCCGCGGTCGAGCCGCGGACCGGCGCTGCGCCACCTCTACTCACCCGCCCAGACGGGCGCTCTCCGCTCGGTGAACGCGAGGGCGCCCTCGAGGGCGTCGCGGGACGCGAGGATCCGCTCGACGAGTGGACGCTGGGCGTCGAAGCCGCCGGTGCTCGGATAGTCGACCGACATCGCCACGATCTCCTTGCTGGCCCGGACCGCGAGCGGCCCGTTGGCGGCGATGGAGGCGGCGAGCTCGCGCGCCGCGGTCAGGGCGCCTCCCGGCTCGGTGAGGATGTTCACCAACCCGTGGTCATGGGCCGCCTCGGCCCCGATCGGCTCGCCCGTCAGGGCGAGCTGCATCGCCAGCCGGTAGGGAAGGGTCTTGGGCAACCGGAGCAGGCCACCGGCCCCGGCGACCAGGCCGCGCTTGGTCTCGGGCAGGCCGAACCGGGCATCCCGCGCGGCGACGATGAGGTCCGCCGCCAGGGCGAGCTCGAAGCCACCGGCGAGAGCCCACCCCTCGACGGCCGCGATCAACGGCTTGCCGGGAGGGCTCTCGGTGAGGCCACCGAAGCCGCGTCCCGGCAGGATCGGGATCTCTCCGCGCGTGAAGGCCGCCAGGTCGAGGCCCGCGCAGAACGTGCCTCCGGCGCCGGTGAGGATCGCGACGGCGAGGTCGGCACGCGCCTCGAAGGCATCGATCGCCCGGGCGATGCCGTGGGCGACCTCGAGGTCGACCGCGTTGCGCCGCGCGGGACGGTCGATCGTGATGACGGCGATGCCGTCCGCGTCCTCGAAGCGCACGGCACTCATCGGCCCGCCTCCGTCGCCGTGATCAGCGCCCACAGGCCACCGGGGCCGGCCCGGAGCGCCCGCCGACCGAGGTCAGCGGCCCAGGCGTGCTCGCTCCCGCCTTCGTCACGCCAGGCCCACAGCCGCGTCGTCGTCCGGTGCAGCGGATGTTCGGCGGTGTAGCCGAGAGCGCCGTGGACCTGGTGGGCCAGCGAGGCCACGACACCGGCCGAGCCGCTGGTCGTCGTCTTGGCGGCCGCGACGGCGAGGGCGCCGTGCCCTTCGGCGACGGCGACGGCGGCGGCGTCCACGGCGATCCGCATCGCCAGTACCTCGCCGGCCATGGCGGCGAGGTACTGCTGCACGGCCTGGAACCTGGCGATCGGCCGGCCGAACTGCTCGCGTTCGCCCGCGTAGTCGACGGCCAGCGCCAGGGCGCGTCGGGCGGCTCCGGCCAGCAGTGCCGCCCGGGACAGCGCGGCGCGCTGCTGGAACTCGTCGCGGATCGAGGAACGCTCGGCGAGGCAGGGTCCGAGATCATGGTCCGCCGTGAGCACCCGATCGACGAGGACGTCGTCCCGGGGCTCGCCGGCGAGGTTCGTCCGGGGCAGCACCTCGAACTCCCCGGCCCTCAGCAGCACGATGCCGGCGTCGTGCACGACGAGGAGATGCTCGGCCTGACGGGCCCAGGGGACCCGGGGGATCGATCCGCGGATCTCGACCTCGTCCCCGTGTCGGACGACGTGGAGTCCGTCGCCGGCAACGGTCGCCGTGAGCGGACCTCGCGGGACCGGCGCTCCGCACCGGGCGAGCAGCCACCCGCCGAGGAGGCAGGACTCGGCGAAGGGGATCGCGGCCGCGTGCTCACCGAGCACCTGGAGGACGGCGACGGCGTCGCTGATCGTGCCCCCCGACCCCCCGGCCTCCTCCGGCACGGCGATGGTCGTCATGCCCAGCTCCTCCAGCGCCGCCCAGAGCGGGGCGTTCCAGCCGCCGTCGTCGGCGCGGTCCCGGATCTCCGCGTCGGACAGCTTGGCGCAGACCTCCCGGACCACCGCGGTCAGTGTGTCGTGTACGTCGTTCATCGAACCCCCAACTCCTTGGCGACCACGCCACGCAGGATCTCGTTGGTCCCACCCCGCAGGGTGAAGCCCGGACTGTGCAGGATCGACTCGGCGAGGAGCGACGCCACGGGATCGGCCGATCCCAGGTCGGGGACGGCGCCGCCGAGCTCGCGGGCCGCCTCGATCACCACGCCCTCGTACCGGGTCCCGAGGTCCTTCACCAGCGCCGCCTCGACGGCGGGAGCCGCGCCGGCCTGGAGTCGACCCGCGACGGCCAGGGACATCTGGCGCAGCGTCCAGAGCCGGGCGACGAGGGCGCCCAGGCGCGCGGCGCTCGCCTCGCTCCCGGCGCTCGCCAGCCGGTCCACCAGTGCGCTGAGCAGGGGGAAGGTGGACAGGACGCGCTCGGGACCGCTGCGCTCCATCGCCAGCTCGCTGGTCACCTGCTGCCAGCCCGCACCGGGAGCGCCGAGCACCCGATCGTCGGGGACGAAGACGTCGTCGAACACGACCTCGTTGAAGTGGTGCTCGCCGGAGAGCAGCAGGATCGGCCGGATGTGCACGTCGGGGTCGGGCAGGTCGACGATCACCTGGGTCAGGCCGGCGTGTCGATCCGCGGTGCGTGCCTCGGTGCGCACGAGCGCGATCATCGCGTGGGCGCGGTGGGCGCCGCTCGCCCAGACCTTGGTCCCGCTGATCCGCCAGCCGCCCTCGACCCGCGTGCCGCGGGTCCGCACGGAGGCGAGGTCGGATCCGGTGTCCGGCTCACTCATCCCCGCGGCGAAGAAGCACTCGCCGCGCGCGATGCGGGGCAGGTAGGTCTGTTTCTGCTCCTCCGTGCCGAACCGCAGGAGACCCGGGCCCGACTGGCGGTCGGCGATCCAGTGCGCGGCGACGGGAGCGCCGGCCGCCAGCAGCTCCTCGGTGACGACGAACCGGGCGAGCGCACCGGCCGCCGCGCCGCCGTACGCCGCGGGGAAGGTCATGCCCAGCCAGCCGTGCTCGCCCAGGCGACGACTGAACGCCTCGTCCCAGCCACCGAGCCACTGGTCGCAGCGGGTCGTGATCCGCCCGGATGAGACCTCCTGCGCGAGGAAGGCACGCACCTGCGCGCGTAGCCGGTCGAGCTCGGGGGGCAGGGCGGCGGGTCGCAGCCGCCACAGGTCCGGCTGCTCCCGGCCGACGGCCGCGGTCGTCATCGCACCGCCCAGCGGCCGGTGAACGCGGGTGGGGCGGACTTGTCCAGGAAGGCGCGGAAGGCGGCGGGGGCGTCCTCGGTCGCGAGGTTGACCGCCTGGGCCCGGGCCTCGCCCTCGAGTGCGTCGGCCAGGCTCTGCCGGGTCCCCTGGTGGAGCAGGCTCTTCGTCTGTGCCACGGCCAGGGGCGGCTGGGCGGCCAAGCGGCCGGCCAGGTCGGAGACGAAGGCCGGGAGATCTCCCTCGGCGCACACCCAGGTCACCAGACCGAGCTGCCGGGCCTCCTCCGCGCCGATGGTCTCGGCGAGCATGGTCAGCCGCTTGGCCTGCTGGAGGCCGACCAGCCGGGGAAGGAGCCACGTTCCGCCGAAGTCGACCGAGAGGCCACGCCGCGCGAAGATCTGAGAGAAGCGGGCGCTGGTGTCGGCCACGACCAGGTCGCAGGCCAGCGCCAGGTTCCACCCGGCGCCGATGGCGCTCCCGGCCACCTGGGCGATCACCGGCTTGGGCATCTCGACGAGGGCCAGCGCGACGTCGCCGACGCGCCGCATCCGGGCGAGGGGATGCTCCTCGCGTCGAGTGCCCCCGAGGTCGGCGCCCGCGCAGAAGTTCCCGCCGGCGCCGGTCAGGACGACGGCGCGCACGGAGTCGTCCCGGGCGAGGTCGTCGAAGATCGCGCGGAGCCGGTCCCAGCCCTCGCTGTCGATGGCGTTCCTGCGCTCCGGCCGGTCGAGGAGGACGGTGGCCGTGGCGCCCTCGCGGGAGACGCTGATCGAAGGCGCGAGGGGATCGTGGGCGGCGGTCGTCGGGTTGCTCATCGACCGCCTCAGCTCCCCGTGAAGTGGGCCGCCCGGCCCTCGCGGAAGGCGGTCATGGCCTCGGCCGAGTCCTCGGTGCTGTGCACGAGGGCCATGTGCGAGGAGATCAGGTCGAGCGCGGTTCGGGCGTCGGTCCGGGCCGACTGGTGGGCCGCGCGCTTGATGAGCCGCACGTTGAGCGGCGGCTGGGCCGCGAGTCGCTCCAAGAAGGAGCGCGACGCGCGGGGGAAGTCGCTGTCGGCGTACACGTGGTCCGCGATGCCCAGGCGGTGGGCCTCCTCGGCCCCGACGAAGTCGCCGGTCCACATCAGCTCCAGCGCGCGGGCCATGCCGACCAGGCGGGGGAGGTAGTAGCAGCCGCCGTCCCCGGGGACGAGACCGAGCCGGATGTAGGCCTGGGAGAAGCGGGCCGACGCGGCGACCAGCCGGATGTCGCACATCAGGGCCATGTCCATCCCGGCGCCGACGGCGAGGCCGTTCACGGCCGCGATCAGGGGCTTGTCGAGATCCTCGACCGCCATCGCCACCCGATGGATCCGCTCGTGCAGGAGGGTCTTGAGCGCCAGTGGTCCTGTCGCCTCGCGATCGAACGTGCTCAGGTCGATGCCGGAGCAGAACGCGTCGCCCGCGCCGGTCACGACGACGGCGCGCACCGCGGGATCGGTGCGCGCCGACCGGAGCGCATCGCTCCACTCGTCGACCATCTCGAGGGTGAACGCGTTCTTCAGGTGGGGCCGGTTGAGCAGGATCGTGCCGATCCCGTCCGCGACCGAGTATTCGAGGTCTGTCACCATGACATACTACCACGTAGGTTTTTTTGAGAGGGCGCGTGAGCCCGGCGAGGAGGAGTGATGGACGAGGTGGCGGAGGTCGCTGAGGTGGCGGGGACGGCGGCGGGCGGACTGCTGGCGGGCGATCGACTCCGCGCGGGCATCCAGCTGTTGCTGGATGAGCGGGAGATCTCCCGGACCGTGCTGCGCTACGCCCACGGGGTCGATCGGGGTGATGTCGACATGGTCGAGAGCTGTTACCACCCCGGCGCCTACGACGAGCACGGGTACGCCAGCGGCACGGTCGAGGAGTTCGCCGCGAGGCTCCGGCAGACCGACGGTCCGCTGGGGTCGCGGCATCATCTGATCGGGAACCTGCTGATCGAGGTCCGGGGGGACGTCGCGGTCTGCGAGTCCTACTTCCTCTGCTATCTCCAGGATCTGGATCCGGCGGGCGACCCCGTGTCGACGGGCGTGTTCGCCGGACGCTACGTCGACCGCCTCGCGCGTCGCGAGGGTGCCTGGCGGGTCGAGCGGCGGATCTGCGTCATGGACTGGAGTCGCGCGCTGTCGCCGGCGTCCCCGGGCCGGGGGGCGCGCACCTTCGCCCAGGGGTCGCGGGACGAGCGCGACCCGGCCGTGCTCGCGTTCCGGGAGCTCGCGGGCGCGTGAGTCGCGGCGCGCCCGCTCTCTTCGCGCGATGCTGGAGAGCGCGTGAAGAGACCGTTGCAAGAACGACCTACGCAGTAGTATGTTTTTCTCGGTCGGCCGATCGCGCCGACCCGCGGAAGGGAGCACCAGATGACGAGTCGGGCGCTGGACGGCGTGACCGTCTTGGACCTCAGCCAGGTCTACAACGGCCCCTACTGCACGCTGCTGTTGGCCCAGCTCGGCGCCGAGATCATCAAGGTCGAGCCCTTCGGCGGCGAGCCCGTGCGCTGGCGGCTCGCGGGCGATCAGGAGACGGCGGCCTTCGGCCTGCTCAACGGGGGCAAGAAGAGCCTGCGGCTCAACCTCAAGGACCCCCGCGGCCGGGCGCTCCTCCTGGAGCTGGTCGCGCAGGCCGACGTCGTCGTCGAGAACTTCAGTCCCGGAGCGCTCCAGCGCCTGGGGCTGGGCTACGACACCCTGGCGGAGGCCAACAGCCGGATCATCCTGGCCTCGGGGCGAGGCTACGGCGTCCACACGCCCCAGGCCGAGCAGCGGGCCATGGACCTGACGATCCAGGCCGTGTCCGGGGTGATGGCCACGACCGGACAGCCTGAGCTGCCTCCCACCAAGGCGGGTCCGGCCGTCGCGGACTTCTTCGGCGGCACGCACCTGTTCGGCGCGATCCTCGCCGCCCTCCTCCAACGCACCGTGACCGGGCGTGGCCAGCACGTCGAGGTCGCGATGCAGGACGCGGTCATCCCCTCGCTCACGTCCAGCATCGCCGGCCACCTGGACAACGACGGCGCCCTCCCGGAGCGGACCGGCAACCGTCACGGTGGCATGGCGGTGAGCCCGTACAACGTCTATCCCGCCGCCGACGGCTGGGTCGCGATCCTGTGCATGACCGACACCCACTGGCAGACGCTGTGCCGACTGATGGAGCGGGACGACCTGGCCGCGGCACCGGAGCTCGCGAGCCCGCCGGGCCGGGTCGCGCAGATGGAGAAGCTGGACGAGATCGTCGGCGGGTGGACCGCGGGCCGGTCCCGCGACCTGATCGTCGCCGATCTCCAGGCCGCGGGCGTGCCCTGTGCGCCGGTGCTCTCCCTCGCCGACGTGCTGGCCGGCCCGATGGTCGGCGAGGACTCGA
This sequence comes from Nocardioides sp. L-11A, assembly GCA_029961745.1. Lineage (NCBI taxonomy): Bacteria > Bacillati > Actinomycetota > Actinomycetes > Propionibacteriales > Nocardioidaceae > Nocardioides > Nocardioides sp. L-11A. The sequence continues at coordinate 135,462 of CP124680.1, forward strand.
TGATCCGTCCCGTCACGACCGCGGACGGACGGCCCGGCTACGTCTTCGGCAGCCCGCTGAACCTGACCGACTCCGCACCGGTGGCCTCCCGGGGCGCACCCGCGCTCGGGGCCGACACCGACCAGGTGCTCGCCGAGCGCCTGGACCTGACGCCGGAGCAGCTCCGCCGGCTCCACGACGAGAACGTGATCTAGGAGAGACAAGGGACATGGCCGTCGACCAGACGCTGTTCGAGACCATCCACACCCGGATCGGCACCCAGCGGACCCACCAGCTCGGGGAGGTCACCGGGGTCCTGATCCGTCGCTACGCGCGGGCGATCGGCGAGACCGACCCGATCCACTACGACACCGCCTACGCCCGTCGGCAGGGGTACGCCGACGTCGTCGCGCCCGCCAATCTCGTGACCGCGGTGTCGGTCTGGGACGAGGGTCCGCCGACCGAGGACCTGCGCGAGGACGGCACGCCCGCCGCCGCGCTCGAGGACCTGGCGCCCGACGGCGTCCGGGTGATGGGCGGCGGTGAGGACATGGAGTTCCATCGGCCGATCACCGCCGGCACCACCGTCGAGGAGCGGTCGACCATGACCGACGTCGAGTTGCGCGCCGGTCGCTCGGGACCGGTCATCGTCGTCAGCTACTGCCACGAGTTCACCGACGCCGCCGGTCGCCTCCTGGTGACCACGACCCGAAAGCTGCTCCTGCGATGAGCCACCGCACCTCCGCCGTCACCTCCGCCGTCGAGCGCCACCTCCGCTTCGGGGACGTCCAGGTCGGTGACCGGCTGCCCGAGCTGCGCCGGGTGCCGACGAGGCTGCAGGTCTATCGCTACAGCGCGGTGACCTGGAACAGCCACCGCATCCACTTCGACCCGGACTACGCGGCAGCCGAGGGCTACCCCGACGTCCTCGTCCAGTCCCATCTGCACGGCGCCTTCCTCACCAGTCTCTGCACGGGCTGGATCGGATCCGCCGGGCGGCTGCGCCGGCTGGCGGTGTCGGTGCGCCGGTTCGCCGTTCCCGGCGACGTCCTGACCTGTGGCGGCGAGGTCGTCGGCACCGAACGCTCCGACGACGGTCTCGGCCTGGTCCACCTGGACCTGCAGGAGATCCGGGAGTCCGACGACGCGGTGTGCGCGATCGCCTCGGCGACCGTCGCGCTTCCGCTCTGAACACCACCTGTGAGAAAGGGTGAGATGACCACGTCACGCCAGGTCCTGAGGATCGGGAACTGCTCCGGCTTCTACGGAGACCGGCTCTCCGCTGCCCGCGAGATGGTCGAGGGCGGCCCGATCGACGTCCTGACGGGCGACTATCTGGCCGAGCTGACGATGCTCATCCTCTGGAAGAGCCGTCAGCGCAACCCGGACGCGGGCTACGCCACGACGTTCCTCACGCAGGTCGAGGAGGTGCTGGGCACCTGCCTCGACCGGGGGATCCGGATCGTCAGCAACGCGGGCGGCCTCAACCCGGGCGGCCTGGCCCGTGAGATCGAGCTGCTGGCCGCCCGGCTGGGCCTGCAGCCGACGATCGCCCACGTCGAGGGCGACGATCTCCTCGACCGCCTGCCCTCGCTGCAGGCCGCCGGGCACCCGCTCGCGCACCTCGGCACCGGGCGCACCCTGCACGAGGCAGGCGTCGCGCCGGTCACGGCCAACGCCTATCTCGGCGGCTGGGGCATCGCCGAAGCGCTCCGGGGCGGTGCCGACATCGTGGTCTGTCCCCGGGTCACGGACGCCTCCCTCGTCGTCGGCCCCGCCGCGTGGGCCTTCGACTGGCGGCTCGACGACTGGGATGCGCTCGCCGGCGCGGTCGTCGCCGGCCACGTCATCGAGTGCGGGCCGCAGGCCACCGGGGGCAACTACTCGTTCTTCACCGAGCTCCCGGCCGGCAGCCGGCCGGGCTACCCGATCGCCGAGATCGCACCGGACGGCTCCGCGGTGATCACCAAGCACCCCGGCACGGGCGGTGCCGTGACCGTCGAGACGGTGACGGCCCAGGTCCTCTACGAGACCGCGACGCCCGACTACCTCAATCCCGACGTGGTCGCGCGCTTCGACACGATCGAGCTGAGCCAGGAGGCGGCGGACCGTGTCCGGATCAGCGGCGTCCGCGGACGCCCGGCACCGGACACCGCGAAGGTGTGCGTGAACTACGCCGGCGGATTCCGCAACAGCGCGACCTTCGTCCTCACCGGACTCGACATCGAGGCCAAGGCCGACCACACCGTGCGCGCGCTCGACGACGCGCTCGGCGGCCTCGACACCTTCGCCGAGGCCGACGTCCGACTGCTCCGCACCGATGTCCCCGACCCGTCGGCGAGTGCCGCCGCGGAGTCGCGGCTCCGGGTCACCCTCAAGGACCCGGACGAGAGCAGGGTCGGACGGCGGTTCTTCGACGCCATCGGCGACATCGGGATGGGCGGCTACCCCGGGATGTGGGTCGAGCGGGCCGAGCGCCGGGCGAGTGCCTTCGGCGTCTACTGGCCGGCGCTGATCCCGACCGCCGAGCTCGCTCCGGAGGTGGTCTTCGCCGACGGGCGCCGGCTGCCGGCGCCGGTCCCGCCGGTGGCGCCGTACCCGGGCTTTCCGGCCGCGTCGCCGGCGTCCTCCCTCGGGCACCGGATCGTTGGCGAGACCGTCTCGGTACCGCTCGGTCGACTCGTCGGCGCCCGCTCGGGCGACAAGGGCGGCGACGCCAACATCGGCCTCTGGGCCCGCTCCGACGACGCGTTCGCCTGGCTGCGCGACTACCTCGACGTCGACCGGCTGCGTCTCCTGCTGGTCGAGGCGTCCGACCTGACCGTCGATCGCTACGAGCTCCCGCGCCTGCGAGCGCTGAACTTCGTCGTCCACGGACTTCTCGGCGACGGCGTCGCCGCGACGACCCGACCCGATCCCCAAGCCAAAGGACTAGGTGAGTACGTGCGCTCGCGACATGTGGATGTTCCCCGGACCCTGCTGGCCGACCTCGGTACGCCGGCGGCCACCGACTCCTCCCGGACGGCGGTGCCCGCCCGATGAGCGTCTCGATGACCAAGGCGTGGTCTCCGCTCACCGCGGAGACGCTGGCGGAGGTCCCGGCCACGGTCGGCGTCTTCGAGGTCGCCGACGCCTCCGGGGTGATCGGCATCGACTACGCCGGTGGGCACAGCCCCTTCGGCCTGCGCGGGGCGCTGCAGGTCTGGCTCGATCGCGGGCCGGGTCTCTCCTTCAGGTACGAGCGCACGAACGCCTACCTCTCCCGCTTCCGTGAGGTCGTCCAGGTGTTCGTCAACGACACCGGGGAGCCGCCGTCCAACCTCGCCGACACCGAGAACCTCCCGACCGGACGCATCCGGCAGAACTAGAGACTGGAGCACAGACCATGGGATTCGCCTTCAACGACGTCCAGCGCGCGCTGATCCACAACGTCCGGAGCTTCGTCCGCAACGAGATCGTCCCCCTGGAGCTCGAGCTCGACCCGGACGAGAGCGAGCTGAGGCCCTCGGTCCTCGACGGGCTCCGCGTCAAGACGAAGCAGATGGGCCTCTACAACCTGGATGCGCCGGAGGAGTTCGGCGGCCCCGGGCTCGACACGGTGACCCGGACCCTGCTCGCGATGGAGATGTCGCAGCACCGCGCCGGGCTGTACTCGGCCTGCTACGGCGCCTTCGGGCAGCCCGACATGGCTCAGCTGTACGAGGCGACCGACGAGCAGAAGGAGCGCTATCTCCATCCGGTGCTGCGGGGGGAGAAGAGCTCGTTCTTCGCGCTCACCGAGCCCGCCGGCGGCAGCGACCCGGCCCGATCGATCCAGACCCGCGCCAAGCAGGACGGGGACGACTGGATCATCAACGGCACCAAGGTGTTCATCAGCGGCGCCGACTCCGCCGACTTCGGCCTGGTCTTCGCGCGCACGGGTGACCGGGAGTCCGGACGTGAGGGGATCACCTGCTTCATCGTCGACGCGGACACGCCGGGATTCACCGTGCGTCGGGTGATCCACACGCTCCGGTCCGGCCACTACCCGACGGAGCTGGTGTTCGAGGACGTCCGGGTCCCCGGCAGCGCGGTCCTCGGCGAGGTGGGCCAGGGCTTCGCGATGGCGAGCGAGCGGCTCACCAAGAACCGGATCCCCTACGCGGCGGGGTGCATCGGTGTCGCGATGGCCGCGCACCGCCTCGCGATCGAGTACGCCGGCATCCGCTCGGTCTTCGGGCAGAAGCTCGCCGACCACGAGGGCATCCAGTGGATGCTGGTCGAGAACGAGATCGACATCCGCTCGGCCGCGCTGGTCACGCTCGACGCCGCCGAGCGCGCCGACAGCGGGGAGCCGTTCCGGACCGAGGTGGCGCTGGCGAAGATCGTCGCCACCGAGTCGTCCGGCCGGGTCGTCGACCGGGCCATCCAGATCCACGGCGGCTACGGCGTGACCAAGGATCTCCCCCTCGAGCGGTGGTACCGCGAACTGCGCATCCGCCGCATCGGCGAGGGCACGACCGAGACCCAGAAGATGATCGTCAGCCGGGACCTGCTGCGTGGGCGCTACGCGGGCCTGATGGACCGCTGAGGCCGGCGACATGACATCGGCGGAGGACCGGGTCCGGGTCCTGCTGGACCTGTTCGGACTCGAGGTGGACCGTGCGGAGATCGCCTCGGTGGCGCGCGACTACGCCACGCTGCGCGCGCAGGCCGACGAGATGCACCGGACCGCCGTCGACGGCCGGCCGCGCGACACGTCGGTGCCCAAGGCGTTCGCCGCGGGTGCGGCCCGGTCCGCCGTCCCGTCCGCCGGGGTGGGGTGCACGATCGAGGAGACCGCCGCCGACCTGCGCTCGGGTGCGATCACCTCGATGTCCCTCGTGGCCGCCTGCTTCGACCGCGTCGACCGTCTCGACGCCGGTCTGGGCGCCTTCGTCCGCACCTTCCGGGACGCGGCGATGGCCGCGGCGGAGAGTGCCGATCGGGAACTCGCGGCGGGTCGCGACCGGGGGCCGCTGCAGGGCATCCCGATCGCGGTCAAGGACATCGTCGCGACCGCGGAGGGCGCCACGACCGCGAACAGCCTGGTCGCTCCGCCCCGATGGGACGGCGACGCCGACGCGACCGTGATCGCGCGCCTGCGGGACGCGGGCGCGATCATCACCGGGAAGACGACGACGAACGAGTTCGCCCTCGGGCTCAACGACCCGAGCAAGGGCTTCCCGATGCCGCGCAACGCCTGGGATCCCCGTCGCTACGCCGGCGGCTCCAGCTCGGGATCGGCCATCGCGGTGGCGACCGGCATGGTCCTCGGCTCCGTCGCGACCGACACCGCCGGCTCGGTGCGGCATCCCTCCGCGCTCAACGGCGTCACGGGCCTCAAGGTCAGCCGCGGACGGGTTCCGCTCACGGGCGTCGTCCCGCTCTCGCCGTCCCTGGACACGGTGGGCCCCATCGCGCGCTCGGCTCGCGACTGCGCCCATCTGCTGGGGGCGATGGCAGGACACGATCCGTCGGACGGTGCCTCGTACGTCGACCCGGTCCCCGACTACGCCGATGCGCTGGACGGCTCGGTGGAGGGACTGCGCATCGGCTGGCCGGCGGCCTACTTCCTCGACGAGGGCAATGTCGCCGAGCCGGTCCGCGCGGGTGTCGTCGCCGCTGTCGCGACGCTGCGGGAGGCCGGCGCCTCGATCGTCGAGATCGAGCTCCCGCATGCGGACATCGCCAAGATCGCCTGCCAGGTGGTGCTGTTGAGCGAGGCGCTCGCCTACCACCGTGACGAGCTGGCGGCGCAGTGGTCGGCGTACGGCGTCTATCACCGCGGACTGCTGGCTCGCGGGGCCCTGTTCGGCGCGGCCGACTACGTGCAGGCGATGAAGGTCCGCGATCTGTTCGCGGCGCAGGTCGCCCGGGTGCTGCGCGAGTGCGACGTGATCGCCCTGCCGACGATGCCGACCGGAGCGCGGCTGCTCGACGAGACGGACCCGACGATGATGGACCGCTGGTCGGGAGCGTCCTTCATGTCCCAGTGGAACCTGGTCGGGCTGCCGGCGTGCGCACTCCCCGTCGGGTACGACGGCAACGGCATGCCGGTCTCGATGCAGCTCGTCGGCCGCCATCTCGGCGAGGCCACCGTCCTGCGGGCCGCCGATGCCTTCCAGCGCCTGACCACCTTCCATCTCGCCGCCCCCGCCGAGCCCGCCGAGCCCGGCCGCTAGGCCGAGCTCGCGATCATCACCCACCCGGAGCGATCCCGCCTCCGCGACCAAGGAGAGACCATGTCCGAGAACCCCGCATCCGGCGCGCGGCGCCAGGTGGCGACCAGCCCGTTCGGTCCCGACGACCAGATCGGTCGACTCAACCTGATGACGCCCGAGTCGCGTGCGTCTGTGATGAGCCGGATCGACCCCACCCGGATGTTCGACCTCTCGGTGGACTACTTCATCGGGATGCCGTCGTGGCAGATGGTGGGCGACCCGGCGTACCAGATCTGGATGACGCACACGCCGCACGGCACCGTCAACGACGGGCTCCCGGGCATCTCCAAGGAGCTGACCGAGTACGTCGGCTACTCCGGCGACTCGATCCTGATGTACACGCACACCGGCACCCACATCGACACCCTGAACCACTACGGCTACAACGGCCGGATCTACAACAACTTCACCGAGGCCGAGCACCTCGGCAGCCGGCACTGGTACAAGTCCGGTGCCGACCAGATGCCGCCGATCATCGCGCGCGGCGTCCTGCTCGACTTCGCGACGCTGCGGGGTGTCGACATGCTCCCGGACAACTACGGCATCACGCCGGAGGACGTCGACGAGTGCCTCACCGCCCAGGGCAGCGAGATCCGGCCCGGCGATGTCGTCCTGATCCGCACGGGGCGGATGCGGGCCTGGCCCGACCACGAGGCGTGGGGCGGGAACCCGCCGGGCATCAACCGCGCCGCCGCGGTGTACCTCGTGGACAAGGGCGCCATGATCGTGGGCGCCGACACGATCTGCGTCGAGCAGGGCCCCGCCCACGACGACGACAACTACACGCCCGTGCACACCTATCTGCTGGCCGAGGCCGGAGCGCCGTTGATCGAGGCGCTCAACCTCGAGGAGCTGGCGGAGGCGGGGGTGCACGAGTTCGCGTTCTTCGCAGCCTGTCTGCGGCTGCGCGGAGCGACGGGCTCGCCGCTGCGCCCGTGGGTCTTCCCGCTGACCCAGGGCTGAGCCCACCCCATCCGCAGATCCCCCTCGAGAAGGAGTTCCCATGCGAGACGCAGTCGTCGTCGCGGCCGTCCGTTCCCCCGTCGGCAGGCGAGCCGGTGTCCTCTCCACGGTCCATCCCGCCGACCTCTCGGCGCAGGTGCTGTCCGCGTTGGTGACCGACGCCGGCCTCGACCCGGTGGAGGTCGACGACGTGATCTGGGGATGCGTCAGCCAGGTCGGCGAGCAGACCTTCGACATCGCGCGCACCGCCGTCCTGTCGGCCGGCTGGCCCGAGTCCGTCCCGGGCACGACCGTGGACCGGCAATGCGGTTCGTCCCAGCAGGCGATCCACTTCGCCGCCGCGGGAGTGGTGGCCGGCCACTACGACCTCGTCGTGGCCGGTGGCGTGGAGTCGATGTCGCGGATCCCCATGGGGTCGGCGGTCGGTGACCGGTCGCCGCTCGGTGAGCTGTACACGAAGCGGTACGGCGACGGGATGCCCAACCAGGGCCTCGGCGCCGAGCAGATCGCCCGGGAGTGGTCGCTGGACCGGGCGGTGCTCGACGCCTACGCGCAGCGGTCGCACCAGCGCGCCGCCGCCGCCGTGGCCGCGGGGTCCTTCGCCGGCCAGATCGCGGCCATCGAGACCCCGGACGGCACCGTGACCGTCGACGAGGGTGTCCGTGCGGACTGCTCCCTCGACACGCTGGCCGGGCTGCGCACCCCCTTCCTCGCCGACGGCGTCGTCAGCGCGGGCAACAGCTCCCAGATCAGCGACGGGTCCGCGGCGCTGCTGATCACGACCTCGGAGATCGCGGCGACGCGCGGCTGGAAGCCGCTCGCGCGGATCCACACCGCCGTGGTCGTCGGCAGCGAGCCGAACGTCATGCTCACCGGCCCGATCCCCGCCACCGCCAAGGCGCTGGCGAGGTCGGGCCTCGGCCTGGCCGACATCGGCGCGTTCGAGGTCAACGAGGCCTTCGCCTCCGTTCCCCTCGCCTGGCAGGCGACGTACGACGCCCCGATCGAGTCGCTCAACCCGGTCGGGGGCGCGATCGCCCTCGGTCACCCGCTGGGCGGCTCGGGCGCGCGTCTCGCGACGACCCTGGTCCACCACATGAGGGACCGCGGCATCCGCTACGGGCTGCAGACCATGTGCGAGGGCGGCGGTCAGGCCAACGCCACGATCTTCGAACGGGTGTGACGCCCCGGCGCCCGGGCCCGGACTCGGGCCCGGGCGCCGGCTGCTCACCGGACCAGCGCGGGCGCGGGCGCCGCGGCCACGTCCATCGTCGACCGGCGCGAGCGCCGCGGCCAGGCCCGCTCGCCGAGCAGCATCAGCACGGCGGGCAGCACGACCAGCCGGATCACCGTGGCGTCGATGAGGATCGCGGCGGCGAGGCCGACGCCCATCATCTTCATCTCCATCATCGACAGGGTCGCGAAGATGGCGAACACGGACACCATGACCGCGGCGGCGCTGGTGATCACGCCGGCGGTGTCGGCGATGCCGCGGTGGACGGCGTCCCGGGCGGGCAGCCCGCGGTCGATCAGCTCGCGGATCCGGCTGAGGACGAACACGTGATAGTCCATCGAGAGGCCGACCAGGACGACGAGGACGAAGATCGGGATCCACTCGATCACGAAGCCGGGGCTGGTGAAGTCGAGCAGCCCCTCGCCGACCCCGTGCTGGAAGACGATCGACAGCAGGCCGAAGGCGACGCCCACCGACGCCAGGTTGAGCACGGTCGAGACCAGGCCCAGCAGGACACTGCGGAACGCGAGCATCATCATCACCATCGTCAGCAGGAGCACGAACCCCAGCAGGATCGGCATCCGCTCGGTGCGCAGGTCGAGGCGGTCGAGCGACTCGGCGGCGCCGCCGCCGACGGCCCACGAGCTGCCGGCGCCGAGGCCGTCGAGGGCGGCGGGCGCGAGGTCGGCGCGGAGCCGTTCGATCGCTTCGGTGGCGCGGTCGTCGGCCTCCTCGTAGGGCAGCGGAAGGTCCACGACCGACGTACCGCCGTCCTCGGAGGTGCGCACCTCGGCCCCCGCGGTCGCGAAGTCGTCGCCGGCACCGGCTGCAGCAGCGAGCTCCTCGAGAGCGGATCGGGCCGCGGCGGGCTCGGCGCCGGCGACGACGACCTGGGCGGCGGTGCCCTCGGCCGGGAACGCCTTCGTGATCGAGCGGAGCGTCTGCACGGCCGGGATGTCGGCGGGCAGCGTCTCGATGCTGGCCTGGTGGGTCTTCATCCCGAACGCCGGTACGGCGAGCGCGACGATGCCGAGCGACGACACGATGAGCGCCGCGACGGGGTGCCGGACCACCGGGCCGAGGATCCGGCCGCTGATCGAGCCGGTGCGGACCCGGCGGGTCATCCGCCACAGCAGCGGCAGTCGCGGCCGGTCGACCCAGCGGCCGAGCTTGACCAGGAGCGCCGGCAGCACCGTGATCGAACCGAGGACGGCGACCGCGACGACGAGGATCGCGCCGGTGGCGAGCGAGTTGAAGGTGACGTCGGAGAGCACGAAGAGCCCGGCCAGCGAGGCGATCACGGCGCCACCGGATACCAGGATCGCGTGCCCGGAGGTCTCGGCCGCGATGGCGACCGCGTCGAGGGTCGACCGGCCGGCGGCCCGCTCCTGGCGCTCTCGCTTGAGATAGAAGAGCGAGTAGTCGACGCCGACCGCCATGCCGATCAGCACGATCATGCTGAGCACGGTCGACTCCGCCGGCACCAGCCACGAGATCGGCGCGCTGATGCCGATGGTGGCCGCGACGCTCGTGGCGGCGAGCAGCACCGGTAAGCCGGCCGCGATCAGCGCGCCGAAGGCCAGCAGCATCAGCACCAGCGTGATCGGGAGGCTGATGAACTCGGCGGCGCGCAGGTCCTCGCCGACCCGCTCGTTGATCGCCTCGTCGATGGTGACGTCTCCGGCCTGGGTGATCTCCAGATCGGGGTGGGCGTCCTGGACGGCGGCGGTGACGTCGAGCAGCGGTGCGGCGTCGACGTCGTCGGCGGTCAGCTCGACGGGGACGAGCAGCGCCGTACCGTCGGCGCTGGGCACGGCGTCGCCGACCCCGGCGACCCCCGGCGTCGTGCGCATCCGGTCGGCCAGCTCGGCCGCCGCAGCGCCGCCGTCGGCGAGGTCGAGCTCGCCGGCCCGGGCGCGCACCAGGACGCTCTCCGACGGCGGCTCGTCGAGGCCGGCCTCCTCGATCATCGCGCCGGCCCGGCCGGACTCGCCGATCCGGTAGTCGGCGTCCTCGACGTCGTTGGTGGGGATCGTCGCCGCGAGGCCGACGGCGATCACCACGAACGCCAGCCAGGCGCCGATCGCGCGCCACGGATGGGTGGCGCTCCAGCGGGCGGCCCGCGTGGGCAGCGCGCTCAGGGAGAGGGACATGAGAGCTCCTGGGAGGTGAGAAGGGGAGATGGGTCCAGCGTCGCGGCGCGCGTGCGCGCGGTCAGGGGTGGAACGTCCCGTCCGGTTGTGGTGCCTGCACCACTGTCGGGACCGGCCGACTCGGGGAGACTGGTGCGGTGAGCAGTAGTCCCGCCGTCCGTCCCGACGACGTCCGTCCCGACGGTGCGGTGCGTTCCGGCCGCTGGGCGGTGACCGGCTACGCCCTGCTCCAGGTGCTGCTCTTCGTCCCGATCGTGGTGACCTTCGTGCTGGTCGCGGTCAGCTCGGTGCTGGTCGTGGTCTGGGTCGGGATCCTGCTCCTGGCGGGCCTGCTGCCGGCGATGCGCGGGCTGGCCGGGCTGCACCGCTCGATGGCGGGCCGGATCCTCGGCACCTCGCTGCCGGCGCCCTATCTGCCCCTGACCGGTGGGCCCCTCGCCGACCTCCGCACCCGCGCGTCCGACCCGATGACCTGGCGCGACCTGCTGTGGATGCTGTGGGCGATGACCTTCGGGTTCGTGGTCTCGCTGCTGGCGGTCGTGCTCTTCCTCGGCGTCGTGACCCTGCCGATCTGGTGGTACGGCGTCATCCCGCTGCTCCGCGGCCGCGCCGCCGTCGACCGCGCGATCCTGACGACCGGCCGCACGGAGCGGCTCGAGCAGCGGGTCGAGGCGCTGACCGCGTCGCGAGCCGTCGTCGTCGACCACTCCGCCGCCGAGCTGCGCCGGATCGAGCGCGACCTCCACGACGGGCCGCAGGCCCGGCTGGCGGCCGTGTCGCTCAGCCTGGGCCTGGCCGACGACCTCTTCGAGTCCGACCCCGAGGCCGCCCGCCGGCTGATCAACGAGGCCCGCGGTACGTCGTCGACCGCGCTCGGCGAGCTGCGCGACGTGGTGCGGGGCATCCACCCGCCGGTGCTCGCCGACCGCGGCCTGGCCGGCGCGGTGTCGGCGCTGGCGCTCGACATGGCGGTACCGGTGGAGCTCGCCCTCGACGTACCCGGGCGGCTGCCGGCGCCGGTCGAGTCGGCGGTCTACTTCGCCGTCGCCGAGTGCCTGGCCAATACCGCGAAGCACTCCGGTGCGGCCAACTCGTGGGTGAGTCTGCAGCACGACGGGTCCGTCCTCCGGGGCCGGATCGGTGACGACGGCCGCGGCGGCGCGGACCTGAGGAAGGGGACCGGACTCCCCGGGATCGCCGCGCGTCTGGCAGCCTTCGACGGAACCCTGTCGGTGTCGAGCCCGCCCGGCGGGCCCACCGTCGTCACCTGGGAGGTTCCGTGCAGCCCCTCCGCGTCGTCCTCGCCGAGGACCATGCGCTCCTGAGAGCGGGGCTCACCCAGCTCCTCGAGGCGAAGGACTTCACCGTCGTCGCGGCGGTCGACAACCTGGCCGAGCTCGAGCGGGCACTCGACGACCCGTCGGCCGAGGCGGCCGTGGTCGACGTACGGATGCCGCCGACCTTCACCGACGAGGGCCTGCGGGCCGCGATCTCGGTGCGTGCGCGCCGGCCGGGCTTCCCGGTCCTGGTGCTGTCGCAGTACGTCGAGCAGCTCTACGCGCGCGAGCTGCTCGCGAGCGGCGAGGGCGCGGTCGGCTACCTCCTCAAGGACCGGGTGTCCGACGTCGCCGAGTTCGTCGACGCGCTGCGCCGGGTGGCCGACGGCGGTACCGTCCTCGACCCGTCGGTCGTGGCGGCGGTGCTCGACCGCCGGCGCGACACCCCCGTCGACCGGCTGACCGAGCGGGAGCGTGAGGTGCTCGCGCTGATGGCGGAGGGGCGCGCCAACGCCGGCATCGCGCAGGCGCTCGTCGTCACCGAGAAGGCCGTCGCCAAGCACATCAACAGCATCTTCGCGAAGCTCGACCTGCCCACCGACACCGACGACCACCGGCGGGTGCGGGCGGTCCTCGAGTGGCTGCGGATCTGAGACGAGCGTCGGTCTGCTGCTCTAGGGTGTCGCGATGGGTTGGAAGGACATCGCCAAGCTGGGCCGGGACTGGGCCGAGGCGAAGAAGACCGAGCTGTTGACCACCGACAACCAGCGGCGGGAGCAGGCCCAGGGCGACCTTGAGGAGATCGGCCGCGCCTCGCAGCAGGAGACCGTCACCTCCTTCCTCGAGGGTGTGCTCCCCGAGGAGTGGTCGCGCCACATCACCGCCGCGCGCCCCGAGAACGTCGCCGCGCGCGAAGCGGCCGCGCAGGCACAGGCGTCCGCGGATCGCCGGGAGCGGCTCACCTCGCAGCCGAGCGGTCGGGTCCGCCTCGCGGTCAGCGGTGAGGAGCAGGGCACCCTCGACCTCGATCTGCCGGTGACGGTCGAGGAGCGCCCCGCTGGCGAGCCGTGGGAGGGCGGGCCGGACCCGATCGGCTGGCTGCTCGTGCGGGTCGAGTCCGCGGAGCCGGTCGCGCTCGGCGGCACCACGCTGAGCGAGCTGTCGCTCGCCGTACCCGCCCACACCGGACCCGGACGCTACGACCTGGTCGAGCTGATGCGCCGTGGCGACGCCGGCGAGATCGAGGGCTGGGAGGTCCTGGACCTCTACCTCGCGCCGAGCGTCGAGGCCGACGACACCGTCTGGTACGTCGACCTCGCGGCCGGGTCGGCCTGGATCGAGGTCGATGCCGCCGAGGTGCGCTTCGAGCTGCCCCTGCGCTCGGCGGTCAGCGCGATCCGGGTGCGCGGCTCGGTGGCCTGGGGCTGACCCGCGGCCGATCGGACCGGCCGCGATACTCGACCCCATGAACCCGGTCGACATCGCCGAGCCGCTGCACTCCCGCTGGAGCCCGAGCGTCTTCGACGACCGCCACGTGCTCGACGACGAGCAGCTCACCCGACTGCTGGAGGCGGCCCAGTGGGCGCCCAGTGCCGGCAACCGGCAGCCCTGGCGCTATCTCGTCGCGGTCCGGGGCAGTGCCACGCACGACGTCCTGGTGCGGCACTTGTCGCGGGGCAACTCGGGCTGGGTGCCGCGGGCCTCGGTGGTGCTCGTCTCGGTTGCCGTCCTCGCCGAGGAGGGCGAGGAGGCGGGCGACCCGACCATCCCGGCCCACGATGTCGGCCAGGCCTCCGCCCATCTCACCCTGCAGGCCCGCGCGATGGGCCTGCACGCCCACCAGTTCGCCGGCTTCGACCACGACGGTGTCGCGGCCGCGCTCGGCGTACCGCCCCACGCGCGGGTGGTCGCGGCGATCGCCGTCGGCCGGCGGGGCGACCCGGCCGACGTACCCGAGCGGGACGCCGAGCGGGACCACCGCATCCGCCGCCGCCGGCCGCTGGAGGAGACCGCGTTCACCCGCTGGGGCGAGGCCTGGCCGGGGCTGGTGCCGTCGGGCCCGACGGTCGCGCCGCAGGCCGAGTAACACGCCGTCCGCGGCAGTAACACGCCGTCCGCGGCAGTAACACGCCGTCCGCGGCAGCAACACGCCGTCCGCGGCAGCAACACGCCGTTCACGTCGCGACACGCCGTCTGCTCGCCCAGCGATCTGCTGACAACGGTGGGGTAGTCGGGTGGACGGCGTGTTACTAGGCGTGGTCGGCACCGGCATGACCTCACAGGTCATGGCCCACTGACCCTCGGCGGGGCGAGGGTTCGGGTACGAACCCACCGAGGAGGATCACCATGACCACCACGCTCACCCGCCCGGACCACCCCGCCGCCCGCTCCGCCCTCGCGTCCCGCCGCTTCTGGTTCGGGGCCGACGCCGTGGTCACCGGCACCAACGGCCTCGTCTACCTCGCGGCCGCCGGCGCACTCGTCGACCTGCTCGGTGGCGACGCCGGCACCTGGCGCGCCGTCGGCGCCTTCCTGCTGGTCTACGCCGCCGGCGTCGCCCTCTACGCGCGGTCCCCGCGCTCGGCGCGCGCAGGATGGGCGATCGTGGTCGCCAACACCCTGTGGGTGGTCGCCTCCCTCGACGTGGCGGTCACCGGGGCGCTCGACCTCGACCCGGTCGGTCGCGGCTGGGTCGTCGCCCAGGCGGTCGTCGTGGCCTCGTTCGTCCTCCTGCAGGCCCGGGTGCTGCGTGCCAGACTGCAGGCATGACGTCCCTCCACGACTTCAAGGCCACCGCGATCGACGGCCGGGAGATCGACCTGTCGTCGTACGACGGCTCGGTCGTCCTGGTCGTCAACACGGCTTCCAAGTGCGGCTTCACGCCGCAGTACCAGGGCCTGCAGGAGCTGTACGACACCTACGGCGAGCGCGGCTTCACCGTGCTGGGCTTCCCCTGCGACCAGTTCGCCCACCAGGAGCCCGGCACCGACGACGAGATCGCCGCCTTCTGCGAGCGCAACTACGGCGTCTCGTTCCCGATGTTCGCCAAGGTCGACGTCAACGGCAAGGAGGCGCACCCGCTCTACCAGTGGCTGAAGAAGGAGCAGGGCGGGCTGATCGGCGGCGCCATCAAGTGGAACTTCACGAAGTTCCTGCTGGGCCGTGACGGGCAGGTGCTCGACCGCTACGCCCCCACGACCGAGCCCGCCAAGATGTCCGGCGACATCGAGAAGGCTCTCGGCTGACTCCCTGGGTGCGGTTTCGTCACGGTATGTAGGCCAGCTGTCACTTCTGTAGCGGAGCTCCGCTACAGAAGTGGCGGTCCACCTACATACCGTGATGAAGCCGCGCCGGCCAACCGCCCGCGCCATCCCCGGAAGCCACCGACCCGGCGCGTTCAAACGCGCCGGGTCGGTGGCTGTGGGATGTTCAGATGCGACGGGTCGGTCAGACGCCGGCCAGCTGCTTGTCCTCGTCCAGGTCGCCGCCGATGTGGACCGGAGCGGAGTCGCGCTCGAGCGACTCGCCCTCGACGTCGACGTTCGGCAGGATCCGGTCCAGCCAGGCGGGCAGCCACCAGGCCTTGTCGCCGAGCAGGTAGAGCACCGACGGGATGAGCACCATCCGGACGATGAAGGCGTCGAAGACGATCGACGCCGCCAGCGCGAAGCCCATCGACTTGACCACCGCGTCGTCCTCCAGGATGAAGCCCGAGAACACCGCGATCATGATCGAGGCGGCCGCGGTGACCACCCGGGCGCTGTTGCGGAAGCCGTCGACGACCGCCTCGTGCATGGGCAGCCCGTGCACGTGGGCCTCCCGCATCCGGGTGACCAGGAAGACCTGGTAGTCCATCGCGAGGCCGAAGACCACGCCGATCAGGAAGATCGGCATGAAGCTCACGATCGGCTGGCCCTCGAAGATCCCGAACGCGCCCTCCTGGAAGATCGCGACCGTCGCGCCCAGCGTCGCGAGCACCGAGAGCAGGAAGCCCAGGGTGGCGGTCAGCGGCACCAGGATCGAGCGGAACACCAGCACCAGCAGGACGAACGCGAGGCCGATGACCACGGCGAGGTAGATCGGCAGGGCGCCGTTGAGCCGGTCCGAGACGTCGGTGGTGATGGCGGTCAGGCCGGTGACGCCGACGACGGTGTCGGTCCGGTCCTCGACCGCGCCCTGGCCGTCGCGCAGTGCCTCGAGCAGGTCGAGGGTCTCCGGCTCGTCCGGTCCGGACGACGGGACGATCTGGATCATCGCGCCGGTGCCGGTCCCCGTCGGGACGCCGTTCGCGTCCAACTCGGCGTTGGTCGCGACCAGGTCGGCGCTCTCGACGTCGTCCTGGCCCGCCGCCCAGGCGACCACCTCGTCGAAGGCGGCCTGCCGGCTGTCGTCGTTCGCGATGCCACGGCCGTCGACGACGACCAGCAGCGGGCCCTCACGGCCGGGGCCGAAGGCCTCGGTCATCAGGTCCGACGCCTGGCGCTGCGTGGTGTCGGTCGGGGCGGTGCTGTCGGTCGGGAACGCGAGGTACATCTGCGTGATCGGCGCGGCCAGCGCACCCAGCAGGACGACGACGCCGAGCACCCAGGCGACCGGCGCCTTGGCGAGCATCCGCGCCCAGCGGACGCCGTTGTTGTGGATCCGGCCGTGCTCGTCGCGCTTCGGGTCGTACTTGCGCACCCGCCCGGCGAAGGCCTTCGACTTGGTCAGGCCGAGCAGCGCCGGCAGCAGGGTCAGCGCGACCAGCACCGCGATCAGCACGGTGGCCGCGGCCGCGAGACCCATGGCGGTGAGGAACGGGATCTGGACGACGGCCAGCGCGGAGAGCGCGATGAGCACGGTCAGGCCGGCGAAGACGACCGCCGAGCCCGCCGTACCGACGGCGATGCCGGCGGCGTGCGCCCGGTCGGCGGTGTGGTGCAGCTCGGTGCGGTAGCGGGCCAGGATGAACAGCGTGTAGTCGATGCCGACCGCGAGGCCGATCATCGTGGCCAGCATCGGGGTGCTGGAGCCGATGTCCATCACCGCGGTCATCGCGGTGATGCCGACCATGCCGAGGCCGACACCGAAGACCGCGTTGAGCAGCGGCATGCCGGCGGCCATCAGCGAGCCGAAGGTGAGCACGAGGACGATCAGCGCGATGCCGAGACCGATCAGCTCGGCAGTGCCGCCGGGCGGTGCCATCACGGCCATGCCGGGACCGTTGGCCTCGGCGATCAGACCGGTCTCCTCGGTCGTGTCGGTCAACAGCTCCTCGAGTTCGTCGACCGACGTGGTCTTCAGGTCGGCGGGGGAGTCGACGTCCCACTCGAACGTCATCGTGCCGATCCGGCCGTCGTCGGAGAGGGTCGCGAACGCCGCGGGCATGCCCTCGGGCGCCGCGGCCGGGGCGACGAGGCCCGGGTTCTCGGTGCCGGTCTGCGGCAGCGACGGGACCTTCTCGATCAGTTGCTGGACCGCCGCCTGGTAGCGCGGCTCCTCGAGGGTGTGGCCCTCGGGTGCCGCGAGCACGACGTTGACGGAGGCGTCGTCGAAGGCGTCCCCGGACTGCGGGAACAGCTCCTGCTGGATGTCGGCCGCCTTCTCCGACGGGATGCCCGGGATGGAGAAGGAGTCGGACATCGGCTTGGAGAAGGCAGCGGCGAGACTGCCGACGACGACCGCGAGCAGCAGCCATCCGGCGATGAAGAACGGCCACCGCCGGTAGGCGGTCGAGCCGATGCGGTAGAGCAGGCGGGCCATGTCAGGTCTCCTGGTGGGATGGACTGCGACCGGGGTCTCCGGCACAGGTCAGGGGTGGGGAAGGGTGCTGCGGGTGGAGCGGAGGGTGGAGCCGAGGGTGGGACGGTCAGGCGAGAGCGCTGCGGGCGTCGGCGATCGCGGCGTCGAAGTGCTCGGTGAAGGTCCGGTCCGGGTCCGCGGCGACCCGGTCCAGGGCGTTGTCGAAGAAGGTGAGCAGCAGCTTCAGCAGCAGCCGGGACTGCTGCGGCGGGAAGTCGTCCCCCTCGCGCTGGCGCACGCACTCGACGAAGCCGGTGGCGGCCTCCTCGAGGCGAGCATGGACGAGAGCCACGAGCCGGTGGTCGGTGACCACGGCCTCACGGAGCAGCGCGATCTGCCGCTCGTCGCCGCGGTCGCGGACCGCTTCGTGCGCGAGCACGATCAGGTCCTCGAAGAGCCGCCCGGTCGGGCCGCCCGCGACGAAGGCGTCCACCTTCGTCTGGTCCACCTCGATGCCGGGCCCGAGGACGACATCGGCCTTGCCGTCGAAGTAGTTGAACACGGTCCGGCGGGAGACGTCGGCCGCTCCGGCGAGGTCGTCGATCGTCCAGCCGTCGAAGCCCTTGTCGAGCGTCAGCTGCAGCCCGCACTGCTGGAGCCGGAGCGCGGTCTGGATGCGCTTCGCCTCGCGGCGGTTGGGTGTGCACAGCTCGGGCATGGAGTGCATCTTTGCACTTCCGTGGCTACCGGTGCAACTTTGTGACGACCGTCACGCCGCGCGGTGGCGCAGCGCGGACGGCGTCCGGCAGCCGACGATCGCGGGCGCCTCGCGGACCAGCTCCTCGTCGTCGAGGGCCGCGACCATGAACAGCGCGAAGTCGGTACGCCGGGTCAGGTTGCTCTCCAGGAGCGGGTCGCCGACGTGGCGGGCCCACACCGGCAGTCCCTCGGACGGTCCCTCCTCCAGGTCGCTGCCCCGGACCAGGGTCCAGCGGGTGTCGCTGGCGAAGATCCGCCGGCCGGCCTCGACCTGGTCGTCGATGTCGGCGAACCGGATCAGCCGGGCGGCGACGGTGAGCGTGCGCACCATGACCCGGAACCGCCGGGTGTAGCGGTCGCCGCTGTCGCGCGCGACGTGCCAGCCGCAGGAGAAGACCAGCCGGGCACCGGACTCGGCGTGGTCGAGCACCGCCTGGGCGGTGCCGCTCGCGTAGCCGCGCAGGCCGAACGGCACCAGGATCGCGAGCACGCCGTCGCAGCCGGCGACGGCGCGGGCGATGACCTCCGGGTCGTCGGTGGGCCCGGGCACGATCGTGATCCGGTCGGCCAGATCGGCGAGCTTGCCGACGCTGCGCTCGCGACAGACCGCGACCACGTCGTACCCGCGTTCGAGGCAGTGGGAGATCAGGTAGCGGCCCAGCTTGCCGGAGCCGCCGACGATGCACACGCGCCGTCCGGCGGCGCCCTCCTGATGATCAGCCTTACGCATGTAAGGAGGGTAACCGGCTGCCTTACGGCTGTAAAGTGCCGCCATGGCCGGCCCCCGCGTCCCCCTCACGCCCGAGCGGATCCTCGGGGCGGCCGTCGCCGTCGCGGACCGCAGCGGTCTGGGCGCGGTGAGCATGCGCAACGTGGGCAAGGAGCTCGGCGTCGAGGCGATGTCGCTCTACCACCACATCGCCAACAAGGAGGCGCTGCTCGACGCCCTCGTCGACTGGGTGTTCGGCGGGATCGACCTGCCGGGGCCCGGCGAGCCGTGGCGCCCGGCCATGCGTCGCCGGGCTGCCTCCGCGCGCGACCGGCTGGCCGCGCATCCGTGGGCCGTGGGCCTGATCGAGTCCCGTCGTACGCCGGGGCCGGCGCTGCTGCGCCACCACGACGCCGTGCTCGGCAGCCTGCGCGCGGGCGGCTTCGGTGTCGCGGACGCCGCGCACGCGTTCTCGGTGATCGACGCCTACGTCTACGGCTTCGTGGTGACCGAGGTGAACCTGCCGTTCGACTCCCAGGAGGGTGTCGAGGACGTGGCGACCGGGATGATGGCCGACCTCGCGGAGGGTGCGTACCCGCACCTCACCGAGCTGATCGTGGAGCACGCCCTCCGTCCGGGCTACGACTACCGCGAGGAGTTCGCCTTCGGGCTCGACCTGGTCCTCGACGGCCTGGCCCGGCTGGTGGAGGGCGACGGACCGGCGGTTTGACGGAGGGCTCGCCGGATACGATCCAGGACCCGTCCCCGCGTTTCCCCGGAGAGCTCGTGACCGTCTTCCTCGTCCTCGGCATCGCCGGGCTCCTCCTGCTCGCGGTGTCGCTCGTCGCCGGGGACCTCCTCGACGGCGTCCTCGACGCGCTCGAGGCCGACTGGATCTCCTCGGCGGTCATCGGCGGCTTCGTGTCCGCCTTCGGGTTCGGCGGCGCGGCGTCCGACGGGGCCGGCCTGCCGCTCCCGGTCTCGCTCGCCATCGGCGCGGGCAGCGGCCTGGTCGTCGGCTGGTTCGCCTGGTGGCTGACCCGGATGCTCAAGGACAGCCCCAGCGACGGCACGGTGTCGATCACCGACAGCGTCGGCCGGGTCGCCACGGTCGTCACCGACATCCCCGGCGAGGGGTACGGCGTGGTGCGGGTCCTCGTGGGCGGTCACACCCTGCGCCTCAACGCCACCGCCCACCAGCCCATCGAGGCCGGCACCGAGGTCAACGTCACCGGCGTCCTCTCCCCGACCGCGGTGAGCGTCACCGAGATCTGGCAGCCGTGAGCGCGGCGCCCACGTCCCTCCCTCCCCATTCCCCACGGAAGAACGGAAGTCATCGCTGTGAACACCGACGTCCTGGTGCCGGTCGCCGGCATCGTGGTCCTGCTGGTCCTCCTCGTCCTGCTGGTCACCAGCCGCTACAAGGTGGCCGGTCCCAACCAGGCGTTCATCGTCACCGGCCGCAAGGGCAAGGCGGTGATCAACCCCGAGACCGGTGAGCTCACCACCGACCTGTCCGGCCAGAAGGTCGTGCTCGGCGGCGGCGTCTTCGTCATCCCCTTCGTGCAGAAGCTCGCCACGATGGACCTGTCCAGCCGCCGCATCTCCGTGCAGATCCGCGGCGCCGTGTCGGGACAGGGCATCAAGCTCAACCTCGACGGCGTCGCGATCGTCAAGGTCGGCGGCAACGCCGACCAGATCCGCCTCGGCGCCCAGCGCTTCCTCAGCCAGCAGGGCGACATCGAGACCTTCACCCAGGAGGTGCTCGCCGGTGCGCTGCGCTCCATCGTCGGCGGCCTGACCGTCGAGCAGATCATCCGCGACCGCGCCGCCTTCGCGCAGCGCGTGGCCGACGAGTCGGAGTCCTCGCTGACCGGCCAGGGCCTGATCCTCGACGCCTTCCAGATCCAGGACGTGACCGACGACGGCACCTACCTCGCCGACCTCGGCCGGCCCGAGGCCGCGCGGATCCAGCAGGCCGCGGCCATCGCCGAGGCCAACGCGCGCCAGGCCGCCGAGCAGGCGCAGATCGCCGCCGAGCAGGAGATCGCCATCGCCCAGCGCACGCTGGCGCTCAAGCAGGCCGAGATCAAGGCCGAGACCGACGCCGCCTCCGCGCAGGCCGCCGCGTCCGGCCCGCTCGCCCAGGCCGAGCGGGACCAGGCGATCCTCGCCGAGCAGGAGAAGGTCGCCGTCCAGCAGGCGGCGCTGACCGAGCGTCAGCTCGAGACCCAGGTCCGCAAGCCGGCCGACGCCGAGCGCTACCGCGTCGAGCAGGAGGCCGAGGGTCGTCGTACCGCCGAGATCGCGGGCGCCGACGCGCGCAAGGCCGCCACCATCGCGGCCGCGCAGGCCAAGGCGGAGGAGACCAAGCTCAGCGGTGAGGCCGAGAAGGCGCGGCGTGCGGCGCTCGCCGAGGCCGAGGCGATCGAGGGTCTCAAGCGCGGTGAGGCCGAGAAGGGCCGTCGTCTGGCCGAGGCCGACGCCACCCGGGCCGAGGGTGAGGCGCAGGCCGCGGCGACCCTCGCGATCGGCCAGGCCGAGGCGGAGGCGATGGACAAGCGCGCCGAGGCGTTCGCCCACTACAACGACGCCGCGGTGCTGCAGATGCTGATCGAGGTGCTCCCGCAGATCGCCAAGGAGGTCGCCGCCCCGATCAGCGCCATCGACCAGCTCACCGTGCTGTCGACCGACGGCGCCGGTGCGCTGCCCAAGCAGGTCACCGACAATGTCACCCAGACCCTGCAGATGCTCAAGACCTCCACCGGTCTCGACCTGGAGGCGCTGATCAAGAAGTCGGTCGGCAAGGCCGCCGACGGCACGGTCGCTGGCGAGCTGGACGGCTCCGCCCCGGCCTGATCTCGTCGCGGTTCAACTACCGGAATTGTCGTCCAGCCCGCGTCAGCGCGACGAATTCGGTAGTTGAACCGTCGCTCAGGAGCCCGGCCGGACCAGCCCGTGGTCGTACGCGTACACGATGGCGGCCGGCCGGTCGCGCAGGCCGAGCTTGGTGAAGATCCGGCCGACGTGGCTCTTCACGGTCAGCTCGGAGATGACCAGCTCGGCCGCGATCTCGCCGTTGCTGCGCCCCACCGCGATCGCCCGGAGCACCTCCAGCTCGCGGGCGGTGAGCGGGTCGACGGCACCTGGGGTCACGGCGACCGGAGCCGGGGCGAAGCTGCGGAACCGGTCGAGGACCCGGCCGGTGACCGCGGGGTCGAGCCAGCTGCCGCCCTGGGCGACGGTGCGGACCCCGCGGATCAGGTCGTCGGCCGAGGAGTCCTTGAGCAGGAAGCCAGCCGCACCGGCGCGCAGCGCACCGGACAGCATCTCGTCGTCGTCGAACGTGGTCAGCACGAGCACCGGCGGCCCGTCGGCCGCGACCACGGCCCGGGTGGCGGTGATCCCGTCGACCGTCCGCATCCGCAGGTCCATCACGATCACATCCACGCCTGCCGGACCGAGGCCGGCGAGGGTGGCGGGCACCTCGCCGCCGTCCGCGCACTCGGCGACGATCTCGAAGCCGTCGCGCCGGCGCAGGATCCGGCGCAGCCCGGAGCGGACCAGTTCCTGGTCGTCGACCAGCACGACCTTCAGCACGGTGTCGGCCTGAGCGTTCACGCGGTCTCCGCCTTCCACAGGGTGTGCCCGCAGGGCAGCTCGAGGCCGGACCGCGCCGGTCCGCCCAGTCGTACGTCGACGACCCAGTCGCCGCCCAGCGGGCCGGCGTCGAGCCGGGCGCCGAGCTGGGCGGCCCGGGCCTGCATGCCGGCGAGGCCCGAGCCGAGTCCGTCGGGGCGTGGCCGCCCCGCAGGCAGCGGGTTGGTGATCCGCAGCCGGGCGCGGGCGCCGGTCGCCGAGAACCGGACCCGGACCTGTGCGTCGGCGCCGGCATGCTTGACCACATTGGCCAGCGACTCCTGCGCGATCCGGTAGAGACCGAGCCCGGCGGCGGCCGGGAGTGCGGCGGGATCACCCTGCTCGTCGTACTCCACGGCGAGGCCGGCGTCGGCCAGCTCCCGCACCAGGGCGGCGATGTCGCCGCCGCCGGGCAGGGCGTGGCGCTCGGAGGTGCCGTCGGCCATGGCGCCGACGGCCCGGCGGATGTCGCCCATGGCGCGGCGGCCGACCTGTTCGGCGTCGGCGAGCGCGGCGTCGACCTCGGCGACCGCCTCCGCGGTGTCCTCCGGCCCGGTCGCCTCGCGTACGTCGCGCAGGGCGTGCCGCGCGCCGGTGATCTGGAGCAGGGAGACGCTCAGGGAGTGTGCGACCAGGTCGTGGATCTCGCGGGCGATCCGCTCCCGCTCGGCGGTGGTGGCCCGGTCCCAGGCCTGCTCCCGGGCTTGCCGCTCGGCGATCAGGGCCCGCATCTGCCACAGCAGCATCGCGCCGATGACGAAGCCCAGCAGCAGCTCGAAGGTGTAGAGCGGCGCCCCGGGCAGGCCCGGCCGGATCGCCGCCTTGATCAGCACCAGCTGGCCGACGGCGGCCACCGCGAGCCCCTCGCGGACGCCGTCGCGGGCGGTGATCTCGGCGGTGGCGAGGGCGAGCAGCGCGGGGGCGAGGTCGAGGACGCCCTCCTGTGGCCGGGAGAGCAGCAGCAGCGCGGCCAGCACGCTGCCGGCACTGTCGGCCCACCAGGGCAGCCAGCGGTTGGTGCGGAACTGGACGAGCGGCGAGACCATCACCAGCGGCAGGCAGATCAGCAGTGGGTCGAGCGGCCAGATCGCCTCGCGCAGGGCGAGGCTGATCAGCACCGCCGCGACCTGCCCGAGGTGGGAGGCCAGCGGCACCCACCAGGGGTAGAGGATCTGGTGCCGGTCGAGGTTCGCCTCGATCCCGGCGCGCAGCCAGCGCAGCATGCCACCAGCCTAGGGAGCACGGCGCGGCCGGTCATCCCGCGGCGGGAGGTCCGCGGTCTCCTCCCCTGGTAGGAGTCCGGGTGCCTGCCGTCGGCCGATGTCCGGCGCCGGCCGGCCGCCTACCGTCGAGGCATCCCCTCGCACTCCACGACAGAGAGGTCGGTGAGGACGATGACCTGGACCGAGACCCACCGCCGCTGGCAGGCCCTGCGGGCCGTCGAACAGGAGCTGTGGGCCGCCGAGCGGCCCGAGCTGCCCTGGACCGACGAGCTCGCCGAGATCTTCGGCGACCGCGCGGGACTGCGGGCCGCACTGCGCTACCGCTGGCGCCTCGCGGTGAGCACCCAGCTCGACACGCACCTCCCGGAACGGGTGCTCGAGGAGCAGCGCCGGCTGCTCGCGGAGCGCGCCCGCGGGGTGCTGCTGGTCCTGGACGAGCCGGCCGAAGCCGTGGACGTCTCGCTGGACACCGGCTCCGCCGACGGGTTGGGTACGTCGCATGCGGTCGCCTGACCTCGCCCGCCCCGTCGACCTGCCGCGCTCCTTCGCCTCCTGGGTGCTGGCGCACGGCCTCCAGCGCGCGCTGATCCGGCGCGGCGCCCGCCGGGGCGACCTGATCAGCCGGATGGTGATGGACCCGGGCCTGCGGGTCGATCCGTTCCCGGCGTACGAGCAGCTGCGCGCCCGGGGCCCGATCGGCGCCAACGACCTGATCTCCGCGAGCGTCGACCATGCGGTGTGCAACGAGGTGCTGCGCAGCGACGCGTTCGGCACCGCCGGTGGCCAGGGGGAGCTGCCCAAGCCGCTGCAGTGGCTACACCACAAGGTGATCGATCCCGACACCCTCGGGCCCGTGGACCCACCGTCGATGCTGGCGGTCGACCCGCCGCTGCACACCCGCTACCGCAAGCAGGTCGCCCGCGCCTTCACCGCCCGCAAGGTCGGCCGGATGGGCGACCGGGTCGCCGACGTCGCCGGGGACCTGCTGGCCGACCTGGCCGGGGCCGAGGACTTCGACCTCATCGAGCGCTACGCCTCCCAGTTGCCGGTCACGGTGATCGCCGACCTCCTCGGCGTACCCGAGGAGGACCGCGGCCGGCTCCTCGAGCTCGGCAACGAGGCCGCGGTGACCCTCGACCCCGGCCTCTCCTGGCGGGAGTTCCGCCGCGCCGAGCGGGCGCTGCGCGAGATGCACACCTGGTTCCGCGGTCACGTGGCGCGGATCTCCGCCGATCCCGGCGACGACCTGATCAGTCAGCTCACCCTGCTCGAGGGGGAGGACCGCCTCGACCCGGTCGAGCTGCACCAGGTCGGCCTGCTGGTCCTGGCGGCCGGCTTCGAGACCACGGTCAACCTGATCGGCAACGCCGTCGCGCTGCTCGATCAGCACCCCGACCAGCTGCGCTGGCTGCAGGAGAACCCCGACGGCTGGGGCAATGCGGTCGACGAGGTGCTGCGGCACCAGTCGCCGGTGCAGCTGACCATGCGCATCGCGTTGCGCGAGACCGAGGTCGCGGGCAAGAGGTTCCTGCCCGGCCACGGCATCCTGCTCTACCTCGGCGGTGCCAACCGCGACCCCGCGGTCTTCGCCGACCCGGGCGCGTTCGACGTCACCCGCCCCAACGCCGACCAGCACCTCGGCTTCTCCGCCGGGGTGCACTTCTGCCTCGGCGCCAGCCTGGCTCGGCTGGAGACCGCGGTCGCGCTGCGGGCGCTCTACGAGCGCTATCCCGACCTCCATGTCGCCGGTCGGCCCGAGCGCCGGGGGACCCGGGTGCTGCGGGGGTTCGAACGGCTGCCGGTGCGGACGCTGCAGGAATCGCCGGTCGACCGGTGATTCCTGCACTTGTCGGGCGTTGCAACACCCGACAAGTGCAGGAGAAGCCCGTCAAGTGTGGCGCCGAGCACTTTACAAGTCTGCCCCTCTTGTCAAATGTCTTGACAAGTCCTACCTTCTTGTCAAACGGCAGTGATGCCGATCGCGAGGAGGCAGGACGATGACCGGACCGACCGTGGGCGCGACCGTTCCCGAGGGATCGACCGAGCGGTGGAAGGACAAGAAGCGCTATCTGTGGCTGCTGGGACTGCTGATCCCGGGCTTCGCGATCATCGCGTTCGTCGTGTACGCCGAGCTCGGCTGGCAGTGGGTGCTGTGGATCGGCCCGATCCTGGTCTTCGGAATCATCCCGTTGCTGGACCTGCTCGCCGGGCTCGACCCGACCAATCCGCCCGACGACGTGCTCGAGGAGCTCGAGAACGACAGGTACTACCGGTGGGTCGTCTTCATGTACCTGCCGATCCAGTACTTCGCCTTCTTCGGCGTGATGGCGATGGTGGTCGACGTCAACCCGATCGCCGCCACGGCCGACCTGTTCGGGATCAAGGACTGGCTCGCCACCAACATCAGCGCCGACCTGGTCCGTGACTTCGACCTGTCGGTCGTGGACAAGATCGGCATCGCGATCTCGCTCGGCATGATCAGCGGCATCGGCATCAACACCGCGCACGAGCTGGGCCACAAGAAGGAGTCGGTCGAGCGCTGGCTGTCCAAGATCGCGCTCGCGCCGTCCTTCTACGGCCACTTCTACATCGAGCACAACCGCGGCCACCACGTCCGGGTCGCCACGCCCGAGGACCCGGCGTCCAGCCGGCTGGGCGAGAGCTTCTACACCTTCTGGTTCCGCACGGTCTCGGGCTCGCTGAAGAGCGCCTGGAGCCTGGAGGCGAAGCGCTACCAGCGCAAGAAGACGCACCCCTTCCACCTCGGCAACGACGTCCTCAACGCCTGGTTGATGTCGCTGGTCCTCTTCGGCGCGGTGATCGCGCTCCTCGGCCCGGCGACCATCCCCTACCTGCTCATCCAGATGGTGCTCGGCTTCTCCCTGCTGGAGATCGTCAACTACCTCGAGCATTACGGCATGAAGCGACAGAAGGTCGGTGAGAAGCAGCGCTACGAGCGGGTCCTGCCGATGCACTCGTGGAACTCCAACAACATCGTGACCAACGTCTTCCTCTACCACCTGCAGCGCCACAGCGACCACCACGCCAACCCCACCCGCCGCTACCAGACGCTGCGCGACTTCAAGGAGTCCCCCGCCCTGCCGACCGGGTACGCCGGCATGATCGACCTCGCCCTCATCCCCCCGCTGTGGCGCCGGGTGATGGACCGCCGGGTCGTCGACCACCTCGACGGCGACGTAACCCTCGCCAACATCAAGCCGGGCAAGGAGGCGGCGTACCTCGCGAAGTTCCCGCCGCCGGACCAGCACCGGCTGAAGACCGACGACCTCTTCGCCCAGCAGTACGTCGGCGAGGTGCTCGCCGCGCGCTGCCCCGGCTGCAGCTACGTCTACGAGGTCGCCGCGGGCGACGAGCACGAGGGCTTCGCCGCGGGCACGGCCTGGGCCGACATCCCGGACGACTGGTGCTGTCCCGACTGCGGGGTCCGCGAGAAGATCGACTTCATCCCCTTCGACCCCGAGAAGATCGGAGCCTAGAGACGTGAAGATCACCGTCGACATCGACAAGTGCGAGGGCCTCGGCATGTGCGAGGCGATGGCCAACGACTACTTCGAGGTGGACGAGGACGAGGACAAGGTCGTCATCCTCGACGAGGCCCCGCCCGAGGACGACCGGGCCCACGTGTACGCCGCCGTGCAGGCCTGCCCGGTGCTCGCGCTCACGCTCGAGGGGTGAGGGGCGCGGCCAGGTCCCTCCTCGCCGATCGGTCGCGAGCGCTGATGGAGCGGGTGGCTACGCTGACCGGCGTGGCCACCCCGACCCTGCGCGATCGCCTGATCGAGGCGGCGGTGGGGCTCACCACCACAGCCGGGTGGGCGAAGGTGACGATGGCGCGGCTGGCCGACGAGGTGGGGGTGAGCCGGCAGACCGTCTACAACGAGATCGGCACCAAGGGCGACCTCGCCGAGGCGATGGTGCTGCGCGAGCTCGACCGCTTCCTCGCCGGCGTGACCCGCTCCTTCGACGAGAATCCCGACGACCTGATCTCGGCGATCCGCGACTCGGCGCGCCGCGTGCTCAAGTACGCCGAGGACAATGCCCTGCTGCACGCCGTCGTGTCCGCCACCCACGGCGCCGACACCGAGCTGCTGCCGCTGCTGACCACCCACGCCGACCATCTCCTCGACGGCGCCAAGCTGGTCGTCGCGGACCGGGTCGCGGCGTACGACGTCAACCTGGAGCCCGACCGTCTGGAGGCCAGCATCGACATGGTGGTGCGCCTGGTGCTGAGTCACGTCATGCAGCCCTCGGCCGCTCCCGCGCGTACCGCCGACGACATCGCCTGGATCGCCGAACACGTCCTACGGTCGGATCCGACGGATCCCAATGTCGCGCAGCAGGTGGGATCCGCCGGATTCGACCGCGGCTGAACGGCGACGTATTACCCTCGCCTCGGGAGGACTGCCGGGCGGACCGGTGGAGGGAAGGGACCATGGGGTTGGTGCGACGCGCCCTGACGACCCGGCCGACGGTCGGGCTCGCGGCCGGCGCTGCCCTCCTCGCCCTCACCGCCTGCGGCACGCCGGAGAAGGGTGCCGAGAAGGACGCCACCGCCGATCCCAGCGAGGCCGCGGCCAGCACCTCCGACGCCCCCACCGCCGCGGTCGCCGACCCCGAGCACGCGGTCGACCCGCCGGGCGCCTTCGACGGCAAGCAGTACGGCGACGACCTGCTCCTCGTCGCGGAGGACACGATCTCGCCCGAGGATCTCGCCATCATCACCGGCGTGACGGTGCGTGGCAGGCCTGGCGTGGCGGCGTACACCCAGCTCTCCTACGGCCAGTTCTCGGTGGAGAACAAGCTCTTCAACATCGCGGCCGTCGACCCGGGTGAGTACCGCCGGTTCACGGGCCCCGACGCGGCCCCCTTCCAGCCGCAGTGGGACCGCGTGGCCGGCGGCGAGATCGCGGTCGCCGACCGGCTGCAGAAGGACCTGCCCATCGACGGCAACGGCTACCTCGACGTCGAGGGGCAGAAGGTCCACGTCGGCTCGTGGTCGCCCGGCGGGGTCGACGGCATCGACGCGGTCGTCAACGGCAGGTGGGGCCAGGAGCTCGGCCTCCCCGAGGACAACGCGGTGCTGATCAACACCGGGATCTCGTCCCCGCAGGTGGTGCGGGACAAGATCGAGAAGGCCTTCGGCGAGACCCGCTTCTCCATCAACGCCCTCGACATCGTCGCCCAGAGCGGCATCGACCCCGGCACCTACCAGCAGGCGATCCCCGTCGGCGCGTTCAGCGACGCGGTGGGCGTCTTCCGCTACACGCCCATCGGCGGCGGCCGGATCGCGCCCGACCCGGCGTGGGTGGCGGCCCACATCGTGACCGAGGCGGTGCCGATCCTCGGCACGGTCACCTGCAACAAGTACATGATGCCGCAGCTCAAGGCGGCCCTCGGTGAGATCCAGACCAGCGGTCTGGGCGACAAGATCGACCCGCGCCAGTACGCCGGCTGCTACTACCCGCGCTTCATCGCCGGCTCCACCCAGCTGTCGAACCACTCGTTCGGGCTGGCGCTCGACCTCAACGTGCCCGGCAACCAGCGTGGCACCGTCGGCCAGATGGACCGGGTCGTGGTCGCGATCTTCAAGAAGTGGGGCTTCGCCTGGGGTGGTGACTGGGCCTACACCGACCCCATGCACTTCGAGCTGGCGCGGATCGTCAATCCGGGGTGAGTTGGGCTCGGCGGGGCGGATTCATCACGGTATGTAGATGAACTGTCGCTTCTGTAGCGGAGTTCCACTGCAGAAGCTCCGACTGACCCACATACCGTGATGAATCCGCGCCGGGGCTACTGGACGGTAGCCAACCGTGACACCACTGCTGTCACGATCCGTGCCATGATGCGCGCATGACGTTCGCGCTGGGTCAGGGAACCGGTCCGCTCCAGGGCCTCAAGGTCGTCGAGATCGCGGGGATCGGGCCGAGCCCGCACGCCTGCATGATCCTGGCCGACCTGGGGGCCGACGTGATCCGGGTTGAGCGGCCCGGCGGGCAGATGCTGACCGGCGGCTCCCACGATCTGCTCAACCGCGGCCGCCCGAGCGTGGCGCTGAACCTCAAGGACCCCGACGCGGTCGCGACCGTGCTCGATCTCGTCGAGCAGGCCGATGTGCTGGTCGAGGGGATGCGGCCGGGCGTGGCGGAGCGGCTCGGGTTCGGGCCGGAGGAGTGCCACGCACGCAACCCGCGACTGGTCTACGGACGGATGACCGGCTGGGGCCAGGACGGGCCGTGGTCACAGGCCGCCGGCCATGACATGAACTACATCGCCATCACCGGCACCCTCCACGGGCTGGGGCAGGTCAAGGACCGGCCGCAGTTCCCGACCAACCTGGTGGGCGACTTCGGCGGCGGCTCGACGTACCTCGTCATCGGCATCCTGGCCGCGGTCCTCGAGGCGCGGACGTCGGGCGAAGGCCAGGTCGTCGACGCCGCGATCGTCGACGGCACCGCCAGCCTCAACGCGATGACGTCGGCCTTCCTCGCCGGTGGCGGGTTCAAGGAGGAGCGGGCCGCGAACCTGCTCGACGGCGGCGCGCCGTACTACGACATCTACGAGACGGCCGACGGCGAGCACATGTCGGTCGGTGCGCTGGAGCCGCAGTTCTACGACCTGTTCGTCGAGCTGCTCGGCATCAAGGACACCGTCCCCGACCGCTGGGACGTCGCGAAGACCGACGAGCTGCGCGAGCTGATCACCTCGACGTTCAAGACCAGGACCCGCGACGAGTGGTGCGCGATCTTCGACGGCACCGACGCCTGCGTCGCGCCGGTGCTGCGGATGAGCGAGGCCCCGGAACACCCGCACATCAAGGGCCGCGAGGTGTTCGTCGAGCACGAGGGGATCGTGCAGCCGCAGCCCGCGCCGCGGTTCTCCCGCACCCGCGCCACCCTCTCGCACCCGCCCGCCGCCGGCGCCGGCGCGCACACCCGCGAGGCGCTCGCGGCCTGGGGGGTGCAGGACGTCGACGGGCTGATCGAGCGCGGCGCTGCGGTGCAGATCACGTCCTGATCCGGCGGCGCGGATTCCTGCCCGGGCGGGCCGCGCCCCTAGGGTGGTGACTTCGGTCCGGCCAGTCTTGCCCCGGACCCGGGAGTCACCTCACGTACGGCGAGACACTCCCGGAAGAGTTCCCGTGACCACCACCTTCGCCGATCTCGGCGTGCCCACTGCCCTGCTCGACGTCCTGGCGGCCGACCAGATCGTCGTCCCCACGCCGATCCAGGCCGCCACCCTGCCGGACTCGCTGAAGGGCCGCGACGTCCTCGGCCGCGGCCGCACCGGCTCCGGCAAGACCTACGCCTTCGGCCTGCCGCTGGTGTCCCGGCTGATCGCCGGCGGTACGCCGCGGCGCCCGGCACCGAAGCGTCCGCGCGCCCTCGTGCTGGCGCCGACCCGCGAGCTCGCGTCCCAGATCGCGGCGACCGTCGCCCCGCTCGCCAAGGCCGCGGGCCTGCGCACGACCACCGTCTTCGGCGGCGTCGGCCAGGGCCCCCAGGTCAACGCCCTGCGCGACGGCGTCGACATCCTGATCGCCTGCCCCGGCCGGCTCGAGGACCTCATCGGTCAGGGCCACTGCAGCCTCGCCGACGTCCAGGTCACCGTGCTCGACGAGGCCGACCACATGGCGGATCTGGGCTTCCTGCCCGCCGTCCGCCGGCTGCTCGACCGGACGCCGAAGGACGGCCAGCGGATGCTGTTCTCCGCGACGCTCGACAACGCGATCGACGTCCTGGTCAAGCGCTACCTGCGCGACCCGGCCGTGCACGAGGCCGACTCCGCGCAGTCGCCGGTGGCCAAGATGGACCACCACGTGCTGCACCTCGAGCGCGAGCAGCGTCTGCCCGTCCTGCTGGACCTGGTCAGCGCGCCCGGGCGCACCGTGGTCTTCACCCGCACCAAGCACGGCGCCAAGGCCCTGGCCCGCCAGCTGAACAAGAACGGCGTCCCCGCGGTCGACCTGCACGGCAACCTCAGCCAGGGCGCGCGTACCCGCAACATGGAGGCCTTCCACAGCGGTACGGCGACCACGCTGGTCGCGACCGACATCGCCGCCCGCGGCATCCACGTCGACGACGTCTCCCTCGTCGTGCACGCCGACCCGCCGGCCGAGCACAAGGCCTACCTGCACCGTTCCGGCCGTACGGCGCGCGCCGGTGCCGCCGGCACGGTGATCACCCTGATGACCAGCGAGCAGCGCGGCGACGTCCGGGCGCTGACCCGCGCGGCCGGCATCACGCCGACCACCACCCGGATCCAGGGCCCCGACCACCCGGTGCTGCAGGACCTCGCCCCCGGCGAGCGCAACCGCCCCGGCGGCATCGACCTCACCCCCGCCGCCCCCCAGGGCAACGGCGGCGGCAACGGCGGCGGTGGCAACGGGAGCAAGGGCGGCGGTCGCCGTCGCCCCGCGGGCAAGAAGCCGGCGGCCAAGAAGTCCGGCGGCCAGCGCTCGGGGCAGGGGCAGAGCACGGCCCAGTCGGCCGGCGCGAAGTCCGGTGGCGGCAACCGCAATCGGTCCCGCTCGCGCTCGCGTGGTGCCGGCTCGGGTTCGGGCGGCGGCCACAGCGCGGCGAGCTTCAGCTCCGGCCGCCGCTGAGGCCTGGCCCGCACGCCCGTCCGGGCTGGCACAATGCACCGGGGGCGCGACGGGTCGAGGAGATCGGGATGCGGCGATGGCTGGCCGGTGGTGCGGCGCTCGCGTCTGCCGTGGTGACGGCGCGGCGCTGCCGGTCGATCCTGGCGGCGGCACCGGGGATGCGTCCGTGGAACGCGCTCGTGCCGTACTCCATCGGCAGCACCCGGGAGCTGGCCCTCCTGCGCCGGCTCTACCCGGACGCGGCCGAGCCGGCGCCCGGAGTCGACGTCGAGACGCACCGGCCCGACGGCGTACCGGTCTTCGTCCACCGCCCCTCCGGCCCGGCCTCGGGACCGCGCCCCGCTCTGCTGTGGTTCCACGGCGGGGGACTGATCGCGGGGACCGCGGTCGCCGACCACGCCCTGTGCGGGCGGCTGGCCGTGGAGTTGGAGGTCGTGGTGGTGGCCGTGGACTACCGGCTGGCGCCCGAGCACCCGTTCCCGGCGGCGCTCGACGACGGCGCGACCGCGCTCGCGTTCCTGCGCTCCGCGGCTGATCGGCTGGGTGTCGACCCGGCGCGGATCGCGGTGGGCGGTGCCAGCGCGGGTGGCGGCCTCGCGGCGTCGCTGGCCCAGCGGTCCCACGACCGCGGCGAGCCGCCCCTCGCCTTCCAGCTGCTGGTCTATCCGATGCTCGACGACCGCACCACCCTGCGCCGTCCGGCGGCCGGAGTCGGCCGGCTGGGCTGGACACCCCGCTCCAACCGGTTCGCGTGGCGGGCCTATCTCGGCCGGTCGCCGCGGCCGGCCGATGCTCCGCCGTACGCCGCGGCGGCCCGGCGCGCCGACCTCGCCGGCCTGCCCCCGGCGTGGCTCGGCGTGGGGGCGTTGGACCTCTTCCGCGACGAGGTCGCCGACTACGGACGGCGGCTCGCCGCGGCCGGCGTACCGGTCGAGGTCCACGTCGAGCCGCGGATGTTCCACGGAGCCGACCTGGCCTTCCCGGACCACCCGGGCGCGCGGCGCTTCCGGTCGCGGATGGTCACCACGCTGGCGGAGGCGCTGGCGGCCGACCCGGTCACACCGGCGCAGTAACACGTCGTTGACGTCGCGACGCGCCGTACGACACGCCGTGAACGCGCTGACAACCGCCGGGAAGCCGGGTGGACGGCGTGTTACAGCGGGAAGGGGACGGAGGCGGGAGCAGGCCGCCCGGGCGAACCGTCAGGACGGACGACGCGGACTCCGCGCGGCGCGGGCCACCGCGGCCTCGTACGCCGTCACCAGCCCGCCCACCGAGAGCGGCTTGAGCCGCTCCATGATCTCGCGGAAGTGTCCGGAGGTCGCGGCGTCGTCGTACAGCGGCGCGAGCTTGTCGTTGATGACCTCGTAGAGCTCCTTGGCCATCTGCTCGCCGTGCTCCTGGTAGACCGCCGCGGCAGCGACCGCGACCTCGCGGGGGAAGCCGAGCTCCAGGAGCCGCACACCGATCGCGAGCTGGTTGCTCGCCACGAGGTACGACGCCCCGCGCACGCGCAGCACACCGAGGGCCTGCAGGGTGGCGACGTCCTCGGCCGACAGGGTCCGCCCGGCCTTCCGCTCCAGCTGGGCGCGGTCCATCTCGACGGGGAGGTCGGACTGCCAGGGCGCGAGCATGGTGCGGGCCAGCGCGATGTCCTCGGGGGTTGCGTCCTCGGGGATGCCGGCGACATAGCGCTCGATCGCGGAGAGCGTGAAGCCGTGGCTCTGCAGCTCCAGCACCAGCTCGATCCGGGCGATGTGGACCGCCGAGTAGTAGCCGGACCGGCCGCGCCGGATCGGCGGCGGGACCAGCCCGCGCGAGGTGTAGAACCGCACCGTGCGCACCGTCAGTCCGACCCGGACGGTGAGCTCCTCGAGGGTGAGGAGGTCGGCCGCCGGGTCCTCGGCGGATGCGTCGTGGGTCACACCGTCCGCCGGCCCCTCGCTCTTGACCATGACAGTAATAGTGTCACAATCGATCCCAGGAACACCCTTCACGCCCGAAGAATCAAGGACGGTCATGGCAGAAGCATTCGTGTACGACCACCTCCGCACGCCGCGCGGCCGGGGCAAGGCCAACGGCTCTCTCCACGAGGTGAAGCCCGTCGACCTCGCCGTCGGACTGCTCGGCGCCGTGCAGGAGCGCAATCCCGGACTCGACACCCACCGCATCGACGACGTGATCCTCGGTGTCGTCTCGCCGATCGGCGACCAGGGTGGCGACATCGCCAAGACCGCGGCCATCGCCGCCGGCCTGCCGGACACCGTCGCCGGCGTCCAGCTCAACCGCTTCTGCGCCTCCGGGCTGGAGGCCGTCAACCAGGCCGCCGGCCGGGTCCGCGGCGGGTTCGAGGACCTGATCGTCGCCGGTGGCGTCGAGTCGATGAGTCGGGTGCCGATGGGCTCCGACGGCGGCGCCTGGGCGTCCGACCCCGCCACGGCCTTCAAGGCGGGCTTCGTGCCGCAGGGCATCGGTGCCGACCTGATCGCGACCCTCGAGGGCTGGAACCGCGAGGACGTCGACGCCTACGCCGCCGAGTCGCACCACCGCGCCGCCAAGGCGCAGGCCAACGGCTACTTCGACGGCGCGATCGTGCCGGTCAAGGACATCAGCGGCCTGACCATCCTCGACCGCGACGAGACCGTCCGCCCCGACACCTCCGTCGAGGGTCTCGCCGGCCTCAAGCCGTCCTTCGCCCAGCTCGGCGCCGACGCCGGCTTCGACGACGTGGCGCTGGAGAAGTACCACTGGGTCGAGAAGATCAACCACGTCCACCACGCCGGCAACAGCTCGGGCATCGTCGACGGCGCCGCGCTGACCCTGATCGGCAACGAGCAGGTCGGTCAGGACCTCGGCCTCACCCCGCGGGCCCGCATCATCGCGACCGCGGTCTCCGGTGCGGACCCGATCATCATGCTGACCGGCCCGGCTCCCGCCGCCCGCAAGGCGCTGGCCAAGGCCGGCCTCGAGGTCGGCGACATCGACCTGTTCGAGATCAACGAGGCGTTCGCCGCGGTCGCGATGCGGTTCATGCGCGACATGGGCATCGGTCACGACATCACCAACGTCAACGGCGGCGCCATCGCCATGGGCCATCCGCTCGGCGCCACGGGAGCGATGATCCTCGGCACCCTGATCGACGAGCTCGAGCGGCGTGACCTGCGCCGCGGCCTCGCCACGCTGTGCGTCGGCGGCGGCATGGGCATCGCCACGATCGTCGAGCGCGTCTGATTGATGGGCCGAGCGTGTCGCAGACGGCGTTCGCCGCCCGGGGCCCCGCAAGCTCGGCCCCACGGGCTTCACGCCGTGCGGCTTCGCCGCCCTGCGCCACGCTGCCGGCCTGACGCCGCGAGCGACACGCTGCCGGCCGAGCCCCACTACACCTCTCGAACCTCTCGAACTCTCAAGGAACGACATTGAGCACCGACACTGCAACATCTGGGACCGCGGTCCGCTACGACCGCGACGCCGACGGCATCGTCACCCTCACCCTCGATGACCCGAACCAGAGCGCGAACACGATGAACGAGCTCTACCGCGAGTCCATGGCGGCCGCGGTCGAGCGCCTGTACGCCGAGCAGGACGACATCACCGGCGTGGTCATCGCCTCCGCTAAGAAGACCTTCTTCGCGGGCGGCGACCTCAAGCTGATGGTCCAGACCACCAAGGAGAACGCCGGCGACGTCTTCGCCCAGTGCGAGAGCATCAAGGCGTCGCTGCGCCGTCTCGAGCTCTTCCCGAGGCCGGTCGTGGCCGCCATCAACGGTGCCGCGCTCGGCGGCGGCTACGAGATCACCCTCGCCACCCAGCACCGGATCCTGGTCAACGACCCGAAGGTCAAGGTCGGCCTGCCCGAGGCGACCCTGGGCCTGCTGCCCGGTGGCGGCGGCGTCACCCGCGCCGTACGCAAGTGGGGCCTGCAGACCGCGCTGATGGACGTGCTGCTCCAGGGCACCCAGTTCAACCCGGAGAAGGCGCTCGAGAAGGGCGTCGTCGACGAGCTCGTCGCGACCCGCGAGGAGCTGGTCCCGGCAGCCAAGGCGTGGATCAAGGCCAACCCCGACGCGGCCCTGTCGCCGTGGGACGCCCCCGGCTACAAGATGCCCGGCGGCACGCCGAAGTCGCCGGCACTCGCGGGCTTCCTCCCCGCCTTCCCGGCCCTGCTCCGCAAGCAGCTGAAGGGCGCCGACTACCCGGCCCCCCGCGCCATCCTCTCGGCCGCGGTCGAGGGTGCGTCGGTCGACTTCGACACCGCCTCGCGGATCGAGTCGCGCTATCTCGCCAACCTGGTCGTCAACCAGGGCTCGAAGAACATGATCCAGGCGTTCTTCTTCGACCTGCAGGCCATCAACTCCGGCTCGCTGCGTCCGCAGGGCATCGAGCCCTACCGGGCCAAGAAGGCCGTCGTCCTCGGCGCCGGCATGATGGGCGCCGGTATCGCCTACGTGCTGGCCAAGTCGGGAGTCGAGGTCGTCCTCAAGGACATCTCCGTCGAGGCGGCCGAGAAGGGCAAGTCCTACTCCACGGGCCTGCTCGACAAGGCGATCTCGCGGGGACGGTCCACGGAGGAGAAGAAGGCCGAGCTGCTGGGCCGGATCACCGCGACCGACGACCCCGCCGCCGCGGCGGGTGCCGACCTCGTGGTCGAGGCGGTCTTCGAGGACCCCTCGCTCAAGGCCAAGGTGTTCGCCGAGATCCTGCCGCACCTGGCACCCGACGCCGTGCTGTGCTCGAACACCTCGACGCTGCCGATCACCGAGCTGGCCGCGGGCCTGGAGAACGCCGCGGACCAGAAGCGGTTCATCGGCCTGCACTTCTTCAGCCCGGTCGACAAGATGCCGCTGGTCGAGATCATCGCCGGCAAGGAGACCTCCGACGAGGCGCTCGCCAAGGCCTACGACGTCGTGCTGCAGATCCGCAAGACCCCGATCGTGGTCAACGACAGCCGCGGCTTCTACACCTCGCGGGTGATCGGCTACATGGTCAACGAGGGCATGGCGATGCTCGCCGAGGGCGTCGCGCCGTACTCCATCGAGCGGGCCACCACCTCGGCCGGCTACCCGGCGCCGGTGCTACAGCTCTCCGACGAGCTCAACCTCGAGCTGATGGCCAAGATCGCCAAGGCGACGGCCGACGCCAACCCCGACCTGCCGGTGCACCCGGGCCAGGCCGTGGTCGGCAAGATGCTCGAGGCCGGTCGGGCCGGTCGCCTGCGCGGTGCCGGCTTCTACGACTACGTCGACGGCAAGCGCGGCTCGATCTGGGCCGGCCTCGCCGACCTCTTCCCGGTCGCCGAGGAGCAGCCGCCGATCGAGGACATCCGCGACCGGATGCTCTTCGCCGAGGCACTGGAGACCGCGAAGACCTTCGAGGAGGGCGTCATCACCTCGGCGGCCGCCGCCAACATCGGCTCGATCATGGGCATCGGCTTCCCGCCCAACACCGGCGGTGCCGCGCAGTTCATGACCGGCTACGAGAACAAGGTGACCGGCGAGATCGGCCTGAACGCCTTCCTCGCGCGCGCCGACGAGCTCGCCGCGACGTACGGCGACCGCTTCCAGGCCACCCCGTGGCTGCGGGAGCTGGCTGCCTCGGGCAAGGGCTTCCCGGCCTGATCCCCGCCTGATCCCCGCCTGATCCCCGCCTGATCCCCGCCGACCCGGCGCATCTGAACGCCCTGAGCACGCCGACCCGGCGCGTTTGAACGCGCCGGGTCGGCGTGGGTGTGCCTGTAGGTTTCCCGTCATGGGAGGGCGGCGACGCGTGGCGCGGCCGGGGCGGACGGTGCTCCGGGTCATCGTGGCGAGCCTGGTCGCGCTCGGTCTGCTGACCGGCCTGGGCGTCGTGCTCGTCTACCAGAACTGGAACGACAACCTCGAGCACCCGACGGTCGTCGGCAAGAACCGGCCCGACAAGAAGACCGAGGCGCTCAACATCCTGGTGATGGGCACCGACAGCCGTGGCTGCGAGGGATGCAAGATCGACGGCGAGGCCGGCGGCGGCCTGTCCGACACCACCATCCTGTTCCACCTCTCCGCCGACCGGGAGTTCGCCTACGGCATCTCGATCCCGCGCGACACGGCGGTGATGCGACCGGCCTGCTATGAGGCCGACGGCACCGAGATCCCCGCCGCGACGGCGTACGACAAGTGGAACGTCGCCTTCCAGGTCGGCGGACCCGGTTGCACCCGCCAGCAGCTCGAGCAGCTGACCGGGATCCGCGTCGACAAGTTCGTCGTCGTCGACTTCAACCAGTTCAAGGACATGGTCGACGCCCTCGACGGTGTCGAGATCTGCGTCCCGGAGGAGATCGACGACACCACCGGCAACATCCATCTCGACGCCGGGACCCGCGAAGCCGACGGCGAGGAGGCGCTGGACTACGCGCGGGTGCGCTACGGCGTCAGCCAGGGCATCGACCCCTACCGGACCCGGCGCCAGCAGGCCCTCATCGGCGCGATGATCGACAAGGCGCTCACCCGCGGCATGCTCGCCCGCCCGGACCGGCTCGCGCGTTTCATCAGCGCCGCGACCACCGAGCTGGCGACCAACTTCGAGACGGTCGCGGAGATGGCCAAGGTCGCCGCCAGTGCCCAGGGCATCGACGCCGCCGACATCAAATTCATCACGACGCCGTGGACCCTGGACACGGACAAGGTCAGCGGCGGCGTGGAGTGGCTGCCGTCGGTCGAGAAGCTGTGGCAGCTGGTGATCGCCGACCGGCCGCTCACCAAGGAGTTCCTCGACCAGGCGATCAGCGCCGACGACAGCCCGGACGGCAGCGGTGCGGCATCGGGCTCCGCCTCCGGCTCCCCGTCCGGCTCCCCGTCGGGCTCCCCGTCGGGCTCCCCGGGCGCCACCCCCGGCGGTACGCCGACCCCGCCCCCCTCCGGCGGCCTGTCGGAGGACGACCGCGCCGCGGCGGGCCTCTGCAGCTGACCCGCGCGGAGGCGCATCCTGGAGTCATCGCGACCGAACCGGAAGGGAGCACCATGACCACCACCACGCGGGCCACGCACGACCCGGGGGCCGCCGACGCCACGCGCCGCCACATCGAGCTGACCGAGACGTACGCCGCGCACAACTACCACCCGCTCCCGGTGGTCCTCGCCTCCGGCGAGGGTGCCTGGGTGACCGACGTCGACGGACGTCGCTACCTGGACTGCCTCGCGGGCTACTCCGCCCTCAACTTCGGCCACGGCAACCCGCGGCTGGTCGCGTGCGCGGCGGCGCAGCTGGAGCGGCTGACCCTCACCAGCCGGGCGTTCTACAACGATCAGCTCGGGCCGTTCGCGCAGGCCCTGGCCGAGCTGACCGGCAAGGACCTGGTGCTGCCGATGAACTCCGGCGCCGAGGCGGTCGAGACCGCGATCAAGGTCAGCCGGAAGTGGGGCTACCGGGTCAAGGGCGTCGCGCCGGGCACGGCGAGGATCATCACGATGCGGGGCAATTTCCACGGCCGGACCACGACCATCGTCAGCTTCTCCGACGACGACGAGGCGACGGTGGACTACGGCCCGTTCACCCCGGGCTTCGTCGGCGTCCCGTACGGCGACCTCGATGCCGTCGCCGCCGCGATCGACGACGCGACGGTCGCCGTGCTCGTCGAGCCGATCCAGGGCGAGGGTGGCGTCGTGATCCCGCCCGCGGGCTTCCTGCGCGCGCTGCGTGAGCTGTGCACCGAGCGCGGCGTCCTCCTGGTGGCCGACGAGATCCAGTCCGGCCTGGCCCGGACCGGCCGCACCTTCGCGTGCGACCACGAGGACGTCGTCCCCGATGTCTACGTGCTCGGCAAGGCGCTCGGCGGCGGGATCTACCCCGTCTCGGCCATCGCCGCGGACCGCGCGGTGCTCGACGTGATCCGGCCGGGCACCCACGGCTCGACCTTCGGCGGCAACCCCCTCGCCGCGGCGATCGGCCACGAGGTGGTCCGGATGCTCGCGACCGGGGAGTTCCAGGAGCGGGCGCGGGTGCTCGGGGCGCGGCTCGAGGAGGGCCTGCGCGGTCTGGTCGGACGCGGGCTGGTCGCCGTCCGGGTGCGCGGCCTGTGGGCCGGTGTCGACGTCGACCCGGGGCTGCGCACCGGCCGCGAGGTCTGCGAGGCGCTGATGGAGCACGGCATCCTCGCCAAGGACACCCACGGCTCCACCGTGCGCTTCGCACCGCCCCTCGTGTGCACGGAGGCCGACGTCGACCTGCTCGTGAGCGCCCTGCGAGCGGTGCTGGCCGACGCACTAATGTCGGCCGGGTGACCGACCAGCCGCAGCAGCACCAGCGTGTCCTGATCACCGGCGCGGCCTCCGGCCTCGGCGCCGCCCTCGCCCGGGCCTGGGAGGAGCGGGGCGCCGACGTGCTCCGCACCGACCGCGTACCGGCCGAGGGGATCCACCCGCTCGACATCACCAGCGACGCCGACTGGATCGCGGTTCGCGACCACGTCGAGCGGAGCTGGGGCGGAATCGACGTCCTCGTCAACAACGCCGGCATCGCCGGCGGCGGGCGGCTCGACGTCGCGGGCATCGACGAGTGGCAGCGGCTGGTCGACATCAACCTCCTCGGGGCGGTCCGCGGCACCGCGACCTTCACCCCGGTGTTCAAGCGCCAGGGGGGCGGCCGGATCGTCAACATCGCCTCACTCGCCGGGCTCGTGCACCCGGCCGGGATGGCCGGCTACAACGCCACCAAGGCCGCGGTCGTCGCGCTCACCGAGACCACCGGCCACGAGCTGGCCGCGCACGGCGTGCGCGCCCACGTCGTGTGCCCGTCGTACTTCCGCACCAACCTGATGGTCGCCGTCGAGGGTCGGGACGCGGCGCTGCAGACCGTGATGACGAAGCTGGTCGAGGACAGCCCCACCAGCGCCGACGACATCGCGGCCGCCGTGCTCGCCGGGGTCGACGCCGGCAGCGAGCTGATCGTGCCCGACGACGCCGCGCGCGCGGCGTACCAGCTGAAGCTGACCGACCGGGCGTCGTACGACGCGGTCATGCGGGCCCAGGCGCGCAAGCTGGACGCGGTGGCCGAGTGACCAGGGTGAGCGGAGTGGGCGACGAGTCGCGACCGGTCCGCGCGGAGGACGCCTTCGACGTCGCCGCCGTCGAGACCTGGCTGGACCGTGGCCCGATCGCCGAGGTGCGGCAGTTCCCCGGCGGTGCGTCCAACCTGACCTACCTGCTGCGGATGCAGGACGGCCCGGACCTGATCCTGCGCCGCCCTCCCGTCGGCACCAAGGCGAAGGGCGCCCACGACATGGGTCGCGAGTACCGGATCCAGGCCGCGCTGAAGCCGGTCTTCGACCAGGTGCCGGCGATGGCGGCGTACTGCACGGCCGAGGAGAGCCCGATCGGCAGCGAGCTCTACGTGATGGAGCGGCTCGACGGCCTGATCCCGCGGCGCGACTTCGGCTTCCCCGTCACGCCCGAGCAGGCGTCGGCGCTGTGTGACGCCGCCGTCGACCTGCTGGTCGCACTGCACGCGGTCGACGTCGCCGCCGTGCCGGGCCTGGCCGC
This sequence comes from Nocardioides sp. L-11A, assembly GCA_029961745.1. Taxonomy (NCBI): domain Bacteria; kingdom Bacillati; phylum Actinomycetota; class Actinomycetes; order Propionibacteriales; family Nocardioidaceae; genus Nocardioides; species Nocardioides sp. L-11A. The sequence continues at coordinate 177,493 of CP124680.1, forward strand.
GCTCGCCAAGGGCGAGGGGTACGTCGCGCGGCAGCTCGGCGGCTGGACCCGGCGGCTGGACGACGCGCGCACCGACGACACCGGCGACTGGTCCGACATCACCGGCTGGCTCGAGGCGCACCGGCCCGCCGATGTCGGACAGCGGATGATCCACAACGACTTCCGCTTCGACAACATGGTGCTCGCGCCCGACGACCCGAGCCGGATCGTCGGTCTCCTCGACTGGGAGCTCGCCACCGTCGGCGACCCGCTGATGGACCTCGGCTGCGCGCTGGCGTACTGGGTGGAGGCCGGCGACGACGAGTTCTTCCTCCTCTTCCGGCGCCAGCCCACGACCGCCCCGGGCATGTGGACCCGCCGCCAGGTCGTCGACGCCTACTGCGCCCGCACCGGCCTCGAGCTGACCGCCGCGCAATGGAGCTTCTACGAGGTGTTCGGCCTGTTCCGGCTCGCGGTCATCGCCCAGCAGATCTGGTACCGCTACTTCCACGGCCAGACCACCAACGAGGCGTACGCCGCGTTCGGGCCGGCCGTCGGCTATCTCGAGGCGCGCTGCCGGCAGGTCATCGCCGCCCTGACCCCCGAGGAGGACGCCTGATGGGCGTGCTGCTGCTCGTCCGCCACGGCCAGGCGTCGTTCGGCGCCGACGACTACGACGTGCTCTCCGAGAACGGCTGGGAGCAGGGGCGCGTGCTCGGCCGCTGGCTCGCCAAGGAGGGGCCTGAGCCGCTCTGCGTCGTGCACGGCGGCATGCGCCGCCACCGGGAGACGTGGGAGGCGATCGCGGAGGGTGCCGGCTGGACCGGGCTCCCGGGCTCCCCGCGGGCCGAGGTCGACGAGGACTGGGCCGAGTTCGACCATCTCGCCGTCCTGGCGCGCTTCGCGGAAGCGACCGGAGCAGTCGTCGACCACACCACCGACCGACGCGCCTTCCAGGAGCAGTTCGAGGTCTCGACGGCGCACTGGGCCGCCGCCGGCCCCGGCGGCGGCTACCCCGAGCCGTACGACGACTTCGTCGGCCGGGCCCGCGCCGCGCTCGACGCCGCGGCCGCTCGCCCCGGCCCCACCCTGGTCGTCACGTCGGGTGGCGTGATCGCCGCGCTGGCCGCGCTGCTCGTCGTACCGGAGCCGGGAGCGGTGGGCCCGGTGTGGGCGCGGTTCAACACCGTCATCGCCAACACCTCGGTCACCCGGGTGATCGTCGGCGCCACCGGCGCGCGCCTGCTGACGTTCAACGAGCACCCGCACCTGCCGCGTCCGCTGGTGACCTACCGCTGAGCCTCGATCCGTGGATGGCCACCTACTACGCGACACCCCAGCGGCGCCCTCGCGGCGTTGCGGACGCTCACCAGTGCAACCAGACTGCCCTCGCGACCGCGCCTTGCGATCGCACCCCTGGAGTGCCGCTCGCTACGGCGCCCATCCACGGATCGAGGCTGACGGAGGGGGAGCGGCATGTCCGACCAGCTGATGAACGCGGTCATCGCGACGGCCCTCGGCAGCGTGGTCGCGGTCGTGCTGCTGCTGCCGGTGGCGGCGGTGGAGTACCGCCGTGACGGCCGGCTCGGGCTGCGCGACCTGCTGGTGCTGCTCTCCGGCGCGGTCTATGCGCTGGCCCTGTGGACCTACACCCTGCTGCCCATGCCCGCGGGGGACGACTTCACCTGTGTCGGGCGGCAGACGGTCCCGTTCGACACGATGCGCGGGATCGACTGGGGCGACCTCGGGTCGCGGGCCGGGCTGTCCGCGCTGGTGCACGACGCGGCGTTCCTGCAGGTGGCGCTCAACGTGCTGCTGTTCGTGCCGCTCGGCTGGTTCGTCCGACGGATCGCGCGGCGCGGCGTCGTGGTGGCCACCCTCCTCGGATTCGGGGTCTCGCTGCTCATCGAGACCACCCAGGCCACCGGCGTGTGGCATCTCTACGACTGCGCCTACCGGCTCTTCGACGTCGACGACCTGATGCTCAACACCCTCGGCGCCACCCTCGGCTCGCTGGTGTCGGCGATCTTCATCCGCCGGAGGCGACCGGAGGTGGTGTGGCCGACGACGATCACGCTGGGCCGACGGCTGGTCGGGATGGTCTGCGACGTCCTCTTCGTGGTGCTGCTCGGCTCCGCCCTGTCCGTGGCCTGGCGGGCCGTGCAGCTGTACGTCGTGGAGGTCCCCTTCGAGGACCTGCCCACCACGCCCGAGCGCCTGCTGCAGTGGGGCGTCCCGGGCCTGATCGAGGCGGCCGCCGTACTCCTCGGCGGCCGGACCGTCGGCGAGTGGGTGGTGTCCGTGCGCACCATCGCCCGCCGCGGCCCGGTCCCGCTCGCCCGGTTGGTCAAGCTCGCCGTCGGCGTGGGCCCGATGATCGTGCTGCTCGCCGTCCCGGGTACATGGACGGGGCCGGTGCTGCTGCTCTTCGTGGCCGCCACCGCCCTCGCGGCGATCCCACGCACGGGCGGGCACCGCGGACTCGCGCACGCGGCCGCGGGCCTGGACCTGGAGATCGTGCTGCCGCGCTCGGCCGGCGACCGGGTCAGACCAGCCTCTTGAGGACCGCGAGCGGGGCGTGCCTCATCACCGGCGCCAGCGCGGCCCACGGCCACCGGGGCACGCAGGCGTCGGCGACCTCCGTCTCGATGGCCGCGACCATCGCCCGCACGCCCTTCGCGGTCGAGGACATCAGCGGCGTGCGCTGGGCGACCTGGTCGTTCATCTCGGACCGGATGTAGCCCGGGTAGAGCACGGTCACCTTGATCCGGTGCTGCAGCCGGGTGCCGTGCAGCTCGGTCCGCAGCCCCTCGGCCAGGTGCGCGACGCAGGCCTTGGTGGCGGCGTAGGTCGTCATCGAGCCGGGCATGCCGCGCAGGGCCGACATCGACGAGACCATCACCAGGTGCCCGGCCTCCTGGGCGCGGAACACCTCCATTGCGGCCTCGGTCTGGGCCAGCGCGCCGACGGCGTTGGTCATCGCGGTCTCGAGGTTGGCGTCGAACCGGCCGGTGCCGAGCCGCGCACCCTTGCCGAGGCCGGCGTTGACGACGACCCGGTCGAGCCGGCCGAGCTCGTCGCGCAGCTCGCCGAAGACGCGGAAGACCGCTGCGTGGTCGGTCACGTCGAGCGCCCGCACCGCGACCCGGCGGCCGGGGTGCGCCGCCCGGATCTCGGCGGACAGCTCCGTCAGCCGCTCGGTGCGCCGCGCGGCCAGGGCCAGGTCGTAGCCGCGGTCCGCGAACTGACGGGCCATCTCGGCCCCCAGGCCACTGGACGCGCCGGTGATCAGGATCGTCGATGCCATGGCGGCAGTCTCGCGCACCCCTTCGATGGCAGGAGACATGGTAGGATTCCAACCATGAGTGTTGCCATGCAGGCCACCATCGACGGTGCCGGGCGCATCGTCGTGCCCAAGGCGATCCGGGAGGCCATGGGGCTGACCGGCGGCACCCGGGTCGACCTGTTCTTCGACAACGGACGGCTGCAGATCGAGCTGCCGCGCGCCGAGGTCGAGATCGAGTTCCCCGAGGGTGGGCCGCCCCGGATCGTCTACAAGAACCTCCCGCCCGACGCGCCGCCGCTCACCGACGAGATGATCCGCGAGACGCTGGAGGCCGTGCGTGAGCGCCGCCTGTGACACCAGTCTCCTGGTCCCCACGCTCAACCCGCGCCATCCCGATCACGCCGCCGCCCTGGAGGTGTGGCCCCTGCTCAGCGCCGTCCCGGTCCACGTGCTGCTCGAGACCTACAGCGTGCTGACCCGCGTGCACGACAGCTATCGGATGCAGGGGGCAGACGTGGCCCGTGCGCTCGACGGCCTCGGGCTCGAGGTGATCGGCCTGCCCGAGTCGCGCCAGGTCGCGTTGGTCGCCACCTTCGCCGCCGCGGATGTCGACGGCGGCGCTGTCTACGACGGGCTGGTCGGATCGACCGCCCTGCACCACGACGTCGAGCTGATCACCCGCGACCGCCGGGCCCGGTCGACGTACGACGCGCTGGGGGTGCGCTACCGACTGATCTGAGCGTCGATGACATCCTGCCTTGGTGCGACAGGGGGCAGGGATGCGGAGGGCTCGGGTCACGGCAGCGGCCGCGGTGCTGGCGGCCGGTGGCGGACTGGCCGGCGCGGCGCCCTCCCCGGCGCAGGCGCCGGTGCCGACGTGCGCCGGCAAGCGCGCGACGATCGTCGACCCGTCGAAGGGCGACGACCGGATCGTCGGCACCCGGGGGCGCGACGTGATCGTGGCCGGGCGGGGCAAGGGCCGCGACGTGGTCCTCGGGCTCGACGGCGACGACCTGATCTGCGGCGACGCGCGGACCCGGGTGCTCGGTGGCCGGGGCGACGACACGATCTACGGCGCCGGGAGCGCCGACGGAGGCAAGGGCGCGGACCGGTTCTACAGCGTCGGCACCGCCCGCGGCGGGAAGGGCGCCGACCGGTACTGGGCGCCCCTGGGGACCGGCTCGTTCGACGGAGGGCCGGGCTACGACCGGGCGACCTTCTACGACGGGTACGTACCCGGCCTGACCTCCGGCGTCTACGTCAACCTCGCCACCGGCCTGGCCAGCGCCGAGACCGAGATCGGGGGACTGCGGCTCCGGACCGCGCTCGCCGGGGTCGAGGAGGTCCGGGGCACGCCCGACGACGATCTCATCCTCGGCGACGCCTTCGACAACGTACTGCGTGGCGGTGCCGGCAACGACGTGCTCAACGGACGTGGTGGCTACGACACCGTGGTCGGCGGCCGGGGCAAGGACTCCTGCACCGGCGAGGTCCGCCAGGGGTGCGAGCGGTAGCGGAGGGTCAGCCCATCTTGCGGGCGGCGACCCGCGCGAGCCGCACGAACGGGGCCGTGCGGACCCGGTCCGGAAGCTCGACGGTGAGGACGAGCAGGCGCTTGCCCTGGCGCACCGCCGCGGTGAGGTGGTTGCGGTTCGGCAGGTTCTTCTCCGGGGCGAAGGTCTCGGTGGTGCGGAAGGCGACGCGCTGGTCGCCGAGCTTCGGCAGCCTCACCGCCTGGACCGCCGTGTCGACGCCGGCCCAGTGCTGGCCGCACTCGCGCACGAAGGCCCGGAACGTCGCGAGGAGCCGCCGGGCCGCCGCCTTGCTCGGGAACTGGATCACGCGTGCGCTCACCGCGCGGTCACCGGTGGTGCTGACGCCACCGAACTCCTTGCCCGAGGTCCCGTCGACCCGTTCCCAGGTCGAGCAGACGCCGTCGTAGTAGGAGAGCGTCCGGTTCGCGAACCGTCCCAGGGCGACGCCCTTGAGGCCCGGGATCGCTCGGACGACGTCGGTGCGGTTCGGCACGTCGGTGCCGTCCACCCGGGGCGCCGCTGCCTGGCCGGCCGGGACGACGGCGGTCAGCAGGCCGGTCGCGGTCAGTGTCACGAGGGCGAGGAGGGTGGCGAGGCGAAGGCGGAGCATGGGATCCCTTCCGGAGGCCGACATCGTCAGCCCGCTACCCCGTGGACGGCTCCGGCAAACGAGGCAGCGCCGGTTCCCTGCCTTGGCTATACCGGGTATATAGTTCGTATACCCGGTATGTAGTCACCCAAGGAGTCCCGCATGTCCGTCAAGCACGCGCTGCTGGCGCTGCTCGAGCAGGAGCCGATGTACGGCTACCAGCTGCGCGCCGAGTTCGAGCGTCGTACCGGCACCACCTGGCCGCTCAACGTCGGGCAGGTCTACACGACCCTGACCCGCCTGGAGCGCGACGGCCTCGCCGTCGCCGAGGGGGAGGACGGGGAGGGCCACCTCGTCTACCGGATCACCGACGGCGGCCGGGACGAGGTCGCGAGCTGGTTCACCACGCCGGTCGCCCGCACCCAGCCGCCGCGCGACGAGCTCGCCATCAAGCTGGCGCTCGCGGTCACGGTCCCCGGCGTCGACGTCGGCACCGTGATCCAGCAGCAGCGCAGCGCGACCATGGCGGCGCTCCAGGACTACACCCGGCTCAAGCGCCGCGCGGCCGACGGCACCGCCGGTGCTGACGGGGCCGAGCGAGCGGACCTCGCGTGGAGCTTGGTCCTCGACTCGCTGGTGTTCGGTGCCGAGGCCGAGATCCGCTGGCTCGACCACTGCGAGGCCCGGCTGCGGCGGGCCGCGGTCGAGCAGGGCCGCGACGCCGCCCGCCCGACCGACGCCGGGACCCTGCCGGTCGGCGAGGCGCCCGCGCGAGGAACCCGATGAACGCCCGCGACGAGGACCAGGTCCGCCGCCTCGACCGCGCCGAGCGGCGCTGGCTCGCCGACGCGCGGGCCCGCCTGGAGCGCATCCGCGACGACCGACGACTCTCCCCGAAGGAATCTAGATGAACGCCGTCCTGCAGCTCACCGACGTCACCCGGGTCCACGGGAGCGGTGCCGGGGAGGTCCACGCGCTGCGCGGGATCTCCTTCGCCGCCCACGCGGGCGAGCTGGTCGCGGTGATGGGCCCGTCCGGCTCCGGCAAGTCCACCCTGCTGACCATCGCCGGCGGCCTCGATCAGCCGACCTCGGGAGCGGTCCTGGTCGAGGGCACCGACCTGGTCGGCCTCGGCCAGCAGGAGCGCGCCCGGATGCGGCGTACGTCGATCGGCTACGTCTTCCAGGGCTTCAACCTGATCCCGGCGCTGACCGCGGCCGAGAACGTCGCCCTGCCCCGCGAGCTCGACGGGGTGTCGGTCCGGACCGCCCGCGAGGAGGCGTTGCGGGCGCTGGAGGAGGTCGGCATCGCCGATCTGGCCGAGCGCTTCCCCGACGACATGTCGGGCGGCCAGCAGCAGCGCGTGGCGATCGCCCGCGCCGTCGTCGGCGAGCGGCGGCTGATCCTGGCCGACGAGCCGACCGGTGCCCTCGACACCGAGACCGGCGAGGGGATCCTCGGGCTGCTGCGAGCCCGGTGCGACGCGGGCGCCGCCGGGGTGCTGGTCACCCACGAGGCGCGGCACGCGGCGTGGGCGGACCGGGTCGTCTTCCTGCGCGACGGGGTCGTCGTCGACGAGACCGGCACCGACCGGGTCGAGGTCCTGACCGAGCGGGCCGACGCATGAGCCGTCCCACCCGCGGCGGTGCGCGCGTCGCCGGCTGGCGGATCGCGCTGCGCCTGGCCCGCCGCGAGGCGCTGCGCCGCCGTGCGCAGACCGCCCTGATGCTGGTCCTGGTCTGCCTGCCCGTGCTGGCCGTCGCGGCGGCCGCGGTCGTGTGGCGGACCGCGAACGTCACCGGCGCCGAGGGCGTCGAGCGCCGGATGGGTACGGCGGCCGCGCTGGTCTACGGCAGCGGCACGACGGAGGTGCTGCAGTCGTTCGACCCCGACGGCACGACCTCCTGGGTCGGCGAGGAGGAGCACGTCTCGACAGCGGCGGAGGTCCAGCAGGTGCTGGGCGCCGGCCGGCCGCTCCTCCCGATCGACCGGGAGTACCTCTCCTATGCCACCGACCGCGGCGTCGGCGATGTCGTCGTCACCCAGACCGACCTCGCCGATCCTCTGGCCCGTGGCCTGTTCCGGCTCGAGGACGGCCGGCTGCCGCGCACCACCGGCGAGGTCGTCGTCAACCCCGCCCTGGTCCGCCGCGGACCCGCACTCGGCGAGACCCTCACCGCGCTGCGTCGCAGCGCCGACGGCGAGACCCGCACGGAGCTGCGGATCGTGGGGATCGTCGAGAGCGCCACGACCCGCGACGACGCCGTCGCGGCGGTGCTCCCGGGGGCGATCGGCATGCCCGACGCCCCACCGCAGTGGCTGGTCGGTGGCGCCCCGGTGAGCTGGGACGACGTCCGCGCGCTCAACGCCGTGGGTCTCCTCGCGGCCTCCCGCCAGGTGCTCTCCGACCCGCCGCCCGCCAGCGCCCTGCCGCCGGAGGTGGTCAGCGACGAGCCGGCCGACGAGACCGCGCTGACCGCACTGGTGCTGGTCGTGACCATGGTGCTGCTCGAGGTGGTTCTCCTCGCGGGGCCGGCCTTCGCCGTCCGGGCGCGGGCCCAGGCCCGCACCCTGGCGCTCGTCGCCGCGGCCGGCGGCACCCCGGCGCAGGCCCGGCGTACCGTGCTCGCCTCGGGGGTCGTGGTGGGCCTGCTGGGCGGCGCTCTCGGCACCGTGCTCGGCATCGGGGTCGGTGCGTTGCTGGTCCCGGTGGCCCAGCGCTTCCAGGGCACCTGGTTCGGGCCGTTCGAGGTGCCGTGGGTGGTGCTGCTCGGGGTCGCGGGCTTCGGTCTCGCGGCCGCCGTGCTCGCCGCCGTGGTCCCGGCGTACTCCGCGTCCCGCAACGACGTCGTCGCGGTGCTCGCCGGCCGGCGCGGAGAGGGCCGGGCGTCGCGGCGCTCGCCGCTGCTGGGGCTCGTCCTCATCGCCGCGGGCCTGCTCGCGGGCCTGGCCGGCTCCCGGGCGAGCGGCGCCTCGCCGGCGCTGGTCGGCGCGTCGGCCCTGTTGTCGGTGGTCGGCATGATCCTGCTCGTCGCGACCACCGTGGTGACGGTGGGCAGGGTGGCCCGCCGGTTCCCACTGGCCCTGCGCTTCGCCGCCCGCGACGCGGCCCGGCACCGGACCCGGACGGTCCCCGCCGTGGCCGCCGTCGGGGCGACCGTCGCCGGCGTGGTCGCCCTCGGCATCGCCCTCAGCAGCCAGCAGGCGGCCGACGAGCGGGACTACGACCCGCAGCTCGCCCACGGGTACGCCGCCCTGCCGGTCGACGGCAGCGCCGACCCCGCCACGGTCCGTGGGGTGCTCGCCCAGCGCCTTCCGGGTGCCGAGATCGACGAGATCGCGGGTGTCCGCGGTGCCGGTGAGGGGGCCTGGACGGAGCTGTCGTTCGAGTCGGACGGTGAGCCGTTCGTGCTGCCGACGTTCGGCAGCTTCGGTTCCTCCTTCCTCGTCGGCACGACCGTGCCGTCGGCCGTCGGCCTCGCGCCGACCGAGCAGGCGGCGGCCGAGGACGCGCTCGCCGCGGGTCGCCTGGTCGTGCTGGGCCGCTCCGAGGCATCTCCCGACCGGCTGCGCGCCGTGGTCCGGGTGACCGAGGACGTCACCGAGAAGATCCTCGACGAGCGGTCCCGCGACGTGGACGTCACCCTGGTGCGCTCGCCCGCCGCGCTCCCGGCGGCCGCCGGCATCGTGCCCCCGGCGCTCGCCGAGGAGCTCGGCCTGACGACAGCCACGACCGCGCTGGTCGTGGCGCCGACCGTCGGCGAAGCCGCCGAGGAGGACCTCGCCGAGACCCTGGCGACCGTGCCCGGCACGGGTGAGCTCTACGTCGAGCGCGGCTTCGAGCCCGACCCGGCCGTGCGGATCCTGCAATGGGTGCTCGCCGTCCTCGGCGGCGTGATGATGCTCGGCGGCACGGTGACCGCCACCTTCCTCGCCCTCTCCGACGCCCGTCCGGACCTCGCCACCATGGCCGCGGTCGGCGCGCGGCCGCGGACCCGCCGCCGGGTCGCGGCGGCGTACGCCCTCGTCGTCGGACTGGTCGGCGCCCTGCTCGGCGCGCCGATCGGCTTCATCCCGGGCATCGCCGTGAGCCGACCGCTCTCGCGCGACGGCGACGGCGCGACCCTGCTCGCTGTGCCGTGGCCGCTGCTCGCGGTCGTGGTGGTCGGGCTGCCGCTGCTCACCGCGGCCGCGGTCGGGCTGTGCGCACGGGGCCGGCTGCCGTTGGTGGCGCGGATCGACTGACCGAGTCGGGTGGGTGAGCGTGACCCGGACGTCACTCTCACTCACCCAACCCCACCCTAGGAGGAACTTAAAGTCAGGCTTGACTGTTTGTTTGTCCGGCGGCATGCTGACGGGCATGAGCACGCCGGCCGCCACCCGCGTCCCCCAGGAGGAGCGCACCCGGGTGATGCGGCAGCGGCTGATGGACGCGACCGTCGAGCTGCTGGTCGAGAAGGGCTTCGGGGGGACGACGACCACGCTGGTCTCCGAGCGCGCCGGCGTGAGCCGGGGCGCGCAGCTGCACCACTTCCCGACCAAGAACGACCTGGTCGTCGCGGCGGTCGCGCACCTGACCGCGATCCGCGGCTCCGACCTGGAGGCGGCCGTGGCCAGGCTGCCGCGAGGCCGGGGGCGCACCGAGGCCGTGGTGCAGATGCTGGGCGAGCACTTCGCGTCCACGGTGTTCACCGCGGCGCTCGAGCTCTGGGTCGCGGCCCGGACCGACGCCCACCTGCACGAGGCGGTCGCGCCGCTCGAGCAGCACCTCGGCCGCGAGACCCACCGGCTCACCGTCGAGCTGCTCGACATCGACGAGTCGCAGCCGGGTGCGCGCGAGCTGGTGCAGGCCACGCTCGACCTGGTGCGCGGTCTGGGGCTGGCCAACACGCTCGGCGACGACGCCCGCCGTCGCCGCCGGATCCTCACCGAGTGGGCGCGCACGCTCGACGCCGCGCTCCGCAACCCGCAAGGAGACGACGCATGAGTGTCCTCGACGACGTGATCGCCGACCTGAGCGCCGAGGGCGACCAGCTCCGTACGACGGTCGCCGCTCTCGACGCCGACGCCTGGCGGACGACGACGCCCGCCGCGGGCTGGGACGTCGCGACCACGATCGCCCACCTGCTGTGGACCGACGAGGTCGCGGTCCTCGCCGCCGGCGCGCTCCGCGACGACGCGGGCAAGGAGGCCTGGGACGCGGTCGTCCTCACCGCCATCGAGGACCCGACCGGCTTCGTCGACACCGAGGCCCTCCGCATCGGCGCGGCCGGTCCCGACGAGCTCCTCGCCCGGTGGGACGCCGCCCGCCCCGCGCTCATCGCGGCCCTCCGCGAGCACCCCGACGGCCAGAAGCTGCCCTGGTTCGGCCCGCCGATGTCGCCGACCTCGATGGCGACGGCGCGGTTCATGGAGACCTGGGCCCACGCGCTCGACGTCTACGACGCGATCGGCGTCCGGCCCGCGGTGACCGACCGGATCAAGCACGTCGCCCACATCGGTGTCCGCACCCGCGACTTCGCCTACGCCAACAACGGCCTCGACGCCCCGGCCGAGGAGTTCCGGGTCGAGCTCACCGCTCCCAGCGGCGAGGTCTGGACCTGGGGGCCCGAAGACGCCGCGCAGCGCGTCACCGGCGACGCCTACGAGTTCTGCCAGCTCGTCACCCAGCGCATCCACCGCGACGACACCGAGCTGAAGGCGGTCGGCGACGACGCCGAGAAGTGGCTGACCATCGCCCAGGCCTTCGCCGGCCCGGCCGGCGGCGGGCGGGATCCCCGATGACCTCGGCGCTGAGGATCGCGAACTGCAGCGGCTTCTACGGCGACCGCCTCTCCGCGCTGCGCGAGCAGCTCGAGGGAGGAGACGTCGACGTCATCACCGGCGACTACCTCGCCGAGCTGACCATGCTCATCCTCGGCATGGACACGCTGCGCGACGCCGACCTCGGCTACGCGCGGACCTTCCTCAAGCAGCTCGAGGACACGCTCGGCCTCGCGCTCGACAAGGGCGTGAAGATCGTCAGCAATGCCGGCGGGCTCAATCCCGCGGGGCTGGCGCGGAGGATCCAGGGGCTCGGCACCGCTGCCAAGGTCGCGTACGTCGAGGGGGACGACCTCCGCTCGGCCGGCCTGTTCGAGGGCGCGCTCACCGCCAACGCCTACCTGGGCGCCTTCGGCATCGCGTCCGCGCTGAGCAACGGCGCCGACGTCGTCGTCACCGGACGGGTCACCGACGCGAGCGTCGTCGTCGGACCCGCGATCGCCCACCACGGCTGGACGCCCACCGACCACGACGCGCTCGCCGGAGCGGTCGTCGCGGGCCACGTCATCGAGTGCGGGACCCAGGCCACGGGCGGCAACTTCTCCGGCTTCACCGACCTGTTCCGGGCCGGTGCCCCGATGACGACGCCGCTCGGCTTCCCGATCGCCGAGATCGCCGCCGACGGCAGCAGCGTGATCACCAAGCACGCCGGCACCGGCGGCGCGGTCACGGTCGACACCGTCACCGCGCAGCTGCTCTACGAGATCCAGACGACGCGCTACCTCAACCCCGACGTCACCACCCGGCTCGACTCGATCCGGCTGCACCAGCAGGCTCCCGACCGGGTCGAGATCACCGGCGTCACCGGCACCGCGCCCGCCGAGCAGCTCAAGGTCGCGGTCAACACGCTCGGCGGCTACCGCAACCAGGTGGAGTTCGTGCTCACCGGCCTCGACATCGACGCCAAGGCAGACTGGCTGCGCAGCCAGCTCGACCCGCAGCTCACCGCGGCCGACGTCACCTGGACCCAGACCCCCGCACGTACGGGCGATGCGGACACCGAGGAGGGTGCCTCGGTCATCCTGCGCTGCATCGGCAAGGACCCCGAGGCGGGCCCGCTCGGCAAGCCGTTCACCGGCCCGGCGGTCGAGCTCGCGCTGGCCAGCTACCCCGGCTTCACGATGACCACGCCGCCCCAGAAGCCCAGTCCGTTCGGCATCTACCGCCCCGAGTACGTCGACAGGGCTGCGGTGGAGCACACCGTCGTGCACCACGACGGGACCCGCGAGGTGATCGCCGACCCGACCACCTTCGCCGACCCCGCGGAGCTCGACCCCGAGGTCGGCAAGCGGCCCTCGCCGTACCCGGCCCCGGCCGACACGATCACCCGCCGGATGCCGCTGGGCACCTTCGTGCACGCCCGCTCGGGTGACAAGGGGGGCAACGCCAACCTCGGCCTGTGGGTCAAGAACGACGGCTCGCAGCGCTACGAGGCGCGCGTCCAGTGGCTCGCCAAGATCGTCAAGGACCGCAAGATCCGCGAGCTGATCCCCGAGGCACGCGACCTCGACGTCGACGTCTACGTGCTGCCCAACCTGGGTGCGGTGAACGTCGTCATCCACGGCCTGCTCGGCGACGGCGTCGCCGCGTCCACCCGGTTCGACCCCCAGGCCAAAGGCCTCGGCGAGTGGGTCCGCAGCCGGATCGTCCACATCCAGGAGGACCTCGTATGAATCACCCCACGAACTTCTTCTCTCCCGTACGGACGGTGGGACCGTCCTCCTCACCGCAGGAATCAATCCTCCGAACAAGTTCGCGGGGACCCCGATGACCTCGTTCGACCACGGCTGGACTCCCGAGCAGCGCGCGCTCAAGCAGAGCGCCATCGCGTTCACCGAGCGCGAGGTGACGCCCCACCTCGACCAGTGGGAGAGGGACGGCGAGCTGCCGCGCGAGCTGCAGAAGAAGCTCGCCCACGCAGGCCTGCTCGGCGTCGGCGTCAGCGAGGAGGTCGGCGGCGACGGCGGCACGCTCATGGACATCTGTGCCGCCCAAGAGGGCTTCATGGAGGCCGGCTGGTCCGGCGGCGCGATGGCGTCGGCGTTCACGCACGGCATCGCGATCCCGCACATCATCCAGAACGGCAGCCCGGAGCTCATCGACGCCTGGGTCCGCCCGACGCTGTCCGGCGACCTGATCGGCTCGATGGCGGTCACCGAGCCGGGCACCGGCTCCGACGTCGCGAGCATCAGCACCCGCGCCGTCCGCGACGGCGACCACTGGGTGATCAACGGCGCCAAGACGTTCATCACCTCCAGCGTCCGCGGCGACTTCGTCACCACCGCGGTCCGCACGGGTGAGGCCGGCGCACACGGCATCTCGATGATCGTCGTCCCGAAGGGGACGCCCGGCTTCACCGTCTCGCGCAAGCTCGACAAGATGGGCTGGCTCGCCTCCGACACCGGCGAGCTGTCGTACGTCGACGTGCGCGTGCCGGTCGGCAACCTGGTAGGCCAGGAGAACCACGGCTTCTACTACATCGCCGAGAACTTCGTCACCGAGCGGATCTTCCTCGCGCTGATGGGCTACGGCCACGCGCTCCGCTGCCTCAACCTCAGCGTCCAGTACTGCAAGGACCGCGAGACCTTCGGCAAGCCGCTGGTCAAGAACCAGGTGGTGCGCGCCAAGCTCGTCGAGATGCACCGCCAGGTCGCGATCGCCCGCACCTACACGCTCGAGGTCGCCCAGCGCTACGTCGCCGGCGAGAACGTCATCGCCGAGGCCTGCCTGGCCAAGCAGACCGCCGTCGACACGGCGGTGTGGGTCGCCGACCAGGCGGTCCAATTGCACGGAGGGATGGGCTACATGCGCGAGTCCGAGGTCGAGCGGCACTACCGCGACGTCCGGCTGCTGCCGATCGGCGGCGGCGCCACCGAGGTCCTCACCGACCTGGCCGCCAAGCTCCTTGGATACAGCTGATGGGGCTCCTGAAGCCGCTCGGCGGCGAGGTCACGGTGCACATGAAGGCTCCGGTCGAGGACGTCTGGGCGCTGGTCAGCGATGTCACCCGGATCGGTGAGTTCTCGCCCGAGACCTTCGAGGCCGAGTGGACCCACGGCGCGACCGGACCGGTCGCCGGCGCCCGCTTCCGCGGCCACGTCAAGCGCAACGGCGTCGGCCCCGTCTACTGGACGCCGTGCACGGTCACCAAGGCCGAGCCCAACGAGGTGTTCGAGTTCGCTGTCGGCCTGGACAAGAACCCCCTCAACACGTGGGGCTACCGGATGCGGCCGGACGGCGGCGGCACCAGCGTCACGGAGTACTTCCGGCTCACGCCGGCGTGGTTCATGCGCGGCTACTGGCTGGTCCTCGGCCGGCTGCGCGGCAAGACCAACGAGCGCGGCATGCGCACGACCCTGGAGAGGATGAAGGCGGTGGTGGAGGCATGACCACGACGGAGACCGAGACTGCCGAGCAGGCCCGTCGTACGGCGATGGAGGCCAAGCTGGCCGACCTGCACGCCGAGCAGGCCAAGGCGGTCGAAGCCGGCGGCAAGTACATCGCCCGGCACAAGGACCGCGGCAAGCTCACCGCGCGCGAGCGGATCGACCTGCTCGTCGACGAGGGCTCCGCCTTCCTTGAGCTGATGCCGCTGGCCGGTTGGGGCAGCGACTTCGCGGTCGGCGCCTCGCTCGTCACCGGCATCGGCGTGGTCGAGGGCGTCGAGTGCCTCATCGTCGCCAACGATCCGACCGTCAAGGGTGGCGCGCTCAACCCGTGGTCACTCAAGAAGTCCTTCCGGGCGGCCGAGATCGCCGAGAAGAACTTCCTCCCGACGATCAACCTCACCGAGTCCGGCGGCGCGGATCTCCCCACCCAGAAGGAGATCTTCATCCCGGGCGGCCGCGGCTTCCGCGACCTCACGCGGTCCAGTGCGCGCAAGCAGCCCACGATCTCGGTGGTCTTCGGCAACTCCACCGCGGGCGGCGCCTACGTCCCCGGCATGAGCGACTACGTGATCATGGTCAAGGAGCAGGCCAAGGTGTTCCTGGCCGGCCCGCCGCTGGTCAAGATGGCGACCGGTGAGGAGTCCGACGACGAGACCCTCGGCGGCGCCGAGATGCACTCGCGGATCTCCGGCTCCTCCGACTTCCTCGCCGTCGACGAGCACGACGCGATCCGGCTCGCCCGCCGTACGGTCGCCCGGCTCAACTGGCGCAAGCAGGGCGACGTCCCGACCGCGCCGTTCGCCGAGCCCGACCTCGACCCCGAGGACCTGCTCGACCTGATCCCGACCGACCTCAAGGAGCCGTTCGACCCGCGCGAGGCGATCCTGCGCATCGTCGACGGCACCGGCCCCGGCAACGAGGTCGCCTTCGACGAGTTCAAGCCGCTCTACGGCTCGGCGCTGTGCGTCGGCTGGGCGCAGCTGCACGGTCACCCGATCGGCATCTTGGCCAACGCGCGCGGCGTACTGATGAGCGAGGAGGCCCAGAAGGCCGCGCAGTTCATCCAGCTCGCCAACCAGAAGGACACGCCGCTGCTGTTCCTGCACAACACCACCGGCTACATGGTCGGCGCGGAGTACGAGCAGGGCGGCATCATCAAGCACGGCGCGATGATGATCAACGCGGTCTCCAACTCGAAGGTGCCGCACCTGACCGTGATCATGGGCGCGTCCTACGGTGCCGGCAACTACGGCATGAACGGCCGTGCCTACGACCCGCGCTTCCTGTTCACCTGGCCCTCGGCCAAGTCGTCGGTGATGGGCCCGGCCCAGCTCGCCGGCGTGCTCGAGATCGTCGCGCGTGAGTCGGCGGAGAAGAAGGGCCAGCCCTTCGACGCCGAGGGATTCGTCGCCATCAAGGAGATGGTCGAGCAGCAGATCGAGGAGCAGTCGCTGCCCTACGTCCTGTCGGGGATGGTCTACGACGACGGCGTCATCGACCCGCGCGACACCCGGACGGTGCTGGGCATCTGCCTGTCCGTCATCGACAACCAGCCGATCGAGGGCGCCATGAACTTCGGCGTCTTCCGCATGTGAGGGCCGTTCCTTTGACCATCACCAGACTGCTCGTCGCCAACCGCGGCGAGATCGCCCGCCGGGTCTTCCGCACCTGCCGCGACCTCGGCATCGAGACCGTCGCCGTGCACTCGGACGCCGACGCGGGGATGCCGTTCGTCCGCGACGCGGACGCCGCCGTACGGCTGCCGGGGAGCACGCCGGCCGAGACCTACCTGCGCGGCGACCTCGTGATCGAGGCCGCGCGGCGCGCGGGTGCGGACGCGATCCACCCCGGCTACGGCTTCCTGTCGGAGAACGCCGCCTTCGCCCGCCAGGTCGCCGAGGCCGGGCTGACCTGGGTCGGCCCGGCCCCGTCGTCCATCGAGCGGATGGGCTCGAAGATCGAGTCCAAGAAGCTGATGGAGGCGGCCGGCGTCCCGGTGCTCGGCAACTTCACCGCCGAGGCGGCGAGCGACGACGACCTGCCGCTTCTGGTCAAGGCGTCCGCCGGTGGTGGTGGCCGCGGCATGCGGATCGTCCGCGCCCTCGACGCCCTGCCCGGCGAGATCGAGACGGCCCAGTCGGAGGCCGAGTCGGCCTTCGGCGACGGTACCGTCTTCGTCGAGCCGTACGTCGAGAACGGCCGCCACATCGAGGTCCAGGTGCTCGGCACCGCCGACGGCACGCTCGTCTTCGGTGAGCGCGACTGCTCGGTGCAGCGCCGCCACCAGAAGGTGATCGAGGAGGCGCCCGCGCCGGGGCTGCCCTCGTCGACGCGCGAGGCGCTGCACGCGGCGGCGCGGGCCGCGGCCGAGGCGATCGACTACCGCGGTGCCGGCACCGTCGAGTTCCTCTACGACCCGGCCAAGGACCGCTTCTACTTCCTGGAGATGAACACCCGCCTCCAGGTGGAGCACCCGGTCACCGAGGCGATCTACGGCGTCGACCTGGTCGCGTTGCAGATCGCCGTCGCCGAGGGGCACTCGCCTCGCGTCGACGTGGGGGAGCCCGACGGGCACGCGGTCGAGGTCCGGCTCTACGCCGAGGACCCGGCGCACGACTACCAGCCGCAGAGCGGGCGGATCGCCCGGTTCGAGGTGCCCGGCGTGGTCAGCGCGTTCGAGGGCCCTTCGTCGTACGGCGTCCGGCTCGACTCGGGTGTCGGCTCGGGTGACGAGATCGGCACGTTCTACGACGCGATGATCGCCAAGGTGATCGTGCACGCCCCGACCCGCGAGCAGGCCCTGCGCCAGCTCGCCGGCGTCCTGGCCAAGGCCGAGCTGCACGGCCTGGTCACCAACCGGGACCTGCTCGTCAACCTGCTCCGCGACCCGGTCTTCACCGGCGGCGCGATGCACACGACCTGGCTCGACAGCGCCGACCTGGCCGCCCTCGCGACGTCCCCGGGCGGCGCGGGCACCGCGCAGCTCTCGGCGTTCGCGGCCGCCGTCGCGCTGGCCGAGGCGGCCCGTCTCGCCCGGCCGGTGCAGACCCGGATCCCGTCCGGCTGGCGCAATGTCGTCGCCGGTCCGCAGGTCACCACGTTCCTGCACGGCGACGACGAGCTGCCCGTGCACTGGTACGGCGGCCGCTCGTTCCGCTCCGCCGACCTGGAGTGTGTCGTGGTCACGGCGGTCGGGCCCGATGTCGTCGAGATCGAGGTCGACGGGGTGGTCCGCACGTTCCGGGTGTTCACCAGCGGCGACCGGGTCGACGTCGAGTCCTCGCTCGGCCACGTCGCGCTGCGCCGCAAGCCCCGTTTCGTCGACCCGTCCACCCAGGTCGCCGCGGGCTCGATGCTCGCGCCGATGCCCGGCAGCGTGATCGCGGTCCGCGCGGCGGTCGGTGACGTCGTCGCCGAGGGTCAGCCCATCCTCGTGATGGAGGCCATGAAGATGCAGCACACCATCGCGGCGCCCTATGCGGGCACCGTCACCGAGCTGTCGGCGAGCGCCGGTCAGCAGGTCGAGGCGGGCGCCGTGCTCGCCGTCGTGGAGCCCGCCGAGTCCGAAGGAGAGGACGCATGACGCAGACCATGTTCACCGAGCCGGAGGAGCGCGTCGCGCTGCGCGAGGCGGTCAAGAAGCTCGCCAGCAAGTACGGCCGCGAGTACGTCGAGAAGCAGGCCCGCGAGGGCGGCAAGATGACCGACATGTGGCTCGAGATGGGCCGCAACGGCTTCCTCGGCGTCAACATCGCCGAGCAGTACGGCGGCGGGGGCGGCGGCATGGCCGACCTGGCCGCCGTCCTGGAGGAGTCGGCGGCGGCCGGCGCCCCGCTGTTGATGATGGTCGTGTCGCCCGCGATCTGCGGCTCGATCATCAGCCGCTGCGGCACGCCAGCGCAGAAGGAGCGGTGGCTCCCGAAGATCGCCGACGGCACCCACCTGATGGCCTTCGGCATCACCGAGGCCGACGCGGGCTCCAACTCGCACCAGATCACCACGACCGCCACCCGCGACGGCGACCACTGGGTCATCTCCGGCCAGAAGACGTTCATCTCCGGTGTCGACGAGGCCCAGTCGGTGCTCATCGTCTCGCGCACCGAGGACGCCAAGACCGGCAAGCTGAAGCCGGCGCTGTTCGTCGTACCGACGGACGCTCCGGGGTTCACCAAGCAGCCGATCCCGATGTCGTGGCAGGCGCCGGAGAAGCAGTTCACCCTCTTCCTCGACGACGTCCGGGTCCCCGTCGACGCGCTGGTCGGCGACGAGGACGGCGGCCTCTGGCAGCTCTTCGCCGGGCTCAACCCGGAGCGGATCATGGGCGGCGCGTTCTCCTGCGGTATCGCCCGCTACGCGCTGGAGAAGGCGACGACGTACGCCAAGGAGCGCTCGGTCTGGAAGGACCAGCCCATCGGCGCCCACCAGGGCATCGCGCACCCGCTGGCCAAGGTGAAGATCGAGCTCGAGCAGGCCCGCCTGCTCTGGCAGAAGGCCGCCGCCCTCTACGACGCCGGCGACGACTTCACCGCCGGTGAGTACGCCAACATGGCCAAGTACGCCGGGGGCGAGGTCGCCTGCAACGCCACCGACGTCGCCGTCCACACCCACGGCGGCAACGGCCTGACCCAGGAGTACGGCCTCGGCAACATGCTCGTCGCCGCCCGCCTGGGCCGGATCGCCCCGGTCAGCCGGGAGATGATCCTCAACTTCGTCGCCATGCACTCGCTGGGGCTGCCCAAGTCGTACTGAGGTCGGTGGGGTGCGCGGTTCAACTACTGAATTCGTTGTCCGCCGGCGTCGGCGACGACAATTCCGGTAGTTGAACCGCACCCCGCGCATCCACCTGTCGCCGGAGCCGGCGTCTGCCGCCGAGCGGAACGGGTACGCCGGAGGGATGGACGACGAGGTACTCCACGGCTACCTGCAGCACCACTGGGCCGGTTCGACGGCGGGGGTGGCCCTGTTCCGGCGCGTCGCCGGGACCCACGGCATCGCGGAGGTCGCCGTCGCGGTCGGCGAGCTCGCCGAGGAGGTGACCGAGGAGCGCGAGACCCAGCGACGGATCATGCACGACGTGGGCACGCGGCCCAGCGCGCTCGGCACCGTCGCGGCCCGGGTGGGCGCCGAGCTGGGCCGGCTCAAGCCGAACGGCCGGATCCTCACCCGCTCGCCCCTCACCGACCTGGTCGAGATCGAGGCGCTGCGGATCGCGGTGTTCGGCAAGCGCAGCGGGTGGCAGGTCCTGCGCGCGGTGGCGGACGACGACCCGCGACTCGACGCGGCGCTGCTCGACGACCTGGTCGGTCGTTCCGACCGGCAGTTGGAGACCCTGGGCCGGCTCCACCTCACCACGGCGCGCCGTCGGATCGTGTCCTGAGGTCGGCGCGGGCCCGCGGTTCACCTACCGAATTCGTCGTCGGGCAGGGCGGGCGACGACAATTCTGGTAGGTGAACCGCGCACGACCGCGTCCGCCGGGTCCGGGATGCCGCCGCTGCACCCCTGACGCGCCCGCCGCGCCGGCGGGTGATGGGATCGTCCCGTGACCGGGGTGCTGGAGGGGTTCGCGACGATCGCGATCGTGATCGCCCTCGGCGCCCTGCTGGCCGACCGGGGGATCGTCGACGCCCACGGCCAGCGCAGCCTGTCGCTGGCCTCCTTCTACCTCGCCAGCCCGGCGCTGCTGGTGACGGTGCTCGAGGACACCGACCCGTCGCGGGTGCTGTCCGGGCCGCTGGTCGCGACCGCGGCCGGGGTGGTGGTCAGCGCGGGCATCATGCTCGCGGTCGCTCGGGTGCGTCGCCTCGATCCCGGGACCTCGGTGGTGGCCACCCTGTGCGCGGCGTACGTCAACGCGGGCAACCTCGGCATCCCGATCGCGGCCTATGCCCTGGGCGACGCGGCGCTGGTCGTCCCGGCGCTGCTGATGCAGCTGCTGGTGCTCCAGCCGCTGGCGCTGACCGTGCTCGACGTGGTGACCAGCCCGGAGCGGCCGTCGGTGCTGCGGATCCTGTCCCGGCCGGTGACCAACCCGCTCACGATCGCCTCCGTCGCCGGTCTGCTGCTCGCCGCGACCGACACCACGCTGCCGCAGCCGGTGCACGCCCCGCTGGAGCTGGTGGCGGGGATGGCGGTGCCCGCGATGCTCATCGCGTACGGCGTCGCGCTGCGTCTCGGCCCGTTGCCCGGGCGCGGGGTGACGCCGCGAGCGCTCGCCACCGTGACGTCGCTGAAGATGGTGGTGCAGCCGGCGGCGGCGTACGTCGTCGGGCGGTTCGGGGTCGGGCTGGAGGGGACCGAGCTGTTCGCGGTCACCCTGCTCTCGGCGCTGCCGACGGCGCAGAACGTCTTCGTGGTCGCGATGCGCTACGAGCGCGGCGTGCTGCTCGCCCGCGACGCCATCTTCGTCTCCACCATGGCTTCCGCGCCGGTGGCGATCCTGATCTCGGCGCTCCTCGCCTGACCACCCTCCCCAGCGTGGTCGGGTCGATGCCGTAGGTTCTGGCCGTGGGTGTCGTCGGCAACATCGATCGCGGGCAGAGGCGGAGATCCGTCATCGGCTTCCCGCTCGCGGTCATCTACAAGTTCTTCGACGACCAGGGCAACTACCTCGCGGCGATCCTGACCTTCTACGCCTTCCTCTCGATCTTCCCGCTCCTGCTGCTGGCCACCTCGATCCTCGGCTTCTTCCTCGACGGCAACCCACGGCTGCAGGAGCAGGTCCTCGACTCGGCGCTCGGCCAGTTCCCCATCATCGGCGACCAGCTCGGCCGGCCGGACGGCATCACGGGATCCACCGGCGGCATCATCGTCGGCTCGCTGACCGCTCTGTACGGCGCGCTCGGGCTCGGTCTGGCGCTGCAGAACGTGCAGTCCGCTGCCTGGGCGGTGCCGCGCAACAGTCGCCCGCACCCGGTGATGACCCGGGTCAACAGCCTCTTCTTGCTCTTCGTCGCAGGTACCTTCATCTTCACGATCTCGATCGGCTCGGCGGTCCTCACCGAGACCGACCTGGTCGGCTCGCTCTCGCGGCACGGCTGGTTCCACTGGCTGGTGCGGCTGCTGACGGTGGCGATCCTCGGTTCGGCGATGACCGTGCTGCTGCGGGTGGCCGCCGCCCGCGCGATCCGGGACCGCGGGATCCGGGCCGCGCCGGGCGGGTTCACGGTCGCGGTGCTGTGGCAGTTCCTGCAGTACATCGGCACGGCGTACGTCACCAATGTCATCGCCAGCGCCGACCGCAACGGCATGGCCACCTTCGGGGTCGTCCTCGGCCTGATGGGCCTGCTCTACATCGGCGCGATCATGGGTGTCCTCGGCATCGAGGTCAACGTCGTGCTCGCCCGCAAGCTGTGGCCGCGTGCCCTGCTGACGCCGTTCACCGACTCCGTCGACCTCACCGAGGCGGATCGGCGCGCGTACGCCATGTACGCCCAGATGCAGCGGCACAAGGGCTTCGAGACGGTCGCCGTCCGCTTCGACGGCCGCGACGGCGACTCCCACGAGATCGTGCTCGATCCGCGCACCGAAGAGGTCCACAAGCAGCACATCCCCGGTCGTCCGCCGCGACCGGAGGCCGCCGACGAGCCGACCCAGCCGGTCAACCTCCACGACTCCCTGCCGCCCTCGATCTGAGGTCCCGGATCGCCGCGTTGCTCGCGGATCAGGACGGCGTCATCGCGCGGCGCCAGGCGCTGGCCGAGGGATGGACACGCACCCAGGTCGCTCGGATGCTGCGCCGCCGAGAGCGGACTCCGGTCCACCCGGGCGGCTACGTGAACCACACGGGACCGCTGACCCGGCAGCAGCGGGCCTGGGCAGCGGTGCTCCTGACGACGCGCCGATCGCGCTGGTGGTGGGCGAGGGCCGGCGGATGTTCCGCGATGTGGTCCATGGCGGCTGCCGCCCCCGCTGGCGTCAGGTCGTCGAGGTCGACGGGCGGCTCTTCCACGACTCGTCCGCCGCGCGTGACCGGGACCTGGAGCGGGACCTGGACACGGCCCTCGGCGGCACCGACACGGTGCGCCTCGGCTACGGGCAGGTCCTCGCCCGGCCGTGCGCCACGGCGGTCAAGCTGGTCCGGCTGTTCCAGCTCCGCGGTCGGGAAGGAAGGCCGACCTCGTGCCCGGGCTGCTCGGACCCGGACCGCTCTCGATCCGAGCACCGGGCCGGGGACCAATCGGGACCCAACCATGGAACCGACATGATGTCGTCGACGGGGTGCACGACCCCGGCAGTCGAGAGCAGGGAGCAGTGCAGATGACGCAGCAGGTCAAGGCCGTGGTGGCGCGGGTCAAGGGTGCGCCGGTCGAGGTCGTGACGATCAATGTGCCGGACCCGGGACCGGGTGAGGCGGTGGTGAAGGTGCTGTCGTGCGGGGTGTGCCACACCGATCTGCACTACCGCGAGGGTGGGATCAACGACGAGTTCCCGTTCCTGCTGGGCCACGAGGCCTCGGGCATCGTCGAGGCCGTCGGCCCCGATGTCACGGGCGTGGTGCCCGGTGACTTCGTGGTGCTCAACTGGAGGGCGGTGTGCGGCGAGTGCCGCGCCTGCAAGCGCGGTGAGGCGCAGTACTGCTTCAACACCCACAACGCCAAGCAGAAGATGACGTTGGAGGACGGGACCGAGCTGTCCCCCGCGCTGGGCATCGGCGCGTTCGCCGAGAAGACCCTGGTCGCGGCCGGGCAGTGCACCAAGGTCGACCCGAAGGCCCGTCCCGCCGCGGTCGGGCTGCTGGGCTGCGGCGTGATGGCCGGCATCGGCGCCGCGATCAACACCGGGCAGATCACCCGCGGGAAGTCGATCGCGGTCATCGGCTGCGGCGGGGTCGGCGTGGCCGCGATCGCGGGTGCCGCGCTGGCCGGCGCCAGCCCGATCATCGCCGTCGACATCGACGCCAAGAAGCTCGCCACGGCCAAGGAGATGGGCGCGACCCACACGGTCGACTCGAGCCAGGTCGACCCGGTCGAGGAGATCAAGCGGATCTGCGGCGAGACCTACGAGGGCGCCGACGGCGCCGACGTGGTCGTCGAGGCCGTGGGTCGTCCCGAGACGTGGAAGCAGGCGTTCTACGCCCGCGACCTGGCCGGCACCGTGGTCCTGGTCGGCGTCCCGACCCCGGACATGAAGGTCCCCGAGCTGCCGCTGATCGACGTGTTCGGTCGCGGTGGCGCGCTCAAGTCGTCCTGGTACGGCGACTGCCTGCCCAGCCGAGACTTCCCGATGCTGGTCGACCTCTACCAGCAGGGTCGCCTCGACCTGGACGCGTTCGTCACCGAGGAGATCGGGATCGGCGACATCGAGGCCGCGTTCGCCAAGATGCACCACGGCGACGTACTCCGCTCGGTCGTGATCCTGTGACCGCTCGCGTCGACCACGCCGTCACCAGCGGCACGTTCTCCCTGGACGGGGAGACGTTCGACGTCGACAACAACGTGTGGGTGGTCGGCGACGACGTGGAGTGCGTGGTCATCGACGCGCCCCACTCGGTCGAGGACATCCTCGCGGTGGTCGGCGGGCGGAAGGTGAAGGCGATCATCTGCACCCATGCCCACGACGACCACGTCCGGGTGGCGCCGGAGCTGCGGGAGAAGGTCAATGATGGGCAAGGGGCGCCGATCCTGCTGCACCCCGACGACAGGCCGCTGTGGGAGCTCACCCATGCCGACCACCTCTGGGACGTCGACCTGACCGACGACCAGAGCATCGAGGTCGCGGGTACGACGCTGCGGGTGCTCCACACCCCGGGCCACGCCCCGGGCGCGGTGTGCCTCTACGCCCCCGACCTCGGGTGCGTGTTCACCGGCGACACGCTGTTCCACGGCGGCCCCGGCGCGACCGGCCGCTCCTACAGCGACCGGCCCACCCTGGAAGCCTCCATCCGGGCCCGGCTGTTCGACCTGCCCGGCGACACCGTGGTCCACACCGGCCACGGTGAGGACACCACGATCGCCGCGGAGCGGGAGCTGCTCGGCGCCTGATCAGCGCAGCCATGCTGTAACACGCCGTCCACGTGACGACACGCCGTACGACACGCCGTAGTCGCGCTGACGATCGCCGGGTAGTCGGGTGGACGGCGTGTTACAGCGTCCTACGGAGTGCCCCGCAGCATGGCCCGCAGCTCGCCGAGGACGTCGTCGTCGAGGCCCAGCCCGTCGCGCAGGTACGACGTGCGGTCGCCGAAGTGCCGGTCGACGGCCGTCCACGCGGCGTCGAGGTACTCGGTCGCGACGACCAGGGTCGGCTCGTAGGCCGCGACCGCGTCCGGGCCCAGGTGGTCGGCGATCTCCGCCTCCACCCTGGCCCGGCTGGAGGCGCTGCGGGCGTTGGTGAGCAGGTAGTCGCTCTCGATCGTCGGGTCGTCGACGCCGGCGATGTGCAGCAGGAGCGCGGAGACCCACCCGGTGCGGTCCTTCCCGGCCGAGCAGTGGAAGAGCTGGGGCCCGCCGGTGGCGAGCTGGCGCAGGACGCCGCCGAACGCCGTGCGGGAGCGGTCCTCGGTCACGAAGGTGCGGTAGACGTCGTCCATCAGGGCGACGGCGTCCTCGCGCCGCCGCAGCCCGGACATCCGCTCCATCGGGATGCCGATGGCGTCGAAGTGCAGTGCTTCGGCACCGGGCACGGCGGGGTCGGGATGGAGCGCGACCTCGGTGGGCGAGCGGAGGTCGATGACCGCCCGCAGGCCGATCGCGCCCAACCGCCCGTGGTCGTCGTCGGTCAGGCGCAGGTCGTTGGAGCGGTAGAAGACGCCGGTGCGGACCCGGCCGCCGTCCGTGGTGGCGTAGCCCGAGCCCGCGACGTCGCGGAAGTTGTCGGCCGACGCCAGGCGCAGGAGCTCCTCGTCCGTGGTCACGAGGAGACTCTAGGAGGTGCCCCCAGCCCGGTGCCCGCCGGTGCGGCGCGGCGGCCGGGGGAGCAGCCGCGGCGTCCGCGCGGCGTACGCGGCGTACCCCGGCCGCTGCATCATCGTCTCCTCCAGCAGCCTCGCCCCACTGACCGAGGTCAGGAACCAGGTCATCGCGAGCGGTGCGACGACCGTGGCCAGACCCGCGACCCAGCCTGAGGCGAGCCCGCCGGCGAGCCACAGGCCCCACCACACGCAGGCGTCGCCGAAGTAGTTCGGGTGCCGCGTCCAGGCCCACAGCCCGGTGTCCAGCACCGCCGGGCGGTGATCCCGCGGCCGGGAGCGGTACGCCGCCAGCTGGGCGTCCCCGACCGCCTCGAAGAAGAGCCCGACCGCCCACACCGCCACGCCCACCACCACGACCGGCCACGAGCGCACCTCGAGCACCACGCCGACGGAGACGGGCAGCGCGATGACCGGGACGAGCGCGCCCTGCAGCGCGAACACCTTGCGCACCGCCCGCGCCATCCCGACCTCGCGCAGCGGTCCGCCGAGCAGCTTCTCGTAGCGCGGGTCCTCCCCGGCGTGCTGCGCCGCACGCCGCCCGATGTGCCACGCGAGCCGGCCTCCCCAGGCCGCGACGAGAGCGACCAGCAGCCAGGTCCGCGGGCCCGAGCCCGCGTCCCCGACCGCCGCTCCCGCCCCACACGCGAGCGCCGCTACGCCGAACGCCGCCCCCCAGGCGACGTCGACGACGGCCACGCGGCCCTGCCGCCGCGCCACCAGCGCGGTCACCGTCATCACCGCGGCGGCGGCGATGACGGACAGGCCGATGCTGGCCGCGACTGCGGTCACCGCTGATCCCTCCGACGCAGCAGCAGCTGGTCGACGCCCATCCGGCCGTCCCGGAAGGCCATCGACCCACCGACGAGGTAGAGCCGCCAGACCCGGACCAGCTCCTCGCCGACGAGCGCCGTGATCGCGTCGAGGTTCTCCTCGAACCGCCGCAGCCACCCCGCGACGGTCAGCACGTAGTGCTCGCGCAGCGCCTCCACGCCGCGCAGCTCCAGGCCGGCCTCCTCGAGCAGCCCGATCGTCGCGCCGACCGGGCGCATGTGCATGTCCGGCGCGATGAAGGACTCGATGAACGGCCCGCCGCCGGGGTGGCTCGCGCCGCGCGACATCTGCTGGACCAGCACCCGGCCGCCCGGCCGGACGGAGTCCCGCAGCACCCGGGCGTAGGCCGGGTAGTTGCGCTCGCCGACGTGCTCGCCCATCTCCAGCGAGGCCACGGCGTCGTACTCCGCGCCGGGCAGCGGGACCGCGTCGCGGTAGTCGCACAGCCGGAACTCCACGCGGTCGGCCACCCCGCGCCGTCGGGCCGCCGCCTCCGCGTAGCGCCGCTGCTCGGCCGAGATGGTCACCCCCACGACGTGTGCGCCGAAGTGCTCGGCGGCATGCAGCGAGAGCGAGCCCCAGCCGCAGCCGACGTCGAGCAGCCGCATCCCACCCCCCAGGCCGAGCTTGCGGCAGACCAGGTCGAGCTTGGCCTCCTGGGCATCGGCCAGCGACTGCTCGGGCGAGGAGTGGTAGCCGCAGGAGTACGCCATGGTCCGTTCGTCGAGGATCAGCGCGTAGAAGTCGGCGGTGGTGTCGTAGTGGTGGCTGATCGAACGCCGGTCACGGTCCTTGCTGTGCAGCCGGCCGCGGACCCGGGCCTGGGTCGCCGGTGGGGCGGGTGGCCGGCCGAGGAGGTCCAGCCCCGCCGCCGACCGCAGAGCTCCGGCCAGCGCTCGCAGCGACGGCCGGCGACCGCCGAGGTCGCGCTCGGTGGCGACGGCGAACGCGTGGGTCAGCGCCGCGTCCAGGTCACCGGGTACGTCGAGCTCGCCGGTCACGTAGGCCTGCGCGGCGCCCAGCTCGCCGGGATGCCAGAGCAGCCGGCGCAGGGCGTCGGGCGAGCGCAGCTCCACCACCGGCGCGTCGACCGGGCCGGCCGTCGTACCGTCCCAGGCGACCAGGCGCACGGGCAGGTCGCCGCCGACGAAGGGACGCAGCGCCTGTTCGAGGTCGCGCGCCACCGTGGTCGTCATCGCTCGTCCTCCGGACGGGCCAGCAGCAGCTGGTGGACGTCGATGTAGTCGGCGGCGAAACCGGCCCGGCAGTACTCCAGGTAGAAGTGCCACATCCGCCGGAAGGTGGCGTCGAAGCCGAGCTCCGCCACCTGCTGCCGGGAGTCGAGGAAGGCCCGGTCCCAGCGTTGGAGGGTCTGCGCGTAGTGCCGGCCCAGGGCGAGGTCGTCGACGATCCGCAGGGCCGTGTGCTCGCGGGTCACCTGGTCGATCGCGCGGATCGAGGGGAGCGCCCCACCGGGGAAGATGTACTTGGTGATGAAGGTGTGGGTCGAGCGCGTGGCGAGCATCCGGTCGTGCGGCATCGTGATCGCCTGCAGGGCGACCTTCCCGCCGGGGGCGAGGACGTGGTCGAGGGTCTCGAAGTACGTCGCCCAGAAGTCCTGCCCGACCGCCTCGATCATCTCCACCGACACCACCGCGTCGTAGCCGCCCGGCGGTTCGTCGAGCAGCGCGCGGTAGTCGCACAGGTCCACCCGGACCCGGTCGGTGTGCCCGGCGTCGGCGATCCGCTCGCGGGCCAGGGCCTGCTGCTCGACCGACAGCGTGATCGACCGGACGCTCGCGCCCCGCGCCGCGGCGCGGATCGCCAGCTCGCCCCAACCGGTGCCGATCTCCAGCAGCCGGGAGCCCGGGCCTACCCCGGCGCGGTCCAGTAGCCGGTCGATCTTGCGGTGCTGGGCGGTGCCGAGATCCTCGGTCGCCGCGGTGCCGAGATCGGCGAACAGCGCGCTGGAGTAGGACAGGGTCGGGTCGAGGAAGGCGGTGAAGAGGTCGTTGGACAGGTCGTAGTGGTGGGCCACGTTCGCCCGGGTGTTCTCCCGGGTGCCGCGGTGGCTGCGGGGGAGCCGCGGGGAGACGACCGAGCGCAGGCGCTGCAGACCGCGCGGGACGAGCTGGGCCATGTCCGCGGCGAGCACCGTCAGGAAGTCCCCGAGCACCCCGTCCCCGGGGATGCCGTCCTCCGCCCAGGCGCCCGTCAGGTACGCCTCGCCGAAGCCGATCAGCTTGTCCCTGCCGATGCGGGCGAAGAGCTCCGCCGGACGGTGGACGACGATCGCCGGGCCGCCCCGGCCCAGGTCCTCGACCGTGCCGTCCGGGTGGTGCAGGCGCACGGTGACCTGCCGCCGCGCGATCGCCGACCGGAACAGTCGCTCGGCGACCCGGGCGGACAGACCCCGCTCGGGGATCGGTGCCAGGTCGGGCCACGCGTAGGCGGGTGAGGCGGTGAGGGTCATCGCTGCGTTCCTTCCGGGGCGTGGGGGCGGGGCTGGACGGGGAGGCGGCGTGCCCACAGCGCGACGCCGTGCGCCCGGATGAGCGCGGCCCCGCGCAGGCCCGCCAGCGGCAGCCGGGGCGGTGCCGTCGGCCGGCCGCTCAGGCTGGCGTCGAAGCGCGCGCCGTCGTCGGTGACGAGACGGACGCCGACCCGGAGCCGGCCCGACTCCGGGTCCGGAGGCGGCGCCAGCACCTCGTAGTGCCCGTCGGTGCCGTGGAAGGGCGAGACGTACATCGCCTTGTCGACGACCGTGCGCCCGGCCGGGGCCGTCCGGTCGGGGTCGAGCAGGTAGGCGTGCCGGTCGCCGTAGGTGTTGTGGACCTCGACGACGGTGGCTGCGGGGCGGCCGTCCTCCTCGCCCGGGGCCCAGCACCAGTGGACCGAGATCGGGTTGAAGCAGTGCCCGAAGGCCCGTGGTTGGGCGGCCATCAGGGCGCGGCCGCCCCGCAGGTCGATGGCGTGCGTCGCCAGGAACCGGTCGAGTCCGTCGCGCACGGAGCGGGTGTCGCCGGCGAAGTGGTCGCGCCCCTCGAACCGGCCGCTCGCGCCGTCCACGGTGCCGTCCGCCGCGACCCGGTCGAGGTCGACCACGGTCAGGTGCGAGCGGTGGGTGAAGACGTGGTCGATCGGCGCGCGGCGGCGGTGGGTCAGGGTCGTGGCGTAGGTCGTCGCGGCGGGCCGCTCCGCGGTGAGGAGGCCGAGTCGCTCGACCGCCCGTCGGCCGGAGCGTGCGCCGTCCTCGTGGAACCCCCAGCCGTGGTAGGCGCCGGCGAACACGACGCGGTCGGTGTCGATCTCCGACAGCCGGGCCTGCGCGGCCACGGACGCGGGCGTGTAGAGCGGGTGGGCATAGGTGCGGCGCACCAGCACGGTCGCGGGGTCCACGACCTCGTCGCCGCCCAGGGTGACCAGGTAGCGGGTGGCGGTGGGCAGCCGCTGCAGCCGGGTGAGGTCGTAGGTGACCCGTACCTGCTCCTGGGCGACCCGGGGGCGGCGGAAGTTCCACGACGCCCAGGCATCGCGGGCCCGCGGCAGCAGCCGGGTGTCGGTGTGCAGCAGTGCGGTGTTGGTGGCGTAGGGGATCGCGTCGAGGACCTCCTTCTGCGTGGCGGTCGGGGCGGCCAGCATCCCGAGCGCCTGGTCGGGATGCGTCGCGATCACCACGGCGTCGTACGTCTCCCGGCCGGCGGGCGTCGCGACCTCCACCCCGTCGTCGGTCTCCTCGACGGCCAGCACCGGGCTGGCGGTACGGATCCGCCCGCCCGCGGCCTCGACCGCCGCGGCGATCGCGGAGACATAGGTCGCCGAGCCGCCGGTCACCGTGCGCCATGCCGGGGAGCCGAAGACCGCGAGCATGCCGTGGTGCCGCAGGAACGCGAAGAGGTACGCCGCCGGGTAGTCCAGCGCCGCCTCCGGGTCGCACGACCACACCGCCGCCACGAGCGGCTCCAGGAAGTGCCGGCGGAAGTACGGCGAGAAGCCGTGCTGGTCGAGGAAGGCGGCCAGCGTGGTCAGGTCGCCGTCGGCGGAGGTCTCCAGCAGCCGGCGCGCGGCCCGGTGGAAGCGGGGGATCTCGGCCAGCATCCGCAGGTAGGCCGGGTTGCGGTGGTTGCCCGCGCCGGCGGGGAACAGCCCACGAGGTCCCAGCGCGCCCGCCCACTCCAGGCCGGTCACCTCGTCGCTGGTCGACATCGACATCTCCGACTCCTGGGTCGGCACGCCGAGCTCGTCGAGGATCCGGACGAGCACCGGGTAGGTCCGGCGGTTGTGGACGATGAACCCGCTGTCGATGCTCAGCTCCCGCCCGGTCGGGTCGGTGACGACATGGGTGTCGGCATGGCCGCCGAGCCGGTCGTCGGCCTCGAACAGCGTGATCTGGGTGCCGTCGGCGCGCGCGGCGAGGTACGCCGCGGTGAGTCCGGCGACGCCGGAGCCCACCACGGCGATCCGCCGCGGGGTGGAGGTGGTCATCACGAGTCCAGGGCGAAGAGCGCGATCGGGTCGCTGGTCGGCTGCGGCGATCCGCCGTCGGGCTCGACGGTGATGCCGACGCCGGTGGCCTCGGACGCATCGCCGTCGAGGACGTAGGTCGTATCCGGCTCGTCGGGCATCAGCCCGGCCGGCACCATCTCGCCGGCCGGCGACTGCAGCCACAGCTCGTAGGCCTTGCCCTTGGGCGCGCTCGCCATGTCGGTCGTCCGGATCAGCGCCCTGCCCTCGCTGCGCGAGATGACGATGGTGGCGGTCGACCCGTCCGGGAACGACTTCTCGACGGTGCTGGCGTCGGGCGCGGCCAGGATCCGCTCGGCGGCGGTCAGCTCGCCGGGCGTCTCGCTCTGCCAGGGCCGCAGCCAGGCCACGCCGACGCCGAGCAGCAGCACGACCGCGGCGGCGACCGTGATCAGCAGCGAGGTACGACGGCGCAGGGCGGTGACCGTCGCCCGGCGCGGCTGCGGGGGCAGCGGGCGGATCCGCTCGATGCCGGCGAGCACCTGGGCGCGGACGGCGTCCGGCGGCTCGACGAGGTCGGCGGTGCCGAGCAGGGCGGCGGTCTCGCGGAGGCCGTCGACCTCCGCGCGGCAGTCGGCGCACTGGGCGAGATGGGCCTCGAACCGGGCCCGCTCGAGGTCGTCGAGCGCATCGACGGCGTACGCGCCCGAGAGCGCGTGCACGTCCCATCCCGGGGTCTGGTCGTGACCGGTCATCGCTCTACTCCGATCGTGTCGCGCAGCCGGATGAGGCCGTCGCGGATCCTGGTCTTCGCGGTCCCGACCGGCAGGTCGAGGAGGGCGGCCACCTCGGTGTGGGTGTAGCCGCCGAAGTACGCGAGCTCGATCGCCTCGCGCTGCACCTCGGTGAGCTGAGTCAGCGCCGCCCGGACCCGGTGGGCCTCGAGGGACGCATGCGCCGCCTCGACGGTGGTGTCGTGCTCCACCGCCCGGTTGCTCTGCTCGTAGGTGACGTCGCGGCGGGTCGCCGCCTCGGCGCTGCGGACCCGGTCCACCGCCTTGCGGTGGGTGATCGTCATCAGCCAGGCCAGTGCACTGCCCCGCGCGGCGTCGTACCTGCTCGCCTGGCGCCAGACCTCGAGGAACACCTCCTGGGTGACCTCCTCGGCCTGGGCCGGGTCACGGACCACCCGCAGGACGAGGCCGTGGACGCGGGCCGCCGTGGCGTCGTACAGGGTGGCGAAGGCGGCGCTGTCGCCGCGCGCGGCGCGCTGGAGCAGCGGGCCGAGGTCGGGGCCGTGACCGCCGGCCGGCGCCCCCGCGTGGGGAGCGCCGGCCGGGTCGCCGGGGACCGGATCCATGAACGTGATCCTTCCGGGTCAGGTGGTGTGCGAGAAGTGCCCGAACGGGGTCACTTCACCCCGGTGAGGACCTTGTCGATCACATAGACGGTCGCGTTGGCCGTCGGGATGTTGCCGCAGAGGACCTGGGCGGTGACGGTGCCGTCGCTGACGGTCATACCGCTCTCGGCGTCGCCCTCGATGGTGAGCTGGTCGCCCGCGAGGGTCTCCTGGTCGCCGACGACGGCCGTCGGGTCGTCGTTCGCGCCGAGCACGTGGTGGGCGAGCACCTTGTAGAGCGCGCTGTCCTGGCCCTTCTCCTTGCCCTCCATGACCATGCCGTTGAGGTCCTTCTCCGGGATGGCGGCGAAGGCGTCGTTGTACGGCGCGAACACGGTGAGGGCGGCCGCTCCGTTGAGGGTGTCGGCGAGGCCGTCGATGCTCGTGACGGCGGTGACCAGGGTGCTCAGCAGCGGGTTGTTGCTGGCCGCGGTGGCGACCGGGTCCTTGACCATGCCGTCGAAGGAGCCGGCGCCCGAGGTCGGGATGGCGGAGCAGCCGGGGCCGAAGGTCTGCGCGGCCGCGCCCTCCGTGTCCCCTGCGTCGTCGCTGGGCGCGTCGCTGGTCATCCCGCTGTCGGAGCTCGGGGCGCTGCCGGAGTCGGTGTCCTTCGCGTCGCCGTCGTCGCCGCAGGCGGCGAGGGAGACGGACAGGGCGAGGACGGCGGCGGTGGCGCCGGCGGTGCGGGTGAGTCGGTGGAGCAACATGTTGGTGCCTTCCGTAGGAGGTCGTGTGCAGGTGATTCGGAGCCGTGGCCGGACCGGATGGGTCAGGAGACGCGGACCAGGAGCTCGTGCAGTCCGCTCGCGCCGTCGGGGAACGGCTCGGCCCGGACGGGGGTCTGCGGCTCGCCGTTGCCGGCGACCGCGCGGACGGCGATCCGGTGCGAGCCCGGCTCGGCGGACCAGCGGTGGAACCACTGGCGCCAGTAGTCGTCCCCGCCGTCCGGGCCGAGCTGCGCGTCGACCCAGGGGCCGCCGTCGACCCGGACCTGGACGCCCGCGATGCCCCCGCGCTCCTGCGCCCAGGCCACGCCGCCGACCACGACGTCCCCGGCATCGAGCTCGGCCAGCGCCTTCGGGGTGTCGATCCGCGCCGAGATCTTGATGGGCGCGTCGGTCGCCCAGCCGCGCTCGGTCCAGTACGCCTGCTTCTTGTCGTAGGTCGTCAAGGTGAGCCGGGTCAGCCACTTGGTGGCGCTGATGAAGCCGTACAGGCCGGGAATGACCAGGCGGACGGGGAAGCCGTGCTCGCGAGGGAGTGCCTTGCCGTTCATGCCCACGGCGACGAGGGCGTCGCGGCCGTCGGTGGCGAGGGCCAGCGGGGTACTGATCGTCATCCCGGCGAAGTCGGTGGAGAGGATCTGGTCGGCCTCGGTGCTCCCGATGCCCGCCAGGTCGAGCACATCGGTGAGGGGGACGCCGAGCCAACGGGCGCCGCCGACGTACGGGCCACCGACGCTGTTGGACACGCAGGTCAGCGTGATGTCGCGTTCGACCATCGGCATCGCGAGCAGCTCGTCGAAGCCGAGCGTGACCTTCCGGTCCACGTCGCCGTCGATCGTGAGGGTCCAGTCGTCGGCGCCGATCACGGGGACGTCGAGCCGGGTGTCGACCCGGTAGAAGTCGGCGTTCGGCGTGCGGAACCGGGTGATGCCCGGGACCTGGTCGTCGAGCCCGCGCGGCAACGGCGGGGCGGGATCGGCCGGGGCCGGCAGCGCCACGTCCTCGGGGCGGGCGCGCAGGCCGGACACCAGGCGGCCGGCGAGCCCGCCGGCCGCGGCGACCGCGGCGACGGCGGTCATCGTCAGCAGCACGGTACGGCGCCCGCCGTCGGCCCCGCTCGTCCGCGCGTCGGTCCGGCCGAGCAGCCGCAGCGCGGCCGGTGCCGCGACCGCCGCGACCAGGGAGGGGAGCAGGTCGAGGGCCTCCGCCTCCGGCCGGGTCAGCACGGCCACGGCCGCGACGGCCACCAGCGCGACCAGCACGCCCGCCCCGGCGGCGTACCGGCGCCGGGCGAGCACCCCGGCCAGAGCGGCCAGCACGAGCACCCCGGCCAGGACGGAGCCGACCAGGATCGCCTTGTCCGCGCTCCCGAAGGTGCGGATCGCCCACTCCTTCATCGGGGTGGGCGTCAGGTCGATCACGGTGGAGCCCACGGCCAGCACCGGGGACGCGGCCGGGTCGCTCAGCGCGGCCGCCAGGTGGGCCAGGCCGATGCCGGTCAGGGTGGCGAGCACGCCGTACCCGGCCCAGAGCAGTGTCCCGAGCAGTCGGATCCTCATGGGGGTGGTTCGTTGCGGGCCGCCCGGCGGATCGGGTGCAGGAATCGCCGGTCGACCGGTTGTTCCGGAACTTGTCGGGCGTTGCAACGCCGGACAAGTGCAGGAACTGCCCGACAAGTCCGCCCGCGGCGACGGTGCGGCTACGGCGCAGCCGGCGTGGCGATGTGGACGAGCGCATCCCCCGCGTTGACGATCGGCGCCCGGGTCAGCCCGATCACGATGCCGGCCCGGTCGGCGTGGACCAGCCGGACCCGGCGGCCGAAGGTGTCGGAGAGGCCGCCGAGCCGGCGACCCTCCTCGACGTACTCCCCGAGGTGGACGTCGAGGTGCAGGATCCCCGTGCCGCGGGCCCGGACCCACGTGCTGCTGCGGCACTCGACCGGCGCGGGTGCGTCCGCCCAGGCCGGGTCGGCGTCGATCATGCCGAGCGACGCCAGCACCCGGCGTACGCCGGCGACGCCGACGGCGATCGGCTCCTCCTCGAAGCGCAGCGCCTCGCCGGCCTCGTAGAGCAGCACCGCCGCGCCGTGGTCGCGCCCGGCCTGGCGCAGCGAGCCGTCGCGGAGCCGGGCGTGCAGCATGACGGGAGCGCCGAACGCCTCGGCGAGGGCGCGGGTGCGGGGGTCGTCGAGGTCGGCGCGGATCTGCGGCAGATTGGTCCGCCGGTCCGCGGCCGTGTGCAGATCGATGCCGACGTCGCACTTGCTGACCACCTCGGTCATGAGCAGGTGCGCGATCCGGCTGGCCAGCGACCCGCGCGCGGAGCCCGGGAAGGAGCGGTTGAGATCGCGTCGGTCCGGCAGGTAGCGGTCGCCGGTCATGAAGCCGAGGACGTTGACCACGGGTACGGCGACGAGGGTGCCGCGGAAGGTGCGGGCCGACAGCGTGGCCAGCGCCTGCCGGATCACCTCGACGCCCATCACCTCGTCGCCGTGGATGGCGGCGTTGACCCAGATCGTCGGGCCGTGCTCGCGCCCGTGCACCACCCGCACCGGCAGGCTCACGTCACCGCCGGTGACCAGTCGGGTGATCGGCAGCTCGACCTCCTTGGTCGACCCGGCCCGGACCCGGACGCTGCCGATCGCGAAGGACTCACGCAGGGCCATCGGCCCGCCCGCGGTTCTTGCGGCGTACCCGGCGCGGCGGCCGGCCGCCGACGTACGAGCGGCCGGAGTCGACGAGGAAGCCCTGGCGCAGTGCCTCGCGTCCGACGAGCATCCGGAAGCCCATCTCGTCGCGGCGGGTGAGCGTCACCTCGGTGGTGATGGTGCGGCCGAGCAGCTCCAGCTCGGTGAGGACGACGAACCGCTCCTGGGTGTGGCCGGTCGAGCTGCGGACGGTCCGGCGGTCGTGGACCGGGCACTCGACGTACACGGCGTCGTCGGCGGAGCGCTGCCACGGGTGGACCGAGAACCGGACCCAGTCGGCGCCGTCGCGCTCGACGGTGGTGAGGTCGAAGGCATGCAGGGCGGAGGTGCGGGCACCGGTGTCGAGCTTGGCCTTCACCGGTCCCACCCCCAGGCCGGGCAGACGCACCCACTCGCGCCAGCCGGCGACCACCGGCGGGCTGCTTGAATGGGCACTGACCACGCATCCATCCAAGCAGGCGATCCCACCAGGTCGGGTATGAAGCTCGCGATCCTCTCCCGCGCACCGCGCTCCTACAGCACCCAGCGGCTGCGCACCGCCGCGCTCGACCGGGGGCATCAGGTCAAGGTGCTCAACACGCTCCGCTTCGCCATCGACCTGTCGGGCGACGAGCCGGACCTGCAGTTCCGCGGCAAGCAGCTCTCGGACTACGACGCCGTACTGCCGCGGATCGGCAACTCGATCACCTACTTCGGTACGGCGGTCGTGCGGCAGTTCGAGCAGATGGACGTCTACACGCCCAACACCGCCAACGGGATCGCCAACTCGCGCGACAAGCTGCGCGCCACCCAGATCCTCTCGCGCCACAACATCGGCATGCCGGCCACGACCTTCGTCCGTGACCGCGCCGACGTGATCCCCGCGATCGAACGGGTCGGCGGCGCGCCGGTCGTCATCAAGCTGCTCGAGGGCACCCAGGGCATCGGCGTCATCCTGGCGCCCAGCATCAAGGTCGCCGAGGCCATCATCGAGACCCTGCAGAGCACCAAGCAGCAGGTGCTCATCCAGCGCTTCGTCAAGGAGTCGCGCGGGCGCGACGTACGGGCCCTCGTCGTCGGCGACCGGGTCGTCGCCGCGATGCGGCGGGTCGCGCAGGGCGACGAGTTCCGCTCCAACGTGCACCGCGGCGGCACCGTCGAGCGCGTCGACCTCGACCCGGCGTACGAGCAGGTCGCCGTCCGTGCCGCGCAGATCATGGGCCTCAAGGTCGCCGGCGTCGACATGCTGGAGGCCACCTCCGGCCCGCTCGTCATGGAGGTCAACTCCTCGCCGGGCCTGGAGGGCATCGAGACCGCCACCAAGCTCGACGTCGCCGGCGCGATCATCGACCACATCGACAACCAGGTCGCCTTCCCCCAGATCGACGTCCGCGAGCGGCTCTCCGTCTCCACCGGGTACGGCGTCGCGGAGCTGGTCGTCCACGGCGACGCCGATCTCGTCGGCAAGTCGATCGGTGACTCGGGGCTGCGCGACCGCGACATCACGGTGCTCACCCTGCACCGCGGCACCCTGGTCATCCCCAACCCGTTCCCCCACCACGTGCTCGAGGCCGAGGATCGGTTGCTCTGCTTCGGCAAACTCGAGGAGATGCGCTCGATGATCCCCGCCCGCCCCAAGCGGCGCGCCCGGGTCAAGAAGCTGCCCAAGCAGCCCATTCATTCTGACTAGCCGAGCGTGTCGTCCGATCGACGGCGCTCGCTGCGCTCGGGACGCCCTTGCCGACGCTGCGCTCGGGACGCCCTTGCCGACGCTGCGCTCGGGCCGCCCTTGCCGACGCTGCGCTCCGCGCGGGACGCCACGCTGCCGGCGCCGCGGTCGAGGCGCGCGACCAGCGGTTGCCGGCAAGGCGCGGCGGGACTCCGGTTAGATGGTTGCATGACTGACGCACCCGCCGAGCTGGTCCACCTCGACGTCGCCGACGGCATCGCGACGATCACCCTCGACTCGCCCCACAACCGCAACGCCCTCTCGCGGCAGCTGGTCACCGAGCTGGTCGGCCACCTGGCGACGGCGGACGCGGCGGACGACGTACGGGTCGTGGTGCTGAGGTCGTCGGGCCGGGTGTTCTGCTCCGGCGCCGACCTCTCGGAGGCCTCGACGGTCCCGATGCAGGAGGGCGCGCGGGCCATCGTCGCGCTCCAGCGCCAGATCGTCGCGCTCGCCAAGCCGGTGGTGACCGTGGTCGAGGGCGCGGCCCGGGCGGGGGGCATCGGCATCGTCGCCGCCTCCGACGTGGTCGTGGTCGCCGAGGACGCCACCTTCGCGCTCACCGAGGTCAAGCTGGGGCTGACCCCCGCGGTCATCTCGCTGACCGTGTTCCCGCGGCTCACCCCGCGCGGTCTCGCCTGGACCGCGCTCGGCGGGGAGGTGTTCAGCGGGGCGGAGGCCGCCGACTACGGCCTGGCGACCTTCGCCGTCCCCGCCGCAGACCTCGGGGCCACGGTCGACGACGTGGTCGGCAAGCTCGCCACCGGCGCGGCCCAGGGCCTGCGCGAGACCAAGGGCCTGCTCGCCGCCGATCTGCTCGCGCGGATCGACACGCAGGGGGAGCAGCTGGTCGAGCTCAGCGCCCGGCTGTTCGGCTCCGACGAGGCCCGCGAGGCGATGACCGCCTTCCTCACCCGCAAGAAGGGCTGACCGGAACCGTTCACCTACCGATTTCGTCGCCCCGGCGTGGGTTTGACGACAATTCCGGTAGGTGAGCGGGAGAACACCGGCGCGGCTCAGAAGTCGATGAACCCGGCGACCACCTCGTCGACGAGCCCGTCCGGGCCGGGCGTGCCGTAGAAGTACACCGAGCCGTAGCCCCAGAGGTACTCCTCGACGACGTCCTCGAGCTCCCCGTCGACCGGCCACCCCTCCTCGTCCACCTGGAACAGGAACCGGTGGCCGTCGGCCTCCACCGCGGCGGCGTACGACGGCTCGTGCTGGATCAGCTGCGGCGTGTCCGCGATCCGCACGAGTCCCGGTCCGTCGTGTCCCGGTCCGTCGTGACCGGCGGCGAGCGGGGTGAGGGCGGCGGCCCGCAGGCCGGGCCAGCCCCGGTCCGGGCGCCCGCCGCGCGGGGAGGGCGGGTGGACGAGGGCGCGCATCGCCAGGCCGGGGTAGGTGAGGTCCTCGTCGCCGATGTCGAAGCCGTCGCGCAGCAGGACCGACACCTCACGCCCGGCGGCCCAGGGCGCGCAGCCGGCGGGCAGGGTCAGCACGTAGCGGTGGGTCGCGAGCCAGGGGTGGTCCTCGACCGTCCGCGGCGGGGCACCGCCGAGCCGACCGCCGACCGGGGTGTCGGGCAGGGCGGGGGTGAGCAGGAGGACCATGTCCGGGACCCTAGGCCGCGGGTGGTCTCCGGTCCGGTGCCGGTGCCCGGAACCGGTGTGGCGCGGGCGCCGTCCAACGGGCCGAGGGGTTTGCGTCGGACCGATCCGGAGCATGAGCCTCGTGGGAGGTAGTGGAATGATGGAGAAGAAGATCGTCGGGCTGGCCCTGGCCGGCCTCGCGGCGGCAGCTCTGGTGCTGCCCACGGGACCGGCCGCCCGGGCCGCGGCCGAGCGGGAGGGCGGCAGCGACGAGGCCTGCCTCCTGCGCGCCACGACCGGGGAGTTGCACTGCTACCCCAGCGCCGACGCGCTGGTCGAGGCGGTGACCGGCGCCCCCGCCGAGGGGCTGACGACCGCCGACCTCGCCGATCGGCCCACGGTCGCGTCGATCGAGGCAGGCCTGGCCCGTCAGGACCGGGCGGCCGCCGCACGCGCGACGCGGACCGTGCGCACCGGCCTCGACGAGCCCGGCGCCGCCCCCGCACCGCTCGCGTCGGTCGTGACCGCCATCTTCTACGACGGCACGTACGGCAGTGGTGCCGCGCTGGTCATGGAGGCGCCCAGCGGGTGCGACGACGACCCCGACGTCGAATGGGCCTGGCCGACGCTGACGTCGAGCTGGCGCAACCGGATCCGCTCCGGCACGGGCTACGCCCGCTGTGACTTCAAGGTCTGGAACAACGCGTCCTACGGCGGCGCGTCGTACGGCTACGTCGCGAGCTCCGGTCACTTCGGCGCCCTCGACGCGGCGGCCAACTCGGTGAAGATGCGCTAGCCCGTCCCGGGCGTGCCGCCGGGGTGCACATCGACCGTGTGGAGCGCCACGAAGCCCAGCGACGCCGGGGCGCTCGGGTCACCGCAGGCCGGCAGCGCGGTGTCGGCCGGGAGGTCGAGGGTCGTGGTGTCGCCGGTGGAGAAGGTCACCCGGACCTGAGGCGGGCCGTCGCCGCACCAGGTCGCCCAGGTCAGCTCGAGGACAGCGTCCTCGCCGGGGCGCAGCCGGACCCGCGGGGCGCCGGGGGGCAGTGTGGTGCTCAGGGCGTCGACGCCGGTGCCGACGTCGATCCGGGTGCCCGGGCCGATCGGGCACCGGCCGTGCCCGCCGGTGCCGCCGCCGAGCGCCAGGGCGAGGGAGGGGCCGGCGGCGGCGTCAGTGCTCACGCCCGCGGAACGCAGCGTGACGCCCGTGCAGCTCGGTCCCGACCCGGCCGGCTGGGGTGTCGTGTCGCCCCCGCGCAGCACGACACCCGCGACGGCCGCGACGGCGACGACGCCGGCCGCGCCGACGACACCGGCCACGCGGCGCTGCCGGTGGCGGCGCTGGGCGCCGGCGATCCGTGCGGCGAGGTCGGGGACGTCGGGGACGGGGATGTCGCCCTCGCGGACGAATGCGCGCAGCTGTCGCTCGAGGTCGCTCATGGGCCGACCTCCCCCCGGGCCGGATCGGCGGCACGGTCGGCGGCACGGTCAGCGGCACCGTCGGCGAGGCCGTTCCCGAGGGGGTCGTCGGCAGCGACGCCGAGCAGCCGCCGCAGGGTCGCCATACCGCGGCTGGCCTGGCTCTTGACGGTGCCGGGCCGACAGCCGAGGACCTCGGCGATCTCCTTCTCGGAGCAGTCCTCGTAGTAGCGCAGCACGAGGACCGCGCGCTGACGGGGCGGCAGCTGCTGCAGTGCCGCCCAGAGATCGGAGGTCCAGGCGGGATCGTCGTCGCTGGTGGCCCGGTCCTCGGGCTCGGCCAGGAGGAACTCGCGCCGGTCGCGCTTGCTGCGGCTCCACCACAGGCGGGTCATCGTGCGCCGGGCGTAGGCGTCCTGGTGCTCGACGTCGCGGACGTGGCGCCACCGCCGGCCGAGCCTGAGGAAGGTCTCCTGGGCGAGGTCGGCGGCCGTGTGCGGGTCGCCTCCGGTCAGCAGCATGCCGTAGCGCAGGAGGCCGCTCTGCTTCGCCGCCACGAAGTCGGCGAAATCGGCATCCACGCGCCGCTCACCTCCTCACGCGACTCCCGAGACGTCGTTTCCATGACTACCCAAGGCCGTTCGTACCCCCGAGGGTTGCATCATCGCCCTGATTCGTGGGTCACAGGGTCGCGACGAGGCGAGCCGCGTCCGCGGTGGCACCGCGGATCAGGCCGAGGCCGCCCGCGTCCCCGACGACGCGGACGTCGACGCCGGGCAGCGCTGCGACCAGCCGGTCTCGCACCGTCGGGTCGGCACCCACCTCGCCCGCGAGGACGACCGCGTCGGCCGGCAGGACCCGCGGCTCGCCGTGGGCGGGCGTCCAGCGCACCCCCGCCGCGGTGATCGCGCCCACGTCGGCCCCGACGTGCACGGTGACGCCGAGCCGGTCGAGGCGGTCCATGTGCTCGCCGCGCCGCTTGGCGCCGAACTCCGGCGCGATCTCGGCGCCGGAGTGCAGCAGGGCGACCAGCCGACCGGGCGCGGCGAGCACCTCGCACCACTCGACGGCGGCCAGCCGGCCGCCGATGACCACCACCCGGCGTCCGGCGGGAGGGCGGGCGGGGTCGATGCCGGCGACGACGTGCGGCAGGTCCGCTCCGGGCAGCTCCGGGACGGAGACCCGCCCGCCGGTGGCGACCACCACCAGGTCCGGGGCGAGTGCCCGGACCAGCTCCGGGTCGGCCGCGGTGCCCAACCGGACGTCGACGTCCGCGTCCGCGACCCGGCCCAGCAGCCAGTCGAGATAGCCCCGGTTCTCGGGATGGACCGCGCACGCGGCCACGAGGGCCCCGCCGAGTGTGGGCGAGCGCTCCAGCAGGACCACGTCGAGCCCGGCGTCGGCGGCGCGCCACGCGGTCTCCAGCCCCGCCGGTCCTCCACCGGCGACGACGACCCGGCGTGGCGCGGCCGGTGTCGAGCGCGCCAGGGTGAGCTCGTGACCGGTGAGGGGGTTCACGGCGCACTCGGCGGCCAGCTTCTCCTCGAGCGTGTCGATGCAGTTCTCGCACGAGATGCAGCGGCGCACCCGCGCCGGTCCGCCGAGCGCTCCGGTGAGCTTGCGGGGCAGGTCCGGGTCGGCCAGCAGGGGGCGGCCGAGCGCGACGAAGTCGGCCCGCCCGTCGGCCAGCACCTGCTCCGCGAGCGCGGGGTCGTGCAGCCGGCCGACCGCGATGACGGGGACGTCGACGACCTCGCGCACCGCCGCCGCCCCGCCGACGTTGAGCCCGTCGCCGTCGTCGGCGGCGTTGACCATGCCGGTGACCAGCCGGTCGATCACACCGCCGCTGACGTGGAAGGCGTCGACCCCGGCCTCGACGAGCAGCGGCGCCATCGTGGCCGTGTCGTGCACCGGCCGGCCGGCGGCCACCCGCTCGTAGCCCGAGACCCGCAGCGTGACGGGGAAGTCCGCGCCCACCTCCGCGCGGATCGCCGCCAGCGCCTCCAGCACCACCCGGATCCGGCCCTCGACCGACGTGCCGCGGTACCGGTCGCCGCGCCGGTTGCGCTGGGGCGCGAGGAAGGAGCCGAGGAACATGTAGCCGTGCGCGGCATGCAGCTCGATGCCGTCGTACCCGGCGGCGCGGACCCGCCCCGCGGCCGACCGGAACTGGTCGAGGATCGCCGCGACCTGCTCCTTCGTGGCCTCGGCCGAGGGCCGTCCGGTGAGGTACGACCCGATCACGGACGGTCCGAGGGACGTCACGCCGAACATCTCGGGGCCGAGCCCGTCAGGGCCCGCGTGCACGAGCTGCGGCTGGATCCGGGCTCCGTGCGCGTGGACCGCCTCGACCAGCCGGCGGTGCGCAGGGATCGCCGTGTCCTCACCGAGCTGCAGCCCGCCCGGCGTCTCCGGGTGCTGGGGGTCGATGCCGGTCGCGCCGACAGTGACCAGTGCGACGCCGCCGGCCGCGCGGGTCGCGAAGTGCGCGACCGTCCGGTCGGAGGGATGGCCGTCGGGAGTGCCGTACATCGTCTCCATCGGCGACATCACGATCCGGTTGCGCAGCTCCATCGAGCCGATCCGCCCGGGCGCCAGCAGATGCGGAAACATGGAACATGTTCTACCCGGGATCGGGGCCCGCGTCAGTAGCTCGCGCTGCCCCGTGAGGTGCCGTCGGCGGTGAGCGCGACCGAGCCGGCCGGTGGCGGGCCGACGGTGACCGGGGTCATCACGACAGCGAGGTCGGGGGGCGCGGCGCCGGTGTAGTCGAACCGGCAGTCCATCGTGAAGCCGGCCGGGAGCATGAATCCGCTGCCCGCGCCGATCTGCGGGTCGCCCGGGTTGGGGCCCCAGCAGGTCCACCCGGCCCCGCTCACCCCGCCCGCCGGGACGTAGGTGTCGGAGCCCACCGACACGGCCGCGGTCAGCCGGTAGCTGCCGGGGCCGGTGGCGCTCACCGGCGCGGTCAGCCGCCAGTCGCCGCCCCCGAGGTCGGTGACGGTGAGGGTGCCGAGTGCGGGGCAGGCGTAGTACGTGCCGAGGTCCCCGTCGAAGCGCTGCTGGGCGTCGGCGGCGAGGACGTAGCCACGGCGCGGCGTCCCGGTCACCTCCCAGGCCCCCTGCTTCCCATCCCCCTGGGTGAGGACGTAGTCGACGCCCTCGGTCTGCGGCAGGGTGAGTGCGCCGTAGCTGCCGCACGCGCCGATCGCGGTGGCACTCGGCGCCGACGGGCGTACGGCGACCGGCGGTGCCGCGCGGGTCACGCCCAGCTTCGCGGGGTCGGTCGCCGGTGCGGACCCCGTCCGCGGCCCGGGGGCGGCGGCCGCCGTGGCCCCGGTCGTCTGGCCGGTGGACTCCCGGGGGCCGGCCGCAGGGGTCGTGCCGTCGCTCGTCCCGTCCGTGGCCGGGTCCGTCGCCGGGTCCGTGGTCCCCGCCGTGGCCGGGTCGGTGGCGTCCGGGCCGGCTCCGGTGTCCGCGGGCGCGGTCGGCCGGCCGGTGGCCGCGTCCGGGTGATCGGCGGTCGGGTCGGTGGCGTCGTCGGAGCCCGCGACGGCCCACCAGGTCACCGCGACCAGGACCAGGACGAGCGCCGCCGCGGCGAGGGCGACGAGGGTGCTGCCGCCCGCTCCGGCGCCGGTCACGGCGGCGCCGCGCCCCGTGAGCAGCCGGACCAGCCGACCCGGACCGGACGTGCCGCGCGCGGCTCCCCGGCCGGCGCCGCCACCCGCGCCCGCTCCGGCCGCCACCGCGCCCGCCGCCGCGGCGGCTCCCGCCGCTCCGGCACCGCCCGCGGCCGTCGTCGTACCGGCCGTCTCGCCCG
The DNA here is from genome assembly GCA_029961745.1 of Nocardioides sp. L-11A. Lineage (NCBI taxonomy): Bacteria > Bacillati > Actinomycetota > Actinomycetes > Propionibacteriales > Nocardioidaceae > Nocardioides > Nocardioides sp. L-11A. The sequence continues at coordinate 221,669 of CP124680.1, forward strand.
GGCCGCTGCCGCCGCCCGCGGCACCGACCGCGTCGAGCAGGCCGGCTCCGGCGCCGCCGAGCAGCAGGACGGGCAGGACCAGGCCGGCCAGCTTCCGGTTCACGTGCTGCAGGTCCGCGGCCGCGGCGGAGCAGGCGGCGCAGGTCGTCAGGTGCGCGTCGAGGCGGGCGCCGGCGCGGGTGCCGAGACCGCCGCGGACATAGGTGCCGAGACGCTCGCGGACCCAGGCGCACGGCCGGGTGCCGGCGGCCGTGGGCAGGTGGTGCTCGAGGTAGGCGACCTTGAGCCCCTCGCGGGCGCGGTAGGCCAGCGAGGACACCGCTGCCGGCGACATGCTGAGCATGGTCGCGACCTCGGGCACCTGGTGGCCCTCCACCTCCAGATGCCACAGCACCCGCTGCCAGCGGTCGGGCAGGCTGCCGAGCGCGGCGACCGCGGCCCCCTCGTCGAGCTCCTGGACCTGCTCCTCCACGCTCTCCGTCGGGCTCTCCAGCAGCCACGGCTCGTCGGAGACCGGGGCCTCGCGACCGGAGCGGCGCAGCAGGTCGCGGTGCCGGTTGCGGATCGTCGCGAACAGGTAGCCGCGGAAGTTGGTGACCGGCCCCTCGCCCGCGCGGATCCGCGCCAGCACGCGCGCGAACGCGTCGGCGACCAGGTCCTCGGCGGCGGACGGGCCCGCGAGGATCACTGCCAGGCGGCGCGCGGAGGCCACGTTGTCGGCGTACAACGCCTCCAGCGCCGCGGCGTCGCCGTCGTGGGCGCGGCGCAGCAGGGCGTTGTCGTCGGGCAGGTCGGTCGGCATCTTCCCGGAGTCGATCTGTTGGTGAAGGGGTGCCAGGAGGCTACCGCCGGACGGGCGTGGAAGGGGCCGGATGCCGCTGTGCGAAATCTCCTCGGAAATCGCGTCATGAGCGTGTCCGCCCGTGCGTCTTGCTTCCCCGACCGCAGAGCGCGAACCGGGGGGGACGCGTGCACCGCTAGGACGACAGGGCTCACCGATGGCGCATTCCCCCGGCGTGACCAGCGCCCCTTCCCGACCGTTCGCGACCCTCCGGCGCGAGCGCCTCCTCGACCTCCTGGACCGTGCGGCGCCGGTGACGGTGCTGCAGGCGCCTTCGGGCTTCGGCAAGAGCACCGTGGTCCGGCAGTGGCTGCGCTCCGGTACGGCGCCCGCGGCCCGCTGGGTGGCGGTCGCCGCGGACACCGCGGAGCTGCGCGCGCTGCCCGACGCGCCCGTCGTCGTCCTCGACGGCTACGAGCGCCTCGGTGCGGCCACCGCCACCGTCGACGCCCTGGTCCGCATGCACGTCGCCGACCGGCCCGGGACGCGCATCGTCGTCACGACCCGGGCGGCCACCGGGCTGACCGAGCCGCCCGGCGCGACGACGGTCATCGGCGTCGGCGACCTGGCCTTCACCGCGGAGGAGACGGTGCGCTTCCTGACCCAGGACGGCTCGGCGGATCACCGGGTCGAGGCTGCCGGGGTGCACGCCGACACCGGCGGGTTCCCGCTGGCCGTGCGCGCGGCCGGCCTGACCCTGGCGGCGCGGCGCGGCCTGCCGTCACGGGGCCCGGCCGGCTGGTGGAGCATCGTCGCCCAGGACCTGGCCGGCCAGCTCGACGGGCCCGGGGCCTGGCGCTTCGTGCAGGACACCTGCGCGGCGCCGTACCTGGACCCGGAGCTCGCGGGCACCCTGAGCGGGCGTACGCCGGCGCAGGTGAGCGCGCTGCTGGCCGGGCTCGCGGTCGACGGCAACGGGGGCTGGGAGGTCGACGCGACCGGAGGCCGGGTGTTCCGGGTCGTCGACTCGCTGCGCGCCGCGGCCCGCGGCGCCCTGGTCGCCACCGACGCCGACCGGTACCGCTGGGGCGCCGGCGTCGCCGCGACCTGGCTGCACGGCCGCGGCGACCACCTGTCGGGGTTCGAGCTCGCGGTGGCCGCCGGTCGGCTCGAGCTCGCGGGCCGGATCGTGTGCGCCGCGCTCGCGGCCGTCCCGGAGAGCGAGGTGGCGCGGCGTCTCGACCACCAGCTCAGCCGGATCCCGCGCGCGGCGGTCGTCCAGAACCCGCGGCTCGCTCTCGCCCGCGGCCTGGTCCTGAGCAGCAACCCGACCACCCGGCAGGCGGCGCAGGAGTACTTCGCGCGGGTCGTCGAGGTGCCCGCCGAGCAGCCCGTCGACGTGACGCCGGGCGACCGGGCCGCCGCCCGGGAGGGCCGGTTCCTCCAGCACGTGGCCCGGTCGGTCGCCCTGCGCCACGTCGGCCGGTACGTCGACGCCGGGGCCGCCGCCCGGGCCGCGCTCGACACCCTCGACACTCGCGACACCCTCGACACCCTCGACACCCTCGACACCCTCGACACCGGAGCCGGTGCGGCGACCCCCTCCGACGTCCGGGCGGGAGCGTGGCGCCACCTGGCCTACTCCCTGTTCCAGGTCGGCGACCTGGATCGGGCCCACGTGCTCGCCGGGCGGGCGCTGTCGCTCGCGCGGCAGCCGTGGTCACGCGCCGACACGACGGCGTACGCGGCCGGTCTCGCGGCGATCGACGGCCGGACCCGGACGGCGCGCCGCCTGCTGGGTCCGGGGGTGGAGGCCACGCGCGGGCTGGCCGCGGTCGGCCGGGCGCTGCTTCGACTGGACCGCTTCGAGGCACGCGAGGCCCTCGCCGAGCACGAGGGGGCGACCTACGACGGGATCGGGGAGCTGTGGCCCTTCCTCGCCTGGACCCGGCTGCAGGCGCACGTCGGTCTCGGTGACGTCGGGGCGGAGCTGGAGCGGACCTCGGCGGCCCTGCGTGCCCGGCCGGCGCCGCCGGGGGTCGGCGAGAACCTCGGGACCACCGCCCTGCACGGCCTGGTCGCGGCCGTGCTCATCGAGCAGGGTCGGGCGCGCAGCGCCGAGCCGCTGCTGCACGGCACCACCCGCTGGGCGGCTCAGCTGGCCCCGGCCCGGCTGCTCGACCGGCTCGCCGCCGGGGACCCGGAGGGTGCGCTGGACCTGGTCCCGCGGCTCCAGGTCCAGGCGGGCCACACCGTCCGCTCCCGGGCCGCCGTCGCCACCCTCGGCGCCGCGGCCGCCCTGCGGGCGGGCTGCCGGGAGGCGGCCGGAGCGTTGCTCGACCAGGCCGCGGCCCTGTACGCCGAGCACGGGGCCCGGGCGCACCTGCTGCACGTGCCGGCCGACGACCTCGCCGCGCTGCGTGAGCTCGCGCTGCGCCACGACGCCGCAGCGGCGGCGTACCTCGATGCCGACGTGCTCGCCGCGGTCGGCGCCCGCGGCCGGGCAGGGGCCCTCGATCCCGTCTCCGACGCGGTGCCGCTCACCGGTCAGGAGATCGCCGTCCTGCGCGCGTCCCTGGACCACCCGCGGCGCAGCCAGGTCGCGGCGGCGCTGCACCTGTCGCCGGAGACGGTCAAGTCCCACATGCGCAGCATCTACCGCAAGTGGGGGGTGAACTCGCGGGAGGCGGCCATCGAGCGCGGGATCAAGCTCTCCGTCCTCGGTGGTCCGCGGGGGTAGGTCCACCCTCGGCTCTAGAACATGTTCTAGTTCTTCGCCTAGGGTGCAGCCGTGGACTTCGCGATGGTGACCGCCTACCACCCGACCGACCAGCTCGTCGCGCTGGCGAGGGCCGCCGAGCAGGCCGGGTTCGCGGCGCTCAGCCTCGCCGACCACGTCGTCGACCTGGAGTCGATCGCGACGCCGTACCCCTACACCCGCGACGGCGGGCGGCGCTGGAAGCCCGAGGTCGACTGGCCGGACCCGTGGGTGACGATCGGCGCGCTCTCGCAGGTGACCACCGAGCTGCGCTTCTTCACCTCGATCTACGTCGCCGCGATGCGCAACCCGTTCATGGTCGCCAAGGCGATCGGGACGGCGGCCGCACTGTCCGGCGGCCGGGTCGCGCTCGGCGTGGGCGTCGGCTGGTGCCGGGAGGAGTTCGAGCTGCTGGAGGAGGACTTCGCCACCCGCGGCCGGCGTACCGACGAGGGGCTCGACCTGATGCGTGAGCTGTGGCGGCCCGGCTGGACCGAGTTCGCCGGGGAGTTCTACAGCTGTGAGCGGCTGGTCATGCTCCCCGAGCCGCCGGGCCCGATCCCGGTGTGGGTCGGCGGACTGTCGGACGTGGCCTTCCGGCGCGCCGCCCGCAACGACGGCTGGATCGGCGACCTGGCCAGCGTCGACGAGGCGATCGCGATCGTCGAGCGGCTGCGCGGCCTGCGGCGGGAGGCGGGGCGCGACCCCGACGAGCCGTTCGCCGTCGTACCGGCGCTGACGGACGCGGTGGCACCCGAGGACTTCGCCCGCGCCTCGCGGGGCGGCGTGACGATGTGCATGACGATGCCGTGGATGTACTACTACCCGCAGGACGCGCCGTTGGAGCACAAGCTCGACGGCATCGCCCGGTTCGGCGCCGACATCATCGAGCCGACCCGGGCGCTGCTCGCCTAGGCCCAGCCAGGCTCAGTCCTCGAGGTACGACGTCAGCATCGTCACGATCGTGCGGTGGGCGCGGTCGAGGTCGATGTCGGCGCCGAGCAGCCGCTCGTTGCGCATGCTGCGCAGCATCGCGGGCAGCACCTCCGACATCGCGGACGAGCGCTCCTCGTCGAGCCCGGGACCGTCGATGCCCTCGAAGAACCGGACGAACCCGCGCGCCGTCATCTCGTCGAGCCGGCGGATCGAGGCCGCCGTGCGCGGATGGGTCTCCTGGAGCACGTCGAGCGGCCGGGGCAGCGCCCAGCGCATGGTCTCGATGGTGACGGCGTACGGCGAGTCGAGCAGCGTGCGGTAGAGGTCGGCGACCTCGGCCACCCGTCCCGCGACCGTCGTACTCGTCGGCTCGGCCCACAGGTCGGGCGCGTTGTCGATGATCAGGTCGACCACGGTCGACCAGAACCCGTCGGAGTCGCCGAAGAGGTTCTGCACCGAGCCCCAGCTGAGCCCGGCCTCCTTCGCGACCATGTTGATCGACACCGTCTCGGGGCGACCGGTGCCGAGCATCTCGATCGCGGTGGACAGGAGTCTCTCGCGCGCGGCGACGCCGCGGCGATTCGGCTTGCGGGGCGAGGTCGCCCTGGGTGTCATGTTCATCGTGCTACCCCCCTTGGACACGCGATGCGTCAGACCATCTGGACAACAGTAGTGCCTTTGGTGGGCGTTCGCCGTCCCGTCGGGGCACGGCCTGTCGGCGCCTGTAGAGTTGGTGGCTTGCCGCCGGGGGTGCGGCGATCGAGAACGAGTGCGGACGGCAGGGGTCACGAGCGGTGGCAGACGAGCTGGTGGAGCGCGAGGTCACGGCCGAGCAGAGGTTCGTTGACCGGGTCTATCAGCAGCTGGAGCAGGCCGGGAAGGCCGCCCAGCAGCTGGCGAGGGAGGGGCACTCGCGAGGTCGGCTGGGCCACGAGGGTGGCCTCGTGGAGCGCGACGCGATGGTGTTCCAGGCGGCCAAGCGGATCGCGCAGCTCGACGCCGCCCACGAGGGCCTGGTCTTCGGGCGGCTCGACCTCGACGCCGCGATCGACGCCGCCCCGCGCTACGTCGGGCGGATCGGCCTGCGCGACGACGAGCACGAGTCGCTGCTGATCGACTGGCGGGCCCCCGCGGCCGCCGTGTTCTACCAGGCGACGGCGGCCGACCCGCACGGCGTCCTGCGCCGCCGGGTGCTGCGCAGCGCCGGCCGCAGCGTCGTCGGCGTGGAGGACGAGCTCCTCGACGCGGAGGGCCTCGCGGCCGCCGAGGAGCAGGGCCGCGAGCTGCCGATCGTCGGCGAGGGCGCACTGATGGCCCAGCTCTCCCGTGCCCGCGACCGGTCGATGCACTCCATCGTCGCGACCATCCAGGCCGAGCAGGACAAGGCGATCCGGGCGCCCTCGCGCGGCGTCGTGTCGATCTCCGGCGGTCCCGGCACCGGCAAGACGGTCGTGGCGCTGCACCGCGCGGCGTACCTCCTCTACACCGACCGGCAGCGCTACGAGCGCGGTGGCGTCCTCGTCGTCGGTCCCTCCGGCGTGTTCATGCGCTACATCGAGCGGGTGCTGCCGTCGCTCGGCGAGACCGCCGTCGCGCTGCGCAGCCTCGGCGAGGTCGTCGACGAGGTCCGCGCGACCCGGCACGACGAGCCGGCCGTCGCCGACATCAAGGGCTCCGCGCGGATGGCCGAGCTGATGCGGCGTACCGCGCGCCAGCAGGCGCCGGGCAGCCCCCGGGAGTACCGCGTCTTCTGGCGCGACGAGCGGCTGGTCCTCGACCGCGGCAGGCTGGGGCAGATCCGGCGGCAGCTGATGTCCCAGGGGCTGCGCAACAAGCAGCTCCCGCGCGTCTCGAACGCCCTCCTCGACGCGCTGTGGCGCCAGGTCCGCGGTGAGCGCGGCCGCGAGCAGGGCCGCGAGAGGTTCAACGACGAGATCCTGTCGCGCGACGACTTCCTCGACTTCGCGCTGGCCTGGTGGCCGCCGCTCGACGCCGCGACGGTGCTGTGCTGGCTACGCGAGCCGGAGTTCCTGGCCCGGGTCGGCGAGGGCCTGCTCACCGGCGAGGAGCAGCGGCTGCTGGCCAAGACCTGGGCCCACCTCGAGCCCGCGCGCGCGATCAGCCCGCAGATCGCCATCGAGGACGTGCCGCTGCTCGACGAGCTGCGCTACGCCCTCGGCGACCTCCCGGCGAAGGCCGACGACGAGCGCGACGACCCGATGGCCCTGATCGAGGGCGCCGTCGACATCCAGGAGCTGATGACCGCCTCCGACCGGGAGTTCGCGCCGTCGGGCCGCGCCTGGCGGCCCCCGGTCTCGAGCATCGAGGACGACGGCTACGCACACGTCCTGGTCGACGAGGCGCAGGACCTCACCCCCATGCAGTGGCGGATGGTCGGCCGCCGTGGCCGCACCGCCTCCTGGACCATCGTCGGCGACCCCGCCCAGTCGTCGTGGCCGGTGCCCGAGGAGGCCGCCGCGGCGCGGTCGGCGGCGCTGGAGCGCAAGCAGGTGCACTCCTTCCACCTGTCGACCAACTACCGCAACTCCGCGGAGATCTACGCCCACGCCGCGGCGTACGCCTCGCGGGTGGGCCTCGACGCCGATCTCCCCGACGCCGTACGCCGCACCGGCGAGGAGCCGGTCGTCGTCGAGCTCCCCGACGGTGCCGGCGCCGCGGAGCTCGAGGCCGCCACCCGCGCCGCCGTCCTCGAGGTCGCGGGCCGGGTCTCCGGGACCGTGGGCATCGTCGTCCCCGTCGCCCGGCGCTCGGAGGTCAACGCCTGGCTCGCCTCCTGGCCCGAGCTGGCGGCCGACGCCGCCGGCGCCCGGGCCGCGATCGACTCGTCCGTCACCCCGTCGGGCGACGACCGGGTCGTGGTGCTGACCGGCCTCGACACCAAGGGACTGGAGTTCGACGGCATCGTCGTCGTCCGGCCGCAGGAGATCGAGGACGAGTCCGCCACCGGCCGCGCCACCCTCTACGTCGTGCTCACCCGCGCCACCCAGCTGCTCACCACCGTCGGCTGAGATCGCGGCCTCGACCGCTGACCGACAGAGATCCGATCACGTGGGCTGATCGGATCGCCGTCGATCGCTCCGTCCCATTCCAAGTGATTCTTGGGTGGGGCCCATGCAAGCTGCGCTTTCCCCGTGTGCGACGTTGCGTCAACAATTCGCTGAACTGGAGAACTCGTCCTTCGAGAGGGAAATAATGCGTCGCATCACCGCCGTTCTGGCGATCCTTGCTCTGCCGTTGGCGGCCTGCGCGGGACAGGAGGGAAGTGGTTCCGGCGACACCGTCACATTGCGGGTGGCGACGCCGGCGGCGGGACCGGAGCATTTCAACAGCGTCTCGTTGATCGCCTATCTCGACGCGGTCAAGGAGGCCAGCGACGGCCGGATCGACTACGAGATGTTCTACGGCGGCGCGCTGGTGCCGCCGGCCGAGATCGGCGGTGCCCTCAAGGACGGCACCGTCGACGTGGGTCAGATCCTGGCGTCGTACAAGCCGGAGCTCTACCCCGCGAGCAACTGGATCTCCCAGGCGGCTGTCGTGGGGAGCCATGGTGCCCCAGGCTCGGTCTTCGAGAAGTCGGCGGCCAACATCGAGTGGTGGTGGACCGAGGACGGTGCCCGGAAGGGCGACTGGGAGGACAACGGCATCGTTCCGGCACTGCCCGGCGCGACGCCCAGCGCCCCCTACCAGCTGCTGTGCCGGGATCAGGTCACCTCGCTCGATGATGCGCGAGGCAGGACGGTCAAGACCTCGGGCACCTTCGAGGCGGAGGCCGTGGCCGCACTGGGCATGAAGAGCACGACGGTGCCCGCCGCCGAGACCTTCGAGGCGCTCCAGCGCGGCCTGGTGGACTGCGTCCTCAACAACCCGGGCGCGATCGCGGACAACAGCTTCTGGGAGGTCGCCCATCACCTCACGACCGTCGACTTCCCGCCGTTCATGACCTGGGGCCTGTTCTTCTCCCAGGATCTGTGGGACCGGCTCCCGGATGACCTGCAGACGATCATGTGGGAGCACCTCCCGGCGTACCTGAAGGCCGAGATGGACAGTGCGATGCGGATCGAGAAGAACTTCTATGAGAACGCCGACGAGCACGGCGTCCGGCTGCACGCACCGGAGGCGGACCTGGCGGCGGCCATCGACGAGCATGTCGAGAAGACCCTGGCGGCGCTGCCGGACGAGGCTCCCGGGACAGTGGCGGACGGAGGTGCGGCGCTCGACAGGTATGTCGCGGCCCACCAGGAGTGGAAGGCACTCCTGGCCGACGAGCTGGGGCTGGGCAGCGACGCCGCGTGGGCACAGTGGGTCGGGTCCGCGACCACAGAGGTCGACACCGGTGCCTACGCGGAGCTGGTGTACGACCGGGTGCTCGCCGATCGGATGCCCTGATGGACCTCGCGGCGGACGAGGCGGGCAACCGGCGGGGGAGCGTCGTCCTCCAGGCATGCGCCGCGCTGCTGCTGTTGTCGCTCATGGGCTATGTCATCGTGAGCGTCATCATGCGCGCCGCGGGTGCGCCGCTCTCGGGAGTCGCCGAGATCTCGGGACGCTGGTTGATGGCTCCGCTGGTGTTCGCCGGCATCGCCGTGGCGTTGGCCCGGGGCGAGCACCTGTCGGTGGACGCTCTGCGGGTCCCGGCCGGGTCGCGGGCAGCTGTGCTCGTGTCCGTGCTGCGCTTCGTCATGCTGGTGGCGCTGATGGCGTTGATCACCTGGTACGGCTGGGAGGCGGCGGTCGAGGCGCGAGCGCAGGGTGAGCGCGGGATCGATTCCGGACACGCCGTGTGGCTGTCCAGGTTCGGCGTGCCCCTGATGGGGATCACCTGCATCGTGCTGGCCGTGCTGCCGGTGCTCTCCCGGCGAGACGGGCCGATGCAGCTCACGGATGACGACGTCTCGACGCCGACCCAGGAGGGCACCCGATGACCACGCAGAGCCAGGTCGCGGCCCCGCCCCGGACGGTCGAGGACCCGCCCCGCGAGGGGCGCGTCGGCCAGGTGGTGGTCGGTGCGGCGGCGATCATCGCCGTCGGGTCGACGCTGCTCCTGCTGACCATCACGCTCGACCGGCTGGCCGCGGGCACGATGACCGTGGTCCTCCTCATGGCGCTGCTCCTGTCGCGGGTCCACATCGGTGTCGCGATGGCGATCGCCGGCCTGCTGGGTGTCTTCAACCAGCAAGGCGCTCCGGGCATCGCGTCGATGCTGCGCTCGATGCCGCACGACACCTCGGCCAGCTGGTCGCTCACCGTGATCCCGATGTTCGTGCTGATGGGCATGCTGCTGTGGCGCTCGGGCATCACCGACAAGGCCTACCGCGCCGCGGGCAACTGGCTGGGGTTCCTCCCCGGTGGTCTGGCTGTCACCACCAACCTGGCGGGCGGTGGGCTGAGTGCGGCGTCGGGTTCGACGCTGGGCATGGTCTATGCGCTGGGCCGGGTCGGCATCCCGTCGATGCTCACGGCGCGATACCCGGTGCCGCTGGCGCTCGCCTCGGTGATGACCGTGGGTACGTCGAGCCAGCTGTTGCCGCCGAGCCTGCTGTTGGTGATCTACTCCGGAGTCGCCGGCACCGTGGTGAGTGACCAGCTCCTCGCGGGCATCGTGCCCGGGCTGCTCCTCCTGGGCGTCAATGCCGTCGCCTTCGTCATCTGGGCGGCAGTGGCCGAACGACGTCGTGGCGAGTCCTTCGGACGGCAGTCGTGCAGCTGGGGAGAGCGCCTGCGTTCGCTGGTGGCGGTGTGGCCTCTCGTGCTTCTGGTCGTCGTGGTCCTCGGCGGACTCAACAACGGCTACTTCACGGCGACGGAGGCGGGAGCGGTCGGCGCCGGCCTGGCCCTGGTCTACCTCCTGGTCACGGTGCGCCGGGGCGCGGTCGCCGCGGTGATGCGGGCCAGCAGCGACACGGTGAGCACCGTGGGGGCGATCTTCCTCCTCGTGATCGGGTCGGCGATCCTGTCCCGATCGCTGGCCGTCAACGGCATGACCTCCTGGATGGGAGACATGCTCCAGGACGCGGGCATCTCGAAGCTGCAGTTCCTGCTCATCACCCTGGTCATCTACCTGGTGCTGGGTATGTTCCTGGAGCCGATGTCGATGATCCTGCTCTCCGTCCCGATCCTGATGCCGATGCTGGTGCACCTCGAGGTGGATCTGGTCTGGTTCGGCGTGTTCACCGTGCTGATGGCCGAGCTCGGCCACGTCACTCCTCCGGTAGGGATCCTGCTCTATCTCGTGCATCGGCTGGCCCAGGAGCCCGAGGTCAACCAGGGCGTCACGGTGACCATGCGGCACGCGATGGCCGCGGCCGGGGCCTTCGCCGGGCTCGGCGTCGTGATGGCCCTGCTGCTCATCGGCTTCCCGGATGTGACCGGGTGGCTGGCGAAGGGTGGCTGACATGTCCTCCCGGCCATCCCCCGAGCCCCCGCGGCGCCGACCGGTCCGGGTCGCCGCCGTACAGACCGAGGGCGGTCTCGACGTCGAGCGCAACGTCGAGGGGGTACGACGACAGCTGGTCTCCCTCGGAGCCGACGATGGACTCGACCTCGTCGTACTTCCCGAGATGTTCATGTTCCGGGCATTGGGCGAGCGGCCGATCGAGGAGGTCGCGGTGCCGGCGGACAGTGAGGTCGATCGCTGGCTGGCCGCGGAGGCGCGGCGGATCGGCGCCCATCTGGTGGCGGGCCTGCTCCGTCGGGAGGCGGACGGCCGCGTCCGCAACGAGACCGTCGTCCTGGACCGCTCCGGCGCCTGCGTGGGCCGCTATCACAAGACCCACCTGTTCGATGCACCCGGCAATGAGGCGGAGAGCCGTCACGTGCAGGCGGGCGACCACCTGCTCGTGGTCGATGCCGACTTCGGCACCTTCGGGCTCGTCGTCTGCTACGAACTGAGGTTCCCGGAGATCTCCCGGGAGCTGGCCGCGGCAGGGGCGGAGCTGCTGGTGGTGCCCAACTCCTGGCCGACCGGCGGCGCCGCGCGCGCCGACGAGGATCTCACCCTGCTGTTGGCAGCAACGGCCCTGAGCGCGCAGGCCCCGGTCGTACACGCCAACCAGGTCGGCCGGGCCGGGTCGCTCGACCTGTGCGGTCAGACCGGCGTGCTCTCCCCGCGCGGGTGCCCGGTCGCCGTCGCGGGTCCGGGGGTCGAGATCGTGGTGGCGGAGCTCGACCTGGCGGACGTCGAGGCAACCCGTCGGACGCGCCTCGTGCTCGAGCACCGGCGCCCGGAGCTCTACCGGCCCGGCGCCGTGCGCCGGACCGGCGCCAATGCAAGATCCGCATGGGATTGATGTAAACAATCCTCGATTGACCGCCCCTGGCCGAGAGGAAAGGCTGTGGGTGTGAAAGAAATCAGCAACGGCGGCGCTATCAGAGAGATATGCCGCACCGCCTTGTGGCGCTATATGGATCTGTGCGACGTTCCTTCTCGGGTTGATTTCTCGCCGGAATCGATCGCCTCGTTGTTCACTCCGGACGCCCAGTGGGTCGGCGGTGGTGCGGACAACGAGGCGAAGTTCGGCACCACCGTCGGGGCGGGCCGGATAGCGGCGATGCTGGCGACGCATCTGCCGCCGTCCGGCTCGTTCCGAAGCAACCGCCACCTGCTGGACGGCGGGGCCTTCGAAGCGGTGGAGACCCGCGCGGGGCGCACGCAGGTCGAGGTCCGGTGGCTCATGGTCCGCGCGTCCGTGCTCGTCGACGGCACCGCGGAGACGGTGGTCTCCGATCTCTGCACCCGGTTCGAGATGCAGGGGGACCGAGCGCTGATCCACCGGTACGAGCCGGTTCGGCGTGCGCGGCCGACGGGACCCGAGGTGGGGGACGCCCTCCACCGCCAGTCATGAGATTCGAGAGGAAACCACTGATGTCAGCCACCGCCTCGCCCGAGGGCCTGATCGCGGACGACGTCGATCAGCTGATCGCGGCGGACCGGATCAGCGCCCGTGTCTACACCGACGAGCAGATCTACCGAACCGAGCTGGAACGCATCTTCTACCGGGCGTGGATCTGTGTCGGCCACGAGAGCGAGGTGACGAAGCCCGGCGACTTCAAGCGCTTCCAGATCGGCGAGCGCCCAGTGATCGTCAACCGAGACCGCGACCACCGGATCAACGTGCTGCTCAACCGGTGCCGGCACCGCGCGGCGACCGTGTGCGAGCCGGCGCGCGGCGAGATGGCCAACGGCTTCACGTGCCCCTATCACAGCTGGTCCTACGCCTTGGACGGCCGCCTGCGCGGCATCCCGTACCCGGACGGCTACGACGAGCAGATCGACAAGAGCGCGTTCGGCCTGACCCGCCTCCGGGTGGAGACCTACGGCGGTCTCGTCTTCGCGACCTTCGATGAGAACGCTGAGCCGCTGACGGAATTCCTCGGCGCGGCCACCACCTGGATCGATCTGTTCAACGAGCAGGCCGCTGGCTACGAGCTGGTGGTCCAGGGGGAGCACCAGTTCAGCTACCGCGCCAACTGGAAGATCCAGCTGGAGAACGTCACGGACGGCTATCACTTCCCCCTGGTCCACCGGTCCTGGATGTCGTCGGTCGACGACGAGACGGCGGACATGCTCTCGTTCATGAAGGATCCCGCGTGCGTGACCCATGCCCTCGGGCGCGGTCACTCCGTGGGCATCATGGTGCCGGAGCACGTCGACCTCGGTGAGGACGACGGGACCGAGGTCTTGCAGGCGCGCTTCGCCGACGCGATCGCGGAGATGGCCGGCGACCTGGAGCCGGCCCGGCTCCGCCGCCTGGCACGCTCGTTGCACGGCGCCGGCTTCAACCTCAACATCTTCCCGAACCTCGCGTTGTCGATGGGCTTCATCAGGTTGCTGAACCCCCTCGCCGTCGACTCGACGTACAACGCCCACATGGTGCTCGGCTATCGCGACGCGCCGGCGCCGGCCAACCGTGAGCGGCTGCGGATCCACGAGCACTTCCAAGGACCGTTCGGCTTCGGTACGCCGGACGACGCAGAGGTGTGGGAGCGCGTCCAGCGAGGAGCATCCGGCGACAAGGTGCTGCCGGTGATGCTGCACCGCGGTCTCAACCGCGAGCGTGCCACGGAGTGGGGACCGACGTCGCATATCACGGACGAGACCGGCATGCGCGCCGCCTACGCGCGCTGGAAGGAGCTGATGACCCGTGACTGAGAACACCCTCTCCCGGCCGGTCGGGGTGGCCGCCCCGGCCCCCGGCGACCTCGGGCTGACCCCGGAGCTGGACCTCCTGGTGCGCCGCTCGGTGCAGCTCATCAACCTCGAGGCGACCTTCCTGGACCGCAAGCAGTACCACGCCTGGGACGAGCTCTGGGTCCCCGACGGCGGCCGGTACGTGCTGCCCATCGGTCGGGTCGTCGCGGACTTCGACGACCACCTCAACCTGGTGAACGACGACACGACGATGCGCCGTCGCCGGATCGAACGGATGTCGGGCGGGTTCGCCCACGCGGCCAACACCACAGGCCCGATCGCGCGCACGGTCAGCCGCTTCACTCTCGTCGACTGCGGGGCGGACGACGTCGTCATCGACTCCACGGAGGTCGTCGTCGCGCTCAAGCACGACGTGCAGCAGGTCTGGGCGGCCGAGATGAGGCACACCCTTCGGCAGACCGATGACGGCCTGCGGATCCGGGAGAAGGTGGTCTGGCTGCTCGACTCGGAGACCACGGTGCGCAACTGCGGATTCCTGCTGTGACCGCGCCGGTCACCGTGGTCACCTTCGAGCACAGGGCAGGCATCACCGTGGTCGACGCCGTGCCCGGCCAGAACCTGATGACCCTCGCCGTACGTGCCGGGGTGCCCGGCGTGCGCGCCGAGTGCGGTGGCTCGGCCGCCTGCGCCACCTGCCACATGTACGTCGACGAGGACTACCTGGCCTCGGTGGCCGAGCCCGACGCCACGGAGGACGAGATGCTCGACGAGGCATGGGAGCCGCGCCGGCCGAACAGTCGGTTGGGGTGCCAGGTGGAGGTCGTCGCGGACACGGCACAGATCGCCGTGGTGGTGGCGGAGGGCGCGGCGTGAGCGTCCTGATCGCCGGTGGCGGCGAGGCGGCGGTCCACTTCGTCGCCGAGCTGCGCAGGCTCGGGTACGGTGAGGCGATCACGATCGTGAGTGACGAGCCCGGACTGCCGTACCAGCGCCCCCCGCTGTCCAAGGGCGTTCTGCGTGGTGAGGTGGGGCCCGCCGACCTGATCGTGCGCGACGAGACGTTCTTCGCCGGCCTCGGCGTCGAGGTGGTGCACGACCGCGTGGTCGCGGCGATGCCGCCGCCGCGGGGTCCGGGATCCGGCGTCGCCGTGGGCTCCTCCGGCCGGCGCTACCGGCACTCCGTGCTCGCCCTGGCGCACGGCGGCTTCGCTCGGCGACTCGATCTCGACGCCTCCGGCCCGGAGCAGCACGTGGTACGTACGCTCGCTGACGCGCAACGTCTCGGGGACCGGCTGCGCGGCGCAGCGCGTCGTGTGGGAGTCGTCGGCGGAGGCTTCATCGGGCTCGAGGTGGCCGCGGTCGCTCGATCCCTCGGCCACGAGGTGACAGTCGTCGAGCAGGGCGAGAGCGTCATGTCGCGTGCCGTGTCCGTCGATGTGGCGGCGTCCGTCGCGGCGATCCACGGTGGACAGGGCATCGAGTTGGTGCTCGGGGCGGATGTCCGACACGTGCAGACCGCGCCCGGCGGCGGGACGGTGATCAGGATGCCGGACCGATCCGTGGTTGTCGACGAGCTGGTCGTCGGTATCGGCCTGGAGGTCGACGGCTCCCTGGCCGCACAGTGCGACCTGGAGTTCGACGGCGGCGTGGTGACCGACGAGCACGGCGCGACCGCACACCCCCGGATCGTCGCCTTCGGTGACTGCTCGGCCCAGCGCCCGGCAGGGAGCCGGGCGCGGCCGCGCCGCATCGAGTCCGTCGCCAATGCGACCGACCAGGCGATCGGGGCGGCTGCGGTGATCGTCGGCCGGCCGAGATCGGCGCGACCGGCCCCGTGGTTCTGGTCCGACCAGGGCCAGGTGAAGCTGCAGATGGTGGGCGGGCTCCAGCCGGCGGATCAGTGCCTGCTCCGGGGCGATCCGGCAAGCGGGGCTTTCGGCGTGCTCCATCTCCGTGGCGGGGTGCTCGTCGGCGGTGAGTTCCTGAATCGTGCAGGCGACGCCCTGGCCGCGCGTCGGCTCGTCGGTGCCGCGGCGCGGCTCGACCCCGTGCTCGCGGCTGATCCCGACCGGCGACTGCGCGATGCGGTGCACGGTGACGACCGGATGCTGAGCGGCGGTGGAGCACGATGAGCTACCGCAC
This sequence comes from Nocardioides sp. L-11A, assembly GCA_029961745.1. Classification (NCBI taxonomy): domain Bacteria; kingdom Bacillati; phylum Actinomycetota; class Actinomycetes; order Propionibacteriales; family Nocardioidaceae; genus Nocardioides; species Nocardioides sp. L-11A. The sequence continues at coordinate 237,455 of CP124680.1, forward strand.
GACCGTGGTGTGTTACGAGGACACCCACGGCTACGGCTGGCGCCACGTCGACCTCTTCGTCCACGACGCTCAGGGGCGGGAGGTCAACTGGGTGTACTGGGAGCCGGATGACAACGGACCCGAGTCGGCGGATGACGCCATCCGTCGCACGGAGCCGCTGCTGCGTCGCACGACCCCGTGGGTGCGTGGCGTCGGGGCCGGCGGCGCCGTGTACTGGACCGCCGAGGCCGCCTGGGCTGATTCGGCAGTGGGCTGACCCTGCGGTTCATCCTCGGGGCGTGTCACCGCCCGGCTCGCCGTCGTCATAGAGCCGTGCGCAGGTCGCCTTGACCACCTCGGTCCGGAGGGTGGGACGGATGCCGGAGAGAGTGGCGAGCACGAGCCGGGCGGTGGGGATGTCGTCGGAGATGGGGAGCGCGACGAGCGGGCGGCCCTCATGGCTCTCCCGGGCCTTCCAGGGCTGGACCAGGATCGCGAATCCGAGGTTGCGGGCGACCAGCGCCCGGACGATGTCGAGGTTGCCGCTGCGGACCCCGATCCTCACCTCGACGCCCGCTGCTCGCACGACGTCCTCGCTGTCGTAGAACTGCGTCGAGTTCATCGGCGTGATGAGCTCCTCATCGGCCAGCTCGGCCAGTCGGATGTCGGGGCGCCGCGCAAGCCGGTGGTCGGCCGCGAGCAGGACGTAGGGCTTGAAGGCGCCGAGACTGGTCAGCTCCAGGCCGTTGATGTCCGGGGTCGAGTAGAACATCGCGACGTCGCAGGTTCCGTCGGTGAGCGCGGCGATGAGCCCGTCGGTCGGTGCTTCGAGCAGAGTCAGCTCGAGATTCGGATACTCGGCCCTCGTCGTGTCGATGAGATGTGGCACCACATAGGGCGACACGGTCGGCAGACATCCGAAGGTCACCCGACCGTTCACCTGGGTCCGATCGGCCAGGGCACTCTCCTGCAGGTGCTCGGCGGCCTCGAGCAGCTCCCGTGCCTGGGCGACCAGACGTGCGCCCGCATCGGTGAGGACGACGCCCTTGGCCTTGCGCCGCGTGAGCAGCTGGACCTTGAGGTGACGCTCGAGGTCGGTCACGGCGAGCGACACCGCGGTCTGCGATGTGTGGCACTTGCGCGCCGCAGCGCTGAAGCTGCCCAACGTCGCCGCCTCGACAAAGAACTCAAGCTGGCGCAGCGAGAAGTTCGGAGTCATCCCGTCATCGCCCGACCGCGGGTGTCGAACCTTGACTTCATCATGATCGCCCCGATCCTAGCCTTGTCGGGGGCAGCACCCGCAGCAGCGAGCCGCACGACGCGCGTTGTGCAGCCGGCCAACCGCCCCGACCCACGTTGTGCGTCGCGCCCGAGCGTGCGCACCGCGCGCGCTGCCACCGTGGAGACCTACCCGGCGACGACGACACCGTTGCCGTCGCCACGTTCGAGGAGGCATCCGATGGCCACGTACGCAACCCGTGGAGCAGACGGCACGTCCGTTCCCTGGCGCGACAAGAAGCGCTATCTGTGGATCCTCGGGCTCGTCGTACCACTGACGCCGATCGTGGGGATCGCGCTGTTCGAGGCGACCGACAGTGCGCTCTTCTTCTGGCTGACGCCGGTCGTGTTCTTCGGGCTGATCCCGCTCATCGACCTGATCGCCGGGTACGACGACACCAACCCGCCGGACGACGTGATCGAGGCGCTCGAGAACGACAGGTTCTACCGCTGGGTGACCTACCTCTACCTCCCGGTCCAGTACGGCGGCTTCGTGGCGTCGATCTGGTACCTCGCCACCACGGACATGTCCGTCCTGGCGAAGGTCGGGCTCGCGATCTCGGTCGGCGTCGTCGGCGGCGTCGCGATCAACACCGCCCACGAGCTGGGCCACAAGCGCGAGTCGATCGAGCGCTGGGCCTCGAAGATCGCGCTGGCGCAGACCTGCTACGGCCACTTCTACATCGAGCACAACCGCGGACACCACGTCCGGGTCGCGACGCCGGAGGACCCGGCCAGCGCGCGGATGGGCGAGAGTGTCTACCGGTTCTGGCCGCGCACCGTCGCGGGCTCGCTGAAGAGCTCGTGGGAGCTCGAGGCCAAGCGCTACCAGCGCAAGGGCACGCACCCCTTCCATCTCGGCAACGACGTGCTCAACGCCTGGCTGATGACCGCCGCTCTGTGGGGCGGGCTGATGCTCTGGTTGGGACTGGCGTACGACGTCAACCCGCTGAGCCTGCTGCCGTACCTCGTCCTGCAGGCGGTCGTCGGCTTCTCCCTCCTCGAGGTCGTCAACTACATGGAGCACTACGGCATGGTGCGCCAGAAGGTCGGAACGCCGGGCAAGATGCGCTACGAGCGGGTCACGCCTGCGCACTCGTGGAACTCCAACAACATCGCCACCAACGTGCTGCTCTACCACCTGCAGCGCCACAGCGACCATCACGCCAACCCGACCCGGCGCTACCAGACGCTGCGCGATTTCAAGGATGCGCCGGTGCTGCCGACCGGCTACACCGGCATGATCGTGGTCGCCCTGTTCCCGCCGGCCTTCCGCGCGCTGATGGACAAGCGCGTGATCGCCCACTACGACGGCGACCTGCGCCTGGCCAACCTGCACCCGGCCAAGCGCGAGAGGCTGCTGCGGAAGTACCCGGTCCCTGCCGAGCTCCTCGCCGCCGAAGCCGCCGACCTGCGCGAGGACGAGAGCGCGCGCGAGTTCGAGGGCGAGGTGCTCGCCGCCCGGTGCCCCGGCTGCCGGTACACCTACGAGGTCGCGGAGGGCAACGAGCTCGAGGGATTCGCCGCCGGTACGGCGTGGCGGGACATCCCCGACGACTGGTGCTGCCCCGACTGCGGGGTGCGCGAGAAGGTCGACTTCACGGCCGTCGAGCCGCGCCGCCACCACATCAGCCAGGTCGGTGCGTGATGCGCATCGTCGCGGACCTGAAGAGGTGCGAGGGCCTCGGGATGTGCGAGTCCATGGCCAACGACTACTTCGAGGTGGACGAGGACGAGGAACTGGTGACCGTCCTCCTCGACAGCCCGCCCGACGCCGACCGCGCCCACGTGTACGCCGCCGTCCAGGCCTGCCCCGTGCTCGCCCTGAGCCTCGAGGGCTGAGTCCCACCTTGCCCTCGCCCGATCGACCCGGCGCGTTCAAACGCGCCGGGTCGACGTGCTCAGGGCGTTCAGATGCGCCGGGTCGACGTGCTCAGGGCGTTCAGATGCGCCGGGTCGACGTGCTCAGGGCGTTCAGATGCGCCGGGTCGACGTGCTCAGCGGGCGCGGTGGAACAGGTGGTGGTGGCGCAGCGCGACGGCGAGCTGGGGACTGATCCGGGTGATCGGCTGGCCGAGCATCTCCTCGGCCTGGCCGAGGCGGTACCGGACGGTGTTGCGGTGCACCACCAGCGCGCGGGCGGCCTCCTCGGCGCTGCCGCCGCTGTCGAGGTACGCCGTCAGCGTCTCCCGGATCCGCTGGACGCCCTCCTCGTCGCCGGCGAGCGGCCCGAGCCGGCGGGTCATGAACCGGTCGACCTCGGGCGAGCAGCCGAGCAGCACGGGGAGCTCGACGTCGGAGTAGACGGCGAGCCAGTCGTCGGTGTCGGGGGAGGTGACGCGCAGGGTGCCCTGTGCCTCGCGGTGGGAGGCCACGAATCCGGCGATATGGGGGGTCGCGGAGCCGACGCCGACGACGACGCTCCCGTGGCGCAGGTCCGCGGCGGCCGCGGCGAGACCGGAGAGCTCGGGCTGGTCGCGGGTGCCGAGCCACATCCACAGCTGGCGTCCGCCGGGCTTGACGAGGAGGGGGGTGGCGGCGCCGATCCGCCGGGCCAGCTCGGCGGCGAGCGACTCGAGCGAACCGGCCTGCTCGGCGTCCCCGACGGACAGCACGACCGCGGTGTGGTGCACCGAGATCGGGTAGCCGCCGAGCGCCGCCGACGCCTCGCGGGGGTCCACCAGGTCGCCGGCGAGGATCGAGCGGACCGACTCGAACCGCTGCGCCGCGGCACCGGCCAGCACCCGCGAGCGGGCCGCCTCGTAGGCGGCGATCGACTCGGTGATCGACTGGTCGAGCCAGACCCCGGCCCGGTTCCAGAAGTACATGAGCAGGTCCGCCCGGTCGAAGTCCGCGGGCGGGAGCGCCTTGATCACCTCGCTGACGTAGGCCCACACCTCCTGCTGGGCGATCCGGTAGAACCGGATCAGCGACTCCAGCGGCAGTTGCCGGTCGGCGATGTCGACCGAGAGCAGCCGGGCCGCCTCGGGCAGGTGGAAGTGCTGCTCGGGCTGCGCGAAGTCGCCGAGGAAGGCCACCCAGTGCTCCCGGACGGTCCGCCGCAGCGTCGCGGGCAGGCCCTCGACCGCGTTGACCTCCGGCATCTCCCGCACGATCGCGTCGGCGACCCGGTCGACCCAGGCGTCGACCCGGTCGGGCTGCGCCTGCTCGGCGACGTACGCCAGCAGCCACGGCGCGAGGTCGGACGGCACGGACTCGCTGCTCACGGCCCCACCCTAGGACGACGCCGGCCGGCCACGGCTCGGTGACGAGGCGCACTCTGCAAAGACATGTTTGCAAAGACATCTTTGCAGATCTACGGTAGGAGGCATGAGCGACACGTCCCCGTCCGTCGTCACCCCGAGCCTCGCCGGCCTGCGCGCCCTGTCCCACCCGACCCGGTTGCGGATCCTCAGCCACCTGCGGATCGAGGGCCCGGCGACGGCCACCACGCTGGCGACCCGGTTCGGGCTCAACAGCGGCGCGACGTCGTACCACCTGCGCCAGCTCGCCGAGCACGGTTTCGTCGTCGAGGACGCCGGGCGCGGCAACGCCCGCGACCGCTGGTGGAAGGCGGCGCACCAGGAGACGCACAGCCGCGCGGCCCAGGCCGCGACCCCGGAGGAGCGGGATGTCGCGGACGCCTTCCTGCAGGCGTCGACCGTCATGTACGCCCAGAACCTGCAGGCCGCGATGGAGGAGCGGCCGCTGCTGCCCCGCGAGTGGCGAGCCGCGTCGACGGTGAGCGACTGGGTGCACACCATCCCGGCGTCGAAGGCCGCCGAGCTGACCGCGCGGATCAAGGAGCTGATCGCGTCCTGTGAGGACGAGCCGGGCGAGGACGCCGTCCCCTTCGCCTTCCAGATCCAGTCGTTCCCCGTCCCCGGGCACGTCGCGCCCGAGCGGAGGGAGTGACGTGCGGGCGGGCTCGGGCGCCCTCGCCGGCTACCTCGTCGCCGACGCGGTCTCGCTCGCCGGCACCCGGCTCTCCCAGATCGCCGTCCCCTGGCTGGTCCTCACCACCACCGGCTCGGCCACCCGCACCGGCCTGGTCGCCTTCGCGGGACTGCTGCCGCTCGTGGTGGCGCAGGCGCTCAGCGGCCCTTGGATCGACCGCGCCGGACCGCGCCGCGTCGCGATCGGCCTCGACCTCGCCTCCGGTGTCGCGGTGGCCGCGATCCCGATCGCGTACGCCGCCGGCTGGCTGCACTTCCCGGTGCTGGTGGCGCTCGTGGCGCTCACGGGCGTGCTGCGCGGCCCCTCGGAGGCGGCCCGCCACGCGATGGTGCCGGCCCTGGTGCGTCACGTCGCCCTGCCGACCGAGCGGGTGACCGGCCTGGTCGGCACGACCGACCGGCTCTCCGCGCTGGTCGGTGCCGCGGTCGGCGGCGGCCTGGTCGCCCTGCTCGGCCCGGCGACCGCGCTGCTGGTCGACGCCGGGTCGTTCCTGGCCTGTGCGCTGGTCCTGGCGGTGTCCACCCGCGGGGTCGGCGGCCCGGTGTCGGAGCGGACGGCGCCCGCCGAGCGGTCGTCGTACCTCGCCGAGCTCCGCGGCGGCTGGCTCGCCCTGCGGCACGACCCGGTGCTGCTCGGGATGATGGTGATGGTCGCGGTCACCAACCTGCTCGACCAGGGCTACTCCTCGGTGATGCTGCCGGTCTGGGCCGAGCGCGCGGGCGGCGGCCCGGCGGCGATCGGCCTGCTCGGCGCCTGTATGGGCGGGGCGGCGCTGCTCGGCTCGGTGCTGGCGACCTGGCGCGCCGAGCGGCTGCCGCGGTTCCGGACCTACGTCGTGGGCTATCTGCTCGCCGGTGCCCCGCGCTGGATCATCCTGGCCGTCGGCGCACCGCTGTGGCTGATCGCCCTCGTCCACGTGGTCGCCGGCTTCGGAGCCGGTTTCATCAACCCGGTCCTCGGTGCGGTGCAGTTCGAGCGGATCCCGGCGGACCTGATGGGCCGGGTCGGTGCGCTGTCGCTGGCGGCATCCTGGTCGCTGATGCCGTTGGGCGGCCTGCTCGCCGGCCTCGCCGTCACCGGGACCGGTCTGTCGGCGGGCTTGCTGCTCTTCGGTGCGGCCTACCTGCTCACCACGATGGCGCCGGTCCTGTCGCCGGCGTGGCGCACGATCGATCAGCGGCCTCAGCCGGCCGCGGCCGGTCCGGCGACCGCCTCGACCGCCGCGAGGTCGTAGCTCCCGGCGTCGGTGCCGAGACCCCGGGCGACCTGCGCCGCGGTGGCGCAGCCGAGAGCTGCCGCGCCGACCGGCGTCCGACCCAGCGCCAGCCCGCGCAGGTAGCCGGCGGAGAACGCGTCGCCGCATCCGGTGGTGTCCACGACCTCGACCGGGTACGCCGGCACCTCGGTCACGCTGCCCCCGGACACGACCAGGGCCCCCTTCGCGCCCTGGGTCACCGCGACGCAGCCGGCTCCGGCGGCGACCAGCGCCCGGGCCCCCTCGGCGAGCGTGGCGGCGCCCGTGAGGCCGAGGACCTGCTCGTCGTTGGGCAGCAGGTGGTCGGTGTGGGGGAGCGCGGCGGCGATCCAGGCCAGCAGGTCGGGGTCGCCCGGCGCCAGCAGGTCCATGGAGGTGGTGATCCCGGCGGCCCGGGCGCGGGCGAGCAGTTCGCCGGCCGCGTCGCCGCCGAGGAACTCCGGGCCGCCCAGGTGCAGGTGCGTGACGCCGTCGAGGACGCCGGTCGGCAGGTCGTCGAGGGTGAACGCGCCGTTGGCGCCGATGCAGTGCCAGGCCGGGCGGTCGCCGTTGGCGCGCACGGGCAGTACCGAGGCGGACGTCTGCGCGGCGTCCTTGCGCATCAGGCCGGCGACGTCGACGCCCTCGCGGGCCAGCAGGGCGAGGAGGGTGTCGCCGACGGGGTCGGTGCCGACCGCGCCGTAGGACCGGACCGTCGCACCGAGCCGGCTCAGGACGACGGCGGTGCCACCCGCGGTGCCGGCCGGCGACATCCGGATCGTCTCGACCAGCTGCCCGTCGGAGCCGGCCGGGATCGACGCGATGCCGAGGACGTGGGTGTCGAGGACGTGCACGCCGACGGCGGCGACGGTCATGGTCATTGGTCAGGCCTTTCGCGGGGTGCCGTAGCCGCGCTCCAGCGCGGCCCGGACGACATCGGCCTGCTGCTCCTCGGTGAGCGCGCGCGGCGTGCCGAGGGCGCTGGCCCGGTGGTGGAGCTGGCAGAGCCATTCGAGCAGCAGCGCGTTCTCGACGGCGGCGTCGAGGGTGCCGCCGAGCGTGACCGAGCCGTGGTTGGCGAGCAGCGCGGCGCTGCGCCCCTCCAGCGCGGTGCGCACGTGGGCGGCGAGCTCCGGCGTCCCGAAGGTCGCGTACGGCGCCACCCGGATCTCGCCGCCGAGCGCGAGCTGTTGGTAGTGGAGCACCGGCAGGCTGTCGAGCACGCACGCGAGGGCCGTGGCGAAGGGGGCGTGCGTGTGCACCACGGCCGTGGCGGGGGAGTCGGCGTAGACGCCGAGGTGGAGGGAGAGTTCGCTGGTCGGCTCCAGCGTGCCTGCGACGACCCGGCCCGTCGGCGTCACGACCGTCACGTCGTCGGCGGTGCAGGAGCCGAGCGCGATCCCGGTGGCGGTGATCGCGACCCGGTCGCCGGAGCGGGCGGAGACGTTGCCGGCGGTGCCGACGAGCAGACCGGCCGCGGCCAGGCGGCGCGCGGCCGCAGCCACCTCCTCGCGCGGATCGGCGGCCGGGGCGTCGCTCACCGGCCGCTCGTGACGCGCTCGAGATAGCCGGAGACCAGCGCGATCGCCTGGCTGATCAGGAACTCGTCGCCGCGCGGGTCGTGCTCGAAGGCCAGCTGGAAGGCACTGTCGCCCACCTCGACGGCGAGCTCGGCGATGGCGGTCATCTCGTCGTCGTCGTACCGGTCGGTGGCGAGCTGCCCGGCGCCGAGGCCGAAGGCGAGCAGGTTGGCCGCGATCCGGCGGTTGTGGTGGCGCCCGTAGTCGTAGATCGCGGGGTTGGCCCGGCCGCGCATCCAGATCTGCATGAACGCGGGACGGCGGTGATAGACGGTGACGAAGGCGCGCATCGCGGTCTCGACCATGCTCGCGATCGTCAGCTCGGCGGGGTTGTCGGGGTCGGCGAGGAGGGCGAGGTCGGTGGCGACGCGGTCGTCCATCTCGGCCATGTCGCGCTCGCAGAGGGCGAGGAGCACGGCCTCCTTGTCGGCGAAGTACTGGTAGAGGGAGGCGACGGGCAGCTCGGCGGCCTCGGCGATCGAGCGTGTCGTCAGGCCGTCGACGCCGTTGGACACGACGAGGCGCGCCGCAGCGTCGAGGATCCGCTCCACCCGTTCCCGCGACCGGGCCTGGGCGGGGAGCCGGCGGCGGCTGGACCGGCCGGTGACGTCCGGGACGCTGGCGGAGGACATGGCCGGAGTGTAGCCTCCGAACCCGAACCTGACACATATTCACCTTCGGAGGCGACGTGCACACCATCGGGCGCTCGATCGACCTGGGCCGCCGCGGCCTCCTCGCCGGTGGCGCCGCCGCGTTCGGCGTCCTCGCCCTCGACGCACGGGAGGCAGAGGTCGCCGCCGGCACGCTGGCCGGCGACCTGCCGCCCGTCGTCGACGTCGTGGTCGTCGGCGCCGGCATCGCCGGTCTGGTGGCCGCCGACGAGGTCACCCGCGCCGGCCGTTCCGTGCTCGTCGTCGAGGCGCGCGACCGGGTCGGGGGACGCGTGCTCAACCACGAGCTCCCCACCGGCGGCACCCTCGAGGCCGGCGGCGCCTTCATCGGACCGACCCAGGACCGGATCGCGGCGCTCGCGAGCCGGCTCGGCGTCGCGACCTTCGAGCAGTACGCCACCGGCAAGAACGTCTACCTCTCCTCCCTCCTGGGCCGGATGGAGTTCAAGGGCACGGTCCCGCCGGACCCGACGATCCTGCTCGACGCCGCGCTCGCCCTCAAGCGTCTCGACGACATGGCCCGCGAGCTGCGGGTCGACGCACCGTGGGCGCACCCGCGCGCCGCGCAATGGGACGCCCTCAGTCTCAGCGACTGGCTGCGCCGCAACACCCTCAACCGGCGGGGCATCGAGAAGCTCATCCGGTCCTGGACCCATCCCGGCTTCGGCGCCGACCCCGATCAGGTGTCGCTGCTGTTCGTGCTCCACTACATCGCCTGCTCGGGCAACGAGTCCACGCCCGGCACCTTCGAGCGCAACTCCGACACGGTCGGCGGCGCCCAGGAGAGCCGGTTCGTCGGCGGCTCGCAGCGGGTGCCCCTGGAGCTCGCGCGGCTGCTCGGCGCCCGGATCGCGCTCGACGCCCCGGTGACCGGGATCGTGGCCGAGCCGGACGGCGTCCGGGTGGACACCGGCCGTGGGTCGGTGAGGGCGCGCCGCGTCATCGTCGCCGCGCCGCCCAAGCAGGTCCTCGACATCGGCTTCGCCCCCGCTCTCCCGGCCGGCCGGCGGGCGCTGCTCGAGCAGGTCCGGATGGGCCGGCTGATGAAGTGCGACGCGGTCTACGAGCGGCCCTTCTGGCGCGCCCGCGGCCTCACCGGCTTCGGCATCGCCGACGCGGGAGCGGTCCGGGTCGCCTTCGACAACCACGTCGCCGACACCGGCCACGGCATCCTGCTCGCGTTCGTCGGCGGCTCCGCGTGGCAGCAGTACGGCAACCTCTCCCTCGCCGAGCGCCGGGCGGCGGTCCTCGAGGGCTTCGCGAGGATGTTCGGCGAGGAGGCCCGCCACCCGATCGACTACACCGAGCACGACTGGACCCGCGAGCAGTGGACCGGCGGCGGCCCCACCGCGATCTACCCGCCGGGCGTGCTGTCGGTCCACGGCCGGCACATCCGTACGCCGCACGGGCGGGTGCACTGGGCGGGGACCGAGACCTCGACGTACTGGACCGGCTACATGGACGGCGCCGTCCGCTCCGGCGAGCGGTCCGCGCGGGAGGTTCTGGCGGCGCTGTAGTGCGCCCCCGGTAGCGTGCCGGCGTGACCCCCGAGCTGATCCTCGACCCGTCCGCACCGGAGCGTGCCGACGCCCTCCGGGCCCGGGGTGCCGAGGTGATCGGCGCGCTGCCGGGACTCGCGCGGGTCGCGACCGACGCCGTGGTCCGCCGGTTCAGCGAGGAGGAGCCGCCGCCGGACGAGCTCGCCGAGGCCGCCGGCGACCTGCGGATCAGTGCCGTGGAGGTGGTCGCGGACGGCTCGGTGGTCCTCCATCTCGACGACAGCTGCGGGGAGCACTTCCTCGACGGCTACTGGCCGGCCGTGCGTCTCGGCCCGACCGGCGAGGTCGTCGCCGTCACCGTGGAGTCGTGACCGCCTCGCCGGGCGTCAGGACCGGCGTACGCCGGGCCAGCCCGCGCGCCGACGGGGCGGCGAGCGCGGCCAGCGAGCTGAGCCCGATCACGGCGGCGACGACGAGCAGCCAGGTGTCGGTGCCGACCAGCGCGGCCACCGGACCGGTGAGCGCGAGGCCGATCGGACGGCAGGCGAACGAGCCGACCAGGTCGAAGGAGTAGACCCGCGCGAGCATGTCCTCGGCGATGTTCTCCTGGATCGCCAGGTCCCAGTTGACGCTGAACAGCTGCAGGCCGACGCCGTGCACGAACGCTCCGGCCAGGACCAGGCGGAGATCGTCGGCCACGGCCATCGCGAGCGGGAACGCCGCGGTCAGCGACAGCAGCACCAGGCCCCAGCGCAGCAGGTGGCGCGGGCGCCAGCGCAGCGCGACCAGGCCGCCCGCGACGAAGCCCACCATGAGCGCCGACAGCGCCCAGCCCCAGGCCTCCTCGCCCCAGACATCGCCGACCACGATCGGCCCCAGCACGCCCTGGGCGCCGTTGTAGAACAGGTGGTAGAGCAGTGCCTGCCCGATCAGGAGCCACAGCCAGCTGTGCCGGAACACCTCGCGCGCCCCGTCCGCGAGCTCGGCCAGGAGGCGCTCGCGCGACCCGTTCGTCGTCCCGGTCGCCCGGATCATCGCGAAGAGCACGGCCGCGACGGCGTACGTCGCCGCGTCGGCCGCGATCGCCCACCCCGGCCCGGCGACGGCGACGATGATGCCGGCCAGGGCGAAGCCGACCGCGAAGGCGGTCTGGCCGGCCAGGCTGCGCAGCACGACGGCGCGCGCGAGCTGGTCCTCGGCGACGGTCGAGCGGGTCATCGCGTTGGACGCGGGCTGCGCGATGGCGCCGAGACAGCCGTTGACCACGCCGATGGCGGTGAGGAACCAGATCGAGCCGTGCCCGGTGACGAGCACCACCGCGACCGCCGCCTGGCTGACGGCGGTCGCCGCCGACGAGCCCTGCATGAGCAGCGGGCGGGGCAGTCGATCGCCGAGCACACCGCCGTACAGGATGGTGACGACCTCGGCCGCCGCGAACGCGGCGACGACGAGGCCGAGCTGGGTGGCCGTGCCGCCGAGGTCGAGGACCGCGAAGGCCAGCGCCACCGGCGTCATCGCCGAGCCGAGTCCGCTCACCGCGACACCGCCCACGAGTAGGCGGAAGTCGCGCGAGCGAAGCGGAGACGGAGGCACCGAAGGAGATTACTTCGCTATCAAAGTATTCGGCAACGAAATACTTGTTTCGGCGCGTCTCGACCGGGGGCAGGATCGGACCCATGACCGCCTCCGGTGCTCCCTTCGCCCCGCCTCCGCCGCCCGGCCAGGGCCCGCCCGCTCCGTTCCCTCCGCCGGTGTCGCCGGCGCGGACGCTGGGCGACTCGATGGTGCTGCGGCACGTCGTCGGCGTGGTCGTCGCGCTCGTCCTCACCCCCATCGGCGTCCTGGTGTTCGACTACGGGGCCGGCACGTATGCGCAGAAGCGGGCGGTCACCCTCGACGGCTCCGGGGCGACCCGCGAGCTCGTGCTCATGTTCGTGGGGGCGCTGGTCCTGGCTGCGGTGGCAGCCTCCGCCCGGGTGTCCGGGCTGGGTCCGGTCGTCGCGGGGCTCCTGTGGGGCGGCCTCCCGTTCGTCTGGTTCCTGGTCGACCTGCGGAGCTTCTTCGAGGTCACCCGGGACCTGCCGTCGAGCCACTACTGGTTCGCGGTCCCGACCTATCTGTTCCCCCTCGTCGGGGCGCTGCTCGTCGGCAGCGGGCTCGCCGGACGCTGGGGCAGCCGAGGGCGCGCCGCTCGACCTTCTCGAGGAGCTGACCCGGTCCACCCGCAGTAGCGTTCAGCCATGGCCGAGGACTGGACGGACCGCCACGTCGCGCGGTGGAAGGATCATTGGCTCGACCTGGAGTTCGACGAGGTCGTGGAGGGCGTGTTCGTCCGGGTCAACCGGATCGACCGATACCTGCGCGCCGCCAAGCAGCGCGCCGTGGCGACGGTCGGCCTGACCGACTTCGAGTACAACACCCTGCACCTGCTGATGATCCGCGATACTCCCGGCTCCGCGTCCCCGACCGAGCTCGCCGCCGAGCTCGGCATGTCCGGGGCGGGGATGACCGGCCGGCTGGACGGGCTGGAGAAGGCCGGCTGGATCCGCCGGATCCCGTCGGTCGACGACCGGCGCCGGGTGATCGTCGAGGTGACCCGGTCCGGGATGGCCGCGTGGCGCCGGGCCATGGACATCCGCGGCGAGGCCGAGAACGACCTGGCCGACGCGCTCACCGAGCGCGAGCTGGCGACCCTCAACCGCCTGCTCAAGAAGGTCACCGTGCGCGCCGAGGAGCGGGAGGCCTGAGCCCCGAGCCCGGGCGGGTTGCTACAGCTGCTCCTGCCCGAGGGTCAGGATCGCGAGCAGCCGGCGATCGAGGTGGAGCGACGCGGTGAGGCCGAGGGTGCCGAACACGTCGGCGCACAGAGCGGCGACGCTCTCCGGGCTCAGGTGCAGCTGGGCCGCGATGGCCTTGTCGGACTGGCCCAGTGCGACGAGCTCGAGGACCCGGCGCTGCCGGTGGCTGAGCCGGTCGAGCCGGTCGGCGGCGACGGTGGTGAGCTCGATGGTGGACGTCCTTCGCGGGTGCATGACGGGTGACCACTAGTCCAGGAGCGAGCCGCGGTGGACGCCGCGGTACCGGCGGCGCAGACGGATCCGCCCGGGTGGCCGGGGCCGGGGGAGCTGCGGGAGGAGTGTGGCGGGGCGCAGATCCGCCAGGTCGAGCAGGACGGGGGCGTCCGGGTCCCCGGCGTCGTACCGACGCAGGATCTCGCGGACCGCGAGCTCGGTACGGCGCACCCGGACGTCGACCTCCCGGTCCTCGTCGAGCCCCGCGGCGGGCGATGCCGACGTCCACTGCCGCCCGTGGGTGCGGAGGGCCGCGACCAGTCCGGCCGGGCCGTCGAAGTGCGTGCGCCACTCCTCCCGCCAGGGCAGGGCGCCGCTCATGTCGACGGCGGCGACCGCCTCGACCACGCGGATGATGCGGCGGCGTTCGTGGATGCTCCAGGTCATGGGGGAGTCCTTCCGAGGAGTCGTGCGGGCAGGCGGGAGCGGATAGGGGAAGGAGGCGCCCGGCCGCGCCGGTGATACACCCGAAGCCGACGTATCAGCGGTACTGGCTCGCGGGTCCGATGTGCGGGACGATGCATCCGCAAGCTCTCGCGTGACGCGAAGGGGGTCGGGTGTGGACGTGGACTCACCGCTGCCGGCGCTCGTCTCCGCGGCGCGGGAAGGAGATCAGCATGCATGGGATGCGATCGTCGAGCGGTTCCTCCCGCTGGTGGACGCGATCATCCGGGGCCACCGCCTCGGCGAGGCCGACGGCGACGACGTCAGCCAGACCGTCTGGCTACGTCTCGTCGAGCACCTCGGTGACCTGCGCGAGCCGGCGGCGCTGCCCGGCTGGCTGCGGACGACGACCCGCAACGAGTGCCTGCGGCTGCTGGCGGCCCGGGGCCGGATCCGACCGGTCGACCCGCAGGACGCCACCGGCCTCGACGCCGTCGTCGACGACAGCGCCGGTGTGGGGCTGCTCGCCGCGGAGAGCCGACAGCTGCTCCGCGAGGCGCTCGCCGCGCTGCCCGAGGCACGCCGTGCGCTGCTCCTGCTGCTCCTCGCGGACCCGCCGGTCGGCTACCAGGAGATCAGCCGGCGCCTCGGCATCCCGGTCGGCAGCATCGGTCCGACCCGGGCGCGCGCGCTCGACCAGCTGCGCCGCACCCCTGCCCTGCGCCGACTGGTGGAGGTGACCCCGTGAACGACCCCCGCGACGACGACCTCATGGCCCTGCTCGGCGACGCCGTGGCCGAGGAGGCGGCGGTCAGCGACCGCCGTCGTACGGCGGCGCGCGCCGCCTTCACCTGGCGATCGATCGACGCCGAGCTGGCCGAGCTGCTCCACGACTCGGCGCTCGACGCCGGCGCCGCGGTCCGCTCGGACGGCGAGGACTCCCGGACCCTCTCCTTCGGGCACAGCGGGCTGACCCTCGAGCTCGAGCTCGACGGCGAGGCACTCCTCGGCCAGGTGATCGCTCCCGGCGGCGCCGCGGACACGACCGTGCCCGCCTCGGTGCTGCTGGAGCGGCCCGACGCCGATGCGCGCTCGGCGGTCGCCGAAGCCTCGGGCTTCTTCCGGTTCGAGGGCGTGCGGCCGGGCACGGCTCGCTTCGTCGTCGAGCAGGGCGGGTGGTCGCTCACCACGCCCTGGGTGACCCTCTGATCCTCGGCGGCGACGAGCACGGCGCCCGTTCTCAGTTCCGTCGGTGGAAGCGGACGTCGCTGTCGGGCGACCGCTCAGCCGGTCACCGCCGGCGGCCCGGCTCAGGTCAGCGGGCCGACGATCCTGATCGCCCCACCACGCGGGTCGGTCGCGGCGGTCGCGCCCGCGAGGACGTCGTTCCACGCCTCGCGCGCGGACTGCCCGGTCGCGCGCATCCGCGCGGCGATGAGCCCGGTGACGATCGGCGTCGAGAACGACGTACCGCTCCACTGGGCGAGGCCGTCGAAGGTGCGGACCTCGCCGACGTGCGGCGGCTCGTGGCAGGTGTAGGTGCCCTTCGGGAAGGCGTTGACCAGGTCGCGCCCGCGGGCGTACACGTCGACCCATCGCCCGACGTTGGAGAAGTCGGAGACGCAGGCGTCGGGGTCGACCGAGCCGACCGAGACCACCCACGGGAAGGCGGCCGGCCAGAACGGCTGGTCGCTGGAGTCGTTGCCCGCCGCGGCGACGATCAGGACGTCCGTGCGCTCGGCGAGCTTGTTGGTCTCGCCGAGCAGTCGGAATCCGAGCAGCGCGAAGTCGCCGCGGGTGTGGGTGCCCGCCGAGATGCTGACGAGCTGCGGACGGTCGTCGTCATCGATCGCCTGCTGGAGCTGCTCGACGATGTCGGACTCGTAGACCGCGCCCCCGTGGACCAGCACCCCCTCCACCTCGACCCGGGTGTCGGGTGCCAGGCAGCTGATGACGCCGGCGACGAAGGTGCCGTGGCCGGCGTACGGGTGGATGGCGTCGGGGTCGACCGTCTCGACGTCGCCGGGGTCGGCCACGACGTCGCCGGCCTCCAGCCAGGGGGTGGCGGTGCTGCCGACGGCGTCGGTCCACAGACCGGTGTCGACGACCGCGACCCGGACCCGGTCGCGGTCCGCGAGCCTGCCCGGCGAGGGATGGGCCGCGGGCCAGGGCTTGGTGTGGCGATGAGGCGTCTCGGGCTCCGTGGCCGGGCACATGAAGCCGCGCGGCGTCACGTAGACGACGTGGTCAGGCGTGGCGGCACCCCGCTCGAGGACCTGGGAGCGCTCCAGCTCGTCGAGCGTCGCGAGGACGTCGTCCTGGCGGTCCACCCGGGAGGGCAGGCGCGCGAGCAGCAGGTCGGGGACCCGGGTCTCCCGGGCGTCCAGACTGCCCCGGAACCGCTTCCGGTTCTCGTCCGTTCCGAAGTACTCCTCCAGCCGGCCGAGGTCCTGGCGACGCACCAGGGCGTGCCCGGGCCGGTAGAGATAGTGGACGTCGGCGTCGTCGCCGGTCGGCCGCGATCCCTTCGCCGGTGCGCCCGAGACGCCGGAGTCCTTCATCGCCTCGCGGATCACCCGCACCTGGGCGCGCAGCCGCTCGGCTCCGACGTCGCGTGGTGGGTGGGGCCGGGTGAGCCGCAGCCGCCGCAGCAGCTCGCGCAGCAGGTGGACCGGGAGGCTGGGTCGTACGGGATCGCTCATGGCCGCTCCTGGGGCGAGGTGACGGACCGGGCCGGGGCCTGCCGTCGGCGCTAACGTAGTGCTGCCGCGCGGGTCCCGTAAAGGAGCACAGACCGCCGATGGAGGAACTGCTCGACCTCGCACTCGAGGATCCCGACCAGGGTCGAGCCCGGGCGGAGGCGCTGCTGCGCGGGCCGGCGGACGCCCTCGCCCGTTCCTACGCGCACCAATGCCTCGGCATCGTGCACCGCGACCGCGGCGATCACGACGCCGCCCTCCGGGAGCTGCGCGCGGCGCTGCGGGCCGCCCGGCAGGCGTCCGTGCCCGACCGGGAGCGGGACGTCCGCGCCACGCTGGGAGCGACCCTGGTGTTCGCGGGTCGGACCCGGGCCGGCCTCGCCGAGCTGGCCCGAGCGGCCGACGGTGCGACCGGTGCCCTGGCCGCGCGCATCGGCATGCGGCGGGCCGGGGCGCTGGTGCTGCTCGGCCGCGACGAGGAGGCGATGCCGGTCCTGCGGGCCGCGCGGGACGCGCTCGCCGCGACGGGCGACGAGGTCTGGGAGGCCCGTACCCGGATCTGGCTCGGCGACCTGGAGCTGCGCCGGGGCCGCCTCGACGCCGCCGAGGCCGAGGCGCGACGCGCGGAGCGACTCCTGGAGCGGGCCGGCGCGCAGCTCGAGCGGGTGACGGCGCTCGAGAACCGCGCCGACATCGCGATCGCGCGGGGCGACGTGGCCGGCGGACTGCGGCGCTACGCCGAGGCGGCCGAGCGGTACCGGTCCCTGGGCCAGCCGGTCCGGTACGCCGGCACCGCGATGCACGCCCGCGCCCATCTCTCCGCCGGTCTCGCCCGTGAGGCGGTCGTCCTGATCGCGCGGTTCCTGGAGCGGGGCGGGATCCCCGCCGTCGACCAGGCCGAGCTCCACCTCCTGCACGCGACCGCCCTGCTGGCGATGGCGGAGGAGGGCCGGGCGCTGGAGGAGGCTCGGACGGCGCGGGCGATGTTCCGCCGCCAGCAGCGCGACTGGCACCGGCTGCGCGCCGAGCTCGTCGAGCTCCGGGCCCAGGACGCCGCCCGGGCGGGTCCGAGCCGGGGCCGGGCAGCCGCCCTGGCCGCGGCCCTGGACGCCGAGCGGGCCCACGAGGCGCCGGTCGCGCTGATCCTCGCCGGGCGCCTCGGTGACGGTGACCAGCGGTTGCGCGCCTGGACCCGCGCGGCGTCGTACCGGCACCACCCGAACGCCCTGGTCCGGGCGGGCGCCTGGCACGCGCAGGCGCTGGCGCGCGAGGAGACGGGGGGCCGCGGCGGCGTCCTCCGGGCGGCGGCCGCGGGGCTCGCCGCCGTCGACGAGCACCGTCGGCTGATCGGCTCCTCCGAGCTGCGGGCGCTGGCGACGGCCCACGGTCGCGAGCTGACCGCGGTCGCCCTGCGCCACGCGGCCTCGGACGCGCGGACCCTGCTGCGGTGGAGCGAGCGGACCCGGGCCACGGCGCTGGCGCAGCCCCCCGCGACCTCGGACGCCGCCACGATCCCCGCCGCGCTGGCGGCGTTGCGCGCCAACGGGCGGCAGCTGGCCGAGGCACGACAGGAAGGCACGGCGACCGAGGACCTCGAGCGGGAGCGCCGCCGGCTGGAGCGGGCGGTGCGGGCGCAGAGCCACACGCTGTCGGCGACCACAGCCGCGCAGCAGCGGCCGGCGGGAGTCGAGGAGATCCTGGCCGCGACCGACGACACCTGCCTCGTCGAGCTGGTCGAGGTCGACGGGAGCCTGCACGTCGTGGTCGCCCACGCCGGCACGGTACGGCGCCGGGTGGCCGGGTCGGCGGACGAGATCGCGACGCTGCTCGGTCCCGCGGGGATGCTGCTGCGCCGCGCGGCCCGCGGCCGGCCGGCCGACACGGCCGACCTGGGGCGGGCCCTCCAGGAGGCGGTGCTGGGCGAGGCGGTCCGGCTGCTGCCGGACGCCCCGGTGGTCCTGGCCCCGACGGCCCGCCTGCACGGCCTGGCCTGGTCGCTGCTCCCGACGCTGCGCGACCGGCCGTTCGCGGTGGTCCCCTCGGCAGGCCAATGGCTGCGTGCCCGCGCCACGGCGGCCCCCGACCCGGTCAGCACCGTCCTCGTCGCGGGACCGGCGCTGGCCAGCGGCGGGGCCGAGGTGCCGGTCCTGGCGCGCCGTCATCCCGACGCGGTGTTGCTGGACGGGCCGCGGGCCACGCTCGACGCCGTCCTCGCCCACCTCGACGGGGCCGGACTGGTCCATCTGGCCGCGCACGGCCGGTTCCGCGCGGACAGTCCGCTGTTCTCGGCCCTCGACCTCGCCGACGGGCCGCTGACGGTCCACGACCTGGAGCGGATCCGGCGGGCGCCGTACCGGGTGGTGCTGTCGGCGTGCGAGTCGGGCGTGCTGGCGCCGGTGGGGGCCGAGGAGCTGCTCGGCCTGGCGGCGGCGCTGTTCTCGCTCGGGACCGCCGGGCTCGTGTGCAGCGTCGGCGAGGTCAACGACGCCGCCACCGCCGACCTGATGGTCGACCTGCACGCCGCCCTCGCGGCCGGCGAGGACCCGGCCACCGCACTGCTCGGTGTCCGGCGCCGGGCGGGCGGCGACGCGGTGGCGGCCGGTACGGCGGCGGCCTTCCTCGCCCTGGGGGTGTGACCCGGGACGGGGCGAAGAAGGTCGAGAACTACGTCGGCCTCGCCTCGGCGTACCGCGGGACGGGCGCCGCCGCGGTCGGCAACCTGGTCGCGGGCGTCCTCCCCGACGGCATGCTGCCGACCGGATGCCGCTCCTGCCTGCCGTTCTCCTCGTCGTCGGTGAGCTGGTTCCCGGGTTGCTCTGAACCCGCTCGGTTCACCTACCGAAATTGTCGGCGTGCCGGGGTGTGGACGACGAATCCGGTAGGTGAACCGCGGTCACTAGGCTGCGGCCATGACTGACACCAGCCTCACTGCCCGGGAAGCCATCACGGCCGTCCAGGGGCACGAGGCCTGGGCGATCATCCGGCGCTCCACCCGCGCGGGCGACCGCGACACCGTCGGCGTCCTCGGCGGCACCCGCAGCATCGTCGAGTCGATCATGGACATCCCTCTCGAGACGGGAGTCCCGGAGCCGGGACACATCTGCGACCGGCTGGTCGCCGTACCGTTCCGTCAGGTGAGTGAGCGCGGCTTCGAGGCCCACGACGACGGCACCCCGCTCGTCGTCGTCGACGTGCAGGCCGAGCACGAGTTCTCCGTCGCCGACGTGGTCGACGCGATCGACCCGGTGCCGGTCGAGTTCACCGACCGCGGCGGCTTCGAGACCGGCGACGACGAGTACGCCGAGATCGTCGCCGCGATCATCGAGGGCGAGATCGGCCAGGGCGAGGGCGCCAACCTCGTCATCGGCCGCAACTACCGGGCGGTCGTCGCCGACTTCGACGCGTCGGTCGCGCTCACCGTCTTCCGCCGGTTGCTGGAGCGCGAGCGGGGCGCGTACTGGACCTTCGTCTTCTTCACCGGCGACCGCTTCCTGATCGGCGCCTCGCCCGAGCGCCACGTGTCGGTGCACGGCGGCGACGTGCGGATGAACCCGATCTCCGGCACCTTCCACCTGCGCCCGCCCGCCGGCGAGACCCGCAGCACCGAGGAGCGGATGCGCGCCTTCCTCCAGGACGAGAAGGAGATCTACGAGCTCTTCATGGTCGTCGACGAGGAGCTCAAGATGATGTGCGACATCTGCACCGAGGGCGGCCAGGTGCTCGGGCCCTTCCTCAAGCCGATGACCCACCTCATCCACACCGAGTACCTCCTCGCCGGCCGCACGACCCGCGATGTGCGTGAGGTCCTGCGCGACACGATGTACGCCGCGACGGTGACCGGATCGCCCGTCGAGAACGCCTGCCGGCTGATCAAGCAGTACGAGCCCGAGGGCCGTGGCTACTACGCCTCCGCGCTCGCGATCTTCGGTCGCGACGACGCCGGCGAGCCGGTCCTCGACAGCCCGATCGTGCTGCGCACCGCCGACGTCTCGCCCGCCGGGGAGCTGAAGGTGACCGCTGGGGCCACGCTGGTGCGCGACTCCGACCCGGCCTACGAGGTCGCCGAGACGCACGCCAAGGCCGGCGGCATCCTCTCCGCCTTCGGCCTGGTGCCGCCCGCGCCGGTCGCCGACGTCCCCGTCGCCGACCTCGTCGCCGACGAGGAGGTGCTGATCGCGCTCAACGCGCGCAACAGCCGGCTCTCCGGCTTCTGGCTCGCCGACCAGGCCGGTACGCCGAGCGACCCGCGCCTCGCGGGGAAGTCCGCCGTCATCCTCGACGGCGAGGACGACTTCGTGAACATGCTGCGGCACATGCTCGCCCGGATGGGGATGAGCTCGTCGGTGGTGCGTCATGAGGACTACGCCGACGGCGTACTCGACGGCTTCGACCTGGTCATCGTCGGCCCCGGCCCCGGTGACCCGCGCGACGACACCGACCCCAAGATGGGCCGGCTCCGCGCCGCCGTGACCTGGCTGCTCGCCCACGAGAAGCCGTTCGTCGCCGTCTGCCTCGGCCACCAGGCGCTGTGCCACCAGCTCGGCGTCCCGGTCGCCTACAAGGACATCGTCTTCCAGGGCACCCAGGCCACCGTGCTGCTCGACGGGCGTCCGCAGCGGGTGGGCTTCTACAACACCTTCGTGGGTCGGGTCGCTCCCGGGCTCGCGCTGCCGGATGGGGTCCGGGTGGACGCCGACGCCGAGACCGGTGACGTCAACGCGCTCGCCGGCCCGCACTACCGCGGCGTCCAGTTCCATGCCGAGTCGATCCTCACCGAGCGCGGCTTCGACATCGTCCACGACCTGGTCGCCGGCGTCCTGCTCTGATCGCTCCGGGCACTTTCCACAGGCCGCGGATCGGTGGTGGCGCCGAGGCCGGGACGGCGTCAGGCTGGTGGCATGGCCACCCGGACCCTCGAGACGCCCGGCGCGCGGTATGATGGCAGTATGACCACGAAGATCGCCGTCAGCCTGCCCGACCATCTGGTCGAGCATGCCCGTGCGGCGGTGGCCGAGGGGAAGGCCGCCTCGGTCTCGGCCTATGTCGCCCAGGCCCTGCAGGAGAAGGCGGACCGGGAGCCGATCGGCGACTTCTTCGAGATGTTCGACAAGAAATGGGGTTCGCCCACTGCGGAGCACGATGCCTGGGCGCGCGAGCAGCTCGACCGCGCCGACAGGGAGATGGCCGAGAAGAAGGCCAAGGGCCTCTTGTGACCCGTGCGGGCCTGACTCTCGATGCCGGTGCTCTGATCGCGGTCGAGCGTGGCAACCTCTTCGTCCGACGCTTGATCGAGAACGCGTTGAGGGAGGATCGGCCGATCCATGTCGTGCCCGGTGTGCTGGCGCAGGTCTGGCGCGGTGGACCACGTCAGGCCGAGCTTGCCGCGCTGCTGGGGTGCGACGGCGTCACCCTGGTCGGTCTGGATCCGGAGACGGCTAAGCTGCTCGGCCTGGTCGTCGGGGCGACCGGACACACGGATGTCACCGATGTCCATGTGGCAGTCCACGCGCGGCAGCGCCAGCACGCCGTGATGACCTCCGATCCCGAGGACATTCGCGCCGTCGACCCTTCACTCTCCATCATCGCCGTCTGATGCTCATGGCGGATCTGATCGCCCGGCCACCCGGCGAGTACCTCGACGCCGACGACATCGTCGAGTCGACCGCGCCGGAGGTGATGGCGCTGGCGGCGCGGCTGGGCGCCGGCCGCGGGGACGATCGGGCCTTCGCCCGCGCGGCGTTCGACTGGGTGCGCGACGAGATCGCCCACGCCGGCGACGCGGGGGATCCGCGGTTCGCGGTCTCGGCGACCGAGGTGCTCGCCGACGGCGTCGGCTGGTGCTACGCCAAGGCGCACCTGCTGACCGCGGTGCTGCGCGCGGGCGGCGTACCGACGGGGCTGTGCTACCAGCGGTTGGCCGACGACGGGACCGACGGCGGGTACGTCGTGCACGGGCTGGTCGCCGTCCACCTCGACGGCGGCTGGCACCGGCAGGACCCGCGCGGCAACAAGCCGGGGGTCGCGGCGGAGTTCTCCCTCGGTGAGGAGCGGCTGGCCTGGCCGGTCGACCCGGCACTGGGGGAGGTCGACCACCGGGGGGTGCACGTCGCCCCCGCGCCCGGCGTGATCGCCGCGCTGCGGCGCGGCGAGCTGGCGACCGAGCTGTGAGCGCTCATCCCCACCTGATGCCCAGGACGCCGCGGTGACCCCCGATGTCGTGGTCGTCGACCACCGCGACTCCTACACCTGGAACCTGGTCCACCTCGTCGCCGGCGTGACCGGCGTGCTGCCGACCGTGGTCCAGTGGGACGACCCCGTCGAGCTGTCCGGGTTCTCCCACGTCGTGCTGTCACCGGGACCGGGCCATCCGGGCGAGTACGACTGGGACTTCGCCGGTGAGCGCCCGGTGCTCGGGGTCTGCCTCGGCATGCAGGGGATGGTGCTCGCCCACGGCGGCGAGGTCGGGCGGGTCGAGCCCGCGCACGGCGTGGTGGAGTCGGTGACCCACGACGGCCGCGGCGTGTTCGCCGGGGTGCCGTCGCCGCTCGACGCGGTGCGCTACCACTCGCTCGCTGCGACGCGGCTGCCCGACGAGCTCGAGGCGACCGCCTGGGCCGCCGACGGCACCGTCATGGGCGTGCGGCACCGGAGCCGGCCGATCGAGGGCGTGCAGTTCCATCCCGAGTCCGTCCTCTCGACGTACGGCGCGAGGCTGGTCGCGAACTTCCTCGCCGTGGGACGCTGACCGGATGGTCACCCAGGGCGACCCCGCCGAGGCGTTCGCGCGGATCCAGGCCCGTCATGCCCGCTGTGTGTGGCTCGACGGCGGCGGCGCCCGCGACTGGTCCCGGCGCCGCTCGATCCTCGGTTGGCTCGACGACGACGACGTCTCGCTCAGCTATGACGCCGCCCGGCGCGAGGTGACCCGGCATGCCGGCGGCCGCGCGGTCGTGGTCGGCGACGACCCCTTCGCCGTCCTGGAGGCGGAGCTGGCGGCCGGACGCCCCACCGACCAGTGGTTCGGCTACTTCGGGTACGCCGCGCGCCCCGACCTGCCCGCCGAGCCGGACCCGGACCTGCCCGACGCGGTGTGGCTGCGGCCCTCGCACCTCCGGGAGTACGACCACCCACTTGTCGAGCGTTCCCTGCACTTGTCGGGCGTTGCAACGCCCGACAAGCGTCGGAATCACCGGTCGACCGGCGATTCCGACAGCCTCCCCCCCGCCTACGCCGCCGCCTTCACCCGGGTCCAGGAGCACCTGCACGCCGGCAACTCCTATGAGGTCAACCTGACCCACCGCGTCCGCGCGAGCAGCCCGCTCAGCCCCGCGGCGGCGTACCTCCGGCTCCGTGCGCTCAACCCCGCCCCGTACGCCGGCTTCCTCCAGCACGATCTCAGCAACACCGTCGGGGCCCCTCCGAAGTCGACGGCCTGGCTGCTGAGCTCCTCGCCCGAGCGGTACGCGCTGATCGACGAGCACCGGACCCTGGAGACCAAGCCGATCAAGGGCACCACGGCGCGCGGGGCCACCCCCGCCGAGGACGCGGAGGCGCGGGAGCGGCTGGCCAGCGACGCGAAGTACCGCGCCGAGAACCTGATGATCGTCGACCTGCTCCGCAACGACCTCGCCACGGTCTGCGCCCCGGGCACCGTCGAGGTGCCCGCGCTGATGGAGGTCGAGTCCTACGCCTCCGTGCACCAGCTGGTCTCCACGGTCCGTGGCCGGCTCCGCGACGACGTCACGACCCTTGGCGCGCTCCGGGCGCTGTTCCCCGCCGGCTCGATGACGGGCGCGCCCAAGCTGCGCACGATGGAGATCATCGAGGAGGTCGAGGCGACCCCCCGCGGCGCGTACGCCGGTGCCTTCGGCTGGGTGTCCGGCGACGGCCGGGCGGACCTCGGCGTCGTCATCCGCTCGCTGCTGAGCGCCGGCGAGGGTTACATCCTCGGCACCGGCGGCGGCATCATCGTCGCCAGCGAGGTGGCCGAGGAGTGGGCCGAGACGGAGTGGAAGGCGGCTCGGCTGCTCCAGGCGATCAACCCCTGATGCTCGCCCTGTGCGGTTCAACTACCGAATTTGTCGTGATCGGTCGCCGGGGACGACAGATTCGGTAGTTGAACCGCAGCCGGCAGACCCACCCCGGTCAGGAGGCGACGCCGGACTCCGCCGCGTGCCCGGAGAGCAGGGTGAGCGTCGTCTCGACGCCGCGTACGATCCGCCGGGCGTCGTACGGCGCCGGGTCGACCACGTCGACCTGCTGGATCAGGTTGCCGTTCTGCACGAAGCCGGTGACGTAGAGCTGGTCCTCGGCGGCGTTGACCACGACCCGGGCGTCGTCGGCCCGGTCGATGGCCGGCGTGCGGACGTCGGCGTCGGGCTGCTGGCCCATCGTCGCCCAGGCCTCCTCCAGGGTGCCGGGGAAGAGCAGGTAGTTGGACGTCACGACCGGCTCGCCGCTCCCCTCCGCCGGCGCGAACCGGCACTCCGGCTTGGTGGGGGTCCCGCTGTGCTCGGTGGTCTCGCTGCCGAACTGCGCCTTCACGTACGCCGGGTCGAGCACGTCGCACGGGTTCCACAGGGCCGGCGTCTCGGTCGGCAGGTCGGGCTTCGCGCCGACCTCTTCCCCGCCGCACGCCGCCAACAGCAGCGCGAGGGCGGAGAGGAGAGCCGCGACGGGCGCGGTACGACGGAGGTCAGACATGGGGGTTCTCCCGTCCGGGCAGCTTGAGTACGAGGCGGGCGCCGCCACTGGCGTTGGCCGTGGCCTGCACCGAGCCGGAGTGGCGCTGGGCGACCTGGCGCACGATCGCCAGGCCCAGGCCCGAGCCGGGCATCGTGCGGGCGTCCGGCGAACGCCAGAACCGGTCGAAGATCTGGGAGCGGTCGGCCTCGGCGATCCCCGGTCCCTGGTCGTCGACGGTCAGCACCCCGTCGCTGAGGCGGACGGTCACCTGGCCTCCTTCGGGGCTCCACTTGGCGGCGTTGTCGAGCAGGTTCGTCACCGCGCGCTCCAGCTCGGCGTCCTCGCCGATCACCCACCACGGCCGCGTGAACACCTCGAACTCGAGGCTGGGCGCGCGGCGGCGTACCCGCTGCACGGCGTGGTCGACGACGTCGGCGAGGTCCACCGGCTCGACCTGCACCGGGATCGGCTCGTCGCGGGCCAGCTCGGTCAGGTCGCCGATCAGGGTGGTGAGCTCCTCGATCTGCGCGCGGACGTCGTCGAGCAGCTCGTCGCGCGCATCGGGGGGCAGGCTGCCGAAGCCGTCCGGTCCGCGGGCGGTCATGGTCAGCAGGTCGATATTGGTGCGCAGCGCGGTCAGGGGGGTGCGCAGCTCGTGGCTCGCGTCGGCGACCAGCTGGCGCTGCCGGATCCGGCTCGCGTCGAGCGCGACGAGCAGGTGGTTGAAGGCCGTTGCCAGCCGCGCGACCTCGTCGTCGCCCTCGACCGGCAGGGGGGTGAAGTCCTCGGTCCGGGCGATCTCCTCGACCGACCCGCTCAGCCGGCGTACCGGTCGCAGGCCGTTGCTCGCGACCGCCCAGCCGGCCAGCCCGGCGGCGAGGACGCCGAAGACGCCGAAGGCCACGGTCACCCAGCCGAGCCGGCGCAGGGTGCGATCCTGGTCCTCCAGCGGCTGGGCGATGACCAGCGCGACCCCGCTCTGCTGGGTGGGTACGGCGACCACGCGGTAGCGCTCGCCCGCGAGCACGATGGTCCGCAGGCTCTGCTCCTGCTTGCCCTGCGCCACCTCGAGCTCGGGCCGGCCCAGCTCCAGGGTCGGCCCGCGGTCGAGGATCCGCAGCGTGCCGCTGTTGTAGTCGAGGATCGCGATCCGCGCGTCGCCGGCGCCCAACGCCCACGAGGGGATGCCCTGGTAGCCGGCCTGCAGCAGGCTGTCGGACCGGGCCGCCTTGTCGGCGCGGTCGACCAGGCCGTTGTCGAGGGTGTCCTGCATCTGCACGCGCGCGGTGATGTAGGCGCCCACCGCGACCAGCGCGACCGACATGCCCACCGCGATCGTGGTCAGCCAGATCACCCGGCTGGCCAGCGATCGGCGGTAGTGCCAGCGCCCGTCGGGCCCCTGGCCGACCCCGAGCCCCTGGCCGACCCCCAGGCCCCAGGGAACCGTCACCCCAGGACCACCCTAGGAGTCCGTCGCGCGCAGGACGTACCCGATGCCGCGGACGGTGTGGATCAGCCGCTGCTCGCCCTCGGCCTCGGTCTTGCGGCGCAGGTAGCCG
The DNA here is from genome assembly GCA_029961745.1 of Nocardioides sp. L-11A. Lineage (NCBI taxonomy): Bacteria > Bacillati > Actinomycetota > Actinomycetes > Propionibacteriales > Nocardioidaceae > Nocardioides > Nocardioides sp. L-11A. The sequence continues at coordinate 264,051 of CP124680.1, forward strand.
ACGTACACCTCGAGGGAGTTGGCGGTGGTGGGGAAGTCGTAGCCCCAGACCTCCTCGAGGATGAAGCTGCGGTCGAGCACCCGGCGCGGACGGCGCAGGAACATCTCCAGCAGGGTGAACTCGGTGCGGGTCAGCTCGATGGAGCGGCTGCCGCGGCGCACCTCGCGGGTGGTGACGTTCATGGTGAGGTCGGCGAAGGACAGGACCTCCTCCTCGGCGCCGTCCTCGATCGGCGCCACCCGGCGCAGCAGCGCCCGCAGCCGCGCGAGGAGCTCCTCCAGCGCGAACGGCTTCGTCAGGTAGTCGTCGGCCCCGGCGTCGAGGCCCTCGACCCGGTCACCGACGGCGTCGCGCGCGGTCAGCACCAGGATGGGTACGTCGTTGCCGGCCGCCCGCAGCGCCCGGGTGGCCTCCAGCCCGTCCAGCTTGGGCATCATCACGTCCATCACGACGACGTCGGGTGCGACCGCGCCGATGCCGGCGAGCGCCTCCGCGCCGTCGCCGGCCAGATGCACGTCGTACCCGTTGAAGGCGAGGGAACGCCGCAGCGACTCCCGCACGGCGCGGTCGTCGTCGACGACCAGGATGCGGTGCGGAGCAGTGGTACGGGCAGACACGCCCCCATCATGGCCGATCGGCCTGAGCGATGGCTGAGAGGCGGGCACGAGGCCGCGGCCGGGCTACAGGTAGCGCTGCGCGACCCGAGCCGCGCGGGCGCCGTACTGGCCGCCGAAGAGGCAGGCGTGGACCAGCAGCGGGAACAGCTGGTGGTAGCCCAGCCGCTCCTCCCAGCCGTCGGCCAGCGGTGCCGCCTCGTGGTAGGCCGCCATCACCTGGGGCAGCTGGGGGAGACCGAACAGTGCCAGCATGGCGAGGTCCACCTCGCGGTGCCCGCCGTACGCCGCGGGGTCGATGACGACCACCCGGTCGCCGGCGGCCCACAGCACGTTGCCGTTCCACAGGTCGCCGTGCAGGCGGGCGGGCGGCTCGATCGGCACGATCGACGGGCCGCGTGCGGCGGCGGTCTCGATCGTGGCGGCGTCCTCGGCGCTGACGATGTCCTTGTCGCGCAGCACCTTGAGGTACGGCGCGATCCGGCGCTCGGCGTGGAACTCCGCCCAGGTCGGCAGCGGCCGGTTGGGCAGCGGCAGCCGCCCGATGTAGCCCTCCACACGGGGGGTTCCGCCCTTTGCGGACCCTCCGGTCTCGTTCCCTTCCCCGTCCAGCCCGAAGCTGGGCGCGCCGTACGCATGGGTGGCGGCCAGGGCGCGGCCGAAGGCGCCGGCGGCCTCCGCGCTGGGCCGGGCGGTCTCGACCCAGTCGAGGATCAGGCAGTCGGTGTCGACGGCGAGCACCTCGGCCGCGGCCACGCCGCCGCTCGGCGTCGCCTCGGCCAGCCAGCGCAGGCCGGCCGCCTCACGCGCGAAGAACTGCGGCGGCGCGGGGCTGAGCGTCTTCAGGAAGGCCGTGCGCCCGCTGGACAGGCGCAGCTTGACCGCGGTCGCGATGTCGCCGCCCGCGACCGGGGCGGTGGCGACCACGGCGGAGCCGAGCAGCTGCTCGGCCCGTCCTGCGACGACCGGCTGCCGCGCCATCGGTTCCCCCCTCGTGCCCTGCGCTGCGGCTCAGGCCTGGCCCTTGAGGGCACGCGGGATCTCGCGTCCCTGCTCGATGGCGCGTTCGGGAGCCTTCACCTTCTTGAAGCTCCGGATCGCGAGGAACACCAGCAGTGCCGCGAGGAGGACGTAGAAGCCGAACACGATGAGGAACGCCCAGTGCAGGTCGAGGCCCGAGCCGTTCCAGTGGATGAGGTAGGCGATGGCGACCGAGAGCATGATGACGGCCAGCACCAGCAGGAACAGGGCCGCCGCGATCAGGCCGGCTCCGACGCCGCCCGCGGTGACGCTGACCTTCAACTCGGACTTCGCGAGCTGGATCTCCTTGCGCATGATCGTGGAGAGGTCGGTCTGGGCGTCCTTGATGAGACGCCCGATGGTCGGCTCTTCCCCAGTGCGGGTCCGCGGTTCGGTGGCCATGCCGCCGACCTTACCGATATCGATAAGATCGGTGCAGGTGAGCCGGGAAGTCTGGTCGGCATGTGAACTCGCCGTACCCACCCGACGTCAGGAGCCCGTCCCGTGCCCGACCCCACCCACGCCCCCGATGACCTGTGGCGCCGCGGTCCCGTGTGGACGGCGAGCCAGCGCCCGCTGGCCCGGTACGTCGCCCGCCCGCTGCGCGAGTTCCTCCATGTCGAGGCGGCCGGATCGGTGCTGCTGCTGGCGGCGACGGTGATCGCGCTGCTCTGGGTCAACCTGCCGTTCGACGGCTGGGCCTCGGCGTACGACCACTTCTGGCACACGCCCATCGCCCTCGAGATCGGGGACTGGCGGATCGAGGAGTCGCTCCAGCACTGGGTCAACGACGGGCTGATGACGATCTTCTTCTTCGTGGTCGGCCTCGAGATCAAGTACGAGCTGGTGCACGGCGACCTCCGCGACCCGCGCACCGCCGCGCTGCCGATCGTCGCCGCCGTCGGCGGCATGGTCGTGCCGGCACTGGTCTATGTCGCGATCGTCGGTGGCGGTGAGGGCTCGGGCGGCTGGGGGATCCCGATGGCGACCGACATCGCCTTCGCCGTCGGCGTGCTCGGCCTGCTCGGCTCGCGGATCCCGTCCGCCGCGCGGCTGTTCCTGCTGACGCTCGCGATCGTCGACGACATCGGCGCGATCCTGGTGATCGCGGTGTTCTACACCGCCGACCTCTCCCTCGGCTGGCTCGCCCTCGCCCTCGGCCTGCTGGCGGTCATGGCCGTGCTCCGGGCCGCGCGGGTGTGGTCGATCCCGGTGTACGCCGTGCTCGGGGTGGCGGTGTGGTTCGCGCTGCTCCAGTCCGGGGTGCACGCCACCCTCGCCGGCGTCGCGATCGGCCTGCTCACACCCGCCGTCGCCCTGCTGCGTCCCTCGGTCGCCACGGAGTACGCCGTCGAGGGGTTGCGCGACAACGACCTCGACGCCGAGGAGCTGCACCGGCTGCGCTTCCTCATCGGCGAGTCCGTCCCCGTCGTCGAACGCCTGCAGACGCGCCTCCACCCCCTGTCGGCGTACGTCGTGCTGCCGGTCTTCGCGCTCGCCAACGCCGGCGTCGCCCTGGGCGACGGCGTGCTCGGCGAGGCCCTGCGCTCGCCGATCGCCCTCGGCATCGCGGCTGGCCTGGTCCTCGGCAAGCCGCTCGGCATCACGCTGGCCTGCTTCCTGGCGATCCGGCTCGGCGTCGGCCGGATGCCGGAGGGCACCTCGTGGCCGCAGATCGTCGGGGTCGGCGCCGTCGCCGGCATCGGCTTCACGGTCTCGCTGTTCATCGCCGGCCTGTCCTTCCCCGGCTCCGACCTGCTCACCGCCGAGGCGAAGGTCGGCATCCTGGTCGCGTCGGTGATCGCCGCCGCGGTCGGCGTGGCGCTCCTGCTGGTGGGTGCAGGGCGCCGGAGCGCCGGCGAGGAGCGCTCGAGCCAGGTCACTTGAGCCCCACCTGTCACTGCGGACGGGCAGTTCCTGCACTTGACGGGCATTGCAACGCCCGGCAAGTGCAGGAATCACCGGTCGACCGGCGATTCCTGCACCCCGGGGACTCAGCCCCCGGGCAGCACCTGGGCCGAGCCGAGGATCCGCTCCACACCGACCCGGATCGCCACCCGCTCCGGGTTCGGCGTCGGCGGCCGGTAGCGGGCGGCGTACAGCGCGCAGGCGCGGGCCACGGACTCCTCGTCCTCGCGCACCTCGCCGGTCCCGACCAGTGAGGCCCAGCGCCCCCGGTCGACCTGGGTGACGGTCAGGCGGGGGTCGCGCGCGAGGTTGCGCACCTTCTGCGAGCCGCGGCGGGTGATGATCCACGCGCAGCCGCCGTCGAGGTCGAGGGTGGCACCGACCGGGACGGCGTGGGGTGCGCCGTGCCGGTCGAGGGTGCTCAGCGTGCAGAGGTGGTACTCGGTCCAGAACGCGGCGAGCTCCGCGGGCAGTGCGGACCAGACGGGGGGCTTCAGTGCGGGCACCGCGCCAAAGTACGCCGACCCGGCGCGTTCAAACGCGCCGGGTCGGTGCCTCTCAGGCGTTCAGATGCGCCGGGTCGGTGATCAGTCCTCGGTGGACGTGGCCTGGCCGGCCGAGATCAGGTCCATGATCGAGGCGTCGGCGAGGGTCTGGGTGTCGCCGACGGCGCGGCCCTCGGCGACGTCGCGCAGCAGGCGGCGCATGATCTTGCCCGAGCGGGTCTTCGGCAGCTCGGGGACGATCATGATCTGCCGCGGCTTGGCGATCGGGCCGATCTCCTTGCGGACGTGGTCGGAGAGCTCCTTCGCCAGGGCTGCATGGTCCGGCCCGCCGTCCCCCGCCGCTTCGATGACGGAGTTGCGCAGGATGACGTAGGCGACGACGGCCTGGCCGGTGTCGGGGTCCGAGGCACCGACGACCGCGGACTCGGCGACCTTGGGGTGGGAGACGAGCGCCGACTCGATCTCGGTGGTGGAGAGCCGGTGACCCGAGACGTTCATGACGTCGTCGACCCGGCCGAGCACCCAGATGTCGCCGTCGTCGTCCTTCTTGGCGCCGTCGCCGGCGAAGTAGTAGCCCTGCTTCTTGAAGCGCGACCAGTACGTGTCGACGTACCTGTCGTCGTCGCCCCAGATGGTGCGCAGCATGGACGGCCAGGGGGAGGTGACGACGAGGTAGCCGCCGGAGCCGTTGGGCACCGACCTGCCCTCGTCGTCGACCACGTCGGCCTCGATGCCGGGGATCGCGGTCATCGCCGAGCCGGGCTTGCCGGCGGTCACGCCGGGCAGCGGCGAGATCATGATCGCGCCGGTCTCGGTCTGCCACCAGGTGTCGACGACCGGCGTCCGGTCGCCGCCGATGACGTGGCGGTACCAGACGTAGGCCTCCGGGTTGATCGGTTCGCCGACCGAGCCGAGGATCCGCAGCGAGGACATGTCGTAGCGGTCGGGGACCTCGTGGCCCTGCTTCATGAACGAGCGGATCGCGGTGGGGGCGGTGTAGAAGAGGGTGACGCCGTAGTCCTGGATGATCTTCCACCAGCGACCCGGCTCGGGCGAGTCGGGCGTGCCCTCGTAGAGGACCTGCGTGACGCCGTTGGCGAGCGGGCCGTAGACGATGTACGAGTGGCCGGTGACCCAGCCGATGTCGGCCGTGCACCAGTACACGTCCGACTCCGGCTTGAGGTCGAACACCGCGTGGTGGGTGTACGCCGCGCCGACGAGGTAGCCGCCCGTGGTGTGCAGGATGCCCTTGGGCTTGCCGGTCGTGCCGGAGGTGTACATGACGTAGAGCGGGTGCTCGGCGTCGAACGCCTCGGGGGTGTGCTCGGTCGAGGCGCCGGTCACGGCGTCGTGCCACCACACGTCGACGGCGTCGTCCCATCCGTTCGGGCCCAGGTCCTGGCCGGTACGGCGGACCACGAGGACCTTCTCCACGACGTCGGTCTTGGTGCACGCCTCGTCCACGGCGGGCTTCAGCGCGGAGGCGGTGCCGCGGCGGTAGCCGCCGTCGGCGGTCACCACGACCTTGGCCTGGCAGTCGTCGAGCCGCGAGGCCAGCGCGTCGGCGGAGAACCCGCCGAACACCACGGTGTGCGGGGCGCCGATCCGGGCGCACGCGAGCATCGTGACGATCGCCTCGGGGATCATCGGGAGGTAGATCGCCACCCGGTCGCCCTTGCCGACGCCCAGGTCGGTCAGCGCGTTGGCGGCCTGGGAGACCTCGTCCTTGAGCTGGGCGTAGGTGATGTCCCGGGACTCTGCCTGACCATCGGGCCCGACGGGCTCGCCCACCCAGTGGATCGCGACCTGGTCGCCCCGGCCGGCCTCGACGTGCCGGTCGACGCAGTTGTACGCCGCGTTGAGCCGGCCGCCGACGTACCACTTCGCGAAGGGCGGGTTGTCCCAGTCGAGGACCCGGTCCCACGTCGTGTCCCAGGACAACCGCTCGGCCTGCGCGGCCCAGAATCCCTCACGATCGGCCCGCGCGGCGTCGTACGCGTCGGCCGTCACGTTGGCGGCGGCCGCCAGCCCGGCAGGCGGCTCGAAGCGGCGGTCCTCCTTCAGCAGGTTGGCCAGGGTCTGGTCCGTCGAGGAAGGGGCGGTCTGGTCGCTCACGGTGGTCTCCTGATCGATTCGGGTGCCTCAGGTCACATTAGGACCCACGGGAAGTGTGGTCACCAGGGGTGCAGAGGGCTGCCTGTGGAGAAGCCCGCCCCTTGTAACTACGTGTTATTGCTCCTACCCGGGCGTTGTTGCACCGGTTTTCGTGCCGTAACACGTAGTTACAAGGGCGGCCTGTGGATCAGTGCTGGACGGCCTGCTCCGCACCCGCGCCGGTGAGGGCGCGGACCTCGAGCTCGGTGAACCGCTCCTGCGCGGCGGGCTCGTGGGAGGTGACGGTGCCGAGCCAGCCGAAGAAGAAGCCGAGCGGGATCGAGATGATGCCCGGGTTGCTCAACGGGAACCAGGACCAGTCGGCGCCGGTGACCAGCGCCGTCTCCGAGCCCGACACGACCGGCGAGAAGAACACCAGGCCGACCGACGACAGCAGGCCGCCGTAGATGCCCCAGGTGGCGCCGCGGGTGTTGAAGCGCTTCCAGAACATGTTGTAGACGATCGCCGGCAGGTTGGCCGAGGCTGCGACGGCGAACGCGAGGGCGACGAGGAAGGCGATGTTCAGCTTCTGCGCCGGGATCGCCAGCGCGATCGAGATGACGCCGATGGCCGCCGCGGCGATCCGGGTCACCTTGATCTCGTCGTGCTCGCTGGCCTTGCCGCCCTTCACGACGCTGTTGTAGATGTCGTGCGCGACCGAGGTCGACGACGTCAGGGTCAGGCCCGCCACCACCGCCAGGATGGTCGCGAAGGCGACCGCCGCGATGAAGGCCAGCAGGATCGCGCCCCCGGTGGAGCCGGCGCCGCCGCCGACCTCCTCGGCGAGCAACGGCGAGGCCAGGTTGCCGCCGGACGCCGCCACGTCGGCGGCCTTGTCGCCCTTGAGCATCGCGGCTGCACCGAAGCCGAGGACCAGCGTGAACAGGTAGAACACGCCGATCAGGCCGATCGCCCAGAGCACCGACTTGCGGGCGTCCCGCGCCGTCGGGACGGTGTAGAAGCGGATCAGGATGTGCGGTAGGCCGGCGGTGCCGAGCACCAGCGCGAGACCGAGGCTGAGGAAGTCGATCTTGCTGGTGGTGTCGACGCCGTACTTCAGGCCCGGCTCGAGGAAGGCCTGGCCCTTGCCCGTGTTCGACGCGGCGGTGCCGAGCAGCTCGGACAGGTTGAAGTGGAAGTGCGCGAGCACCAGGACCACGATCAGCGCCGAGCCCACCATCAGCAGGATCGCCTTGACGATCTGCACCCACGTGGTGCCCTTCATGCCGCCGATGGTGACGTAGAAGATCATCAGGGCGCCGACGCCGACGATGGTGAGGTTCTTCAGCGCCTGGCTGTCGGCGCCGAGCAGCAGCGCGACGAGCGCCCCCGCGCCGACCATCTGGGCCAGCAGGTAGAAGATCGACACGACCACGGTCGAGGTGGCGGCGGCCATCCGGACCGGACGCTGCTTCATCCGGTACGCCAGCTGGTCGGCCATCGTGTAGCGGCCGGAGTTGCGCAGCATCTCCGCGACCAGCAGCAGGGCGACCAGCCACGCGACCAGGAAGCCGATCGAGTACAGGAAGCCGTCGTACCCGGACAGCGCGATCGCTCCCGAGATGCCGAGGAAGGAGGCGGCCGACATGTAGTCGCCGCCGATCGCGAAGCCGTTCTGGATGCCGGAGAAGCTGCGGCCGCCGGCGTAGAAGTCGGCCGCGCCGGACGTCTGGCGGCTGGCCCAGATCGTGATGCCGAGCGTCAGCGCGACGACGGCCAGGAACAGCAGGGTGGTGAGGAGCTGGTGGTCCATCAGTGATCGCCCCTTCCGCGGGAGGACTTGCCCTCGAGGGCGACGAAGCGCTCGTCCAGCTCCCGGGCCAACGGGTCGAGGCGGGCACTGGAGTAGCGGGCGTAGAGCCACGCGATGAGGAAGGTCGTCACGAACTGCAGCAGCCCGAAGACCAGGGCGACGTTGATATTCCCCACGACCTGCTTGCTCATCAGCTCGCCGGCCCAGTTGGAGAGCACGACGTAGAGCAGGTACCAGCTCAGGAAGGCGATCGTCGCCGGGAACACGAAGCCGCGGTAGCGCCGCTTGAGCTCGGCGAACTCCGGCGCGGCATGGAGCTCGTCGTACACGGGGTCATGACGCGCTGCGGAGTCATGAGGGTCATGGTGCGAGATGTCGGACGTCACGACGAGCCTCCTCGGGATCGGTGCATGTGACCGGGGTCACGGACAGCTCGACGCTAGGAGCGCCGACGCCCGCGCCGGGAGGGGTGCGGTCCGGCTGCGCGCCGAGCGGGTCCGGGTTGTCGACCAGCGGTCGGTACGACGCGACGAACGGTCGGTCGCGACGACTCCGTGGCGGTTGTCGACCGGGATCCGATCAGCAGGGTTGATCGGATCCCGGTCAATCCTGGCCGGCCGCGACGCGCGGCATCTGAGACGGAGATGGCCGCCGCCGATCATGTGATGAGGATGGCTTCCTGATCTCGGACGAAGGTGACCCGTCGTGCCCCACCTCCTGCTGCACCATGTGTTTCGTCCCGCCCACGCCGACGACTACGCCGCCACCCTCGGCGTGGGCCTCGCCTGCCTGCCCCCGGCTGTCGTCGTCTGGTCTTCGAGCCCGACGCCCGCAACACCGCCTCCGTGGCGCGGCAGGAGAGCGCGGGGGCGGGCTACGCGCGCCGGACGTGATCGGTGACGCAGCCGGACAGGTCCTCCGGCTCGGTGCCGATGAAGACGCTGCCCGCCAGCGATCCGCTGAGCGCGCCGACGCCGTCGAAGACGCAGTGGTCGAAGACGCACCGCATCGTCCACTGGATCGAGCGGAGTGATGCACCCGTGAACACGCACCGCTCGAACCGCGCGCCGGACGCCACCGAGCCCGTCAGTGTGGCGCCGGTGAAGTCGCAGTCGGTGAAGACGCCGACCAGGCGGGCGCGGCTCAGCCTGGCCGCGACGAAGCTGCAGTCGGTGAAGCGCCTGGTCACGAACCTGCCGCGCAGGTCGATGCCGTCGAGCACGCACCCGGTCAGCTCCGACTCGTTCATGCTCGCGCCGTCCTCGAAGCGGACGCGGGAGAAGTCGGCGCCCGTCACCTGCAGGTAGCGCACCGGCCGGCGCAGCGTCGCTCCACGGTAGTCGGCGAGCCCGTCGTCGGTGGTCCCGAAGGGGGACTCCGGCAGGCTCGACCCCGGGCGCCGTGCCGCCTCGACGAGGCCCCGCTCCAGCGCATCGAGCTGCTCGGGTCGCCAGCGCCTCGTCACCACCCCGGGAGCCTACTGAGAGACACCCCAAGGGCGCGTCTCTCAGATCCGCGCCTGCTGCGCGACGTTTCCGACTCGATCTGGCTGCGTTGGCGTCGCTCGAAGGGCGATCCGGCACGACGTCGCTCCGCCGCCTTGCCAGATCGGCCGGAAACGCCGCTCGCGACGGCGCCGATCTGAGAGACACCCCCTAGGCCGAACGGCCGAGGGAGCCGGCCGAGGCGTGGTCCAACGGCCGATGGGCGGACCCTGCCGTCGTTCCTAGCGTCGGGGGCATGAGCTTCGAGAACGCCTCCGCCCCTCCGCGCACCGCCCTGTGGGCCCGCGGCGTCGTCCGGTCGTACGGCGAGCAGCAGGTGCTGCGCGGCGTCGACTTCACTGCCACGTCCGGTGAGTCCGTTGCGTTGACCGGGCCGTCCGGCTCGGGCAAGACCACGCTGCTGCACGTGCTCTCGGGCATCGCCGTGCCGGACGCCGGCGAGGTCGTCTTCGCTGCTGCCGGCCGCGCCCCGATCGCCGTGGACCGGGCCGGGTCGGAGGAGCGGGCGCGCCTGCGGCGCGGCACCTTCGGCATGGTCTTCCAGTCCGGCCAGCTGCTCGGCGAGCTCACCGCCGTCGAGAACGTCGCGTTGCCGCTGCTTCTCGACGGCCGCGACGCCCGCGAGGCACAGGCCGCCGCCGCGGCGATGTTCGGGCCGCTCGGCCTGGACGGACTCCAGCAGCGCCGCCCCGGCGAGCTCTCCGGCGGCCAGCAGCAGCGGGTCGCCATCGCCCGGGCGCTCGTCCCACGTCCGGCCGTGCTCTTCGCGGACGAGCCGACCGGCGCGCTCGACCGGCGGACCGGCGACCAGGTGATGCGGCTGCTGCTCGATGCCCAGCGGGCCACCGGCGTGACGCTGGTCGTGGTCACCCACGACCCGGAGATCGCCGCGCTGTGCGACCGCGTCGTGACCCTGCGCGACGGCCGGGTGCTGTCCGCCCCGCTGGCCGGAGCGGGCCGATGAGCCGGACGTCGCGGCCCGCGCTCGACCTGAGCCGCCGGCTGCTGCTCGGCGGCGGCCGCCGGGACCGGCAGACCCTCGCCCTCTCCGTCGTCGCGGTCGCCCTCGCCCTCACCGTCGTCGCGCTGACGCTCGGGGCGATCCAGGGCCTCTCGACCCGCGACCACCGCGCGGACTGGACCCGGCCCGCCCCCGCCGCCGCGGGCGACGCGACCGCACTGCAGTCCCTGAGCACGACGTACGTCGCCGGCCGGCCGGTCCAGGTGGTCCGGCTCGCCGCGCTGCCCGGCGCGTCCGCACCGCCGGTGCCGCCCGGCATGTCCGCCTTCCCGGCGCCCGGCGCCGCCACCTGGTCGCCCGCGCTCCGCGCCCTCCTCGCCGACCGCCCGGCCCAGGCCGCCGCCCTCGGCGGCGACGCGGGCGCGGCCACCCTCGACGACGCCGCCGTGGCCGCCCCGGACCAGCTGGTCGCCGTCCTCGGCGTCCCGCTCGCCGAGCTGCGGCATGCCCCGTCCTGGCGGGACCCGGTCGCCGTCGACACGTTCGTCGCGCCGACCCCGATCGACGGGTTCGCGGGCCGGGCGTCGGCCGCCGACGGAGAGGGCGCGCAGTACGTCGCCCTCGGCTGGATCGCGGCCGTCCTCCTCATCGTGCCCGTCCTCACGCTCGGCGGCGCGGCCGTCCGCCTCGGCGCCCGCCGTCGTACCGAGCGCTTCGCGGCCCTGCGGCTCGCCGGCGCCCCGGCCGGACTGCTGCGCCGCTGCCTCGCGCTGGAGGTCGGCCTCGTCGTGGTGGCCGGTGCCGCCGCGGCCTGGCTCGCCACCGTCGCGCTGACGCCCGCCGTGGCGCGGGTCCGGGTCGGCGGGGGCCGATTCCACACGGCCGACCTGCGTCTCGACGCGCTGGTCTGGCTCGGCCTGGCCGGAGCCGCGGCCCTGCTGCTGCTCGCCAGCGCGGCCCCGAGCCTGCGCTCGGCGTCGCGGAACCCGCTCGCCGTCGTGCACGCCCACACGCCGCGCAGCCCCGGCTGGTGGCGGGTCGCGCTCGCCGCCGCGGTCGTTGTGGTGTTCAGCCAGGTCGCGCGCAGCGACGGCGCCAGCCTGGTCCTGGTCATGATCGTCTTCGCCGGGCTGTTCGGGGTGCTCAACGTGATCGGGCCGCTCGTCGTGACCTTCCTCGGCCGGATCATGCTGTGGGCGTCCCGGCGCCGCGGGCCGGGGCTGCTACTGGCGGCGCGCCGGGTCCTCGACGACCCCCGTGCGGTCTGGCGGGTGGTGTCCGGCGTCGTGCTGGCCGCCTTCGTCGCCGGCTTCCTCGCGCTCTTCCAGGTCGCGAGCGCGGCCGACCTCAGCGCGGGCACGGCCCGGACCTACGAGGTGGTCGTGCCGGCCGACGGTGCTGATGCAGCGGCCGAGCGGGCCGAGGCCGCCCTGCGGGAAGCCGGCCTCGACCTGCCGGTCCGCCGCGGCGATCCCGAGGTCCTGTGGTCGCTGTCGATAGGCGACGCCGATGCGGCTGCCCTGAAGGTCCGGCTGCCGGTGGCGGAGGATGCCGCCGACCGGGCGCGCGGTGCCCTGCTCGCGGCCTTTCCGGGCGCGCCCGCCGGGAGTGGCGACGACGTCGCCGTCCGAGACGCCCAGTTCCCGAAGGACTTCGCGCTGGCCGCACTGGTCATCCTGCTCACCTCGTTCCTGGTCGCCGCCGCGTCGACGGCCATCACCGTCGCGGCCACCACGCTCGACCGGCGGGAGGTCTACCGCCGGCTCTGGCACGCCGGCGTCCCCGTCACCGTGCTCGACCGCGCGCGGACCCTGGAGAGCCTGGTCCCCGTCGTCGTGGGCACCGGACTCGCCATCGCCGCCGGCGTCTTCGCCGCCGCGCCGCTCACCCTCCAGGGCGGCGGGATCTCGGTCACCGGCGTCGGCCTGCTCGTCCTCACCGTCGGCATCGGCCTGGCCGGCGTACTCCTGGCCGTGCGCTCCAGCCGGCCCCTCCTCGTCGCCGTCGCCCGCTCCTAGGGCACCGCGCGTCCACTCACCCGAAAGAGAGAAGGAGATCCGACATGCGGATCCTGCCCGTCATCGCCAGCCTCGCCGTCCCGGTCGTCCTCGTCGGTGGCGTCGCCGTCGCCGAGGAGGCCAGCGCCCGCTCGCTGACCGCCGACCTCACCAGCCGCGTCGAGAGGGCGCTGCCCGACGCCGAGGTCACCCACGTCAACCTGCGCGGCCGCCCCTATGTGATCTCGCGCAACAACGACGAGGTGTCGACGGCGTACGTCGACATCGACACCCCCGAGCAGGGCGCCTCCGCCCAGCTACTGGTGCAGAACCTCGACCTCACCGCCGACCGGGCCGGCCGGGTCCGGGTGTTCCTGACGCTGCCGTACCCGGGCGCGGGTACGCCGATCGAGAACGCCGACGGCTCCTACAGCTCGCGGGCGACGGTCGACGGCTCCGAGCTGGCGTTCCACGCGGGCCTCGCCGACGGCAGGGTCACCGTCACGACCGAGGGCGGAGCGGACCTCGGCTCGGTACGGGTCCCCGCACTCCCCGGCCAGCGGCTGGCCGGCGAGGCCACGGCGGTGCCGGACGGCGTGCTGGTCGAGCTGATCAGCACCGACGTCCGACTCGACTGAAGGGGCAACTCGACGGTGAGGAAGGGGCAACTCGACGGTGAGGAAGCGGCAACTCAACGATGGGGGCGGCTCAGTAGGGTGACCGCCATGACGAGGCTGCGCCGGCTGGTGGTCGTGCCGCTGCCGTTCGTCCTCCTGCTCGACCTCGTCTCCTGGACGAACCCGCTGGTGTTCCTCGCGATGGTGCTCGGCGTGGCCCTCCAGGTCGACGCCGAGCGCACCGTCCGAGCCTGGAGCCCGCGCGAGCCGGTCCGCGACCTCGCCCGCGGGAGGTACGCCGCCGGGCTGGTCGCTGCCGGCGGCATCGGTGCCGTGCTCGCGCTCGACGGGATCTGGTGCACGACGCTGGCCTGGGGCCTGATCGTGCAGACCGGCGTGGCAGCCGGGCTCCAGCGCGGTCCGGCGGACCGGCTGCTCGTGGCGCTGACCGCACTGCTGGCGGTCGTGCTGCCGATCGGACTGTGGAACGACGGCAGCGGGATCCTGATGATGTTCGCGACGGTGACTGCCTGCACGATCAGCGTCGCGATCGGGGTCCTGGCGCGCAGTCAGGAGGAGCGCGTCGCCGACGCCCGCGAGCTGATGCGCACCCAGGAGCGGGCCCGGATGGCGGCCGACCTGCACGATCTCGTCGCGCACGAGGTGACCGGCATCGTCGTGCTCGCCCAAGCGGCCGGCGCGGTCGCGCCCGACCCCGGCTCCGCCGATGCCTTCGCCCGGATCGAGCGGTCCGCCCACGAGGCGCTCGGCGAGATCCGGGCGCTGGTGGCGCAGTCGGCCGACACCCCCGCCGCGGCGCCGGGGGCCGGCCTGGCGGCCCTGCGCGACGTCACCGACCGGTTCGCCGCGACCACCCCGGCCCGGGTCGAGGTGGACCTGCCCGCCGAGGAGGTGTCCGGCGCCGTCGGCACCGTCCTGCTGCGCGGCCTCACCGAGAGCCTGACCAACGTCCACCGGCACGCCCGGCCCACCCGGGTCCGGGTCCGGCTGGACCGGGTCGGGGGCGAGCACCGCCTGCGCGTCGACAACGACGGGGTCGCGTCGGGCGGCGTCGGCCCCGGCAACGGCTCCGGGCTGGCCCGGGTCCGGCACCGCGCCGAGCTGCTCGGCGGCTCGTTGCGTGCCGGGCCCGCTCCGGACGGCTGCTGGGAGACGGAGCTGCGCCTGCCCGTGGAGGGACCATGACGATCACCGTGGTGCTGGCCGACGACCAGGAGATGGTCCGCACCGGCTTCGCGATGATCCTCGGCGCCCAGGACGACATCGAGGTGGTCGCCGAGTGCGGCGACGGCGTCACCGCGGTCGAGGCGATCCGGCGCCTGCGGCCCGACGTCGCGCTGCTCGACATCCGGATGCCGCGGCTCACCGGGCTCGACGTCGCCGCGCAGGTCGGCACGCTGACCAATGTGGTCGTCGTGACGACCTTCGGCCACGACGAGTACGTCGACCAGGCCCTCGCCGCCGGTGCCTACGGCTTCCTGCTCAAGGACGCCGGCCCCGCCCTGCTCGTCGCGGCCGTCCGTGCCGCTGCCGCCGGCGACGCGCTGATCAGCCCGGAGCTGACCGTGCCGCTGCTGGAGCGCACCCGCGGCCGCTCCCGACGTACCGGACGGGCACTGCCGGAGCTGAGCGCCCGCGAGCTGGATGTCGTCCGGCTGGTCGCGCGCGGGCGGACGAATGCCGAGATCTGTGCCGAGCTGCACATCGCGCTCGGCACGGTCAAGGCGCACCTGACGAGCATCCAGCAGCGCCTCGACGCCCGCAACCGGGTCGAGGTCGCCGCCCGGGCCTGGGAGTCGGGGTTGATGGACGACGAGCCGGCCTGACGTCGCCCGACGGGCTCAGCCGTCGGTGCGCGGCACCGCCGTCAGCACCAGTGCGGACGGGTGCGCCGCGTCGTGGTGGATGTGCTGGCGCGCCGTCACCATCCGCGCGTCCCGGCCGAAGGGCGCACCCGTGTTGGGGTTGCGGTCGAAGGTCGGGAAGTTGCTGCTGGAGATCTCCAGCCGGACCCGGTGTCCCGGCCCGAAGACGATGGCCGTCGCGGCCAGGTCGATGTCGAGGCGCACCGTCTCGCCCGGGGTCAGCAGCACCTCCCGGTCGAAGCCCTCGCGGAGGCGGGCCCGGATGATCCCCTCGCAGACGTTGATCGCGGTGCCATCGGGGTGCACGTCGACCAGCTTCGCGGTGAAGTCGGTGTCCGGCGCGGTGGAGGAGGCATAGAGCTCGACGCGCACGGGGCCGGCCAGCTCGAGCGGGTGGTCGAGCGGGTCGGTCGCGTAGCCGAGCACGTCGGGCCGTCCGGCGAGCGCGCGCTGGTCCCGCGGACCGATGGGGGAGGGCGGATAGCAGCAGCTGCGCCCGCCGATGCTCGGCACCGGGTCGGAGGGGTCGTAGACGTAGCTGTCGGCGCCGGTCGGGGCGCCGCCCTCGACGAGGCGACCGCCCCCGTCGAGCAGGAGGCGCAGCTCCGTCGTACCGGGCGGCGGCCAGGTCGGGGCCTCCTGCCAGGTGAGATCGCCCATCCGGAAGTAGCGCACCGGCGCGGGCTCGGTCGCGGGCCGGTGTCCCTTGAGCCACCGGTCCATCCACGCCACGACGGCCCCGGGGAAGGAGAACATCGCGGAGGGACCGAAGTCGACCTCGCCGGGCTCCTTGCCCCAGGTGTTGTGGTCCCAGGGGCCGACGACGAGTCGCTTGCGCCCGTCGGGCAGGGCGCCGAACGCCTCGATGCCCGCGTTCACGAAGACGTCGTACCAGCCCGCGACGTTGAGGACCGGGATGTCGATGTCGGCGTGCACGCCTCGCAGCGAGATCCGCTCCCAGTACTCGTCGCGGGTGGGGTGGTCGATCCAGTCGAAGAAGTAGCCCGCGACCTCGGGCCGGTCGGGCAGCAGCGGCGGGAGCTCGTCGAGCGGGAGGTAGCGCCACCACCGGTCGATCAGGTCGTCGTACGCCGCGGTCATCCCGGCCTGCAGCGCGGCGCCGTCGGGGAGTCGGGCACTCGCCGAGCTCGCGACATTGCGCAGCAGCCAGGTGGTGTTCATGGCGAGGGCGAAGGCGCCGCCGGGGTAGACCCAGTCGGTGTAGTAGTCCACCGGCGTCACGCCGCAGGCGAGCGCGGCGAGCGCGGGGGGCCGCAGTCGCGCGGCCTGCCAGGCGCAGCTGGCCTGGTAGGACGTGCCGATCATGCCCACCCGGCCGGTGGTGCCGGGGAGCGCCGCGGCCCAGGCGACGGTGTCGAAACCGTCGGCGGCCTCGTTCTCGAAGGGCTGCCACACGCCGTCCGACGCGAACTGACCGCGCACGTCCTGGAAGATCGCGGTGTAGCCGGCCCGGGCGTAGTGGACGCCGAGCTCGGTGAACACCGACTTGTCGTAGGGCGTGCGCTGCAGCAGGACGGGCGCGTCCTCGCCGCCCGTGGCGCGGTAGACGTCGGCGCGCAGCACCACGCCGTCGCGCACGGCGACCTCGTGGTCGCGTTCGACGGCGACGTCGCCGGTGATCTCGGTCCTCACAGGATGCCCTCCTCGGGATGTCGCGGCCCCGATCCGGCCGGACGGGGTCGGGCGGCGGGGGTGTGCGCCGCCTTGGGGCGCCATGCTGGCAGGCCGCTCGGCGTCGTGCAACCGTTTGTCATTCGAGCCCGCCACGCCGCTCAGATTGGGTCTTGACGCCGCGTACATTGAGATCCAGAATGACTGCAATCGGTTGCGGCATCTTGGGTGGGAGGCCGCGCCACGTCACCGAAGGGACCAAAGATGAACAGACCGCGTCTGGTAGCGGCCGTCGTTGCCTTCCTGGGCATGTCCGTCGTCACCGCGTGCAGCGCCGACACCACCGACGGCACGGGTGGCGGAGGCTCGGGGGGCCAGGTGACCCTGGCGGCCGTGCAGGCATGGGCGGGCTTCAACCCCTACGTCCCCGACCAGGGCACCTCGATCGGGATCAACATCGCCAACGCGATCTATCCCTCGACCTTCCACGTCGAGGCTGACCAGACCGTCGTGCTCAACGACGACCTGCTGGAGAGCGCCGAGATCGTCTCCACGGACCCCCAGGTCGTCGAGTACCGGATCCAGGACGACGCGGTGTGGTCCGACGGAACCGCGATCTCCGCCGACGACTTCGTCTATCTCTGGAAGCACCTCAACGGCAGCGACAAGGACCTCCAGGTCACGAGCGCGATCGGGTACAAGCAGATCGCCGCGGTGAGCTCCGACGGGGACCCGAAGGCGGTCAAGGTCGAGTTCAGTTCGCCGTTCGCGGACTGGAAGTCCCTCTTCTCGCCGCTGCTGCCGGCCCACCACATGGCGTCGCTCGGCGAGGACGCGGCGGCCTGGAACACCGGTCTGGTCGAGGAGTCGCCGGTGAGCGGCGGCCCCTATGCCATCGCGGAGAACCGGACCGGAGAGTTCCTCCAGCTCGCGCCCAACCCCCAGTGGTACGGCGACGCGCCCACCATCGACGACGTGACCCTCCGCTTCTTCGGCGACGACCAGTCCGTGCTCCAGGCGCTGGCCAGCGGGGAGGTGGACTTCGCCCTCGACCTGAAGGCCACGCGCGCGCTGATCAGCCAGGCCGACGGGATGAGCGGACTCGTCACCAAGGTGGTGCCCACGACCAATCAGCAGTTCCTCAACACCCAGTTCGCGAGCCCCACCGTCGGCGACCTCGCCGTGCGGCGGGCGATCGCGACGGCCCTGGTGCCCGAGAAGATCGCCGAGACGGCCTTCGGCGGCGACGTGGCCGAACTGCTCACGACCCACCACATCCTGGCTCCGGCCTCGCCCTGGTACGCGGAGAACCGACCGGAGGGCTTCGGCACCGGCGATGTCGACGCGGCCCGGCAGATCCTCACCGACGCGGGCTACACCCCCGGTGCGGACGGGGTCTTCGCGAAGGACGGCACCCGGCTCGAGCTCAACTACCTGGTCCGTGCCGAGGACGACCTCGCGCGTCAGGTCGGCGTCATCGCCCAGGACGAGCTCAAGAAGATCGGCATCGCGATCAAGCTCAACACCGTCAACAGCGCGGACTGGTTCCCCACCCTGGGCAAGGCGGACTACGACATCGGGCTCGGCAACTACCCGGCGTCGGCCTTCCCCGTCTCCTGGTACGGCGGTCTCTACCCGTGCGATGCCGGCTACAACTTCGCCCGCTACTGCAACAAGGACTTCGACGCGATCTACTACAGCGCCTACGGAGAGCTGGACGACGACAAGCGCGCGGACCTGGTCCACCAGGCCGACGACATGCTGTGGGAGGACGTGGCGAACATCCCCCTCTTCGAGGTGCCGCAGCTCGTCGTCCACGCATCCGACCTCGACGGCGTCGACGTCTACCTGCCCAAGGAGTACCAGCTGCTCGCCGCGAGCACCTGGCGCCGCGGCTAGCGGGGACGCCGGACGCTGACGGGCGCCCGACCGCGCCGCGCGGCACGGTCGGGCACCCGGGGAGAAGATCGGAGGAAGGGAGATGAAGGCATGGCTGATCTGACGGTGCCCAGCGCATCGGTCGCCCCGCCGGCGCCGGGCGGGCGTCGCGGGGTGGTCGCCCGCAGGTTCGTAGCCCACCGGGTCGCGCTGACCTCGCTGGTGCTGCTGGTGCTTCTCGTGGCCGCGGTCGTCGTCGGTCCGATGCTGTGGCGCTACGACCACACGGTGATCACGCCGGACACGCTGGCTCCGCCGAGCTCCCGCCATCCGTTCGGGACCGATCCGGTCGGGCACGACATGCTGGCCCTCGTGATGCGGGGCGCCCAACGCTCCCTGGCCGTCGCCATCATCGTCGCCGTCCTGTCGACCCTGCTCGGGACGCTGGTCGGCATGGTCGCCGGCTACTTCGGCGGCCTCGTCGACAACATCTTGATGCGGGGCGTCGACCTGGTGCTGATGATGCCGCTGCTGGCGGTCCTCGGCCTGGTGGCGGTCCGGGTCGGCGGCACCGACAGCGGCTGGCTGATCGTCGCCGTGGCGATCTCCCTGCTCTACTGGACGCCCACGGCGCGGGTCATCCGCACCCAGGTGCAGACACTGCGCCACTCCGACTTCGTCGAGTCGGCCCGTCTGGTCGGCGCCAGCACGCCTCGGATCCTCGGGCGGCACCTGCTGCCCCATCTGGTCGGCCCGATCGCGGTCGTCACGACGACGTACGTCGCCGCCGCGATCGCGCTGGAGTCGACGCTGTCCTTCCTCGGTCTCGGTGTGCAGCCGCCCGACACCTCCCTCGGGCTGCTCGTCGGCGACGGCGTGGGGTTCGCGTCGACCGCCTGGTGGCTGTTCTACCTGCCCGGCGCGTTCATCGTCGTGATCGTCCTGCTGATCCACCTGATCGGTGACGGACTGCAGGCGGCCTTCAACCGCAGCTCGAAGGCGGCGCACTGATGGGACGGATGGTCCTCAACCGGGTGCTGGTCGCGATCCCGCTGATCCTCGCCTCGACACTGCTGATCTTCCTCGCGGTCTCCGTGGCCGGAGACCCGCTGGACCGCTACCGCCAGCCGAACGTCCCGCAGTCGACCCTCGACGCCAAGGCGCGCGAGCTGGGGCTGGACGAGCCCCTCCTCGAGCGCTACTGGCACTGGATCACCGGTGCCCTGCAGGGCGACTTCGGGCTCAACGCGCGCGGCGTCCCGGTCGGGGAGGAGCTCCTCCACCGCAGTCTGGTGTCCTTCCGGCTGGTGGCCATCGCGATCCTGATCGCGATCGTCGTCGCCGTGCTGGTCGGCTTCTTCAGCGCGGTCCACCGGGGCCGCCCGCTCGACCGCGTGCTGACCATGGTGACCGTGCTGCTGCTGACCGCGCCGGAGTTCTGGATCGCGGTCGTATCTAAGCAGGCCGCGATCAAGGTCAACGAGGCGGCCGGATCGACCGTCATCGCGACGATCGGCGACTCGACGCCGGGGGTCGCCGGCATGGCGTGGTCGACCCGGATGAGCGACTACGCCGCACACCTGGTCCTGCCGACGATCGTCCTGGTGCTCGCCGTCTTCCCGGTGTGGGCGCTCTACCAGCGCTCCGCGATGCTCGAGGTCATCGACTCCGACTACATCACGATGGCGCGGGCGAAGGGCCTGCCGCGCACCCGCGTGATGTTCAGGCACGGCCTGCGCAACGCGCTGATGCCGCTGATCACGATGATCGCGCTCCGCCTCCCGTGGGTCATCGGAGGTCTCGTCGTCGTCGAGTCGGTCTTCGGCTGGCGTGGTCTCGGCACCCTGCTGGTGGAGGGCGTCCAGAAGCAGGACACCAACACCGTGCTCGCCTTCCTCCTCCTCTCCGCCGTGCTGATCACCCTCCTCAACCTGGCGGCCGACATCGTCCACCGGATCCTCGACCCCAGGATGACCCATGACTGACCTTCCACGGCCGGCTCCGGCCGGCGCCGCCCCGCTGCTGACGGTCCGGGGCCTCGGTGTGTCCTTCGGCTCCACCGGCCGGCGGGTCACGGCGGTGCACGACCTCGACTTCGAGGTCGGCCGCGGCGAGACCGTGGCGATCGTGGGCGAGTCCGGCTCGGGGAAGTCCACCTCGGGTCTGGCGCTCCTGGGCCTGCTGCCGGGCCATGCAGCGGTCGAGGGGTCCGCCGTCTTCGACGGCGAGGAGCTGCTCGGCCGCTCCGACCGCGCGATGCAGAAGATCCGCGGTGGCCGGATCGCCTACGTCCCGCAGAACCCGTTCGGCTCGCTGGACCCGGTCTACACCGTCGGCCACCAGATCGTGGAGGCGATCCGCGCGCACCGGCCCGATGTGGCGAAGCCGGCGGCCCGCGAGGAGGCGCTGACCCTGATCGAGGCGGTCGGCATCGACAACCCCGCAGGCCGCTTCGAGGCGTATCCCCACCAGCTCTCCGGCGGCATGCGCCAGCGGGTCGTCATCGCGATGGCACTCGCCAACCGTCCCTCGCTCATCATCGCGGACGAGCCGACCAGCGCGCTGGACGTCACGGTCCAGGAACAGGTCCTCGACACCCTCGAACGGGCGCGCGAGCTCTCCGGCGCGAGCCTGATCCTGATCACCCACGACATG
This sequence comes from Nocardioides sp. L-11A, assembly GCA_029961745.1. Lineage (NCBI taxonomy): Bacteria > Bacillati > Actinomycetota > Actinomycetes > Propionibacteriales > Nocardioidaceae > Nocardioides > Nocardioides sp. L-11A. The sequence continues at coordinate 285,137 of CP124680.1, forward strand.
GGCGTCGTCGCACGCTGTGCGGACCGTGTGCTCGTGATGTACGCCGGTCGCTGTGTCGAGACCGGGACGACGGACGACGTCTTCGGGCGCCCGCGGATGCCGTACACCCTCGGACTCCTCGGCGGGATCCCTCGGCTGGACCTGGCGGCGGACGCCCCGCTCATCCGGATGCGACCGGCCACGATCCGCGCGGTGGCCGACGGGTGCGCCTTCGCGGAGCGGTGCCCGGCCTCGCGGGACGCCTGTCGCACCGCCGTCCCGGAGCTCCTCGAGGTCCAGGACGGTCACGCTGCCGCGTGCATCCGGCTGGACGACCTGGCCGGCCAGGACGCGGCCGCGCTGTTCGAGAGCACGGCGAGCCCGGCGCCGGCGACGCAGCCCGATCCCGAGCGGGAGCCGGTGCTGGCGGTCGACCACCTCGTCAAGCACTTCCGCACCCGTCGCGGGAAGCTGATCCACGCCGTCTGCGACGTCAGCCTGGACGTCCGGCCCGGGGAGACCCTGGCGATCGTCGGCGAGTCCGGAAGCGGCAAGACCACCCTGATGCGGGCGCTGGTACGCGCCGAGCGACCCACGTCGGGATCGGTGTCCGTCGACGGGACGGAGATCACGCACCTGTCCGTGCGCCGGATGCGCGAGCACCGTCGCCGCCTGCAGATGGTGCTCCAGGACTCGACGGCGTCGCTGAACCCGAAGCTGACCGTCGGCGCGCTGATCGCGGAGCCGCTCGAGATCCACGGCCGTCGCTCGCCGGGCCGGGTGGCCGAGCTGCTCACGATGGTGGGCCTGCCGGAGACGGTCGCCGACCGGTTCCCGGGCGAGCTGTCCGGCGGCCAGCGGCAACGGGTGGCCATCGCGCGCGGGCTCGCGGTCGAGCCGGACGTCCTGGTGCTCGACGAGCCCGTCTCCGCCCTCGACGTCTCGGTGCAGGCGGACGTCCTCGCACTGCTCCGTGACCTGCAGCGTCGGCTCGGTGTGGCCTACGTCTTCGTGACCCACGACCTCGGGGTCGTGCGACACATCGCCGACCGCGTCGCGGTGATGTACCTGGGCCGGATCGTGGAGACGGGGCGCGTCGAGGACGTCCTGTCGACACCCCGGCATCCCTACACCCGGGCCCTGGTCGCCGCGGTCCCACTGCCCGATCCCGTGGCGGAGCGGACTCGCACCAGGATCCGCCTGGTCGGCGAGGTCCCGTCTGCGCAGGAGCCGCCGAGCGGATGCCGCTTCCGGACCCGCTGCCCGGTCTTCGAGGGCCTCGACGCTGCGGATCGGGCGGTCTGCGTCGAGGTCCGGCCGCGCGCCCACGAGGGCCGGACCGCGGCGGCCTGCCATCACCTCGACGACCTGTCCGCCGACGAGCGGGCGGGGGCACAGGCCCGGGCCCGTGGTGCGGGAGCGCCGGAGCGCCAGGAGCAGCGGCGGCTGACCCGCGAGGAGACACCCGCCGCCGCCCACCGACGACCGATCGAGCAGAGGGAGGAATCGCCATCGTGAGGAAGGTCTTGGCCCACGCCCACGTTCTCGACGGGACCGGAGGCCCGCCGCGGGTGACGGATGTGGCCGTCGAGGACGGCCGGATCGTCGCGGTGGGCGACGGCCTGGTCGGCGACGTCGTGGTCGATCTCGCCGGGCGGACGCTGCTCCCCGGGCTGATCAACACCCACGTCCACGTCGTCGGGACCAGTCCGATCCTGGAGGACCGCCTGCGCGCGCCCTTCTCCGCCCAGTTCTTCGCGGCGATCCCGCTGATGGCGGACCTGCTGCGGTGCGGTTTCACGACCGTGCGGGATCTCGCCGGGGCCGACCTCGGCGTCAAGCGCGCCGTCGAGCGTGGGCTGCTGCCGGGGCCGCGTCTGGAGATCGCGGTCCAGTGCCTCTCGCCCACCGGGGGCCACATCGACGCCTGGCTGCCCAGCGGGGTGGACGCCTTCGAGTACTACATCGCGCATCCGGGACGGCCCCACGGCGTCGTCGACGGCCCCGACGAGATCCGTCTCGCGGTGCGCGAGCTGACCCGCGCGGGGGCCGACGTCATCAAGATCTGCACCACCAACGGCGGTCTCTACCCTCGCAAGGACTACCTGCCGGCGCACTTCCGCGACGACGAGCTGGCGGCGGTCATCGAGGAGGCGCGCAACGCGGGACGTCCCGTCGCGTCGCACGCGCACGGCGTCGAGGGCGTGAAGAACGCTGTCCGGGCCGGCGTCGACTCGATCGAGCACGGCACCTACCTGGACGACGAGGCCGTGGACATGATGGCCGAGCGCGGCACCTACCTGGTCCCGACGCTGTCGCGATCCTTCGGCCCGCTGGACAATGCGGCGGCCGGGGCCCGGATCGGCGCGGAGCGGCTGGCCCACGCCCGCCGGATCGCCGACGCGAACCTGGAGTCCTTCCAGCGCGCGGTCGGTGCCGGCGTGCCGATCGCGATGGGGACCGACATGCACGGCGGTGAGCTCCTCGACGAGCTCCACTACATGCAGGTCGGCGGTCTCACCACCGAGCAGGTCGTGGCGGCCTCGACGTCCGTCGCGGCCGAGCTCCTCGGCATCGCCGACGACGTCGGGGCGATCCGGCCCGGCCTGCGGGCCGACCTCGTCGTCGTGGCCGGGGACCTGCTGCCGTTCAAGGGGCTGCGCGAGCGGATCGCCACCGTCTATCAGGACGGCGTCGTCGTCAGTGGCAGCGAACCGGAGGGAAGGGAACGATGACCAACCTGAACAGGCTCGTCCTCCGCGGCGGCGCGGTTTTCGACGGCACCGGCAGCGAGCCGTACGCCGCCGACGTCGTAGTCGAGGGCCGGCAGATCGTGGCGATCGGGCAGGGGATCGAGGTGGGCCCGGCCGACGCCGTCGTGGACGTCGCCGGCTGCACGGTCCTGCCGGGCATGTTCGACTGTCACGTCCACGTGCTCGGCATCGAGCCACGCCTGCTCGACCGGCTCAACGAGCCGTTCAGCTACCAGTTCTACAACGCCGCGGCCAACCTGCGGCGACTGGTGGAGTGCGGGATCACCAGCGCCCGTGACTGTGCCGGCGCCGACCTCGGGGTGAAGCAGGCGATCGAGTCCGGCGTGATCGCCGGACCCCGGCTGCAGATCTCGATCACGGCGCTCTCCCAGACCGGGGGACACATGGACGGTATGACCCCCAGCTCGAACTGGGTCGTGCCCTACTACGTGCCCCACCCCGGCCGACCCGACTCCATCGCCGACGGGGTGACCAATGTGCGCAAGGTGGTCCGGCAGTCCCTGCGGGCCGGTGCGGACTTCGTCAAGGTCCTGGCCACGCACTCCGGCTCGGCGCGCTCGGAGAAGACCCGGTTCAACCTCGCCGAACTGGCGGCGATCGGCGAGGAGGCCGCGGCACAGGGCGTCGCGGTGGCCACCCACGCCTACGGCTCCGGCCCGGTCAAGGACGCGCTGCGGACCGGCTCCCGCTCGATCGAGCACGTCGCCGACCTCGACGACGAGGCGATCGAGCTCTTCCTGGAGACCGGCGCCTGGCTCGTGCCGACCCTCAGTCTCTACCGTCCGCACCTCGACGGCGACGGGCCGGCCGAGCAGCGGGACCGGATCGGGCACCAGAGCGACAGTCGGGTCGATCCGCGGGCGAAGGCGGAGCTCGCGTTCGCCTCCTTCCGGCGGGCCCACGAGGCCGGCGTGCGCATCGCGATGGGGACCGACTTCGGCAACCGCTGCGGGGACAACCTGGCGGAGCTCTCCGCCATGGAGCTGGGCGGCATGACGCCGACCCAGGCACTCCTCGCCGCCACGTCCTCGGCCGCCGGCCTCCTGGGCGTCGCCGACGAGCGAGGCACGCTGGAGGTCGGGAAGGCCGCGGACCTGGTCGTCGTGTCCGGGGGCGTGTCCGCGCTGGGCACACTGCGCGAGCGGATCCGCCGCGTGTACCAGGACGGGACGCTCACCTTCGAGAGCACCGGCGCAGCCTCCGCCGCGGAGCCCGCCGGCCGTCGGTGAGCCGGCGGAATCGAGACTACAAACGATTGTAGTACCGGGGCCGCCAACTGCTTGACGACACCTTCCCTGCCCTCTAGATTGAGTGCTGCAAAGGTTTGCAGCCATCGACCAAGGAGACCTTGATGCACCAGCGGATCCAGCCCGGCGACGTCTTCGAGCCGGTCGCGGGGCTCTATGCCCAGGTGATCGCGGTGGCCGAGGGCCAGCGCTTTGAGATCGCCGGGACGCTGCCGTACCACTCCGACGGCGGCCTGGACGAGGACCTGGCCACCCAGGCCGAGGTGGTGATGCTCAACCTGGGCCGCTCGCTGGCGGCGGCCGGGCTCGAGCGCAGCGACGTGGTGCGGATCCAGGTGTACACGACCCGGATGGACGAGTTCCTGCGCACTGCCCTCGACACCGTCTTCGGCTGGTTCGGCGACGCCCGGCCCACGTCGACGCTGGTCGAGGTCGGCCGGCTGGCCAATCCCCGGGTCCTGGTCGAGATCGACGCGAGCGCCGTGCGGGCGGCCCGGCCGTGACCGTGTCCTCCGAGCCCCCGGCGACCGTCGTCGCCGGCGGCCTCGTCTACCTCGACGGCGACCCGGTCGCGCAGCAGCGCGACCTGCGTCTCGCGGGCGGGGTCGTGGCCGAGGTCGGCGAGCCGGGAGTGCGCCTGGCCGCCGACGGCGCCGCCCTGCTCGACGCCGGCGGCAAGCTGGTCGTCCCGGGGCTCGTGGACACCCACCTGCACCTGTGGCAGACGCCGCTGCGGGGGATGACCGCCGACCTGTGGGCCCGGGAGTACTTCCACACGGTCCACCCGATGTCGCAGTACTACACGCCGGAGGACATGTACTGGGCGACGTACGCCGGCGGGCTGGAGCTGCTCGCCCACGGCGTGACCCAGGTCTTCGACTACTGCCACAGCGTCAACTCCCCCGAGCACGCCGACGCCTCCCTGCGGGGGCTGCGCGACGCGGGGATCCGGGCGACCTACGGGTTCGGGCTGTTCGAGCGCGAGAGCGCGACGTACGCCGACCGGGCCCACCGGCTCGACGACCTGGCCCGGGTGACCGAGGCGGTGGCCGGCGAGCCGCTGGTCGACATCGCACTCGCCCTCGACCACGCCTACGACGACCAGGCGGTCGGGCTGGCGCGCGAGCTCGGGCTCGGCATCTCGGTGCACGGCAACCCGGTCGGCCTCGCCGACCAGTTCGCCGCGGCCGGTGCGCTCGCGCCCGACGTGCTGTGGGTCCACGGCAACTACGCCTCCGAGCGTGAGCTCGACGCCCTGGCGGCGTCCGGCGCCTCGCTCTCGCTCACCCCCGACATCGAGATGGGCATGGGCAAGCCGACCGCGATCTTCGACCGCGCCGTGCGGCGGGGCATCCCGATCGCCCTCGGCGTCGACGTCGTCAGCTACGCCTGCGCCGACCTGCTCACCCAGATGCGACTGGCCTACGCGCTGCACCGGGTGATCGACGGCGAGAAGGAGCGCGCCCGCGGGCACGTGCCGCCCCACCGGGACACCGACGTGCCGCTCGTCTCGACCCGCGACGTCGTCCGGTGGGCCACGACCAACGGGCGGCGCGCGCTGGGCGACCGCGACCACCAGGGCATCCGGGCCGGCGCGCCGGCCGACCTGCTGCTGGTCGAGACCGAGCCGTGGGGCCTGTCCCTCGGCGACCCGGCCGGCCACCTGGTCCTGCAGACCACCTCGCGCGACGTCGACACCGTCCTGGTCGCCGGTGAGGTCCGGGTCCGCGGCGGACGGTTGGTCGGCATCGACGGCCCCGAGATCTCCGCGCGGCTCGCCGAGTCGCGTGACCGCCTGCTCGCCACGCGCGACCTCGCCCTGTCCACCCACTGATCCCGCCCGATCCATCACTCCAGGAGGCCACCCCCGTGCGCATCGACGTCCACGCCCACTACTTCCCGACCGAGTACCTCGACAAGCTCGACGAGTTCGGGAGCGACTTCACGGCTGTCGCTCGCGGCCTGCGTGCGGGCGACGACCCGGGCGACATCGACGACCGGCTGCGGATGATGGACGCCGCGGGCGTCGACATGCAGGTGCTCTCGACGACGCCGCAGCTGCCGACCTTCGACGACGCCGACCGCGCCGTCGAGGCGGCCCGCCTGGCCAACGACCTGTACGCCGACCTGGTGCGCCGCCACCCCGACCGGTTCGCCGGCTTCGCCACCACGCCGCTCCCGCACGGCGAGGCCGCCGCCGCCGAGGTGGCGCGGGCGATGGACGAGCTGGGCATGATCGGTGCCTCGATCGGCACGGCCGTGCTGGACCGGACGCTCGCCGACCCGGAGTTCGAGCCGCTGTGGGCCGAGTTGAACCGGCGCAAGGCGCCGCTCTTCATCCACGCCTCGGGGCGCGACGCCGACTCCCCGCTGATCTCCGAGCACGGCCTGACCTGGATCGTCGGCGCGCCCTTCGAGGACGCGATCGGCGTGCTGCACTTCGTGCGCGCCGGGATCACCGCCCGCTACCCCGACATCAAGGTGATCGTGGCCCACCTGGGTGGCCCGATCCCGTTCCTCGCCCAGCGCATCGACGACAACTACGCGCACTGGGGACAGGGTTTCCCCGAGCTGCCCAGCGACATCTGGAAGAAGATGTGGTGGGACACGGCGAACTTCCACGCCCCCTCGCTGCGCTGCTCGATCGACACCTTCGGCGCCGACCGGATCGTGCTGGGCAGCGACTTCCCGTACTTCCAGGACGACCTCTACACGCGCGCGGTCTCCTACGTCGAGAAGTCCGATCTCGCCGACGACACCGTGCACGGGATCCTCGACGGCAATGCCGTCGACCTCCTGGGGCTCGGCGACAGCTGACCCGCCCCACCCCGGACCGGCCCGCTCCGGTCCGGGGGATTTTCAGACCTCGATAGCAAACGATTGCGAAGGACTTCGACGATGACGGACACGGCCTTGAACGTTGGTTGGATCGGCTGCGGCCGGATGGGTGCGGCGATGGCGGGACGCCTGTTGGAGGCGGGCGTCTCCGTCACGGCCTGGAACCGGACCCGCGCCAAGGCGGAGGCGCTGGTGCCCCGGGGTGCCCTGGTCGCCGACGCGGTCGCCGACCTGCGTGACCGCGACGTCGTCTTCACCATGGTCTCGACGCCGGCCGACCTCAAGGAGGTGCTGCTCGGCGCCGAGGGCCTGCTCGCGACCGAGGGGGCCCTCCCGCAGGTGGTCGTCGACTGCTCGACGGTCTCGATCGAGGCGTCGGCCGAGGTGCGTGCGGCCTGCGAGAAGCTGGGCGTGGAGTTCCTCGCCTCGCCGGTCAGCGGCAACGGGCGGGTCGCCGAGACGGGCGGTCTGTCGCTGGTCGCGTCCGGCCCTCGGGCGACCTACGACCGGGTGGAGTCGCTGCTGGTCGCGATCGGCAAGAGCGCGACCTACGCCGGCGAGGGCGAGGGTGCCCGCCTGGTGAAGATCGCGCACAACCTCTTCCTCGGCGTCGTCACCCAGTCGCTCGCCGAGATCACCGTGCTGGCCGAGAAGGGCGGCGTCTCCCGGGCCGCCTTCCTCGACTTCCTCAACCAGAGCGTGATGGGCTCGGTCTTCACCCGGTACAAGACGCCGGCCTTCGTGAACCTCGACTACACCCCGACGTTCACCCCGATCCTGCTCCGCAAGGACTTCGACCTCGGGCTGGCGGCGGCGCGCGCGCTCGACGTACCGATGCCGCTCGCCGCGCAGACCGCCCAGTTGGTCCAGGCCTCCGTGGGCTCGGGCCGGATCGAGGAGGACTTCGCCATCCTGCTCGACCTGCAGGCCGCGGCCTCGGGCATCGCTCTGGAGTCGGAGGCCGCCGACATCACCGACGGTCTCGGCACCGGCGCGGAGTGACCCCGTGACGTCGCCGGCCACGACGAGTGGCGCCCCGCTGCACGCCCCCGGGCACCGCGCGGTCGACTTCGAGACCCGGGTCGACTTCGACCGGCTCCGGGCGTACCGGCTCGACCGCGCCCGCGCGGCGCTGGAGTCCAGCGACTGCGGTGCCTTCCTGCTGTTCGACGCCTACAACATCCGCTACACCACGCAGACCTGGATCGGCGGCGCGCTGCCGGACAAGATGACCCGGTACGCCCTGCTGACCCGGGGCGGCGAGCCGATGCTGTGGGACTTCGGGTCCGCGGCCCGGCACCACCAGCTGTTCGCGCCGTGGCTGCGTCCCGAGGACTGCCACGCCGGCATGCTCGGCATGCGTGGCGCGATCGCGCCCTCCGCCGGCCTGATGGTCGACGCCGTCCGGCAGATCAGGGGCCTGCTGGAGGACGCCGGCCTGGCCGGTGCCCCGGTCGGCGTCGACCTCGTCGAGCCGCCCTTCCTCTTCGAGATGCAGCGCCAGGGGCTGGAGGTCGTCGACGCCCAGCAGCTCATGCTCGACGCACGCCAGATCAAGTCGCCCGACGAGATCATGCTGCTCACCCAGGCCGCGGCCATGGTCGACGGCGTCTACCAGGACATCGTCGACGTGCTGCGCCCCGGCATCCGCGAGAACGACATCGTCGCCCTCGCCAACAAACGGCTCTACGAGATGGGCTCCGAGCAGGTCGAGGCGATCAACGCGGTCTCGGGGGAGCGGTGCAACCCGCACCCCCACAACTTCACCGACCGGATCATCCGGCCGGGCGACCAGGCGTTCTTCGACATCATCCACTCCTTCAACGGCTACCGGACCTGCTACTACCGCACCTTCAGCGTCGGCAGCGCCACCGCGAGCCAGCGCAGTGCCTACACCCGCGCCCGGGAGTGGATGGACGCCTCCATCGAGAAGATCCGCCCCGGTGTCGGGACCGACGAGGTGGCTCTGGTCTGGCCGGCCGCGACCGAGTTCGGCTTCGCCGACGAGATGGCGGCCTTCGGCCTGCAGTTCGGTCACGGGCTCGGCCTGGGCCTGCACGAGCGGCCGATCATCTCCCGGCTCAACAGTCTGCGCGAGCCGGTCGAGCTGCGGCCCGGGATGGTGTTCGCCCTCGAGACCTACTGCCCCGGTGAGGACGGCGTCTCGGCCGCCCGCATCGAGGAGGAGGTCGTCGTGACGGAGGACGGCTGCCGGCTGCTGACGCTCTTCCCGGCCCAGGACCTCTTCGTCGCCAACCCGTACTGATCCCCTCACCCCAGGAGCTCCGCGTGACACCGCCCACCGACCTCTTCATCGACGGCACCTTCCGGCCGGCCGCGAGCGGCCGCCGGTTCGACGTCCTCGACCCGGCCACGGTCGCGCCGATCGCCTCGGTGGCCGACGGGTCGGTCGATGACGCGATGCTGGCCGTCGCCGCCGCTGACGCGGCCGCCGCCGGTTGGGCGGCGACCCCGCCCCGTGAGCGCAGCCGGATCCTGCTGCGGGCCTTCGACCTGATGACCGAGCGCGGGGAGGAGCTGGCCCGGCTGATCTCCCAGGAGAACGGCAAGGCGATGCCGGACGCCCGGGGCGAGGTGGCCTACGCCGCCGAGTTCTTCCGTTGGTACGGCGAGGAGGCGGTCCGCGGCCTCGGCACCGTCGGCACCGCCCCGGCCGGTGCCAACAAGATCCTGGTGCTGCACCAGCCGGTCGGCGTGTGCGTGCTGGTCACCCCGTGGAACTTCCCGGCGGCGATGGCCACCCGCAAGATCGGACCGGCGCTCGCGGCGGGGTGCACGGTCGTCCTCAAGCCCGCCAGCGACACCCCGCTGACCGCGCTGGCCATGGCGGAGATCCTGGCCGAGGCCGGCGTACCGAACGGCGTGGTCAACGTCGTCACCTCCCGTCGCTCGGGCGCGGTCGTCTCTGCGATGCTGCACGACCCGCGGGTGCGCAAGGTGTCGTTCACCGGGTCCACCGAGGTCGGCCGGCTGCTGCTCCACGAGGCGGCCGACTGCGTCGTCAACACGTCCATGGAGCTCGGCGGCAACGCGCCCTTCCTGGTCTTCGCGGACGCCGACCTCGATGCGGCCGTCGACGGCGCCATGATCGCCAAGATGCGCAACGCGGGCTCGGCGTGCACCGCGGCCAACCGTTTCTACGTCGAGGCCCCGGTCGCCGACGAGTTCGCGGCGCGACTCGCCGCGCGGATGGAGGCGCTCCGGCTGGGTCCGGGCACCGATGCCGCCTCCGAGGTGGGGCCGTTGGTCAACGAGGAGACCGTCGGCAAGGTCGACGAGCTGGTCCGGGGGACGGTCGCCGCCGGCGCCCGGGTCCTCACCGGCGGCCGGCGGCCGGACCGGGTGGGCTGCTATTACGAGCCCACGGTGCTGACCGACGTACCGGCCGACGCAGCCATCCTGCGGGAGGAGATCTTCGGCCCGGTCGCGCCCATCGTGACCTTCACCGAGGAGGACGAGGCGGTCGCGGCGGCCAACGACACCGAGTTCGGACTGGTCGCCTATGTCTTCACCGGCGATCTCGCCCGCGGCCTGCGGGTCAGCGAGGCGCTGGAGTCCGGGATGATCGGGCTCAACCGCGGGATCGTCAGCGACCCGGCCGCGCCCTTCGGCGGTGTCAAGCAGAGCGGCATCGGCCGCGAGGGCGGGCACGAGGGGATGCTCGACTACCTTGAGTCCAAGTACGTCGCGGTGCAGTGGTGAGCGGGCTGCCCGGTCTGCCCGGTCTGCGGGGCGTGGACCATGTCGGGCTCACGGTGCCCGACCTGGACGCCGCGTGCCGCTGGCTGGTCGACGTCCTCGGCTGCGAGTACCTCTACACCCTCGGGCCCTACCGCGACGACGACGGCAGCTGGATGAGCGACCGGCTCGGCGTCCACCCGCGCGCGGTGATGGAGCAGCTGCGGCTGCTGCGCTGCGGCAATGTGACCTTCGAGGTCTTCCAGTACGCCGCCCCCGACCAGCGTCGGGCGATGCCGCGCAACAGCGACCTCGGCGGCCATCACGTGGCGCTCTACGTCGAGGACCTGGACCTGGCGCTGGCGCACCTGCGGGCGCACGGGGTCGAGGTGATGGGCGAGCCGACGGCGAGCACGGGGCCCAGCGAGGGCCAGCGGTGGGTCTACTTCCGCACCCCCTGGGGGTTGCAGATGGAGCTCGTCTCCTATCCCGGCGGCAAGGCCTTCGACCGGGAGGCGCGGTCATGAGCACGCGGACCGACCTCCAGCCCGCCGCGCCCTGGGTGCAGGTGGCGACGACCGAGGCCGACTGGGACGCGGCCGACCCGGTGCTGCTGCGCCGGATGCTCGACCAGATGGTGCTGATCCGGGTCTTCGAGGAGTACGTCCTCGACCTCGCCGCGGCCGGTCTCGTCCACGGGCCCGCGCACTCCAGCATCGGCCAGGAGGCGGGCGCCGTGGGCAGCGCGTTGGCGCTGCGCAGCAGCGACACGGTCAACGGCTCGCACCGCGGTCACCACCAGTTCCTCGCGAAGGCGATCAACCACGTCGACCCCGACCTCGACCTGCGTGCGCCGGTGGGCGACGAGCTGCGCGACGTCCTGCTCCGCACGCTCGCCGAGATCTGCGGCCTGGCCCGCGGCTTCAGCGGCGGTCGGGGCGGCTCGATGCACCTCCAGTGGCTGCCCGCCGGCGCCACCGGCACGAACGCGATCGTGGGCGGCGGCGTACCGGTCGCCGCGGGCTACGCCTGGGCGCACCGGGCCGCGGCCACCGACGACGTCTCGGTCACCTACTTCGGCGACGGCGCGGTCAACATCGGCTCGACCCTGGAGACGATGAACCTGGCCGGAGCCTGGCGGCTGCCGTTGTGCTTCTTCATCGAGAACAACCAGTACGCCGTGTCCACCCACGTCAGCGAGGCCACCGCCGAGCCGCGGCTCTCGGCGCGCGGTCCGGCGTTCAACCTCGCCAGCTGGAAGGTCGACGGCATGGACCCGCTCGCGGTCTACCTGACGACCCAGGACGCCGTCGCCCACATGCGCGCGGGCGCCGGTGCGACGGTCGTGGAGGCCGACGTCTACCGCTACTTCCACCAGAACGGCGGCTTCCCCGGCAGCGCCTTCGGCTACCGGAGCAAGGAGGAGGAGGCGAGCTGGCGGGCCCGCGACCCGATCGCGCAGGTCGCGGGGCACCTGGTCCGCCGGGGCGTCCTGACCCCCGAGCAGGTGGAGGCCGGTACGGCGGCCGCGCAGGCGCTGGTCGCCGAGCTCGGCGACGTGCTGGTCGAGCCGGTGCCGGACGGCAAGCCCGGGCAGCGCCGGATCCGGCCGGCGGAGTGGCCCGACCCGGCGTTCGCCGACGTGGGCGTCCGCGGCGACCTCACGGAGTTCGACGACGCGCGCTTCGAGGAGGTCGACACCTTCACCGGCGCCCTGGAGGAGCGGAAGTTCATCAGCGCGGTGGCGCAGGTGATGCACCGCCGAATGGAGACCGACGCGGGCGTCGTCGTCCTGGGCGAGGACGTGCACCGGCTCAACGGCGGCACGAACGGCGCGACCCGCGGGCTGCGGGAGGACTTCGCCGACCGGGTGCTCGGCACCCCGATCAGCGAGAACGCCTTCGCGGGCCTCGGCGGCGGCATCGCGCTCGACGGCAGGTTCACCCCCGTCGTCGAGTTCATGTACGCCGACTTCATGTGGGTCGCGGCCGACCAGCTCTTCAACCAGATCGGCAAGGCGCGCCACATGTTCGGCGGGCGCTCGCCGGTGCCCTTCGTGCTGCGGAGCAAGATCGCCATGGGCACCGGCTACGGCTCGCAGCACTCGATGGACCCGGCCGGCGTCTTCGTGACCAACCCCGGCTGGCGGGTCGTGGCGCCGTCCACCCCCTTCGACTACGTCGGGCTGATGAACGCCGCGCTGCGCTGCCAGGACCCGGTCGTCGTCCTCGAGCACGTCGACCTCTACGGCAGCTCCGGGCCGGCACCCGTCGACGACTACGACTACTGCCTGCCGGTCGGCAAGGCGGCGGTGCGCCGCCGTGGCGAGAAGCTGACCATCCTCACCTACCTGCAGATGACCGGCTTCGTCCTGGAGGCCGTCGCGCAGACCGGCGTCGATGCGGAGGTGATCGACCTGCGCTGGCTCGACCGCGCCAGCCTCGACTGGGAGACCATCGGGCGCAGCATCGAGAAGACCAACAACGTGCTCATCGCCGAGCAGGGCGCCCGCGGGACGTCGTACGGCGGGTGGCTGGCCGACGAGATCCAGCGCCGCTTCTTCGACCATCTCGACGCGCCCGTCGAGCGGGTGACCGGCCGCGAGGCCTCGCCCAGCATCAGCAAGGTCCTCGAACGGGCAGCGATCGCGCAGGCGGCCGAGGTCGTGGCCGCGCTCGACGCGCTCGGTTTCACGTCCGGTCCCGGGGTGGCGAGCGATGGCTGAGCTGCTGCGGATGCCGGAGGTCCTCGCGAACTCCACCGAGGCGGTCCTGGCCGGCTGGCTGGTCGAGCCCGGCGTCGCGTTCGTCGCCGGGGACCCGATCGCCACCGTCGAGACGGAGAAGGCGATCGTCGACGTGGAGGCCGACCGCGACGGCTGCCTGCTCGACCTGCTCGTCGCGCCCGGCACGAGTGTCCGGGTCGGTACGCCGATCGCGGTGGTCGGCGTACCCGGCGAGAGCCTGCCCGACCCGACCACGCTCGGGCTCACGCCCGAGCAGTCGGCGCCCGAGCAGCCGGCGCCCGAGCAGTCGGTGCGCGAGCCGGTGCCCGAGGGACGGCGGGTGTTCGCCAGTCCGCTGGCGCGGCGGCTGGCGGCCGAGCACGGACTGCGGCTCGAGGAGCTCTCCGGCTCGGGTCCGCGTGGCCGGATCCGTCGACGCGACGTCGACGCCGCCCTGGCCCGCGGTCGCTCCGAGCCGGCCGAGCCCGCGGCACCGTCTCGGCCGACGGACCCGGCCGCGTACCACGACGAGCCGCACACCCCGCTGCGTCGGGCGATCAGCCGTCGATTGAGCGCGAGCAAGCAGGAGGTGCCGCACTTCTACCTGCGCGCCTCGTGCCGGGTGGCCCGGCTGACGGCGCTGCGCGCCGACCTCAACCGGTACGCCGAGCCCCGGGTCTCGCTCAACGACCTCCTCGTCAAGGCCGTCGCTCGCACCCACACCCTGGTCCCCGACCTCAACGTGATGTGGACCGAGGAGGCGCTGCGCCGCTTCGCCTCGGTCGACGTCGCCGTCGCGATCGCCTCCGGCCGGGGGCTGGTGACGCCGGTCCTGCGCGGCGTCGAGGCCCGGTCGGTCGCGGAGATCGGGGCGCTGGTGCGCGACCTGCGCGAGCGGGCCGACGCGGGCACCCTGCGCCAGCACGAGCTCGAGGGCGGATCGGTGAGCGTGTCCAACCTCGGTGGCTACGGCACCGAGGAGTTCGCCGCCATCATCAACCCGCCCCAGGCCGCGATCCTCGCGATCGGCGCCGTCCGCGACGAGGTGATCGCCGAGGACGGCGCGCCGCAGGTCGCGCCGGTGCTGCGGGTGACCCTCTCCGTCGATCACCGCGCGGCCGACGGCGCCGCGGCCGCACGCTGGCTCGCGGCCTTCGTCGCGGTGGTCGAAGACCCGATCCAGCTCCTCACCTGAGGCCCGGCCGCGCCCGCCGCGGCCACCAGCAAGAATCGATCGACGCAGGACAACGAGAACCAGGAGACACCCATGGTCGACACCGCCGCCTTCGAGGCGCTCATCCGCCGCGTGGACACCCTCGAGGCCGAGGCCAGCATCGTCAAGGTGCTCTTCCGGCTCGGGATGACGCTCGACTACGGCGAGCACGACGCCTGGCTCGACTGCTTCGTGCCGGACGCCAGCTTCCAGATGGTCGAGGTCAGCGAGACCGACCGCGTGGTCCGGGTCCAGCACACCAGCAGGGACGCGCTGGCCGCCTTCATCCCGGGGCACTCGCACGCCCCGGAGCACTTCCACAAGCACCTCGTCGGCGACCCGGTGGTGGAGGTGGACGGCGACACGGCCACCAGCACGTCGTACCTGACCCGGATCGACAAGGGTGCGGACGGCCCGTTCCTGTGGTCCTTCGGGCGCTACCTCGACACCTTCCAGCGGTGCGACGACGGCCGCTGGCGGGTCCGCAGCCGGATCATCGAGGTCGAGTCCCGGGCCGCGCCGGTCAAGGCGTCCGACATCGGTTCCAAGTAGACTCCGCCGTGGGCCGCAACCGGTTGCGGTGGGGCAACGACCGGAGGAGAGTGCCATGTCAGCCACGCTGCGTGACGTAGCGGCCGCTGCCGGGGTCCATGCGGCGACCGCGTCGCGGGCGCTCAACCCGGAGACGCTCGGCATGGTCAACCCGGCCACCGCCAAACGGGTCCGGGAGGCGGCCGAGCGACTCGGCTACGTGCCGAACCCGATCGCGCGCAGCCTGAAGACCAACCGCACGCTCTCGCTCGGCGCCGTCGTCCCCGACATCACCAACCCCCTCTTCGCGCCGATCATCCGGGGCATCGAGGACGTCGCGGTCGCGGCCGGCTACAACGTGCTGATCGCCAACACCGACAACGAGCCCGACCGCGAGCGCGACCAGGTCGCGAGCCTGCGCGCCCGGCAGGTCGACGGCCTGATCCTGGCCACCGCACGGATCGAGGACCCGGTCATCTCCACCCTGATCGCCGACAAGGTGCCGATCGTGCTCGTCAACCGGGTCGAGCCCGACCTGCCGATCTTCAGTGTCGCCGGCGACGACGCGTCCGGCATCCGGCAGGCGTTGCGGCACCTGCACGAGCTGGGGCATCGCCGGATCGCCCACATCGCCGGCCCGAGCAGCACCTCGACCGGCGTGGTCCGCCGGCGTACCTTCCAGCTCGAGATCGGCGAGCTCGGCCTGGCCGCGGAGGACTGCCCGATCGTCGAGGCGGCCAGCTATCAGATCGAGGACGGCGCGGGCTGCCTGCGCACCGTCCTCGACGAGCACCCCGGTGTCACCGCCGTCCTCGCGGCCAACGACCTCCTCGCGATCGGCTGCTACGAGGTGCTCGCGGAGCGCGGGCTCTCCTGTCCGGCGGACCTCAGCGTGGTCGGCTTCAACGACATCCCCTTCGTCGACAAGGTGTGGCCGCCGCTGACCACCGTCCACGTCCGGCACTACGACTTCGGTGCCGAGGCGGCGCGGCTGGTCCTCGAGCAGCTGCGCGACCCCGCGATCTCGCCGAAGTCGGTGCTGCTCTCGGTGTCCCTCGTGGTCCGCGGCTCGACCGCCGCCCCTCCTGATCGTTGAGTCGTCGCACCCGGCCCGTCGAGTGGTCGCTTCAACGGGTCGGATGCGACAGCTCGGCGGGAGATGGGCCGGCCGGTCCGGCGGGGAGCGGTGACCAGCGCAGGCCCGGGGCGAAGGTGTCGTCGGGGTCGTACGTCGTGCGGATGATGCTCAGCCGGCGCAGCTCTGCCGGCGACCAGGCGGCCCGGATCCGGTCGGCGCCGCGATCGATCCCCGCGAAGGCGGGCAGCGTCGCGCCGGCGCCGTAGACCGCCATCGTGTCCACAAGCCGGTCGAGTGCGGCGTCGACGCCGAGGCGGTCCCGCTCGGCGGGATCGGGGGCTGCGGCGCCCAGGGCGAACAGGTTGAAGCGCGCCGCGCGGCCGGGCGCGGCGTTCGCCACTGCAGGCGGTGCCGACATCGCGCCGCCCATCAGCCGCAGCTCGCTGACGATCAGCGACGAGCCGGCCGCCTCGGCCGCGTCGAGGAAGGTGGCGATGCCGGCGTGGTCGAGGTCGTCGAGGAGGAGGGAGTCCTGCTGGCTGGGCTTGCGGTCGTCGGGCTCGTTGTGGATCCGGCCCGTGTCGGTGCAGGCCATCGGGCCGATCCCGCCGAGCACCGGGGCCGCGAAGCCGGCCACCACGACGGCGTCCGGTCCGGGTGGGCCCACCTCGGCATAGCGCAGGTGCAGCACCCGCCGGCCGGCGATCGCCGGTGGGAGGCCGGGCCGGTCGGGGACGTTGAGGACGGCGACCGAGGTGGAGACGCTCCCTGGCGCGGTCCGGGCCCAGTCCAGCCACTGCGCGAGGACGCTCGGCGCGTCGTCGATCGCGTAGTAGTAGGACCCCGCGTGCAGCGCGGGCACCGGGGCGAGGTCGAAGGTCAGCTCGGTGACCAGCCCCAGCCCGCCACCGCCGCGCAGGGCCCAGAACAGGTCGGGCTCGGACTCCGCGTCGACCCGGTGCAGGACGCCGTCGCCGGTGACCACGGTGAGAGCGCGGACCCGATCGGCCGCGAACCCGAGGGTGCGCGAGAGGAGCCCCAGCCCGCCGTTGACGGTGTAGCCCACGACGCCCACCTGGCCGGTGGACCCGGCGGCGCCGGTGAGGCCGTGCTCGCCGGCCGCCGCCTGGAGGTCGGCCCAGCGCACCCCGGCGCCGACCGTCGCGGTCCGCCGCTCGGGGTCGACCGCGATCCGGTCGAGCCGACGGGTGCTGATCAGCGCGCCGCCGTCGACCATCCGGGCGCCGTGCCCCGTGGCCTGGAAGCCCACGCGCAGGCCGTCCTCCCGGGCCCGGGCGACGGCGGCGACCACCTCGGCGTCCGTGGTCGGCGCGATCACCCGCGCGGGCCGGTGCACGGTCAGCGTGTTGAAGCAGGACAGCGCCTCGGCGTACTCGGGTGTGCCCGCGGGGACGGTGCGGTCCGCGGTGCCGGGGTCCGGGGTCGAAGGCATGGTCGGCTCCTGCCGTGCAATCGTTTGTGAGTGGCGCCACCGTACCGCAGCCCCGGCCCCGCGGACTGGTCGTCGACCCTGCTTCAGGACGCGCGAACTCCCGGTGAGCCCGTGAGCAGGAGTTGACCTGACGAGATCTCGCGGCGCCGCGGCCGGAAACGACGCCCGGCCAGGCTGAGGCGCGACCACCCGACCCGAGCCCGCCAGGAGCGCCCGATGACCCTGACCAGCCCGAGCGGCGCGCCGCCGCTCGCCCCCGCACCGGACCGGCGCCGTCGGGGCCGGTGGATCGCGGACTGGCGCCCCGAGGACCCGGACTTCTGGGAGAGCACCGGCGCGCCGATCGCCCGGCGCAACCTGGTCTGGTCGATCTTCGCCGAGCACCTCGGCTTCTCCGTGTGGCTGATCTGGAGCGTCAGCTCGGCCTTCCTCGTCGCCCAGGGCTTCGCGTTCTCGCCCCAGCAGCTCTTCCTCCTCGTCGCGATCCCCAACCTGGTGGGCGCGCTGATCCGGGTGCCCTACACCCTGGCCGTGGGCCGCTTCGGCGGCCGCAACTGGACGATGGTCAGCGCGGGGCTGCTGCTCGTGCCGACCCTCGGCTTCGCGTACGCCGTCACCCGGCCCGACACGCCGTACTGGCTGTTCTGCGTGATCGCGGCGACCGCCGGCTTCGGCGGCGGCAACTTCGCCAGCTCGATGGCGAACATCAACTTCTTCTACCCCGCCCGGCTCAAGGGCGCCGCGCTCGGCCTCAACGCCGCGGGCGGCAACCTCGGCGTCGCGCTCATCCAGCTGTGCCTGCCGGTACTCGTCGGCGGCGCCGGCCTCTTCGGGCTGGTCCGGGCCAGCGAGGGCGGGGTCCACCTGGAGCGCGCGGCGTGGGTGTACGCCGGATTCGCTGTCGTGGCCGTCCTGGCCGCCCTGTTCCGGATGGACAACCTCGCCGACGCCCGCGCCGACACCCGCCAGCAGCTGAGCGTGCTGCGGCACCGCCACACCTGGGTGCTGGCGCTCCTCTACATCGGGACGTTCGGGTCGTTCATCGGCTACTCCGCCGCCCTGCCACTGCTGATCAAGCTCAACTTCTGGCACCAGGCCGGGCCGGGCGTCCCCGGCGCCCCGGGGATCGGCATCGAGTTCGCCTCCTACGCCTTCCTCGGCGCGCTGGTCGGCTCGGTCACCCGCCCGCTCGGCGGCCACCTCGCCGACCGGTACGGCGGCGCCCGGGTCACGCTCCTCGCCTTCGCCGGGCTGGTGCTCGGCACGCTCGGCATCCTGGGCACGCTGTCCCTGCTGACCCCGATCCCGACCACCGGGGTCGCGGCGCAGGCCGCCGCCGTCGATGCCAACGCGGCGGTGTTCCCGCTCTTCCTCGGCGTCTTCCTGCTGGTGTTCGCCTGCACGGGCATCGGCAACGGATCGACGTACAAGATGATCCCGGCCCTCCACCGCGCCGACGCGGTGCTCGCGACGGCCGCGGGCACGCCCGAGCGCGAGCTCGCACTGCTCGGCGGCACGCGGCGGTCGTCGGCGGCGGTCGGCATCATCGGCGCCGTCGGCGCGCTCGGCGGCTTCCTCATCCCGATCACGTTCAACAGCCCGTGGGTCAGCGAGCCGCTGGCCGCCACCCGCAGCGCGTTCGCGGTCTTCGCCGCGTGCTACGTCCTCTGCCTCGTCGTCACCTGGGCGGTCTACTGCCGGCGCGGGCAGCGGTACGCCGAGGCCGGGATCTGACGCGGGGGTGTGCTGTTCACCTACCGAAATTGTCGCTGGAACGCCCCGAGCACGACAAATTCGGTAGGTGAACCGTCCGGACTCAGATCACGCCGAGGGCCAGCATCGCGTCCGCGACCTGGGTGAAGCCGGCGATATTGGCACCGACGACGTAGTTGCCCGGCGCGCCGTAGGTCTCGGCAGTGTCCAGGCAGCGGGCGTGGATGCCGACCATGATCTGCTCGAGGCGCTCCTCGGTGTGGGCGAAGCTCCACGAGTCGCGGGAGGCGTTCTGCTGCATCTCCAGCGCGCTGGTCGCCACGCCGCCGGCATTGGCCGCCTTGCCGGGCGCGAACGCGACGCCGGCGTCGGTCAGGACCTTCACGGCCTCGGGGGTGCAGGGCATGTTGGCGCCCTCGGCGACGACAGAGCAGCCGTTGCGGACCAGGGTCAGCGCGTGCGCGCCGTCCAGCTCGTTCTGGGTGGCGCAGGGCAGCGCGATGTCGCAGGGGACCTCCCACACCGAGCTCTCCGGGCGCTCGGCGCCGCCGGCGACGAAGCGAGCCGACTCGCGTGCCTCGGCGTACGCCGACAGGCGCTCGCGGCGCACCTCCTTGACCTCTTTCAGCAGGTCGAGGTCGAGCCCCTTCTCGTCGACGACATAGCCGCTGGAGTCGGAGCAGGCGACGACGATCGCGCCGAGCTCGGTCGCCTTCTCGGCGGCATAGATCGCGACATTGCCGGAGCCCGAGACGACGACGGTCTTGCCCTCGAAGGAGCTCTTGCGGGCCTTGAGGATCTCGTTGGCGAAGTAGACGGTGCCGTAGCCGGTCGCCTCGGTGCGGACCAGCGAGCCGCCCCAGCCGATGCCCTTGCCGGTGAGGACGCCGGACTCGTAGCGGTTGGTGATCCGCTTGTACTGCCCGAACAGGTAGCCGATCTCGCGGCCGCCGACACCGATGTCGCCGGCGGGGACGTCGGTGTACTCGCCGATGTGGCGGTAGAGCTCGGTCATGAACGACTGGCAGAAGCGCATCACCTCGGCGTCGCTGCGACCCTTCGGGTCGAAGTCCGAGCCGCCCTTGCCGCCGCCGATGGGCATGCCGGTGAGGGCGTTCTTGAAGATCTGCTCGAAGCCGAGGAACTTGATGATGCCGAGGTAGACCGAGGGGTGGAAGCGCAGGCCGCCCTTGTACGGGCCGAGCGCGGAGTTGAACTCCACCCGGAAGCCGCGGTTGAGCTGGACCTGTCCGGCGTCGTCGACCCACGGCACCCGGAAGATGATCTGGCGCTCGGGCTCGCACACGCGGCGGATGATCGCGGCGTCGGCGTACTCGGGGTGACGGGCGACGACCGGACCCAGGCTGTCCAGCAGCTCGCGCGTCGCCTGGTGGAACTCCGATTCGCCGGGATTCCGGGCCAGGATCTCGTCGAAGATCGGCTGCAGGGTCGGGTTCAGATCGTTCACGATGCTCCTTCAGACGCACGAGGACGCCGCCCACAACGCTGTGGTGGTGTCTCTCGGAAGTTCCTAGCGTCTCATCTCCGTGACCATCCTGTGGACGGCGGGTCCTCCGGTGAGACTGTGAGGACTCGTTGACAGGGAGTGGCACCGGCGCTCCCCGGCGTGAAATGCGGATGTCGTCGAATCGGTTCATGCCCGCTCCCGCGACCCCCACGCACTGCCCCTACTGCAGCCTGCAGTGCGGCATGACGCTTGCCCGTGCGGGTCGGGTCGGCATCGAGATCGGCGTCTGGAATGAGTTCCCGGTCAACGCCGGCGCGCTGTGCCGCAAGGGGTGGACCGCGGGCGGGCTGCGCGGCAGCCGGGAGCGGCTCACGACGCCGTTCGTGCGCGACCGCGGGACCGGCGAGCTCCGTGCGGCGCACTGGGACGAGGCACTCGACCTGGTCGCGGACCGGCTTCGGACGCTGCAGGAGGCGCACGGGAAGGACGCCGTCGCCGTCTTCGGCGGCGGAGGCCTGACCAACGAGAAGGCCTATCTGCTCGGCAAGTTCGCCCGGGTCGCCCTCGGCACCAGCCAGATCGACTACAACGGCCGCTGGTGCATGAGCTCGGCCGCCAGCGCGGCCGACCAGGCCTTCGGCGTCGACCGCGGCCTGCCCTTTCCGTTGGCCGACATCGAGCACACCGACGTGGTCGTCCTGGTCGGCTCCAACCTGGCCGAGACCATGCCGCCGGCGGCGCGCCACCTCGACCGGCTCCGCGAGCGCGGCGGCCGGGTCGTGGTCGTCGACCCCCGGCGCACCCCGACCGCGGAGCGCGCCGACCTCTTCCTCCAACCTGTGCCCGGCACGGACCTCGCCCTCGCGCTGGGCGTGCTGCACCTGCTCGATGCCGGGGGCGCGGTGGACGAGACCTATGTCACGGCCCGGACGACCGGCTTCGCCGACGTACGCCGGGCGGCGGCCGCGTGGTGGCCGGAGCGGGTCGAGCGCGTCACCGGTGTGGGCACCGACGAGCTGCGCGCCCTCGTCGCCCTGCTCGGCGGGGAGCGGAGCGGCCGACGCCCGCGGGTGATGGTGCTGACCGCCCGCGGTGCCGAGCAGCACGCGCAGGGCACCGCGACCGTGCTGGCCTGGATCGACGTCGCGCTCGCCCTCGGGATGCCCGGCAAGGAGTACGCCGGCTACGGCTGCCTCACCGGCCAGGGCAACGGCCAGGGCGGGCGCGAGCACGGCCAGAAGGCCGACCAGCTGCCCGGCTACCGGATGATCGACGATCCCGCCGCGCGGGCCCACGTCGCCGGGGTGTGGGGCGTCGACCCCGCCACGCTGCCGGGCAAGGGGCGCTCGGCGTACGAGCTGCTGGAGTCGCTCGGCGTCGGCGGTGGGCCGCGCGCGCTGCTGGTCCATGGCTCGAACATCGCGGTCAGCGCGCCCAACGCGACCCGGATCACGCAGCGCCTGGAGTCGCTGGACCTGCTCGTCGTGTGCGACCTCGTCCTCTCCGAGACCGCCGCGCTCGCCGATGTCGTCCTCCCCGTCACCCAGTGGGCCGAGGAGACCGGCACCATGACCAACCTCGAGGGTCGGGTGATCCTGCGGCGGCAGGCGGTCGCGCCGCCCGAGGGCGTGCGCAGCGACCTCGACGTCATCGCGGGCCTGGCGTCCCGACTGGGCTCCCCGGCCGCCTTCCCCACCGACCCGGAGGAGGTCTTCGCCGAGCTGGGCCGGGCCTCCGCGGGCGGCCGGGCCGACTACTCCGGCATCAGCTACGCCCGGATCGCCGCGGAGCACGGCGTGTTCTGGCCCTGCCCCTCGCCCGACCATCCCGGCACGCCCCGGCTGTTCGCGGACTCCTTCGCCACCCCCGACGGCCGCGCGCGCTTCGTCGTGCCGGAGTACGCCGGGCCGGCGGAGGAGCCCGACCCGGCGTACCCGGTGCACCTGACGACGGGCCGGGTGCTCGCGCAGTACCAGTCCGGCGCGCAGACCCGGCGGATCCGCGACCTCGCCGACGACGGCGCGTTCGTCGAGCTGCACCCGATGCTCGCCGAGCGGATCGGCGCCGCCGACGGCCGTCCGGTCGTGGTCCGCACCCGCCGCGGCGAGTTGCGTGCTCCCGCCCGGGTGGTCACCACCATCAGGCCGGACACCGTCTTCGTGCCCTTCCACTGGGTCGGCGCCAATCGGCTCACCAACGACGCCCTCGACCCGGTCAGCCGGATGCCGGAGTTCAAGGTGTGCGCGGCGCAGGTGCTGGTGCCGATCCCCGCACCGGCCTGAGCCGTCCGGCTCACACCGTGCGCACGCAGGTGCACTGCGCGGCGGCGAGCGTGCCCTGCGCCGCCTCGGCCTCCGCCCACGCCCGCCCGGCGCCGACCAGGGCCGGCTCCCGCGGCGCCGACTCGACCGGCACCCCCTCGCGTACGAAGACCGGGCGGGTCCACAGCAGCCGCGCGGCGACCGCGCCGGCGGCCGCGAGGACCAGCAGGATCGACCAGGCGGTGGTCAGGCCCACGCCGGTGCCGACCCAGCCGGCCACCGGATAGGTGACCAGCCAGGCCAGGTGCGAGAGCGAGAACTGGGCGGCGAACAGCTTCGGCAGCGCGTCGGGGGTGGCCGAGCGGCGCAGCACCCGGCCGGTCGGGGTGACGATCAGGGCCATGCCGCCGCCGACCGCGATCCAGATCGCGCCGGTGACCGCCCACGCGGTCGTCCCGCTGGCCGTCATCGCCAGGGCCGCCGTGACCGCGGCGACCAGGACGGTCGCGCCGGTCATCATGACGGTGCGGTCCGCGACCCGGTCGAGGACCCGCGGCAGGGCCACGGCGACGAGGAGGGTGCCGCCGCCCGAGGCGGCCAGCATCCAGGCCACGTCGGCCTGGTCGCCGCCGAGGACGTCGCGCACGTAGTTGACGGTGTTGACCACCACGATCGCGCCGGCGGCGGCCACGACCAGGTTGAGCGCCATGATCCCGCGCAGCCGGGGCGTGCGGGCGAAGCTCTGGATCCCCGACGCGATCCGCTCCCAGGTCTTCGCGCCGGCTGTCGGGCGCGCGTTGGGGATCGCGGTCGACATGACCAGGACGGCCGAGACGGCGAAGCCGAGCGAGGTGCCGACGAAGAGCCGGTCGAACGACATGAAGGTCAGCGCCACGGCCGCGAGCACCGGGCTCAGCAGGCTCTCCATCGTGTAGGCGACCTGGGACGCCGAGAGCGCCCGCGTGTACTGGGCCTCCTCGGTGACGATGTCGGGGATGACGGCCTGGAAGGTGGGGGTGAACGCCGCGGACGCCGATTGCAGGAGCGCGATCAGCACGTAGATGTGCCAGACCTCGCTGACGAACGGCAGCGCCAGGACCACGCCGGCACGGACCACGTCGAGCAGGGCCAGGAAGAGCCGGCGGGGGAGCCGGTCGACGAACGCCGCCGCGAGCGGCGCGATGACGACGTAGAGCACCATCTTGATGGTGAGGGCGGTCCCGAGGACCGCGCCGGCGTCCCGGCCGGCCAGGTCGTAGGCGAGGAGGCCGAGCGCGACGGTCGCCAGCCCGGTCCCGAAGAGCGCGATGATCTGAGCGGCGAACAGGCGGCGGAAGTCGCGGATCGCGAACAGGCTCACAGCGGTCTCCTTTCCAGCGGTGCGGAGTCTCGGACTATACCCCCGTGGGGTATTGATCCGCCGCAACGGCGCCCCGCCGTCGGCTATTCCTGGCCGCCGCCCGGTGTGACCGAAGCGACCTGGGCGGGTGGCGTCAGCGTCGCTGCCAGATGTGGAAGTCGTCGTACGCCGCCTGCTCGCGGTCGCGTCGGAGGGTGACTCATCTCGCGAGCCGGTGCGTAGGGATCCGGCGCCGCGAACGGATGCCTGCAAGCGATCGTCAGGGTTCGAGCAGGTCGAGGTAGGAGCGCCGGGCCTTCATGGCGTGGATCAGGAGCTCGCCGCCGCTGTCGAATCGCAGCACGACCAACTCGAGCAGCCGGCCGCTCCGATCGAATCCGAGCCGTAGTTGTCGAGACGGCATGTCCTCGTCCAGATCGCTGACGAAGACCGCGGACCGGGCGGCGTGGACGGCGTCGGCCGGATCGACGCCGTGCTTGAGTGCGGCGTCGTGAACCTTCACGCGACGTAGGCGCGGATCGCTGCTCGAATCGCCTCGGAGCGGCTGACGTGGTCCTTCTCTGCGCGCTCGGTGAGCGCCGACAGCAGTGTCTCGTCGATGCGGACCGGAACGACCTGCCCCGGTCCGTCACCGACGGGCCTGCGCCCGCGCTTGCGGAGCTGGTCGACGTCGTATCCGCGCTCGGCCTCGTCGGCCCACTTCTGGACGTCCTGGTCGGTCACCGGGACGCCGTTGATCTTGTCCACCAGATAATCGTAATACGAAAATGGCTTGGATCAAGGTCCCGGGGACGCGTCGCGACGATCCTCGATCCGGCGCCAGATGTGGAAGTCGTCGTACGCCGCCTGCTCGCGGTAGTGCTCGACGAAATAGTCCTGCACCCCGCTCGCGTCGACGCCCCAGGTGGCGAGGCTGGCGCCGGAGACCACCACCCAGCGCGGTGCGTCCGGACCGGTCAGGACGGCCCGCAGCTCGGTGAGCTCGGGGTCGAGGACGCGGACGGGAAGGCTCCACAGGTGCTCGTACGGGCTGGACAGCCCGCTGCCCACGACGATGTCGGGGCGCCCGAAGGCGACCACCACGCCGTCGCCGGGGGCGGCGTGGTCGCGCAGGTAGTGCGCGATCTTCGCGTCGAGCGCGATCGCCGGGTTCGCGGGGTTGATCAGCTGCTCGGTCCAGGCCGTGGCCGTGGCGATCAGGGCCAGGCCGAGGCAGGTGGACAGCACCCGGCGGACCGCCGTCGTCGGGCGGACCAGGCAGGCGAGGACCACGATGCCCGGGACCAGCCCGGTCAGGTAGTGCAGCCAGTAGCTGCCGCCCGCCACCACGCCGACCAGCTCCCACCCGGCCAGGGCGAGCCCCGCGAGCGCGAGCGGCGCGCCGCGGGGCCGGTCCCGGATCGCGTCGCGGGCGTTGAGGAGGGCCACCGTGCCCAGGGTGAGCGCCGCGCCGCTGGCGAGGAAGGCGAGGGTGAGCAGGAGCATCCGGTGCGAGGTGTTGGCACTCGCCGAGGTGTCGATCACCTCCCCGGCGCGGAGCCGGAAGACCACGACGGCCTGCCAGAGGTCGGCGGGAGAGGTGCCGCGCTCGGCCGCGGAGGCGAGAGCGGCGGCCAGGACGACGACCGAGCCGGCCGCGAAGGAGCCCGCGGCCCGGCCCAGGCCGGCGACGCCACCCCGGCACAGGATCATCAGGACCGCCGCGAACACGAAGACGTCGATGACGTTCTGCTTGACCAGCGCGGCGGCCATCGCCGCCGCGCCGGCCCCTGCGGCGAGCAGGACCGGTCGGCGACCGGCCGGCATCGACAGCGCCGCGACCAGCGCGACCACGCCGAGCAGCACGAACGGCGCCGCGAGCAGCTCGCCGTTGGTCTCCGGCATGCCGAGCAGCGGGCTGGACAGCAGCGCCGCGGCGAGGACGGGGACGGCGCGGGTCGTCCAGCGCGTGCCGGGGGCCGCCAGGTGAGCCGCGAGCAGCCCCGCGAGCAGGACGACAGCCGCGCTGGCCAGCCCGCCGAGCACCATCACCGCCGGAGCGGACACGCCGTCGTCGCCGAGCCCGATCGGGCCGAGTCGGGCGGCGGCACGGAAGATCCAGATCAACAGGGGCGGCCGGTCCACCCAGTGGTCGCCGTACAGGGAGCTGCCGTGCTCCCACTGCTGCCCGAGGGCGAGGAACCCGGCCGCGTCGGAGGCCAACGGGGTGCGCAGGAACGGGAGCCACGCGGCGAACGCCATCGCGCCCGCGAGGTAGGAGGCCCGGGACACGTGCACGTCACGGGGAGTGGGCCTCAGCATGGCTCGACGCTAGCCGGGCTCCCTGACGGCTGCTCATGGCGGCGACCCGGTGAGGTCGTGAGGAGTCGTTGACATCGGGGTGCGGGCCCAGCGCCGCGGCGCGAAACCTCGGTGACCTTCGATGGCTCCCATGATCGGCCCACCGCACACCGACCCACCGCGCCGGCGGCTCGTCGTCGTCGGCTCGGGCATGGCCGCGACCCGGCTGGTCGAGGAGCTGGTCGCCCGGCGGGCACCGGAGCGGATGGACATCACCGTCCTCGGGGACGAGGACGCGCCGCCGTACAACCGGATCCTGCTCTCGGCCGTCCTCGAGGGCACCCACCGGCCGGAGGCGCTGACGCTGCGCGCCCCGGAGTGGTACGCCGGCCACGGCATCGACCTGCGTCTCGGCGCCCGGGTGCTCGGCATCGACCGTGCGCGACGCGACGTCATGCTGGTCGACGGCACCCTCGTGGAGTACGACGCCCTGGTGCTCGCGACCGGCAGCATCCCGTCGCTGCCGCCGATCCGCGGGCTGGTCCGGATGGACGGCTCGCTGCACGAGGCGGTGCACGCCTTCCGCTCCCTCGCCGACTGCGCCCGCCTGGTCGCGGCGCTGCCGGACAGTCGCCGTGCCGTCGTCGTGGGCGGCGGCCTGCTCGGCCTCCAGGTGGCCCGGGCGCTGGGCACGCGCGGCATCGCGACCGAGGTGGTCGAGGGCGGCGAGCACCTGCTCCACCGGCAACTGAGCGCCCCGGCCGCCGGCATCCTCGGCCGGGACCTGAAGCGGCTCGGCGTCGCGGTCTACACCGGCGCCCGCGCGGTCCGGCTGGTCGACGGTCCCCGCGGGCCCGCGCTGCGGCTCGACAACGGCTGCACCCTCGACACCGACCTGGTCGTGCTCGCCGCCGGCGGCCGGCCCGCGACCGCGCTGGCCCGTGGGGCGGGGCTCGAGGTGCGCCGCGGCATCGTCGTCGACCACCGCCTCGCCAGCGTCACCGACCCGGCTGTCCACGCGCTCGGCGACTGCGCCGAGACGGTGTCGCCGGACGGGCAGGGCCGCAGCCCCGGCTTCGTGTCGCCGGCCTGGGAGCAGGCCGCTGTCCTCGCCGCCATCCTGACGACACCGGTTGGCGAGGACACCCCGACGTACGACGGCGCCCGGATCGTCGCCCGGCTGCGGGCGACCGACCTCGACGTCGCCGTGCTCGGGGACGCCACGGCCGAGATCGCCGCCGGGGGCGAGGTGGTCGAGCTCGCGAACCCGCTCTCCGGGTCGCACCGCCGCCTCGTCGTCCGCGACGGGCGGATCGTGGCGGCGACCCTGGTCGGCGACCTGTCCCGGGTGGGTCTGATCACCCAGCACTTCGACCGGCGGACGGTCCTCGGGCCGGCGGAGCCCGGCCGCCTGCTGATGCCGGAGCGGACGGGGGCGGGCGACGACAGCGCGGTCGCGCTCCTCCCGGACGACGCGGAGGTGTGCGCCTGCGCGGGCGTCACCGCCGGCCGGATCCGCGCCTGCTCCTCGCTGGAGCAGATCCGCGACACCACCCGCGCGACCACCGGCTGCGGTGGCTGCGCCGGCACGGTGCGGCAGCTGCTCGGCAGCGGCGCCGACCACGCCGTCCTCGTCACGAAAGGCGTATGAGATGAACCAGCGCAGGCACCTGGTGGTCGTCGGCCACGGGATGGTCGGCCACCGCCTCGTCCAGGCGGCGATCGAGCGCGGGCTCACCGCGACCCACGACATCACGATCCTCGGCGAGGAGCCGCGCCCGGCGTACGACCGGGTCGCGCTCACCTCCTTCTTCGAGCGGGGTGCCGAGGCACTGTCCCTCCTCCCCGGCGGCGGGTACGACGACCCGCGGGTCCGCCTGCGCCTCGGGGCCGAAGTCGTGGCGATCTCCCCGCGCCAGCGGGTGATCACGCTCGCGAGCGGCGAGGACCTGCACTATGACGAGCTGGTGCTGGCGACCGGCGCGACCCCGTTCGTGCCGCCGGTGCCGGGCAGCGACCTGAGGAACGTCTTCGTCTACCGCACCATCGAGGACCTCGAGGCGATCCGTGCGGCGTCGCGGAAGGCGAGGGTCGGTGCGGTCATCGGGGGCGGCCTGCTCGGCCTGGAAGCCGCCAACGCGCTGCACCAGCTGGGCCTGGAGACCCACGTCGTCGAGCTCGCGCCGCGGCTGATGGCGGTCCAGATCGACGACGCCGCGGGCTCCACGCTCAACCGTCACATCGAGACCCTCGGCCTGACCGTGCACACCGGCGCGATGACCGAGGCCGTGCTCGGCAAGGACAAGGTCACCGGCCTGGCGCTCAAGGACCGCAACCCGCTCGACGTCGACCTCGTCGTCTTCTCCGCCGGCATCCGTCCCCGCGATGCGCTGGCCCGGGCCGCCGACCTCGACATCGCCGAGCGCGGCGGCATCCTGGTCGACGAGCGCTGCCGCACCAGTGACGAGCACATCTGGGCGATCGGTGAGTGCGCCGCTCCGGGCGGTCGGATGTACGGCCTGGTCGCGCCCGGCTACGCGATGGCCGAGGTCGTCGTCGACGCGCTGCTCGGCGGGGAGGCCGGCTCCTTCACCGGTGCCGACATGTCGACCAAGCTCAAGCTGCTCGGCGTCGATGTCGCCTCCTTCGGCGACGCCTTCGCCGCGGACGAGGCCGCCCTCGAGGTCGTGTATGCCGACGCGGTGGCCGGCGTCTACAAGAAGCTCGTGGTCAAGGAGCTCGCGAGCGGTGGCTACGAGCTGCTGGGCGGCATCCTGGTCGGCGACGCGTCGTCGTACGGCGTGCTCCGCCCGCTGGTGGGCTCCGGCATCGAGCTGCCCGACAACCCGGAGGAACTGATCCTCCCGACCGCGCGCGGCGGCGTGGAGATCGGCCTGCCCGACGACGCGCAGGTCTGCTCGTGCAACGACGTGACCAAGGCCGAGATCGTCGCGGCCCTCGCCGAGGGGGGCACCTGCGACGACGCCGGCTGCGTGACCGCCTGCACCCGCGCCGGGGCCACCTGCGGGTCGTGCAAGAGCGTGGTGAAGAAGATCGTCGAGGGGCACTTCGCCGC
This sequence comes from Nocardioides sp. L-11A, assembly GCA_029961745.1. NCBI lineage: Bacteria > Bacillati > Actinomycetota > Actinomycetes > Propionibacteriales > Nocardioidaceae > Nocardioides > Nocardioides sp. L-11A. The sequence goes on from CP124680.1 coordinate 314,832, forward strand.
CACCGGGCGCACCGTCGACAAGTCCCTGTGCGAGCACTTCCCGCTCACCCGCCAGGAGCTCTTCGAGGTCGTCGCGGTGCACGGCTACCAGCGTTTCGACGACATCGTGGAGGGCCACGGCCGGGGCCGGGGCTGCGACGTCTGCAAGCCGGCGGTCGCCTCGATCCTGGCCAGCCTGCTCAACGACCACGTGCTCGACGGACCCAACGCGACCCTGCAGGACACCAACGACGCCTATCTCGCGAACCTGCAGAAGAACGGCACCTACTCCGTCGTCCCGCGACTGCCTGGCGGCGAGGTCACGCCCGACAAGCTGATCGTGATCGGCGAGGTGGCCCGCGACTACGGTCTCTACACGAAGGTCACCGGCGGTCAGCGGATCGACCTGTTCGGCGCCCGCAAGGAGGACCTGCCGGCGATCTGGAGGCGGCTGGTCGAGGCCGGCATGGAGTCCGGCCACGCCTACGGGAAGTCGCTGCGGACCGTGAAGTCGTGCGTCGGCTCGACGTGGTGCCGGTACGGCGTCCAGGACTCGGTCGGCCTCGCGGTCGAGCTCGAGCTGCGCTACCGCGGCCTGCGCTCGCCGCACAAGCTCAAGGGCGGCGTCTCCGGCTGCGCCCGCGAGTGCGCCGAGGCTCGCGGCAAGGACTTCGGCGTGATCGCGACCGAAAAGGGATGGAACCTCTATGTCGGCGGCAACGGCGGCGCCGTACCCGCGCACGCGCAGCTGCTCGCCGGCGACCTGTCCCGCGAGGAGCTGATCCGCTACCTCGACCGCTACCTCATGTACTACGTCCGCACCGCCGACCGGCTGCAGCGCACGGCGCCCTGGCTGGACGAGATCGGCGGACTGGAGCGGGTGCGCGAGGTCGTCGTCGACGACAGCCTCGGGCTCGGCGACGAGCTGGAGGCGGCGATGGCCCGGCACGTCGACTCGTACTTCGACGAGTGGCAGGCGACGATCGACGACCCGGCCAAGCTCGCGCGCTTCGTCTCCTTCGTCAACGCCCCCGACCAGCCGGAGGTCTGCCCGGTCGACCGGATCGCCCGTGAGTCCGGGGTGTCCGCGCTGATCGACGGGGAGGCGGTCGCCGTCTTCCGCACCTACGACGACGAGCTGTTCGCGCTCTCCGACGTCGACCCGCGCGGTGGCGCGGCCGTGCTCTCCGGCGGCATCGTCGGGACCCGCACGGTGGCCGGCGAGGAGGTGCCCTTCGTCGCGAGCCCGCTGCTCAAGCACCACTTCGACCTGCGCACGGGCGTGTGCCTGGACGACGCGAGCCTCGCGGTGCCGACGTACGACGTCCGCGTGGTCGACGGCATTGTGGTGGTGGGCGCGCGACGCGGGACAATCGCGTCGTGACTGACCTGCCCCTGTCCGGTTTCACGATCGGTGTGACGGCGGCGCGCCGGGCCGAGGAGCAGATCGCGCTGCTGGAGCGGCGCGGTGCGTCCGTGATCCACGCCCCGGCGCTGTCGGTCGACCCCAACCGGATCGACGAGGACGCTCTGCGTGCCGCGACCGAGGAGGTGCTCGCCCAGCCCGTCGACATCTTCGTCGCCACCACCGGCATCGGCCTGAAGTCCTGGTTCACCGCCGCCGAGCGCTGGGGCCTGCTCGCCGAGCTCACCACCCATCTGGGCGGCGCGGAGATCCTGGCCCGCGGGCCCAAGAGCGTCGGCGCGCTGCGCAGGTTCGGCCTGCGCGAGCTGTGGGCGCCGGAGTCGGAGGAGTTCGAGGACGTGCTCGCGCACCTGCGCGGGCGCGACCTGCGGGGGCGCCGGATCGTCGTCCAGGAGCACGGCCAGTCGCTCTCCCTGGCGGCGCACGCGCTGCGCCGGCTGGGTGCCGACGTCACCACCGTCGCCGTCTACCGGGTGGAGGGCGCGGCCGACCCCGAGCCGATGTTCGGCCTGATCGAGGCCGTCGCCGAGCGGCGGGTGCATGCCGTGACCTTCACCGCCGCCCCCGCGATCGCGGCCATGATGGAGGCCGCCGGCACGACCGGGCACCGCGACGAGGTCGTCGGCGCCTTCCAGGCCGACGTGGTCGCCTCCTGCGTCGGACCGGTCACCGCCGCGGCCTTCGAGATGTGGGGCGTGCCGTCCATCCATCCCGACCGCTCCCGGCTGGCCGCGATGGTCAAGCAGCTCGAGGTGGAGCTGCCGTCCCGCGCCGCCGGCACGTCGTTCGACGTCGCCGGCCACACCCTGCTCCTGCACGGCGAGGACGTGCTGCTCGACGGCGTCGAGGTGCGGCTCTCGCCCGCGCCGTACGCCGTCCTCCAGGCCCTCCTCGTCAACCCCGGCACCGTCGTGTCCCGCCGCGACCTGCTCGCCGCGCTCCCCTCCGGCACCGCCGGCTCCGAGCACGCCGTCGAGATGGCCGTGGCCCGGCTCCGCGCCGCCCTCGGCACCCGCTGCGTCCAGACCGTGGTGAAGCGCGGCTACCGCCTGGCGGTCGCCCCGTGAGGTCGAATCCCGCCGTAGCGTCATTCGCTCCGTGGGCTCGAGCCCACAGAACGTATGACGTTGCGCCCGGACCCCACCTGGTCACCGTCGCCCACGGCACCCGCACCGCGGCCGGCAACGAAGTGGCTCGCGCCCTGACCACCGCGGCCGCGCGTCGTCTCGGCTGGCCCGCCACGGCGTCGTACGTCGAGCTGTGCGCGCCGACGTTCTCCGAGGTCCTGGTCGAGGCGGCGCAGAGCACCGCGCCGACCGTCGTGGTCCCGCTGCTGCTCTCGACCGGGTACCACCTGCGCCACGACCTGCCCGCCGCCGTCGGGGGAGCGGGCCGCGGCGACGTCCACCTCGGCCGGGCGCTCGGTCCCGATCCCCTCCTCGCCGACGCCCAGGCCGAGCGCCTCCGCGGCGCCGGCGCCGCGGCCGGCCAGCCGGTGGTCATGGTCGCCGCCGGCTCCACCGATCCGGCCGCGACCGCCGACCTCGACGCCGCCACCCGTCTGCTCGGCCAGGCCTGGGGCGCCCCGGTCCGCTTGGCCACGCTCTCGGGCCGCGGCCCCCGCCTCGCGGAGGTCGTCCGGCCGGGGGACGCCGTGTCGCCGTACCTCCTCGCCACCGGGCACTTCCACCACCGGGCCCGCCGCGACGCGTGCGCCGCCGGCGTGCGGGTCGTCGCCGATGTCCTCGGCGCCCACCCACGGGTGGTGGATCTGGTGGTTGAGCGTGCCCTGGCCCTCGTCCGGTCCGCGACGCACGTCCCGGCTTGAGCTGACTGGCCCGATCGACAAGTTTCCGACGATCCACCGCGGGATCGTCGTTGCTCTGGAACGCTGAAAGCATGTCTGCCTCCGTCCGGCGTGTCTTGATCCACCTCGCGGCCCTCAGCCTGCCGCTCGGCGGCGCCGTCGTGCTCGCCCCGCCTGCCTCCGCGGCCGTCACGCGGAGTTGGGTGTCCGGCGTCGGCGACGACGCCAACCCCTGCTCGCGGACCGCGCCGTGCAAGACGTTCGCCGGCGCGATCGCCCAGACGGCGGCCGGTGGCACGATCAGCGTGCTGGACCCCGGCGGCTTCGGCTCGGTGACCATCACCAAGTCGATCACGATCGACGGCACCGGCACCAACGCCTCGATCCTCGCCACGGGCACCTCCGGCGTCCAGATCAACATCGCTGCCGGCGGCCACGTCGTGCTGCGCGATCTCGACATCAACGGCTCCCGTGACCCGGTCGACGACTCCTGTCAGGGGACGATCGGGGTGGTGGTCCGGAACCGGACGAGCGTCACGATGGAGAACGTGCGGATCAGCGGCTTCGACCAGGGCGTCGCGACGCCGCTGAACGCCGGTGGGGCGGACGCCCGTGCCGATCTCGTCATCCGCAACAGCGAGATCGTCGACAACTGTGCGACCGGTGTCAGTGTCGAACCCGCCTCGGCGGGCCGATCGGCCCAGGTCGCGATCACCGACAGCTCGGTCGTCCGCTCCGGCGCTGGCATCCGGGTCGCGTCTGGGAGCGAGGCATGGGTCTCCCAGACGGCCATCGTCTTCAACGGCGTGGCCCTGGCCGGCGCGGGGCCGATCCACTCGCTGTGCGGCAACACGTTGGCGGGCAACGTCACGCCCTCGTCGTTCACCGACGAGCGCTGCGACAACCAGCCGCCGCCGGCGCCGCTCGCGTACTGCACGGTGCCCTCGCTGAAGAAGAAGACGGCCAGTGCGGCGAAGGCGGCGCTGACCGCCGTCGGCTGCGCGTTGGGCAAGGTCACCAAGAAGAAGGCGCCCAAGAAGCTCCGCAAGAAGGTGCTCGCGCAGTCGGTCCCCGCCGGCACCAGAGTGGCGCCCGGTACGTCGGTCGCGGTCACCCTCGGCAGGTAGCCCCGCCGAGCCTCGCCCGTCGCCTACCGTCGAGGACGAGGGGCGCCGGCTTCCGGGCGTCCGCCGCGACGTGAGAGGAGCCCGTCATGACCGAGGCGTGGGAGGGCGTGGTCGTCAAGAAGTCCCGCGGCCTGGACGACGGCGCGAACCTGTATCGGCGCCTGAAGGTCCGCACGACCGACGGATCGGTCGCGAAGGTCTGACGCCAAGCGGTCCGCAAGCCCGCCGCAAGCGCCCCCGGCGACCCTCGGGGGCATGAGAAGACATCTCCTCCCCGTCCTCGCCCTGGCGCTCGCGCTCCCCGCGAGCGTCGGCATCTCCGCCAGCGCCGAGGCCGCCAAGCCGCGGTGCGGCGGCGCCAAGGCGACCATCGTGGGCACCAACAAGGCCGACAGGATCAAGGGCACCAAGAAGCGTGACGTGATCGTGGCGCGCGGCGGCAACGACCGGATCAAGGGTCTCGGCGGCAACGACGTCATCTGCGGTGGTGGCGGCAACGACACGATCGACGGCGGTGCCGGCCAGGACTGGGTGCACGGCGGCGCCGGCCGGGACCTGATCGCGTTGGGGCCGGGCAACGGCGGCATCGGGTACGGCGACGCGGGCGACGACACGATGGCGACCGGTGCCCCCGGGCAGGCGCTGTACGGCGGCGAAGGCAACGACCTGCTCAAGACCTCGTGGCCGGTGACCCTGGTCAACGGGGAGGGCGGTGACGACACGCTGATCGGTGGCCCCGACGCGGACCAGCTCAACGGCGGCGACGGCAACGACCACGTCTCCGGTGGCGGCGGCGACGACGTCCAGCTCAACGGCGGTTTCGGGGTCGACACGTGCGACGGCGGCCCGGGTCGCGACCAGTGCAACGGCGGCGCGCCGGGGGGTCCGGAGAACTCACCGGGCGATCCGGACATCTGCACCGCGGAGGTGATGCGGTCGTGCCGCGGCGACGCGCTGCCCGAACGGTGGGCCGGCGCGATCTCGGGCGTGACCCGACTCGAGCCCGCCCCCGGCATCGTCGAGCTCGCGACCTGGACCCTCGACGTGATCGTGGTGAAGGACCAGGACTTCAACGGCGAGATCTTCTACCGGCTCGAGGAGGCCGAGGGGACGTACTCCGCCACGCGGGCGAGCACCTGCAGCTTCGACAGCTCCGGGCCGTTCGACGAGGCCGAGCTGTGGGCCGACCTCCGGGTGCGCAAGGAAGGCACCGGGTTCTACTTCGAGCTCGGCGGCCCCGAGCTGCTGGAGGTCACCCTGGTCTGTCCGGAGAGCCAGCGCGTCCACCTCGCCTCGCTGCTCACCGGCGGGCGGGTGCTCGAGGGCGTCCGCAACCCGGAGACCGGACGGATCGTCGGCGGGTCGCGCCTCGACCTCGCGGACAACTTCTACCGTGAGTGGCAGTTCGACCTGGCGCCCGTCACCCCGGGCCTCCCGTAGCCCGCCCCGGCGCTCGTCGTACCCGGCATTCCGGTCGCGCATCCGCCGTCAGGGGGACCCGGATGCCGGGTACGACGGCGGTCGGGCCCGCCCTCACCGCCGCCGAGTCCTGTTCACCCGGCCGTCGTCCGGCGGTCGGCGACCGTGCAGGCGCCCGCCACCACGACCCGCTGTGCTCTGCACCGCCCCGGCGGCCGCCGGGGCGTGGTGGCAGGGCTCCCCGAGTCGTGCGTCGATCGAAGCGAGGGTTCATGCGCGCGTGCCTGCGGGGAGCCGTCCTGTCTCTGGGGATCGTGACGGCGACCACCGGCGTCGACTCGGCGGCTGCCGCGGGTCCCCACGCGCCCGACACCGTGTCGGCGCATCCCTTCGGGGACCCGCAGACCGCTGACATCACGACGACGGCGCAGGGCGTGCAGGTGCGGTGGCAGGCGGCACCGGACGACGTGACCGCACTGGCGATGCATCTCGGCGTGCTCGCCGAGATGCGCACCTACGTCTTCCAGGACGGGGCGCTGGTCCCGGCCGAGTCCGACGACTCCGACGGGGTCGTGCTCGCCGGGGCGCCGGCCTTCGCGACGTACCTGCTGGAGCATGTCGCCGTCACCGTCGGTGGTCGCGCGTGCACGGGTGCGCTCGAGCCGCTCGCGGACGTGATCGCCGAGGGTGCCACGCTGAGCTTCGACTGCGGCGGCCCGGTCCGGGCCGCCGACGTCGAACTGGACCTGCTGGTCGACCTGCACGAGTCCTATCGGACGCTGGCGACCGGACCGACCGGGCAGCGCGCCGCCTACTCGGCGGCCGAACGCGTGCACGCCTGGACGTTCCCGGCCGCCCCGGCGGGTATGACCGGAGGCAACGCCTCCGCGGCCGACGCCGACGGGTCGGGAGGGGCCGGAGGGTCCGGCAGGAGCGCACTGGTCCAGCTCGGCGGTGTGATCGGCGGGGCGGTGGCCTTCCTCGGCATGATCCTGGCGTGGCGTCGCCGACGGACGCGGACCACAACTGTTCACCGCTGATTCGGCGACTGGCCCGAACCTGCCGGGCGCCGGTTCATCCGTCCTCGATGAGGTGCTCCTCGGGTGCGCGTCCCCCCGGGGACGCTCGGGCGCGCCTTCCAGCCCCTTCATGCCGTCGTCGATGTGAGGACCCTCCCCCCATGAACATCCCGGCACTGCGCCGTGTTCTCGTCACCGCCCTCTCGGCTGCGGTCGCCGCCGGCGCCCTGGCCGTGACAGCGCCGTCCGCGGAGGCCGCGGACCCGACGTTGATCAGCACCGCGACCACGACCTGGCGCTACCTGGACGACGGCACCGATCCCGCGGCGGGCCTCCCCGATCGCACCGACTGGGCCGACCCGGGCTTCGACGACACCGCGTGGCGGAGCGCGAAGGGTTCCTTCGGCGCGAAGAACGGCGCCCTGGCGAGCGTGAGCGGGTTCGTGCCGAACACGCTCCTGACCCAGTACAAGCCGGGCGGCACCACCGACATCGAGGCATTCTTCTTCCGTACCGAGGTCACCGTCCCGCCCGGCGCTCTCGCCGGGGTCACCTCGCTCGCCGCAGCCATCCGGTACGACGACGCGGCCACCGTCTACGTCAACGGCACCCGGGTCGCCGGCTTCGACGACGCGTCGATCACCGCCAACCTCAGCTACGGCGGCTCCAACGCCGATGTCCCGAAGCTGGCCGAGTTCACCATGCCCGTCAGCGCGTTCCACGAGGGTGCCAACACGATCGCGGTCGAGCTGCACCAGGGCCGGGCCAGCAGCTCGGACATCTACCTCGACTTCGTCAGTGCGAGCCTGAGCACGGCGGTCGCGCCGGCCGTCAGCGACGTCATCCTCAACATCGGGGCCGACGAGAAGCAGCGCAACGTGAACTGGTACTCCACCGGGTCGGCGGCCCAGAGCGTGCAGTACCTGCCCGCCGCCGACCTGGTGGGTGGCGCGTTCCCCGCCACCGGCGCCGAAGCGGTCACCTCCGTCCCCAGTCCGGCCAACGAAGCGGGGAAGACGGCGCACAAGGCGACGCTCGGCGGACTCTCGCCGAGCACCGAGTACGCCTATCGGGTCGGCACCGACGGCGCCTGGTCCGACATCGCGACCTTCACGACGGGGGACTTCGACAACAACTACGACTTCATCTACGTGGGCGATCCGCAGATCGGCTCCTCCGGCAACGTCGCGAACGACAGTGCGGGCTGGGCGGACACCCTGGCGAAGGCGTCGATCCAGGTGCCGACCGCCGAATGGCTGCTCTCGGCCGGCGACCAGGTGGACTCGGCCGCCAACGAGCAGCAGTACGACGGCTTCCTCTCCCCCCACCAGGTCACCGAGCTGGCCACGTCGACCACGGTCGGGAACCACGAGGCCGGGAGTCGCTCGACCTACTACCAGCACTACAACCTGCCGAACTACGACGAGGCCAGCGGCGACTACTGGTACACCTACGGGGACACGCTCTTCCTCAACCTCGACAGCAACTTCAACACCGAGGCCCAGCGTGCCGCCCACGTCGCGTGGATGGAGGCGACCATCGCCGCCAACCCCGACACGACGTGGCAGGTCGTGGTGATGCACCACGCGCTCTACTCGTCCGGTCCCCACGCGACCGACAGCGACGTGCTCCAGCGTCGTGCCTACTTCCCCGACCAGTTCAAGCGCCTGGGCATCGACCTCGCGCTCGCCGGTCACGACCACGTCTACACCCGCAGCCACCCCATGGACGGGGGCACGCCGGCACCGCTGCCGGCCGACGCACCCGCCGAGATCCAGGCCGGCCAGGGCAAGATCCTCTACCTGACCGCGAGCTCGGCGTCGGGAAGCAAGTACTACGGCAACTCCAACGCGGGAGCCTCCTGGGTCGCCGTCACGAGCCAGCCCAACGTCCCGCAGTTCACCCGCGTCTCGGTCAGCGACGCCGAGATCGGTCTCACCACCTATCGCACCGACACGATGGCGGTCGTCGACGAGATCACGCTCCTCGCCCCTGACGACGGCCCGGAGGTGCCGGCGGACTGGAGGGTGCCCGAGGCGCGCCAGCGATTGCCGTTCGCGGTGCGCGGCGAGGGGCTCTCCGGTCCGGTCACGGGCTTCCCGGTGCTCCTCACGTTCGATGACGACGATCTGGACTTCGCCGTCGCCGATCCCGACCGTCTGGTCTTCACGGCCGGTGACGACCCGACGCCGCTGCCCTATCAGGTCGAGCGGTGGGACCGGGCCGGTACGTCGGTGTGGGTGCGGGTCCCGCGCGTCGACGCCACCGGGTCCGAGGTCGAGCTGTACTTCGACGGCGCACCGCAGAACACGACCACCGCCACGGACGTGTGGGACGACGACTACATCGCCGTCCACCACTTCGCGTCGCCGAGCGGCGACTTCCCGGACGCGACGGCCAACGGCTGGGCCGGGAGCACGACGGGCTCGGCGTCGGTCTACGGCGCTCCGAGCGAGAGCGGCACGCCGGCGTACCAGATCACCGGTGCCGGCACCTACGTCGACTACGGCACGGCGATGGCCGCGGACGCGACGGAGCAGGTCACCTTCTCCACGTCGATCCTGATCGACCCGGCGCAGTGCACGGCGAGCGACACCGGCTACCGGGTGATCGCCGGCCGTGACGTCGGGGGCGGGAAGGTCGCCGGGGAGACCTACTCACTGGTCTGCTACCAGGGCAAGGTCTTCCCCCGCTTCGTCGTCGACAACGTCGGAGTCAACGCCAGCGGTGGCAATGCGCTCGCCTCGGCGGCCTGGTCGCCGGGCTGGCACGACGTGACCACGACCTTCGACGGCACCACCATCCGCACCTACGTCGACGGCGAGCAGGCCGCGGCCCATGCCATCAGCGGCGCCATCGGAGACGGGCTGGCCCCGCCGCGATTCGTCGTCGACGGCTACTCCAACACGCCCGGAGGCGTGAAGATGAGCATCGACGAGATGCGCCTGTCGCGCGTCGCCCGCAGCGCGGACTGGATCAAGGCCGAGTCGCTGGCGCGCTCGGGGCGACTCACCACCGTCGGTCAGGTCGAGTCCGCCGGGCAGCTGCAGCTCTCGGTCACCTCGCCCGCGGAGGGCGCCGTCCTCCCCGAAGGCGACATCGCGCTCGCCGGGACGACCAGCAGCGCCGAGGTCACCTACGCCGTCGACGGCGCCGACCCCGTGTCCCTGGGCCAGGTGAACGGCGCCTATGCAGCGACCCTGGCCGGTCTGGAGCCAGGCACCCACACCGTGGTGGTCACCGCCACCGCCGGTGACAGCCAGAAGTCGGTCACCCGTCGCTTCAGCGTTGCCGCCGTCGCCCCGGAGGGAGCGCCGCGACTCTCGCTGACCGACGGCGACCTCGTCTCGGGCACCATCGACATCGTCGCCAGCCGCCCCGGCGGCGACGCGGACGGTGACGTGGCCATCGAGGTCGACGGAGAGCCGCTCGAGGTCCGCGCGGCCGAGGAGACCGCCCAGGCGGTGTTCGACGTGTCGGGCTGGCAGACCGGCTTCGTGCAGGACGTCCGGGTCAACGGCGAGTCGATCCATCCGCCCCGCACCGACGTCAACGGCACGCTGCGCCTCGACATCCCCGAGGGCATCCTGCGCGAGGGGGCGAACACGCTGCGGATCAGCACCGGCAGCTCCGCCCGTCCCGAGGACACCGCCGCCAACAACGACGACTTCACCATCACCGACCCGCGTCTGGAGCTGGGCAACAGCGGCACGGTGCTGCGCGACCCGGCGGTCGACCCGGCCGCGCCGCTGTTCATCGGCGACGGGTTCCCCGCGGGCACGGCCAACCCCACGGTCTACTTCCGCGAGTTCACGCTGACCGTCGAACCGGGAGCGCTGACGACGTACGCCGCCACCTGGGACACCTCCCTGGGCGCGGACGGCCGACACACCGTCGCCGCCACCACCGAGGGCGGGACGACCACCGCTGCGGTCGACGTCGACAACACCGCGCCGACGGTGACCTTCCACGAGCCCGTCGACGGCGGGCGCTACAAGGGATCCTTCACCGTCGACGTCCGCGCCGAGGACCCCCATGAGGTGGACACCCTGACGCTCGACCTCGACGGCGAGCCGGTCGCCCAGGGGACGGTGGTCGACGTCGACACGCTCGGCCCCGGTGAGCACACGCTGACCGCGCACGCCGTGGACAAGCTCGGCAACACCGTCGACGTTCCGGTCACCTTCGACACGGTCGGCAATGCGCCGAACGAGCCGGGTGACCCGCGACCCGCCGACGGAGCGACGGGGGTCGACCCCGCCGGGACCGAGCTCTCGGTCACCGCGACCGATCCTGCCGGGGACGCCCTCGACGTGGAGTTCCTGCGCGGCTACCAGGGAGGCGTCAGCGAGGTCGCCGAGGGCGCCACCAAGGCGGCCCTGCCGGGCCGCACCGCCGGCACCGCGGCGACCGCGGACGCCTTGGCCGCGGCCGACGGGACGTCGTTGACCACCGCCGGCGAGCGCTCGTACCCGTTCCAGCGGTTCGAGGTCGACGTGCCGACGGACCTCGCCGGCGACGAGTTCACCGTGACCTGGCGCGGCGCGGTCCCCGACGGCGACCGCGCGGCCCTGTCGGTCTGGGACCACGCCGCCGACCGCTGGCAGCTGCTGGCGGAGGGCACGGGCAGCGACCTGACCCTCGAGGCGGCCGCGTCGGTCGCGGACACCGTGCGCGACGGGACCGCGACCGTGCTGGTCCAGGACGTTCCCGAGGTCGTGCTCGACGACGACGACGTGACGACGATCTCCTGGCTGACCGACACGCAGTACTACGCGGCTCGCGAGACCGCGACGTACGAGGCTCAGATCAAGTGGACGCTGGACCACCGGATCAGCGACGACATCGCCTACGGCGTGCACACCGGCGACCTCGTCGACGCCGGCTCGTCGGTCGCGCAGTGGCAGAACGCCAGCAGAGCCCATGAGCCCTGGGACGCCGCGGGCTTCCCGTACGGGGTCGTGCCCGGGAACCACGACATCGCGAGCGGCCAGTACGAGACCTATCGCACCTACTTCGGTGCCGCGCGGTTCCAGGACAACCCGTGGTACGGCGGCACCAACCAGGACAACGTCCAGCACTACGACGTGTTCTCGACCCCGGACGCCGACTACCTCTTCCTCTACGTCGACTGGTCGCTCTCCCAGGACGAGATCGACTGGGCGAACGAGGTCATCGCGTCCCATCCGGACCACAACGTGGTGATCGGCACGCACCAGTACCTGCTCAACGGCGGCTCCTACGTCACGCCCGGCCAGACGATCTTCGACGAGATCGTGCTGCCGAACGCCAACGTGAAGATGATCCTGTCGGGGCACACGCCCGGTGTGGCGATGAACGTGAAGCGACCCAGTGCCGGACGGGTGGTCGTGGAGGTCATGCAGGACTCGCAGGCGGTCGGGTACGCCGGCGACGGCTGGATGCGCACCTTCGACATGGACGCCACGAACCAGACGACCACGCACCGGACCTTCTCGGTCACCAAGCCGGGCAACAACTTCGCCGGCAACGGCACCGAGTTCGTCGCGCCGGACGGCTGGAGCGGGACGTCGAACGCCGAGAACTTCACGGTGCCGATGGACATCACCCGGGCCAGCCGGGAGATCGCGACCGACGCGCTCACGGTCACGACGCGCAGCACGCAGCGGATCGGTGACGTCGTCCATGTCGAGTCCGGTGAGCGCGCCACGGTCGGCACCGGAGCACTCGACCCGGCCACGTCGTACCAGTGGTTCGCGCGCGTCACCGATGCCGACGGTCACCGGACGGACTCCCCGGTGTGGGGCTTCACCACCGCGGACCAGGCCGAGCCGACCGCCACCTCGGTGTCGCTCGCCTTCTCCGGCGATCCGGTCGAGGGCACTGCGCTGACGTTCGCGATGGGCGTCACTCCCGCCGATGCGGCAGGCTCGGTGGAGCTGTTCGACGGGACGACCAGCCTGGGCCGGGCGGACGTGGTGTCCGGGGTGGCGGAGCTCGTGGTGAGCGATCTCGCCGAGGGCGTCCACGCGCTCAGTGCGGAGTTCACACCCGCCGACGCGACCGCCTTCGCGGGCTCGACCTCCCGCGTCCTGTCCGTCCGGATCGCACCACGACCCGAGCAGCCCGGCAAGGCACGGCCGACGATGACCGTGCGCTCGCAGCCGTCCTGGTACGGACGGTCCGCGGTCGTGGTGGTCGACGTGGCGGCCGGTGCGACGCCCGCCTCCGGCACGGTGCGGGTCAGCGTCGCGGGCGAGGTCCTCGAGGCCACCCTCAACGCGGCCGGCCGCGCCCGCTTCGCCCTCGACCCGGGGCTGACTCCCGGCACCTGGCCGCTGCTGGTCAACTACACCGGCTCCGACACCGTCGAGGCGGGGTACGCAGCGGGTGTGGCGACGGTGGACCGCGTCCCGACGGTGGTCGAGGCGAAGACCAAGAAGCGGATCAAGGCCGCGCGCCGCGCGAAGGTGGTGCTCACGGTGCGTGCCGTCGCGGGTGGACCGCCGGCCGGCGGCCCCGTCCGGGTCAAGGTCGACGGCAAGGTACGCCGGGCCGTGGTGCTCGCGGAGGCCGACGGCACGCTGCGCCTCCGGCTGCCCCGGCTGCCGCGCGGTCGCCACAAGATCGTCGTGCTCTACGACGGCTCGGCGACCCACGAGGCGGCGCGCAGCCGCAAGCAGGTGGTCACGGTGCGCTGAGAGCGCTGAGTCACGTCAGCGGCTGAGCGACTCCGGCGTGTGCAGGCGGACCAGGAACCGGCGGGCGTGCGCCGGCTCCCGGTCCGCCGTCGCGAGCGAGACCAGGACCATGACCGCCGCCGCGAGCGGCACGCTCCACGCGGCGGGCTGGCCGAGCAGGGCGCCGGTCCAGCCGCCGGGGGCGTAGCCGGCGAGGGTGGCGATCGCGGCACCGCCCGCGCCGAGTCCCCCTGCGGCGAGGCCGGCGAGCGCACCGGCGGCGGTGAGTCGGCGCCACCAGATGCCGAGCACCAGCAGGGGGCAGAAGGTCGACGCGGCCACGGCGAACGCCAGGCCGACCGACTGCGCCACCCCGACGTTGCGCACCAGCAGCGCGGCCCCGATGGGGATCACCACGGCGACGACCGCTGCGAGGCGGAACGCGGCGACCCCGCCGCGCCGCTCGCCGACGAGCCGGGTGGTGAGGTCCTGGGTGAGCACGCCCGAGACGGCGATCGCCAGCCCCGACGACGTCGACAGGAAGGCCGCGAACGCGCCGGCCGTGACCAGCCCGGTGAGGAGGTCGCCGCCGAGCCCGTCCAGCATCAGCCGCGGCAGCTCCAGCACGAGGACGTCGGAGCGGCCCTCGGCGACCAGGCGCCCGGCGTACACGCGGCCGAGGGCGGCGTAGACCGGGGGCCAGAGGTAGAACAGCCCCAGCAGCGCGAGGACGACGACGGTGGTCCGGCGCGCGGCACGGCCGTCGGGATTGGTGTAGAACCGGACCACGACGTGCGGCAGTCCCATGGTGCCGAGGAAGAGCCCGGCGATCAGGGAGTACGTCGTGTAGAGGCCGATGCCGCCGTCGCCCGCGACCGGCACCGACCAGCCGTCCGCGCCCGCCGTGCCGTGCGGCCGTCCGTCGCCCCACCACACGACGAGGAGGACCGCGACCGGGAGCAGGATCGCGGTCAGCTTCAGCCAGTACTGGAACGCCTGGACGAAGGTCACCGACCGCATCCCGCCGGAGGTGACATTGGCCAGCACGACCCCGCCGACGACCACCGGGCCGGCCCACTCCGGCGCGCCGATGGCGGTGCGCAGGGTCAGCCCGGCGCCCTCGAACTGGGGGATCAGGTAGAGCCAGCCGATGCCGACCACGAGCAGCGAGCAGGCCGCGCGGACGGTGCGCGATCCCAGCCGCGCCTCGGCGAAGTCCGGCAGTGTGTAGGCCCCCGAGCGCCGCAGCGGCGCCGCGACCAGCACGAGCAGGACGAGGTAGCCGGCGGTCCAGCCCACCGGGTACCAGAGCATGTCCGCGCCGCCCACGAGCAGCAGGCCCGCGATGCCGAGGAAGGACGCGGCGGAGAGGTACTCCCCGCCGATCGCCGATGCGTTCAGGCCGGGTCGTACGGTGCGGGACGCGACGAAGAAGTCGCTCGTCGTCCGCGAGAAACGCAGCCCGTAGATGCCGATCGCCAGCGTGATCAGGGTGACCAGGACGACCGCGACGAGCCCCGGTACGGCGTCCGCGCTCACGGCTCGTCCTCCGGGGTGCGCTCGGCGTCGCTGCCGACGAGATCGGCGAAGGCGCGCTCGTTGCGCTCGGCCCGACGCACATAGCGCCACGCGAGCAGCAGCAGGACGGGGTGCGCCAGGACCCCGAGCAGCAGCCACGGCAGCGGGATCCCGAGCGGACGCACGTCGGCCAGGCCGGGCGCGAGGTGGAAGACGAGCGGCAGCGCGCCGAGGGTCGCCGCCAGCAGCACCAGGACCCGGGCGGCGAGGCCGAGCTGCTCGCGCAGCAGCGAGCGTAGGTAGACGTCGCCCAGCGCCGTCTGCTCGTGGACGTCGCCGAGCCGGCTCCGCGGGTCGGTCGTGCTCGCCGGGCTCCCCGCGGCGGGGTGCCGCGGTGGTCCGGTGACCCGCACCCGCTCGGTCATCTGTGTCTCCCTATCGGGCGGCGCGGGCCCGCCGGACCAGGACGTCGCGCAGGCCGCGGGTGTGCCGTCGGCTCACCGGGAGCTCGGTCGCGCCGACCCGGACCGAGGTCCGCCCCGCGTCGGTGCGGACCTCGGTGACGTGCGCCAGCGCGACGAGCAGGGACCGGTGGATCCGGTGGAAGCCGGCCTCCGCCCACTCCTCCTCGAGAGTCGTCAGCGGCACTCGCACCAGGTACGTCTCGCCACCAGCGGTGTGCAGCCGCGCGTAGTCGCCCTGGGCCTCGACGTGCGTGATGTCGCCGCGGTCGACGAACCGGGTGACGCCGCCCCGCTCGACCGCGACCTGGGTGTCGGTCGCGGGCTGCTGCGGGGAGGCGCCGCCGAGGACGCGGCGTACCGCCTCGGCGAGCCGCTCGGGACGCACCGGCTTGAGGACGTAGTCGACGGCGCGCAGGTCGAAGGCGTCGACCGCGTGCTGCTCGTGCGCGGTCACGAAGACGACGGGCGGCGGCTGCTTGAACCGGCCGAGGACCTCGGCCAGCTCCAGCCCGCTCAGGCCGGGCATCTGCACGTCGAGGAACACGCAGTCGACCTCGCGCTCGCGCAGGATCCGCAGCCCCTCGGTGGCGGACGGACAGGCGACCACCTCGGCGACCCGGTCGTCGGCCTCGAGGAGGTAGCACAGCTCGTCGAGAGCGGGTCGCTCGTCGTCGATCGCCAGCACCCGCAGCCCGCCCGCGCCGGTCATGCGCTCACCCCCGGGGCGAACTTCGGGACGCGCACGATCACCTTGGTCCCGGCGCCCGGTGCGGTCTCCACGACCAGACCGTAGTCGTCGCCGAAGGCCGCGCGCAGCCGTGCGTCCACGTTGCCGAGACCGATCGAGTCGAGCCCGACATCACCGGCGAGCGCCCGCCGGACCTTCTCCGGGTCCTCGCCGACGCCGTTGTCCTCGACCTCCAGCAGCGCCTCGTGGCCCCGGTCGTGGGCGACGATGGTCAGCTGCCCCGACTCCTCGACGCTCTCCAGACCGTGCCGCACGGCATTCTCGACGAGGGGCTGGATGCACAGGAACGGGACGACGACCGGCAGCACCTCCGGGGCCACGTTGAGGGTGACCTGGAGCCGGTCGCCGAACCGCGCCTGCTCCAGCAGCAGGTAGCGCTCGATCGAGCGCAGCTCCTCCGCGATCGTCGTGAACTCGCCGTGGCGCCGGAAGGAGTAGCGCGTGAAGTCGGCGAACTCGAGCAGCAGCTCGCGGGCCCGGTCCGGGTCGGTCCGCACGAAGCTGGCGATCGCGTTGAGCGAGTTGTAGACGAAGTGCGGGCTGATCTGCGCCCGCAACGCGCGGACCTCGGCCTCGATCATCCGATTGCGGTGCGCGTCCAGCTCGGCCAGCTCGAGCTGTCCCGACACCCACGCGGCGACCTCCTCGGTCGCCCGGACCAGGCCCGCCGTCGGCGACGACGCGAACGCCTGCACGGTCCCGAGCATCCGTCCCTCGACGACCAGCGGGCTCACCACGCCGGTCCGGATGGGACACCCGTTCGTCGTGCAGCCCAGCTGGCCGCGGTCGACGGTCCGGGTGGCGCCCCTCTCGATCGCGAGCAGCCCGACGACCGCCGCCTGGTCGGCGTGGTGGCCGCCGAGTCCGTCCCACGCGAGCACCGCCTCGGTGTCGGTGATCGCCACGGCCGGCGTACCGAGCAGGTTGCGCAGGTGTCGTACGGCGCGCTCCGCGCTCTGCGTCGTCAGCCCCTCGCGCAGGGCCGGCGCCGCCAGGGAGGCCTGGTGCAGGGCCCGGAACGCCGCCCGGTCCGCCTCGCTCCCCAGCCGCCCGCGTCGCCACAGCCGGTCGGTCCGCATGGGACTCATCATGCCCGTCCGGGCGGGGAGGTCGCGTCGTCCGCGACGTGGCGTCTGGTTCCGTCGGGCGCCTGCGGTCCCGCTCGGCGAGCCGGCGCTGTAACACGCTGTCTACCCGTCTGGGCGCCGGTTCTCAGCAGGAAATGCCCGGAATCGGGTCCGATGAGGCTGACAACCGCCGGGTAGTCGGGTGGACGGCGTGTTACAGCGCGGCGGCCCGCCGTGGACGGATCACCCCGCTTCCTCGGCGGGGCCGCGGTCAGCGGAAGTCGATGAGCAGCATGCCGGAGTCGTCGTCGGCCGGGGGCTCGACGGCCGGCGCGAGCGCCACCGGGACGGTGTCCTCGCCGACCAGCTCCGGGCCCGGACCACCCGGGCTGCCGGGCCCGCTCTCGGCGGCGGGCTCCGCGGTCGGCGTACCGGTGGCTACCTGGTCCTGGCGGATCGTCTTCGGCTGGATGCCGACGACCGCGCGGAAGCACTCGGCGACCCAGGGCAGCTGCATGCCGTCCATGCCGCGGCCGAAGTCGTCGTAGAACGCGAGCACCTCGCGGACCTTCGACTCCTGCCCGGTCCGGTCCAGTCCGGCGACGTCGGGCAGCGAGCGCGCGAGATCCTGCACCGAGGACCTGTCGATGACCTGCCACTGCTTGAAGGAGGCGTCCTCGGCCGGTCCGAAGTACGGCGACGACTCGACCGCGTCACCCACGCCCGCGCCGATGGTGTGGTGGCCGATCAGGTTGCCGAGCCGCCTCACCCACGGGATCCGCTCGTCGCGGACGTTGCGGACGATCGCGAAGGTCCCGCCCCGCTTGAGGACCCGGGCGATCTCGGGCAGCGCCCGCTCGCTGTCGAACCACTCGTCGGCGTCCGCCGCGATCACCAGGTCGTACGTCGCGTCCGCGGCGGGGATCTCCTCGGCCGCCGTCTGCGAGACCCGCAGCTCCGGCAGCCGGGTGCCGAGGCGATCGAGCATCCTCGGGTCGGGGTCGGTCGCGTGCACGTCGTGCCCGAGGGCGACGAGGTGTTCGGTGAGCTTGCCCGTGCCGGCGCCCAGCTCGAGGACCGCGATCGGCTCCTCGCCCGTCAGCCACGCGACGGCCTCGCGCGGGTAGCCGGGGCGGCCGCGGTCGTAGGCCTCGGCCACACTGCCGAAGCAGAGGCCCGGTGCGTCGGGGGTGGGGTCGGTAGCCATCGGGGCGAGCGTACGGCGGTTCTGGCTCCCGGTGGCGGAGGCACGCTGCGGTCGGCCACTCCGTCGCTCCCTCAGCGGACGCTGAGGATGTCGGTGTGGGTGAAGTCGTCGCCTTTGAAGAGCAGCGGCTCGCCGGAGGTGGCGGAGAGCGCGTAGGCCAAGCAGTCGCCGAAGGTGAGCTCGGCCGGGGAGCCGGAGCCCTTGCCGTAGCGCCGGAACGCGATGCGCGCGGCTGTTGCGTGCTCCACGGTGACGGGCTCCAGAACGATGCTGAGCTCGTCGACGAGCCCGTCCAGCACCGGCCCGGCGCCTGCCCCGAGGACGCCCTCGAGGCGCATGGCCGACTCGAGCCAGTTCGCCGTCGACATACGGCAGCGTGCGGAAGCCATCCGGCCGACGAAGTCCTCCGATTCGGGCTCTCCGAAGAGGATCGCGATGATCGCCGACGAGTCGATGATCACGCCGGCAGACCTGTCTCCGGGTCGTAGAGGTCGTCGTCGCTCAGGATCCGATCGGGACCGGTCAGCCGGGGCAAGGCAGCGACCCTGAGCTGGATCCGGTGGACGGCGTCGATCTTGCGCCGTCGCTCCGCCTCGACCGGATCCGCGCCGACCTCCGCGAGGAACCTCTCCAGGGCCTCCTCGATGACGCTGGTCTGCGTCTTCCCGGTGATCCGCGCTGCCTCTCGCGCCAGCGCGTGCACCCGTTCGTTCTTGATGTTCAGACTCATCTCCGACCTCCGTCGTCCGGTCCGTCTACCATTCTACCGCTGACCTGATCTACCGATCTACCCTCCTAGGCTGCCCTCGTGACGACCGACCCGCACGCCTGGCTGCTCTCCCTCGAGGGCGTCCCCTCCGGCTTCGCCGGCGCCCGCGACGGCATCGACGTGGTGCTCCGCGACCGGGGCCTGCGCCGGACCGGCCCGGAGCTGACCGCTGAGTCACTGCTGCGCGGGGCGCACGCCAGCGCGGTACTGGAGGGATCCGGGTCCACGCTGCCCGAGGTCCGCGCCGGGGAGGGCGACGAGATCGCCGGCGACGCCGTCCGCCTCGCCACCGAGCTCCTCGCGCTGATGCCCGTGCTGCGCCGCCAGCCGCTCCAGGCGCTCGCCCGGATGCACAGCCTCGCCGCGCGCGGCACCCTGCCCGACGAGCTGCTCGGCCGCCCGCGCGACGGTGAGTCCGCGTCCCGGCTGCGGGGGATCGCCGAGCTGGTCACCGCGCCGACCGAGGCGCCCGCCCTCGCGGTCGCCGCCGTCGTCCACGCCGAGCTGGTCACGGCCGCGCCGTTCGGCTCGCACAACGGCATCGTGGCCCGCGCCGCCGAGCGACTGGTCGCCGCGACCCGCGGGGTGGACGAGAAGTCGCTCGTCGTACCCGAGGCCGCGCATCTCGCGCTCCGCCCTCAGTACGAGTCCAACCTGCGCGGCTGGGCGAGCGGCGGTCCCGCGGGCATGCACGCCTGGCTGCTGTACGCCGTCGAGGCGTGGTCGGCCGCCGCCGAGGCGAGCCCGCTGGTCCGCGCGGCCGAGTAGACGACACGCAGCGTGCCCGGCCTCGGGCAGACAAATGCAGGTGGCACCCGAGCCGTAGTCGTCTCGGGTGCCACCGCTGACACGTGAACCGTGGCTACCAGGCGTGCACCATCAACAGCTGCTCCGGAAGTCTTCCGAATGCAAGCGCCCAATTCAGAAGGGTAGATCGCCGCGTGGGTACCGGGATCACGTGTTGCTCTTGAGTTCTTGGTGTCCTTTGTACGCCGCCTCGGGGCCACCTTCAAGGGTTGTCTTTTCGCCGGGGACGGGGAACGCTGGCGGGTTGGGGGCAGGTTCTCCCGCGGCCCGGCCCGCGAGGTGGCGCAGGGCGTGGCTCAGGCGCCGAGCGAGCGGCGCCGGGTGCCGATCCACAGCGCGGCGCCGGCCGCGACCACCCCGCCGACCGCGAGCGCCGCGAGGGTCGGTTTCGGCGGCGGCAGGTGCAGCCGCGACTGCAGCGCGACCGGCCGGGTGAACACCAGCACCGGCCAGCCGTTGCCCGCCGCGACCTTGCGCAGCTCCTTGTCGGGGTTGACCGCGTGGGGGTGGCCGACCGCCTCGAGCATCGGCACGTCGGTCACCGAGTCGGAGTAGCCGTAGGAGCCGGCGAGGTCGTAGCCCGCGGTCTCGGCCAGCGCCCGGATCGCGTTCGCCTTCTCCTCGGCGTAGGCGTAGTACTCGATCTCGCCGGTGTAGCGCCCGTCCTCCACCTTGAGCCGGGTCGCGATCACCCGGTCGGCACCGAGGAGGGCGCCGATCGGCTCGACGACCTCGCTGCCGGACGTGGAGACGATGACCACGTCGCGGCCCGCGGCATGGTGCTCGTCGATGAGACGGACCGCCTCGTCGTACACGAGGGGGTCGACGACGTTGTGCAGGGTGTCCGCGACGATCTCGCGGACCGTGGCGACGTCCCAGCCGGCGCACAGCTGCGACATGAACTGCCGCATCTTCTCGACCTGGTCATGGTCGGCGCCGCCGACCATGAAGACGAACTGGGCGTACGCCGAGCGCAGCACGGCTCGCCGCGAGATCAGGCCCCCGGCCTGGAACGGCTTGCTGAAGGCCAGCACGCTCGACTTGGCGATGATCGTCTTGTCGAGGTCGAAGAACGCGGCGGTGGGCGGCGTACCCGCGGGAGCCATGCCCTCCATCGTAGGTGACCACGTCCGCCCCATCCGTCCCACCCGCTGCCGCTCGTCCTCCACAGGGGCCGTCGTCCCCAGGCGTTCCCACAGGCCCGCGCGGACGCCGCATGACGGCGTCGGTGGGCGGCGACAACCTGGTCATGAACCTCAACCGATCCGTCCGTTCCCCGCACTCCCGCTCCACGGACGTGCCTCCCCTGGTGGTGACCGCCGATGACGACCTGCTGGCCGAGCTGCTGCCGCTCGCCGCCGCCGCCGACGTGGCTCCGACGATCGCGCGCGACCCGCGGACCGCCCTGGTCACGTGGACCCGAGCGCCGGTCGTCCTCGTCGGCGCCGACCTGGCCACGGCGATGACCCAGGTGGCCCCCGAGACCCGGGCCCGGAGCTATGTCGTGTGTGCCCGACGCCCGCCCGACGAGCTGTTCCGGACCGCATTGGACCTCGGCGCCGAGAGCGTCATCGAGCTGGCGGGCTCCACCGACTGGCTGGTCGAGCTGCTCGCCGATCTCACCGAGCGTCAGCCCGGCCGTGCCCGGGTGATCGGGGTGATCGGCGGCACCGGAGGTGCCGGAGCGACCACCTTCGCCTGCGCCCTGGGTCAGTGGGCGGCGCGCTCGGGCGACGCCGTCGTCCTCGACTGCGACCCGCAGGGCCCCGGCCTGGACCGGATGCTCGGGCTGGAGCGCTGCGAGGGCTTCCGCTGGGACGCGCTGTGCCAGACCACCGGGCGGCTGTCGGCGCGCTCGCTGCGTGAGGCACTGCCACGACGCGGGCGCCTCGGGGTGCTGTCCTGGTACGTCGACGGCCGCGCCCAGAGCCTGCAGGCGTTCGCGGTGCGCGAGGCGCTGTCGGCCGCCCGTCGCGGTCACCGGGTCGTGGTCGTCGATCTCCCCCGTTCGCCGGACCCGCTGGTCGACGAGGTCGCGGCGCGCTGCGACCAGCTGCTCGTCGTCACGGTCGGCAGCGTCGTCGGGGTCGCCGGCGCCGCGCGGATGCGCGCCCGGTTCGCCGACCACGCCGATCCGTGCATCGTGCTGCGGGGCGAGGCGTTCGCCGCCGAGGAGGTCGCGCGGACGGTCGGGCTGCCGGTCCGGGCGCAGATGCGCGACCAGCGGGGGCTTGCGGAGGCGGTCGACCTCGGCTTCGGGCCGCTGCGCTCCCTGCGCGGCCCGCTCGCCCGGGCGGCGGCGCGGGTGCTCGACGCGCCGGTCGCCGAGGCGGCGGCGTGACCTCGCCGGGCGGCACCTCCCCGGGCGGCACCTCCCCGGGCGACGTGTCGGTGCTGGTGGAGGAGGTCCGGGCCCGGTTGGCCCGCGAGCCGGGCGACCTCAGCCCGCACCGGGTGGCCCAGTCGCTGCGTCAGGCGGGCCGACCGGTCGGCGACGCGACGGTGCTCGCGGTCTACGAGGCGCTGCGCCGCGACGTGATCGGCGCCGGGCCCCTGGAGCCGCTGCTCGGCCTCGCCGGCGTCACCGACATCCTCGTCAACGGGCCGGGACCGGTCCGGATCGACCGCGGGGCCGGCGTGGAGACGACGCACGTCGTGCTGCCTTCGGAGGAGGCCTGCCGCCGGCTCGCCCAGCGGCTGGTGGCCAGTGGGGGCCGCCGGCTCGACGACGCGGCGCCCTGGGCCGACGTCCGGCTGCCCGACGGCACCCGCTGCCACGCGCTGCTCGCGCCGCTCGCCCAGCCCGGGACCGCGATCTCGCTGCGGGTCCCGCGCCGTGGTGGGTTCGGCCTGGCCGACCTGCACGCCGCCGGCGCGCTGGGCGACGCGGGGCTGGAGGTGGTGCGGCGGGTGGTGAACGCGCGCCTCGCGTTCCTCGTCACGGGCGGCACCGGCGGTGGGAAGACCACGCTGCTCGCCGCCCTCCTGGGCGCCGTCGACCCGGCCGAGCGGATCGTCGTCGTCGAGGATGCCGCCGAGCTGCGGCCCGCGCATCCGCAGGTCGTCGCGCTCGAGGCCCGGCCCGCCAACCTGGAGGGGACGGGCGCGGTCTCGCTGCGCGACCTGGTGCGCCAGGCCCTGCGGATGCGGCCCGACCGACTGGTGGTCGGCGAGGTCCGCGACGCCGCCGTCGTCGACCTGCTCGCCGCGATGAACACCGGCCACGAGGGCGGCTGCGGCACGCTGCACGCGAACTCCGCTGCCGACGTACCTGCGCGGGTCGAGGCGCTCGCCCTCGGCGCCGGTCTCGCCCGCGACGCCGCCCACAGCCAGCTCGTCGCCGGCCTCGACGTCCTCCTCCACGTCCGGCGCGACCGGGACAGCGGCCGTCGACGCCTGGGCGAGGTCGCCGTCGTGGTGCGCGGCTCCGACGGGCTGGCCCACACCGAGGTCGCGGTCTCCTTCGACGCCGCCGGTACGCCGACCGGCGGGCCGGGCGCCGACCGGCTGCGCGACCTGCTGGACGGGCGGAGGTGAGGACGTGACCGGGATCGTCCTGACGCTCGTCGTCGCCGCGGGCGTGGTGCTGCTCCGCCCCGCCCCGGCGCGCCTCGCCGGTGTGTTCGCCGGCGTGCTCCCCGAGGCCGCCGACCGCGGTGACGCCCGCAGCAGCAGCGCCCCCGCGACGACGGGTGCCCGCCGCCTCCTGCTGACCGGCGCCGCGGCGGCCGCGGTGGCGATCCTGGCCCCACGCTCGCTGCCGGGCGTGATGCTCCCGCTCCTGGCGATCGCCGTCGGTGCCGCCGTCGTCCGGGCGCTGGCCGCGCGGCGTCGTGACCGTGCCGCGGCCGAGGTGCGCCGTCGGGTGATCGACCTCTGCGACGCGTTGCGCGGCGAGCTCGCGGCCGGCCAGACGGCGACCGGGGCGCTCGACCGGGCCGCGGCAGAGTGGCCGCTGGTCGCACCCGCCGCCCGGGCCGCCCTCACCGGCGGCGACGTGGCGGCCGTGCTGCGCTCGCTGGCGGCCACGCCCGGAGCCGACGCCCTGCGCGTGGTCGCCGCCGCCTGGCAGGTGGCGCACCGCACCGGACACGGCCTCGCCGACACCCTCGGCCGGGTCGCCGCGGACCTGCGTGCTGCCGAGCGGACCCGCCGGGTGGTCGGCGGCGAGCTCGCCTCGGCGCGCGCCACGGCTCGGCTGCTCGCGGCCCTCCCGGTCCTGGCCCTGGTCCTGGGATCCGGGGCCGGGGGCGACCCTCTTCGGTTCCTGCTCGGCCACCCCGCGGGACTGCTCTGCCTCGCGGGGGGCCTGGCGGCCGGGTATGCCGGGCTGGCCTGGATCGAGGCGCTCGCCCGCGACGTCGACCGCCATGGCTGACGCCCAGCTCGTGGCGCTCCTGGTCGCCGCCGCCCTGCTCCTCGGCCCCTCGCCCCGCCGGGGCCGGACCGGTCGAGCCGACGCCCCGGAGACGTCCCCGCAGGACGACGGGGACGGGCTGCTGCGGCGCGGGCGACTCCTGTGGGCACTGCTCGCGGGCGGCGGGACCGCCGTCCTGGTCGGCGGCCCGCTCGCCGTCCCCGCCGGTGCTGCTGCCGCCGCCGTCGTCGCCACGACCGCCGCCCGGCTCGAGCCGCGCGCCCGCCGCCGACGGCGCGAGGAGGTGCGACGGGACCTGCCGCACGTCGTCACCCTGCTCGCCGCGGCGCTCCGCGCCGGGCAGGCGCCGGCCGAGGCGATCGAGCTGGTCTGTCGGGCCCTGCCCGGCGCGGCCGCCGGTCGGCTGACCGGGGTCGCGGCACGGCTCCGTCTCGGGGGAGACGCGGCGGCGACCTGGACCCGGCTGGCCGACGACCCCGACCTCGGCCCGCTCGGCCGTACCCTGGCCCGGGCACATCGGACCGGCGCGCCGGTGGTGGCCGCCGTCGAGGGCCTCGCCGACGAGCTCGGGTCCCGCGCCCGGGCGGAGGTCGAGGATCGCGCTCGCGCGGTCGGGGTCCGGGCCGCCGTGCCGCTGGGCGTGTGCCTGCTGCCGTCCTTCCTGCTCCTGGGCATCGTCCCGCTGGCGGTGTCGCTCGCGGGCAGCATCGTGGGCTGAGGCAGCGGCCGGGCCGATGCGCGGCGACTCGGATCAGCAGCCCCTCGCGTCACAGCGGGATCCGTCGATCGTCCCCAGGGCTCGTTCGGGCGGGGTGTCGTCCACAGGCCCGACGGCGCCGGGCGCCCGCCGCCGCCCGGGCCGCGCACGATCGGGTCCGACAGCCGCATCGGGCGGCTGCAGACGAACGGAGATCACCGTGGCACCGTCCCCCTTCCGTCCCGCCGCCTCCCGCGGCGCCGGTCGGCCGTCCCCGGCCGGCGCTGCCGACCAGCGTGGCGTCACCACCGCGGAGTACGCCGTCGCGACCGCCGCCGGAGCCGGCTTCGCGGGCCTGCTCTACAAGCTGCTCAGCGGCGGCTTCGGCGACAAGCTGATCAAGACCCTGTTCGACCATGTCCTGGGTCTGCTCGGACTGGGGTGACCGCCCGCGCGGCGCCTGTCGCCTGCTCCACCCCCGCCGCCACCGGCGTCTCCGCCGCGCGGAGCGGGGCGCGGTGACGGCCGAGCTGGCGCTGGCGCTGCCCCTGCTGCTGACCCTGACCGCCGGTCTCGTGTGGCTGCTCGCGGTGGCGATCGCCCAGGTCCGCACCGTCGACGCCGCTCGGGAGGCGGCCCGGGCGGTGGCCCGCGGCGACGACTCCGGAGTCGCCCTCGAGCTCGGCGCGCGGGTGGCTCCCGACGGCGTCCGGCTCTCCGTCCGTCACGACGGCGACCGGATCGTCGTCCGGGCCCGCGGCCGGATCAGCGGCCCCGGCGGGCTGTTCGGCGCGCTTCCCGGTGCGACCGTCGAGGCCGAGGCCGTCGCGCTCGCCGAGGAGGGGGGTGCGAGTCCGTGACCATGCCCGACGACCGCGGCGCCGCCACCGTCCTCGCCCTGGCGATGGCGGGCGTCCTGCTCCTCGTCGGCGCGGCCGCCGGGGTGGTCGGCGCGATCGTCGTGGCGCAACGCCGGGCCCAGGCCGCGGCCGACCTGACGGCCCTCGCGGCGGCCGCCTCGCTGGCGGGGCGTGGCGGCCACCCCGGCCGTGATCCGTGCGTGAGCGCTGTCGGCGTCGCCGACGACAACGGCGCCGAGCTCGTGTCGTGCCGGGTGAGCGGGCGGGAGGTGCGGGTCGAGGTCCGGGTCCCGGGCCCGCGCTGGCTCGGACAGGACCAGGACCTCATCGCCGCCGCGCGAGCCGGTCCGGCCCTGCCCCGGCCGCCGTGACCCGCCGCACCCGCCGTCACCCGCCGTCGCCCGCCGTCGCCCGCCGTCGCCCGGCGTGACCGGAGTGATGGGCGTGGTCGGCCCTCAGCTCACTCGTCGTCGGAGAGCTCGCCGCGCCGTCGGTCGAGCTCGACCTGATCGAGCTTCTCGGAGAGCTCGGCGAGCCGCTTCTGCTCCTTGCGGCGCTTCCAGCTCTGCTTGGTGCCCGCCTTCATCATCCACAGACCCGCCACCGAGAGGAGGGTGGAGACCGCGCCCCAGAGCACGAGCGTGCCGGGCGCGACGTCCCAGTTCATGATCTCGGCGGACCGGTGCGTGTAGTCGATGCTCGCGCCGAAGAAGCTGAGCACGAGTCCGAGGACGCCGACGACCAGCAGGACCAGTCCGAGCAGCAGCATGGCGGCAGGCTACTCCGCGTCGGGCGTCGCGGGCGGCGCCTCGCGGAGCAGGGTGTCGAGGAGGGCGACGGCGCCGGCCTTGTCGAGCGGGTCGTTGCCGTTGCCGCACTTGGGCGACTGGATGCACGAGGGGCAGCCGGTGGCGCACTCACAGGCGGCGATCGTGGCGCGGGTGGCGCGGAGCCAGGCGGCCGCGGTGCGGTATCCGCGCTCGGCGAACCCGGCGCCGCCCGGGTGGCCGTCGTGGACGAACACGGTGAGGACGCCGGTGTCGGGGTGCCGGGCGGTCGAGACGCCGCCGATGTCCCAACGGTCGCAGGTCGCGAAGAGAGGAAGGAGACCGATCGAGCAGTGCTCGGCCGCGTGCGCGGCACCGGGCAGGTCGGCGGCGGCGAGCCCGGCCGAGCCGAGCAGGTCGGCGACGAGGCCGTCGGGCACCGTCCACCAGACCGCGGCGGTGGCGAGGGTGCGCGGCGGCAGGTCGAGCGGCCGCTCGTCGATCACCTCGCCGGTGCGGGTGCGGCGGCGCAGGTAGGAGGTGACTTGGCTGGTGACCTCCACCGTGCCGAAGGAGACCCGGCACGGCCCCCAGGCGACGTGCTCGCGCTCCTCGACGATCTCGATGTCGGTGACCTCGCGGGCGGTGGTGGTGTGGTCGACGTCGGCACGGTGCAGGGTCGCGACGTGCTCGTCGAGGTCGAGCGACTCGACCAGCCACGTCTCGCCGCGGTGCAGGTAGACCGCGCCCTCGTGGGCGGTGCTGTGCGCTCGGCCGCCGTCGACCGTGCCGACCACCCGACCGGTGTCGGCCTCGACCAGCTGCACCTGGGCGCCGCCGGTCGAGCGGATGTCGGCGAGGTCGGCGGCACGGGCCCGGTCGGTCCAGTACCACCCGGCCGCCCGGCGCCGCAGCAGCCCGCGCTCGACCAGGGAGCCCAGCACCTCGCGCATCCGGGGCCCGAACAACGCGGCGTCGGCGACCGTCACGGGCAGCTCCTGCGCGGCGGCGCACAGGTGCGGCCCGAGGACGTAGGGGTTGTCGGTGTCGAACACCGTGCCCTCGACGGGCCGACCGAGCAGGGCGGCGGGATGGTGCACGAGATAGGTGTCCAGCGGGTCGTCGCGGGCGACGAACAGCCCGAGGGCACCGCCGCCGTCGCGGCCCGCCCGGCCGACCTGCTGCCAGAACGCGGCCCGCGTGCCGGGGTAGCCGGTGACCACGACCGCGTCGAGTCCGCTGACGTCGATGCCGAGCTCGAGGGCGTTGGTGGCCGCCATGCCGAGCAGCCGTCCGCTGCGCAGGTCGTGCTCCAGGGACCGACGCTCCTCGGGCAGGTAGCCGCCGCGGTAGGAGTCGATCCGTCCGGCCAGCGACGGGTCGACCTCCGCGACCAGCTCGCCGGCCCGGCGGGCCACGGTCTCGACGCCGTGTCGGGACCGCACGAACGCCAGGGTCCGGACGTCGTCGACGACGAGGTCGGCGAGCAGGTCGGCGGTCTCCGCCGTGGCCGGGCGACGGACGGGCGCGCCGTTCTCCCCCTGGTACGACGTCAGCGGCGGCTCCCACAGCCCGAGCTCGAGCGCCCCGCGGGGGGAGCCGTCCTCGGTCACGGCGGTCACCTCGAGCCCGGTCATCCGGCGGGCGGTCAGGTCGGGGTCGGCGACCGTCGCCGAGGCGAGCACGAAGGTCGGTGACGCGCCGTGGGCGGCGCAGACCCGGCGCAGCCGGCGCAGGATCTGCGCGACGTGGGCGCCGAAGACGCCGCGGTAGTGATGGCACTCGTCGACGACGACATAGCGCAGGGACCGGAAGAAGGGCGTCCACCGCTCGTGGGCCGGCAACAGCGAGCGGTGCAGCATGTCGGGATTGGAGAGGACGTACTCCGCGTGGTCGCGGGTCCACTCGCGCTCCTCGGCGGTGCTGTCGCCGTCGTGGGTCGCCACCCGGACGTCGAGTCCGAGCTCGCGGATCGCCGCCCACTGGTCGTGGGCGAGCGCCTTGGTGGGCGCGAGGTAGAGCACGGCCGCCCCGCGCTGGCCGCGTGGGCCGCGGCTGCGGCGGATGTCGGTGAGCGCGGGCAGCAGGTAGGCGAGCGACTTGCCGGACGCGGTGCCGGTGGCGACGACGACGTGATCGCCCCGGTGGGCGGCCTCGGCGACCGCGACCTGGTGGCGCCAGGGCAGCGCGACGCCCCGCGCGGAGTAGGCGGTCACGAGGTCGGGGTCGGCCCAGTCGGGCCACGCCGAGCAGGCCGCGGGCCGGGCCGGGACCCGCTCGCGATGGGTGAGCCGGTCCGCCCGGGAGGGCAGTGCGGTCAGCCGGTCCAGCAGCGCGCCCGGGTCGCGGCGTGCGGCCGGGCCGACGCCGAGATCGGGCTGCGCGGTCATGCCCCGATTGTCTCCCGGACCCCCGACACGGGCTCAGCCCGGATCCGCGGACGGCGTCGGATCCGTGGCCCGGGCATACCGACGGCATGTCCACGCCTTGCGCGTGCGCGTGGTCGGCATGGTTTGATAAGTGCCACCAGTAGGAGAGATATCCGGGGTGAGGTCGTGAATCTGACACTGTCGACGCGCGAGGTCGGTGGGCGCACCGTCGTTGCCGTGGGTGGCGAGATCGACGTCTACACCGCCCCGAAGCTGCGCGACACCATCACCGAGCTCGTCGCCGCCGGCACCTACGACATCGTGGTCGACATGCAGGCCGTCGAGTTCCTCGACTCCACGGGCCTCGGTGTGCTGGTCGGCGGCCTGAAGAAGGTCCGCGCCCACGACGGCTCCCTCGAGCTCGTCTGCAACGCCGACCGGCTGCTGAAGATCTTCAAGATCACCGGACTCGCCAAGGTGTTCGTCATCCACGAGTCCCCCGAAGCCGCCTCGGTCTGACGCTCACGCTCCTCGCATGCACTGAGGCGCGCCCCTGCCCCTGGCGCCGGTCGTCGCGGGAAGCGGAGGAGCGGGCCTTTCCGCGAGCCGGCCGTCCGGCCGCCAGGCGGGCGTAACCACAGGCCGAGGCAACCGCGCGCGCGGCAGCAAGGGGCGACGAAGGAGCGACGCGCTCGCGCCATACGCATGTGTTCTACGCCACACTCTGCGTAGACTCCGGGCACGATCTCAGACCTGGCCCCCGTGGCCGACCCTGAACCCCCGCCAGGAGGCAGTCGTATGCCCCGTCCGTTCGTCGTCGATGTCGAAGTCACCGGGGGCGATCTCGCCCTCGTGGCGATCGTGGCCGTGATCGCTCTCGGCTCTCTGGCCATGGCCGCGCTGTTCAGATCGGAGGTCCTCCGCGCGGGCGAGGGCACCCCCAACATGCAGCGCATCGCCCAGGCCGTGCAGGAGGGGGCGAACGCCTACCTCACCCGGCAGTTCCGGACGCTGACGATCTTCGCGGCCATCGCGTTCGTCGTCCTGCTGGCGCTGCCGGCGCACACCGCCGACGATGCGGGCGGGCTCCAGTCGGAGTGGGCGGTCCGGATCTTCCGCTCGGTCTTCTTCCTGGTCGGGGCCGGGTTCTCCGGTGCGGTCGGCTATCTCGGCATGTCCCTCGCGGTCCGCGCCAACCTGCGCGTGGCGGCCGCGGCCAACGAGCAGGGGCGCGACCCCGCCATGAACATCGGCTTCCGCACGGGCGCCTTCGTCGGCATGTTCACCGTCGGGCTCGGGCTGCTCGGTGCCAGCGTGGTCGTGATCGTCTTCCAGAGCGCGGCGCCCAACGTGCTGGAGGGCTTCGGCTTCGGCGCGGCGCTCCTCGCGATGTTCATGCGCGTCGGTGGCGGCATCTTCACCAAGGCGGCCGACGTGGGCGCCGACCTGGTCGGCAAGGTCGAGCAGAACATCCCCGAGGACGACCCGCGCAACGCGGCGACGATCGCCGACAACGTCGGCGACAACGTCGGCGACTGCGCGGGCATGGCCGCGGACCTCTTCGAGTCGTACGCCGTCACGCTGGTCGCCGCGCTGATCCTCGGCTCGCAGGCCTTCGGCGACAAGGGCCTGGTCTTCCCGCTCATCGTCCCCGCGATCGGCGCCCTGTCCGCCATCGCGGGCGTCTACCTCACCAAGCCGCGCGCCGGTGAGAGCGGCCTGACGACGATCAACCGGGCGTTCTACCTCTCCGCCGCGGTCGGCGCGGTCGCCAGCGCGATCGCCGCTTTCGTCTACCTTCCCGGCGAGTGGAGCGAGCTCGCCTCCGGCGCGACCGCCGACCTGTCGCCGCCGGTGTTCGCCGCTGGTGCCGTCGTGATCGGCATCGTCCTGGCCGCCGCGATCCTGGCCCTGACCGGCTACTTCACCGGCACCGAGCACCGCCCGGTCAAGGACGTCGCCAAGACCTCGCTGACCGGCCACGCGACCGTGATCCTGTCGGGTCTCTCGGTCGGCTTCGAGTCCGCGGTCTACACCGCGATCGTGATCGGTGCCGCGGTCTTCGGCGCGGCGCTCCTCGCGGGCGGCTCGACCGGACTCGCGCTGTTCGCGGTCGCCCTGGCCGGCTGCGGCCTGCTCACCACCGTCGGCGTCATCGTCGCGATGGACACCTTCGGCCCCGTCTCCGACAACGCCCAGGGCATCGCGGAGATGTCCGGCGACGTCAGCGAGGAGGGGGCGCAGATCCTCACCGAGCTCGACGCCGTCGGCAACACCACCAAGGCGATCACGAAGGGCATCGCCATCGCGACAGCCGTCCTCGCCGCGAGCGCCCTGTTCGCGTCGTACACGCAGAGCGCGTACGCCGAGGTCGGCGACATCCTCGACCAGGACTTCCTGGTCTACGACGCCAAGCTGATCGTGGGAGCCCTGCTCGGGGCCTGCGCGGTGTTCCTGTTCTCGGGCCTGGCGATCAACGCGGTCGGCCGGGCGGCCGGCGCCGTCGTGATGGAGGTGCGCCGCCAATTCCGCGACATCCCCGGCATCATGGAGGGCACGGCCCGCCCGGAGTACGGCCGGGTCGTCGACATCGTCACCCGCGACTCGCTGCGCGAGCTCGCGACGCCGGGCATCCTGGCGATCCTCGCGCCGGTGGCCGTCGGCTTCGGGCTCGGGGTCGGACCGCTGGCCGGATTCCTGGTCGGTGCCATCGCCACCGGCACGCTGATGGCGGTGTTCCTGGCCAATGCCGGCGGCGCCTGGGACAACGCGAAGAAGCTGGTCGAGGACGGACACCACGGCGGCAAGGGATCGGAGGCGCACGCCGCCACGGTCACCGGCGACACGGTGGGCGACCCGTTCAAGGACACCGCCGGCCCGTCGATCAACCCGCTGCTCAAGGTGATGAACCTGGTGTCGCTGCTCATCGTCGGCGCGGTCGTCAGCCTCACCTACGGAGAGAACGAGAACGACTTCCTCCGGATCCTGATCGCCGTCGTGGCGGCGGCCGGGATCTTCGCCGCGGTCTACATCTCCAAGCAGCGCGTCTCCACCATCGGCGACGACGCTCCGGAGCCTGCGGCGGCCGAATCCGCCTGAGGATGCGACGGCTCCTGGCCGCGCCGGTGGCGACCCTCGTGGTCGCCGCCGGCGCGGCCTTCGGCGTTCCGGCCCGGGCGGCGCCGGCAGCGGGCCCGGCGCGAGCGGACGCCGCGTCGTACGTCGAGACCTCCCTCGTCATCGGCATCTCGGCCCGCGGTCGCCCGATCCGCGCCCACTACCGCGGTGACGAGGGGGCACCGCACGTGTTGCTGGTCCTCGGCCAGATGCACGGAGACGAGAAGGCCGGTCGCGCCACCGCACGGTGGATCCGCGACCACGTCGCGCCCCGGCCGGGTACCGGGGTGTGGGTCGTGCCGACGATGAACCCTGACGGCAACGCGCGCGGCTCCCGCACCAACGGCCGCGGTGTCGACCTCAACCGCAACTGGCCGACCAGTGGCTGGTCGGGCGCCCACCGCGACACCCGCCACTGGGGTGGTCCGCGCCCGGCGAGCGAGCCGGAGACCCAGGCGATGATGGCGTTCCTGCGCCAGGTGCAGCCCGACCTCATCGCCTCGATCCACCAGCCCCTGCGGGCGATCGGCCGCGGTGGCCACGGCCGCTGGGAGAAGCGGCTGGCCCGCCGGCTGGACCTGCCGCGGCGCCATCTCGGCGTCGGGAACCCGTCCGGAACGGACGCCCCGACGCTCACCGCCTGGTACGACACCACGCTCGGCGAGCACGGTGCCGCCACGACCGTCGAGTACGGCGCCCGCACCACCCACCGCTACCGCACGAAGATCGCCGGGCGCGGCATCGCCCGCGCCGCCCGCATCCGCTGAGAGCGGCCGATGGCCGGAAGCCCCAGGGTTTGGTGATACCCCGGCTGGGTAGGCGGGCGGCCCGATCTGTCTTCTGGGCGCGCCGAGGGTCGTGCCCCCTCGGAAGGAGCACGATGACGATGCGATGTGCCCGGCTGCGCCGGGCGATGGCCATGGCGGCGGGGATCCTCGTCCTGCCGGCTCTCTCGATCACGGGACTCGGCGCGCCGGGCGCGGCCGCCGACGGCACCGGGTCGCCGACGGACACGCTCGGCTCCGGCCAACGGGTCGAGCTGACCGTCGAGCACAGCCCGGCGCCGGCGCGCCGGGCCGCCAGGGCCGGCAGCTTCCAGGTCTTCCCGGTCCCGACCAGCTCGGCCGGGCTGCGCCGGATCACCACCGCGCCCAACGGCGACATGTGGTTCGTCGAGCGCGACAAGAACAAGGTCGGCCGGATCACCACCGCCGGTGCCATCGACGAGTTCAACCTGCCGGCCACCACGACAGGGGACGGCTGGGTCAAGGACCTGGACGTCGACGCCGCGGGCAACGTCTGGGTGGTCTTCGACCAGGGCTGGAAGGTGCTCCGTTTCCACCCGAGCAGTCCCGGTGCCGCGATCGGGTGGTCCTACGACTACCCCTACGGTGAAGAGGTCCGGGTCGGTCCCGACGCGACGTGGGTGACCATGTCGTACGACGAGGACGGCATCGTCCGGATCTCCGGCAACACCGATCACTGGGACGCGAACGCTCCCGAGTGCGATGGCGCCCTCGGCCGCGGTCGTGATGGTCTGATGTGGTGCCAGTCCTTCGACAAGCTGATCCAGGTCAACGCCGCGGGCAACGGCGGCGTGGCCTACCCGCTGCCGTCCAACGCCACCTACCCCTACTCCGTGGCGACGGGGCCGACCGGCAAGATCTGGTTCGGCCGGGACACCGGCGGCACCATGTTCACCTCCCCCTCGAGCGGCAATGTCGGCTGGGTCGGCGACGACAACCAGGTCGGCACCATCCGCACCGGCGATCGCACCGCCCCGCGCAGCCTGGTCACCGGCCCGGATGGCAACGTCTGGTTCACCAGCGTGGGCGCCGCGAAGGGCATCGGGCACGTCAACGCGGCAGGGGTCGGCGCCGTGGTGCAGGTCGGTAACTACGAGCCCACCTCGCTGACCTACGGCGCCGACGGCGCGATCTGGTTCACCGATGAGACCAACAACTCGATCGTGCGCGTCCCGCGGGAGAACCTGTGGGTGACCAACGTCAATGTCGGCGCCAACTCGCAGCTCGTCCCGCACGCCCAGCCGCCGGTGAAGACCAAGAAGAAGCTCAAGGCGGACAAGAAGCGCAAGAAGGCCAAGGTGACGGTGAGCTGCGGCGGCGGCCTGATGGCCTGTTCGGGCACCATCCTGGTCAAGGCCGGCAAGAAGAGGCTCGGGACCGGGAGCTATGCCGTCGCGGTCAACAGCAAGGGCAAGGCGAGCGTCAAGCTGACCAAGGCCGCCCGCAAGCTCCTCCAGCGCTCCCGGACGGTGAAGGTCACCGTCGTGCTCACCGCGGCGACGGGCGCGACGGCGACCAAGAAGGCCAAGCTCACCCGCTGAGCCGGCCGGGTCGGACCCCAACATTGGGGTCCGACCCTGACGCGCCACCCGGCTGGGTGCTGGCCGAATGGCAGGGTGACCCGAAGCCTGCGCTACCTCGCCGTCCTCGTCGCCCTCGTCCTCGGGACCGGCCTGCTCCGCCCATCACCTGCCGCCGCCGACGAGCCGGGCGGCTGGTACGACGGCGGCATCGGCTACACCCAGGTGATCAACTGCTTCGGACTGATCCAGGGGACGCCGTACACCGAGGCGGGGATCGGCGCCTACGCCGGCTACTGGGCGGACCCGGACAGCGGCGTGCCCGCGGTCGGTCAGACCTTCTGGATCCACTACGCGGTCTACGGCATGGGCAACCCGTGTGCGGGCGGCACCTACTTCCACCCGACGATCCAGCTGCCGGCCGGCGTCACCTTCGACACCTCGCAGCAGATCCGGTGCGGGTACGACGGCAGCGGCGGTGCCGCTCCCCAGGGCAATTGCCCGGGCTGGGGCAACCTGCAGGGCGGCGCCTACTACAACGACCGCGACGCGGGCCTGTGGGGCGTGGCGCAGGGGCATCACTGGGAGTTCCAGTTCCCGGTGAAGGCGAGCCAGCCGCTGTCGGGCGCCAACCTGACGATCGGCGTGAAGACGATCGACGGCAACAACGACGCGACGGTGGGCCTGCAGGCGCCGATCTACGTGTTCGGGGCCGGCGGCACCGGACACCCCGGCTCGCCGCACCAGGTCCTCTACGACACCCCGTCCTCCGTCAACACCGCGACCGATCCCGACGGCGGCGCGACCCGCTACGGCTTCGTCTCCTACTTCCAGGCGATCACCAACAACCTGTCCGGCTCGATCGGCGTGGATCTGAGCACGAACGGCGCCGCGCCGCAGTGGTCGAAGTCCCTGCCGTACGGCGGGGGTGACCCGGCGGTCTACCTGTGGACCGACTGGAACGAGCCAGAGTTCCCCACCCTGAGCCCCGGCACGACCTACTACTGGCGCGGCCGGTTCACGCCGACCGGCGGCGCGACGACGTACGGCGCCTGGCAGTCCTTCACGACGGCGGCCGCCGGCTCGGGCGGAGGAGCGGCCACCGGCACCGGCCCGCTCGGCAGCACCGGCGGTGGCCTGCCCGGCGGACTGTCCGGCAGCAGCTCGCTCGGCGGTGCGCTCACGG
The DNA here is from genome assembly GCA_029961745.1 of Nocardioides sp. L-11A. Classification (NCBI taxonomy): domain Bacteria; kingdom Bacillati; phylum Actinomycetota; class Actinomycetes; order Propionibacteriales; family Nocardioidaceae; genus Nocardioides; species Nocardioides sp. L-11A. The sequence continues at coordinate 350,548 of CP124680.1, forward strand.
CGATCAAGGCCGGTGCGACCGTCACCGCGAAGGCCAAGGGCAAGTTGCGGGCCGGGCGGAAGGGCGCGCTGCGGGTCGCGGTGTCGTCGGCTCGCGGCGCGACGGGAACGGTCACCGTCACGGCGAAGGGCAAGGTCGTCGGCTCCGGCGTCCTGACCGGCGGTGCGGCGGTCGTGAAGCTCAAGAAGCTCAAGGCAGGCAAGCACAAGCTGGTGGTGACCTACGGCGGCGACGCCGCCGTCAACGCCGCCAGCGTTCAGGTCAAGGTGAAGGTGCGCCGGTAGCCCCTGGCCGCCGGCGGGGTCACGCGAGACCGTCGAACGGGCGCACCTCCACCTTGCCGCGGCACGCCCGCGACGCGTCGGCGGCGAGGCGCTGCGCCGTGGCGAGGTCGGGGACGTCGATCACCCAGAAGCCGCCGATGGCCTCCTTGGTCTCGAGGTAGGGGCCGTCGGTCACCACCGGCGTCTCGCCCTGCCCGTCGACCACGGTCGCGGTCGTCGCGGGGGACAGGCCACCGGCGAAGACCCAGTAGCCGTCCGTCTTGAGCTGCTCGTTGAAGGCGCCGGTATCGGCGAAGGACTGCTCCATCTCCTCCCGGGACCCGTAGCCGTAGAACTCGTCGGTGAGCTCGGCGGGACCGTGCACGGACATCAGGTAGTTCGTCATGTCGTCTCCTCGAATCCGGGCGGCCCCGGTGACCGCCTCCTGTCCCCACCACGAACGGCACCACACGGATACGACAGCCCGCCAGTGCCCGCGCCTGACCAGTTTTCCGGCGATCGGGCGTCGTACCGGGTCGAAGCCGTTCGTGGAGAACGCAGCGGGCCGGCCACGGGGCCGGTCCACCGACCACCAGGAGAAGCCATGTCCATCACCACCGACCTCCCCGTCGCGACCGTCGCCGCCAAGCCGGCCCGGCAGACGGTCTGGAAGCACGGACTCACCGCGGCGGCCGGCGCCTCGGTCGTCACCTCGACACTCGCCGTCCTCGCCGCGGCCGCCGGGGTCTCCTTCACCGACGACTCCGGCGTCAGCCTGCCCGTGCTTGCCTTCACCCAGCTGACCTTCGTCTTCTCGATGATCGGCGTCGGCCTGGCCGCTGTCCTCGCCCGCAGGGCGCGCCGCCCGCACTCGACGTTCGTCCGCGTCACCGTCGCCCTCACCGTGCTGTCCGTGGTGCCGGACGTCACCTTCGGCTTCGACGTCGCCTCGGCGCTCACCCTGATGGCGCTGCACGCCGTCGCCGCCGCGATCGTGATCCCGGTCCTGGCACGTCGGCTCGTACGCAACGCAGCGACGCCCGGGTGAGCTCAGGTTTCGTCCCGGCGGGAGGCGGGCACGGTGCCGCGACAACCGGTATCGCGTGTGAGGTGGGTTCGATGGTGTCGCAGTCCTCGACGGTCGTGGTGTCGGCCACCCGGTCCGGAGGTCGTCGGGCGCGGCGGCGCTCCGCCTTCGCGGCGACGGTGGGGGCGGTCGTGGCGCTCGTCGTCGGCTTGCTCGCCTCGGCGCCGCCCGCGGGCGCGGGCTCGGCTGGCTACGTCCGTGCCGGCACCACCTGGGACGCGGTGAGCGACGCTGACGTGGCCGCCGCCCCCGACGGCACCCTGTGGTCGGTCTACGGCTCGACCCTCGATCACCTCGCTGCCAACGGAGGACTGTTGAGCAGCACCACCCTCGACGGGGTCGCTGCGGCCAAGGGGGTTGCCGTCGGCCCGGACGGCACGGTGTACGTCACCGACTCGACGACCGGCAACCCGTCGGTGGCGCTCTCGCCGAGCGGCGCCAAGATCCACACCTACACCCTCCCCGGTGAGGGGGTCGCGCTCGGCGTGGCCACGGCCCCGACGGGCGAGGTGCTGGTGACCAATGCCAGCGCCGATCGGGTCGAGGTCTTCTCGGCCTCCGGCACGTGGCTGCGCAGCATCGGCTCCCCCGGCGCCGGGCCCGGCCAGCTGGACCGGCCCGACGACGTGGTCGTGGGCGCGGACGGGACCGTCTTCGTCTCCGACTCCGGGAACAGCCGGATCCAGCGGTTCAACCTGGCCACCGGCGCCGACCTCGGTGGATTCGGCGGGCCGGGTCTCAATCCGGGGCAGCTCGACTCGCCCTACGCCGTCGACCTCACTCCCGAAGGCAATGTGCTGGTGTTCGACAGGCGTGCCCTCTCCGAGTTCACCGCCGCCGGCGCCGTCGTGTCGCGCACCGAGCACGGCCTCACCTTGGCGTCCGACGACCAGGGCATGTCCGTCGACGCGTCCGGGGCGGTCTACGCCACCCGCTTGTTCGGCGTGGACAAGTTCGTCCCGGCCATCGCCGGTGCCGCAGCCGGGGTGAAGTCGCCCAAGAAGGGCGTGAAGGTCGTCAAGAAGAAGGTCCGGCTCACCGTCGCGTGCGTCAGCACCACGCCCTGCTCGGGCACCCTGACCATGACGGTGAAGGGCAAGCGGATCGCGAAGCCGACGCCCTACGCGGTGCCGGCCGGCGGCACGGCGAAGGTCAAGGTCAAGCTGACCAAGAAGGGGCTCAAGGTGATCCGCAAGAAGGCGGTCACCAAGACGGTCGTGACCGTCACCGGCGGCGTCAGCAAGGTCAAGATCCGTCGCTGACGACGGCGTGCGGGCTACCTCTACCGTTGTCCCCGTGCTGCCGACCTCCCTCGCCGTCCCGCTCCGGGACGCCCTGCTCGCCGCCGACTTCACCTACGACGTGGTCAGCGACCTGCTCGGCCCCGAGGCCCACCAGGCGCTCTCGCGCAACGAGACCACACCCGGCCGGCGTCGTACGACGGACGGAGGTCCGCTCGCGACGCTGATCCGCCTCTTCCTGCTGCAGACCTCCGTGCCGGTGGCGGACGCCGAGCGGGCACTGCCGGGGTTGGTCGACCCGCTCGCCAACGCGGGCGCCCTGGCCCGGAGCGTGGGAGAGGTCGCGGCGCGGCTCGACGTGCGTCCCTACGGCTCGGAGGAGGGCGACCTGTGGGTCGTCAGCGACCTGACGCCGGGGCTCGACGGCATGGCGACGGCGGTGACCGGCGACTACGTGCTCGGGATCAGCCCGGCGTCGTCGAGCCTCGCGCAGCTGACCCTGCGCCACGACGTCGGCACCGCGCTCGATCTCGGCACCGGCTGCGGCGTCCAGGCGCTGCACCTGGCCGCCCACAGCGACCGCGTGGTCGCCACCGACGTCAACCAGCGAGCGCTGGCGATCGCCCGCTTCAACGCGGCGCTCAACGACGTCGACGACAAGGTCGACGTCCGGGACGGCTCGTTCTTCGCGCCGGTCGCGGGAGAGCGGTTCGACCTGATCGCCACCAACCCGCCGTTCGTGATCTCGCCGGCCACCGGCGAGCGCCTGGTCTACCGCGACTCCGGCCTGCCCGGTGACCAGGTCGTCGAGCACATCGTCCGCACCGCCCCCGACCACCTCACCGACGGCGGCTGGTGCCAGGTGCTCGCCAACTGGGTGATCGACCGCGACCGGCCGTGGGACGAGCGGCTCGCGAGCTGGCTGCCCGACGAGTGCGACGCCCTCGTCGTCCAGCGCGAGGTGCTCGACCCGGCGTCGTACGTCGAGCTGTGGCTCAAGGACTCGGGCCACCACCCCGCGACCGGCGGCGACCCGGCGACCTACGCACAGCGCTACGACACCTGGCTGTCGTGGCTGGAGCAGCAGGGGGTGGGCGGGATCGGCTTCGGGTGGATCAACCTGCGACGCCGCGCGGACGCCGCGCCCGGTGCGCTGACTCGCGACCTCCTCGAGTGGCCTTACGACGTCGAGCAGCCGATCGCGCCCGCGATCGCCGCCTGGGCGGAGTCCGCGCAGGCCGCGCGGGCGCTCGACGCCGACACCCGACTGGTGCTCCGCGAGGACGTGCTCCAGGAGACCAGCGGTCCGGTCGGCGCCGAGGACCCGGCGACCATCGTGCTGCGTCAGCAGCGCGGCTTCCGCCGAGCCCGCCAGGTCGACACCGTGGTGGCCGCCGTCGCCGGCGCGTGCGACGGCGACCTGCCCGTCGGCCCGCTGGTCGACGCCGTCGGACAGCTGCTCGACCGCGACCCGGCCAGCCTGCGCGAGGTCTACCTCCCCGAGCTCGGCGAGCTGGTCGCCGAGGGCTTCCTCGGGCCCGCGGACTGACCCCCGCGCCCTAGGCTGGGCCCGTGACCAACGCAGGCTGGTACCCCGACCCCGCAGGCGCGCCCGACACCTACCGCTACTGGGACGGTCAGGCGTGGAGCCAGATGACGACCACGCAGCCGTCCGGGGGCGCCCGGCCCGACGGCGCGGCCGCGACTCCGCCCCCGGCGGAGCCCACCGTGGCGCCGCCCGCGCCGTACGGCGCCGTGCCGGCCTCGCCGCCGCCCCCACCGCCGCCCAGCCCCTACGGCGACCAGGGCGGCTACGGCGGCTACGGAGGCCAGGTCGGCGGGGGCTACGGCCAGCAGTGGAGCCCCACGCCCACGCCGGGCGGGGGCGGGTCGGGCAACAAGACCGTCCTGATCGTGATCGCCGCCGTGGTGGCGCTGGTGCTGCTCGGCGTGGGCGGCTTCTTCGGCATCCGTGCGCTCGTGGGGGACGACGAGGACAAGAAGGCCGACGACGACAGCTCGCAGACCGACGAGTCCGAGCCGACCGAGGGCACCGACGGCACCGAGGAGTCCGACGAGCCCGACCCGAGCGACGGGTCGTCGAGCACCGTCCGGCCGACCGGCATCCAGTGCACGGGCGGCGCGCCGGCCCCGTCGGCCACGCTCGACCCCGCGGCCACCGAGCTCACCGGCGGCCGGCTGACGATCCCGCGCCAGCCGGACCACGCCCTCGTCGGGGGCGACCAGGTGGAGCTCAACTTCGCCAACGGGCTCGTGCTGCAGTACGCCAATGTCGACGAGAGCTGGGTCACCCTCACCGGCGTCGGCGGGCTCGCGAAGGCCAACGGCTTCGACGACATCGCCACCGCGGCCGAGGTCGTCATGCAGTGCCTGACCGGGAATGACAAGGTCTACCGGGGCTTCACGGGCCGCACGGACCTCACCAACGAGGAGATCAGCGTCGACGGCAAGCCGGCGTACCGGATCACCGCCGAGGTCCGGGTCACCGACCCCGAGGTCACGGTGGAGGGCGATGTCACCGACGTGATCGTCGTCGACACGGGCGATCCCAGCGAGTTCGGCATCTACATCGGCATGGCCGCGATCGGCGACGACGCCCTGATCAGCGCCAACGAGGCGGTCATCGACCAGATCAAGGTCGGCTGACCACCCCTCCGGGACGGGCGGGGGCGCTCGCGGCTCGGACCCGCTGTAACACGTCGTTCGCGGATCTACTCGCCAGAAGTCGTCGCGAAATCACGTCGACAACGGGCTGGAACACACGACAACGGGCTGCTGGAGCGGCGGACTACGTGTTACAGCGGCAACGAGGATCCCAGTGCAGCGAACCACGTGTTACAGCCGCTCGCTCACCCCGACGGACGACCACTCTGGACGCCGGGAGAGGGCTCGCTGGACAACACGCGCTACCGTGACACCGCCGAATCAGGCAGTGAACGAGTAGTGGAGAAGGTCCCTGTGTCCCACAAGCTGGTGATCGTCGAGTCGCCCGCCAAGGCCCGCACCATCGGCGGGTACCTCGGCGACGGCTATGTCGTCGAGTCCTCGATCGGCCACATCCGTGACCTCCCCAACAACGCCGCCGACACCCCGGCGAAGATCAAGGACAAGCCGTGGGGGCGGCTCGCGATCGATGTCGACAACGGGTTCGAGCCCTACTACGTCGTGCCCCGCGACAAGAAGAGCCACATCTCCAAGCTGAAGAGCCTGCTCAAGGACGCCGACGAGCTCTTCCTCGCCACCGATGAGGACCGCGAGGGCGAGGCGATCGCCTGGCACCTCCTCGACGAGCTGAAGCCGAAGAACATCCCGGTCAAGCGGATGGTCTTCCACGAGATCACCAAAGCGGCCATCCAGGAGGCGGCCGCGAACCCGCGCGAGCTCGACATGGACCTGGTCGAGGCGCAGGAGACCCGCCGGCTGCTCGACCGCCTCTACGGCTACGAGGTCTCGCCGGTGCTGTGGCGCAAGGTCATGTCGGGCCTGTCCGCGGGCCGGGTGCAGTCGGTCGCGACCCGGCTCGTCGTGGACCGCGAGAAGGAGCGGATGGCCTTCAAGGTCGCCTCCTACTGGGACCTCGAGGGCACCTTCGACGCCGGCAGCAAGCACGACCAGCGGATGTTCCCCGCCAAGATCCACAGCGTCGACGGCACCCGTGTCGCGTCCGGCTCGAACTTCGGCCAGGACGGTCAGCTCAAGGCCAGGGCGGACGTCGTCCACCTCGACCAGCGCCGGGCCCAGGACCTCGTCGCGGCACTCGCCGACACGGCGTACGACGTCCGGTCGGTCGAGGCCAAGCCGTACCGCCGCTCGCCGTACCCGCCCTTCCGCACCACCACGCTGCAGCAGGAGGCCAGCCGCAAGCTCGGCATGAGCGCGAGCGTGACGATGAGCGTCGCGCAGCGGCTCTACGAGAACGGCTTCATCACCTACATGCGTACCGACAGCACCACGCTGTCGGGCAGCGCGATCGGCGCCGCCCGGGCGCAGGTCCAGGAGCTGTACGGCGCCGAGTACCTCCCTGACGCGCCGCGGACCTACGCCAGCAAGGTCAAGAACGCCCAGGAGGCGCACGAGGCGATCCGCCCCGCGGGCGACTCCTTCCGGACGCCGGCCCAGACCGGGCTCACCGGCGACCAGTTCCGGGTCTACGAGCTGATCTGGATGCGCACCGTCGCCTCCCAGATGAAGGACGCTGTGGGCCAGTCGGTGACGATCCGGCTCGGGGGCGCCGCCGCCACCGGCGAGGACGTCGTCTTCTCCGCGTCGGGCCGGGTGATCACCTTCCACGGCTTCCTCAAGGCCTACGTCGAGGGCACCGACGACAACGCCGCGAAGGACGACCAGGAGACCCGGCTGCCCAACCTGGCCGAGGGCGACCCGGTCTCCGCCGCGTCGCTGTCCGCCAACGGCCACGAGACCAAGCCGCCGGCCCGCTACACCGAGGCCACGCTGATCAAGGAGCTGGAGGACCGGCAGATCGGCCGGCCCTCGACGTACGCCTCGATCATCGGGACGATCCTCAACCGCGGCTACGTCTACAAGAAGGGCACCGCCCTGGTGCCGGCGTGGATCGCGTTCTCCGTGGTCCGGCTGCTCACCGAGCACTTCACCCGGTTGATCGACTACCAGTTCACCGCCGGCATGGAGGACGTCCTCGACGACATCGCCCGCGGCGACAAGAGCCGGGTCGCCGAGCTGACCGAGTTCTACTACGGCTCCGACACGCTCGCCGGCCTCAAGCGGCTCGTCGACGACCTCGGCGACATCGACGCCAAGGCGCTGGCGACCTTCCCGGTGGGCGATCCGGAGGACGGCATCGACCTGCGGGTCGGCAAGTACGGCCCCTACCTCGAGGGACCGGGCGACGACGGCGCACCGGCCGGCAAGCGCGCGAACGTGCCCGACGACCTGCCGCCCGACGAGCTGACGCTCGAGAAGGCCAAGGAGCTGCTCGCCAACCCGTCCGGCGAGGAGATCGACCTCGGCATCCACCCGGAGACCGGCCTGCAGGTCGTCGCCAAGAACGGCCGCTTCGGCCCGTACGTCACCGAGGTGCTGCCCGAGGACGCGCCCAAGAACGCCAAGCCGCGCACCGGATCGCTGTTCAAGTCGATGTCGCTCGACACGGTGACCCTCGAGGACGCGATCAAGCTGATCTCGCTGCCCCGTGTCGTCGGCGCCGGCGAGGACGGCGAGGAGATCACCGCCCAGAACGGCCGCTACGGCCCGTACCTCAAGAAGGGCACCGACTCCCGCTCGCTCACCAGCGAGGACCAGATCTTCGGGATCACCCTCGACGAGGCGCTGAAGATCTACAGCCAGCCCAAGCAGCGCGGCCGCGCCGCCGCGGCCCCGCCGCTCAAGGAGCTGGGCAACGACCCCGTCTCCGGGCAGCCGGTGGTCGTCAAGGCCGGCCGGTTCGGCGAGTACGTCACCGACGGCGAGTACAACGCGACGCTGCGCAAGGACGACTCGGTCCAGGACATCACCCTGGAGCGGGCCGCCGAGCTGCTCGCCGAGCGCCGCGCCAAGGGGCCGGCCAAGAAGGCCGCCAAGCGGGGCGCGAAGAAGACCGCGGCGAAGAAGACGCCGGCCAAGAAGGCGGCCGCCAAGAAGACCACCGCCAAGAAGACGGCGGCGAAGAAGGCCGCCAAGAAGTCCTGAGTCGCGGGTTTGCAGGAATCGCCGGTCGACCGGCGATTCCTGCACTTGTCGGGCGTTGCAACGCCCGCCCAGTGACAGAATTGCGCGACAAGTCCCGGTCAGTCGGGCTCCTGCCAGGCGCGGAACTCGGCGGCCACGACGGCAGCGACCCGGGTCCTCAGGACACGCGGGAGGGTACGTCGCGGGTGTGTCCCGGCCCCCACCCGTGGCAGCTGTCGCCCCCGTCTCGTAGGTTCACCTCGTGACCTCCTCCGCGAGCCGCCGCTGGCCCGGCCAGTACGCCGACACCGGTGTCTTCGTCTGCTTCGAGGGCGGCGAGGGCGGCGGCAAGTCCACCCAGTCGCGGCTGCTGCACGACCGGCTCACCGAGCGCGGGTACGCCGTGCGGCTCACCCACGAGCCCGGCGACACCCCGGTCGGCAAGGACCTGCGCCGGATCGTGCTCAGTCCCGAGACCGGCGAGCTCGCCCACAAGACCGAGTTCCTGCTCTACGCCGCCGACAAGGCCGAGCACGTCGAGACGCTGGTCCGCCCGGCGCTCGCGCGGGGCGAGGTGGTCATCACCGACCGGTACGTCGACTCGACCCTCGCCTACCAGGGCGCCGGCCGGGCGCTCGACCGCGACGAGCTCGAGGACGTCTCCCGCTGGGCCACCGGCGACCTGCGCCCCCACCTGACCATCGTGCTCGACCTCGAGCCCGAGGCGGGCCTGGGCCGGTTCGAGGGCCGCGACCGGATCGAGGGCGAGGGCCTGGAGTTCCACCTGCGGGTCCGCCGCTCCTTCCTGGAGCTCGCCCGCCGCAACCCCGAGCACTACGCCGTGATCGACGCGCGGGCGCCGATCGAGGAGATCGCCGCCGAGATCGCCGGCCGGATCGAGCCGCTGCTGGGCCAGGCGACCAGGAGCGTGCCGTGACCGTCTGGGACACCCTCGTGGGCCAGCGCACCGTCGTCACCGCTCTCCAGCAGGCGGTCGCGGGACAGGGCATGACCCACGCCTGGCTGTTCACCGGCCCGCCGGGCTCGGGGCGCTCCAACGCCGCGATCGCGTTCACCGCGGCGCTCCAGTGCCCCCAGGGCGGAGCCGGGCCCGACTGCCCCGCGACCTGCCACGCCTGCCACACGGTCCTCGCCGGCTCGCACGCCGACGTGTCCGTGGTGCGCACCGAGAAGCTCTCCATCGGCGTCGACGAGGTGCGCGACCTGGTCCGCCGGGCGTCGCTGAGCCCGATGGGCGACCGGTGGCAGATCCTCATCGTCGAGGACGCCGACCGGCTCACCGAGCAGGCCTGCAACGCGCTCCTCAAGGCGATCGAGGAGCCCAACGGCCGCACCATCTGGATGCTCTGCGCGCCCACCGTCGAGGACGTCCTCCCGACCATCCGCTCCCGCTGCCGGCTGGTCACCCTCTCGACGCCGACCGCCGAGGAGGTCGCCGGCTTCCTGGTCGCGCGCGGCGTCGCGGAGCCGCTGGCGTCGTACGCCGCCCGGGCCAGCCAGGGCCACATCGGCCGGGCCCGTGCCCTGGCCTTCGACGAGGCGGTCCGCACCCGGCGGCAGGAGGTCGTGTCGATGCCGGCGCGGCTGACCACGCTCGGCCGGTGCATGGACGCCGCGACGCGGCTCGCGTCGACCGCGAAGGACGAGGCCGACGCGATCACCGCCGAGCTCGACGCCCGGGAGAAGACCGACCTCGACGCGGCGTACGGCGTGGTCGAGCGGGGGCGTCGCCCGCGCGAGTACGGCCCCGCGCTGGCCGCTCTCGAGAAGGGCCAGCGGACCCGCGCCAAGCGGCGCCACCTCGACGTCGTCGACCGCGGCCTGACCGACCTGATGTCGGTCTACCGCGACGCCATCGCGGTCGCCAGCCATGCGCCCGGGGCGCTGGTCAACGAGGAGATCCGCGACCAGGTCGAGGCGATCGTCGAGACCTCCACCCCCGAGCTCAACCTGCGCCGGATCGGCTGGATCTTCGCCGCGCGGGAGCAGATGTTGGAGTTCAACGTGCCGGTGGCTTTGGCCCTGGAGTCGATGATGGTGGCATTGAAGGCACCACAGCGGTGATGCCGACAGCATGACCCGGCCGACATGACCCCCACATCATGAGGAGCAATGCGTGAGCAAGCGGACCCTGATCGTCGCGGTCGTCACCGTATGGGCGCTGGTGGTGGCAGGGGCGGTCGGTGTCGGCGTCGTCCTGCTCAGCGATGCGGGCGACGACGGGCCCGGCGACTCCGGTGTGCAGGCGGGGCCGTCCGGGACGACCAAGGGGCCGGACGGGCGCACGCTGGAGGACTTCTACGACCAGGACATCGCCTGGGCCCGGTGCGAACAGAACGAGTGCGGCACCCTCGAGGTCCCCTTCGACTACCAGAACCCGGGTGACGGTTCGCTGCAGCTGGCGGTCGAGCGCGCCACCGCGACCGGTGACAAGATCGGCTCGCTGGTCGTCAACCCGGGCGGCCCCGGCGCCCCGGGCACCGACACCGTCACCGACGCGGACCTCTACTTCGCCGACGAGCTGCGGTCGGCGTACGACATCGTCGGGTTCGACCCCCGCGGCACCGGCGACTCCGCCCCGGTCGACTGCCTGACCGACGAGGCCCTCGACGCGTACGTCGCCGCCGACCCCGACCCGGACACCCCGGAGGAGGTCGAGCAGTCGAAGGAGAACTCCGTCCAGTTCTGGACCGGCTGCGCGGCCCGCTCCGGCGCCGTCGGCGGCCACGTCAGCACCGTCGAGGCCGCGCGCGACATGGACGTCCTGCGCTCCGCGCTCGGCGAGGACACGCTCGACTACTTCGGCTTCTCCTACGGCACCCGCCTCGGCGCGACGTACGCCGAGCTGTTCCCCGACAAGGTGGGCCGGATGGCGCTGGACGGCGCCGTCGACCCGTCGCTGTCGGCCCGCGACGGCGCGCTGAGCCAGGCGAAGGGCTTCGAGACGGCGCTGCGCTCCTACCTCCAGAACTGCGTCGACGACGGCGGCTGCTTCCTCGGCGACAGCGTCGACGCCGGCCTGGCGACGATCAAGGACCTGCTCACCAGCATCGACGAGAAGCCGCTGCCGACCAGCGACGCCGAGGACCGCGAGCTGACCGTCGGGCTGGCGTTCTACGGTCTGATCCTGCCGCTCTACAGCGAGGACAACTGGAGCTTCCTCGACCAGGGGCTGGAGCAAGCGCTCGACGGCGACGGCTCGACACTGCTGGTGCTCGCCGACTTCTACGGCTCGCGGGAGAAGGGCACCTACACCGACAACAGCCTCGAGGCGATCTCGGTCATCAACTGCCTCGACGACCCCTGGTCGATCACCGCCGACGAGGTGCCCGCCCAGTTCGCCGACTTCGAGGAGGCCTCGCCCACCTTCGGCGACGTCTTCGCGTGGGGGCTCACGGCCTGCGACGGGATCCCCTTCACGTCCACCGACGAGCCGGACCTGCAGATCGACGGTTCGGGGGCTGCGCCGATCGTGGTCCTCGGTACGACGCGCGACCCCGCGACGCCGTACGAGGAGGCGGTCGCGATGGCCGACCAGCTCGAGTCGGGCGTGCTGGTGAGCCGTGAGGGCGACGGGCACACGGCGTACAACAAGGGGAACGCGTGCATCGACGACGCCGTGCACGGGTACCTCATCGACGGCACCGTCCCGGAGGACGGGCTGACCTGCTGACCCGGGTCCTCGGGCGGGTCAGACCGGCTCGATGATCGCCTGGATCCGTTGGGTGGCGAGCTCGATCATCAGCCGGGCCGCCGGCGTGAGGGTCGCGCCCGCGCGGTGCACGATGGCCAGCGTGTCGTAGAGCCGCGGGCGCAGTGACACCCAGCCGGCGTTCGGCGCGAGCCGGGGGAGCAGCTGCACCGCGGCGCCCTTGTTGGTGACGGTGTCGGCCAGGCCGCGTCCGACGAGCTCGACCGCGGTCTCGACGTCCTCGACCTCGATCCGGGTGCCGGGGTTGTAGCCGGCCTCGTGCAGCATCCGCCGCAGCACGATCCGCGCCGAGTCGGAGTCGCGGTAGGTGCTCTCCGCCATGACCAGCGGCGCCTCGGCGAGGCGCTTCGCCGTCACCGGCGACGTCAAGCGGGCGGGGGCGGCGGAGACATAGACGAGCTCGTCGCGGGCGATCGGCGTGATCGCCATGCCCTCGCTGGACAGCCCAGCCACAGCGATCATCGCCGCCTCCAGGTGCCCGCGGCGCAGGTTCTCCTGCACGTCCATCGAGTGTCGGCCGACCAGCTCGACCCGGACGCCGGGATAGCGCTCGAGTACGTCGGCGACCAGGCCCGCTCCGCCGTACAGACGGGCGACGCCGAACATCCCGAACCGGATCGTCCCCGTTTCGAACGACCGGATGCTCGCCACCGCGCGCTGCGCCTCGTCGGCCGCCGCGAGCACCTTCTCCGCGTGCGGCCGGAAGGTGTCCGCCGCCGTCGTCGGCACCACCCCGCGCCCGACCCGGCGGAATAGCGGTACGCCGAGGTGCCTCTCCAGGGTGCGCACCTGCTCCGACACCGACGGCTGCGCGTAGCCCAGCTCCTCGGCCGCCCGAGTCAGGGACCGGTGCTCGTAGGTGGCCAGGAAGCAGGTCAGCTGGTGCAGCGACAGCATCGACGCTCCCTTCCGCAGCGGCAGCGAGCCCTAGGTAATCCCTAGGAGAGCGGCAGGAAAGAGAGCCTACCCCTTGTCGTCGCAGCGCCGGACAATAGAAGGGTCACCGATCTGTCCGGATGCTCGAAGGAGGCCTCCCATGTTCACCCACCACTGCACGTCCTGCGAGCGGCGCGAGCTGATCTTCCCCGACCAGCTCACCGGCCTCGACAACGTCGCCGACGGCTTCCAGGTCCACTTCACCTGCTGGTGCGGCGCCCCCCAGACCCACTTCACCGCTCGCGAGGTCGCCGCCGCCTGACTTGCTCGGGGGCGTGGCCCGGCGGTCGGGTCGGGGCGATTCGCCCTCGCGTCGGTCGCGTCGGTATGCTTCCGCGGTCGCCCTCGGGCGGCAGGCCGCCTTAGCTCAGTCGGTAGAGCGAATCACTCGTAATGATTAGGTCGTCGGTTCGATTCCGACAGGCGGCTCGAAAGTGGCCCTGACCTGCGGAGACGCTTGCCAGGGCCACCTCTGTTTTGGCGGCGACCCTGGTGACGAGTTGTTGACGAGGATGCCGGCGTAGCCGAGCAGCGTGCGACGAGGGCGGCCGACGTGGTCTGGGCGAGTGCCCACTTGCGGGTGAGTCGCGGGTCTCGCTGCGCATCTCCGGCATCGGGCCACCGCGACACGTTCGAACAAATGTTCGAAATGGTCGTCTGGGGCGGTAGACTGCTGCGTACGCAGCAGGACACGCCGGCGAGAATGCGGGACCGGCGAGTCAGGAACGAGTAGGTACGTTAGGTTTGTCAGGACAACTTGACGCTAGAAGGTGGGCATGATGCAGCAGACGAGTTGGTTCAGGGAAGAGTTCGAGCGGGCAAAGAAGCGCAACGCCGACCTGCCGCCCCACGCTCGCATGATCGTCACCAGCCCAACGCTCAGTGCTCATAGCCGAGCGGTGTCCCCTTCGGGACAAGCCGAAGCTACGACCCAGGATGATGAATAGAAACGACGGGGACGACACACTCGTCTCGGCGGCAGCGTTCCTTCCGCTCATCTTGGCCTCGCCCTGCGTTTCTGGAAACGACGGAACGTTTCCCCTCGACCGGATCCGGATGCAGAAGGCTGTCTTCCTCGTAACGCGTGAAGCAAGCGGCATGCGTCGTGACCGCAAAGAGGCCTCCCTCCTGCGCCAGTGGAGTGATGCCTACGTCTATGAGCCCTACAACTGGGGTCCCTACAGTTCGAGACTGAACGACGATCTCGGCACCCTGCAACGTCGTGGTTTGATGATCCTCAGCTTTGCTGGGGATGCACGATACGGACGCTACGTCCTCACTCAGTCTGGTGTTGGGCTCGTCGAGAGAGTCTGGCACTCCATTGGCAGAGACACGTGCGACCTGCTAGCAAGCGTCCGGACTTGGGTCACCAGCAGAGATTTCAACTCCCTTCTTAGGGAGGTCTACGAGGAGTTTCCCGAATACGCGACGAAGTCGCGTTGGAACGAGCGCCGATGACTGTCGCGATCGCTATCCCTTGCATCGACGGGATCGTCCTTGCTGCGGACAGCATGGGGCACGCTGAGCGGATCGCCACCAAGGTCGAGAAGGTCAGCGTCATCGCATCCCACCGGCTCACCGTCGCTACTAGTGGTAGCGAATTTATGACCCAAGCATTGTTGGATGCTGTCCGGAAGCAACTGCCCGAGACTGAATTAGCGAAGCTCGTCGCTGGCCTCGGCCCTGGAATCACCGCTGCCCGGCAGATTCCGCGAGCACCCGAGCCTGGGGCAGCGTCGCCTCATGGCCTCGAGGCTCTCTTCGCATTCTGGTCTGGGTCTGCCCCATCGGTCGTTCACCTACCGGACGACTTGGCCTGCGTCGAATGTATAGGTAAGCCGTTCGTAGCGGCTGGTTCAGCGGCAGACTTCGCAAACGTTGTGTTCGAGACGCTCAGCCACCTAGTCGACGAACGTCCGACGGTGACGCAAGGAAAGTTGCTCGCCTACCGCGTCGTTAGCACGGTTTGCCAAGTTTCGTCCTGGGGTGTGGGGTTGCCGGTGCAGATGTCCACTGTCACGGAGCGAGGCGCTGAACTCGTTCCTAGTGCTGAACTTGAGCAGCTCAATGCGGGGGTGGCGGGTTGGCTCGCAGTCGAGAGTACATATCTCGGCGAAGTCGTCGGTATCGGAGAATTGCCCTCTGAGGCTACGGACGAGCGATCGCGGTTTGAGGCTGGGTGAAGCGACCGCCGGACGCCTTGCTTAAGAGGCTGATCACCCCCGTGCCCACGGGCTCCATCAGATCTCGCTGGTCTCATCGAAGGAGCGCTCTATCGCCGGGGCCCAGTCTGTATTGACCAGAAGTTCAAATGCAGCCTCGTAAAACTGGCCCTCTGCGGTCACCAAGTTGTTGAGAAGTTGGGCGTCAGTCACCACCCTTGGCAAGGCCTCATCGGGCTTCCACGTGCCGTACGTCCCGGTCAGGTTGTCGCGGCTTCGTCCAGTCATTCGGAAGACCGACCGGTAGAAGCGTGGCGCCACGCCGCTGTAAGGCTCGAACGAGACCATATTCTTGCTTGCCGTCTCGGACACCTCGTTCGAGAACATCTTGCTGACCTGTGACTTGGGATATGGGTCGACGTAGATCACCCTTGAGATTCCCGACGCAATAATCAATCGGGCGCACTCGTGGCATGGATACGTCGTTGTGTACATAGTTCTCTCTGCCAGAGAAACGCCACGCCGTGCGGCCGTACAGATGGCCGCCATCTCGGCGTGGGCGACTCGCGCGAACTCTAAAAGATCGGCGATTCTACTTTTTTCAAGTGGTCCGCCATTTGACATGGCGTCACGCGCCAACTTCTCTGGCTTCGTCTCCTTGAACTTTGGATCGAGCCACCCCGAGTCGCTCAGAGAGCTGAGGATGTCGGCGACAATTGCAACTTTCTGTCTGGCGTTCTCATCGTAACCGATCTTGAAGTCGCGCAGATCTGGAACGTCGCCCACCCAGTACTGCCCGCCATGCGGCTTCGGGATCTCGTTGACTCCGCTGACTACGACTTCGCCCTCTGTGTCGACCACCACAGCGCCGACCTGGCGGCCGGCGTCAGACGAGCGGAGGCTGGCACCCGCCGCGACAAACATGGCGTGCTCATCCGCAGTTGGTGTTTCGAAGTAGGAACCGAACAGCAATCTCACGAACCGTGCGACCTCGCTGGCAGAGTCATGTCCAGGTGTGACGGTCACAAAGGCGTCGGCAAGCTCGTAGGTTTCGCGAACTCTTTGCCCGAACTGTCGACTCGCGTCCTTCTCGTCGCGCACCATCAGACGGCGGATGTGGTGGGCATACCACTCCTCAGTCATGCCAGGGTGTTGACTCTGCAGCCGTCGCTCCACGGCGGCCTCACGCTGCTCTTCCGTCGACCAGACGCCTAGCAGCGCGAACCGCGGGCCGTAGATACTACGAAGTGCGTCCACTTCCTGCGGATGCTTCAACTGGCGAATCACAGTCGCGACGTTCTGTCGCTCCTCGTCTGGATCTGTGCCATCCGCGGCGGCCGCGACCGCGCGACTGTGAGCGATCCGCCCGACAGCCAGGACAGCGGCCGCAGCGCCGTGGTTCAGGCCGTCCCTCAACGCGTCGCCTTGGTCCATCAGCCTGTCGATCTTCGTCCGCTTCTCAGTGACCGGGATGTCGATCTTCTCCGAGGCCATGAAGTCATCGATCAGAGAGCTCACACGCACGTGCTCAACGCGATACGCGACCGACACGAATGCCGCTCCCAGCTCTGTGCAGATCTGATCCAGGTCGGTACCCATCGCACCGACCAGCCCGACGACGACCTCTCCCCGATCTACCCGTCGCCCCTTGAAAAGAGGGGTGATGCTGTCCTCGGGGGCTGTGGACATGTTGACAAACTCCAACGTTCTCGAAGGAACGGCCTGGGCCGCACCAGTTGGGAAACCTGACGCCCGAGAGACGTCAGGATAGAGCGATCCTTGACTCGACCGCGGGACTTCCGAGATGTTCCACTTGTGCCGCACCAGGCGCGGTCGTACGCGGTGTCGAGAGCCACGGTCAGTCTCGGTCGCTTCTTCGGTATGTCTGAAGCTCCAGATGGCCTTGTTCCACGACAGGACGCCGGGCCGCTGGGAGGCGCGTTGGACGATGGGCCCTACTAGAGCCGTTTCGAATCCTCTCGTCGAGGGATCGACGTTAGAGCTTCGCGACGAGATTGGTCATCGCATCTACCATATTCAGTCGGTAGTCCTCGTGGACAGTGACGCGGTGTCCAAGCACTGTTCGCTTGCCCGACTTGAGGGCGTAAAGGGGCGTGCCCTGAGCAAATGCGACGACTCCCGTGGTCTGGAAGTCTCGCACGTTGACGACGCCGCTTGGCACGTCGTCGAACGTGAAGATGCCCGGGTTGCTGCTGATCAGCTTCGTGACGTCGTCGTCGATTGAGCGCAGCACGGCCGCGTAAGCCGACGCTGAGCCCATGTACTGCGTAATCCGATTCTTTGCGATGAGATGGACCCTCGGAAGCTCACGCTTCTCCTCAAGTAGACGTGTCGCGAATGCATACGACTGGTAGATGTCCGACGGAAGTTTCAGGCCGTAGACGAGCGAGAAGGCGTTCTGGATTGCTCGGCGTGACGAGTCGTCCGCCATCACTGGCAGCACAAGCCGGTCGACCGCAGAAAGTGCGATCTGGGTGTAGATAGAGAAGCTTGGGTTGCAGTCGATGAAGATCGTGTCGTAGCCATCTTGGATTTCGGCGAGCAGGTCGCGCAGCCAGTCGACGACAGCGACCCATGCGTTCGTGCCCGGGATCTGGTTGTTAGCCAAGGTCGAGATTGCATTGGATTGCAGCTCGAGCAGCGGGTCGCCGCAAATTAGGTCGACATTTGCCGGAATTTCCTGGTTGAACGTCGAGGGCTTCGTGATGAAGTCCTGCGCGTTGATTGGCGGCGCCGAGTACGGCGCCGGCAACCGCAGCTGGAAGTAGCCGCCGATGGTCGCGCGGACGGTCTCGCCTTGGCGAGCGAGAAGACGCGTACTGCCCTCGTTCGCGAGGCCGCCAAGAAGCAGTTCTGAAAGGTTCGCCTGCGGGCACACATCAATTGCAAGGACGCGCTCGTTGGGATGGAGATTGGCATAGAAGCAGATCGATTGGAAGCACAGGCTGGTCTTTCCAGTCCCGCCCTTGTTGTTCCAGAAAGCGTAGATGGCCACTTGCGTTCCCGTCGTTTCATTGGGCGCCGGCGCGTCCGGGACGGACATCCTAGCGTCCACGTTGGACGTTCGCTAGTCTCAGAAGGACGCCACTGAGTACTCGCTGTCGACGTCACTGATCGGTTGCGAAGGGTGCGAGCACCGACCAGACGATGCCGGGTGACGGCTCGGTTGCGGACGGACCTGGCCAACTTCGCGTGCAATCTCGACATAGCGAGTTGAGGATGGTGCCTCGACGTGCGGGTCTGGCGCCCGCGTCCAATGGGCTGGCTTGCTGGGGCTTGCGGAGCAGCCGCGGGACTCGAGTTGAGTCCCCGATAGTGGTGTAGCGCGGTCACCGACTTCGTTCCCGTCGTGGACGTAGGCGCGGTCACCGCGTGATCCTTCGAGTTCACCTCTCACAGCTCTCTCGAACGGACCATCACGATGACCGCTCCACACATTGTCGACCCCGCTGGCCTGCTCGGCGAAGCCCTCGCTGAAGCCAGCCCCGATCTGATGCGATCGCTGCTCCAGTCGATCATCAACGCCCTGCTGTCTGCCGATGCTGACGCTGTCGTCGGTGCCGAGTGGGGACGCCCGTCCTCGTCGCGGACCAGCCAGCGCAACGGCTACCGACACCGCGATCTCGACACCCGCGTCGGCACGATCGACGTGGCGATCCCCAAGCTCCGCCGGGGCACCTACTTCCCCGAATGGCTCCTCGAGCGCCGCAAGCGATCCGAGTCGGCCCTGATCGCGGTGGTCGCTGACTGCTACCTGGCCGGCGTGTCCACCCGCCGGATGGACAAACTGGTCAAGACGCTGCCAATCGACGCGGCATCGACGGTCTGTCGAAGTCCCAGGTCTCCCGGATGGCCGCGGACCTGGACTCGATCGTCGAGGACTTCCGCCACCGCCCACTCGGCGACGCAGGGCCGTTCACCTTCGTCACCGCCGACGCGCTCACGATGAAGGTCCGCGAAGGCGGACGCGTCATCAACGCCGTCGTGCTGCTCGCCACCGGCGTGAACAACGACGGCCACCGCGAGGTCCTCGGCATGCGTGTGGCGACCGCGGAAACCGGTGCTGCGTGGAACGAGTTCTTCGCCGACCTCGTTGCCCGCGGCCTGACCGGAGTCCGGCTCGTCACCTCCGATGCGCACGCCGGCCTGCGCGAGGCAATCGCAGCGAACCTGCCCGGTACGTCCTGGCAGCGCTGCCGCCCCCACTACGCGTTCAACCTGATGGGCGTCACGCCGAAGGCGATGTGGCCGGCGGTGAAGGCGATGCTGCACTCGGTCTACGACCAGCCCGACGCCACTGCCGTCGAAGCACAGTTCGACCGGCTGCTCGACTACGTGCAGGAGAAGCTGCCCGCAGTGTTCGAGCATCTCGACCGGGCCCGTGCCGACCTGCTGTCGTTCACGGCGTTTCCCAAGGAGATCTGGACCCAGATCTGGTCGAACAACCCGACCGAGCGGCTCAACAAGGAGATCCGGCGCCGCACCGACGCCGTCGGTATCTTCCCCAACCGCGACGCCATCGTCCGGCTCGTCGGCGCCGTCCTGGCCGAGCAGACCGACGAGTGGGCCGAAGGCCGCCGCTACCTTGGACTCGACGTCCTGGCCCGCTCACGCATCAACATCGTGCCCAACACCGAGCCCGAGATCGGAGCTGATGACCTGCCCGCGCTGACCGCCTGACACCTCAACGAGGAGCACGCAGCGCTACACCACTACGAGGGACTTGACCGGGACTCGTCGGCGCTGTGTCCACTGCTCGTGGGCGGCCCGGCAGCGAACTGCGCTGAGTTTGGTGGGTGGGTGAGAACAATGCGCCTGTCTGTGGGTGGCGGCTGGGTCCACGAAACATGTCACCAGCATGTGGCCCGCGCCTGCCCGAGCCCACCCCTTGTGACCGGTCACAAAGGAAGGCTCGGAATCTTTGGCCCCCCGCCCGTGGTCCGCACCACGGGCGACTTGGCAGAGTGGCGCCGCGCTCGCCTCCCACTGCGGGCGCCGACTCTTCCATCTAGGAGGCCTGTGGTGAAAGCGCACTCCCGTCGATCGCGGCTGATGATGTCGGTGACGGCCCTGACCGTCGCCGGTGCCCTTGTTCTGTCTGCCTGCGGCTCCGACTCCGACAGCGGGTCGACCGGCAAGAAGCCGTTGGTGATCAGCCTGGACAGCTCGGTCGACGTCATCGACCCGCAGCAGTGGCGGACGCCGGCGTCGATGGTGACCTCGGGCTCCGTGGTGGAGCAGGTCATCGAGCAGACGTACAGCGAGAGCGGGGCGGCGCGGATCGGCGGCGGTGAGTTCACCAACGCGCTGTCGGAGAAGCACGAGTACTCCGCGGACGGGAAGACGCTGACGATCACGCTGCGTGAGGGGCTGAAGTTCGCCGACGGCAAGCCGCTGACGGCGGAGGACGTGGTCTGGTCCTACCAGCGCGGCCTCGAGATGTCGGCCGCCTACACCAAGGTGCTCTACCCGATGGTCGGCCTGACGCCGGAGAGCTTCACGGCGCCCGACGCGCGGACGGTGCAGGTCACCGCCGAGTTCGGTACGCCGCTGCTCGACAAGATGCTCGCGATGCAGCCGTTCGGCGTCTACTCCAAGGCGACCGGCGAGGAGCACGCGACGCCGGACGACCCGTGGGCGGCCGACTGGTTCCGTGAGAACAGCAACTCGTCGGGCCCCTACAAGGTCGCGGCGTACGACAAGACGACCAGCATCCAGCTCGCGCCGAACACTGAGTACTACGACCAGGACCGCATCGCCAACGGCGGCGTGACCATCCAGTTCGTCTCCGACCCGGCCCAGCGCGCGCTGCTGCTGCGCAACGGCGAGATCGACCTCGCCGGCGGCCTGCCGCTGGACCAGGTGGCGGAGCTGGCGAAGACCGACGGCCTGTCGGTGGTGTCCGAGGCGTCCAACCGCCTGGAGTACCTCGGTCTCAACACGACCAAGGCGCCCTTCGACGACAAGCGGGTCCGCCAGGCGATCGCCCTCGCGATGCCGTACCAGACCTTCGTCGACGAGGTCCTCTACGGGTACGGCGACGCGTCGTCCGGCATCGTGTCGAGCAACATGGAGACGCACTCCGACGCCGTGACCGACGCGTTCAGCACCGACGTCGCGGCCGCGAAGCAGCTGCTCAGCGACGCTGGGGTCAGCGATCTCAGCACGACCCTGTCCTTCAAGCAGTCCTCGACGGTCGAGGCGCGCGCCGCGGTCTACATCCAGTCCGCGCTGAAGGAGATCGGGATCGACGTGCAGATCAAGCCGCTGCCCGACGCCGAGTTCACCCAGCGCACCAACGCCCGCGACCTGGAGATGTACCTCAACAACTTCCTCGCGTGGGGAGCCGACCCGTTCTACCAGATGGCGTCCCTGGCCGGCAGCGGCGCGGGAACGAACTTCAACAACTACGCCAACCCGGCCCTGGACGAGTTGCTGCAGAAGGGCTTCCGCACCCAGGACCAGGCTGACCGCGACGCGGTCTCCGCCGAGGCGCAGGCGCTCCTCGTCGACGAGATGCCGCTGGTGCCGCTCTGGAACCCGAAGTGGACCTACGTCGTGCGTGACGGCGTGCACGGCCTCACCAAGGACAACACCGAGCAGCTCCGCCTGCAGTACCTGACCAAGGACTGACGGCACCCGTCCCCCGGGCGGGGTGGTCGGCGACCACCCCGCCCGGATCACGTCGATCAACCTCGATCGCGCCCGATCGACCAAAGGAGGTGGAGTCGTGCTCCGCTATGTCTTGCGACGACTGGCGATCTCCGTCGTCACAGTGGTGGGACTGGTGCTCGTCACCTTCATCGTGGTCCGCATCCTGCCGGGCGACGCCGCCGCGGCGCGGCTCGGCCCCGAGGCCAGCCAGGCCGACGTCGACGCCCTGCGCACGCAGCTCGGGCTCGACGACTCGCTGCCCCGGCAGCTCCTCGACTACACGACCGGCCTGCTCAAGGGCGATCTCGGGCCCGCGGTCTCGACCGGCCGCCCGGTCAGCGACGAGCTGTTCGACCGGCTCCCCGCGACCATCGAGCTCGCGTTCGCCGGCCTGGTCATCGCGCTCCTCATCGGCTTCCCCTGGGGTCTGCTGGCCGCGGCCCGGCCCGGCCGGGTCGGTGACGTCTCGGGCCGCCTCTTCGCCGTCCTCGGCTCGTCGATGGCCCCGATCTGGCTCGGCCTGCTGCTGATCTTCGGCTTCTACTCCACCTGGCACCTCTTCCCCGGACCGGTCGGCCGGCTGGCGATCGGCACGCCACCACCACCCGAGGTCACCGGCACCTACGTCTTCGACAGCCTGCTGGCCGGCGACTTCGGCCTGGCCTGGCAGTCGATCCAGTACCTCGCGCTCCCCGCACTCACCCTGGGCCTCGGCGCCTCCGCCGCGGTGTTCAAGATGGTCCGCTCCGCCGTGCTCCACACCGCCGAGTCCGGCTTCGTCCGCACCGCCCGCGCGTACGGCGTCCCCGGCCGCGAGGTGCTGCTGCGCGACCAGCTGCGCAACGCGATGCTCCAGGTGCTGACCGCCATCGGGCTGGTCTTCGGCTTCCTGCTCGGCGGCAACATCATCGTCGAGCGGCTCTTCAACTGGCCCGGCATGGGCCGCGTCGCCTACGACGCCCTCGGCAGCAACGATCTCGGCCTGCTGCAGGGCTACGCGCTGATCATCGGCACCCTCTACATCCTGCTCAACCTCGCGGTCGACCTCGTCTACGGCGTCATCGACCCCCGCGTCCGTCTGGGAGGGAGCAACTCATGAGCACCGCCAACACCAGCGCCAACAGCAGCGCCGACGCCGGCGCCACCGCCGGCTCCGGCACCCGCGGCCGGCCCACCCTGCTGCACCGCCCCTTCCTGCTCGTCGGCGTCACCATCGTCGGCATCCTGCTCGTGCTCGGCCTGGTCGGGCCGTTCCTCGTGGATGACCCGAGCGCCCGCGTCGCGGAGCCCTTCCTGGCCCCGTCCGGGTCCCACTGGTTCGGCACCGACAGCTTCGGACGCGACATCTTCGCCCGCTGCGTCAACGCGATCTGGCTGGACCTGGCGATCGGCGTCAGCGTGGCCGTGCTCGCCATGCTGATCGGCTCCGCGATCGGCGTCATCGCCGGCTACCTGGGCGGTCTGGTCGACGACGTGATCATGCGCTGCGTCGACATCCTGATGGCCTTCCCCGGCTTCGTGCTCGCGATGATCCTGCTGGTCTCGATCGGGGAGTCGCTGCCCAAGCTGGCGATCGCGCTCGCCATCGCCCAGGTCGCCCCGTTCGTGCGGCTGGTCCGGGCCAAGGTGCTGAGCGAGCGCGAGCTCGACTACGTGGCGGCCGCCCGGGTCTCCGGCGCACGCTGGCCGCGGGTCGCCTTCCGGCACCTGCTGCCCAACTCCATCCGGCCCGCCGCCGTGCAGCTCACCCTGGTCTGCGGCTACTCGATCCTCAACGTCTCCGGTCTCGCCTACCTCGGCGTCGGCATCCACCCGCCGACCGCGGAGTGGGGCGTGATGGTCTCCGAGGGCGCGGCGAACATGCTCACCGGCCAGTGGTGGACGGCCTTCTTCCCCGGTCTGCTCATCGCGATCACGGTGATGGCGCTGCACTTCATCGGCGACGACCTCGGCGGTGATCGCGCATGAGCCGCCTGGTCGTCGAGAACCTCGGCATCGCCACGGCCGCCGGGACGCGGATCCTGGACGACGTCTCCTTCGACATCGCGCCCGGCGAGATCGTCGGCCTGGTGGGCGAGTCCGGCTCCGGCAAGTCGATGACGTCGTACGCCGTCATGGGGATCCTGCCGCGCGGCGTGCACCAGACCTCGGGGCGGATCCTCGTCGACGGCCAGGACGTCACCGACGTCGAGCGCCGCTCGGTCGCCTGTCACTTCGCGATGATCTTCCAGAACCCGCGCGACTCCCTCAACCCGCTGATGCGGGTCGGCGAGCAGGTCGCGCGGATGGTCGCCCTGCACCAGGGCGTCAGCCGCCGCGACGCCCGCGTCCAGGCGGTCGAGCTCCTCGAGCAGGTCCGGATCGCCCAGCCCGCCGAGGCGGCGCGGAAGTACCCGCACCAGCTCTCCGGCGGCATGTGCCAGCGGATCATGATCGCGATGGCGCTCGCCTGCCGGCCGCGGCTGCTGCTGGCCGACGAGCCGACCACCGCCCTCGACGTCACCGTGCAGTCGCAGATCCTCGACCTGATGGTGGAGCTCACCGAGCAGATCCAGTGCGGCGTCCTGCTGGTGACGCACGACCTCGGCGTGGTCGCCGAGACCTGCGACCGGGTCAACGTGCTCAACCACGGCAACCTCGTCGAGCACGGCCCGGCCATGGACCTGCTGCACGACCCCCAGCACGAGTACACCCGCTATCTCCTGGATTCCGCCCGCGAGCTGGAGGTGGACGGTGCTTGAGATCACCGATCTCCGCAAGGAGTACCGCACCGGCTCGGGCGTCCTCGCCGCGCTGGACGGCGTCAGCGCGACCCTCGAGAAGGGCCGCACCCTGGCGGTGGTCGGCGAGTCGGGCTCCGGCAAGTCCACCCTCGGTGCGATCGTCACCGGCCTCGAGACCCCGACCTCCGGCACCGTCGCGATCGACGGTACGACGATCGACCGGCGCGCCTTCCGCGGCCCGCTGCGGCGCCGGGTGCAGACCGTCTTCCAGAGTCCGCTGCAGTCGCTGAACGCCAAGTTCAAGGTGGAGACCACGCTGGCCGAGCCGCTGCGTCTGCTGCTCGGGCTCAGCAAGAGCGAGGCCTCCGCCCGGGTCGACGAGCTGCTCGACGCGGTGCACCTGCCGCGCGAGCTGCGGTACCGCCGGCCCACCGAGCTCTCGGGCGGGCAGCAGCAGCGCGTCGCGATCGCCCGCGCCCTGGCGCCGGAGCCCGACCTCGTCGTCCTCGACGAGCCGACCAGCGGACTCGACCAGTCCATCCGCGGCCGGATCGTCACCCTGCTCCGCGAGCTGCAGGCCGAGCGCGGCCTCAGCTACGTGTTCATCACCCACGACATCGACGTGGCCCAGGCCATCGCGCACGACGTGATCGTCATGCAGCACGGCCGCATCGTCGAGCGAGGTGGCCGTGAGGTGCTGCACACCCCCCAGCACGACTACACCCGGCGGCTCCTCGCCGCCGTCCCCAGCCTCGATCCCGCGCGGCGCCGACGCGCCGCGCACGCGACCAGCCCCACCCCCCTTCCCCATGATGAGGAGACAGCACCGTGATGCGTTTCGGACTCGGCGTTCCCACCGGAACCGAAGGCCTGATGTACCCCGTTCCCTACGCGAGCCCCGAGCAGGCCGTGCAGCTGGCGGTGGAGGCCGAGCGCCTCGGCTTCGACGGCGTGTGGGGCAACGACCACGTCACCACGCAGCACTACGTGCGCGAGGAGTTCCCGGAGCCCCCGCGCTACTACGACCCCTACCTCTACCTCGCGTACGTCGCCGCGGAGACCACGACGCTGCACCTGTGCACCGCGATCACGGTGCTGTCGTTCCGCAACCCGGCGGTGCTGGCCAAGCAGGCGGCCACCCTCGACCAGCTCTCCGGCGGTCGCTTCAAGATGGGCGTCGGCATCGGTGCCTACCGCGAGGAGGCCGAAGCCATCTGGCCCGGCGCCAAGCTGCACCGCGGCCGGCAGGCCGACGAGTACCTCCAGGCCCTGGAGGTCATCTTCCGTGACCGCAGCGCCACCTTCGAGGGCGAGTTCGTCAACTTCCGCGACGTGGAGAGCTTCCCGCGCCCCCGCCAGGACGTCCTGCCGATCCTCTCGGGCGGCAACTCCGACGGCTCCCGCGAGCGTGCCGCCCGCTGGTGCCAGGGCTGGATCCCCGCGGTCCTGACGCCGGACGAGGTGGCCGCCGGCCTCGCCGAGATCCGCCGGATCGCCGAGAGCCACGGCCGCGAGCTGCCCGCCGACTTCGACGTCGCGCCGCAGTTGTCGGTGTCGCCCGGCAAGGACACCCAGGACGCGATCACCCGCTTCGAGGGCTCGCAGCTGTACGCCCACATGCGCTCGCTGTCGAAGAGCACGCTGAAGGACCAGGACACCTCCGACTTCGTGCGGCGCAACCTGATCGGCAACGCCCAGCAGATGATCGAGCAGGTCCACGCCTACGCCGAGGCCGGCGTGACCACGCTGTCCGCGCTGCTCTTCGCCTGCAACACCGTCGAGGAGACCCTCGACAGCATGGCCTGGTTCTCGGAGAACGTGATCCACCCGTACCGGCGCGAGGCCGGCTCCGGAGAGACGCGATGAGCGCTCGCGCCATCGACCCCGCCCTCGTCGCCGCCCGGCGCGACCGGCTGCGCCGGGAGCTCCCCGGTGCGGACGTCGACGCGGTGCTCGCGCTGAGCGCCGCCAACTTCGACTACGCCACCGGCTACCGGAGCGTGTCGGCGGTCGTGCACGGCATCTCGCCGCTCGCCGCGGTGGTGACCCCCGACGCTCTCCAGGTCGCCGGCCCGGTCTCCGACAGTGCCCCGGGCTTCGACGCGGGTCTGGTCGAGGAGGACTACGCGGCGTACGGCCGGTTCTTCTACGAGTCCGAGAACGGTACGGCGCGACCGACCCAGTTGGTCGAGCAGCACGCCGACTACGCGAACGCGATCGCGGCCGCGATCCGTGCCGCGGGTGTGGCGTCGGGTCGCCTCGGGCTCGACGAGCGGGCCTGCCCCGAGCCGCTGCGCCGCCAGCTGGAGGAGCTGCTCCCCGATGTCGAGCTGCTCGCCGCCAGCACCTGGTTCTCCCAGGTGCGCGGCGTGAAGCTGCCCGGCGAGGTCGAGCTGCTGGAGCGTTCCGCGCGCGTGGTGGAGGCGGCCATCCTGGCCGGGATCGACGCGGCCGGCGTCGGTGTCTCCGAGGCGGAGATCGCCCGCGTGGTCAATCGCGAGCTGGTCGCCGACGACTTCGAACCGCGCTTCGTCGTGGTCACCTCCGGCCCCCGCTCGGCCCTGAGCGACGCGTCCCCCACCCACCGCAAGCTCGAGCGGGGCGACCTGCTCCGGTTCGACGTGGGCGGCATGCGCGAGGGCTACTGGGCCGACCTCGGTCGGACGGCGGTCATCGGCGAGCCGAGCGAGCGACAGACCCGGTTCTACGACGCGATCCTCGCCGGCGAGGACGCCCTGTTCGCGATGGCGCGCCCCGGCGTCAGCGCCAAGGCGCTCTTCGAGCACGCCCTCGACGTGGTCGAGGCCACCGGCGGCCCCCAGCCCTACCGCCGCCAGCACGTCGGGCACGGCATCGGCCTGGAGGTCTACGAGCCGCCGATCGTGGCGCCGTCGCACGACGTCGCGCTGGAGCAGGGCATGACCTTCTGCTTCGAGACCCCGTACTACGAGCTCGGCTGGGGCGGGATGATGGTGGAGGACGCGCTGGTGGTCACCGACGACGGCGTGCGGTTGCTGAGCGACCGGCGCCGGGAGCTGCAGGTCGTACCGGCATGAGCAGCTATCTCGGGCACCTCGTCCATCCCCTCACCGGCGCCACGGTCAGCGAGGAGGACGCCTATCTCCCCGCGGAGGTGGACGGTGGCCACGTGTACGCCGTGCCGGCGCACGACCTGAGCCGGCTGCGCGGGTTGGAGACCACCGACGACCCCGGCATGTTCCGGTACCGGCCGCTGCTGCCGCTCGGCGACGGCCCGGTCGTCAGCCTCGGCGAGGGCGACACCCCGCTGGTCGAGGCGACCAACCTGGCCGGTGACCTCGGTCTGGACCACCTCTACGTCAAGGACGAGTCACGCAACCCCACCTGGTCCTACAAGGACCGGTTGGCCGCGGTGGCGGTGACCAAGGCGGTCCAGCAGGGCCGCGACACCGTCGTGGTGTCGAGCACCGGCAACCATGGCGCCGCGGTCGCGGCCTATGCTGCCCGGGCCGGCATCCGCTGCGTCGTGCTGACCCTGGCCTCTGTGCCGCTGGCGATGAAGACGATGATGCAGGCCTACGGCGCCGAGACCGTCGCCGTCGAGAACCCGACGGACCGATGGGTGATCATGAGGCAGGCCGTCGAGGAGCGCGGCTGGGTGCCGATGTCGGGCTTCGTCGGCCCGCCGTCCGGCTCCAACCCGTTCGGCTGCGAGGGCTACAAGACCATCGCCTACGAGCTGCACGCCCAGCTCGGCGACGTACCCGACGTCGTGGTGACGCCCGTGGCGTACGGCGACGCGCTGGCCGGCCTGGCCCGCGGCTTCCAGGACCTCGTGGACCTCGGGCTCAGCACCTCGGTGCCGCGCCTGGTCGCCACCGAGCCGTTCGGGCCCTACGGCGCGGCGCTGGAGAACGGCTACCGGGCCGGCGCGACAGTGCCGGTGGCGTCGTCGGTGTCGTTCTCGATCGCCACGCCGATGGCGACCTGGCAG
Organism: Nocardioides sp. L-11A; assembly: GCA_029961745.1. Classification (NCBI taxonomy): domain Bacteria; kingdom Bacillati; phylum Actinomycetota; class Actinomycetes; order Propionibacteriales; family Nocardioidaceae; genus Nocardioides; species Nocardioides sp. L-11A. The sequence goes on from CP124680.1 coordinate 379,008, forward strand.
GGCTGGGACGCACTGGTGCGCACCGGAGGAGCGGCGGCGACCGTCGACGACGCGGCCACGCTGGCCGCCCAGCGCCGGCTGGCCAGCAGTGACGGGTTGTTCCTCGAGGCGTCCTCGGCCACGACGGTGGCGGCGTTGCCGTCGCTCATCGAGCGCGAGATCGTCGGCGCGTCCGACCGGGTGGTCCTGCTCGGCACCTCGACCGGTCTGAAGGACATCCCGACGACGGCGGCGGCCCTCCCCGACGTCCCGGTCATCGAGCCGAGCCTCGCCGCGCTGGACGCGGCGCTGGGGGAGCTGGCGCGGGGATGAGGCTGGGAGTGGCGCCGTCGGGGCGTCGTACGGCGGCCGACGCGGTGCGGCTGGCTCAGCGCGCCGAGACGGCCGGACTGCACGAGGTCTGGGTCAGCGAGGACTACCTGGAGCGCGGCGCTTTCGCGGTGGCCGGGGCCATCGCGGCCGTCACCGAGACGGTCCGCGTCGGTCTCGGGGTGGTGAACCCCTGGACCCGCCATGTCGCGCTGATGGCGATGGAGGCGCACGCCCTCGACGAGGTGGCCGACGGACGCAGCGTGCTGGGCCTCGGCGCCTCCAACGCCCGCTGGATGCAGGAGCAGTTGGGCATCGAGTTCGAGCGGCCGATCGGCGTGCTCGCCGAGTACAGCGCCGCGCTGCGGACCCTGTTGCGCGGCGAGCGCCTCCAGCAGACGCTGCTCGGCAACGAGATCGACTGCGCGCTCGACGCCTCGCCGCCCCGCGACGTCCCGATCGTGTGGGGCGTCAAGGGCCCGCGGGCACTGGCGACCGGCGCGGAGGGGGCTGACGGCCTGATGCTCTCCGTGCTCTCCTCGGCCGGGTACGCGCGCTGGGTGCGGGAGACCTACCGGCCGCGCGAGATCACGGCGTACGCGTCGTTCGCGATCGCGCCGAGCACCGCCGAGGCGCGCGAGCAGCTGCGGGCGCACACCGCCCGCTATCTCGGCATGCACGGTGCCTCGGCGATCACGGCGCAGGCCGGGATCGACCAGGAGCTCGCCGCGGAGCTGCAGCGCCGGCTGCGGTCCGGCGAGCCGGCCGCCGAGCTGGTCGACGACGACTGCGTGGGCGCGGTGACGATCTCGGGAACCGTCGAGGACGCCGCCCGCGGCCTGCTGGCCATGCGCGACGCCGGGGTCGACTCGCTCGTGGTGATCGACGACGGCACCGCGGCGCCCGAGCTGCTGGTCGACTCGCTCGTCGCCGCGGCCGGCGAGGCGGGTCTGCTGGGCTGAGAGCCTGCATTCACCGATTTCCCGCTGCTGCGCGCCACCAGCCAGACGCGCCGGCGGCGTTAGCGACGCTCGATGGTGCAACCAGACCGCCGTCGCGCCGCTGCCTTGCCATCGCACCCGTCTGATGACGCTCGCGACGCGGCGAATCGGTGAATCGGTGAATACAGGCTGACCGGCCGGCGCTCAGGCCCGGGGTTCGGGGTTGGTCAGGGTGTCGCGGTGCGCGACGCCGGCCGCCTTGGCCGCCCGGTCGGCCTCCGTCGCCAGGACGAGGAGCGCCAGGTCGCGGGTGTTGCGCAGGCTCAGCCCGGTCAGCTCCTCGATCCGCCGCAGCCGGTAGACGACCGTGTTCTTGTGGACGTGCAGCGCCTCGGAGGTCGCGCGGACCGACAGGTCGTGGTCGAGATGGGTGGTCAGGGTCAGCAGCAGCTCGGTGCCCTGCAGGCGGGTGAGATAGCGCTGCACGAGCTGCCGGGCCGTCGCGCCGTCGCGGTGGATCAGCACCTCGAGCAGCGAGTCGCGGAAGAGGACCACCGGTGCCGGGGTCTCCCGGCCGCTGCGCGACTCGAGGGTGAGCACCGCCTGCCGGCACGACGTCCCGAGACCGGAGAGGCCGGAGAACGGCTCGCCCACTGAGGCCCGCAGGTCGGCCGCGGCGTCCTGCTTGAGAGCGGCCGTGACCCGCTGGGCGAGGAGGTCGAGCTCGGCCTCCCAGGGCATGGCGAGGATCGCCAGCCAGCCGTCCGAGCCGGTCTGCACGGTGCCCGACAGCACCGGGACGGCGAGCAGGTTGCGGAGCCGGCCGACCACGTGGTGCCGGTGCTGCTCCATGGCGGCCCGATCGGACGGCGTCGACGTACCGAGGGCGACGGTCACGAAGCTCGCGTGCTCGGGATCGTCGATGCCCATCGTGACCGCCAACCGCTCGACGTCGGCCCGGTCGACATTGCCACCCGCGGCGAGGCTGCGGAACAGGGCCGGCTCGCTCAGCCGCCGCCCCTCCTCGATCTGGTGCTGGATCTCCAGGTGCGAGGTGAGCATGGCGTGCTCGAGCTGGTCGAGGCTGGAGATGAGGGTGGCCCGGCCCTTCCTGATGTTGGCCTGCTGGACCTGCATGCGTGAGCACCAGTCGAAGTACTCGTCGTTGAGGGCCCGCTCCGCCGTCCGGAAGGACTGGATCACCGACGACGGCGAGACCCCCTGAAGGGCTCGCCGCTCCCCGGTCAGCGACGCGCGGGCCAGCTCGGCCGGCGTGGGCCCGCGGCCCTCGAGCAGGCAGACGATGACGGTGTGGACGTTCTCCCGGATCCGCTCCCGGAGCTCGCCCTGCTTGAAGACCAGCTCCGCGTAGGCGGGCACCGAGGCCCAGACCTCGTCGACGATGCGCGTCATCAGGTCGTCGAACTCCTTGAGCATCGCGCGAGCGAGGCGCTGGAGGTCGGGTGGCACGCGCTCGGTCGTCGCAGGAGTCCGCCCGGAGGATCGCCGTCGGTCCACGTCAGGCCCGCGACACGTCGAGGTCGTCGTAGAGCTGGCGGGCCCGCAACGCCATCAGGATGTCGACCCGCGTCAGCTCCGCCGAGCCGTCGAGGCCCAGCAGGTCGCAGATGCGGCGGACCCGATAGGTCACGGTGTTCTCGTGGACCTGCAGCTCGCCGGCGGTCGCGCGGGTGGAGAGTCCGCACCGCAGGAAGGTGCGCAGCGTCTCCAGCAGGTCGCCCTTGTCGATCGGGCCGAGCACCGAGGCGGCCATCTGGGCCGCCATGCCGCGGTTCTCGACGATGAGGACCTCAGGGATGACCTGCTCGAAGCGGGTCAGCCGCTCGCCGAGTCGCCGACCAACCTCCAGCGCGGCGACGGCCTCGCGCAGGGAGCCGGCGGCCTCGTTGAACCGCGCCCGCCGCATGCCCAGCCCGACGGCGCTGCTGGCGGGGACGCCGGGGTCTGCCAGCGCCCGGTCGAGGACGTCGTCGATCCGCTCGACGTCGGCCGTGACGAGGATCGTGCAGCCCTGGTGGCCACCGATCAGGATCGGCCCGTCGACCCGGGACCGGAGGCGGTCGACGAGCGCCTGTCGCGCGCGGGCGACCAGCGGCCCGTCCTGGGGGTCGACGGACAGGGCGATCACCCGGTGCGGCTGGTGCACGCGGACGCCCGCCGTACTCGCCAGTCGGTCCAGATGGGCGGGATCGAGTGCCTCGGCGCCGGCCAGCCGCGACACCAGATCGACGCTGAGTCGGCTGAACGGCGGGTGGAGCTCGCCGGCGACCTCGCGGTAGGCGGTGGTCGTGGCGCCGACCATCGCGTCGATCACGACCCCGACCCGACGGACGACCTCCTGGATGTCGGACGTCGGCAGCGGGGTCGAGCTGGTCAGCAGCCGGGAGAGCATCATCCGCTCGGAGTTGCGCCACGAGCCGACCAGGCTCTCCATCGGCACGCCCTGGATGGCCCGCCGCTCGGCGATCCGGCGCGCCGGCTCCAGCTCGGACTCGTCCGGCAGCCGGTCCTCGGCGATGGCGAGCAGCATGGACCGGGTGCCCGCCGTGATGGCGCTCGCGACCTCGGTGCGGTCGAGGGCGCCGAGCTCATAGCCCGGCAGCTTCTCCCAGGCCGCATCGGTCAGGTGCTCGGCGATCTGGAGGTCCTGGGTCAGCAGTTCCTGCGCCCGTTGTGTGATATCCACAGACCCGCTCTCGACATCTTCCCCACGATCCACGTATCGCCTCTCGATGCTATCGCCCATGATCGACGTCGGGGCGCCCGGCCATCGCCGGCGCCGGCGGGTCACACCCGACCGAGTCCCCGACCCATCCCCACGACCGAGGAAGCCGACCCCCATGCCGACTCCCCAGCCCACCGTCAGCGACGCCGCTCCGGCCGCTGTCGGTCCCTACGTCCACGCCGTCCGCCACGGCGACGTCCTCTACTGCTCGGGGTCGCTTCCCCTCGACCCCGCCACGGGCGAGCTCGACAACGCGGACCTCGCGGCCGAGACCCGGCGTTCGCTCGCCAACCTCGAGGCCGTGTGCGCGAGCGCCGGGACCAGCCTGGACCGCGCACTGCGGATGACGATCTACACCACGCGGCTCGACGGCTTCGCGGAGATCAACGAGGCCTATGCCGCCGGGTTCCCCGGCAACGTGCCGGCCCGGACGACGGTGGGCGTGGCCGCGCTGCCCAAGGACGCGCGGGTCGAGATCGACGCCATCGTCGCGATCGGCGCCGGCGATGAGTGAGGTCGTCGCCGTCCTCGGTGGGACCGGCGCGCTGGGCTACGGGCTCGCCGTGCGCCTGGCCGACGCGGGGTTCGCGGTCGCCCTCGGATCGCGCGACGCCACGCGGGCCGAGGCCGCCGCCGAGCGCCTGACCCAGCAGCTGCCCTCGGCGACGGTGTACGGCGTGGCCAACGAGGAGGCGGTACGACGCGCCGACCGGCTGGTCGTGCTCTCCGTCCCCCTTGCCAGCCAGATCGCCACCATCGCGTCGGTCGCCGCCGAGCTGGTGCCCGGCAAGGTCCTGCTCGACGCCACGGTTCCTCTCGCGCCGGCCATCGGCGGCCGTCCGACCCAGGTGGTCGGTGTCTGGGCGGGCTCGGCGGGCCAGCAGGCGGCTGCCGCCGCGCCCGCGGGCGTCGACGTGGTCTCCGGCCTGCACACCCTCAGCGCCGTCGTCCTCGAGGACCTCGGGAGCCCGCTCGACCAGGACACGCTGATCTGCGGTGACACCAAGGCGGCCAAGGAGGTCGTGCGCGAGATCATCGGAGCCATCGACGGCCTGCGGGTCGTCGACGCCGGGAAGCTGGAGGCCAGCCGCCTCGTCGAGTGCCTGACCCCGCTGCTGATCGGCATCAATATCCGGAACCGGACCCATGCGGGCCTACGGATCATCGGGCTGCCCTGAGGTCCAGGTCGAGGTCCAGGTCCTGGTCCCGGTCAAGGAGCTCGACCGGGCCAAGTCCCGACTCGACGTAACGGAGGAGGCGCGGCGGGAGCTTGCCCTGGGCTTCGTCCTCGACACGATCGCGACGGTGCTGCGCTGTGCCGCCGTTGGTGAGGTCGTGGTCGGCACCCGGGACGCGTACGTCGCCGCCCGGGTCGCCGATCTCGGCGCCCGGGTCGTCGTACCGCCGGCGCCGGGGGACCTGAACGGCGACATCGCCTGGGCCCTCGGCCGCCTGGCGCCCGGACGACCGACGGCGGTGCTGGTGTCGGACCTGCCCGCGATGTCGGTGGCCGACCTCGACGAGGCCCTCGCCCGCGCTCGGCGGCGGGGCATCCCGCGCCGGGTCGCGGACCTCGACGGCACCGGCACCACCCTGCTGACCGCCCCCGACCATCGGATCGAGCCGCGGTTCGGCAGCGGCTCGGCCGCCCGGCACCGCGCGGCCGGCATGGAGCCGCTCGGCGACGACCTCGCCGGGCTGCGCTGCGACGTCGACGACATGCAGTCCCTGCGCCAGGCGGTCCGCCTCGGCGTAGGCCCCCACACGGCCGCGGTGCTCAGCAGCACCGCGCCGGACCTGCTCCGTGACGACAGTGTCGTCGGAGCATCGACAGGCACGACAGGAAGGTGAGTCACCCGTGAGCACGGAGACCCCCGAGACGCCCACTCCCCAGCAGGTTCGTCGTGCGTTGGCCCGGGCGGAGCGTGGTGCCGCCCTCGATCCCGCGGAGGCGGCGGTGTTGTTGGCCGCGGTCGGTGGTGATCTGGATCGGTTGTGTGTTGCGGCGGGTCGGGTGCGTGATGCGGGTCTGGTCGCTGCTGGCCGTCCTGGTGCGGTGACGTTCTCGCCGAAGGTGTTCATCCCGATCACCCGGTTGTGTCGAGATCGGTGTCATTACTGCACGTTCGTGGAGACTCCGACCCAGGGGGTCCGGGAGGGGCGGGCGCCGTACCTGTCGCCGGACGAGATCCTCGCGATCGCCCGCCAGGGTGCCGAGCTCGGTTGCCTGGAGGCGTTGTTCACCCTGGGTGACCGGCCCGAGGACCGGTGGCCGCAGGCGCGGGCGTGGTTGGACGAGCAGGGCTATGACTCCACGATCGCGTATGTGCGGGCGATGGCGATCCGGGTCCTCGAAGAGACCGGTCTGCTGCCGCACCTGAACCCGGGTGTGATGTCGTGGGAGGAGTTGAATCGGCTCAAGGCGGTGTCGCCGTCGATGGGGATGATGCTGGAGACCACCTCGTCCCGGTTGTACGAGACGAAGGGTCTGGCGCACTACGGGTCGCCGGACAAGGACCCGGTGGTGCGGTTGCGGACCCTGGAGGACGCGGGCCGGTTGGGGATCCCGTTCACGACGGGTCTGTTGGTCGGGATCGGGGAGAGCCTGGCCGAGCGGGCCGAGACGATCTTCGCGCTCAGGAGGGTCTCCCGCGCCTACGGGGCGGTCCAAGAGGTGATCGTGCAGAACTTCCGCGCGAAGCCCGACACCGCGATGCGTCATGTCGATGATCTGGACCTGAGCGAGTATCGGGCGGCGATCGCGGTGACCCGGATCGTGCTCGGGCCCAAGGCGCGGATCCAGGCACCCCCGAACCTGGTCGACCTGAACGAATGCCGTGCGTTGCTGGAGGCCGGGGTTGATGACTGGGGTGGGGTGTCGCCGCTGACGCCGGATCATGTGAACCCCGAACGGCCGTGGCCCTCGCTGGAGCGGCTCCGGTCGATCACCGAGCAGTGCGGGTTCGACCTCAAGGCCCGCCTGACGGTGCATCCGGAGTACGTCACCGGTGCGTTGGGTCGGGGTGAGGCGTGGATCGACCCGCGGCTGCACGCCCACGTCGCCGCGCTCGCGGGCCCGGACGGGCTGGCGGTCCCCGAGGTCCGCCCGGTCGGGCTGGCGTGGCAGGAGCCCGACGGCGGGTTCGACGCCGACCACGGACGCGGCCGGACCGATCTGCACGAAGCAGTGGACACCGAAGGCCGGAGCGAGGATCGGCGCTCCGATTTCGCCTCGGTGTACGGCGACTGGGCCACCGTCGGCGAGGCCGCCGCGATCACCAGCCGGCTCGACGGGCTGAGCGATGGTGCTCCGGCGGTGTTGCACGCCGAGGGTGGTGACGCGCTGCGGGCCGCGGAGGCCGATCCCGGGAACCTGTCCGACGAGCATGCGCTCACCCTGATGACCGCGGAGGGGGACCTGCTCCGTCAGGTCATCGGGTTGGCCGACGAGCTGCGCAAGGAGGTCGTGGGGGAGGTGGTGACGTATGTGGTGAACCGGAACATCAACTTCACCAACGTCTGCTACGTCGGGTGCCGGTTCTGTGCGTTCGCGCAACGCCGCACCGACGCCGACGCCTACTCCCTGTCCTACACCGAGGTCGCTGATCGGGCCCAGGAGGCCTGGGACCTCGGCGCGACCGAGGTGTGCATGCAGGGCGGGATCGACCCCGAACTCCCCGCCACCGCCTACTTCGACATCGCCGCCGCGGTCAAACAACGCGTGCCCGGCATGCATGTCCACGCGTTCTCACCGATGGAGGTCGTCAACGGGACCGCCCGCACCGGCCTGAGTATCGAGGACTTCCTCATCAAAGCCCGTGAATCAGGGCTCGGCTCCCTGCCAGGTACGGCCGCGGAGATCCTCGACGACGAGGTCCGCTGGGTCCTGACCAAGGGCAAGCTGCCCACCTCGACCTGGATCGACATCGTCACGACCGCCCACCGCATCGGACTCCCCACCACGTCCACGATGATGTACGGCCACGTCGACAACCCCCGCCATTGGGTCACCCATCTCAATGTCTTGAAGGGCATCCAAGACACCGCGGTCGCCAACGGCAGCAGTGGGTTCACCGAGTTCGTACCCCTGCCGTTCGTCCACACCTCCGCACCGATCTACCTCGCCGGCCTCGCCCGACCCGGACCGACCCTGCGCGACAACCTCGCCGTGCACGCGATGGCGCGGATCCTGCTCCACGGCCGGATCTCCAACATCCAGACCTCCTGGGTCAAACTCGGCATCGAAGGCACCCGAGCCATGCTCCAAGCCGGCGCCAACGACCTCGGCGGGACCCTCATGGAAGAGACCATCTCCCGCATGGCCGGCTCCGAACACGGCTCCGCCAAAACCGTGACCGAGCTCGTCGAGATCGGCGCCGGGATCAACCGACCCGTCCACGAACGCACCACCCTCTACACCCCACCACCCCTCCGTCAGACCAGCTGACGGCGATGTCGGCGTTCGCTCACTTCCGTAGATGTCGGCGAACGCCTACACTGGGCGATGTCGGCGAACGATCACGTCCGTTGGTTGGAGGATCGCTGTGCATGCTCACACCGTCCGCGATCTCGGTGCGCTCGTGCGCGCGGAGCGACACCGCCAGGCTCTCACTCAGGCTGAGCTCGCCGACAGGATCGGGGTCAGTCGCGAATGGGTCGTGCGACTCGAGGCGGGGCACCCTCGGCTGGAGGCTCAGCGGGTGCTCGATGCACTTGCGGTCCTCGGCCTCGTGCTCCACGTCGTATCCGACGCTGCGGGCGCACGAGCCGCCCCGCGTCCGGTCGGGGACGGCGAGTCGATCCCCGAGAAGGCTGGAACCACAGCTGAGAAGGTGGCCAAGGCCGTGCCCGGGACGACGGGAGAGGATCCGTTCGAGGCGCTGTTCTCGAAGAGGAGACGCTGATGGCAGGGCCCCGGCGACTGCACGTCTTCCTGGATGGCGCGATGATCGGTCACGTCGAGCAGTCCCCGCACGGACAGCTCTCGTTCGTCTACGACGAGGAGTATCGACGGGCCGGTGACGCGACTCCTCTGTCGTTGTCCATGCCCCTGGCCAAGGCCAGGCACGGCAACAAGCCGGTGCGCGCCTACCTCGACGGACTGCTGCCCGACTCGCCGCCCGCGCGCGAGCGGTGGGCGCGTCAATACGGTGTCTCCGCCACCAACCCCTTCGCGCTTCTCGCTCACGTCGGCCGAGATGCCGCCGGGGCCGTGCAGATCCTGCCTCCTGACGCAGATTCGTCCGACGCTGCCACGCGCACCGGTGACATCGAATGGCTTGGCGCCGATGACTTCGCGTCGATGGCGCGCGATCTCGCCGAGCACGGCGCGGACTGGGACCCTGGCCGTTTCGGCGGCCGCTGGAGCCTGGCCGGCGCCCAACCGAAGATGGCTCTCTTCCGCGACCCGACCACCGGTGCGTGGGGCATCCCGCGCGACTCGACGCCCACCAACTGCATTGTGAAGCCGTCGCTGCGCGAGTTCGAGCGCCATCACGTCAACGAGGCCCTGTGTCTCCGGGCTGCGGAGGAGGCGGGGCTCTTGGCGGCCGAGGTGGATCTCGTTGAGATCGCCGACGTTCAGGCCATCGTCTCCTACCGCTACGACCGCGCCGAGGAGGCCGCCCCGGACGGCTCCCGTCGTTGGGTTCGCGTTCACCAGGAAGACCTCTGCCAGGCGCTGGCGATCCATCCGAGCCTCAAGTACCAGTCCGATGGCGGCCCCGGCGTCGCCGACATCGGCGAACTGCTCCAGCGGTTGCCGATCGGCGACCGAACCATCTCGGCCGAGAGGTTCTTCAAAGGGCTGGCATTCAACGTCCTCATCGCCGGCACCGACGCCCATGCGAAGAACTACTCACTCGTGCTCATGGGGGCGCGAGCGCAGATCGCGCCCCTGTACGACGTAGCCTCGGCTGCCTGCTACGACCAGTACGAGCGGTTGAGGTCGCCGATGAAAGTCGGTGAGCACTGGAAGCTCCTCGACATCGGCAGCGATGACTGGAAGCGAGCCGCCCGGCAGGTGGGTGTCCCGACAGCCCGGGCGACCGGGTGGGTCGAGGAGCTTCGCGGCGAGCTGCCGGCCGCGTTCGAGCGCGCAGCGTCATCGCTTCCCGCCGAGGTTCGCGACGACGCTCACCGCATGGTCGAGCGCATCGTCGAGCACATTGAGGGCACCTGGCGGCCCGACCTGGGCCGCGATCCGCGCTACCTGATCGACTAGAGCACATCGCAGCACGGGCGGATCTCGGTTCGAAAAACAAAACAGTTGACCTTGAAGAACAAATGAGTTTACTCTCAAGTGTGACGGCGGCCACGCTCCGGATCCGAGCGGATCCACGGAGCCGGCGGCACCGAGAGAGAAGGAACTTGCGTGAGGTCAACAGCAGAGGGTGTGGACGGACTCGGCGGGGCACCGGCCGATGCCGCGACGGCCGCCGAGGGAGAGGTGACCGAGGAGGCCGCGCTCGCGCTCGATCGGGCCGATGCCGGCACGCACCGCCGTGATGCCTTCCTGATCCCGCCGGCACTGCACCACCCGAGCGGCGAGGTCGCCTACTTCGCGGGCAACTCCCTGGGCCTGCAGCCGCGCGCCGTGGCGCAGATCCTCCAGGAGGAGCTGGAGGACTGGGCCCGGTACGCCGTGCGCGGCCACGAGGTCGCCCGCCGTCCCTGGGTCGAGTACGGCGACCTGGCGCGAGCCTCCTTCGGGCGGCTGGTCGGTGCCGAGCCCGCCGAGGTCGTCGCGATGAACTCGCTGACGGTCAACCTGCACCTGCTGATGATCAGCTTCTACCGGCCGACGGAGGAGCGCTTCCAGATCCTCATCGAGGACACCGCCTTCCCCTCGGACCTGTACGCCGTGCGCAGCCAGGCCGCGCACCACGGGTTCGACCCGGACGTCGCGGTGGTCCGGCTGCGGACCGACCAGGTCCTCGACCACCTGGCCCGCGAGGGCGACAAGGTCGCGCTGCTCATGCTCGGCGGGGTCAACTACCTGACCGGTGAGCTGCTGGACATCCCCACGATCACCGCCGCCGGTCACGCGGCCGGCGCGGTCGTGGGCTGGGACCTCGCCCACGCGGCGGGCAACGCCCTCCTCGAGCTGCACGACTGGGACGTCGACTTCGCCGCCTGGTGCACCTACAAGTACCTCAACGCAGGCCCCGGCGCGGTCGCCGGCGCCTTCGTGCACGCCCGGCACCACGGGCGCGACGACCTCGACCGCTTCCACGGCTGGTGGAGCAACGACGCCGGCACCCGGTTCCGGATGCCGGTCGACCTCGACCCCGCGGTCGGCGCGGCGGTGTGGCAGATCTCCAATCCGCCGGTGCTGGCCCTCGCTCCGGTCGTGCGCTCCCTCGAGCTCTTCGACGAGGTCGGGATGCCCGCCCTGCGCGAGCGGTCGGTCCGCCTGGTGGCGCACCTCGAGCAGACCCTGCTGCGCCTGGCCGAGACGCGGCCGCTGGAGATCCTCACGCCGAGCGACCCCGCACGGCGCGGCAACCAGCTCTCGGTCCGGATCCGCGGTGTCGACTCGGCCGCGCTCGTCGACCGGCTCGTCGAATACGACGTCGTGTGCGACTCGCGCCCGCCCGACGTCGTCCGCGTCGCCTGCCCCCCGCTCTACAGCAGCCACCACGACGTGTGGCGGCTCGGCCAGGCTCTCGAAGCCGCTCTCGACGAGGAGATCCGATGAGCACCGCCGACCAGGGCGTCTGCCCCGTCCACGTGCCCGAGGGCCGCGACATCGAGGTCGTCGACGCGGACGAGCGCGCCGCGATGGCCGCCTCGACCGGCGGTCAGCCGCTGCTCGACTTCGAGGGCCGGAGCACGCCGTACGTCGACTACGAGAGCATCGACGTCCTGCTGAACCTGCAGCACCCGCGCAGCGGCACCCACGACGAGATGGCCTTCTACATCATGGGCCAGGTCAAGGAGCTGCTCTTCAAGCTCATGCACCACGAGCTGGTCGAGATCCAGCGACTCGTGCGCGCCGACGACCTGCCCGGCGCCTTCGACGGGTTCCGGCGGGTGGCGCCGATCCAGGACCAGCTCACGTCGGCCTGGAACGTGCTCGCGACGCTGACGCCCAACGAGTTCAACGCCTTCCGCGACCACCTCGGCCGCGCCTCGGGCTTCCAGTCCTATATGTACCGCCACCTGGAGTTCATCCTCGGCAACAAGGTCACCTCACTGCTGCGCCCGCACCAGGGCGTCACCTCGGTCTACCCCGGGCTGAAGGAGGCCTGCGAGGCGCCGAGCCTGTACGACGACGTGATCGCGCTGCTCGCGCGCCGCGGCCTGGCCATCGATGCCCGGGCCCTGGACCGCGACTGGAGCGAGCGCTACGTGCCCGACGACTCGGTCGAGGACGCCTGGCTGGAGGTCTACCGCGACCCGCGCCCCGACAACGACCTCTACGTCCTCGGCGAGCACCTGATGGACGTCGCCGACCGCTACAAGCAGTGGCGCTACCGGCACCTCATCGGCGTCGAGCGGATCCTCGGCTCCAAGCCGGGGACCGGCGGCACCGATGGCGTCGGCTGGCTGCGCTCCATCGTGCGGCACGAGTTCTTCCCCGAGCTGTGGGCGGTCCGGACCCGGCTCTGAGCCGGCGCTGACCGCCCCGTCACCCCTTCCCGCAGCGCCCTTCTCGGAAGCGTTCCACCTCACCGGTTCCATCCGTCTGAAGAGAGTGAGTCACCCATGCCCAGAATCCGAGCAACCTCGCGGAGCATCGTCGCTGTCGGCGTCGCCGTCGCCGTCGCCGCGCTGTCGACCGCTGCCTGCGGGGGCGGTTCGAGCTCCGGATCCACGACGTCGGACGACGGCGTCCTCCGCTTCGCGACCTTCACCGTGCCGGACACCTTCGATCCCGTGAAGCGCAACTCCGGCACGTCCGGGCTGAACTTCCTGTTCCCCGTGTACGACGCGCTGATCCGCACCAACGCCGACGGCTCGCTCGCCCCGGGGCTGGCCACCGAGTGGAAGCTCCAGCAGGACGGGCTGCTCCTCACCCTGCGCGAGGGCGTGACGTTCAGCGACGGCGAGGCCTTCGACGCTGCCGCGGCGGCGGGCAACATCGAGCGCTGCCGGGCCGCGGGCGGCGGCTGCGCGGCCACCCTCGACCAGGTCACCGGCACCGAGGTGATCGACCCGCAGACCCTGCTGGTGACGACCGACGGCCCCGCGCCGTCGCTGCCGTTCGCGCTGACCACCGGCGCCGGCATGATGGTCAGCCCCGCCGCCTTCGACTCGCCGGACCTCGGTCGGCTGCCGGTCGGCGCGGGTGCCTACGTCCTCGACGAGAAGGCGACCGTCGCCGGCTCCACCTGGGTCTACACGAAGAACCCGGACTACTGGGACCCTGAGGCCCAGACGCTCGACCGGATCGAGCTGGTCGTCATCGACTCCAGCCAGCAGCGGGTCGCCGCGATGCGCACCGGGCAGGTCGACGCCTCCATGATCGGCGACGCCGAGGAGCGCGACAGCTACGAGCAGGCCGGCTTCGACACCACGGTCGCCGAGGGCGGCGACGCCAAGGGCATCCTGGTCGTCGACCCGACCGGACCGTTCGCGGACCAGCGGGTCCGCCAGGCCGTGGGCTACGCACTCGACCGCGAGGCGCTGACCGGTACGCCGGCCCGCAAGGACATGTCGACGCCGTCGACCCAGCTCTTCGCGCCCGGCAGCGTCGGCAACGTCGACGCCCCGGCCTTCGCCTACGAGTACGACCCGGAGAAGGCCAAGGCGCTGCTCGCCGAGGCCGGCGTCGGCAAGCCCAAGCTGGTGCTGCCCGCCAACCCCGGTCCGCTCAACAAGAGTGAGACCGAGGCGGTCGCCGGCATGCTCAACGCCGTCGGCTTCGACGCGTCGGTCACCCAGCCGCCGCCGCAGAACGTGACCCGCGAGATGTTCTCGGGCACCTACCCGCTGGCGTACACCCCCGTCTTCGTGCCGGACGCGGCCTCGCTGGCCGGCTCGCTCGACCCCGAGGGCGGCTTCATGAACCCGGGCGGCCACGAGCTGGGCGAGGCGAACAAGCTGGCCGACGAGGCCGCGAACGCCGCCGTCGACGACCCGGAGCGGTCGGCCGAGCTCTTCGGCGACATGATGGCGACGCTCGCCGAGGACGGCTACGTCATCCCGGTCTACTGGAGCCCGACCGGCGTCGCGTTCAACGACGACGTGCACGGACTCGTGCCGTGGGCCGGCGCCTTCATGGGCCCGCCGTTCTACGGCGTCACGGTGGGCGGCAAGTAGGTCATGCGCTCAGCGATCCTCGCGCGGCTCGCCGCGCTGCCCCTCGTGGTCCTGGCCCTGTCCGCGCTGGTCTTCTTCCTGGTCGCCCTGGTGCCGGGGGACGTGGCGACGACGTTCGCCGGCCCCCAGGCCACGGCGGATCAGGTCGAGCAGCTCCGGCGCGACCTCGGCCTGGACCAGCCCGTGCTCGGACAGTACGTCGCCTGGCTGACCGACGCCGTACGCGGTGACCTCGGTCGCTCGCTGGCCAACGGCACACCGGTCGGCGAGATGCTGGCGGCCCGTCTGCCGGTGACCCTGTCACTGACGATCGCGGGCACGGTGGCGGCAGTGCTGATCGGCGTGCCCGCGGGGATCGCGGCCGGACTGAGGCCCGGCGGCCTGCTCGACCGGCTGGTCACCGGCCTGTCGGCGATCGGCGTCGCGTTCCCGTCCTTCTGGCTGGGACTCCTGCTGGTCGGCCTGTTCGCCCTGCGCATCCCGGTGTTCCCGGCGACGGGCTATGTGTCCTTCGCCGAGAGCCCGACGCAGTGGCTGGCCCGGATCGTGCTCCCGGCGGTGGCGCTGGGCGTCACCCCGGCGGCCGTCCTGGCCCGGCAGATGCGCAGCTCCCTGGTGGAGGTGATGGGCAGCGCCTACGTCCGCACCGCGCGGGCCAAGGGCGTCCCGGCCGGCGCGATCGTGCGCCGACATGCGCTGCGCAACGCCGCCGGCCCGATGGTCACCCAGCTCGGCTTCTGGGTCACGATCATGCTCGGCACGTCGCTGATCGTGGAGCAGGTCTTCTCGCTGCCGGGCATCGGCGGCGCCATGGCCCACGCCATCATGCAGGGCGACACGCCCGTGCTGCTCGGCCTGGCCGTGGTCCTCGTCGTCCTGGTCGTCGCGATCAACCTCGTCGTCGACCTCGTCCTGATGTGGCTGAACCCGAAGGCGAGGACGGCATGAGCACGACCGGCACGACGGGCTCCACCACCGGCTCCACCACCGCGACCACCGGCGCGTCGCCCACCGGCCCGGGAGCCGGACGCCCCGGCTGGGGCCGGGTGCCCTCCGCGGTCGCCGTGGCCGCGTCGCGGGGCCGGGTCTGGCGCCGCTACCGGGCCGACCGGACCGCGATGATCGCGTCCCTCTTCCTGCTGGCGATCGTGGTCGTCGGGGTGCTGGCACCCTGGCTGGCACCGCACGACCCGACCCAGCAGGACCTGGTCAACGCGTACGCCGGCCCGAGCGGGCAGCACTGGCTGGGCACCGACGAGCTCGGTCGCGACGAGCTGAGCCGGATGATCGACGCCACCCGGACCTCGCTGCTGGCGATCGGCGAGGCGATCGCCATCGCGTCCGCCCTCGGCATCCCGATCGGGCTGGCCGCCGGCTTCCTCGGCGGCTGGGTCGACCGGATCGTGATGCGGCTGACCGACCTGCTCTTCGCGCTGCCCGCGCTGGTGCTGGTGATGCTGGTCATCGCCATCTTCGGCACCGGTCTGGTGACCTCGATGGCCGCCCTCGGCGTCGTCTTCGCCACCGGCTTCGTCCGGGTCACCCGCAATGCGGTGCTCGCCGTGCGCTCGGCGACCTATGTCGAGGCAGCGCAGGTGATCGGGCTCTCCACCCCGACGATCATCGTGCGCCACGTCCTGCCCAACGCGCTCGGCCCGATCGTGGTCCAGGTGGTCACCCAGGCCGGTGTCGTGGTGACGGTCGAGGCGTCGTTGAGCTTCATCGGCCTCGGTGTCCAGCCGCCGCAGGCCAGCTGGGGAACCCTGCTCGCGACGGCGGCGACCAGCATCCACGCGGCCACCTCGCTGCTCATCGTCTGGCCCGGAGTCGCGATCGCGGTGACCGTCCTCGCCCTCAACCTGGTCGGCGACGGCCTGCTGTCGGCGATCCAGCCGGGCCGCGAGCGAGCCCGGCCGCGCCGTACCCGCCGAGCGGCCGTCGTCGCCACGCCCGCCCTCCCCGCCGGCGTGGTCACGCCACCGCCCGGCGACGGAGACGCGCTGTTGCACGTCGACCGGCTCACCGTCGGCGTGGGGACCGACGGACCGACCCTGGTCTCCGACGTGTCCTTCGCGATCCGGCCCGGCGAGGTCGTCGGCCTGGTCGGAGAGTCGGGCTGCGGGAAGTCGACCATCGCGCTGGCCCTGATGGGCCTGCTCGACGACCAGCGCCTGGTGACCGGCGGCTCGATCCGGCTCGGCGAACGCGAGCTGGTCGGCCTGCCCGAGCGGGAGTGGCAGGGGATCCGTGGCAGCGAGATCGCCATGGTCTTCCAGAATCCGCTCGCCAGTCTGAACCCGACGATGACCATCGGGGACCAGGTCGCCGAGCCCCTGCGGTTGGCGGGCACGAGCGCCAGAGCCGCGCGGGAGCAGGCGATCGCGCTGCTCGACCAGGTCGGCGTGACCGATCCGGCCCGGCGAGCGGGCCAGTACCCCCACATGCTGTCGGGCGGCATGGCCCAGCGCGCCATGATCGCGATGGCCGTCGCGGGTCGCCCGAAGCTGCTGATCGCGGACGAGCCGGTCACCGCGCTCGACGTACGGGTCCGCGAGCAGGTCCTCGACCTGCTCCTCGACCTGCGCGACGAGCTGGACCTGGCGGTCCTGCTGGTGACCCACGACCTCGGGGTCGTGGCGGACGCCTGCGACCGGACGGTCGTCGCGTACGCCGGCCAGGTGGTCGAGCAGGCGCCGGTCGAGGATCTCTTCGACCGCCCACTGCACCCGTACACGCACGGTCTGCTCGGGGCCCGGCCCACCCGGCTCGCCGTCGAGCGGCTGACGACGATCCCGGGCGCGGTGCCGCTGCCGGGCCGGTGGCCCGCGGGCTGCCGCTTCCAGCCCCGGTGCGCGCACGCCCACGACGCCTGCGCGCAGGGCCCGGTCGACCTCGCCCTCGTCACCGCCGAGCACGCGGCACGCTGCGTGATCTCCCAGGAGGCACCGTGGAACTGAACACCCCCGCGGCCGCCGTGCCGCTCGTCGACGTCCGCGACCTCGCCGTCGAGTTCAGCACCAGCGGCATCCCGCTGATCCGCCCCGCCTGGTCGGTGCGCGCGGTCCAGGACGTCAGCTTCACCATCGGCGCGGGCGAGACCGTCGGCATGGTCGGCGAGTCCGGCTCGGGCAAGTCGACCATCGGCCGGATCCTGCTCGGGCTCACCGCCCCCACCCGGGGTCGGGTCAGCTTCGACGGCCACGCGTACGCCGCCGGCGGGCGGCTGCCGCGCGAGCTCCGCAGCCAGATCCAGGCGGTCTTCCAGGACCCCGGCGGGTCGCTCAACCCGGTCCGCACGGTCGGCGACGCGATCGGCGAGCCGGTGCGGCTGCACCAGGGCCTGCGCGGCGCGGAGCGCGATCGCAAGGTCGCCGAGCTCCTGGAGCTGGTCGGCCTCGGCGGGAGCGACGCGCACCGCTACCCCGACGAGTTCTCGGGCGGGCAGCAGCAGCGGATCGCCATCGCCCGGGCCCTGGCCAGCCGGGCCCGGCTGATCGTGTGCGACGAGCCGGTCGCGGCCCTCGACGTGTCCACGCAGGCGCAGGTGATCAACCTGTTCGCCGACATCCAGGCCGAGCTCGGGGTCTCCTACCTGTTCATCGGTCACGACCTGGACGTGGTGGCGCACATCAGCGACCGGCTGGTCGTGCTCTACCGCGGCCGGATCGTCGAGGAGGGCCCCACCGAGCGGGTCTTCGGCCAGCCGGCGCATCCCTACACCCGGATGCTGCTCGACGCCACCCCGGTCGCCGACGCGCGACGCCAGCGGGCCCGGCGGGCCGCGCGGCGTGCGGCGGAGGCGGCCGCGGCGGACAGCGCGGTCACCGGGACCGACGGTGCCGCGGACGATCCGGCCGCGACGGCCGACCCGGGCTGCGCCTTCCGGGCCCGCTGCCCGGTCGCGATCGACATCTGCCGGACCGTGACCCCGCCGCTGGTCCCCGTTCCCGACGGCGGCGCGGCCGCCTGCCATCTCGTCCCCTCCGGCGCCACCGTGCCGGTGCTGACCACCACGAAGGGAACCTCGTCATGACCACCTCGGCCGCGACCGCCGTACCGACCGGAGCCGGATCGGCGCTGACGGGCGTGATGCTCGCCGACGCCCCCGGCGAGGTCGCGCTGGCCCGGGCCCGCGCCGCCGACCGGGCCGGGCTGGAGAGCTTCCACCTGGCCGACATCGGCATGGACGGCGACGACCAGTGGCCGCTGCTGGGTGCGCTCGCCTGCATCACCGAGCGGATCCGGCTCGGGCTGGTGACCAACCCCTACACGCGGCGGCCGGCCGTCACCGCGAACGCCGTGCGCACCCTGCACGAGCTCAGCGGAGGCCGGGCGTTCGTCTGCTTCGCCCGGGGTGGCGACCGGATCCTGGCCAGCCAGGGCGCGACCGCCGAGCGCCCGCTCACCGCGATCCGCGAGGCGATCGAGCTGACCCGCCGGATCTGTCCCGGCGCGACGACGTGGATCGCCACCAAGGGCCCGCAGACCATGGAGCTCGCGGCCCGGGTCGCCGACGGCGTCGTCCTGTCCGGCATCCCGCACGGCCTGCTGCCCGAGATCGTCGCCGGCCTGCGGCGCACGGCCGAGCGCCCGCTGCGGATCTCGCTGAGCATCCCGTACGGCGGCGGCGAGGAGGTCGCCGACGGCGGCCGGGCCCGGGTCGCCCTGGAGCTGGGCAACATGCGCCCGGAGTACCGCGAGGCCGCGGGCGTGCCCCTGGACCTGATCGAGCGGGTCAGCGCCGTGCTCTTCGGCGGCGGCACCCTCGACGAGGCAGCCCGGCTCGTCCCCGACGACGTCGTCCGGCGCTTCGCCCTGGTGGCGCCGCCGGACCAGGTGGCGGCCCGGCTCGCGCACCTGCGGACGTCCGCCGGTCTCGACGTCGTCGAGATCTCATCCTCCGCGCTGTTCACCGAGGACGGTACGGCGCGGATCCCCGAACTGATCAGCATGGAGGCACTGTGAGCACCACGAAGAAGATCCGGGTCGGCTGGATCCACCGCGCGACCCACGCGGAGTCGTCGAACGGCTGGCTGCGCGGCCACGAGCTCGGCCGCGCGGCCCTGGAGGCCGCTCTCGGCGACCGGGTGGACACCGAGGTCGTGGTCGGCGCCGGCCGGGGCGAGGGATTCGTCGCCGCGGCCCGCGACTTCGGCGAGCGCGGCTTCGACCTGGTCTTCGCCTGCGACAGCCGCGGCGGGCTCGAGGTGCTGCCGGTCGCCGCCGAGTACCCCGCGACCCGGTACATGCACAACCAGGGCGTGGACCTGGCCCCGAACTTCGGCACCTTCCGCGACGCGCGCGACGAGCACGCCTACGTCTCCGGCCTGCTCTGCGGCGGGATGAGCCGCTCCGGTCAGCTCGGCTGCATCGGCGGCGCCCCCGGCCCGACGGACCTGCAGATCGCCAATGCCTGGGCGCTCGGCGTGCGCGCCGCCAACCCCGACGCCGTCATCCACGACCGCTGGGTGGGCAGCTACTTCGCGGACGACCAGGTCGAGCGGGAGCGTGCGGCGGTGCTGGACCTGGTCGACCTCGGCGTCGACACCTTCGGCGGCACGCTGGTCGAGATGCCGACCATCACGGCGCTGGCCTCGGAGCTGGGTCTGTGGTCGATGGGCCGTGACCCCCGCTCGATCGACCAGCCGTCGGTCCTCGACGTCGCCTACGTCGACTGGGCCCCGTTCTACATCGCCGAGGCGCAGGCTGTGCTCGACGGGCGGTGGCGCGCCCGGCACGTCTACCTGCGGGCGCGCGACGGCGTCGTACGCAACTCGCCGCCGTCGTCGGTGGTGCCCGCGGAGGTGGCGGCGCGAGCGCTGGACGCCGCGGAGCGGCTGCGGGCGGGCACCCTCGACATCTGGCGCGGACCGATCAAGGACCACACCGGCCGGGTCCGGGTCCCCGCCGGCCAGACCCTCGCCGACGTGTACGACGGCCCGGCTCCCGAGCCCGACCTGCCGGCCGACGCGGCGTACCTCACCTCGGTGCAGGCGGCCTGGCTGGTCGAGGGCTTCGTCGGGACCGTCGATCCCGAGCAGGAGTGGCTCGCGGTGGCCGCGGAGACCCGTGCTCTCTGACCTGCCCGTGCCGTCGGGGTACGGCACTAATCTTCTGGCCATGGCAGCCACCCCCGGTCCCGAGTCGGTGCGTTCGGCGCGGGCCTTCGAGCTCGCGGTCGAGAGCGTGATCGACTACATCGAGCGCTCCCGGGTCTCCGTCGGCTCCCGGCTGCCGGGGGTGGCCGAGCTCGCCGAGGCGCTCGACGTCTCGAAGCCGACCGTGCGCCAGGCCCTGGCCGCCCTCCAGGAGAGCGGGATGCTGGCGGTCCGCCGCGGCGGCGGCGCCGGGGTCTACCTCATCTCGGAGCTGGCCCCGGTCTTCGTGATCTCCAGCGACGTGCTGCACGAGGAGCAGATCGTGGAGGCGCTGACCGCCCGCCGGGTGATCGAGGGGGCCGTCACACTGCACGCGCTGCAGGTCGCGACCGACCAGGACCTCGCCGAGATCGACCGCTCCGTGGCGCTGATGGTCGAGCACGTCGACGACCCGGTGCTCGGCGCGCGGGCGCACGCCAAGTTCCACCGCGCGGTCGCCCGCGCCAGCCAGAGCCGGCAGCTCGTCGACGCCACCCACGCGATCAACCGGTTGCTGGCGCCGGTGCGGGCGACGTACCCGCCCGCCGGCAAGGACGACCGCACCACCCTCGTGGTGCACCGCCGGCAGGCCGAGGTGATGCGCGACCGCGACGCCGAGGCGCTCGGCGTCGTGATGGACGAGCACTTCCGCCAGCTGGAGGACGTCGTGGCCGCGCGGCGCGGTGTGTCCTGGGCGGACCTGTGGGGTCCGGCCGGCCCGCCGACCGGGCTGCGGCTCGCGCTGTGAGGGTCCTGCTGAGCCGGGCCCGGCTGGCCGGCGGTCGGCCGACCGACTCCCTCGCCGACGTTCTCGTCGAGGACGGGCGCGTGGTGGCGACCGAGGCCGCCGGGACGCTCGACGGGGTCGACGGGGTCGACGGGGTCGACCACATCGACCTCGACGGACGGCTGCTGCTCGGCGCCTTCGCCGAGCCGCACGCGCACCTCGACAAGGCCGGGACGGTCGACGACGTCGCCAACCCGGCCGGCGACCTGTCCGGAGCCGTGGCGGCCTGGCGCGCCCACCGCTCGACCCTGTCGGTCGAGGACATCGCCCGGCGGGCCCGGTCCGCCGCCCTGGACGCGCTGCGGCGCGGCACCACCGCGATCCGCACCCACGTGGACGTCGGTCCCGGCGTCGAGCTGCGCGGCGTCGATGCGCTGGTGGCGGTCCGCGCCGAGCTGCGCGACCTGGTCGACGTCCAGATCGTCGTGATGTCCTACCCGCTGTCCGGCGACCCCGACGCCGCCGCGGCGGCCCGCCGCCGTCTCGAGGAGGCGCTGGAGCGCGGCGCGGACCTGGTCGGGGGTACGCCGCACGGCGAGCCCGATCCGGCGGCGGCGATGAGCGTCGCGCTGGACGTGGCCGACCGGTTCGGCCGGGGTGTCGACCTGCACATGGACGAGCACCTGCGTCCCTCGCTCGACGTCGTGGAGCTCGCCCGGCTCAAGCGCGCCGGGTTCGCGCACCCGGTCGCGGCGAGCCACCTGTCCAGTCTCGCGATGCGCACGGAGGCCGAGCAGCACGACGTCGCCCGGGTGCTGGCGGAGGCGGGCGTCGATGTGATCGCGTGCCCGGCGACCAACCTCTACCTCCAGGCCCGGGACCGGCCGAGTGCGCCGCCACGGGGGCTCACCGCCGTCCGTGCGCTGCTGGCCGGGGGCGTGCGCGTCGCCGGCGGCGGCGACAACGTCCAGGACCCGTTCAACCCGCTGGGCAGCGGCGATCCGTTGGACAGCGCGCAGTTGCTGGTGCTCGCCGGCCACGTCCCACCCGACCAGGCGGTGACCATGGTCGGAGACGGGGCCCGAGCGGTCCTCGGCCTGCCCGCGGCCGGAGTCACCGTGGGCGCGCTCGCCGACCTGGTCGCCGTACGGGCGGGCTCGGTGCGCGAGGTCGTCGCCGAACGCTCGGCGGACCGGATCGTGCTGCGCCGCGGGCGGGTCGTCGCGCGCACCACGCAGACCGCCGAGGTGGCGTGGTGACACCGACCGACGAGGCATGGCGGGCCCTGTCGCCGGCCGACCTGGCGCGGGAGTACTCGCCGAGCTCGATGGTCGCCTCCATCGACGCCGAGCTCGACGTCTACGCCGCGGCCAGCGATGCCGCCCGGAGCCGACACCCGCACACCGAGCATGCCTACGGTCCGGGCGCGCGTCAGCGACTCGACCTGTTCCATCCCGGTGGCATTACGCCGGTGCCGGTCCTCGTCTTCGTGCACGGCGGCTACTGGCAGGCCGAGTCCAAGGAGCGCGCCTGCGGTGCGGCACCGGACGTCCTGGCCGCGGGTGCGGCGTACGTCGCGGTCGAGTACACCCTCGCTCCGGCGGCCTCCCTGGCGCAGATCGTGGCGGAGTGCCGCGCAGCACTCTCCTGGTTGATCGGGCACGCCGCGGAGCTGGGCATCGACCCGGCGCGGATCCACCTCGCGGGCAGCTCGGCGGGCGCCCACCTGGCGGCGCTGCTGGCCCTCGACGACCCCGCGGCGCTCGGACCCGGCGCCGAGATCCGGACCGCGTCGCTGCTCAGCGGCGTCTACGACCTGCGCCCGCTGGTCGGCACCTACGTCAACGACCCACTCGGCCTCGACGAGCCGACCGCGTGGGAGCTCAGCCCGCTGTCCCGCGTCCACGCGTCCGACGTTGCGCTGGTCGTCACCTGGGCCGAGCACGAGACGGCGGAGTTCAAGCGCCAGAGCCGGGCGTTCGCCGCGGCCTGGCAGGCGTTCGGCAACCGGGTCGATGTCATCCCGGACGCGCCGCGGTGCAACCACTTCGACCTGCCTCTCGACCTGGCCGCTCCCGCGACCGCGCTGGGGCGGACGGTCCGCGGGCTGCTGCATGGTTGAGCTCCGCCCCGTGACCCCCGCCACGCGCCGGGGGAGCCGATGGGGGCCGCGCGCGCTGCTGCTGGTCGTCGGCGTGGCGGTGCTCGCCTTCAACCTGCGTCCCGCACTGGTGGCCGTCGGGCCGCTGACCGGGCAGCTGCGCGCCGACACCGGACTCACCGCCGCCGCGACGAGCATGCTGACCACGCTGCCGCTGCTGTTCTTCGCCGTGCTGTCGCCCCTCGCCCCCGGGCTGGCGCGCCGGATCGGCCTGGAGCGGGCACTGGTCGCCTCGGTGCTCGTGCTGCTGGCCGGCTGCGCCGTCCGACTGGTGCCCTCGATCCCCGCCCTGTACCTGGGCTCCGCAGTGATCGGGATCGGCATCGCGGCGGCCAACGTCCTGGTCCCGGTGGTCATCAAGCGCGACCTCGCCGACCACCTCGGCGCCGCCATGGCGCTGTACTCCGTGACCCTCAGCCTCGGGGCGGCCGGTGCCGCCGGGGCCGCGGTGCCGCTCGGGCACGCGTTGGGGCTCGACTGGCGTGGCGCCCTCGGGCTGTGGGGGATCCCGGCCGTGCTCGCCGGCGGGCTGTGGCTGGCCATCCAGCGGCGGGCGGGCTCGCGTCCGCAGGTGACCCCCGTCGACGTACCGTCGGCGACGGTGCGGGTCTGGCGGTCGCCGACCGCGTGGGCGGTCGCGGCCTACTTCGGCCTGCAGTCGGCGGTGTTCTACACGCTGACGGCCTGGCTGCCCGAGGTGCTGCACGATGCCGGCCTGGACGAGACGGCGGCCGGCGTGATGACGGGTGTGCTGAGTGCCAGCGGCGTCGCCGGCGCCCTCGTCCTCCCGCTGTTGGCCGTCCGCGCGCGGTCCCAACGGCTCCTGGCCGCCCTCTGCGCGGCGGTCATCGGGACCGGCATCGCCGGCCTGGCGCTCGCTCCGGGGTCGGGAGTGGTGGGGTGGACCGTGCTGCTCGGGCTGGGCTGCGGCGGCGCGGTCGGGCTCGCGCTGACCCTCTTCGCCCTCCGCGCCCGACGGCCCGCCGGAGCCGCCGCCCTGTCCGGCATGGCGCAGTCGATGGGCTACGCCCTGGCGGCGCTGGGGCCGCTGCTGATCGGCGTCCTCCACGACCGGACCGGCGGGTGGGGCGCCCCCCTGGCGGCGCTGATCCTCGCGTCGGCGCTGCTGGCCGGGGTCGGCGTGCTGGCCGGGGCCGACCGGTACGTCGACGACCCGGCGTGACCTGCCCCGGGATCTGACCGCCGTACCCGGCATCTCGGTCGTGATCCGAGCCGATCCACGACCGAGATGCCGGGTACGAGGGGGGTTCACCCGGATCGCCCGTCGGATGTCCCCACGACGGGGGACATCTGGTCACCCTCCCCGCTGAGGCCGCATGCGGAGCCTCGCTCGGATCGTGCATCGTGCTCGCGCTGGACGGCAGGTCCGCCGGTGAGCGCGCGGGGCGCGATGACGTGGAGAAGGGGACTGATCAGTGAGAACGACGACACAGAAGCAGCGGACGCGCCGGACATGGCCGGCCGCGGTCGCCGCGGTGGCCGGTGCCCTGGTGGCAGGGGCCCTGGCGGTGCCGGTGCCGGCAGCGACCGCGGAGCCCGGACCGGGTGACCAGGTCTATGTCGGGCCGAGCATGCAGGGCTACTCGGGTACGGCGATCCACGGCGTGTACGCCGAGCCGCCGGCCGATCCCGGCAACCTGGGCACGCCGGACTACTGGGCCTACTGCATCGAGCACGACATCTCGGCCGGGTCGCACATCACGGGCGGGCTGGGCGAGGCCGCGGACTTCCTCGGCAACAACCACTTCACCGACCCGGCCATCCAGGGCAAGGTCCTGTGGGTGCTCGCCCACAGCTACCCGGCGCTGAGCCTGGCGGACTTCGGTGCTGCCGCCGGCGTGCCGGGCATCTCCGCCGACGACGCGATCGAGGCGACCCAGTACGCGATCTGGCGCTACACCGACCTCACCTTCGACGCCCCCTGGGTCTGGGAGACGCAGGACTCGCAGGACGCCTACTGGTATCTCGTCAACGGGGCGAACGCCAGCGGCGGCCTGACCCCGGCAGACCTTCGCGCCACCGCGGAGATCGCTGGTCCCGCGGCCGTGCAGCAGGCCGACTCGCTGGTCGGCCCGTTCACCGTGAGCACCAGCCAGCCGACCGCCCAGGTCTCGGTCGCGCCCGCGTTGACCGTGACCGACGCGAGCGGGACGCCGGTCGACACCGCCGCCGTGGTCGACGGCCAGCAGCTCTACCTCGACCTGCGCGGCACGCTGAGCGCCGGCTCGGCCACCGTCACGGTGAC
Source organism: Nocardioides sp. L-11A (assembly GCA_029961745.1). NCBI lineage: Bacteria > Bacillati > Actinomycetota > Actinomycetes > Propionibacteriales > Nocardioidaceae > Nocardioides > Nocardioides sp. L-11A. The sequence continues at coordinate 404,561 of CP124680.1, forward strand.
CGCGACCGGCTCGGGCGCCAACGGCAGCATCATCTCGGTGCCCAAGCAGCCGGGAGGCACCGCGACGCCCGGCGATCACGCGCAGTCCATGATCCTGATCGCGCCGAGCACGGCCACCGTCACCGACTCCGCCGCCGTCGCCTGGGTGGCGCCGTCGATCGGCACCAGCCTGGTCGACGCCGCCGACGGCGACCGGGTGCTGCCGGCCGCGGGTGGCACGGTGATCGACGCGGTCGCCTACCAGAACCTGACGCCGGGCACGTCGTACACGATCACCGGTGAGCTGGTCCGCAAGTCCGACGGCTCCGCGACCGGCATCACCGGCTCGGTCACCTTCACCCCGACTGCGGCACAGGGCAGCATCGACGTCCACTTCACCGTCCCGGCCGGGTACGCCGGGCAGCAGCTGGTGGCCTTCGAGGAACTGGCCGTGACCGGGTCCGCGACCGTCCTGGCCGAGCACAAGGACATCGACGACGCGGCTCAGACGGTCAGTGTGACCGCCGACAGCACACCCGGCCCGGCTGCGGTGTCCCTGACGACGGAGACCTCGAAGGCGACGGTCAAGCCCGGCGCCGAGGTGTTCGACACCGTCACCATCAGCGGGTTCGTCCCCGGGCACGGCGCGACCGGCTCCGCCACGCTCTACGGGCCGTTCGCGACGCGCGATGAGATGGCCTGCACGCCCCAACACGCGGTCGGCACGGTGTCCTTCGCCCCGGCGAACGGCGTGATCCGGACTCCCTCGGTGAAGGTGGCCCGCACCGGCTACTACACCTGGGTGGCCGCGACGACGGCCGACAGCCGCAATGCGGCGGCCACGCACGCGTGCGGTCTGGCCTCGGAGACGACGCTGGTGCGCAAGCCGTCGTACCGTGCGCCCGTCGTGGCGACCGGGTTCAGCTCCCCGGGCGCCGACGTCGCCGGCCGGCGCAAGGCGACCCGGCTCAGCATCCCGTCCCTGGGCGTCAACGCCCGCACCACGATGGTCGGGATCAAGAAGGGCGCCGTGCAGGTCCCGGGCCAGGTCGCCCGCACCGGCCAGCTGCGGAAGTCGGCCGCGGCCGGCGACCTGATCGGCACCACGGTCATCGCCGGGCACGTCTCGGACCGGCACGACCGCCCCGGCGCCTTCTGGAAGCTGACCCGGGTCCGTCCCGGCCAGGTGGTCACGGTCCGCGAGGGCAACCGGACGGTTCGCTACCAGGTCGACTCCGTCGAGCGCTTCTCGCGCGCGAAGCGGCTGCCCCAGCGGTTCTTCTCGACCGTGGGCGAGCACCGGCTGGTGCTGATCAGCTGTGCCGGCCGGGTGACCACGGCCGGCGGTGGCTTCCACTACCGCCAGAACGTGGTGGTCACGGCGACCCCGCTGGACTGACCGTCAGGCCAGACCCAGCAGCCGCGCGGCCAGCCGACCCACGAGGTCGGCTGCGTCCGCGGGGACCGGCTCGGGCGCCCGGAGGTACTGACCGACCACGGCCAGCGGGAGCCCGAGCAGGGCGAAGGAGACCTCGTCGGCCGGTACGCCGGTCGCGCCCGCGACCGAGCCGACCGCGGCGCCCAGCGCGGCGTCGCGGCGGTCGCGGGCCGCCGCGTGCTCGGCGATCCGCGCGGCCGGCCAGGTGTCGGGATCGAAAGCGCGCGGACCGGCGTGGAGGACGGCGGCGCGTGCCGGCTCGGCCCGGCACCACGTGACGATCCAGGCGGCCGCGCCGACCGCGGTCTCCGGCGTCGGCGCCGCGCCGAGCCGGTCGTGGTAGTCGGTCTCGAACCGGTCCGCGGTGCGCTGCCACAGGTCCGCGAGCAGCGTGCCGCGGTCGGGGAACCGGTGGTAGACCGAGCCGCTGGGGGCACCGGCCGTCCGGGCGACGGCACTCATCGTGACCGCCCGGGCGCCGCCCGCGGCGAACAGCTCCGCGGCGGCGTCGAGCAGGGCGTCGCGGGTGTGGAGGACGGATCGACCCATGGTCGTAGAGACTAGTCTCTAGATTTTAGTAGAGACTAGTCTCTAGATTGGCTCCATGGACCTCCCGCCGAACCTTCGCCCGACCACTCCCGACGACGCCGACTGGCTGCTCGCCCGCCGGGTCGTCCGCCGGGCGGTGGCCACCTCGCTGCACTGCAGCGTGGCGTCGACCAACGCCGACGGGTCGGCCCACGTCACCCCGATCGGCTCGGTCCAGCTCACCGCGCCCGGGACCGGTTTCTACTTCGACGTCTTCAACCGCCGGCTCGCCGAGAACGTCGCCCGCGATCCGCGGGTCACCATCGCCGCCGTCGACAGTGGTGCCGTGATGTGGGGCCGCTCGCTCCTGCGCGGGCGCTTCGTCCGGCCGCCGGGCGTGCTCCTGGTCGGCACCGTCGGGCCGGCCCGCGCCAGCACCCCGGCGGAGGTGACCCGCTTCCACCGCGTGCTGGGCCCCCTGCTGCGCACCCCCGGAGGGCGGGCGCTGTGGGGCACCCTGCCCCGGGTGCGCGACCTCTCCGTCGAGAGCGTCCACCCGGTGCGGCTCGGCACGATGACCGGCCCGGCCTCCCGCTGACCCGCGCCGACCCGCGCTGACCCGCGCCGGCCCGCGCCGGCCCGCGCCGGCCCGGCTCAGGTCTCGACCCGCTCGACCTCGTGCTCCAGGATCCGCTCGCGCCACTCGGTCCACGGGTGGGCCGAGGCGCGCAGCCCCTCGACGACCTCCGGCTCGACGCCGAGGTAGTCGTAGGTGCCGCCGTGGCGGAACCGGACCCGCAGCCGCGCGGTGGCGGCGTCGTACCCGACCGCCTCCAGCGCGCGGGACCGCCGCATCCGCGTCAGCTCCATCTCCTCCACGTCTCCGTCCTACCGCGGGCGGGCGGGGACGTCCAGGCCGGTGGCGATCCGATCGATCCGGTCGATCCGGTCAGGGGACGACGAGCACCGGCCAGCGGCGCAGGCGCATCAGCTGCACCGGGAGCGGGCCGCCCGGCCGGAGGTAGGCGTGCTGGCGCGACGAGCCCAGCACGATGAGGCCGGCGGACAGCTCCTCGGCGACCGCCGCGAGCACCCGGGCCGGTGGCCCGACCCGGACGAAGAGCTCGACGTCGACCGGCCAGACCGTGCTGGCGATGGCGTCGCGCAGCTCCCGCTCGACCTGGTCCTGACCCTCCAGTGCGGCGCGGACCGCGCCCTCGTTGCCGAGCGACGCCTCGGCGGTGACGTCGCGGGCGAGCACCAGCGCCAGCCGGCTGTGCTGCCGGCGGGCCAGGCCGGCGGCGTACGATCCGGCCCGGGTCGACGTGACGCTCCCGTCGACGCCGGCCACGATCCAGGCGGCGCCGTCACGTCCGAGCTCGAAGGCTGTGTCCTGCTGACCTGCCACAGGGGCAGGCTACGCGGAGCCGCGTCCGGGCTTGGCAGGATGCGGGGGTGGGTACGACGATCGCCTTCCTCGGCTGCGGCGCGATGAACGAGGCCATCCTGGCGGGACTCCTGGACTCCGGGGTGCCCGCGGACCAGGTCGTGGCGACCGTCCGGACGGTCGAGCGCGCCGCCCGGCTCGCCGACCGGTACGGCGTCCGGGTGGCCGCGACGGCCGACGACGCCGCCGCGGGGTCGGCCCCCACCTCCAACGCGCGGGCGGCGGCCGAGGCCGCGGTGGTGGTGCTGGGGGTCAAGCCGGCGCAGGTGCCCGCGCTGGCCGCGGAGATCGCGGCCGGACTCGCTCCCGACACCGTCGTGGTGAGCGTCGCCGGCGCCGTACCGCTGGCGAGCATCGAGCGGGTGCTGCGGCCCGGCCAACCGGTCGTGCGGGCCATGCCGAACACGCCGACCCGGGTCGGGCACGGCGTCACCGCGCTCGCCCCGGGCGCCCATGCGTCCGCCGAGCACCTGCGTCGGGCCCATGCGCTGTTCGACACCGTGGGCCTGGTCGTCGAGGTGGCCGAGGACCGGCTCGACGCCGTGGGCGCGGTGAGCGGGTCCGGTCCCGCCTACGTCTTCTACCTGACCGAGGCGCTGGCGGAGGCCGGCGCGCGGCTGGGCCTGCCTGCGGAGCTCGCCCGCCTGCTCGCCGCCCGGACCGTCGCCGGTGCCGGCCGGATGCTCGACGGCGACAGCGCGGACCCCGCCGACCTGCGCCGTGCGGTGACCAGTCCCCACGGCTCGACCGAGCGTGCGATCGCGACCTTCGAACAGCGCGATCTCCGCGCGATCGTCGCCGCCGGGGCGGCGGCCGCGGCGGCCCGCAGCCGGGAGATCGCCCGCGAGCTGGAATAGATCGGCGACCGAGGGGGGTTGGGCGAAGCGGCGTACTCTCCGATCGTCGCGCCCCAGCCCCAGGAGGATCCCTTGTCCGCGTCCGCAACACCCACCGGCGAGCCCCTCGGCGGAGCCGACGACGACCGGATCACCCCGGACATCCTCAAGGTCGCCGGTGTCGTGGTCCTCGGCTCGATCATGGCGATCCTCGACACGACCGTCGTCAACGTCGCGTTGCCGACCTTCATGGGGGAGTTCCGGGTCGACTCCTACTCCACCGTGGCCTGGACGATCACCGGCTACACCCTGGCACTCGCCGCCGTCATCCCGGCGACCGGCTGGGCGGCCGACCGGTTCGGCACGAAGCGGCTCTACATCGCGGCGCTCGCGCTGTTCACCCTCGGCTCGGTGCTGTGCGCGACGGCGTGGAGCATCGAGACGCTGATCCTCTTCCGGGTCCTGCAGGGTCTCGGCGGCGGCATGCTGATGCCGCTCGGCATGACGATCATGACCAAGGCCGCCGGTCCGCACCGGATCGGTCGGCTGATGGCGATCCTCGGCATCCCGATGCTGCTCGGCCCGATCCTCGGCCCGATCGTCGGCGGCTGGCTGATCGACTCGGCGTCCTGGCACTGGATCTTCCTGATCAACCTGCCGCTCGGCATCGCCGCGATCGTCTACGCCCTGGCCGCCCTCCCGGCGGACGCCCCGGAGCCCAGCGAGTCGTTCGACCTCGTCGGCATGGCCCTGATGTCCCCCGGCCTCGCCCTGTTCCTGTACGGCGTCTCGTCGATCCCCGGCGAGGGGACCGTCGCCGCGACGAAGGTCCTCGCTCCGGGCATCGTGGGACTCGCCCTGATGGTCGGCTTCGTGTTCTGGGCCTTCCGGCCCGAGCACCCGCTGCTCGACCTGCGGCTGTTCCGCGACCGCAACCTCACGGTCGCCACGGTCGTCATGTTCCTGTTCGCGGGCTCCTTCTTCGGCGCCCTGCTGCTGGTGCCGACCTACTTCCAGGAGATCCGCGGCGAGAGCGTGCTGAAGGCCGGGCTGCTCGTCGCCCCCCAGGGCCTCGGCGCCATGCTGACCATGCCCCTCGCCGGCGCGCTGGCCGACAAGATCCCGGTCGGCCGGATCGTCCCGTTCGGCTTCATCGGCATCATCGTCGGGGTCGGCGGACTCGCGTTCAGCACCGATCCGGACACGTCGTACGCGCAGATCATCGCGTTCCTGTTCATCATGGGCCTCGGCATGGGCGGCACGATGATGCCCGTCTTCACCTCGGCGCTGAAGACGCTGCGCGAGCACCAGGTCGCCCGCGGCTCGACCCTGATCAACGTGCTCCAGCAGGTCGCGAGCTCGGTCGGCGTCGCCGTGATGTCGGTCGTGCTCACCAACCAGCAGAAGAGCGTCGCCGACCCGTCCGAGGCCTTCCGGGCGCCGTACCTCGTGGCGACCGTCGCGCTCATCGTGACCCTGATCCCGGTCGCGCTCCTGCCGCGCCGGCGCGAGGAGTCGCACCTGCTCGACGACGAGGGCCAGGGCGGCCGACCGGTCATCCTGCACTGATCGCGACGCGGGCCCACGCGCAGCGGTGCCCGGCGTGGAGGCGATGGAGGTGACCGCCGAGACGGCCGGCGACACCGGCGGCGAGTGCGGCGAGCAGCGGGACGCCCGTCTGGACGGGCGTGGCCATCGCCGTGGGAGCAAGCGAGGTGTTCCTGGCCTCCGGTACCCGGCGACGCCCGGGCGCAGACGCGAGGGGGCTCAGCCGATCGTGACGACGCCGACGAGCGACACGGTGGTGACGACCAGGGTCGAGGCCAGGCCGAGCGCCAGGGCCCGGCCACCGCTGTGCAGCAGCCTGCCGACGTGCACGCCGGTCCCCAGGGCGAACAGGGCGGCCGCCAGCGCCGCCGTCTGCAGGGTGCCGGCGACGTCGAGCACGACCGCCGGCACCAGCCCGGTGGTCCGCAGCAGCACGCAGCCGAGGAAGCCCAGGACGAAGGCGGGGACCAGCGGCGGCCGGGGCGTCGACGCGACGGGTCCGCGGCGGGCCCGGCGGGCCGTGCTCACGGCGGCGACGACCGGGGCCAGCAACAGGACCCGGGTCAGCTTGACCACGACGGCCAGGGCGACGGCGGTCGTCCCGGCGGGCCCGGCGGCGGCGACCACCTGGCCGACCTCGTGGATGCTCGCTCCGGCCCAGATGCCGAGCTGACGGTCGGAGAGGCCGAGCGGAGCCTGCAGCAGGGGCAGGGCGATCATCGCGGCGGTGCCGTAGAGCGTGACCATGGTGATCGCGGTCGCGACGTCGTCCTCGTCGGCGTCGGCCGTGCGCTCCATGCCGGCGACGGCCGACGCGCCGCAGATCGCGAACCCGGTGGCGATCAACAGGCTGCGGGCCGGGCCGACCCCGAGCCGCAGGCCGAGCCACCAGGTGAGCGCCAGCGTGCTCACCAGGGTCAGCACCACCAGCACGATGATCGGTACGCCGAGCGCGGCGATCGCGGTCAGCGACAGCGAGAGCCCCAGCAGGACGACCCCGATGCGCAGCAGCCGCTGGACGGCGAGGCGCAGGCCGGGGCGCGCGGCGAGGGGGACCAGGTCGAGGTTCGCGACCACGGCGCCGAGCAGCACGGCCCAGGTCAGCACGCCGATCGACGGCACGAGGCGGTGGCCCAGCACCGCGAGGGCGACACCCGCCGCGGTCAGGCCGAGGCCCGGCAGGACGGAGGGACGCAGGGCGTCGCGTCGCGTCGTCGTACGGTCGGTCGTGGTGGTCGGGGCCATGTCCTCCAGACTGGGTCCGTCCCGCGGGTCTCGGTAGTGAGCACCTGCACATCACGTCATACGGAGAACGCATGAGCACCCGACGGCCGGACCTCGACGACCTCGAGGTGCTCGCGCTGGTCGCCCGGACGGAGAGCATCGGTCAGGCCGCACAGGAGCTGCGCCTCTCCCAGCCGAGCGTGTCGCGGCGGATGCTCGCGCTGGAACGACGGCTCGGGGTCACCCTGCTGCACCGGACCACGCAGGGGACGACCCTGACGGCGCACGGCCGCCTCGTGGTCGACTGGGCCGGCGAGCTGCTCGGTGCCGCCGACCGGTTCACCCGCTCGGTCGCGACCCTGCGCGCGGAGGGCGACCGCGTCGTCCGGGCCGCGGTGTCGATGACCATCGCGGAGCACTACGCGCCCGCCTGGCTCGCCCGGTTGCACGCGGCGGCGCCGCAGTTGGAGGTGTCGTTGGTCGTCGCCAACTCGGCCGAGGTCGAGCGGCTGGTCCGCAGCGGCGCGGCCGAGCTCGGCTTCGTCGAGGTGCCCTCCGCGCCGGACGGACTCCGTCGGGAGCGGGTCGGTGAGGATCGGCTGGTGGTCGCCGTGGCGCCTCGCCACCCCTGGGCCGCACGCACCGAGCCGGTCACTGCCGCGGAGCTCGCCGCGGGTGGCGTCCTCGTCCGGGAGGCCGGATCGGGCACCCGGGTGACCCTCGAGGAGGCACTTCGCGGCGAGGGGCACGAGCTGGAGCCGGGCCTGGTCATGGCGTCGAACAGCGGACTGACCCACGCCGCGATGGCGGGGATGGGTCCGGTCGCTCTGTCGGAGCGGGCGCTCGAGGTCCACCTGCGCCTCGACGAGCTGCGCGCCGTACCACTCGACGAGATCGCGCTCGTCCGCCCGCTGACCGCCATCTGGCGCAGCGACACCCCGCTCCCGGACGCCGCCGCGCGGCTGCTCGCGGCGGCCGTCGCCGGCTGAGGATCAGCGGGTCGAGGCGTCCGCGTCGTGCGCCACCCGTGCGGAGTGCAGGCGGGCGTGCGCGATCGCCTCGGGGGTGGTCGCGAAGACGTGGCGCTCGTGGGCGAGCCGGCTGGGGACGCCCAGCCGCTCCAGCACCGTGAGGTGGGCGGGACGGATGCCGGAGAGCAGCACCGTCACGCCGCGCCGCTCCAGCCGTTCGATCGTGTCGGCCAGCACGTGGGCGCCGGTGGCGTCGATGGTGGTGAGGCGCGACATGCGCAGCACGACGACGCGGACCTGCCGGACCTCGGCGAGGTCGAGCAGGAAGTCGTGGGCGGCGGCGAAGAACAGCGGCCCGTCGAGGCGGTAGGCGACGATGTGCTCGTCGAGCAGGCGCCGCTCCTCGTCGAGGTGGTCGCCGTCGTCGAGAGGGACCTCCTCCAACCGGGCGGTGGTGGCGGTCTGGCGCAGCGCGAAGAACCCGGCCGCCGCCAGGCCGATGATCACCGCGAGGACCAGGTCCAGGGCGACGGTGGCGACGGCGGTGACCAGCAGCGTGGCGGCGTCGCCGCGGGTGGCGCGCAGCAGCGGGGCGAGGCTGGAGACCCGGACCATCTGCACGGCCGTCGCGATCAGCACGCCGGCCAGTGCGGCGAGCGGGATGTGACCGACCCAGCGGGCGGCGGCGAGGACCACGATCAGCAGCAGGAGGGCGTGGCTGAGGGCCGCCAGCCGGGAGCCGGCGCCGGAGCGGATGTTGACGGCGGTGCGCGCGATGGCGGCGGTGGCGGGGATGCCGCCGAAGAGCGGGCTGGCGACATTGGCGAGCCCCTGCCCGAGCAGCTCACGGTCCGGGTCGTGACGCTGGCCCACGCTCATCGCGTCGGCCACGGTCGCGGAGAGCAGGCTCTCCAGGGCGCCGAGCGCGGCGACCGCCACCGCGGCGAGCAGCAGGGTGTCGAGGTCGCCCCAGGGCACCGACGGCAGCCGGGGCGCGGGCAGGCCGGACGGGATCGCGCCGATGGTCTCCAGGGGCCGCTCGCCGCCGCGACCGAGCAGCGCGTTCGCCCCGGTCGCCAGGGCGACCAGGACCAGCGCCGCCGGGAACCCGGCGCGGACCCGGGCGAGCGCGACGATGACCGCCGCGACGGCCAGCGCGGTCACCGGCGCGGCCGGGTCGGGCGCGGCGACCCAGGCGCGCACCGCGTCGCCGGTGAGCACCAGGATCCGTTCGGCGTGCACGTCGACGCCGAGGGCCGCGGGCAGCTGCTGGAGCGCGATGATCACGGCGATGCCGGCGGTGAAGCCCTCGATGACGGGGACCGGCACGTAGCGGATCGCGCGGCCCGCGCCGGTCACCGCCAACGCGAGCAGCATCAGTCCGGCGAGCAGCCCGACGACCAGGACGCCGTCGGCACCGTGCGCCGCGACGATGGGGATGAGGACGACCGTCATCGCGCCGGTGGGGCCGCTGACCTGGACATGACTGCCTCCGAAGACAGCCGCGACGGCGCCGGCGACGATCGCCGTGACGATGCCGGCTCCCGCGCCGACCCCGGAGCTCACCCCGAAGCCGAGGGCGAGGGGCAGCGCGACCAGTGCGACCATGACGCCGGCCGTGAGGTCGCGGCGCGGACGGGCCGGGGACCAGTCCTCCCGCCGCGGCGCGAGCTGCCGGACCCGCGCCGTGAGGGCGCTCATCGGTGGTCGGGGACCATCAGCTCGTCCTCGAAGTCGGACCGCGTCTCGGCGAGTCCGACCAGGATCCGACGGGCCGAGAGCAGGAGGTCGCGGACCTCGGGAACGCTGATGGAGTACACGACCGCGGTGCCCTCGCGCCGCGAGACCACCAGCGACGTACGGCGGAGCACGGCGAGCTGCTGCGAGAGGTTGCTGGGCTCGATGGCGATCTGCTCGAGCAGCTCGTGGACCGCGTGGTCGCGCTCGGCGAGCAGCTCGAGGATCCGGATCCGGGCGGGGTGGCCCAGGGTCCGGAAGAACTCGGCCTTGGTCTGGTAGAGCGGAACGCCCATCGCAGGCTCCTCCCTCTCGCGTGCCCACGGACGCCCGCTAGACTACATGAGTTGAAGAAGTTTTCATGTCGTGGTTCCGCGGGGAATCGGACGCGAAGGGAGCCGGCAGGACGCATGGACGACTGCACCGCCGAGACCGTCACCGCCGCACTGCTCGAGCCCGGCGACATCGTCACGCTGCCCGGCGTGGCCGGCCGCTGCCGGGTCCAGGTCGCCCGCGCCGCCGTCCCCGGCGTGGTGTGGCTCTACGTCGTCGACGCGGCCACCGGCGTACGACGGCGGGGCCATGTCGCGCTCCCGCTGCACCGCACGGTCACCCGGCATGCCGCCGGCCCGGTCGCGACGACCGGGCCCGGGCCCGAGAGCACCTGACGGCTCTCGTCGTACCGGACGGATCGGTCGCTGATCGGGCGGATCCACGACCGTTTCGTCCGGTACGACGACCTCAGTCGATCAGCTCGACGTCGACCTGCTGGCTGGTGCGGACGACGCCGAGCAGGCTCGTCTGCACGTAGACCGTGACGGTGTCGCCCGCCGCGACCTGCACCAGGAAGTCGTGGGCGATCCGCTCGGGGGCGAGGAGCGAGGTGCTGACCGTCCGGCTGATCCGGCTGCCGGGCACGACCGGATCGGTCGGCAGGCCGTCGGCGCCCTTGGTGGCGAAGGCGGACAGGGTGGTGAGGGCGAGCGGCGGCAGGAGGTCGACGCCGTAGCTGATCCGGTACGTGCCCGCCCGGGTGAACGTCAGCCCGGTCGGGCCGAGGAAGTCGGGCCCGGTGCCGAGCTTGGTGAAGGCCATGCCGCTGACGTTCTGCGGGGTGTTCGGCACCAGGATGGGGATCGCGATGCTGTCCGGGGCACTGTGGTCGTAGTACGTGTAGGCGCCGCCCGGGGCGCTCTCGCCCGGCACTCCCTGGGGTCCGGGCGGGCCGGCGGGTCCGGCCGGGCCGGCCGGTCCGGCGGGGCCCTGCTCGCCCTCGGCCCCCGGCGCGCCGGCCTGGCCCGGGCCGCCGTCCGCCCCGGCAGCGCCCGGGGCCCCTGCCGCGCCCGGTGCGCCCGGCGTGCCGGCGGGCAGCTCTCCGGCGCGGAAGTCGAGGGCGCGCAGACTGCCGTCGCGCACCTTGCCCGAGCCGACCGCGCCCTGGTCGATCTTCGATCGGGTGACGGCATGGTGCTGCAGGGCGGCCGTGTTCACCGAGTTCTTGTGGGCTACCACCGCGGCGTACGAGCTGCCGGACACGGCGACGAGGAGGGCGAGGAGGGCGAGGACGAGTGCGGCCGGACCGCTGCCCTTGACGGGGATGCGCATGGAGCTGACCTCTCGGGTCGGGTGGGGAGCCACCGGGGTCGGACCGTGTCACGGTAGGGCGCCGCCCGCGCCCGGAGACGGTCGCTCGGCAAAGGTCACCCGCCGGATCGCCCGCCGGGGTCAGCTGTCCCGGCTGAGCAGGTCCGCCACGAGGTCGACCTGGCGCGGGTCGTCGCCGGTGGGGATCAACTGGACCTCGTCGGCGCCGATCGCTGCGAACCGGTCCAGGACGCCGCGCAGCTCGTCGAGCGTGCCCGCGAAGCCCGCGGTCGGAGCGAGGGCGTCGACGAGACCCGTGGGCAGCCAGTTCATGTAGTGGCGCAGGTGCCGGTGGATCTGGGCTCGCGGGTCGGGCGAGGTCTCGGTGAGCGCGAACCAGAAGGACGTCGTCAGGCGCGGCGCCGGCCGCCCGGCCCGCGCCCAGGCATCCCGGGCGACGTCGAAGAGCGCGGCGGTCGCGTCGACGTCCAGGTCGAGGGTCATGCCGGCCAGGCCGTCGGCCCACCGCGCCGCGTGCCGGACGGTGCGGTGGCCGAGGGTGCCGACGAGGAGCTCGGGTCCGCCGGGCCGCACCGGTCGAGGTCCGACCGGGCGGGTGGCCCCGGTGAGGTTCTCGCCGGCCCACACCCGACGTAGGGTCGCGGCCCGGTCGGCCATGGCGGCCATGGTCCGGCTGCTCCAGTCGGCCGACACGGCCGCGTAGTCCTCCTCGCGCCCGCCGACGCCGAGGCCCACGCTGAGCCGGCCGCCGCTGAGCCGGTCGCCGGTGGCGAGGGCCTTGGCGAGGTGGACGGGGTCGTGCAGCTGGGGGACGACGACCGTCGTACCGATCCGCACCCGACGGGTCCAGGCCGCGACCGCGCCGAGCAGGGTCAGCGCGTCGGGGTTGTCGAAGGCGATCCGCTCGCCGAAGCACAGCGAGCTGAACGGACCGGCGTCGATCCGCTCCGACCAGTCGCGCAGGACCTCAGGGGCGATGTCGGGCTCCATGACCGGCAGGGTCATGCCGACGTCGAGTGGGTGGCTCATGGGGATCAGCCTCGCGCCCGCAGTCCGGTCGACACCAGGTCGACCAGGGCCTGGTACGCCTGGGCGTCGTCGAGCCCGGTGGCGGCGCCGATCCGGCCGTCGCCGATCGCGTCCATCACCTCCGCGACCGCCGCGCCGACGAAGGTCGCGTCGACCCGGCGCAGCGCGCCGGCCTCGACGCCCTCGGTGACGAGCTGCTGGACGCGCTTCGCCGCGTGGGCGGTGTTGGCCCGGTAGACCTCGGCGCCGGGCGGGAAGCCGGCGAGGTCGGCGTAGAACCGCGGCGAGGCGGGGGCGAGCTCGTCCGCGACCGCGGTGAGGTACGTCGCGAGGCGGTCCGCCGGCTCCGCGACTGCGTCCACGCGCGCCCCGATCCGCTCCGCCGCCCGCTTGAAGAAGTACCGGACGGCGGCGGTGATGAGCTGCTCCTTGCTCGGCGCGACGAGGTAGAGCGTGCTGCGGGAGCAGGACAGCCGCTGGGCCAGCTCGCCGATCCCGAAGTCCGCGAAGCCCTCGGCCAAGAAGACCTCGACGAGCTCGTCGAGCAGGGCGTCCCGTCGCCGGCGGGGGCGCGCGGGCGGCGTCGAGGAGGGCGGCACGGTCGCAGGCTAGCAACCAAGAGGGTACTTTGGTCCGTACCAGAATCACCGTTCCAGTACTCATCGGAGGAACCATGCCCGCTCGTCGCCTGATGGCGTCCGAGGAGACCGCCGACCTGCTCCGCCTCGCCCGTCAGCTCGCCACCGACGAGCTGCTCCCGCGCGCCGCCGAGGCGGAGGCGACGGGCACCTTCCCGCGCGAGGTGTTCCGGCTGCTCGGCCGCTCCGGCTTCCTCGGCCTGCCTTATCCCGAGGAGCTCGGCGGCGCTGGGCTGCCGTACGAGGTCTACCTCCAGGTGCTCGAGGAGATCGGCTCGGTCTGGTCGAGTGTCGGCGTCGGCGTCTCGGTCCACGCGCTGAGCTGCTTCGGTCTGGCCACCTTCGGCACGGACGAGCAGCGCGCGGCCTGGCTCCCCGAGATGCTGGGCGGCGAGCTGCTCGGCGCCTACTGCCTCTCCGAGGCCCATGCCGGGTCCGACCCGGCGGCGATGCGCACCCGCGCCCGGCTCGACGGCGATGCCTACGTGATCGACGGCGCCAAGGCCTGGGTCACCCACGGCGGGCAGGCCGACTTCTATAAGGTCATGGCGCGCACCGGCGACGGGCGCGGCGACATCTCCTGCTTCCTCGTCCGCGCCGGCACGCCCGGCCTGAGCGCCGACGCGCCCGAGGACAAGATGGGCCTGATGGGCTCGACCACCGCGACCATGCGCTTCGAGGGGGTCCGGGTGCCGGTCGAGCAGCGCCTCGGCGACGAGGGGCAGGGCCTGCGGATCGCGCTGGCCGGCCTCGACGCCGGCCGGCTCGGGATCGCGGCCGTCGCGACCGGTCTGGCCCAGGGCGCCGTCGACCGCGCTGTGGGCTACGCCCAGCAGCGCGAGGCATTCGGGCAGCGGATCATCGACCACCAGGGCCTGGCCTTCGTCCTCGCCGACATGGAGGCCGCCGTCCAGTCCGCCCGCGCGACCATGCTGCACGCCGCCCGGCTCAAGGATCTCGGCCTGCCGTTCTCCCGCGAGGCCTCGATCGCCAAGCTGGTCGCGACCGACGCCGCGATGAAGGTGACCACCGACGCGGTCCAGGTCCTCGGCGGCGCGGGCTACACGAAGGACTTCCCGGTCGAGCGCTACATGCGCGAGGCCAAGGTGATGCAGATCTTCGAGGGCACCAACCAGATCCAGCGGATGGTCATCGGCCGCTCGCTCGACCGCGAGGCCGGCGCCGGCGCGATCGTCAGCGCCTGACGGGGGGATCAGGCGTGGCCCGCGCGGCGTCGTACCCGGCGATCGGGTCGCGGTCTCGCCGGTCCGACGACCTGGATGCCGGGTACGACGTCCCGGTGGTGCAGGGCACGCCCTAGGGTGGCGCCGTGAGCGATGCGGAGCTGCCCGAGCCGGTGGAGCGCCGGCTGCAGCGGCTGTGGGCCGAGGCGGCCGAGCGCGGGGGGCCGATGCCCAGCGAGATCGCGCTCGCGTCGTCGCTGGAGATCAGCCGGCCCGCCGTACGCGAGGCCCTGGTGCGGCTGGAGGAGCGCGGCTTCATCCACCGCCGCAAGGGTGCGGACACCGCGGTGAACAGCTCGCTGCTGGGGATCCCCGCGCGCTTCGAGCAGCGGCTCGAGAGCGCGGAGCTGATCTCCGCGATGGGCCGGACGCCGTCGGTGCGTGTCGTGTCGGCCGCGATCGGCGAGGTCACCCTCGACGAGGCGCGCGAGCACGACGTCTCGCCGCGCCAGTCCGTGCTCCGCACGACCAAGGTCTGGTCGGCCGACGACGAGCCGGTGCTGGTGGCCCGCGATGTGGTGCCGGTGCTGGCCCGGACCGACCCGGCCGGCCTCGACCCCGCGACGCCGATGCCCGAGCTGGCCCGGGCGCTGGTCGGCGAGCAGGTCGGCTGGGAGTTGGTGTGGCCCGGCGCCGACGGATTGTCCGAGGAGGAGGCCGGGCTGACCGGCCGCCCGGTGGGCGAGCCGGCCATGACCCTCGACGCCACGGGGATCAGCCGGTCCGGCACGGTCTGCTACTGGACGCGCGAGGTGCACCTGCGCGGTGCCTTCCGCTACGCGCTGGTGCGCCGGGCCGACTGGTAGCGCGCCTACCGCTGCAGCCGGGTCGTCGTCTCGGACTCCGCGACCACCCGGCCCTCCCGGATCACCCAGCGTGGCCGGGCGTGCTCGGTGAAGACGTCGCGCAGCCGTCCGTCGGGGTGGACGCAGAGGTTGGCCGGGTTGCCCTCGGCGATCGCGTGGTCCGGTACGCCGAGCACGTCGGCCGCGCGCGTCGTGATCAGGTCGAGCAGCAGCCGCTGGTCGGCGCCGGTGAGGAAGCGCAGCGTGTGGGCGGCGAGGAAGGCCACCTCCAGCATGCTGTGCCGCCCGAACGGGTAGTACGCGTCCTCGATGTCGTCCTGGCCGAGCGCGACCGGGATGCCGTCCTCGAGGAACTCCCGCACCGGCAGGTGCAGCGGACCGGTGTGCGGGTCGGACACGAAGCCCAGGCCGGCCGCGTGGGCGAGGTCCATCAGCCGCTGCAGCGTGGGCTGCGGGTAGGTCGCCAGCGCCCGTGCGTGGCAGGCGACCCCGCGGCCCTCCAGGCCGTGCTCGATCATCGCCTCGGCCAGCATCTGGGTGGTGCGCAGTCCCGGGTCGCCGGCGTCGTCGACCAGCATCGCCACGCGCCGGCCCTGCTCGGCGGCGAGCCGGCAGGCCCAGGCCACGTGCGCCTGCGCCTCGGCGTCGGTCATCTCGATCCAGGGGATCCCGCCCACGACGTCGGCGCCCATCCGCAGCGCCTCCTCGCACAGCTCGGCGGCACCGGGGTCGCGGAGCAGTCCGTCCTGGGGGAAGGCCACGACCTGGAGGTCGAGCAGGTCGCGGTACTCCTCGCGCACGGCCAGCACCGCCTCCATCCCGACCAGCCGGGCGGTGGTGTCGACGTCGACGAACGCCTGGATGTGCAGCACCCCGTGCGCGACGGCGGCGTCGAGCGCGCGCCGGATGTTGGGCTCGAGCCACGCCCGGTCGTACTGCCGCTTCACCTGGCTCGCCTCGCGCACGATCGAGCGCAGCGCGGCACCCATGTTGCCGGACGTGTACGCCGCCAGCGCGCCGTCGCCCGCGCGGTCCAGCGTGTGCACCTTCTCCAGGTGCATGTGCCCGTTGGCGAAGGACTCGGTGACCAGTCCGCCGCCGGCGTCGATGGTCCGCGCGGCGCTCGCCCCCTTCGGAGCCGTGGTCCCGACGTGGGCGTAGCGGCCGTCGCGGATCCCCAGCGCGACGGGGGAGCCGTCGGCGAGACGCGCGTCGGTGACCAGCAGGTCGTACGCCGCGCTCATGCCGCGGCCTCGAACGCGATGGACTCCTGCAGGGTGAGGCCGCGGCGCAGCGTATTGCCGACCGGGCAGGTCTCGATGCCGTGCCGCAGGGCGTCCTGCTGGTCGGCAGTGAGGTCGCCGTGGACGGTCACCTCCGCGATGATGCGCGAGATCCGCAGCTCCCGCTCACCGGGGTCGAGCGGGCCCGACGTCGGCCGGTTGATCCGCAGCGAGAGCCGGATCTCCGCCCGGTCGTAGTCGAAGCCCTGCTGGCGCGCGACGCCGCGCAGGGTGCCGGCCATGCAGCCGCCGAGGGCCGACAGCACGAGGCCGAACGGGTTCGGCGCCGTACCCCCGCCCTCGAACTCGCGCGGCTCGTCGATGACGACGGTGTGCTCGCCGCCGACGACGGCGAGCGAGGCGAAGTCGGCCAGGCTGTGCACGACGACGTCGCGGTTGGCCGACGCGTGGGTCGGTACGGTCACGGTTCCTCCCGGATGCTCGATCTGTCTGACAAGACAGTCGCCACCTGTCAGACAGGTGTCAAGAGGTCGGGAGGGGTCCGGCCACCGGCTCGTCAGGTGTCGACGAGACGGGACAGGCGTTCGGGTCAGGACTTGCCGTCGAGGTCACTCGTCCAGGCGTGCCAGGACCTCGGAGCAGTGCTGTCGGAGGGCAGGCAGGGTGCGCTCGGCCACCTGCGGAGTGCCTGGCGCATCGGCGATCTCCGCCAGCGCGGTCTCGAATGCCCCGGGGAAGGTCTCGGCCATCGTTGCGGCGCGCTGGGTGAGGAGGTCGGCGTCGAGCTTGAGGATCCCGGCGGCCTTCCGCCACTGCTTCTCCCGGATCCTGCTGAAGATCCGTTCGCCGCCGATCGAGAGAGCGACGGTGCGCTCGACGGCTTCGGGGTCGTAGGTCAGCCCCGTCGCGAGGTCGTAGAGCGGGGCGATCGAGCGATCGCCGTCGGGAGCGAGGATGAGCGAGATGTTCTTGGCATGGCCGTCCGGGGCGCCGGCGACCAGGTTGACGGCGCTGACGCCGGTCGCGGCGGCGGCGCGCATGGTGACGTGCTCGACGAGGGCCTGGTGGTGCAAGACCTTGATGCCGGGGCAACGGCCTCGTACGAGGACAGGCGTGGCATGTCCTCGTACGAGGGCAGAGGTGACATGTCCTCGTACGAGGACGGAAAAAAAGGTCAGGACCTGCCGTCGACCGGTACGACGCCCGCGCGGTGCCGCTGCGCGAGGTCGGCGTAGTAGGGCGCATTGGTCTCGATCCAGAACTGGGCGCCGGTGCCCTCGATCGGGCGCTTCGCCTCGGCGGGGGCACCGGCGGCGAGGACGCCCTCGGGGATCGCGGTGCCGGGCGTGATGACCGCACCGGCGGCGACGAGCGAGCCTGCGCCGATGGTGGCGCCGTCGAGGATGGTGCTCGCGTTGCCGAGCAGCGACTTCTCGCCCATGGCGTCGCCGTGGAAGACGCAGCCGTGGGCGACGGTGGCGTTCGGGCCGATGTCGACGACCACGTCGGGGGCGCCGTGGACGACCGAGTTGTCCTGGATGTTCGAGCCCTCGCGCACGATGATCGTGCAGATGTCGGCGCGGAGCACGGCGCCGTACCAGACGCTGGCGCCCTTCTCGACGCGCACGTCGCCGATCAGGGTCGCGGTCGGCGCGACGAACGCCTCGGGGTGGACCTGGGGCCGCCGGCCCTCGAACTCGTAGAGGAACACGGCCCCACGGTAGGGGCCGGGCGGGGGCGGCCCGCAGGCGGTGCCGCCCCGGCCCGATCTCGTCGGGCGGGTCGGGGACGGCTCAGGGCCGCAGGTCGAGGAGGCGCTTGACCTTGCCCTCGCCGCCGAGCCCGGTGAACTCCGCGAGGGTGCCGGCCGGGACCAGCTCGACGCCGACCCGGGTGCCGAAGGCGGCCTTGATGCCGTTCTCCATGTCCTTCTGCAGGCCGGGATCGCTGCCCGGGACCCGCTGCTCGACGCGGACCGTCATCACCTCGCGGGAGCCGAGGCCCTCGCCCTCGACGCCGACGACGCAGAGGAACTCGCCGGTGGTGCGCTCGTCGCCCATGACGACGTCCTGGGCCGCGCGCGGGAAGACGTTGTTGGCGCGGAACTTCACCATCTCGTCACTGCGTCCCAGGAAGCCGGAGAACTTCGCCGTGCGGATGCCGCACGAGCACAGCGCGCGCGCCCGGGTCTGGATCAGGTCCTTGAGGTCGTAGCGGATGATCGGCGGCACCGAGCGGTGCAGGCTGGTCACCACCAGGTTGCCGGTCTGGCCGTGCCCGAGGACCTCGTCGGTCTGCGGGTCGAGGATCTGGACCACCGCGGTGTCCTCGTTCATGTGCATGCCGTCCTGCGCGGCGCACTCGAACCCGATCAGGCCGACCTCGTGGGTGCCGTAGTTGTCGTAGACCGGCACGCCCCAGGTGTCCTCGAGGAGCCGGCGCAGGTGGCCGGCGGTGTCGACGCCGAGGTAGGAGTGGATGAACCGGGTGGCGAGGTCGCGCCGCAGGTCGATGCCCGCCTCGTCGGCGGTCTGGGCCAGGATCTTGAGGTACTCGCCGAACGCGACCCAGCCGGTGGTGCCCCACTCCCGGGCGAGCTCGAGCTGACGCAGGCTGCTGGTGACCAGGCCGGAGCCGGTGGTCATCGAGATCGCGCCCAGCCAGTTGAAGGCAGCGGTGTGCGCGCACCAGGCGATATTCGCGAGGCTGTTGGTCAGCGTGATCTGGAGCAGCTCGTGGGGGCGGGCGCCCTGGGCCCACAGGGCCCGCGCGTACTGGACCGCCTGGACCTCCCAGGCGACCGGGTCGAACAGCGTCGGGCGCGGCAGGCCGGTCGTGCCGCCGCTGGTCTGCAGCTTCAGGGGCAGGCCCGGGTCGGCCAGGGCGAAGGCCTGGTGGCTGCCGAACGGAGGCGCGGACTCGATGCTCTCGCGCAGGTCGTCGCTCGTGAACGCCGGGATCGCGGCGAGGTCGTCGAGGCCGCGTACGTCGCCCGGCTCGAGTCCGGCGGCGGACCAGCGGTCGCGGTAGAAGGGGATCTGCCAGGCCTCGGTCATCCGGGCGAGGAATCGGGTCTCCTGCAGGGCGTGCAGCGCGTCGTCGCTCATCGCCGCGGTGTGCTCGGCGTAGTGGGGCGGCGGCGGGAAGTCCGCCATGAACGCCGGCCAGTCCACCGACGACCAGTAGTACGGGATCGACGTGCTCGTCATGCCTCGGACCTGCCTTCTACGTACTCGACTCTGTGGTCAGTTTTTCGACTAGTTGGACGGTAATGTGAGCCCGCTCTCGCGTCAAGAAGACGATCTCGTCGGCGCGCTGCGGTTGACAACTGTGCCGCGCGTCACTCAAAGTATCGACGACTTGGTCGAAAAAGCGACCGACGGGTTGGATTCGGGGGTGGCCCGGTGACTACGCCGAGAGGGATCGAGATGAGGAAGACATGGCGCAGCGGCCTGCTGGCGGCGGGTCTGCTGGCGTCCGCCGGACTGACGGCGGCGTGTGGCGACAGTGGTGCGGACAGCGGTGACGACGCGTTCGTCATCGGGGTGATCGAGGACAAGTCGGGCGGCTCGACGTTCTACTCGCAGACCTCGGTCGGCGCGCTGAAGGTGTTCGTCGACGCGCTCAACAAGGGGGAGACCGGCTACGGGACCGACCTGGTCGGCTCCGAGAAGGGCATCCTCGGCCAGGACGTGAAGCTGATCTTCGAGGACGACCAGAACAACCCCAACAACACCACGCTCAAGGTGCGCTCGCTGCTCGACCGCGGCGCCGACGTCATCTACTTCACCTCCGGCTCCAGCTCCACGCTGCAGGGTCGCTCGGTGTGCACGCAGGAGAAGATCTTCTGCTTCGCGCCGACCAATGTGAACGCGGCCATCGTCGAGGCGCCCAACAACGAGTTCGTCTTCACCGCGGCGCCCCCGTCGAGCCTGTCGGCGCAGGTCTACGTCGACGCCTGGAAGGACGCCGGCTACCGGACGATCGCCTTCTTTGACGAGGAGACGGCCACGTCGGTCGCCGTCGCGGACGCCTACAAGGCCGTCGCCGAGAAGGCCGGGCTCGAGGTGGTCGCCGAGGAGACCCTCGCCGCCGGTGGTCGCGATGTCACCGCGCCGGTCGCGCGTGTCCTGGAGAAGGACCCGGACGTCGTGTTCGACGCCACCCAGCAGGCCGCCGAGGCCGGCGCGCTCTTCAAGGGCCTGCGCCAGGCCGGCTCGACCGCGCCGATCTGGTCCCAGAACTCCCTCACCGCGCAGCCGCGCGCCTGGGAGATCGCGGGCCCGGCCATCGACGGTGTCCTGGTCGTCGACCCGCTCTCGCCCACCAACCCGCGTGCGGTCGAGGTCGGCCAGCTGCTGGTCGACGGCGGCAACGACGAGCACCTGACCTTCATCCAGACCTCGGTCTGGGACGCCCTGCTGCTGACCAAGAAGGCGTTCGAGGACGCCGGCGAGCTCGACGGCGCGAAGGCCGTGGCGGCGCTGGAGGAGATCACCGACTTCCCGGGTGCGACCGGCCAGGAGAGCTTCCGCTACTCCTTCGCCGCCGACCGGCACAACGGCTCCCGCGCCGACCAGAACGTGGTCGTCGAGTTCGCCGACGGCAAGCCCGGCAAGCTGCCGGCCGAGCTGCAGCCGGCGGCCGAGTAGTCCCATGGATCTGCAGGTTCTCGTGTCGGGCGCGCTGGCGAGCTGTCTCTACGCCACGCTGGCGCTCAGCTACTTCCTCATCGTGCGGGCGACCCGGCTGGTCAACTTCGCGGTGGGCGGCTACGGCGTGTTCGCCGGCATCGGGATCGCCTACCTCGTGGCACGGGGCTGGCCGACTCCCGGGGCGGTCGTCGCGGGCCTGCTCGCGGCGGTGGTCCTCGCCGTCGCCACCGAGCTGGTCGTCGTCCGCGTGATGGAACGACGACAGTCCGGTCTGGCGACGATCGAGATCGCCATCGTCGCGGTCCTCTTCGTGATCGAGCAGGGGGCGGGGCTGCTGTTCGGGCGACAGCCCACCCTCGTGCTCACCTGGCTGGAGGGCGACGTGCGGATCGGGGACACCCGGGTGCCGCACCAGGCCCTGGTGACCCTGGCGCTCACGGTCGCCGTCTTCGGCGCGGTCGCCTGGTGGCTGTCCCGGGCCCGGTTCGGCCGGATGCTGCGGGCGGTCGGCGACAACCCCGGCGCCGCCGAGGTGCTCGGCCTGCCCGTCGCCCGGGTCCGTGCCATGGGCATGGTGGTCGCCGGGCTGGCGGCCGGGGTGGCGGGCGTGCTCGCCACGACGCAGTCGGCCCTGACGGTCGAGGCCGGGACGTCCTTCACCCTGCTCGGGTTCATCGCCCTGGTGCTGGGCGGCACCGCCCACGTCTGGGCGCCCCTCGCCGGTGGTGCCCTCCTCGGCTTCCTCGAGGCCCTCAGCGCCCGGGTGCTCGGCAACGACGTGCGCGACTACATGCTGCTCGCGCTGGTCCTCGTCGTCTTCACCTTCCGACCCAAGGGTCTCTTCGCCGTGAAGGAGCGGACATGATCGACCGCCTGCGACGGACTGCCTTCAGCGGTTCCTCGATCGCGCTGGTGCTGGTGGTGCTCGGCCTCCTGTACGCCGGCAGCAGCGCCTACCGCCAGGAGCTGGCGATCCTCGCGCTCACCTATGCCTTCCTCGCCGTGGGCATGTACCTGCCGCTCGCGCTGACCGGGCAGCTGTCCCTCGCCTACAACGCCTACTTCGCCATCGGCGCCTACGCGGTGGTGATCTGGTCCAACGAGACGACCTCCGCCAGCCTGTACGCCGTACCGGTCGCGGTGGCGATCTCGATGGCCGCCGCGCTGGCGCTCGGGCTGGCGACGGTGCGCCTCACCGGCTTCCACCTGGCCGTGTCCACGCTGCTGTTCGGCATCGCGGTGCGGCAGTGGATCCTGTCCGAGGATGAGCTGACCGGCGGCGTGCTCGGTCTCGGCGGGGTCCGCCCGCCGGAGCTGTTCGGCTGGGCGCCGGACCGGGACGCGATGGTGGTCCTCGGCGCGCTCGCGCTGTGGACGATCTGCGTCGCGGTGGGCCGGGTCCGGCGTACCTCGGTCGGCGTGGCGCTGCGCGCCCAGCAGGACGCACCGGCGGCTGCGGCCGCCGCGGGCTTCGGCGCGGGTGTCGTCGCTGCTCACGCTGACCGTGGGCGCCGCCGTCGCCACCCTCGGCGGCTGCTTCTTCGCCTATCTCAACGGCTTCGTGCTGCCCGACTCGTTCACCGTCTCGGTCGCCTTCCTGGTGCTGTTCATGCCGGTGCTCGGCGGGCTGCGCACGCCGTGGGGCGCGTTCCTGGGCGCGGTCCTGGTCATCTGCTTCACCGAGGCCTTCACCTTCCTCAAGGGCCCGGGGGCATTGACCTTCGGTGCCCTCACCCTGCTGGCGCTGGCCCTGGCGCCGGCCGGCCTGCTCGGCCTCCTCGCCGCCGGCTCGGACCGGGTCGGCGACCTGCTGCGGCGGCGCCGGGGCGGGGGCCCCGCTCCGCGGCAGGACGAGAGTGACGAGAGCGACGAGAGGAAGGCGGTGTCGGCATGAGCGCCCTGCTGGAGGTCCGCGGCATCACCAAGAGCTACGGCGGCGTCGAGGTGCTGCGCGGTGTCGACCTCGCCGTCGCGGAGGGGGAGATCCACGGCCTGATCGGTGCCAACGGCGCCGGCAAGTCCACGCTGATCGACATCCTGTGCGGCCAGAACCGTCAGGACGCGGGGGAGATCGTGCTGCGGGGACGGTCGCTGGCCGGGAGTCCCGGCCGCCGGAGCCGCAGCGGCCTGGCCCGCACGTTCCAGCAGCCGCAGGTCTCCGCGGCCCTGACGGTCGCCGAGAACATCTCGCTCGGCCTCGCCGGGCAGGAGCTGGCCGGCCTGCCGCGGATCCTCGGCCGGGTCGCCCGCGACATCCTCACCCCGCACCGGTCGGTCGACCCGCGGGTCCTCGCCGCCGCGCAGGCGGTGGGCCTGGACCGGCTCGACCGGCTGGTCGGGTCGCTGTCCTTCGGCGAGATGCGGCTGGTCGAGGTCGCCCGGGCGCTGGTCGCCTCACCCTCGCTGATGCTGCTGGACGAGCCCTTCCCCGGGGTCGGTGACCGCGGCCTGGACGCGACCCTCGCGGCCCTGCGCCGGCTGCGCGCCGCGGAGCACAGCGTGCTCCTCGTCGACCACAACGTCGACGTGATGCTGGGGCTCGTGGATCGGGTCAGCCTGCTCGTCAAGGGCGTGATCGCGTTCGTGGGCACGCCGGCCGAGTGCCAGCGCAGTGAGGTCTTCCGCAGCGTCTACCTGGGAGAGCGAGTCCGATGAGCCAGCCACTCCTGTCCGCCGAGGGCATCGGCGTCACCTACGGCAAGGCCCGCGCGGTCGACGACGCCGGCCTGTCCTGCCCGGCGTCCGCGGTCACGGCGCTGCTCGGGCCCAACGGCGCCGGCAAGTCGAGCCTGCTGCACGCGCTCATCGGCGGCGTGCGCGGGGTCAGCGGCTCGGTGCGCCTCGCCGGCGAGAGTCTCGACGGGCTCAGCCCCAACGCCCGGACCGCCCGCGGCGTCAGCCTCGTCCCGCAGGGCCGCCACGTGTTCCGGTCGCTGTCGGTCGAGGAGAACCTCGCCGTCATCGCCGACTCGCTCAGGCTCCCGCGGGAGACCATCGGCGCGGCCCTGGACCGATTCCCGATCCTGCGCACCCGGCGCAAGGTGCTGGCCGGTCTTCTCAGCGGCGGCGAGCAGCAGATGCTCGCCATCGCGCGGGCGCTGATGTCCGGACCCCGCGTCCTGCTGCTCGACGAGCCCGCTCTGGGTCTGGCGCCCAGCATCGTCGACGAGCTGATGGCGACCGTGCGCGAGGTGGCGGCCGACGGCGCCGCCGTCCTCATCGCCGAGCCTTCCCTGGCGACCCTGCGCATCGACGCCGACCACGGCCTGGTCATGCAGCGCGGCCGGGTGGTCGCGCGGTGCGCCGGCGCCGACCTCGACCGGACCTACCACGACGTCCTGGGCGTGAGCGTGTGAGCGCTGCCCTTCCCTGTCCCCACCGCACCAACCAACCGACCCAGCAACCGACCCAGCAACCGACACCAGGAGAACAACCCGGCATGAGCGTTTCAGTCAACGGCATCAACATCGCGGTCCGCGACCTGCCCGCCGCGACGGACCGTTACGAGCGGCTCTTCGGGGTGAAGGGCGAGCACGTCGGTCCGGAGGGCTTCGCCTTCCCCGGCCTCGAGGGCACGAAGATCGACATCGACGGCTTCATCCTCAACCTGATCACCTCGACCGAGGAGGGCACCTCGGTGGCCCGCTTCCTCGAGCGCAACGGAGAGGGTGTGTTCCTCTTCTCGGCCAAGGTCGACGACATCGACGAGACGGTCGAGCAGTTGCGCGCGAGCGGGATGCCTCCGCTGCTCGCCGAGACCATGCGCGGCGACTACGGCGCGGTCAACTTCATCCACCCGCGCGAGCTCAACGGCGTCCAGCTGGAGCTCATCGAGCACCCCTGAGCCGCCGAGCAGCGCGATCCACCGCGCGCCCGACCAGCGCTACGTCTATCTTCTGGAGTTGTGACTGATGTTCCTGACCCGACCGGAGAGGACACGGCCGTGTCGGTGCGCAATGCGGTGATGCGCGAGCGCATCACCGGTGCCGCCGCCCGGCTGTTCCAGACGCGCGGCATCGGTGGTGTCACGATGCAGGAGGTCGCGGCGGAGGTCGGCCTGTCGAAGGCCGCGCTCTACCACTACTACCAGAGCCGTGAGGACCTGCTGCGGCACATCTTCGGCGACTGGGCGCGCGACGAGCTCGAGCGCGCGCGGGCGATCGCGGAGTCCGGCGACGACCCGGCGACCAAGCTGGCGTCCTTCGTCCGGCTGCACCTGAACTCGATCGTCGAGAACCTCGACCTCTACTCGCTCTCCTTCCGCGAGGAGGCGCAGCTGCCCGAGGACGTGCGTGAGGAGTTCCGGGCGCTGAAGCGGGAGAACGACGTCCTGGTCCGTCAGATCATCCGCGAGGGGGTCGAGTCGGGGGCGTTCGAGCCGGTCGACGAGACCCTCGCGGTGTTCGGGATCGTCGGCATGTGCAACTGGCTGTGGAAGTGGTACCGGCCGGGCGTCGGCAAGAACGCCGACGAGATCGCCGAGACCTTCTCCCACCTGGTGCTCCACGGTCTCGTGCTCGACACCCCCGACGGTCAGGACGCCGAGGAGTCCGCGCCGGGCGCGGGGGCGCTGGCCTACCACGCACGCGCGATCCGTCATCACACCCGCCAGCTGGAGCTGCTCCTGCCCGGTCAGTGAGGCGACGGCACCCGCCGGGCGACGTACGTCTCCGCGATGACGGTGAGGAACGGCTCGCCGGGTGCGGAGGTCAGTGTGCAACCCAGCCGGACCAGGCCCATGGCCGGCCGGTCCAGGGTGACCGCCTCGACCCGGGCCACGCCGGTCAGCTCGGTGTCCGCCCGGACCGGGCGCAGGAAGGCCACCTCGGTCAGGGCCCGGCCGGCGACCACCTGCCAGTCCGCGTAGACGGCGTCGACGCACAGCCGCTGCAGGACCGCGAGTGACTGGATCCCGCTGGCGATCACGCCGGTGAAGCGCGGGTGCGCCCGCTGGGCGGGGTCGACATGGAAGGGCTGCGGGTCCCACTGCGTCGCGAAGCCGACGATGTCGTCCTCGGTCAGGGTGAGCCGCCCGAGGCGGTACTCCGTCCCGGGTGCCAGGTCCTCGGCGTACGCGCGCGCCGCTGCCGCGGGGCCGGTCGGGCCGCTCGGTCCGGTGGTCATCGCCCCTCCTCGTCGGGGTGGTCGGGTTCCTCCGCGCGCCTTGACGGGAGGGATCGCCCGTGCTGACAATACGTGAGCGACCGCTTAGTCGAAAATACGACCCAGTGGTCGAATTCTGAACCGCGACCCGGAGGACCCCGCCATGCCCGAAGCCGTCATCGTCTCCACCGCCCGCTCCCCGATCGGCCGCGCGGGCAAGGGCTCACTGCGCGACCTGCGCCCCGACGACCTGGCCGCGCAGATGGTCCGCGCCGCACTGGCGAAGGTCCCGGCGCTCGACCCGCGCGACGTCGACGACCTGATGCTCGGCACCGCCCAGCCGGCGGGCGAGGGCGGCTACAACCTGGGCCGCGCCGTCGGCATCCTGGCCGGGATGGATCACCTGCCGGGCGTCACCGTCAACCGGTACTGCTCCTCGAGCCTGCAGACCACCCGGATGGCGCTGCACGCCATCCGGTCCGGGGAGGGACACGTGTTCATCTCCGCCGGCGTCGAGACCGTGAGCCGGTTCGGCCACGGCATGGCCGATGAGAACCCCGGGACCCACAACCCCTTCTTCGCCGAGGCCGAGGCCCGCACCGCCGCCCGGAGCGCCGAGGGGGCCGAGCGCTGGACCGACCCGCGCGACACCGGTGCGCTGCCGGACCTCTACATCACGATGGGCCAGACCGCCGAGAACGTCGCCCAGCTCGCGGGTGTCACCCGCCGGGAGCAGGACGAGTTCGGCGTCCGCAGCCACCAGCGCGCCGAGGCCGCCATCGCCGACGGCTTCTTCGAGCGCGAGATCACCCCGGTGACCCTGCCCGACGGCCAGGTCGTCCGCACCGACGACGGCCCCCGCCCCGGTACGACGATCGAGGGGGTCGAGCAGCTCAAGCCGGTCTTCCGCCCCGACGGCACCGTCACCGCCGCCAACTGCTGCCCCCTCAACGACGGCGCCGCGGCGCTGGTCGTCATGAGTGACACCAAGGCCGCGGAGCTGGGCCTGACCCCGCTCGCCCGCATCGTGGCGACCGGCGTCTCCGGGCTGTCGCCGGAGATCATGGGCCTCGGGCCGGTCGAGGCGAGCCGCCGGGCGCTGGCCCTGGCCGGCATGAGCATCGGCGACATCGACCTCGTCGAGATCAACGAGGCCTTTGCCGCGCAGGTCATCCCGTCGGCGCGGGAGCTGGGCATCGACGAGGACCGCCTCAACGTCCACGGCGGCGCGATCGCGCTGGGCCACCCCTTCGGGATGACCGGTGCGCGGATCACGTCGACCCTGATCAACGGCCTGCAGTCCCGCGACCAGCAGTTCGGTCTCGAGACGATGTGCGTCGGCGGCGGCCAGGGCATGGCGATGATCCTGGAGCGGCTGTCGTGACCGCCGCCCGCCACGGTCGGAGGTACGACGGCCGCACCGTCCTGGTGACCGGCGCCAGCCGCGGCATCGGGCTGGCGATCGCCCACCGCCTGGTCGAGGAGGGTGCCCACGTCTGCATCACCGCCCGCAAGGAGGGCCCGCTCGCCGAGGCCGTCGACGCCCTCGGCGGGCCGGAGGTCGCGCTCGCCGTGGCCGGCTCCGCCGACGACCCCGAGCACCAGCAGCGCGCGTTCGAGGAGACCGCGCGGCGCTGGGGGCCGGTCGACGTGCTGGTCAACAACACCGGCGTGAACCCGGTCTACGGGCCGCTCCTCGAGGTCGACGAGCGCGCCGCGCGCCGGATCCTCGACGTCAACCTCTGGGGTGCGCTGGGCTGGGCCCGCCAGGCCTGGGAGACCAGCTTCGCCGAGCGCTGCGGCGCGGTCGTCAACGTCGCCTCGGTGGCGGGCGTGCGTCCGGCCGAGGGGATCGGCTTCTACGGCGCCAGCAAGGCCGCGCTGCTGCACCTCACCCAGCAGCTCGCCGCCGAGCTCGGGCCGCGGGTCCGGGTCAACGCGGTCGCGCCCGCCGTCGTCCGGACCCGGTTCGCCACGCCGCTCTACGACGGGCGCGAGGAGGACGTGGCGGCGGCGTACCCGCTGGGGCGCATCGGTGAGCCGGAGGACATCGCGGCCGCCGTCGCCTATCTCGGCTCCGACGACGCCGGCTGGGTCACCGGCCAGGCGCTGGTCGTCGACGGCGGCCTGACCCTCGGCGGCGGTGTGTGAGGCTCACGCGCCGGCGCCGCGCAGCCGGTGCTCGGCCCCGCGCCAGGGCTTGACCCAGGTCATGTCCTCGGGCGCCAGGTGCTCCCCGCAGGCGCTGCAGGTCTCGGCCCGGGTCGTCTCCTGGCCGCAGGGCTCGTGGCGCAGGGTCATGTGGCCGCCGCCGTCCGGCTCGCGGGTGTGCTTCTCGCCCCAGATCGCGAGCTGGTGGAGCAGGGGGAGCAGGTCGGCGGCGGCCTCGGTGGCGACGTATCGCTGCCGGGTGCGGCCGTCGCGGACGTAGTCGACGGTGTCGAGCAGGCCGGCCTCGCGCATCGCCCGGAGCCGGCGGCTGAGCACCGCCTCGGAGATGCCGAGGTTGTCGCGCAGCTGCTCGAACCGGCCGCTGCCGTGCAGCACGTCGCGCACGATCAGCAGCAGCCACGGGTCGCCGAGCACGTCGAGGGAGCGGCGGACGGGGCAGTAGTCGGCCGACCAGTCGGAGCGCAGGGCCATGCGTGCTAGCGTACCGGTCTGACTTCGCTCAAGAAA
The DNA here is from genome assembly GCA_029961745.1 of Nocardioides sp. L-11A. Taxonomy (NCBI): domain Bacteria; kingdom Bacillati; phylum Actinomycetota; class Actinomycetes; order Propionibacteriales; family Nocardioidaceae; genus Nocardioides; species Nocardioides sp. L-11A. The sequence goes on from CP124680.1 coordinate 433,272, forward strand.
GCCTGCTCGATGACGTCGACGACCGCCCGACCCACCACGCGTCGCGGCCTGCACCCCGCGTGGGCCGTGGCCGCGGTGGCCTTCCTCGCCCTCATCGGCGCCGCCGGCTTCCGGGCCGCGCCGGGCGCGCTGATGGTGCCGCTGCACGACGAGTTCGGCTGGTCGACGAGCGTGATGTCGCTGGCGGTGAGCATCAACCTGGTCCTGTTCGGGCTCACCGCGCCGTTCGCGGCCGCGCTGATGGACCGGTTCGGCATCCGGCGCGTGGTCGCCGCGGCGCTCACCCTGGTCGCGCTCGGCGCGGGCAGCAGCGTGCTGATGACGGCGTCCTGGCAGCTGCTCGTCAGCTGGGGCGTGCTGATCGGCCTCGGCACCGGCTCGATGGCGCTCGTCTTCGCCGCGACGATCGCCCAGCGGTGGTTCGAGCAGCGCCGCGGACTGGTGATGGGCGTGCTGACCGCGGGCTCCGCGACCGGCCAGTTGATCTTCCTGCCGATCGTCGCGGCGCTGGCCGACGGCGCGGGCTGGCGCCCGGCATCGCTCGTCATCGCGGCGGCGGCACTGGCCGTCGTACCGGTGGTGTGGGTGGTGCTGCGCGATCACCCCGCCGAGCGCGGCGTCCTGCCGTACGGCGCGGACGCGTCCTGGACGCCGCCGCCTCCCGTCACCGGCAGTGCCACCCGCCGCGCGCTCGAGGGTCTGGGGTACGCCGCGCGGACCCGCGCGTTCTGGGCGCTCGCCGGGGCCTTCGCGATCTGCGGGGCCACGACGAACGGCCTGATCGGCATCCACTTCATCCCCTCGGCCCACGACCACGGGATGTCGGCCACGACGGCCGCCGGCCTGCTCGCCGTGGTCGGTGTCTTCGACATCGTCGGCACCGTCGCGTCCGGCTGGCTCACCGACCGCTTCGACCCGCGCGCGCTGCTCGTCGCCTACTACCTCTTCCGCGGCCTCGGCCTGCTTCTGCTGCCCAGTCTGCTCGCGGACGCCGTCCACCCGAGCATGGTGCTGTTCATCGTGATCTACGGCCTCGACTGGGTGGCCACCGTGCCGCCCACGGTCGCGCTGTGCCGCGAGGCGTTCGGCGAGCGCGGGACCATCGTCTTCGGCTGGGTCTTCGCCTCCCACCAGCTCGGCGCGGCCGTCGCCGCGTTCGGCGCGGGCGTCATCCGCGACACCCTCGGGGCCTACACGTGGGCCTGGTGGGGCGGCGCGGCCCTGTGCGCCGTCGCCGCCGTGCTGTCCCTGATGCCCGCGCGGCCCGGCCCCCGAATTGCACCGACCCGTCGCGTTTGAACGCGACGGGTCGGTGCTTCTCAGGCGTTCAGATGCGCCGGGTCAGTCCTTGAGCTCGCAGACGACCTCGCCGTTGCCGATGGTGGCACCGACCTCGGCGGAGAGGCCGGTGACGGTGCCGGCCTTGTGGGCCTTGAGCGGCTGCTCCATCTTCATCGCCTCGAGGACGATGATGACGTCGCCCTCCTCGACGGCCTGGCACTCCTCGACGGCGACCTTGACGATCGTGCCCTGCATCGGCGAGGTGACCGAGTCGCCGGACGCCGCGGCGCCGGCCTTCTTGCCGGCCGCCCGCTTGGGCTTCTTGGCGCCACCGCCACCGCCGACGGAGAGCCCACCGAGACCGGCCGGGAGGACGACCTCGATCCGCTTGCCGCCGACCTCGACGACGACCTTCTGCTTCTCACCGGCTTCCTCGGCCTCACCGGCCGCGCCGCCGTACGGCGTGATCTGGTTGTCGAAGTCGGTCTCGATCCACGTCGTGTAGACGTCGAACGAGCCCTCGCCCGACGGGTTGGACGCGCCGACCCAGGCCGGGTCGTCGACGATCACCTCGTGGAAGGTGATCGCGGTCGGCATGCCGTCGACCTCGAACTCCGACAGCGCCCGACGCGAGCGCTCGATCGCCTGCGTGCGGCTGGACCCGGTGATGATCAGCTTGGCGATCAGCGAGTCGAAGGCGCCGGGGACGGTCTCGCCGACCTCGTAGCCGCCGTCGACGCGGACGCCGGGGCCCTGCGGCGGGTTCCACGCGGTGAGGGTGCCGGGGGCGGGCATGAAGTTGTTGCCGCCGTCCTCGGCGTTGATGCGGTACTCGATCGAGTGGCCGCGGATCTCCGGGTCGTCGTACCCGAGCTCCTCGCCCGCGGCGATCCGGAACATCTCGCGGACCAGGTCGATGCCGGTGACCTCCTCGGACACACAGTGCTCCACCTGGAGGCGCGTGTTGACCTCGAGGAAGGAGATGGTGCCGTCGGCGGCCACGAGGAACTCGCAGGTGCCGGCGCCGACATAGCCCGCCTCGCGCAGGATCGCCTTCGACGACTCGTAGAGGCGGGTGTTCTGCTCGTCGGTGAGGAACGGCGCGGGCGCCTCCTCGACCAGCTTCTGATGGCGGCGCTGCAGGGAGCAGTCGCGGGTGGAGACGACCACGACGTTGCCGTGGGAGTCGGCCAGGCACTGGGTCTCGACGTGGCGCGGCTTGTCGAGGAACTTCTCGACCAGGCACTCGCCGCGGCCGAAGGCGCTGATCGCCTCCCGGGTGGCGGACTCGTAGAGCTCGGGGATCTCCTCGAGGGTGCGCGCGACCTTGAGCCCGCGGCCGCCGCCGCCGAAGACCGCCTTGATGGCGACCGGGAGGCCGTGCTCCTTCGCGAACGCGGTGATCTCGTCGGCCGACTCGACCGGGTCCTTGAGGCCGGGGGCCAGCGGGGCGCCGGCAGCGAGGGCGATCTGCTTGGCCTTCGCCTTGTCGCCCAGCCCGTCGATCGCCTCGGGGGAGGGGCCGATCCAGATCAGCCCGGCGTCGAGCACGGCCTGCGCGAACGCGGCGTTCTCGGCGAGGAAGCCGTAGCCCGGGTGCACCGAGTCGGCGCCGGACTGCTTCGCGACGTCGATGATCTTGGCGATGTCGAGGTAGGTCTCCGCCGGCGTGGCACCGCCCAGGGAGTAGGCCTCGTCGGCCAGGCGCACGAACAGCGCGTTCGCATCCGGCTCGGCGTACACGGCGACCGACCCGATCCCGGCGTCCTTGGCGGCGCGGATGACCCGCACGGCGATCTCGCCGCGGTTGGCGATCAGGACCTTCTTCAAACTCATGGTGTGGCCTTCCAGTTGCGGCTGAGTCAGCGGGGCAGGGCGCTGGCGCGCCACGCGCCGCGTCCGGGGTTCGGGTGGGAGCTGGCGGTACGACGCAGGCGGCGGGCCGGGTTGGTCCACTCCGAGCGTGGTGCCTCGGGCGCCGGAGCGCCACCGCCCATCGCGGAGAGGACCGCCACGATCGCGGCGACCTCCTCCGGCGTGGTGCCGGGGGTGACGACGCGCAACAGCGGCGGCGAAGACTCCGCCCGGCTCGCCGCGTCGGTGAGCTCCTCGGTCATGCCGTCCTCCCTGTGTTGGTTCGGCTTCGGTTGGTCTGAGCATTGACCCGGCGCGTTTGAACGCGACGGGTCGGCGCTTCTCAGGCGTTCAGATGCGACGGGTCGGCGGTCACAGCGGGATGTTCCCGTGCTTCTTGGGCGGCAGCGTCTCGCGCTTGTTGCGCAGCAGGCGCAGTGCCTTGACCACCTCGGCGCGGGTCTCCGACGGCTTGATCACGCCGTCGACGTAGCCGCGCTCGGCCGCGATATAGGGGTTGGCCAGCGTCGTCTCGTACTCGTCGATCAGCTCGGCCCGCTTGGCCTCCACCTGATCGGCGGAGGCGCCGCCGGCGGCCAGGTCGTTGAGCGTGCGCCGGTGCACGATGTTGGCCGCGCCCTGGGCGCCCATCACCGCGATCTGGCCGGTCGGCCACGACAGGTTGATGTCGGCGCCGAGGTGCTTGGAGCCCATGACGTCGTACGCGCCGCCGTAGGCCTTGCGGGTGATGATCGTGACCAGCGGGACGGTGGCCTCGGCGTAGGCGTAGATCAGCTTCGCGCCGCGGCGGATGATGCCGAGGTGCTCCTGGTCGACGCCGGGCAGGAAGCCGGGGACGTCGACGAAGGTCAGCACCGGGATGTTGAAGGCGTCGCAGAAGCGGACGAACCGGGCGGCCTTCTCCGAGGCGTCGATGTCGAGCGTGCCGGCGAACTGCATCGGCTGGTTGGCCACGACGCCGACCGAGCGGCCCTCGACCCGGCCGTAGCCGACGATGATGTTCGGCGCGAACAGCGGCTGCACCTCGAGGAAGTCGCCGTCGTCGACGATCGTGGCGATGACGTCGTGCATGTCGTAGGGCTGGTTCGGGGAGTCCGGGATCAGCGTGTCGAGGGCCAGGTCCGCAGGCGTCGGCTCGAGATCGGCCGCCTCGTCGTACGACGGTGCCTCGTCGAGGTTGTTCTGCGGCAGGAAGGCCAGCAGCGCCTTGACGTACTCGAAGGCGTCCTCCTCGTCGGAGGCCATGTAGTGGGCGTTGCCCGACTTGGTGTTGTGGGCGCGGGCGCCGCCGAGCTCCTCCATCGAGACGTCCTCGCCGGTGACCGTCTTGATGACGTCGGGACCGGTGATGAACATCGCCGAGGTCTGGTCGACCATGATCGTGAAGTCGGTGACCGCGGGGGAGTAGACGTGGCCGCCCGCGCAGTTGCCCATGATCATCGAGATCTGCGGGATCACGCCGGAGGCGTGCACATTGCGCTTGAAGATCTCGCCGTACAGGCCGAGCGAGACGACGCCCTCCTGGATGCGGGCGCCGGCGCCCTCGTTGATGCCGATGATGGGGCAGCCGGACTTGATCGCGAGGTCCATGACCTTGGTGATCTTCTCGCCGTAGACCTCGCCGAGCGAGCCGCCGAAGACGGTGAAGTCCTGCGAGAACACGCAGACCTGGCGGCCGTCGACGGTGCCGTAGCCGGTGATCACGCCGTCGCCGTACGGACGGTTCTTCTCGAGGCCGAAGGCGGTCGAGCGGTGGCGCGCGAACTCGTCGAGCTCGACGAAGCTGCCCTCGTCGAAGAGCAGCTCGATGCGCTCGCGGGCGGTCTTGCGGCCCTTGGCGTGCTGCTTCTCCTGCGCCTTGGCGGCGGGAGCGTGCACGGCCTCGTCGGTGCGGCGGTCGAAGTCCGCCAGCTTGCCCGCCGTCGTGTGCAGGTCGATCTCCGTCATGAAACTGAGTATCATCCATTGACACTGGAGTTCACAAGTGGGGGTGGGGCGTGACGCAACAGCGCGAGGACGACCGCCGCGGGAGGAGCGCCGTCGCGGCGATCGTCGACGCCGCCTTCCGCCTCTTCGCCGAGAACGGGTACGACGAGACCAGCGTCGACGACATCGCCACCGCCGCGGGCGTGAGCCGCAGCTCCTTCTTCCGGCTGTTCGGGTCGAAGGAGATGGTGATCTTCCCCGACCACGACGCGATCCTGGCCGCGGTCGAGGAGCGACTGGCCGCCTCGACCGAGAAGAGCGCCATCCTCGCCGTCTCCGACGCCGTCCGGGTGGTGTTGTTCCACTACATCGCCGAGGGGCCGCACGCCCGGCGGCGCTACCGGCTGACCTCGACGGTGCCCGCCCTGCGGGAGCGGGAGCTGATCAGCGGCGCCCGCTACCAGCAGCTGTTCCGGCAGTACATCAGTGCTTGGGGCGACGGCTCGGAGGAGTCCGAGCGCCGCGCCGAGCTGATGGCCGCCGCCGTCGTCGCCTCCCACAACCACGTGCTGCGCCGGTGGCTGCGCGGGGAGTGCGAGGATCCGCACGTCGAGATCGACGAGGCGATGGCCCAGGTCAACGCGCTCTTCGCGCCGGTGCCGCCGGCGGTCGCGGCCCCCGCTCCCGGGGCGATCCTGGTCGTCCGCACCGACCAGGACCTCGCAGCGCTCGCCGAGCAGCTGCGCGACGGCGACCCGACCGGCTGAGCAGGCGGCCCCGGGGTACCACCGCGCCATGCCGAGCGTCGAGCGCGTCGTCTTCGTCCCCCGTCCCGTCGAGAAGGTCTGGGACTACCTGACCGACTTCACCACCACTGAGGAATGGGACCCGCCGACCGTCACCACGGTGCGCACCAGCGGCGACGGCGGCGTCGGTACGACATACCGCAACGTCTCCACCTTCCTCGGGCACGAGACCGAGGTGGACTACGAGGTCGTCGTCTGCGTCCCCCATGAACTGTTCGAACTCACCGGCTCGGGGTCCGGTGTCGACCTCCACGACACCCTGCGGTTCGCCGAGGACGACGGGCTCACCACGGTGACCTACCGGTCGGAGATCAACCCGCACGGCATGGCCAGGCTCGCCTCCCCGTTGGTGAAGGGCGGCCTGGAGCTGCTCGCCACGAAGGTCGCCGAACGGCTCGAGGAGCGGCTGCTCCTCCTCTGAGGTCGCGGGCACCCCGTCGGCCGGGCTGTTGGGAGGAGTACTTCCGGGAAGGGCGAAATTTCGCCGCGGTATCTCTCGCCAAAGCGCCCTCCGAGGGGACAGGATGTGGCCCGGCGCACATCTGCGCCTCCACTCTCGGAAGGGGTTCACCCATGCCTCAGCTCAACCGGCGGCTCCGTGCCGCCAGCGTCGCGGTCGCGGTCGCGGCCGGCCTCACCCTGGCCGGCCTGTCCGCGACCGGATCCGGCGCCCTCGCCGCGCCGGGCGACGTCGCGGCCGACGTCCCGTCGTCCACCCCGGTGCCGATCAGCACGCCCGACGGGGTCGTCTCGGCCTACCTGCTCAACGCACGGAAGGCGAACCCCGGCCAGACCCGCCTGGTCGAGCGCGCCGTCGTCCGGGCCGGTGGTGTCGTCGTCCAGACCTGGCCGCAGATCGGCGTCGTGGTCGCCCACAGCGACCGCGCGGCCTTCCGCGCCGAGGTGAGGGCGTACGCCGGCAACGCGCTCGAGTCGGTCGGCGCGACCCGCTCCGTCCCCGTCAGCGAGGGCACGCCCGACGGCGTCCAGGCGCCCTGGGGGCCGGGCCGCGGCCAGGACCGCACGGCCGCGCCCCGGACGGAGGGCGACGTCGGGTCCGAGACCACGCTCGCCGTCGTCCCCGACCCGCGCGAGGCGGAGCAGTGGGACATGCGGATGATCAAGGCCGACCAGGCCCATGCGATCACCGACGGCTCCCGGGACGTCGTGGTCGGCGTGCTCGACTCCGGTATCGACCCCGACCACCCGGACCTCGCCGCGAACATCGACGTCGCCGCCTCGGTCAACTGCAGCGACGCCGGCCGCCCCGACACCTCGCCGACCGGCTGGTACCCGACCACCAGCGACCACGGCACGCACGTCGCCGGCACCATCGGCGCGGCCCGCAACGGCACCGGCATCGTCGGCGTCGCGCCGGGCGTGCGGATGGCCTCGGTCAAGGTCGTCAACGACGCCGGCTTCATCTATCCCGAGTACGCCGTGTGCGGGTTCGTCTGGGCCGGCAGCCACGGCATGGACGTCACCAACAACAGCTACTACGTCGACCCGTTCGAGTTCTACTGCGAGGACCAGCCCGACCAGTACGCCGCCAAGGAGGCGGTGCGCCGCGCGGTCGCCTGGTCCACCGGTGAGGGCGTCGCGCACGTCGCGGCGGCCGGCAACTCGGCGTACGACCTGGCGAACAAGACGGTCGACAACGGCAGCCCCGACGATGCCGAGGTCCCGGTCCAGCGCACGATCAACAACGGCTGCCACGACATCCCGACCGAGCTGCCCGGCGTCGTGACGGTGTCCTCGCTGCAGCGGTTCCCGGCGGACACGATGGAGAACCGGCTCTCCGGCTTCAGCAACCGCGGCCTGGGCGTCATCGACGTCGCCGCCCCCGGCTCGGCGATCCTGTCGACCATCGTGAACAACAACGGCTACGGCCTCAAGAACGGCACCTCGATGGCCTCGCCGCACGTGGCCGGCGTGCTGGCCCTCATGAAGTCGGTGCACCCCGGTTGGACGCCCGCGCAGCTGGTCGCCCGGCTGCGTGCCCAGGCCGACGACCACCCCTGCGGTACGACGACGGCCGGTGCGCCGTGCGTCGGCACCGATGCCGAGAACAGCTACTACGGCGACGGCGTGGTCGACGCCCTCGACGCCGTGAGCTGACCCGGGACCGGGGACCCGGGTCGACCGGTGGCCGCCTGCGGGCGGTCACCGGTCACTTGGCAGACTCGATGCGTGACCACGACCAGCGTGCCGCCGGGCGAGGAGTCCGCCGAGGACCCGTCCGCGTTCGACCGGTCGCTGGTCCCGTTCCTGATGAACTACAAGTTCGGCCTCGACGAGATCCTCACCAAGATCAACATCCTGCGCGAGGAGCTGGCCTTCCGCGGCACCGGGAACCCGATCGAGCACGTGAGCTCGCGGCTCAAGTCGCCGGAGAGCCTGCGGGTCAAGGCGACGCGGATCGGCTGCCCGCTCGACCTGGACGCGATCGGCGAGCAGATCCTCGACATCGCCGGTGTCCGGATCGTCTGCAGCTTCATCGCCGACGCGTACCAGGTGCTCGACATGCTGACCACGCAGCCCGATGTCACCGTGCGCGCCATCAAGGACTACGTCGCGAACCCCAAGCCCAACGGCTACCGCAGCCTGCACGCCATCGTCGAGATCCCGGTGTTCCTCTCCGAGACCGCCCGCACCGTGCCGGTCGAGCTGCAGATCCGCACCGTCGCGATGGACTTCTGGGCCAGCGTCGAGCACAAGATCTACTACAAGTACGACAAGGACGTCCCCGGCGAGCTGGTCGAGGAGCTGTCCGCCGCCGCCCGGGTCGCCCACGACCTCGACACCCGGATGGCCGAGCTGCACCGGATCGTGCACGGCTGACCCCCACCCGGGGAGCCGCCGCCTAGGCTCGACCGGGTGAGCCACGAGTTCGTCGTCATCGCCGGCGCGGGCCTCGGCATCAGCATCGCGGCGGCGGCCTTCGCGCGGCGTACCGGCGTCGCGGCGCCGCTGCTCCTCGTCGCCCTCGGCATCGCCGCGAGCCTGGTCCCCGGTACGCCGATCCTGGAGGTCGACCCCGAGCTGATCCTCGCCGGGGTGCTGCCGCCGCTGCTGTACGCGTCGGCCGTCCAGCTGCCCGTGCTGGACCTGCGCCGCAACCTCTCGCTCATCACCTGGCTGTCGGTCGTGATGGTGATCGTGTCGGCCCTGTGCATCGGGCTGGTCGTCCATGCGGTGTTCCCCACGATCCCGCTGGCGCTCGGCATCGCGCTGGGCGCGGTGGTCAGCCCGACGGATGCCGTCGCCGCGACCGCGGTGGGGCGCCGGATCGGACTGCCGCCGCGGCTGATGACGGTGCTCGAGGGGGAGAGCCTGGTCAACGACGCGTCCGCACTGGTGGTGCTGCGGACGGCGATCGCCGTGGTCGGCACCAGCAGCGCCTTCAGCATCGGCGGCACGGTGGGCGGCTTCGCCTGGGCGGTGGTCGGCGCCGGCCTGGTCGGCTGGCTGGTGGCATGGGCGACGGTCGTGGTGCGCCAGCGTCTCGACGACCCGGTGCTCAACACCACGATCTCGTTCATCACCCCTTTCCTGGCCTATGTGCCGGCCGAGGAGGTGCACGCCTCCGGGGTGCTGGCCGTGGTCGTGGCCGGCCTGGTCACCGGGGCGACGGGCGCGAAGCGGTTCAGCGCCCGGGACCGGCAGACCCAGACCACGACCTGGGCGACGATCAACTTCATCCTCGAGAGCGGGGTCTTCCTCGCTCTCGGCTACCAGCTGCCCGCCCTCGTCGACGACGCCCGCGTGGAGACGAGTGCGGGTCAGGTCGTCGGCATGGTGAGCCTGGTCCTCGCTCTGCTGGTCGCGCTCCGCTTCGCGGGCCTGGCCTGGCCGGCGCTGGTCGGCCGGTACGGGCCCGGCGACCGCCGCGCCCGGGCCCGGGAGCGGCTGGACCAGATCGAGCAGCATGTCTCCACCTGGGAGCCGAAGGACGACCGGGAGGAGAACCGGCTGCGGTGGGCCCGTCGGCGGATCGCGCGCGCCAGCGCCGACGTGGCCTTCGAGGAGAGGGAGCCGATCACCGCGCGCGGCTATCTCGTCCTGGCCTGGGCGGGCATGCGCGGTGTCGTCACGCTGGCCGCGGCGCAGACGATCCCCAGCGAGACCCCGCACCGCAACACCGTCGTCCTGGTCGCCTGCCTGGTCGCGATGGTGTCGCTGGCCCTGTTCGGGCTGACCCTCCCGGCACTGATCCGCCGGATGCGGTTCCCGACCGACGACCCCGCCGACCGGCGCGACGACGTGCTCACCCTGATGCGCCAGATCGGCGAGGACGCGACGGACGCCCTCGGCCCGCTCGACGAGCAGCGCATCGACGGCGAGCCGCTCGACCCCGAGGTGGTGGAGGTGCTCAAGGAGCGCTTCCTACCGATGCTCCTGGCGGGGGTACGCCGCGGCGTGGCGAGCCGGCCCGGGCAGCGGGAGCAGGTGTTCATCATCCAGCGCCGCTACGTCGACGCGCTGCGCGACGGGCTGCTGCGGGAGCGCTCGGTCGGCGCGTTCAGCACCGAGACCTACAAGCAGGTGGAGGCGATCCTCGACCGCGAGGAGCAGCGGCTCGGCTCGGCGACCGGGTGACATCCGGGGTGACAACCGCCGCGGCGCTCCCGCGACGGGCGCGGCCGTGCTCACAATCCCTCCCATGCACACCAGGCTCCCGGTCGTCCGGCGCACCACGGAGTTCGACGCGCTCGTCGAGCACCGGCTGGCGCGCCTGCGTCGGGAGATCGACGAGGCCCGTGACCGGTTGGCGGACGAGCCCGAGATCGAGATCCTGACCCATCTGTGCGGTGTCCTCGCCGGTCTGGGCGAGAGCCTGTCGCGGCAGGCCGGTGCCCGGTGAGGGCGGTGCGTGGCCTGCTGGCGACCGCCCTGCTCGGACTCGCGGTGCTCCTCGTGCCGGACGCCGCACACGCCGGTCCCTACGCGCCGGCGGTCCCCGCGCAGTGCCGGGTCGCCGTACCCGCGACGGTCGCGGGCGACCGGGTGGTCGTCCGGGTCCGGGTGAGCGCGCCCGGTTCCCTGTCGACCGCCGGCACGGTCGCCGTCGAGGTCCGGGCGAGGGGCACGCGCCGCACGCTGTGGCGGAGCACGGGGCGTCACACCGGCGAGGAGCTCGTCCTGGAGGGGCCGCGCCTGCCCCACGGCCGGTACGTCGCCCGGGCGCGGTTCACGCCCGACGCCGCCGATGTCCTCGGCTGCAGCGACCGGGCCGACGTCGCGGTCGGTGCCCCCGGCGCCCGGGCGGAGGGCGGCGGTGCGCTGCCGGACACCGGTGGCCCGCACCTGGTGGTGGTCCTCGCCGGACTCGGCTTGCTGGTCACCGGCAGCGGCATCGCGACCCGGCACCGCCGGGGTTCACCCGGCTGAACCCTCGCGGAGGGTCGCGGTTCACCCGGCTGAACGCCGGCTCGCCGCGGGGTGAGATGTCGGGGGAGATCGGGGTTGATGCCGTATCCCCCGGAGCGCCGGGTCGGTAACCGTGGTGCCGGGCCGCTCCACCCTCCCCTCGGGACGTGTGCCGTGGCCTGCCGTCCTGCACCGACTCGGAAAGGTCCCCCCACCTTGAGGAAACTCCTCCCCGGTCTCTCGCTGGCGCTCGTCGCCGGCGCGGCGGCCGTCGTACCCACGGTCGCGCTGGCTCCGCCGGCCGCCGCCGCGCCCGGTGACCCGGGCGTCCCCTCCGATCCCGTCGTGATCTTCCACGAGGACTTCGAGAACGACATGGCCGACGGCGAGGTCGTGCGGCTCGCCGACTACGTCGGCGCGAACGGCGAGACCTACTCCGCCGAGGGCGCATGGGCCAACCCCGCCCAGCAGAACGGCTTCGTCCTCGACGGCACGTCGAGCGACGCCGATCAGCAGGCCGTCGGCAACACCGGCAGCTACGCCCAGCTGCGGAACCTCGCCACGACGATCGGCTCCGTCAACGCCTCGGTCCCGCCGGAGTCGAACCACGCGGCGGCCGCCTTCACAGGAGGAGGTGACCCCGGCCCGAACCTGGTCGAGTTCCGCACCGACCAGCCGATCGCCTACAACGCGACCAACCGCTTCCTCACCTTCTCCGCCAACACCTCGGTGATCAACTGCCACGCGGCGCACCCGTTGCTGCGGTTCTACCTGGACAACGGCGTCACCGAGATCCCGGTCGGGGCGAGCGCTCTCGACCCGTGCCCGAACGGCGCCCGCACGGTGACCTCCGACGGCATCCTGTTCAGCGGCACCGAGCTGGGCATCGTGCTCCGCAACGAGCAGGGCAGCGCCTCCGGCAACGACCACGCCTACGACGACATCGTCGTCAGCGACGCGACGCCGCAGCTGGACAAGGCGTTCTCGCCGACGAGCGTGCCGGCCGGGTTCCCGAGCACGCTGACCTTCACCGTGACCAACACCTCGGAGCTGGCGGCGAAGGAGGGCTGGTCGTTCACCGACAACCTGCCGGCCGGCATGGAGATCGCGCCGACTCCGCGGTTCACCACGGACTGCGCCAACGGCGCGATCACGTCCGGCGGTGCGAGTGGTGACACCAGCATCGCCGTCGAGGGCGATCTCTCGACCAACCAGGTCTCCTGCACCCTCTCGGTCGACGTCGTCACCCCGGGTGCCGCCGTCGGTGCGACGTTCGCGAACGGTCCCGCCAATATCGCCGACCTGAGCGGTCTCAACCCGCCGGGCCCGAGCACGCTGACCGTCGGTCCGCGTGGCCTGCCGGAGATCGCCTGCGACCCGGCTGACGCCCGCGCGACCCAGCGGTGGTGGTACTTCGGCAACGGTGCCGGCCTCGACTTCGGCGCGTCCGGTACCGCGGCCCCGTCGGTGACTCCGGCCACCGGGGTCAACGCGGTCGAGGGCACCACGGTCGTCACGGACTCGTCGGGCCAGCTGCTGTTCTGGTCCGACGGCGTCAAGGTGCTCAACAAGTTCCACCAGGTGATGCCGAACGGCGCCGGCCTGACCGGCAACTCGTCGGCGACGCAGACCGTCGCGGCCTTCCCGTCGACCAGCGATCCCGGCACCTACTTCGTGGTCGCCACCACCGGCGCCTCCGAGGTCGGTGGCACGGGCCACCTGAGCTACTCGGTGGTCGACATGGCGCTCGACGGCGGCCTGGGCGACGTCACGGCGGTCAAGAACGTGGACCTCGCTCCGGCCAACGGTGCGTCGGAGCAGCTGACCGCGATCCCGAACGCCACCGGCGACGGGTTCTGGGTCGTGACCGCGCAGGCATCCTCGCCGAACGTCCGTGCCTACCTGTTCGACGGTGACGGTCCGGCCGACCCCGACGGCGCCGGGCCCCTCGCCGCGGGCGAGTCGGTGATCAGCGTCATGCCGACGCCGAACTACAACCAGTACGGCACGCTCAACCTGAGCCCCGACCTGTCCACGGTCCTGCTCACGACCGGCAACGCCGCAGGTGCCTCGCGGATCCGGCTGATGGACTTCGACGCTGCCACGGGGCAGTTCGCACAGCGCTACGAGTGGTCCACCCCGACCGGGCTGGGCGGCAACATGTACTCGGCCGACTTCTCCCCCGCGGGTGACTACGTCTACGCCACGCGGATCTTCGGCGGGGCCCACCTGTTCCGCTACCGGATCGACGGTGCCGCAGACGGTGCGGCGGTGAAGGCGAGCGAGTACGACTTCGGCCAGTACCACTCGAACGGTGGACAGGTGAAGCGCGGCCCCGACGGCCGCATGTACGTCGTCAACCGGGGCGCCGCGGTGCTCGGCGTGATCGAGAGTCCCGACGCGACGGACCCGGCCGACGCCGGCTTCGACGCGGCTGGTGTCGCGCTCGCCGGAGGCACGATCAACGGTTGGGGTCTTCCCCAGATGGTCACCGGTTGCCCGAGCACGCCGCGCCTGGAGCTCAGCAAGACCGCGGCGCTGACCACCGACGCCGGCACCATCGGCCAGGCCGATGCCGGTGACGTGATCACCTACACGATCACGGTGACCAACACCGGCGACGTCCCGGTCACCGACGTCACGGTGACCGACCCGCTGGCAGGACTCTCGCCGGTCACCCCGGCCAACGTCCCGACGCTCGCGCCCGACGACGACGCCGTCTTCACCGCGACGTACACGGTCACCCAGGCCGATGTCGACAACGGCGGCCAGATCGTCAACGCCGCGACCGCCGAGGGAACCGATCCGGACGGTGAGCCCGTGGTCTCGCCGCCGGGACCGGGAACCTCGGTGACGACCGACATCGCGCCCGCCGATCCGGACGTGCAGGTCGTGAAGTCGACGGCGATCACCACCGACGAGGTGCCGCTGGGCAAGGCCGACGACGGCGACGTCATCACCTACACCTTCACCGCGACCAACCACGGCAAGGCCACCGCCTTCGACGTGTCGGTCGAGGACCCGCTCCCGGGGCTCGGCACCATCAGCCCGGCCTCCGTGCCCTCGCTGGCACCGGGCGCGTCGACGGACTTCACCGCGACGTACACCGTCACGGCGGCCGACGTGAAGGCCGGGAAGATCGAGAACACCGCGTCCGTCGAGTCGACCGGCCCGACCCGCGGAGGCGTCACACCGCCGCCGGTCACGTCGTCGTCCAACACGGTGAACACCGCGACCGGTCCGCTCGGTGCCCCGTCGATCCTGACCAGCGCCGAGAAGAAGGTCGCGCTGAAGGTGGGCAAGAACGGCCAGCCCAAGCCGGTCGCGCTGCACGACGCGGTCACCGTCACGGGTCTGGTCCCCGGCGGCGGCACCCAGGGCACGGCCCAGCTGTACGGTCCGGTGGCCGCCCCCTCCGACGCGATGTGCACGCCGGAGAACCTGGTGGGCACGGTCGCCTTCACCCCGGTCAACGGCACCGTCGACACCCCGTCGGTGAAGGTGTCCGAGCCGGGCTACTACACCTGGGTCGTCTCCACGGGCGCGGACCGCCGCAACCTCGCGGCCACCCACGCCTGCGGCCTGCCGTCGGAGACCACGCTGGTGCACCGGGCCGACTACGGCAAGGTGCGGATCGAGACCGGGTACGCCGGCACCGACACCTCGGTGCAGGGCCGCAAGGTCCGCCCGAGCAAGGTGTCGATCAAGGCGCTCGGGATGAAGGCCAAGCTCGACACCGTCGGCCTGCGCAAGGGCTCGATGGTCATCCCGGGCAAGGTCGCCAAGGGCGGCTGGCTGGGGCAGTCGGCCCTGCCGGGCGACCTGGTCGGCTCGACCGTGATCGCCGGGCACGTCTCGGACCGCTCGGACCGACCGGGCGCCTTCGGCAAGCTGCGCAAGGCCAAGAAGGGTCAGGTCGTGACCGTGCGGGCGAGCGACGGCACCGTGCAGAAGTACCGGATCGACCGCGTCTACACCCAGCCGCGGAAGAAGGGCTTCTCCGGTGCGGAGGTCTCCACCACCGGTGAGCACCAGCTCACGCTGGTGACCTGCACCGGCAAGGTGAGCTACGCCAACGGCCGCTTCCACTACACGAAGAACCTCGTGGTGGTCGCGACCCCGATCGGATGATCCTCCGATGAGCACGGGGCACCGGGGTGCCGGCAGCGATGCCGCCGGCCACCCCGGTGCCCCTCCGGCCGTCCCGCTGCGGCACGATGCGGGCAGGGCGGCTTCCCCCCGAGCCGCCACCCCTGTCCCCCCGAGGTGCTGACCGTGCGTGCCGGTGCGATCCTCCGACCCCGCCTGCTCGACCTGCTGGAGGTCGACCCGGCGCCGGTCACCGTGCTGCAGGCGCCGTCCGGCTACGGCAAGACCACGCTCGTCCGGCAGTGGGCGGCGGGCCCACGTCCGCCCGAGGAGCGGCTGGTCTGGGTGGCGCTCAGCGCGGAGGTGGAGTCCGACCGCGCCTTCTGGACCGCCGTCATCGCCGCGGGCCGTCGCCTCGGGCACCTGTCCGCCGAACGGGCCGTCGTCGTCGCGGACGACGTCGACGCGCAGGCGGACCCGGTCCCCGTCCTCCGCGACCTCCTCGTCGGCGGGCGGCCCGTGACCGTGATCGTGGACGCCTACGAGCACCTGCGCGACGCCACCGCACAGGTCGACGGCGACATCCTGCGCCTGACCGCCGAGCTGCCCCAGCTGCGTTTCGTCCTCACCACGCGGGCGGGGACGAGCCTGGCCGACCCGGTGCACCAGGTGCGCGACGCGGTCCGGCTGATCGGCGAGCAGGACCTCGGCTTCACCTCCGAGGAGACCACCCAGCTGTTCGCCGAGGATCTGCCCCGTGAGCTGGCGGCGGTCGCCGGGGACGTCCACCACGACACCCGCGGCTATCCGCTCGCGATCCGCGCGGCGGGCCTCGCCCTGCGATCGCGACCGCAGCCGCCGACGCGCGGCTCGGCCGAGTGGCGCGCGATCGTCGCGCAGGACCTGAGCTCGCAGATGCACGACCCGGCACTGTCCGCCTTCGTCCGTGACACCGCCGCGGCGCCGTACTTCGACCTCGAGCTGGCCCAGGCGCTCACCGGCCTCGAGGACGCCGCCCCGGTCGTGGAGCAGCTGGAGTGGAGCGGGTTCGGGCGGTGGGTGCCCTATCTCGCCGACCGTCCCGTCTTCCAGTACGTCGACTCGCTGCGCGAGGCCGTCCGCGGCGACCTGCGGGTCAACGACTCCGACCGATACCGCCGCAGCGCGGGCATCGCGGCCACCTGGCTGCACGACAACGACGAGCACGAGCAGGCGCTGGAGCTGGCCGTGGATGCCGGTCGGTACGAGCTGGCCGGGCGGATCTTCCGCAGCGTGCTGCTCAGTGCGCCGGAGAGCTACACGACCGACCACCTCGACCTCCAGCTGAGCCGGATCCCCCGGGCGGCGCTGGCCCAGCACCCGTCGCTGGCCTTCGCCCGTGGGCTGGCCCTGCTGAGCAACCCGGCCACCCGGGGTGCGGCCGTCGAGTACCTCGTCCGCACGGCCGAGCAGACCCCGGCCGACTGGCGCTCGCTCGACCGGCCGTCGGCGTTCTTCCAGCGGGTCGCGAAGTCCGCCTGCCTGCGCTACGTCGGTCGCTTCCTCGAAGCCGGCCCGGCGGCACAGGCGGCCCTCGACTTCTACGACGACATCGACATCGGCGACGACGGCCGGCTCGTCGAGCTCCGGGCGATCGGCCTGCGCCAGCTGGGCTACTCCTTCTTCCAGGTGGGCGAGCTGGAGCGCGCACATGAGGTGGTCGCCCGCGCGATCACCACCGCCACCCGCCCCTGGTCGCGCAACTACACCGTCGTCTACGGCGTCGGGCTCTCTGCCATCGACGGCCGGTCCCGCGAGGCGGCCCACACGGCGCGCCTGGTCGACCCGCGCGCCTGGCCCCGCGACCACGCACACACCTTCGTCAACGCGCTGGGCCGGATCGGCAACGCGATGCTGCGCCTCGACGAGTTCGACTTCGCCGGCGCCCTCGCCGAGTACGACGACTGTGAGTCCTTCGTCCACACCGCCGAGTTCTGGCCGTTCCTCACCTGGACCCTGCTCCAGGCGCGGCTCGGGCTGGGGGAGTCCGGCCCCGAGGCCCAGCGGATCGCCGATGCCCTGCAGACCTGGCCCGCTCCGCCCGGCGTCGGCGAGAACTTCGGCACCACCGCCCTGCACGGCCTGCTCGCGATCGCCTGGCTCTCCGAGGGCCGCACCCGCGAGGCGGCCGAGCTGCTGCGCCGCCCGACCCGCTGGTCCGGCCAGGTCGCGCCCGCGCAGGTGCTGAGCCGGCTCACCGGCGGCGATGCGGCCGGCGCGCTGCACGTCGTACCTCGTCTGGAGTCGCTCCCCGGCCACAGCATCCGGTCCCGCGCCGGTCTCGCCACGCTCGGCGCCGCCGCCGCCCTGCGGTCCGGTCATCCCGACGCCGCCGGGGCGCTGCTCGACCGCGCCGCGTCGCTGCACGCCGAGCACGGGGTCAGGGCCCATCTGCTGCACGTCCCGGCCAAGGATCTCGAGGCGCTGCGCGACCTCGCCCGCCACACCGGACGGGCCGCGGCGACCAGCTATCTCGACGTCGACGTGATCGGCACCATCGACCCGGGGGTCGCGGTCAGCCCGCTGACCGCCCAGGAGCTCGCGGTGCTGCGCGCGTCGATCGACCATCCCCGGCGCAGCGACCTCGCCGCCGCGCTGCACCTGTCCCCGGAGACGGTGAAGTCGCACATGCGCAGCATCTACCGCAAGTGGGGGGTCAACACCCGTGAGGGCGCCCTGGAGCGCGGGATCCGGCTGGGCCTGCTCGGCGACGACGGCGCCGGGTGAACTGTTGGGTGAGATGACCTCGCCCGGGATGGCGGGCCACCGGACGAACACCGCAGAATCGGGTCCGGGCCTCCGGAAGGGGCCCATCCCCCCAGTGCGCGGCCCGGGCGAGATTCTCCCGGGCCGCGTCGGTTGTCGGGTCCGGGGCGGCATGATGGCCGCATGCGTGCCGTCGTGTGCCACCAGTCCGAGCTCACCGTCGAGGACCTGCCCGACCTGACGCCCCAGCAGGGTCAGGTCCTCATCGACGTGGAGCGGTGCGGGATCTGCGGATCGGACCTGCACGCCCGGGTGCACTGCGACGAGACCGCCGCCGACGCGGCGGAGCTCGGCTACGACCACTTCATGCGCTCTGCTGACCGGGTCGTGATGGGCCACGAGTTCGTCGGCACCGTCGCCGACTACGGCCCGCGCACCCGCAAGGCGTTCCCGATCGGCACCCGGGTCGTCGCGCTGCCGGTGCTGCGCGCCGGCGGGTCAACCCATCTCACGGGGCTCAGCCCGTTGGCCTCGGGCGGGTACGCCGAGCAGGTGCTCGCCGTCCCGTCGATGACCCTGCGCGTCCCCGACGGCCTCGATGCCGACGCCGCCGCGCTCACCGAGCCGATGGCGGTCGCCCTGCATGCCGTACGCCGCGGCGAGGTGGGGGCGCGCGACACCGCGGTGGTGATCGGGTGCGGCCCGATCGGGCTCGCGGTGATCGCCATGCTCAAGGCCACCGGGGTCCGCCACGTGATCGCCAGCGACCTCTCCGCGGGCCGACGGGCCCTGGCCGAGCGGATGGGCGCCGACGTCGTCGTCGATCCGGCCACGGACTCGCCGTGGGCGTCCTTCGCCTCGTCGAAGCGCTATCTCACCGAGGCGATCGCACTGGCCGACCTCGGCATCGACGCGATGGACAGGCTGCGCGCCGTACCCCTCCTGCCGTGGGCGCATCTCATGCGCGCGGCCGAGAAGGCCGGCGCCACCCCGCGCGGACCGGTCGTCTTCGAGTGCGTCGGCATCCCCGGCATGATCGAGCACGTCGTCGCCCATGCGCCGCTGCTCTCGCGCGTGGTGGTCGTCGGCGTGTGCATGGGGCAGGACTCCTTCCGCCCGTCGATGGCGATCAACAAGGAGATCGATCTGCGCTTCGCCTTCGCCTACGACCCCAGCGAGTTCCACCAGACGCTGCAGTGGATCGCCTCCGGCAAGGTCGACGTCCGCCCCCTCGTCACGGGTGTCGTCGCGCTGGACGGCGTGGCCGGGGCGTTCGAGGACCTCGGCGACCCCGAGCGGCACGCGAAGATCCTGGTCCACCCCGCTCGTTGAGTTGCCCCATCCTCGTTGTTGAGTTGCCGCTTTCTCGCCGTTGAGTTGCCGATCTCAACGGTGAGGATGGGGAAAGTCAACGGTGGGCGAGGGCGCGGCCGGCGGCGCGGCCGGAGAAGATGCAGCCGCCGAGGAAGGTGCCCTCCAGTGCGTTGTAGCCGTGCACCCCGCCGCCGCCGAAGCCGGCCACCTCACCGGCGGCGTACAGGCCCGGGAAGGGCGAGCCGTCGGGGCGGACGACCTGGCTGTCGAGGTTGGTCTCGATGCCGCCGAGGGTCTTGCGGGACAAGATGTTGAGGCGGACGGCGATCAGCGGGCCATGGGCCGGGTCGAGGAGCTTGTGGGGCTTGGCGACGCGCATGATCTTGCCGGTGCGGTCCTTGCGGCCGTTGTGGATCGCCATCACCTGTGCGTCCTTGCAGTAGGCGTTGTCGATCTGCCGGTCGCGGTCCTCGATCTGCTTGCGCAGCACCTCGACGTCGAGGACCCTGCCGCCGCGGGCGATCCGGTTCATCCCGACGACCAACTCGTCGAGGGACGATGCGACGACGAAGTCCGAGCCATGCTCCTTGAACGCCTCGACCGGACTGGTGGCACCCTTGCCGAGCCGCTCCTTGAGCATCATCTTGACGTCCTTGCCGGTCCAGTCCGGGTTCTGCTCCGAGCCGGAGAGCGCGAACTCCTTCTCGATGATCGACTGGGTCAGCACGAACCACGAGTAGTCGGCGCCGGTGGCGAGGATCTGCTTCATCGAGCCGATCGAGTCGGCACCCGGCACGCCGGACATCCCGGTCAGCCGGTGGCCGTCGGCGTCGAACCACATCGACGAGGGGCCCGGGAGGATCCGGATGGCGTGGTCGGGCCAGACCGGGTCCCAGTTGTGGATGCCCTCGACGTAGGCCCACATCCGGTCCTTGTTGACCAGGTTGGCGCCGGCGGCCTCGGTGATGGCGAGCATCCGGCCGTCGACGTGGGCGGGTACGCCGGCGATCATGTGCTCCGGCGCGGGCCCGACCCGGTCAGTGGGCCAGTTGGCCCGCATCAGCTCGAAGTTGTGACCGATTCCGCCGGACGTGACGACCACGGCCGGGGCGCGCAGGGAGAACGTGGAGACGACCTCGCGGGACGACCTCTCGCCGCGGGCCAGGTCGGACGGCTCGAGCACCGAGCCGCGCACGCCGACGCAGGCGCCGTCCTCGACGATCAGGTCGTCGACCCGGTGCCGGAAGGCGAACCGCACCAGGCCGGCAGCCTCGGCGGCCTCGACCGGCTCGAGGAAGACCCGGACCACCTCGGGGCCGGTACCCCAGGTGAGGTGGAAGCGCGGCACCGAGTTTCCGTGGCCGCTGGCGGAGCCGTCGCCGCGCTCAGCCCAGCCGACGAAGGTGAGTGACCTGAGCCCGAGTTCGCGCAGGTAGGCGCGCTTCTCGCCGGCGGCGAAGTCGACGTACGCCCTCGCCCAGCGGCTGCCCCAGTGGTCCTCGCCCCGCTCAGGGCCCGCGTCGTCCGGGTCCGAGCCGATCCGGTCGAATGCCGCCGAGCCCTGCCAGTCCTGCCAGGCCAGGTCGGCCGAATCCTTGATCCCCATCCGGCGCTGCTCGGGGGAGTCGACGAAGAACAGCCCGCCCAGCGACCAGTGCGCCTGGCCGCCGAGGTTGGCCCGGTTCTCCTGGTCCAGCACCAGCACCCGCTTGCCCGCCCGGGTCGCCTCGTAGGTCGCCACCAGCCCCGCCAGCCCCGCGCCCACCACGATCGCGTCCGGCTCGAATCCCTGCTCCACGCTGCCCGCACTCACGCGGGGGAGCCTGCCATACCGGCGGTCGCGGCCCTTGTAACTAAGGGTTACCGCTCGAAAAGGGGCGCAACAACACCCGGGTAGTAGCAACAGCGCCCGGGTAGTCGCGAAGGCCCCGCTGCGCGCCAGCGCGGGAGTGGCCCACGCCACACTTCCTTGCCACTGGCAAGGAACCGGTTCTAGTTTCCGGGGGTGCCCGCTCAGCGCGACCAGGTCGCCCGCTACGCCCGCTTCGTAGTACGACGGGCCGGGTGGGTCGTCCTCGCCTGGCTGGCCGTGACCGCGGTGATGAACGTGGCCGTCCCGCAGCTCGAGGAGATCGCCGGCCGCGACTCCTCGCCGATGGTGCCGAAGGACGCGCCGTCCATGCGGGCCGTCGAGCTGATGAACGAGGAGTTCAGCAGCGGCGACAGCGAGAGCTTCATCGTGGTCGCGATGGAGCGCACCTCGGGCCTGACCCGGGCGGACCGCGGCTACGCCGAGCTGCTCGTGACCGAGCTGGCGAAGGACAGCGAGGACGTCGCGTTCGTGCAGGACGTGCGGGACCCCGCACTGCGCAAGGCGCTGACCAGCGAGGATCGCCAGGCGCGTTACCTGCTGGTCGGCATCACCGGCGCGACGGGAGCGCCGTCGTCGCTGCGACAGGTGGCCGCCGTCCGCGAGATCGCCTCGGAGTACGCTCCCGCCGGGCTGACCGTCGAGGTCACCGGGCCGACCGCGACGGTGGTCGACCTCGCCACCGAGACCGAGCACAGTGTCCTGCGGATCACCATCGTCACCATCGGCCTGATCGCGCTGATCCTGTTCCTGATCTACCGGTCCCTCGCCATCCCCGCGCTGATCCTGACCGTCGTCGGCCTCGGCCTCGGGCTCGGCCGCGCGGTGGTGGCGTGGTGTGGCCTGCAGGATCTCTTCGCGGTCTCGACCTTCAGTGGGTCCTTCCTGACGGCCATCGTCCTCGGCGCCGGCACGGACTACGCCGTCTTCCTCGTCGCGCGCTACCACGAGCAGCGTCGCCTCGGCATCGAGCCGACCCGAGCGGCCGCGGTCGCCGCGACCCGGGTCGGCTCGGTGATCGCGGGCTCGGCCGTGACGGTCGTCCTCGCGACCCTCGCGATGGCCCTCGCCGACCTCGGCTTCTTCAACACCACGGGGCCGGCGGTCGCGGTCAGTATCGCTGTCAACCTGCTGGTCAGCCTGACCCTGACCCCGGCGCTCCTCGCGCTGGCGGGCCGCCGCGGGTGGGCCGAGCCCCGCGACTCGCGCGCCGCCGGCGTGTGGCAGCGGGTGGCGGACCTCGTCGCCGAGCACCCGGTGCGGATGCTCACCGCGTCCCTCGTGCCGCTGGCTCTGCTGGCGGCCCTGTTCCCCCTCGCCGACCTGTCGTACGACGTGCGCGACCCGCTCCCGGACGGCGCGGAGAGCAACCGGGGATATGCCCTGCTCGCGCGGCACTTCCCGGTCAACGAGGTGCTGCCGGACTACGTGCTGGTGCGCGCCGACCACGACCTGCGCACCAGCAAGGACCTGGCCGTCCTCGAACGCGCCGCGGCCGCGGCCGCCCAGCACGACGGTGTCGAGTTGGTCCGCGGCGTGACCCGCCCGCTCGGCGTACCGATCGCGGAGGCGTCGGTCGCCCACCAGGCCGGCCTGGTGGGCGATGAGCTCGGCCGGGCCCAGGGCGAGGTCGCCGAGGGGGCGAGCGGCGCGGAGCGGCTGGCCGACGGTGCCGGTCAGCTCGACGCCGGTGCCGGGGAGCTGGCCGACGGCGCGGGCCGGGCGGTCGAGGGGGCCGACCGGATCGCCTCCTCGACCGGCCGGCTGACCAAGGGGATGACCACGCTGCTCGACGGCGCGGGCGCGGCGATCACCGGCAGCGGGGACCTGCGTGCCGGCGCGAGCGGCCTCGCCGACGGCCTGGAGGCCGCCGCGGGACAGGTGCAGCTCGCGGTCGACGGTCTCGCGCTGGTCCACGACGCCCTCGCCACCAAGAGCCTCACCTGCGGCCTGGACCCGGCCTGCCGGCAGGCCCGCACCGGGCTGAAGATGATCTGGGAGGCCGAGCGCGACCAGCTGCTGCCCGGCCTGCAGCAGGCCGCTGCGGGTGCCCGCGCGCTCGCGGACGGCACCGGCGACCTGCAGACGGGACTACAGCAGCTCCGGGCCGGGCTGGCGAAGGCGCGTCACGGCAGCCGGCAGGTCGCCGACGGCCAGCGGGAGTTCGCCGACCGCCTCGGCGACCTGTCGGCCGGTGCCGAGGAGCTCGCCGAGGGCGTGGGACGGCTGCGCGGAGGGACGCAGGAGGTCGCCGCCTCACTGCCCGCCCTGGAGGACGGGCTCGAGGCGGCGGCACGGCACCTGCGCGAGACCCGCTCCGCCGCCGACGACCCGATCAGCGGCGGCTTCTACCTGCCGCCGACCGCGCTGCAGGACGAGGACTTCGCCGCCGCCATGCGGCTCTACCTCTCCCCGGACGGTCGCACCGCGCGCTTCGCCGTCCTCGGTGCGACCGACGCCTTCGGCCCGGAGGCGTCCGAGCGGGTCGAGGAGATCCGCACCATCGTCGAGACCTCGTTCAACGGCACCCGCCTCGACGACGCCGAGATCGTCACCACCGGCATGGCGAGCACGAACGCCGACCTGCGGCGCTACTCCGTGTCCGACCTGGAGGTGATCGCCGGGTTCGCGCTGGTGGCGGTCTTCCTCGTGTTGCTCCTGCTACTGCGCAGCCTGGTCGCGGCCTTCGCCCTCATGGCCACGGTCGTGCTGTCGTACGGCGCCGCGATCGGCCTCTCGGTGCTCGTGTGGCAGTACGGCCTCGGCATCCAGCTGGACTGGACCGTCGCCGCGGTCGCCTTCGTCGTCCTCGTCGCGGTCGGTGCCGACTACAACCTGCTGCTGACCAAGCGGATGCACGAGGAGGCTCCGGACGGCTCGGCTTCCGGGATCGCCCGTGCGACCGCGGTCACCGGGGGCGTCATCACCTCGGCGGGCGTGATCTTCGCGGTGTCGATGATGGCCCTGCTGGCCGGGCGGGTCACCACCATCGGCCAGGTCGGCTTCACCATCGCGGTCGGGCTGCTGCTCGACACCTTCGTGGTCCGCTCGCTGCTGGTACCGGCGCTGGCCACCGTGCTCGGCCGCCGGCTGTGGTGGCCGCAACGCCCGGCGGAGCACGCGGCGCGGGATGGGGCAGGATCGTCGGCATGAGGAACGCCGACCTGCGTCAGCGGCTGCTCCGGGCGGCTGAGCAGGAGATCGCGTCCTGCGGGCTCGCCAAGGCCAGTCTGCGCGCGATCGCCCGCCGGGTCGGGGTCTCGCACCAGGCGACGGCGCACCACTTCGACGACCGGGCCGGGCTGTTCACGGCGCTCGCCGTCGAGGGCTTCGACCTGCTGCTCGACCGCACCCGCGCGGCCGTGGCCGACCTGCCGGCCGAGGGCGGCCAGCAGGTGGTCGCCTCCGCGGTCGCGTACGTCGAGTTCGCCGCCTCCCGGCCGACCATGTTCGACGTGATGTTCCGGCCCGAGCTGCTGCACGCCGACGACCCGCGGCTCGGGGCTGCCCGGCTCGAGCACCGGGTGCTGATGCGCGAGCTGGTCGGCACCGCCCAGGCCACCGGCTGGGCCGCGTCGGTGCCGACCGAGGAGCTGGCCACCGTGGGCTGGGCAGCCGTGCACGGGCTCGCGGTGCTCCAGCGCGACGCCCAGCTGACCGCCGTACCGTCCGGGGAGGTGGACCCGGCGCGGTTGGTCGCGCAGGTGGGCCGGGCGCTCGACGCGCTGGGGTGATGTAACTAAGTGTTACAGAATCTCGACTACCCGGGTGCTGTGGCTACTACCCGGGCGTTGTTGCACCGGAATTCGTGGGGTAACCCTTAGTTACAAGCGCTGCGCCGCCAACCGGGTCGGGGCGGCCCGGCCCCGCAGCACCGCCTCGCCGTGGTCGACCCAGTGGGCGGCCTCGGTGGCGGCGGCGGCGGCGACGGAGTCCCCGGACGCGAGCACCCGGCCGGGGACGTCCTTGGCGAGGTCGGTGAGGCGGGCGGCGGAGTTCACGGCATCGCCGATGACGGTGTACTCGAAACGCTGCTCGTGGCCGACATTGCCGGCGACGACCTGGCCGGTGGCGACGCCGATGCCGGCCGCGACCTCGGGCACCTCGACGACCAGCCGTGCGGCGATCGCGCGGGCCGCGGCGAGGGCGGCGGTGGCGTGGTCGGCCAGCTCGACGGGGGCGCCGAAGATCGCCAGCACCGCGTCGCCGATGAACTTGTTGACCAGGCCGTGCTGCCGGTCGACCTCGTCGACGACCACTCCGAAGAACCTGTTGAGGACGGCGACGACCTCGGCCGGCCCGTGCTGGGTGGCGTACGTCGTGGAGCCGACCAGGTCGACGAAGAGGACCGAGCAGACCCGGGTCTCGCCGCCGAGCTCGATCTCGCCCGCGCCGAGCGCGGCCGCCGCGGCCGCGACCTCCTGGCCGACGTGGCGGCCGAACAGGTCGCGGATCTGCTCGCGCTCGCGCAGGCCGTGGACCATCGAGTTGAAGCCGCTCTGCAGCTGGCCGAGCTCGGTGCCGTCGTAGACGACGACGTCGGCGTCGAGCCGGCCGTGCTCGACCTCCTGCATCGCGTCGCGCACCGACAGCAGCGGCGCGACCACGGAACGGGCGTTGAGGTCGGTGAGCAGGAATCCGAAGACCAGGACGATCCCGCACACGATGATGGTCACGACGGCGAGCTGGGCGAGCGTCGCGTCCGACCCGGCGGGCGTGAGCGCGAGGATCGCGGCGATGAGCAGGCCGACGATCGGGGCGCCGGTGCCGAGGGTCCAGAAGATCGCCATCCGCGGCCCGACGCCGACGCCGCGCACCCGCTGGGTCACCTTGACGTCGGCGAGTGCGCGGGCCGCGATGGGGCGCAGCGTGAACTCGGTGAGCAGGTACGCGATGCCGGACACGACCACGGCGCCGATCCCGACGGTCAGGCCGGTGCCCACGGCCCGCGCGGGCTGCAGCAGCGCGGTCAGGACGGTGAACAGGATCGTCCCCACGATCCAGATGAAGAACTGGGCCGACGTCAGCGACAGCGGCACGCGCAGGGCCCGGGCGCGCTGCGCGTGGACGGGGTCGACCTCGGGCTGGGTCGCCCACCGCAGCGCCCGCAGCGACGACGTCGTGCCCCAGATCGCACCGATGATCGCGGCGAGGACGACATAGGTCGGGATCGCGATGGCGAGCGCCACCACCATCGCCCGGTTGGGCGAGGGCGAGGGGATGGCCCAGGTGTTGATGACGAACACCACGAGCGCGCCGACCAGGTTGGTCGTCACCAGCATCACGGTCAGCAGCACCTGGATCCGGATCCGCAGCTGGCGCGGCCCCTGGTCGCGCGGGCCCAGGATCCGGGACCCGAACGGGCCGCGCCGCAGGGAGCGGGACCGACGTGGCATGGGCCGAAGCGTAGTGCCGCTTGTCGTCCTCTGATTGGATCGGCGGCATGAGCGCCGCCGAGATCACCGAGGCCTACGCCGCCTTCCACGAGAAGGTCGCCGGCTTCGTCGCGACCGGCGACTGGTCCGGGTACGCCGACCTGTTCACCCCCGATGCCGTCTATGTCGAGCACGCGATGGGCACCTTCACCGGCCGCGACGAGATCCGGGACTGGGCGGTGCGCACCATGACGGCGTACCCCGGCCGGATGATGCCGGGCTTCCCGATCTCCTGGCAGGTCGTCGACGCCGATCAGGGTCGACTGGTCTGCGAGGTGCTCAACCCGATGCCCGATCCCGGCGACGGCACGATGCTGAGCGAGCCCAACATCACGATCATGACGTACGCCGGCGATGGGCTCTTCTCGCGCGAGGAGGACGTCTACAACCCGCTCCGCTTCCACGCGATGGCGCAGCGGTGGGCGCGGATCGCGGCCGATCACGGCAACGCGGACGCGGACGTGCTGACCTGGCTCGACAAGTTCGGCGGCGGCCGGTGACCGGCGCGGCGAAGCGGGTCCTGCTCGAGGTCCTCGGCTGGGTCCTGCTGCTCGCCGGCATCGCGGCCCTGGTGCTGCCCGGTCCCGGGCTGCTGCTGATGGCGGCCGGGCTGGCGGTGCTGTCGCAGCAGTACACCTGGGCCGAGCGGCTCCTCGACCCCGTGATGCTGCGGGCGCTGCGCGCTGCGGCCGAGGGCGTGGAGACCTGGCCACGGGTGATCATGTCCACCGTCGGCGCGCTCGCCATCGGCGCCTTCGGCATCACCTGGCTGGTCGACCCGGACACGCCGGACTGGTGGCCGATCGCGGAGCGCTGGTGGCTCCCGGGCGGCGTCTGGACGGGGATCACCCTGCTGCTGTCCTGCGCCATCGCGCTGGCCCTGATCGTCTACTCGTTCCGCCGCTTCCACGGCAAGCCGGAGGCCGTGGCGGCGCTGGAGAGCAAGATCGACGAGGCCGACGAGGAGGCCCACGAGCAGCGCGAGCGGATGCGCGACCGGGCCGAGGAGCGCCGGCACCGCGACGACGAGCGGTAGCGCTCCTCGACAGCCGAACGGGGTGGCACCGGTCGGTGCCACCCCGTCCCGCCGGGTGCAGGTCCCCGGCGTCGATCAGCGGTCGATCAGCGGACCTTCGCCCTGACGGTCACACTCGCGGCGTCGAGCGCCGCCGAACCGCTGTATCCGACCTGGAGCTTGACCTTGCCGCGCGGCAGGCCCTTCTTCAGTACGACGGTCGCCCGGCCGTCGCGCAGGACGGCCTGACCGACGACCTTCTTCCCCCGTCGGACCACCACGGTGCCGTCGGCGAGGACCGGGGCGGTGACCGCGACCTTGACCTTCACCTTGCCGCGGGCCTTCGGCTTGGCCTTGGCGCTGACCTGCGCCGCTGCCCGCGCGACGGGAGCGGTGCCGGCGCTCTGCAGGGTGAGCGGCTCGAACTGCGGTCGCTGCACGGTCAGCCGCACGCCGATCGAGCGTCCGGCGTCCGCGGCTCCTGGACGGTACGTCGACGCGGTGGCGCCGGCGATCGGCTGGCCGTCGCGCAGCCACTGGTAGGTCAGCTGGTCGCCCGCCGCCCGCTGCGGCAGCAGGGTCTCGACCAGGACCTCGGTCACGCCGGGCGCGACGGCGGTGAGGACACCGCCGACCTTCGCCTCACCGGTGATCCGGGCGGGGCCGTCGGCCTCGAGTGACTTCGCGATGGTGAGTGGGCTCGACGTGGCCGGGACGCCGTCGTGGTGCTCGAGGACGGGGATCGACGCGTAGTGGATCGCGCTCCCCGCATCCTGGGGTCGCACGGTGTAGGTCGCGTCGTCGAAGCCGGTGAGCTCGGAGCCGTCGCGGTACCAGCGGTGCTCGACCGTCGTCGGCTCCGGAGCGAAGGTCGCCGGCGTCGCCGTCAGCGTCTCGCCCACCCGGGGCGCGCCGGAGATCGTGGGCGGCTGCTGGACGGTGAAGGTGCCCCTCCGGACGTGGTAGGTCAGGTTCGCCTGCCGCGCGTTGCCCACCGGGTCGGTGGTCGTGACGACGAGGGTGCGCGTGCCGGGGGTGGCGGTGTTCAGCGGCGTGCCCGGGGCGACGCTCCCGTTGCAGGTCGACACACCGGAGTGGCCGTCCCAGCAGCTGAAGCCGCTGAGGACCCGCTGGCCCAGTGCGTACTCGGCGCCGTGCGCCAGGTGGGGCGCG
This sequence comes from Nocardioides sp. L-11A, assembly GCA_029961745.1. Lineage (NCBI taxonomy): Bacteria > Bacillati > Actinomycetota > Actinomycetes > Propionibacteriales > Nocardioidaceae > Nocardioides > Nocardioides sp. L-11A. Next base: position 462,171 of record CP124680.1, read on the forward strand.
AACGTGATGGTCGGCGCCACCCGGTCGATGCCGACCCAGATCGTCGCGTCGGCGCGGTTGCCGTTGTTGTCGGTGGCGACGATGTCGATCTGGGTCGAGCCCTCGTTGCTGACCGGGATGCTGCCGCGGTGACCCTCGAACATCTCCTCGTGCTCGGTGGCGCCGGTCATCGTGTAGCTGACCTGCCCGACCCCGGAGCTGGCGCCGCCGCCGGTGCCCTGGTCGACGACGAGGACCGGCACGGTGCGCGGTCCGGGGAACCAGCCGTCGACGCCGCCCGTCGGGTAGTCGATGTTGATCGTCGGCGGTGTCCGGTCGATCGCGCCGGGCCCCGGGCCCGGATCGCCCGGATCCTCGGGGTCCATCGGCTGGGCTGCCGCGGGACTGGCGACGAGCAGTGCGGCGGCGGTCAGCGCGCCGAGGATGCGGGACCTTCTCATGACAGTTCCTCCTGGGTGATGCGGCTGCGGCTCAGCGAGAGCCAGGCGCCGACGAGTACGAAGCCGGGCAGGGCGATGAAGGGCAGGCCCGGTACGCCGGTCGCGGCGACCGCGCCGAACGCGAGCAGGCAGACCAGGCCGGCCAGGACGGCGGGACCTCGGGTGACCAGGCCCTCGCGCAGGCCCATCCAGGCGATGCCGCCGAGCGCGACGGCGAGCGGCAGGGCGGCGATGAACGGGCTGAAGTCGTTCATCACGTAGTAGGTGTAGAGGCCGGCGTCGTCGTACGTGCCCTCCTCGACGGCGCCGTGCAGGTAGTTGCCGAGCGCGCCCTTCCAGCCGTAGGCCAGGGTCAGCGTGCCGGCCGCGGCGACGGCACCGAAGGACACGACGGACGCGCCGACCGACCAGTCGTAGCGCTGGCTGACCCGGCGCCGCCAGACGGCCGCGAAGACCAGGAGCGCAGCCACGCAGAGGAAGCCGCCGAAGCCGCCGATGCGGAAGGGCAGGTGCTCGAGCTCGGGCATGTCCGCCACGGAGACGGTGTAGTCCGAGGACCGCTGCTCCCCGGCGGGACGCTGGTCGGTGAACAGGGTGCCGACCATGCCGAGCAGGCCGGCGGCGCTCATCCACAGCGGCCAGGCATGGAAGCGGGAGGAGTCCACGGGCACGGGGGCCTCCCGTGGATCGGTGGCGAGTGACATGGAGATCCGGCTCTCTCGGGAGCGGCGCGTCGGCGCCGTCCGCCGTGCTCTACGGCGGTCCCGTCACCCTCGCCCGCCCGGCAGCCCGGCCGGCAGGTGCAGGCGTCCCCGATCGCCCGGGCTCAGTCGGCCGGGTCGCCACCCTCGGGCCGACTCACGCCGATGCCGGCCTCCCGGGCCTTGACGACCAGGGCGGCCCGGTCGGTGACGTCGAGCTTGGTGAAGATCGCGTACACGTAGTTGCGCACGGTCTTCGTGGTCAGCACGAGCACCCGGGCGATGGAGGCGTTGTCGTGCCCCCGGGCCACCAGCTCGAGGACCTCGCGCTCCCGGTCGGTCAGCTCGGCGAAGACACCGGCGCGGGCGCTGCGCGCGCCCGTGAGGAAGTCCACGGCCCGACCCGCGACCTGGGGACCGAGCATGACCGAGCCGGCCGCGATCGCGCGCACCGCGCTCTCGATCTCCTCCGGCTCCGCGCCCTTGACCAGATAGCCGCGGGCGCCGGCCCGCAGCGCCCCGAAGAGCGCCTCGTCGTCGCCGAACATCGTGACGACCAGGACGCCGGTGGTCGGACGGGCGCGCAGGATCTCGCGCGTCGCGTTCGCGCCCGACCCGCCGCCCAGGTCCAGGTCCATGAGCACGACGTCGGGGGCGGTCGCGGCCACGATGGTGACCGCCTCCTCCTCGGAGGCGGCCTGGCCGACGACGTCGAAGCCGGTCTCCTCCAGCAGCGACGACATCCCGATCCGGAAGACCGGGTGGTCGTCGACGACGACGATCCGGATCCGGGGCGACTCGTCCGGCTTCATGGCAACACCATCCTCACGCGGGTTCCGGGAGCCTCCGGGCGAGGCTCCACGACGACGGTGCCGCCGAGCTCGTCGGCCCGTTCGCGCATCGACGACAGGCCGACCCCGGTCCGGGGGGCCTCGCCGATGCCGCAGCCGTCGTCGACGACGTCGAGGACGACGCCGCCGTCGTCCGGGATCATGACGGCCAGGTCGACCGTAGCGGCCCGCGCGTGCCGGTAGGCGTTCATCAGCGCCTCGGTGGCCACGTGGTAGACCGCGATCTGGTGCCGGGTGTCCAGCGCGGCCGCCGGGTCGACCGCCGTGCGCACCTCGAGCCCGGCGCCGCGGAACCGGGTGGCCAGGACGTCGAGGGCGGCGGCGAGGTCGCCGTCGTCGAGCTGGACGGGCAGGAGGGAGCGGGCCAGCATCCTGATGTCCTCGGTCCGCCGGGTCAGCTCGGCCCGCATCTCGTCCATCAGCGCGGAGGCGCCCTGCGGGTCGTGCAGCAGCCGGCGCTGTGCCGCGGCGAGGCCCAGCCCGACACCGGCCAGCGCCGGACCGAGGCTGTCGTGCAGTTCGCGGCGCAGCATCCGGCGCTCCTCGTGCCGCACCTCGCCGAGGCGTTCCGAGGCGGCCCGGAGGCGCAGCTGGGACTGGACCAGGTCGAGGCTGAGGGCGAGGACGTCGGACAGCGACCGGAGCACCCGCCGGGTGCGCGCGTCGAGGCGCTGGCCGGGCGCCGCCAGCACGGTCAGGTCGCCGACATGGCGATCGTCCACGACCAGTCGGACGCTCGCCCGGTGCTCGGCCGGCGCCGGCGGGCGATCGACGCCGCTGCTCACCGCGACCAGCGGCTCGGCCGTCGACACGACCGCCACCCGGCCGAGCCGCAGGCCGTCGCGGACGCTCTCGACCAGGGCCGGCAGGACGTCGCTGCGGCCTTCGCCGCGCACCTGCCGACCGAGCTGGGTGAGCAGCCGGACCGGGTCCGCGGCGCCGCCGTGCACGAGGCGGTCCACCCGGCTCTGCAGCCCTTGACGCAGGGGGTGGATCACCAGCGCCAGGCCCGCGACGACCAGGGTGCGCGCCGCATCGTCGCTGACCGGAAGCAGTCGGATGGCCAGGCCCACCGAGCCGACGTAGAGCAGGGCGACGACCGAGGACAGCAGGGCCCAGACGACGAGCCGGGGCACGACGATGTCGGGCCCGCGGTCCCAGGTGCGCAGCACCACGACGACCACCGAGAGGCAGAGCAGGACCTGTGCGATCGCGATGGTCGGGACGCCCAGCGGCTGGACCGTGGCGCGGCCCCAGCCGGGCGGCCAGAGCTGCAGCATCGCCATGCCCACGAACATGAGCGCGACACCCGCGGCCAGGACGCCGTACGCGCGGGCGCCGTCACGGGGCTCGGTGCGCCACTGGCGGACCACGTCGGCGACGGCGAGGAGTCCCACGACGGCCGAGGCGCCGATGCAGGTCCAGATCAGGGGCAGGGTCGCGGTGTCGACCACGGTGCCGACCACGGTGCCGGCGAGCGACAGGGGATTGGGCGGCGCCTCGGGCTGTTGGCTGACCAGGCTCAGCAGGGTGATGAGCCCGGTGGCCAGGAAGCCGACCCAGGCCAGGGCCCGCCGGATCCGGGTCAGGTGGCCCGGACGCAGCAGCCACGGCAGCACGGTGATCGCCAGGAAGCCGCCGGGCGCGGAGAGCCAGGCGGAGGCGTGGATGGCGAGGCCGGCGCCGGGCAGCCCGGGGTGGGACCAGGTCAGGAAGCTCCACGCCAGCGCGAAGGCCGAGGCGCCGAAGCCGACACCGATGAAGGCCGTGAGCCAGCCGGCCGGATGGTCGCCGCGACGCACGATCATGGCCGAGGTGGGGCCGGTGGTGAGCGCGATGAGCACGTAGAGCGCGAAGAAGCTGCGCTCGGCGTACCAGGGGACGTCGTCGAAGGGCGCACCCGCCGCCAGGGTCATCGCGACCGCGCCGAGGGCCGGTCCCCAGGTCAGGGCGACGATCGCCAGCGCACCCCTCCGGCGCCCGACGCTGTCGGGCCGGCTCCCGACGCGCTCGTCCATGGGCCGCATTGTGCTGGATCCGGCGGCCCGGCGGGCACGGACCGCAGTCCTCGTTCGGCCGGGCCCCTCGGTCCCCGGGTGCCCAGACCGGTCTCAGGATCCGTCGAAGGCGAGCCGGAAGCCGCCGTCGCGGGGGTCCACCTGGAAGCCCGCCTCGCCTGCCATCCCGCTGACGATCTCGTGGCCGAGGCCGGGCGGCTCCTCCCGGCTCACGTCGTAGCCGGCGGCCCCGCTCAGTGCGTCCTCGTAGTGGTCGAGCACCGCGGCGGCGTCCTGCTCGGTGGCGTAGTCGACGGTCTGCACGCTGCCGTCGCCGCCGGACACCGCGCAGAGCACCGCTCCGGCGGGCGGCGCGGGCCAGTCGGCGGGCAGGACGGCGTCGGCGAGGTCCGGCTCGCCCCACGCCATCGGGAAGGCCGCGTCGCACTCCTCGGGCACACCCGAGTCCGTCTGGGCGTCGGCGAGGTCGTCGGCCGCCTCGCTGATCTCGTCGGCGGACCCGTCGCCGGACGGGTCGTCGCTGCCGCACGCCGTGAGGGCGAGGACGGCGAGGACCGCGGCGGCGGCCGCGGCGGGGCGGGCAAGGGTGATGGACATGGCTCTCCTCGTTCGTTCGGCCCGCGGCGTCTCGCGGACGGCGGGCAGCGAGCCTTCCGGCGGGGACGACCCGACATCGAGAGGCCGTGGTCCCCGAACACTCGGGCCGTCGGGCAGGCTGGGGGGCATGACCGGACGAACCGAGCCCGACGGCCGCACCATGCGCGAGCGGATGGACGCCGGCGACCTCTATCTCGCCGACGACCCCGAGCTGATCGCGGCCTACGTCCGCGCCCAGGAGCTCACCGAGGACTACAACGCGACGGGAGTCCACGACCGCGAGCGCCGTACGGCGATCCTGGGCGAGCTCCTCGGCGCGATCGGCGAGGAGACGGCGATCCGCCCGCCGCTGCGGGTCGACTACGGCAGCCGGGTGCGGATCGGGGCGCGGGCCTTCGTGAACTTCGGCCTGGTCGCCCTCGACGTCGCGCCCATCACCATCGGCGACGACGTGCAGATCGGGCCGAACGTCCAGCTGCTCACCCCGCTGCACCCGCTGGAGGCCGGTCTGCGGCGCGACAAGTGGGAGAACGCCCGGCCCATCGCGATCGGCGACAACGTCTGGCTCGGCGGCGGCGTGATCGTCTGCCCGGGCGTGACCATCGGCGCGAACACGGTGGTCGGCGCCGGCTCGGTCGTGACCCGGGACCTGCCCGCGGGGGTGCTGGCGGTGGGCAACCCGGCGCGGGTGGTCCGAGAGCTTCCCGCGTGAGTACGACGACCGTCTCGCTCGCCGACGTCCTCCGCGAGCGGCGGCGCACCGGCAGCCGCCCCGGCCGGCGCGACGACGGACACCGCGTTGCGTTGGCGATCGAGGGGGGCGGCAGTCGCGCGGCGTACTCGGCCGGCATGGTGCTGGCGATCGACGAGGCCGGGCTGACCGACTGCTTCGACGACGTCTACGGCACCTCCGGCGGCGCCCTCAACGGCGCCTGGCTGCTGAGCGGTGAGGCGCAACGCTGGATCCGCAGCTGGGCGTGGCCGGAGGTCGCCGCCGCGAAGGTGACCGACCCGCGTCGGCTGCTGTGGGGCGGACCCGTGGTCGATCTCGGTCGCCTGGTCCACCACGTCTACGAGAAGGTCACGCCGATGGACTTCGACGCGATCCTCGCCAACCCGATCGGCTTCCATCCGATCGCGACCGACGCCGTGACGGGCGAGGCGGCCGACCTCGCGCCGTACGTCACGGACCGGCTCGGCGCCCAGACCGCCCTCCGGGCCAGCTCCTGCATCCCGTTGCTGGCCGGGCCGCCGGTCCGGGTGGGCGATCGCCGCTATGTCGACGGCGGCCTCTCGGAGGGTGTGCCGTTCCGCACCGCGCTCGCCCAGGGAGCCAGCCATGTGCTGGTGCTGCGCACCCGCCGCACCGACCAGCGGGCCGTGCCGCCCTCGCGGGTCGAGCGGGCACTGCTCGCGCCGTACTTCCTGCGCCACGGGCGGGCGGCCGGCGTCGCGCACATCGGCCGTCACCGGACCTACGCCGCGGACGACCTCGAGCTCGCCGCGGGCACCACCGCCGCCGTACCGACGCTCGTCGAGGTGCGGCCCGCGCTCGGATCGCCCGACGTGACGCGGCTCAGCGGCGACCTGACGACGATCGACGCCGCCATCGACCACGGGCGCGTCGTGATGAGCGACTTCCTCGACCGGGTCCCGGACTGACGGGGACCGGCCGATGCCCGAGACACCGCAGCGCCGTCCGCGCGACCGCAAGCAGCAGATCGTCGTGGTGGCCGCCCGGCAGTTCGAGCGCGCGGGATTCCACGACGTCTCCGTCGCGGACATCGCGGCGGAGGTGGGTGTCTCCGCTTCGGCGCTCTACCGCCACTTCCGCGGCAAGGCCGACCTGCTGGCGGCGGCCGCCGAGCAGGAGATCGCCTTCCTCGACCGTGCCTACGGCGCCGTGGACGGCCTGCCCGGGCTGCTCGACGAGGCGGCGGGGCTGCTGGTGCGCCCCGACCGGCCGGGCAGTGTGTGGCAGGGCGCTCAGGTCTTCCTGGAGCCGGATCGGGCGGCCTCGCTGGAGCGGCGCCATCGGGCGGCCCTCGAGCCGCTGCGCCGCGCCGTCCTGGCCGAGGTGCCCGGCACGAGCGAGACCGACGCAGCCGTGCTCACCTGGGCGGTCCATGCGGTGCTGGGCACCGGTCGTGCCTTCGAGCGGGCCCGGGTCGACCGGGAGCGGGCGCGACGGCTGATGGCCGACGCGGCGGCGGCCGTTGCGGCTCTGGGGCGTCTGGTGCCGCCCGGAGCCGTCGCGGTCCCGGTGGCGGCGCCGGGCGAGGGGCTGCGGCCGGCGTCGCGACGCGAGGCCGCGCTCGCGGCCGCGGTACGCCTGTTCGCCGAGCGGGGCTTCCACGCCGTGGGCATGGACGACATCGGCGCGGCGGCGGGGATCTCCGGACCGACCCTCTACCACCACTTCCCGCGCAAGTCCGCGCTGCTCGCGCACGTCGCCACCCGGTGCCTCGACGCGATGCACTTCGACCTGGCCGGGATCCTGTCGGCCACCGGTGACCCCGCGGAGGCGCTGGACCGGGCGCTCGCGTCGCTGGTGCGGATCAACGTGGCGCAGGGCGACTCCCTGGCGGCCCTGTTCTCGGAGGTCGTGCACGTGCCCGAGGAGGAGCGAGCGCCGATCCGGCGGATGCAGCAGGACTACGTCGACGAGTGGGCCGCGCTCCTTGGCGCCTGCCGGCCCGACCTCGCCCGGTCCGACGCCCACGCCCTGGTGCGCTCCACACAGACGGTCATGAACCGGATGCGGCGGCGCCTGCCCCTCGCCGAGGCCGACCAGCGCACGGCGCTGGTGTGCATCGGCAGGGCGGTGCTGGGAACGCGGTCGGCCGGTCACGGTATGTAGATGAAGGTAGACAAATACGTCGTAGCATGGTTCCCATGAAGTCGATCACCGTCGCCGAGCTCCGGCAGAACCCGACGGAGGCGTTGCGGGACGTCGAGTCCGGCGAGACCTATGTCGTGACCCGCCATCGGCGGGAGGTCGCCCGGCTGGTGCCGCCGGTGGCGGAGGCGGAGCTGATTCCTCAGCGTGCGCACGCCGGCTCGCGGCTGACCGAGCGCCCACGGCGGCGGCTGCGGACCGCGGCCTCGGTCGAGGAGTTGCTCAGCGCCATGGAATCCGACTGGTGACGCGGTACTACCTCGACACCTCGGTCGCGGTCCACGCACTGCTCGGTTCGCGACCCGCCGAGGAGTGGTTCGACGCGGTCACGGCCGACCCCGCGGACAGCATCGTCTCCTCGCGCCTCCTCCGCACCCAGCTCACCCGGGTGCTCCGCCGGGAGGAGATCCCCCTGGCCGAACGGGATGCTGTTCTCGACCACGTTGCGCTGGTCCTCCTGACGGAGGGAATCCTGAGCGTGGCGGAGGCGATCACTGACCATGTGAAGACCACCGACGCGGTGCACCTGGCCTCGGCGATCGCCTGCGGAGCGGAGACGGTCGTCGTCACGCACGACCTGAATCTGCGCGCGGTCGCGGAGAATCTGGGACTTCGGGTGTACGACCCGCTGCTCGACGCCGGGGACTCCCCAGGTGGCGCCGGCTGACCGGTCGACCTCGGAACGATCGGACCCCGCCACTAATCTCGGCCCCGATGACCCTGCACCTGCACCGCGCCGCGCGGACCGACCTCCTCGCCGACGAGCTCGGCGAGCTGCTGGCCGTGCCGCTCGCCGACCCGTTCGCCAGCGAGGTCGTCGTGGTGCCGGCGAAGGGCGTGGAGCGCTGGCTCACCCAGCGGCTCTCGCACCGCCTCGGCACCGGTCCGCGGGGCGGCGACGGTGTGTGCGCGGGCGTGCGCTTCCTGCAGCCCGCCTCGCTGGTCGGGCTGCTGCTCGGTCGCGATCGCGACGACGCCTGGCACCCCGACCGCCTCGTGTGGCCGCTGCTCGCGACCATCGACGACTCCCTCGGCGAGCCCTGGTGCGCGACCCTCGCGACCCACCTCGGGCACGGTCTCGACGGCGAGGCGGGCGAGCTGCGCCGCAGCCGGCGCTGGTCGGTGGCGCGGCGGCTCGCAGAGCTGTTCGCGTCGTACGCCGTGCAGCGTCCCGCGCTGGTCCGCGACTGGCGTGCGGGGCGCGACACCGACGGCGCGGGCGAGCCGCTGGCGGCGGACCTCGCCTGGGAGGCCGAGCTGTGGCGGCGGCTGGTCGACCGGATGGCCGCGGCCGGCCATGCCGAGCCACCCGACGTCCGGCACGACCGGGTCCGCGCGGCGCTGCGGTCCGGTGCGGTCGACGGTCTCGACCTGCCCGACCGGCTCTCCCTGTTCGGCCACACCCGGCTGCCGGAGACCGAGATCGACCTGCTCGTCGCGCTGGCGGCGCACCGCGACGTCCACCTCTGGCTGGCCCAGCCGTCGGCGGCGCTCTGGGAGGCGGTGGCGACGGCGGGCGTCGAGGTGGGCCCGCGGGACCGGGCGCCCTCGGCCGAGCTCGCCCACCACCCGCTGCTCGCCTCACTGGGGCGCGACGCCCGCGAGCTGGCGACCGTGCTCGGCGCGCGGGTGCGCGCGGGGGAGGCGGCCGACGTCGGCGCGGTGCCGGACCCGGCCGCGCCCGACGACCTGCTCGGCTGGCTCCAGTCCGACCTGCGGGCCAACGCGGTGCCCTCCGACGAGGTCCGGTCCGGCCGGGTGCTGCGGGCCGGCGACCGCTCGGTCGAGGTGCATGCGTGCCACGGTCCGGCCCGGCAGGTCGAGGTGCTGCGCGAGCTGCTCGTCGGGCTGCTCGAGGACGACCCGACCCTCGAGCCGCGCGACATCGTCGTCATGTGCCCCGACGTCGAGACCTATGCGCCGCTCATCTCGGCCGGCTTCGGACTGGGCGACCTGATCGGTGAGCCGGCCGGGGCAGCCGGACCGGGTGGCACGGGCAGCCCCGGCGGCACGGGGCTGCACCCCGCCCACCAGCTACGGGTCCGGCTCGCCGACCGCGCGACCAGCAGCACCAACCCGCTGCTCGCTGTCGCCGTGGTCCTCGTCGAGTTGGCCGGCGGTCGCGCGACCGCGTCCCAGGTCCTCGACCTGCTGGCGCGGCCGGTGTGCCGGCGACGGTTCGGGTTCACCGACGACGACCTCGCGCGGATGACCCGCTGGGTCGCCGAGGCCGGCATCCGCTGGGGCATCGACGCCACCCAGCGGGCGGCGTACGCCATGGACGGGTTCGAGCACAACACCTGGCGGGCCGGCCTCGACCGGCTCCTGCTCGGGGTCGCGATGAGCGACGACGAGCACCGCCACGTCGGGCGCGGGCTGCCCGTCGACGACATCGCCAGCGGCGAGATCGAGCTCGTCGGCCGGCTCAGCGAGGCGGTGGCCCGGCTCGGCGCCTGCCTGACCTCGCTCGACCGGGCGAGCGCCGCCGAGCAGTGGTTCGCGGCGCTCGCCGACGGCGTGCGCGACCTGTGCGAGGTCGACGACGACGAGGCCTGGCAGCTGCCGCAGTTCGAGCGCGAGCTGGCCCGGGCCGGCGCCGGCGGCGACCCGAGCGACACCGGCGACACGGGCGACACCGGCGTGCCGCTGCGGCTCGCCGACGTGCGGGCGCTGCTGCAGGGCCGGTTGGCCGGCCGCCCGACCCGGGGCAACTTCCGCACCGGCATGCTGACGGTCAGCACGATGGTGCCGATGCGGTCCGTGCCGCACCGGGTCGTGTGCCTGGTCGGTCTCGACGACGGCGTCTTCCCGCGGTCCACGGGCAGCCATGGCGACGACGTCCTCGGCCGACGGCCCCGGGTGGGCGAGCGCGACCTGCGCGGCGAGGACCGGCAGCTGCTGCTCGACGCGATCCTCGCGGCGGGGGAGCGGCTCATGGTCACCTACACCGGAGCCGCCGAGCACACCGGGCAGGAGCGGCCGCCCGCCGTCCCTCTCGGCGAGCTGCTCGACGCGCTCGACCGCACGACCGCGGCGCCGGTGCGCCCCCAGCTCCTGGTCCGCCATCCGCTGCAGGCGTTCGACCCCCGCAACCACCTCGCCGGCGCGCTCGTGGGTGCCGGCCCGTTCAGCTTCGACCGGGCCTCGCTCGCCGGAGCCCGTGCCTCGGTGCGCGAGCGGACGCCGGTGCCGGTCTTCCTCGACGGCCCGCTGCCTGCCCGCCCCGTGCAGGACGTCTCGCTCGCCGACCTCATCGACTTCGTGCTCCGTCCGGCCCGCTCCTTCCTCCGCGGGCGCCTCGACGTCGCCACCCCGTTCGAGCCGGGCGAGGTCGCCGACGCGATCCCCGTCGACCTCGACAACCTGGAGAAGTGGGGCATCGGCGACCGGCTGCTGCATGCGGTCCTCTCCTCCGACGACCCGGCCCGCACCGGCGAGGCGGTCATGCTGGCCGAGCAGCTGCGCGGCTCGCTGCCCCCGTTCGGGCTCGGCTACGGCACCCTCGCCGACGTCGTCCGCGACTGTCAGGCGCTGCTCCGGCAGAGCGCCCCCCTGCGGGCCGCGCCCGCCCGCAGCGTCGACGTCGACGTCGACCTCGGTGATGGGCGCCGGCTCACCGGCACCGTGCCGCGCGTCCACGGCAACCAGGTCGTCGACGTGACCTACTCCCGCCCCGGTCCCCGGCAGCGGCTCGCGGGCTGGCTCCAGGTCGTCGCCCTCAGCGCCAGCCATCCCGACGAGAACTGGACCAGCCACGCGGTCGCCCGCGCCAAGGGCGGTCCCCAGCGGGCGCTCGCCGGGCCGCTCGACCACCGGGCCGCCGCGTGGCTCGCCGCCGTCGTCGCCCTCTACGACGAGGGCGCCACCCACCCCCTTCCTCTCCCGTTGCGCACCGCCCACGCCTGGGCCGAGGCCCGTGCCAAGGAGCTGCGCGGCATGGACATCGACCCCGTCGACGCCGCGGCCGCGGCCTGGACCACCGACCCCTTCAACCCGTGGGGCATCACCGGTGAGGACGACGACCCGGCGCACCGCCGGGTCTGGGGGCCGGCGGCGCCGGTCTCCGTGCTGATCGACGCCGGCCTGCCGGCGTACGCCTGGACCCTGTGGGAGCCGCTCCTGGCCGGCGCCGAGAAGGTGGGCCCGCTATGAGCGCTCCAGGACGCCCCGCCCCGACGCCGATGGCTCCGTTCGACATCCGCGGACCGCTGCCGACCGGGACCACCCTCCTCGAGGCCAGCGCCGGCACCGGCAAGACCTGGACCATCGGCGCCCTGGTGACCCGGTACGTCGCCGAGGAGGGGGTCCCGCTCGAGCAGCTCCTCGTCGTCACCTTCGGCCGGGCGGCCAGCCAGGAGCTGCGCGAGCAGGTCCGCCACCAGCTGGTCGAGGCCGAGCGCGCGCTGAGCCCGGAGCCCGCCGATGTCCCCGCCGAGCCGACCGAGGTGATCGCGCAGCTCCTCGACTGCCCGCCCGAGCAGCGGCTCCTGCGGCACCGCCGGGTCACCCAGGCGCTGGCCGACTTCGACGCCGCGACCATCGCCACGATCCACCAGTTCTGCTCGCTGGTGCTCGACTCGCTCGGCGTCGCCGGCGACACCGACGCCCGGGCCCGGCTCGTCGAGGATCTCGACGACCTGCTGGTCGAGGTCGTCGACGACCTCTACCTCCGGGCCTTCGCCCAACTGCCCGACGGCACCGGCCCCGCCTTCTCGCACACCGAGGCCCTCGCCATCGCGCGCACCGTGGTCGGTGACCCGCAGGCCGAGCTGGAGCCCGCCGACCTGCCGCGCGACGACCCGGCCGGGCGCAAGGTCGCCTTCGCCACGGCGGTCCGCGCCGAGCTCGACCGGCGCAAGCGCCGCCTCGGCGTGCTCTCCTACGACGACCTGCTGCGCCAGCTCGCCGACGCGCTGGAACCGGCCGACTCACCGGCCCGGGCGCGGATGCGGGCCCGCTGGCGGATCGTGCTGGTCGACGAGTTCCAAGACACCGACCCGGTGCAGTGGACCGTCTTCGACCGCGCCTTCTCCGGCCACGCGACGATGGTGCTCATCGGTGACCCGAAGCAGGCGATCTACGCCTTCCGCGGCGGCGACGTGTCGACGTACCTCACCGCGGCCGAGACCGCCACCACCCGCCAGACCCTGGCCGTCAACCGGCGCAGCGACGCGGAACTCCTCGCCGGCCTCGGCCACCTGCTCGGCGGCGCCGAGCTGGGCGACCCGCGGATCGTCGTCCACGACGTGCAGGCCCACCACTCGGGCTCCCGGCTGGCCGGAGCGCCCCGCCCGGCGCCGTTCCGGCTGCGGGTGGTGCGTCGGGAGACCTTCGGCAAGCGCGGCACCACCGCGCTGCCGGTCGCGAAGGTCCGTCCCCACATCGCCCGCGACCTCGCCCACGACGTCCGCGCGCTCCTCGCCGGCGACGCCACCTTCGAGGGCCGGCCGCTGCGCCCCAACGACATCGCGGTGATCTGCTACCGCCACGCCGACCTGGCCGCCGCTCGCGCCGCGCTGCAGGAGGTCGGCGTCGCCGCCGTGATCGCCGGCGGCGGCAGCGTGTTCGCCACCCCGGCCGCCGTCGAGTGGCTGTCCCTCCTCGAGGCGCTCGAGCAGCCGCACCGCACCGCCCGGGTGCGCGCCGCGGCGCTGACCTGCTTCCTCGGATACGACGCCGCGGCCCTCGACGCCGGCGGCGACGAGCTGAGTGACGACCTGGGCGACCGGCTACGGTCGTGGTCCGAGGCGCTGGGCCGGCGCGGTGTCGCCGCCGTCGTCGAGGCCGCCACGTCCGGGGGTCTGCCGGCGCGGCTGCTCGGCCAGGTCGGCGGCGAGCGCACGCTGACCGACATCCGTCATATCGGCGAGGTGCTCCACGAGGCCGCGCTGCGCGAGCAGATGGGAGCGGTCGCGCTCCTGGCCTGGCTGCGCCAGCAGGTCCTCGAGGCGCGTGAGGGCCGGGGCGCCGAGCGCACCCGCCGCCTCGACTCCGACGCCGCGGCCGTGCAGTTGGTCACCATCCACGCCAGCAAGGGCCTGCAGTATCCCGTCGTCTACCTGCCGTCCCTCGCCGACCGCTGGGTCGGCAAGCCCGACCGGCCGCTGTTCCACGACGCCGCCGGCCGGCGCTGCCTCGACGTCGGCGGCTCCGGCCCCGACTGGTCCGACCACTGCCGGCGGTGGGCCGAGGAGGAGAACGGCGAATGGCTGCGGCTGCTCTACGTCGCCCTCACCCGCGCCCAGAGCCAGGTCGTGGCCTGGTGGGCCCCGACCCGCAACGCCGAGGCCTCGCCGCTGCACCGGCTGCTCCTGCGCCAGCCCGCCACCGACGGCGCGGGGCTGCGCGCCGACGTCCCCGTCACCCCGCCGGTGCCCGACGAGGACGCCGCCACCGCATTGTTCGCCGCGTGGCGCGACCGAGGCGCGTTCGTGCCCGAGGTCGCCGAGCCCGCGGCCGCACCGCCCGCCCCGGCGCCCGCTCCACCGGCCGCGCTCGCCGCCCGCGACTTCACCCGCGCCGTCGACACCGGCTGGCGGCGCACGTCCTACTCCGCCCTGAGCAATGTCGACCTCGGCACCCCGCTCGCCGTCGGCAGCGAGCCCGAGGTGGAGCCGAAGGACGACGAGAAGGAGATCGCGCTGGTCGAGGCCGGGGCCGACGACCCCGCCCTCGCCGTCCCCTCGCCGATGGCCGGCCTGCCGGTGGGCGCCACCTTCGGCTCGCTGGTGCACGCCGTGCTGGAGCACACCGATCCCGGGGCCCCCGACCTGCGCACCGAGCTGCTCGGGCACATCGCCGAGCAGCTGACCTGGTGGCCGGTGCCCCTCGACGCCGAGGAGCTCGCCGATGCCCTCGTCGCCGTGCTCGACACCCCGCTCGGCCCCTTGATGGACGACACGACGCTGCGTCGGGTCGGCACCGCCGACCGCCTGTGCGAGCTCGACTTCGAGCTGCCGCTCGTCGGGGGCGACCACCCGGAGCGCCGGGCCGGCGCGCCCGCCGGTGATGTCCTGCTCGGCGACATCGCCGGCCTGTTGCGCACCCACCTGCCCGAGGACGACCCGGTCCGGGCGTACGCCGACGCGCTCGCCAACCCGCTGCTCGGCGACCAGGTGCTGCGGGGCTATCTCACCGGGTCGATCGACGTCGTGCTCCGGCTCCGCTCCGGCGACGGCGGCGACCCGCGGTATGTCGTCATCGACTACAAGACCAACTGGCTCGGTCCGACCGACGCGCCGCTCACCGCGGGTGCCTACCGGCCGACCGCCCTCGACGACGCGATGGGGCACTCCGACTACCCGCTCCAGGCCCTCCTGTACGCCGTCGTGCTGCACCGCTTCCTGCGCTGGCGGCAGCCGGGCTACGATCCGGCCCGCCACTTCGGCGGCGTCGCGTACCTCTACCTGCGCGGCATGTGCGGCCCCGAGACGCCGCGGGTCGACGGGGCGCCGTGCGGGATCTTCACCTGGGAGCCGCCCGTGGCGCTGGTCGTCGCGCTGTCCGACCTGCTCGACGGAGCCGGCCCGGCCGGAGGGACCCGATGACCGAGCTGTTCGAGCCCACCTCCCACCACGATCCCCGCCTGGCCCGCGGTGCCCGGGGCCTGCTCGGTTCCTTCAACGCCGCGGGCGTGGTCGACGCCGCCGACGTGCGGGTGGCCGAGCGGGTCGCCGCCCTGGCCGGCGAGCACGACGACCGGGTGCTGCTCGCCGCGGCCCTCGCCGTCCGCTCCGTGCGGGGTGGATCGGTCGGCCTCGACCTCGCCGCGCTGCCCGATCCGGCGGACCTGCCCGACCTGCCCGACCTGCCCGACCTCGCCTGGCCGGACCGTGCGGACTGGACGGCCGCGATCGAGGCGTCCGCGCTGGTCGCCGCCGAGGTGCTCCACGTCGAGCACGACCTGGTCTACCTCGACCGCTACCACCGGCTCGAGCGGCAGGTCGCCACCGATCTCGCCGCCCGGCTCGGCCGGCGCGCGACCCCGGCCGTCGACGAGGGCGTGCTGGCCGCGACGCTGCAGCGGGTCAGCGGCGGGCACCTCAGTCGCGAGCAGGCCGCGGCGGTCGAGCATGCCGCCCGGCACCGCACGACGGTCCTCACCGGTGGCCCGGGCACGGGCAAGACCACCACCGTCGCGCGGCTGGTGCTGGCGTTGGCCGACCAGTTCGCGGTCGCCCACGACCGGCGGATGTCGATCGCGCTGGCCGCCCCGACCGGCAAGGCGGCGACCCGGCTGCAGGAGGCGGTGACGGCCGAGCTCGGCGCGCTGGGTGCGCTCGGCGACGGCGAGCACCAGGTCGCGCCCCCCGAGGCGATGACGCTCCACCGGCTGCTCGGCTGGCGCCCCGACAACGCGACCCGGTTCCGCCACGACCGCGGCAACCGGCTCAAGTACGACCTGGTCGTCGTCGACGAGGCGTCCATGGTCGACCTGACGATGATGGCCCGACTGTTGGAGGCGGTCCGGACCGACAGTCGGCTGGTGCTCGTCGGCGACCCGCGCCAGCTCACCTCCGTCGGCGCCGGCGCAGTGCTCTCCGACCTGGTCGCCGGGTTCGCGGCGCATCCCGACTCCCCGGTGGTCGCCCTGACCGAGAACCACCGCTCCACCGAGGAGATCAAGGAGCTCGCCGCGGCCCTGCGCGACGACTCGCCGGACCTCGACGAGACGGCCGACCGGGTGCTCGAGGTGCTCCGGGCCGGCACCGGCGAGGTCGTCTGGGTCGAGACCGACGACCCGGTCACGGCCCTGCAGGACGAGTGCACCGCGGCGGCGCTGCGCGTGCGCGAGGCCGCGCTCGGGGCCGGTGCCGAAGCCGCCCTCGCCGAGATCGAGGGCTTCCGGTTGCTGTGTGCCCACCGCGACGGCCCCTACGGCGTGCGGGTCTGGAACCGGCATGTCGAGCAGTGGCTCGCCGCCGAGCTCGGAGCCCCCCTCGGCTCGGCCTGGTACGCCGGCCGCCCGCTCCTGGTCACCAGCAACGACTACGCCCTCGACGTCTACAACGGCGAGACCGGCGTCGTCGTCACCGACCCCGCGGGCCGCCCCCGCGCCTGGATCGCCGGTGCCGGCGCTCCTCGCCCCTTCGCCCCGGGCCGGCTGGGCGCGATCGAGACCATGCATGCGATGACCATCCACAAGAGCCAGGGCAGCCAGGCCACCCGGATCGCGGTCCTGCTGCCCGAGGAGGGCTCGCGCCTGCTGAGCCGCGAGCTGTTCTACACCGCCGTCACCCGCGCCCGGGCGAGCCTGCTCGTGGTCGGCTCGGAGGCCGCCGTCCGCGCCGCGGTGACGACGACCGCCCAGCGCGCCACCGGGCTGCGGCATCGCCTCACGGACGTCCCCGAGGTCGCCGGATAGCCCCACTCGTTCGTCGAGTAGCCCGGACTGCTGCCGCGCCCAACCGGTGGGCTCGCCATCTCCCCGAAACACGACCGGGTTAGTGTCGAGACCATGCCGTACCTGTTGCGCGTGCTGCTGCCCGACGTCCCCGGTTCGCTGGGTCGGGTCGCGACGGCCATCGGTATGGCGGGCGGTGACATCGAGGCCATCGAGATCGTCGAGAAGCGCGACGACGGCACCGCGGTCGACGACGTCCTGCTCGAGCTGGAGCAGGGGATGATGCCCGACTCGGTGGTCTCCGCGTGCAATGCGCTCGACGGCGTCGAGGTGCTCTTCGTCAGTCGCTACCCCGCGGGCGGCAACCTGATGATGGACCTCGAGGCCGTCGAGGAGCTGACCGCGTCCTCCGACAACGCCTTCGACAAGCTGATCGACCTGCTGCCCGCGACCTTCCGGGTCGACTGGGCGATGCGGGTGCACCGCGCGAAAGGCGTCGTCTACGGCACCAGCGCGGCGCCCGACGACTTCGAGTTCGTGGAGATCGAGGCTCCGACCCGACTCGAGGTCCCCGAGGACGAGATCACCCTCTTCGCGGCGGCCCGGCTCGACGGCAACGAGATCGTCGTGATCGGGCGGCGCGGCGGCCCGGAGTACGCCGACTCCGAGATCCTGCGCCTCGGGCACCTCTGCGGCCTCGCCGTCACCATCGCCACGTCCTGACACCGGCCCGCGCCCGCGCAGGACTATCGTCCCGCCCATGATTCTCGGGAATCGCGGCCGGGTGGTCCTGGCCGCTGCGGCGCTGCTCGCGACGACGGCCTGCTCGGGCGGAGGCACGCCGCAGCGTCCGGCGGCGAGCGAGGAGCCGACAGCCACGGCCTCCGCTCCGGCGGAGCCGGCCGCCGCGCCGACCTGGATCGGCACCGGTGGGCAGGAGATCCTGATCGGACAGCGGCGCTACGTCAGTCCCTGCCAGGTGCTGACGCCCCGCGACGCGTCGGTGGCGCTCGGCGGGCTCGCACCGCGCAGCTACGTCGTGGAGGAGATGCTGGACTCCTCGCGGCCCGCGCGGGAGCGCCCCTACTCCACCCGGTGCGCCTACCAGCTGAGGGAGCCCGTGCGGGGGCTGGACGAGATCGGCATCGCGGCGGAGCAGTCGGGCGAACAGCCGGAGGAGCCCGACGACGTCCTGGCCCGCCAGCTGCTCGACCGCGACCAGCTGGTGGCGATGGTGACCCGCCTGGAGCAGGTCGTCACCGCCGATCCCGCCCGCGCGCTGGTCGCCCGGATGCGCGCGAGCGTCGACCTGCTGCCGGTCGACCGCGGCATCCGACTGAGCGCGGAGCAGGTCGACTCGCTGGTGCTGCCGATCGGCTCGCCCGTCTACGGCGTGCTGCTGCCGCGGAGCGGGACGGCGTGGACGCTCGAGGTGCAGCGGGTGCTCGAATACGGCTTCGACGACCTCCCGGACGACCAGCTCCGCTCCCTGACCGACATCCTCGCGCCGGCCGTCGACCGGGTCACCGCCCGCCTCGAGGACCCGCAGCTGTCGCAGGAGCCGCTGCCGACGTACCTCACCGACGTCACGCGCCGCGGCTCGACCGCGGTCCTCGAGCCGTGCGCCGTCCTCACCGACGAGGTGTTCGAGCAGATCCTCCACGGCCGTGCGAACTCGACCGTCGAGCGCACCTCGACCCGGATCGACATCGCGGGATCGCCGCGCGAGGCCGGCGGGGGTACGACCCTGCCCGCCAACGGATGCAAGCGCACCCATGACACCGGTGGCACGTTCCAGGGCGCGGACACCTCGATCGACATCACGATCTCGTACGCCGCCGACCCGGCCGAGGCGCGGCGGATGCTGACCGCGAGCGGCTATCTCCCCGTCGAACGACCGTCGAGCAAGCGCCGCACTCGCGCCGACTGGGCGATCGAGCACTTCGCCGTCGGCACCCTGACGTACCTGTTCCGGGTCGGCCCCTATGTCGTCCAGGTCGACCTGCGCCGGCTCGACCGTGGGGGCGACATCGAGAGCATCCAGGGCACCCGGAGCGATCACCTGCGGGCCATCGACGTCCTCGCGGACGCGCTGCGCGCGGCGATCGACCGGTCCACCGGCCTGCTGCAGGACTGACCCGGGCAGTCCCGATCAGTCGTCGACCGGCTCCAACAGGAAGACGGGGATCTGACGGTCGGTCTTGGTCTGGTACGACGCGTAGGTCGGCCAGGTCGCGACCGCGTGGTCCCACCACTGCCGGCGCTCCTCGCCCTCGGCGACGCGCACCGAGTACGACCGCGGCTCCGGCCCGTCCTGGAGGTCGACGACCGGGTGCGCGACGAAGTTGGCGTACCAGCTGGGGTTCTCGGGGGCGCCGCCCTTGGACGCGATCGCGGCGTACACGCCGTCCTTCTCGACCCGCATGACGGGGTTCTTGCGGAGCTTGCCGGACTTCGCGCCGATCGACGTGATCACGACGATCGGGTCCTTGCCGCCCTGCAGCGTGTTGGCCTCGCGACCGCCGGAGGCCTCGTACGCCGCGACCTGGTCGCGGACCCACTTCTGGCTGCTGGGCTCGTACTCACCGTGAAGGGTCATGTCTCCACAAGACCACGCCACCGGCCGCTATTCCAGCGCCGCGTCGATCGCGCGGTCGAGGGTCGCCTTGGTCCGGGCTCCCGCGAGCTGGAGCAGCGGCTGCCCGTCGCGGAACAGGATCATCGCCGGCAGGCCGAGCACCCGGTGCTCGGCGGCCCGCAGCGGCTGCTCGTCCTGGTTGATCCGCACCACGCGCAGCGTCTCGCCGCGCTCCTCGTCGAGCCGCTCCAGCACCGGCGCGAGCTGGCGGCACGGGCCACACCACTGCGCCCACCACTCGACGAGCACGGGTACGCCGGAGGTCAGCACCTCGGTCGCGAAGTCGGCGTCGGTGATCTCCTGCACGGTCATGGTCTCTCCTGGTTCGTCGGGTAGCTCTCGGCCTCGTGCAGCAGGCCGGACAGCTCGCCGCGCAGCCGGCTCAGCTCCTCGATCCGCTGGTCGATCTCGGCGATCCGCAGCCGATAGGCGGCCAGCGACGACGGGCACACGTCGGCGCGCTCGTTGCCCGCGCGGAGACACTCGACGAACGGCACCGTCTCGTCGGCGGTCAGACCGAGGGAGAGCAAGGCGCGGATCTCGCGCACGACGAGCACGTCGGCGGCGTCGTACTCGCGATAGCCGTTGGTCGCCCTGGCGGGGGTGAGCAGGCCGCGCGACTCGTAGTAGCGCACCGCCTTCACGCTCACGCCGGCGCGGTCGGCGAGGTCCTTGATGAGCACGCACCGACCGTAGACCTTGCCCCGGGGGTCAAGGTCAAGCCGGGGAGCGGGGAGGCGTTAGCGTTCGGCCCATGAGTGCGATCGAGGGCGTGAGCGAGACGTTCGACGCGAGCCAGTGGGACGTCGTGCCCGGGTTCGAGGACCTGACCGACCTGACCTACCACCGCGCGAAGGCGCACGGCACGGTCCGGATCGCCTTCGACCGCCCGGACGTGCTCAACGCCTTCCGCCCCCACACGGTCGACGAGCTGCTGCGCACCCTGGAGCACGCCCGGACCTCGGGCGACGTCGGCTGCGTGCTGCTGACCGGCAACGGGCCGAGCCCGAAGAACGGCAAGTGGTCCTTCTGCAGCGGTGGCGACCAGCGGATCCGCGGCAAGGCCGGCTACCAGTACGAGGACGTGTCGGCCGGCGCCGCCGACACCGGTGCTGAGGAGCCCAGCCCCATCGACAAGGCCAAGCTCGCCCGCCTCCACATCCTCGAGTGCCAGCGACTGATCCGCTTCATGCCGAAGGTCGTCATCTGCGTCGTCCCCGGCTGGGCGGCGGGCGGCGGCCACAGCCTCTTCGTCGTCTGCGACCTCGCCCTCGCCTCCACCGAGCACGCCCGCTTCAAGCAGACCGACGCCGACGTGGGCTCCTTCGACGGCGGCTACGGCTCGGCGTACCTCGCCCGCCAGGTGGGCCAGAAGTTCGCCCGCGAGATCTTCTTCCTCGGCCAGGAGTACTCCGCCGAGGACGCCGTCCGGATGGGCGCCGCCAACCGCGCCGTCCCCCACGCCGAGCTCGAGGTCACCGCGCTGGAGTGGGGCCGGCTGATCAACGGCAAGAGCCCCACCGCCCAGCGGATGCTCAAGTACTCCTTCAACCTGCTCGACGACGGTCTCGTCGGCCAGCAGATGTTCGCCGGCGAGACCACCCGGCTCGCCTACATGACCGAGGAGGCGCAGGAGGGCCGGGACCAGTTCCTGGAGAAGCGGGAGCCGGACTGGTCGCCGTACCCTTGGTACTACTGATCCGGCGCGTTTGCGCAGGTCAGACGCCTGTTGGCGCCTCGTGCGTGGCAGATGCGTGGCAAGAATCGCGATCGACGTGGCACGGAACTGGCCTGAACTGGGTCGTGCGCCTGATTCGAGTGCGAGCATGTCTCCGTGGATCGGGACGACTTCCAACGAGAGTTCGAGCGTTGCGTCAGCGCGGCGTTGGCAATCGCGGACAGCTCGCCGGATGTGCGTGACGAGGAGCGCGAGCTGATCAAGCTCGTGGAACTCATCCGCCGCGAACCGGACCACGCTGATCAGGCTGAGATGGCTCTGGTTGCGATGGTGCCTCGGCTGTGTACGACGCCTCCGCCGGCCGGCCTCGTCGATCTGCTGGGGTACTGCGTCCACGCCCTCGGACTTCCGAAGGTCGTCAGCGCTGCCATCGCGGCGCGTGACGCTGCGCGCGCCGCCCTCGAAGTGGGAGCGTCCCGGCGACCGTGGGAACACGCTCGGCGATGCGAGGTCGTCTTCGCCGCGGCTGAGGCTGACTGGGATGAGCGCGATATGTACGCGTCGTTCGCGCAGCCAAGCGCCGAATGAGGCGCGTCCTCGATCGGAGTGGTGAAGGATGGCGGCGTGAGCTGGGACATCTCGATCATGGACCTGCCGGACGATGTCGCGTCGGTCGCGGACATCCCGGATGACTTCGAGCCTCAGCCTCTTGGCAGCCGAGCTGACCTGATCACGGCGGTATCACGGCGATTCGCGAGGCGGCGCCAAGTGCCGACTTCTCCGACCCGTCCTGGGGAGAGCTGGCGACCCCGGACTTCGTCATCGAGTTCAACGTGGGAAGCGACGAAGTCGTGGACTCGGTGATGCGGCACGTTCGAGGTGGAGGTCCCGTCGTGGACCTCATCGACGCGCTCCTGACCTCGAAGGATGATGTCGCTGCCGTTGCCGACGACGATGCGTAGGCTGAACGCATGACCCTGCAGGTCGGCGGGAGCCGTCCGGATAGAGGCAGCACGCTGCACATCTCGGCGAAGGTCTTCGCGGGAGAGGTCGCAGAGGGCTGGGCGCTGCTCGAAGAGAGCGCGGTCAGCGGGGTCTCCGGTTGGAGTGTCTACGGGCCGGGTGACTTCTCTGAAAGCAGGCTGCCGGTCCTCGAAGGCGATGACCATTTCCGGGAGGTCAGCTTCGAGGCTGCCGCCGGCGTGCTGCCGGGGGTGCTTGATCTGCTCGATTGGGGCAACGGTGAGTTCCCGCTACTGATGCAGGCGTGGGTCTACAAGGGCGCCCGCAAATGGATGCCATGGGAAGACTCCACCAAGTACGGCACTGATCGCTGACTGTCACAACAATACCGTTTTCGGTATAGTTGTGACATGGCCGCCGATCTGAGATACCGAGACATCGTGCGCGAGATCGCGTTCGGCAACTTCGGCTACATCACGACCAAGGAAGCGGCCGAGGCAGGGGTGCCGGCCGTGGAGCTGCCGAAGCTGGCGGCGCGCGGCGGCCTGGAGAACATCGCCTACGGGATCTATCGAGTGCCCGAGGCTCCGGCGAGCGCATTCGATCAGTTCGCTGAGGCGTTGCTCCGAGCGGGTGAGGGATCGTTCATCTATGGGGAGTCCGTCCTTGCGATCTTCGGCCTGGCGGACGTCAACCCGCGCCGCATCAAGGTCGGTGTCCAACGGCGGACCCGACCCAAACTTCCGACGTACATCGAGCTGGTGCCGGTGAAGGGCGAGGTCGAGACCACGTTCTACGAGGGGCTGCGATGCCAAAGGGTGGCGGACGCGATCCTTGCCTGCCGCGGCCGGATCGAACCCACTCGCCTGAGGGAGGCTGCCCGGGAGGCGCGCAAAGAAGGATTGGTGACTCGGGTTGAGTGGCCACGGATCCGGAAGGAGCTTCGGGCGTGAGCTACAGCGCAGCCCCGACCAACGTGCGCTCTCTCGAGCAGCGCATCCGGAACCTCGAAGGCAGCGAACAACTCGCTCTGCGGCGGCGGGTCGGGATGGCGCTGGTCGTCGTGGGCCAGATGCTGCCCGAGGGTGCGATCAAGGGCGGCAGCGCAATGGCATTGCGTTACGGGCGCGGGACTCGGTTCACCCAGGACCTCGACGCGGCGCGCGTCCAGCCGCTCGCACGGTTCCGCAACGACTTCGAGGATGCGCTGGCGACCGGCTGGGCGGGGTTCACCGGCCGGCTCATCGAGAGGTCGGCGCCGCGTCCGAGCGGAGTGCCGACGGCCTACGTCATGCAGCCGTTCGAGGTGAAGCTCGATTTCCGCGGCCGCTCGTGGTGCACCGTGAAGTTCGAGCTGGGCCACAACGAGATCGGCGATGCCGACGAGCCGGAGTACCAGCTCGCCGACGATCTGGCGCAGATGTTCAGTGAGGTCGGGCTGGGGGCGCCGAAGCTGGTGCGGGTCATGAGGGCCGACCACCAGATCGCCCAGAAGCTCCACGCTCTCTCGGCGCCGGGAAGCGACCGGGTGCGTGACCTCGTCGATCTCCAGCTGCTGGAGAACCGTGAGGATCTCAACTTGAGCCAGGTCCGGGCGACGTGCGAGCGGCTCTTCGACTACCGGCGACAGCAGGCTTGGCCGCCGCTCATCGAGTCCGGCGCTGGCTGGGCGACCTTCTACGCGGCGGCGATCGAGGACGTCGATGTCCTGGCCCACGTCGACGCGGCGGTGGTCTGGGTCAACGACTTCATCGGCAGGATCGCTACACGCCCGTAGCCGGTGCGTCTTCTCAGAGCCCTTGAGGATGCGACGACAGCCAGTCGGCATGGCGGTCCTTGAGCGCGTCGCGTTCGACGGGACTCGGGAGCAGCACGTCGGCTCCGTCGTCGTACGGGCAATAGAGCCACGCGAGATCGGACGCGCCGATGACGACGCGGCATTCGTCGTCCGCCACGGCGATCAGGAGCGCGTCGATCTCACCGTTCGACAGGCCCGACGCCGCCCAGAAGTAGTTTCGGCCGGCGTCAGGATCGTCGTCAGCCGGACTGCTGCGCCATGGCCACGCGCCCGGCAGTCGGCGCTTCGACCAGCCGGCGGCGAGATCGCGCCATCCCCAGTCGGCGACGATGAGGTGCAACGTGTGGAAGTCATCCGATCCGTGAAGCTCGCGGAGGACGGTGCGATGACGTCGCAGGATCTCGTCGTACTCGGCGTCGCTCTCGGCATATCTCTTCGACTCGGGAAGGCCGTGGAAGCGGACCCATCGGTCGGGGTACTCGGCTCGCAGCACGTAGCCAAGTGGGTCGGCGGCCGGCCACGTGCGTTCCCAGAGACCAGTCAGTTCTGCCGCTCGGGCGCTGACCTCGCCCCGCTTGAAGGCGCCATTGTGTCCTCGCGCTCGGCGCCAGGCGCTCTTGAAGGCCCACCTCAGCTGGGACCACCTGAACGCGAACCACCCGAGCAGCGAATCGAGGACGGCGGGCACGGGCACGCTGAAGAGGGTACGGCCAACAGGCCACCCGATGCGTGGCAAAGACGTGGCAGCAGGATCGTCTGCTGCCGTCGGCGACCAACGCCGGCAGTCACGTTTGCGCAGGTCAGCCGCACAATGTCGTGAACCACCGTCAGCACCCGCTGAGCGTGCCGCGCTTCCCCTGGTACTACTGATTTGTCGCTCTTGTGCAGGCCAGAGACCTGTTCTTGGAGCCGTGGAGAACCAATGGTGATCAATGGTTGGGGGTTCAGGGTGGCGAGGTGAAGGTCAGTGGGAAATCGGTAGGGATGGGCGTCGAGCGTGGGGAGAATCCGCGCATGGAGACGGTCACCCTCTGGCGCCAGAAGGGCCCCAAGGAGCTTGCGCTCGTTGAGGCCTCGGGCTGGCGCGAGTGGCCGCCGCGACTTCCGGACCAGCCGATCTTCTATCCGGTCCTTAACGAGGACTACGCCATCCGGATCGCCCGAGACTGGAACGTCAAGGCGAGCGGCGTCGGCTACGTGACGCGCAGACGCCGCTGCCCTTCGCTCAGCTGGCGAGGGGTTCGACGGGCTTCTGCCCCTCTCCGAGGCGGACGTCGACGAGATGGTCGACGACTTCGATCGTCTCCGGAAGCGGGGCGCTGAGCCCGATGAGTCCTGACACGGCGAAGCCGTACTTCCCCGACGCCGCGACGGTGCGTGCTGTTGCGCTCAAGGCCGAACTGCGGAATCCGAATCCCTCGGCACGGGATTGGTTGCTGGAGAAGATCGACCGACCGCCAGCGGATTGGGATGAGCGTTCTTTCCTCACGATCCCGGGCGTGGTGTGGACGGCAAGCAGCGATACCTGCGCTACTGGGAGACTCAGCGCGCCCGACAACGTCGCGCACGACAACTACTACCGGGAGTTCGTGTTTCGCCAGCTAGGCGACGCCGCCCAGCTCGGTGCCGTCATGAGCGCCGAATCGGAGGAGGTGTTCCCCTGCTATCGGTTTGATGGGCTGGACCGCTGGACGTCGCGCAGCGTGGATGCATGGCATGAAGACAGCCACGTCGCAGTCGGGTACGCCCGTGACGTGCTCGCCAAGACCACCGACGACCCGGAACTACAGGAATGCCTCGGTGCTTATGTCTCCTACCTCGCGAGCGATGAGTTCAGGCAGTACATCGGCGCGTTGTGCTCGCACCTCGATGAATCGGGTCGGTCGGGCGTCGCGACGATCCGCCGAGATCGCACGGGTCGACGCTGGTGGCGAGGTCAGTAGCGAACGGCGACCCGGGACGTTCGATCGGGTTGCGCTTGCCGCGGCGGGCAATCTCGGGTCTCGACCACTCCCTGACCGCCGTCGGCCATCACGACACGATGCTCGACTCGGCCCGCACTGTCGTACTCGTGTCGCTCGAACGGCATCGCCACGAGCTGGCGGAACCAAGCAGCTGCTGCACGCGCGAGTTCCCCGCGCCGTCCCGCGACTTCGAGCCGGAATCTGGTGGGCTCAGAGGGCAGGGTCATCAGCTGGTTGTGCAGGACGTCGCCGGTGATCCGATCGTGGGTGACGTGGACGCCGACCGTCAGCAAGACCGTGAGGTGCTCGGCATCGCAGATATCGAGCGAGGCGATGAGTGGGTCCCCCTCGGTCGCCGGGGCGAACCTCAGGTCCGTCGGCGGGACGTCCCACCCGTTCGTCAGATGCCGCAGCTCCTCGACGACGGTCAAATCGCTGCCCGGGATCAAGCTCAGCTCGCAGTCCGGGCACCCCTCGGCGTTGGCGTCTGCGATCTCGAACAGGCATCCCGGGCATTGCTTCATTCGGGCAGCCTGTCGTCAGTCCGGCGTAGACTCAACCCATGACCGCCGGAATGGACGAGATCACGCAGTTGGCGCTGACGCTCCCGGTGGACCAGCGCGCCCAGGTGGCCAACGCGCTGCTGGCCAGCCTCGACGACATGGCCGATTCGGCTGAGGTCCACGAGGCGTGGACGGCAGAGATCAAGTCTCGGGTCGACGACATCACGAGCGGTCGGGTGCAGACCCTTTCGCGTGACGAGGTCAGGGCTCAGCTCGCGGCGGATCGTGCCGCGAGGCAGCAGCGGTGACGCTCGACGTCCGGTAACACCCTGAGGCTCTTGCCGAGCTTCGCGCCGAGGTCACTTGGTACGAGGAACGTGGCGCCGGGCTCGGTGACCGCTTCGAGGCTGCTGCCGACGAGATTGTCGACACCGTCCTCGAATGGCCGGAGTCCGGCGCGATCTGGCCGGGCTGGGACAGCATCCCGGCGGTGAGGTCGCGGCGCGTGGCTGGCTTCCCGTTCCGGCTCGTATACCTCGCCCAGCCCGCCGAGCTCGTCGTGATCGCGTTCGCACACGACAAGCGGCTCCCTGGCTACTGGCGGGAGAGGGTCAGCGGGTGACCGCGGGCGTGGCAGAAACGTGGCAGCAGGATGATCTGCGACCGTCGCCGACCAATGCCGACAATCACGTTTCCGCAGGACAGCCGCATAGTGCCGTCAACCACCGTCAACACCCGCTGAGCGTGCCGCGCTTCCCCTGGTACTACTGATCCAGCGCGTTGCGCAGGTCAGGCGCGGCTTCATCTCCGCGACGCTTCTCGCGAGCCTGGACAAGACCCGGGTCGTCAGCATCGCACGCTGGGAGAAGGCCGAGGACGTGCAGGCCACGCAGAAGGACGTCGAGGCGGCCGAGTACGCCCGGCGCATCGCCGCCATCGCCCAGCCCGGACCCGGCATCTACACGGTGATCGGCGAGTTCTCCGCCTGACCTTCCGTGACGGGCAGACCGACTCCTCAGCCTGTCCGTCAGCCGCGGGACCGGGCGTGGGCGTGAAACGGGGGGAGGCTGTGTCACCCGCTTGGGGGGCAAATCGGCCGTTCTGAGAGACGTGGGTCGCGGCGGTGCTGTCGGCTGGGCCAGTCTGGGCACGAGGGTTTGTCCGGACCACCGGTGCTGAGGAGCGTGACCGGTCCGAAGCGGCGATCAGCCTCTTCGGGCTCCGGCGTCGTGTCCCGCGGTTCCGGTGGTCTCGTACTCCGAAGGACTTGCCGAATGGGCGGCAGGTCGCCCGAGGGAATCGAGGCGAGCAGATGCAGGCGATCCGTCCACTCCGAGCGCGCCGGCGCGCCATCGCCCTGTCGAGCGGCCTCGCCGTCGTCGCCAGTGGCCTGGCGTGGGTGACGACGCCGACGCTCGCAGCAGCCGAACCGGGCGACGGCATGCTCACCGTTGCCGTCGCGCGTGATGTGAGCGGTGACGGCGTCTACGACCCCATCATCGATCCGCCCCAGGCAGGCATCGAGGTCACGGTCACCGATTCCGCCGGGCACGTCGTCAACGGTGTGACCGACGCCGCCGGCGAGGTCGTCATCACCCCCGCCTCGCCCCTGGTCGGCGGCAGGTATCGGGTGGAGACCGCGGTTCCGGCTGCCCTGTCCCACCTCGAGCCCGCCCCGGCGTCCGCGTCGGGGGCACCCAACGCGTTGCGGAGCGACACGACCTTCGTCGATGTCAGCGGCGGAGCTGCCGAGACGGTGCGGTTCGGCGTCTGGAACCCTGCCGACTACGCGCCGCTCGACCCTGACTACGTGCTCGCGATCCAGCCCTCCAGGTCGTCGCCCGGCGCCTCGCGCTCGCTCGTCCGCACGAACTGGGCCCACCGCGGCGACGGCAATGGCAACGGCACGACACCCAACACCCAGGACATCACCACGTTGGCGACCAAGGCACAGACCGGCTCCGTCTTCGGGCTGGCCGCCGAGGGTGAGGAGCGCCTGTTCAGCGCCGCCTTCGCCAAGGCGTTCGTGCCGTACGGTCCGGGCGGCTCGGGCGCGGTCTACGTCACCGACCTGAACGCCGGATCCCCGAACGCCAGCGTGTTCGTCACGATCCCCGACGCGGGGTCGACCGCCCATGGCACCATCACGGACGGTCGGGACGACGCCTACTACGCCGCGGCCGGTACCGAAGGGCTCGGCGGCATGGCGATGTCCGAGGACCAGGCGACGCTGTACGTCGTCAACCTCAACGACCGCCGGCTCTACGCGGTCGACGCCACCGGGGCGACCGGGGCCATCACCGGGTCGACGGTCATCGCCGACCCCGGCTGCATCGGCGGCGAGTGGCGGCCGGGCGCGGTGAGTGTGAGGGATGGGGCGGTCTATGTCGGTGGCGTGTGCGACGCCTCGGCGTCGGGAGACCGGGCGGACCTGCGCGCGTACGTGCTCCGCCTCGTCGGCAGCTCCTTCGACACCGTGTTCGCACAGCCGCTCGACTTCGTCCGGGGCGCGGCTGCGAACGGCGGCACGGCGGTGTCGCGGCAGTGGAACACGTGGCGCGCCGCGTGGTCGCGTACCGGCGTCGACGGCCTGCCTGCGACCCCGACGGCGGGGGCCGGCTACAACATCGAGTACCCGACGCCGTTGTTGACCTCCGTGGAGTTCGCCACCGACGGCTCCTTGTTCCTGGGCTTCCGGGACCGGCACGGGGACCAGATCGGCGCGGGCGGCTTCGAACCCGGTGTCGCGACGGGAAGCGCGGTGCTGATCTCGGCCATCACGGGCGGAGACGTCAACAAGGCGTGTATCAACGCCGACGGCAGCTACTCGTGGGAGGGCGCCAACGGCTGCCCCGACAACACGACCAGCATCCCCGACGGGGGCCAGGCGGCAGCGGTGCAGGAGTTCTTCGCCGGCGACTGGATCTCCCTGAGTGGAAGCACCACGACCAGCAGCCACCAGGAGGTCGCCCAAGGAGGCCTCGCCCACGCCCCGCGCAACGGCGAGCTGGGCAGCATCGCCATGGACCCGACCGGCCTGGTCGGCACCGGCGGCATCGGCTTCTTCGACACCGCCACCGGTGAAGGTCCCGGTGGCGCGCCCGCCACTGGTGTGCCGGTGACACGCGGCTGGCTCGTGAACACGTACCCGGAGTCCTTCGGCAAGGGCAACGGCCTGGGGGACCTCGACCTGCTGGCCGCCTCGGCGCCGGTCCAGATCGGCAACCGGGTGTGGTTCGACGCGGACAAGGACGGCGTCCAGGACGCCGACGAGCTTCCCGTTCCGGGCGCCACAGTGACCCTGCTCGACTCCACCGGCGCGGTCGTGGCAACCACGACCACCAACGCGGCCGGCGAGTACTACTTCGGTGGCGACGGAGCCACCTACCAGGTGGTGCCGGGCGCGTCGTACACGGTGCGGTTCGACGTGAGCACGGCTGACACCTCGGGGCTGCCGGGCTCGCCGTCGACCAGTGCGCTGGGCTACACCACCACCGACAGTGGGGGCGACGACAGCCTCGACTCGGACCCGACGCCGCTCAGCGCCGGCATCGCCGAGGTCGCGATCACGGCCCCCCTGACCCCGGGGAGCGTCGACCACACGATCGACGCCGGTGTGGTCCTGCCGCCCTCGGTATCGGTGGGCGACTACGTGTGGGTCGACTCGGACAAGGACGGTCGTCAGGACGCTGGTGAGCCGGGGATCCCGGGCGTGGTGCTGGTGTTGACCGGGCCCGACGGTGAGCCGGTGACCGATGTGTTCGGCAACCCGGTGGGTCCGGTGACGACGGATGCGGAGGGTGGCTACACCTTCGACGATCTGCCGCCGCTGCCGCCGGGTCAGCACTACACGGTGACGATCGACCAGAGCGCACCATCGACCCAGACCGCGTTGCAGCCCTACCAACCGACGCAGGCCGGCCAGGGCGATCGCGAGGGTGACTCGTCGACCTGGTCCGCTGAGTCGTCGGACCTGACCCAGGACGGTGACCGGGACCCGACGCTGGACTTCGGCTTCGTGCTCGTGCCGGCGTCGCCCCAGCCGGGCAACCCCACGCTGACGACCGCCACGTCGGACGCCAAGGCACTGGTCGGCGCCGACCTTCACGACGCGGTGACCATCACCGGCTTCACGGCGGGCGGCACGTCCACGGGTTCGGCCACGCTCTACGGGCCGTTCTCGGCACCCTCGGCGGCCACCTGTACGACGGACACCCGGGTCGGCTCGGTTGCCTTCACGCCGGCAAATGGAACAGTCCGTACGCCGGCGGTCACGGTGACCAGACCCGGCTACTACACCTGGGTGGCGTCGATCACCGCGGACCAGTTCAACAACCCGGCCACCCACGCCTGCGGACTCGCGGCGGAGACCAGCCTGGTCCACCGTCCGGAGAACGAGGTGCGCTTCATCGACACCGGGTTCGACGGCGTCGACCCCGGGGCGGTCGGCCGCGCTGCGCTCCCGGGGTCGCCGAAGAGGGTCAAGGTGCCGGCCCTCGGGCTGAACGCCAAGGTGACCCAGGTCGGGCTGACCGACGTACGAGCCAATGTCCCCAAGAGCCGTAACCTGCTCGGATGGCTCCAGACGTCGGCTCGACTGGACGACGCGATCGGCACGACCGTCGTCGTCGGGCACGTGTCCGACAACCACGACCGTCCGGGAGCGTTCTACGACATCAAACGCCTCAAGGCCGGGAAGACCGTGAAGGTGAAGGGCAACGACGGCAAGACCTACCGGTACAAGGTGGTCGCCAAGAAGCGGTTCAGCAGGGCCAAGCCGCTGCCGGAGAGGCTGTTCTCGATGACCGGCGCTCCGCGGGTGCGTCTCGTGACGTGCACCAACAAGATCACCCGCCCCGACGGCCGCTTCCACTACCGCGACAACCTGGTGGTGACGCTGAAGCCGCTGAAGAAGTAGGGACCGGGCTGCGGCCGCCGAGCCAGGAGCGCTGATCCTGTGGTCCCTTCAGGAGCAGCGGGCCCCGGCATCGGCTGGCTCCGTGGCCCCAGGGTGGCCCCGACCGCGATCACGTGGTCGGGGCCACCGCACTCGGTTCGGCGCGGACCCGCGCGTCGCTCGTGCGCGTCTCGGTGCAAGGTTCCGTTGCCCGTCATCCCGCTCGAGTCATCGGGAAAGCCGATGCACTGCGCAGGAAAGCAGCGCTTTCCCTCAGCAACGGACGCGGCCAGGATCGACCCATCCGGAGCGAGAGGGTGGTTGGTCCATGTCCGAGGTCGTGCAACTCGAGAGCGCTGTCGCGCCCCATCTGTGTCCGGTGAACAGCTCGGCAGCGACGCGCGAGCGACCGGAGTTCGACTCCTACACCGGCCGCCTCGACACGGATGTACGCCAGGTCGTCATGGCCTACTTCGGCGCCCAGGAGCAGTCGGCCGAGGCCGGTGCCGCGCTCGATGACGTGCTCCGGATGCGCGCCCTCATGCGCCGGCCGGGTGGACCGGGGCACCTGGAGCTCTCCCGCTACGTCGACGAGGCCGGCTTCGGCACGGTGCTCGTCGTCGGCTACTGGCTCTCGCCCGAGGCGTTCGACACCTGGTACGCCGCGCACGGCGCGGGCTGGACCAGCGGCGAGGCCGCGATCGGTCACTTCGTCGAGGTCGTCCGGCCCACGGTGCGCCGCCTCGAGACGATCTACTCGTCGAACCGTGACCTGCAGGGGATCGGCACCCTGGCGGAGCGGCCGAGCGGACCGATCATCGAGCACGGCTACTGGGGCGGCATGCGCGAGCGCATGCCCGACGCGCGGGACAGCAGCCTCGCCTCGTCCGGTACGCCGGAGCCGGTGGCACGCGACGGCGCGACCGAGGTCGTGCCCCACGAGGGACTGTGCCTGATCCGCTCCGGTCAGGACTTCAGCAGCACGGAGGGTGCCGAGCGCGCCTTCTACCTGGAGCAGGTCGAGCCCCAGCTCCGCGCGGGGATGGACTTCCTGCGCGACGAGGGGCGCAGCATCGGGTGCTTCGCCAACCGGTACGTGTCGGTCCTGGGCGAGGAGGGGGAACGACGCGAGAAGTCGTACGCGATGAGCTGGTGGAACGACATGGCGGACCTCGAAGGGTGGGCCAGGTCGCACCGGACCCACGTGCGCATCTTCGGTGCCTTCACGGCCCACATGAAGAGGTTCGGCGACGACGCTCGCCTGCGCCTCTACCACGAGGTGGCGGTCGTCCCGCGCGAGCACCAGTTCTTCCGCTACTCCCGGTGCCACGAGGGCACGGGCATGTTGCGTGCGATCCAGGACTAGACGGAATCCTCGCGCCACCGGCCGACGGTCCGGCGGCACATGCGCACCATCTCCCGGGCGCGGGCGGTGAGCCGGACGCCGCGCATGGTCGCGACGACCATGCTCAGCGGCGGCACCTCGTCGCGGATCCGCAGGGCCACGACCTTGCCGCCGTCGTAGGTCAGGTCGTGGGCCGGCAGCTGGTTGAGGATGGCGAAGCCGTGACCGTGGGCCACCATCGAGCGGACCGTCTCGAAGCCGGTGGTCTGGTGCCGGATCCGCGGGGCGAAGCCGGTCGTCTCCATGATCGAGCTCATGTACCCGGCGGTGTGGGGCAGGTCCAGGATCACCATCGGATCGTCGGCGAGCTCCTGGAGGGAGACCTGTCGTCGGCGCGCCAGCCGGTGCTCCGCCCCGACGAGGACGTACGGCGGGACCTCGTACACGACGACGTGGTCCAGGTCCTCGTCCAGGTCGTAGCCGTACATGAGGGCGACCTCGCACCGCGCCTGGCGCAGCATGTTCTTGAGGGTGGCGTGCTCGGCCTCGATGACCGAGACGTCCACCCGCGGATGCTGCGCGTTGTACGCCGCCAGCAGCCGCGGGAGCTCGAACGGCCCCAGCGTGCTGAAGCAGCCGATGGTGAGCTCGCCGGTGAGATCGTCGCCCGCGGTGCGCGCGGCCTCGGCGAGGTCGGAGGCATGGGCGAGGAACCCGCGCAGCTCCTGGTAGAACGACTGGCCCGCGGCGGTCAGGGTCAGCCCGCGGGCGTGGTGGCGGATCAGCAGCTGGATCCCGAGGTCCTTCTCCAACTGGGCGACCGCCGTCGAGACCGCCGACTGCGAGACCATGAGCGCCTTGGAGGCGCCGGTCATGCTCAGGTGCTCCGCGGCGGCGGCGAAGTAGCGCAGCTGGGTCAGGGTGAAGGCGGGATCCGCCACGGGGGTCCTCCCGGGGTTGTGTGCGCCGACGGACGGCCGGGGCCCCATCGTACACACTGCATCTGGCTGGCTGATGATGTTCATCGGAAAGATAGGTTTGACTGATGCATCACGCCGGGATCAGGCTGCTGTCACTCGCAAAGCCTGGCGGCCGGTTCGTCGCCCGAACATGGAGATCCCGATGACCGATTCACGATCCACCTCTGCGCCAGGCCCCGGCTCGGCCGGCCCCCTGCTCGAGGCGCGGAGCGTCGACTACGTGCCGCCGCACGAGCGGTACGGCTCGGCGAAGAGCCTCTTCACCCTGTGGTTCGGCGGCACGGCGATGGGGGTCACGCTGCTGACCGGATCCCTGGCCGCGCTGACGGACCTCAGCCTGTTCTGGAGCGTCGTCGCGATCATCGTCGGCACGCTCATCGGCGTCGTCTTCGTGGCCTACCACTCGGCCCAGGGGCCGGTTCTCGGTCTCCCGCAGATGATCCAGTCGCGCGCCCAGTTCGGGTTCTTCGGAGCCAACCTGCCGCTCGTCGTCGTCATCGCGATGTACCTCGGGTTCTTCGGGGGCGGCGCGATCCTCGCCGGCCAGGCGGCCGGCGAGCTCTTCGGGATGAGCGCCAAGGCGGGCATCTTCGTCAGCGGCCTCATCTCGATCGTCCTGGTGGTCTTCGGCTACGACGTCCTCCACCGGGTGGCCAAGGTCCTCACGCCGGTGTTCATCGTCGCGTTCGCCGTCCTCACCGTCGCGCTGGTCGCGAACTGGCCGGGAGCGGGCGACCGGGTCGTGGCGGAGAACGGGTTCTCGGCGACCGGGTTCTTCTTCGTCCTCGGGATCGTCGCCGCGTACTTCATCACCTACGGGCCGTACGTCGCCGACTACTCGCGCTACCTCCCGGAGTCCACGAGCCACGCGGAGACCTTCTGGTACACCTACGCCGGCATGGCGCTGGCCGGGATCTGGTTCATGTCGCTCGGGGCGGCGATCCAGATCGGCTACAGCCGGCTCCCGATCGTCGAGGCGCTCGCGGCGGCGGGAGACAGCGCGGGCGGCGTACTGCGGTTCGTCGTCCTCCTGGCCCTGCTGGTCGGACTCATCAACATCGGCGCGCTCAACATCTACGGCGCGGCGATGTCGGGCATGACCATCGCGACCTCGTTCCTGAGCCAGGTGCGGCCGACCAAGGGGCTGCGGATGACGTTCATGCTGGCCACCGGCGCCGTGGGCACGGTCGGGGCGTCGCTGTTGTCCGGGGACCTCATCGTCTCCTACGAGAACTTCATCTTCTTCCTGATCGCCTTCCTCGTCCCGTGGTCGGCGATCAACCTCGCCGACTTCTACGTCGTCGCTCGCGGTGAGTACGACGTCAAGGCGCTCTTCGACCCGCAGGGTCGCTACGGCCTCTTCAACGGGCCCGGTGTGCTCGCCTACGTCATCGGCTGCGCCGCGCTCGCCCCCTTCGTCTCGACCGTCTACTGGAGCGGGCCGATCGCGAAGGAGCTGGGCTTCGACATCTCGTGGCTGGTCGGACTCGTCGTCCCCGCCGCGCTCTATATCGTCATCTGCCGCGTCTGGCGGTCGCGTCCTACGGTGGACGAGCTGATCGCCCCGCGGGTCGACGCATTCGACCAGGCCTGATGGTCACCGACTCGAGAGGAACAGAACCCATGGCACACATCGACCCGATCGTGCGGGTGGCCGCGGTGCAGGCCGCGCCCGTCTGGATGGACAAGGACAAGTCGGTCGACAAGGCGATCCAGCTCATCGACGATGCGGCCGCGCGCGGCGCCCAGCTGGTCGCGTTCGGCGAGAGCTGGCTGCCCGGCTTCCCCTTCTGGATCTGGCTGGGTGCGCCGGCCTGGGGGAGCGACTACTTCGTCGAGCTCCACCAGAACGCCGTCGAGATCGACGGGCCCGAGCTCCGGGCCCTTCGTGCCGCTGCCCGGCGCGCGGGCGTCGAGGTGGTGATGGGAGCCACGGAACGTGACGGCGGCAGCCTCTACTGCACGCTGTTCTTCATCGGCGCCGACGGCTCGCTGCGCGGGCGCCATCGCAAGCTCAAGCCCACGCACGTCGAGCGCAGCGTGTGGGGCGAGGGCGACGGCAGCGACCTCTTCGTCCTCGACACCCCCCTCGGCAGGATCGGCGGCCTCAACTGCTGGGAGCACCTGCAGCCGCTGTCGAAGTACGCGATGTACGCCGCCGGGGAGCAGATCCACATCGCGGCCTGGCCGGCCCTGTCCATCTATCGGGAGCAGGCCTACGCCCTCGGCGTCGAGGCGAACATGGCGGCCTCGAAGGTGTACGCGCTCGAGGGTCAGTCCTTCGTGCTGGCCTGCACGAGCATCGTCGACGAGGTCGTCATGTCCCGGCTGTGCGACACCCCCGAGAAGCAGTGCCTGCTGGAGCTCGGCGGCGGTACGACGACCATCTTCGCGCCCTCGGGGGCGGAGCTCGCGGGCCCGCTGCCCTATACGGCTGAGGACATCTTGGTGGCGGACCTGGATCTCGCGGAGATCCGTCGCGCGAAGCAGGCCGCGGATCCGGCCGGGCACTACGCGCGGGCCGACGCGACGCGGCTCGTCGTGAACCGTGAGCCCCGCCGGCCGGTCGACCACGGTGCCGCGGCCGTGGCGGGAGGGGCGATGGCCGCCGCCCCAGGCGCGATGCCCGCCGTCGACGAGGAGGACGAGTCGTCCGTCTGAGCGCGGGACGAGCGGCCGCGACGCGGCGGTAGTGCGGGGCGTGGCGATGCCACGCCCCGCCTGCCGTGGTGGCCGGCCCGGGCTCGGGTCGACGCCGCGCGCGAGCCTGCCGCATTGCATCGAAATCAGAGATTCAAAAGGCCAACAACATCTGTTGGACATGTGCAAGGGACGCAGTCAGGATCGTGAGGACGGCCCCGCCGGCGAGGGCCGGCGGCGGGTGAGCCGCCGAGAGATGTGGAGGTAGGGCAATGTCGAATGAGGATGTCGAGGTCGTCGTGATCGGCGGCGGGCAGGCAGGTCTGGCGATGAGCGAGCACCTCGGTGCCCAGCGCGTCTCACACCTGGTGCTGGAGCGGGACCGGATCGCGGAGCGGTGGCGTACCGAGCGTTGGGACTCGCTCGTCGCGAACGGCCCGGCCTGGCACGACCGCTTCCCGGGCATGGAGTTCTCCGACGTCGCCCCCGACGACTTCGCGACCAAGGACCAGGTCGCGCAGTACTTCGAGAGCTATGCGCGCAAGATCGATGCTCCGATCCGGTGCGGCGTCGAGGTGACCGAGGTACGCCGCCGGCCGGGGCGGCCCGGCTTCCACGTCGAGACGACCGACGGGGTGATCGGCGCCCGGTTCGTGGTCGCCGCGACCGGACCGTTCCAGCGGCCCGTCATCCCGCCCGTCGTCCCTGCCGACGCTGTGGTGACGCAGCTCCACTCGAGCGGCTACCGCAACCCAGAGCAGCTGGCGGAGGGCGCCGTCCTGGTGGTCGGCGCCGGCTCGTCGGGCGTCCAGATCGCCGACGAGCTGCGCCGCGCGGGACGTCGGGTCCTCCTCTCGGTCGGACCGCACGAGCGCCCGCCGCGGAGCTATCGGAGCCGGGACTTCTGCTGGTGGCTGGGTGTGCTGGGTCTGTGGGACGCCGACGCCCCGCCCCAGGGCGCCGAGCACGTCACCATCGCCGTCAGCGGTGCCCACGGCGGGCGCACGGTGGACTTCCGTGCGCTGGCGGAGAGCGGCATCGAGCTGCTCGGCCTCACCAGCGCCTACCAGGACGGTGTGCTCACGTTCGCCGCCGACCTCCGCGCCAATGTCGCCCACGGCGACGCCAACTACCTGGCTCTCCTCGACGCCGCCGACGCCTACGTCGAGCGCCACGGTCTCGACCTGCCCGAGGAGCCGCAGGCCCGGGCCACGCGCCCCGACCCGGCCTGCCTCACCGAGCCGGTCCTC
Organism: Nocardioides sp. L-11A; assembly: GCA_029961745.1. Lineage (NCBI taxonomy): Bacteria > Bacillati > Actinomycetota > Actinomycetes > Propionibacteriales > Nocardioidaceae > Nocardioides > Nocardioides sp. L-11A. The sequence continues at coordinate 499,676 of CP124680.1, forward strand.
TCCCTGGACCTGGCCGCGGAGGGCATCACCACCATCGTCTGGGCGACCGGCTTCGCCGCGGACTACGACTGGCTCCATGTCGACGCGTTCGACGAGGCGGGCCGGCCACGGCAGCAGCGCGGGGTGTCCGTCGAGTCCGGCGTCTACTTCCTGGGGCTGCCGTGGCTGTCGCGCCGTGGCTCCAGCTTCATCTGGGGCGTCTGGCACGACGCGAAGTACGTCGCCGACCACATCATGACCCAGCGCCGCTATCTCGCCTACGCGCCGGAGCCGGCACCAGGGGACCTGCGCGAGCGGGCCGGCCTGACGGGAGCGATCCGATGAACGCCCTGATCGTCGCGGGCGGCCACACGCGCATCCGCCCCTTCAACACGCGCGACACCTACCCGGAGCAGGAGCTCGAGAACGACCTCTGCCAGGCGGTCGTCGCCGGCAACACGGTCTACGTCCGGGGTCAGATCGGGCAGGACCTCGACACCAGCGAGTCCGTGGGCATCGGTGATGTCGCGGCGCAGACCGAGCGGGCGATGGCGAACATCGAGATGCTGCTGTCCGAGGCGGGCGCGCGCATGGAGCACCTGGTCAAGCTGACCATCTACATCGTGGATCCGCGCTACCGCGAGGCGGTCTACCGGACGATCGGCCGCTGGACCCGGGGGGTCCACCCGATCTCCACGGGGCTCGTCGTCAGTGCCCTCGCGCGGCCGGAGTGGCTGGTCGAGGTCGACGCGATCGCGGTGATCCCGTGACGATGTCCTTCATCGGGGCCGACGACCAGGGCTTCGGCATCGCCATCGCCTCGTCCAGTCCCGCCGTGGCCGCCCGCTGTGCGCACCTGCGCTCCGGCGTCGGCGTGGTCGCCTCCCAGAACGTGACCGACCCCCGCCTCGGGCCGCGGCTGCTGGACCTCCTCGAGCGGCACGGCGACGCCGAGACGGCGCTGCACCGGCTCACGACCGCCACCGAGCTCGTCGAGTATCGCCAGCTGACCGTGCTGGGGAGTGACGGTGGTGCCTGCTTCTCCGGTGGCCACGTGCTCGGCGTCCATGCGGCGGTGCGGGGCGACCGCGTCGTCGGTGCGGGCAACCTGCTGGCGGGCGAGGCGGTGATCGCCGCCGGCGTGGCCGCCTTCGAGAACGCGACCGGCGAGCTCGAGGAGAGGCTGCTGAGCGCCCTGCTGGCGGCCCTCGACCGCGGCGGCGAGGCGGGTCCGCTGCACTCGGCCGGCCTCCTGGTCACCCGCCACGGACGGGCATGGAACGAGACCGACCTGCGCGTCGACTGGTCCGACGGCGACCCGGTCGCCGAGCTCGGCGACCTGCTGCGCCGATGGCTGCCCGAACGGGACGCCTATGTCGCCCGCGCGATCGAGCCCGGCCGCGCTCCGAGCTACGGGGTGCCGGGTGACCTCTGACGTCAAGGAGGTCGTGGCCCGGCGGGCGGGCCTGTTGATGCCCGACCTCGTCGCCCTCTCCCGCGACCTGCACCGACACCCGGAGACGGCCTGGGAGGAGACCCGGGCCGCCGCGTGGGTGGCCGACCGCCTCTCGTCCTACGGCTACGAGGTCACGCCGGCGTACCTCGGGTTCCCGACGGCGTTGCATGCCCGGATCGGGTCCGGCCCGCTGCGGGTCGGGCTCTGCGTCGAGTACGACGCGCTGCCGGGTCTCGGGCACGCCTGCGGGCACAACCTCATCGCGGCCATGTCCACCGGCGCCGCGGGGGCGCTGGCGCAGGTGGCCGACGACCTCGGACTCACCGTCGAGGTCTACGGCACCCCCGCGGAGGAGGGCGGGGGAGGCAAGATCGAGCTCCTCGACCGGGGGGCGTTCGTCGGCCTGGATCTCGCGATGATGGTCCATCCGGCGCCGGTCGACGTCGCCGAGGCCCGCCCCTTCGCGGTCTCCCACTCCGAGATCGTGTTTCGGGGCAAGGCGTCCCACGCCGCCGCCTACCCCGAGGACGGCGTCAACGCCGCCGACGCGTTCACGATCTCCCAGGTCGCGATCGGCCTGCTGCGCCAGCAGCTGCCCGGCACCGCCCGGGTCCACGGCATCGTCACCCAGGCGGGCGAGGCGCCCAACGCGATCCCCGAGACCGCTCGCGGTCGCTGGTACGTGCGGGCCGCGTCGCTCGACGAGCTCGCGGACATCGAGCCGCGCGTCCGCCGCTGCTTCGAGGCGGGCGCGCTCGCGACGGGCTGCGAGCTCGAGATCGCTCCGGAGTCCCAGCCCTACGCCGAGTTCCGCACGGACGACACGGCCCTCGCGTCGTACGTCGCGAACGCCGAGCGACTGGGGCGGCGGTTCGACACCTCCGGGCGCGCGTCCCGGATGAACCGGGCGTCGACGGATATGGGGAACGTGTCCCAGGTGGTGCCCGCCATCCACCCCTACATCGGCATCGACTCCCTGCCGGCGGTCAACCACCAGGCTGCGTTCGCCGAGCACACCCTCGGGCCCGCGGCGGAGCGTGCCGTCCACGACGGCGCGGTGGCCCTCGCCTGGACGGCGATCGACCGGGCCCGTCAGGACCGTCAGGAAGGACGACGATGAGCGCCGAGGCCGACCGAACCCGCACCGAGGTGGACTTCCTCGGGGAGCTCGAGATCCCCGAGTCCGCACTCTGGGGGATCCACACCGCCCGCGCGCTGCAGAACTTCCCGATCAGCGACGTCCCGCTCCACGCGCACCCGGAGCTGATCCAGGCGCTCGGCCAGATCAAGCTGGCGGCGGCCCGGGCCAACCGTGACCTGAGCCTGATCGACCCGGCCGTCGCGGACGCGATCGCGAGCGCCGCCTCGGAGGTCGCGACCCATCGGCTGGACCGCTTCTTCGTCGTCGACGTGATCCAGGGCGGCGCCGGCACCTCGACCAACATGAACGCGAACGAGGTGATCGCGAACCGCGCCCTGGAGCTGCTGGGGCATCGGCCCGGCGCCTACGACGTCGTGCACCCCATCGACCACGTCAACCGCTGCCAGAGCACCAACGACGTCTATCCCACCGCGGTCCGCCTCGCTCTCGTCGAGGCGCTCGACGTGCTCGCCGGCCGGGTGCTCGCGTGTGTGGAGGCGCTGCACGAGAAGGCGGCGGAGTTCGGCGAGATCCTCAAGATCGGTCGCACCCAGCTCCAGGACGCCGTCCCGATGACGGTGGGACGGGAGTTCCGCGGCTGGGCGGTGACCTTGAGTGAGGAGCTGCCGCGGCTGCGGGAGACCCGTGCCCTGTTGGCCGAGGTCAATCTCGGAGGAACGGCGATCGGCACCGGGATCACCGCGCCCCCGGCGTACTCGGCGCTGGTCTGCCGGCACCTCGCCGGGCTCACCGGCATGCCCATCGTCCCGGCGGCCGACCTGGTCGAGGCGACGTCGGACACCGGTGTCTTCGTCCTGGTCTCGGGCGCGATCAAGCGGGTCGCGGTGAAGCTGTCGAAGATCTGCAACGACCTGCGCCTGCTCGGGTCCGGCCCCCAGGCCGGTTTCGGGGAGCTCCGTCTCCCCGCCCGTCAGGCCGGTTCCAGCATCATGCCGGGCAAGGTCAACCCGGTGATCCCCGAGGTCGTCAACCAGGTCGCCTACGCGATCTGCGGGAACGACGTCAGCATCACCATGGCGGCCGAGTCCGGTCAGCTCCAGCTGAACGCGTTCGAGCCGCTGGTCGCCCACCGCCTCCTCGAAGGCAGCCGCTGGCTGTCCCGGGCGCTCGGGACCCTGACCGAGAACTGCATCGAGGGCATCGAGGTCGACCGAGCCCGCCTGGCCGCCGAGGTCGAGCGCAGTGTCGGGGTCGTGACTGCGTTGGCCCCGATGATCGGGTACGCGACGGCCTCCGAGATCGCCAAGGCCGCCCTCCGGGGCGAGGGCACGGTGCGTGACCTCGTGCTCGCCACCGGCCTCCTCGGGGAGGCCGAGCTCGCGGCGCTCCTGTCGCCGTCCGTGCTCTGTGGTGACGACCCCGAGCTCCCGGAGGGGGACGATCCGGTCGCGCTGGCGCGGGGCCTGATGGCGGGGGCGTCGCTGCGCTGGTGAACGGGCCGGCGGTGTCGTCGAGGGCTGGAGTGCGCGGTCGCGCACTCCAGCCCTTTCGCCGTGTCCCGCCTCAGAGGACCAGGCGCCGCACGTCCCCCGCCAGGTGGGCCAGGTGGGCGGTGAAGCGGGCGGCGAGGGCGCCGTCCACGACCCGGTGGTCGTAGGACAGGCACAGCGGCAGCATCAGCCGCGGTACGAACCCCTCCCCGTCCCAGACCGGCGCCATCGTCGAGCGGACGACGCCGAGGATAGCGACCTCGGGGGCGTTGACGATCGGCGTGAAGTGGGTGCCGCCGATGCCGCCGAGGCTGCTGATGGTGAAGGTGGCGCCCTGCAGGTCGGTCGCGCTGAGCTTGCCGTCGCGGGCCCGGGTGGACAGGTCGGCGAGATCACGGCTGAGCTCGAGGATGCCCTTGCGGTCGACGTCACGCACGACGGGGACGACGAGCCCGTCCGGGGTGTCGACGGCGACGCCGATGTGCACGTAGTCCTTGAGCACGAGCTCCTCGCCCGCGAGTGAGCTGTTGAGCTCGGGATACTGGCGCAGGCTCGCGGCCGCCGCCTTGAGCAGGAAGCTGAGCAGGGTCACCCGGTAGCCGTCGGCGCGCGCGTCCTCGTCGAGCTCGCGACGGTACGCATCGAGGTCGGTGATGTCGGCCTCGTCGGCGTGGGTGACGTGGGGGACGTTGAGCCACGAGCGATGCAGGTGCGGGCCGGAGAGCCTCTTGATCCGGGAGAGCGGGACCCGGCGGACCGGGCCGAACTTCGCGAAGTCGACCTCCGGGATCGCGGGGATCCCCGCACCTACGGCGGTTCCGGCCGGAGCGAGGCCGCGCTCGTAGTGGGCGAGCAGGTCCTGCTTGGTGACCCGGGCCTTGATGCCGCTGCCGCTGACCGCGGTCAGGTCGACGTCGAGCTCGCGAGCGAGCCGCCGCACGAGCGGGGTGGCGCGGAGGCCGTCGTCGTCGGAGCCGGCCGTCGCTGGCTCCGTTACCTCGGGTACGGCAGGCTGCTCGGCGACCGGTGCCGGCTCCTCCGCGGCGGGTGCGGCCTCGGCGACCTCGGCGACCTCGGCGACAGCGATCACGCTGCCCTGGCTCACCGTGTCGCCGACGGCGACCGAGACCGAGACGATGGTGCCGTCGACGGGCGAGGGCACCTCCATGGTCGCCTTGTCGGTCTCCAGGGTGATGAGCGGGTCCTCGGCGCGGACGACCGCGCCGGGCGTGACCAGCACCTCGATCACGGGTACATCGGAGAAGTCGCCGATGTCGGGAACCTTGATGTCCACAGTCACTGTCCTCACGCGTGGGCCGGGTCGGCCCGGTCGGGGTCGATGCCGTACTTCTCGATCGCCTGGGCGACCACGGCGGGGGCGACGGTGCCCTCGTCGGCGAGCCGGCGCAGGGCGGTGACGGCGATGAAGTGCCGGTCCACCTCGAAGTGGCGGCGCAGGTTGCGGCGGTAGTCCGATCGGCCGAAGCCGTCGGTGCCGAGCGCGGTGTAGCTGCCCGGCACGAAGGCGCGGATCTGGTCGGCGTACGCCTTCATGTAGTCGGTGGCGGCGACGACCGGGCCCGGCCGACCCGCCAGGCAGGAGGCGACGTACGACGTCCGCGGCTCCTCGAGCGGGTGCAGGGTGTTCCAGCGCTCGGTGGCCAGGCCGTCGCGGCGCAGCTCGGTGAGGCTGGGCGCGCTCCACACGTCGGCCTCGATCCCGAAGTCCGCGGCGAGGAGGTCGGCGGCGGCGAGCACCTCGCGCAGGATGGTGCCCGAGCCGATCAGCTGCACCTGCGCCGTGCCCTCGGCCGGCCGCAGCTCGTAGAGCCCCTTGAGGATGCCCTCGGTGACGCCCTCGGGCATCGGCGGGTGCTCGTAGTTCTCGTTCATGAGCGTGAGGTAGCAGAAGACGTCCTCCTGCTCGGCGTACATCCGGCGCAGGCCGTCGGCGACGATCACCGCCAGCTCGTAGGCGTAGGTCGGGTCGTAGGCGACGCAGTTGGGGATCATCGCGGCCTGGAGGTGGCTGTGGCCGTCCTCGTGCTGGAGCCCTTCGCCGTTGAGCGTCGTGCGGCCGGCGGTGCCGCCGACCAGGAAGCCCCGGGCCCGGATGTCGCCGGCCGCCCAGGCGAGGTCGCCGACCCGCTGGAAGCCGAACATCGAGTAGTAGACGTAGAACGGGATCATCGGGGTGTCGCTGCTCGAGTACGACGTCGCGGCGGCGATCCACGACGACATGGCGCCGGGCTCGTTGATGCCCTCCTGGAGGATCTGCCCGCTGGCGTCCTCCTTGTAGAACATCAGCTGCTCGGCGTCCTCGGGCGTGTAGAGCTGGCCGTTCTGCGAGAAGATCCCGATCTGGCGGAACAGGCCCTCCATACCGAAGGTGCGTGCCTCGTCCGGCACGATCGGCACGACCCGCTTGCCGACCTCCTTGTCGCGCAGCAGCTTGGTGAGGATCTGGACGAACGCCATCGTCGTGGAGATCGCGCGGCCGTTGGAGCCGGCCACCTGTGCGGCGAACGCCTCGACGCCGGGCACCGCCAGCGGTGCCGACGTACGGCGCCGGGCGGGCAGGTAGCCGCCGAGCTCCTTGCGGCGCGCGTGCAGGTAGGTGTGCTCGGGCGAGCCCTCGGGGAACGACACATAGGGCAGGTCGGTGAGGTGGTCGTCATCGATCGGGATCGCGAACCGGTCGCGGAACGCGCGCAGCGCCGGCTCGGCGACCTTCTTGGCCTGGTGGCTGATGTTCATCGCCTCGCCCGCGGCACCGAGGCCGTAGCCCTTGACCGTCTTGGCGAGGATCACGCTCGGCCGGCCGGTGTGGGCGAGCGCCGCGGCGTAGGCGGCGTACACCTTCTGCGGGTCGTGGCCACCGCGGGTGAGGCGCCAGATCTCGTCGTCGCTCCAGTCCGCGACCATGGCGGCGAGCTCGGGGTCGACGCCGAAGAAGTGCTCGCGCACGTACGCGCCGTCCTTGGACTTGAATGTCTGGTACTCGCCGTCGACGCACTCCATCATCCGGCGCTTGAGGGCGCCGGATGTGTCGCGGGCGAGGAGCTCGTCCCAGCCGGAGCCCCACACCAGCTTGATCACGTTCCAGCCGGCGCCGCGGAAGACGCCCTCGAGCTCCTGGATGATCTTGCCGTTCCCGCGCACCGGTCCGTCGAGGCGCTGCAGGTTGCAGTTGACGACGAAGACCAGGTTGTCGAGCTTCTCGCGGGCGGCCATCGAGATGGCACCGAGGGTCTCGGGCTCGTCGGTCTCGCCGTCGCCGACGAAGACCCACACCTTGCGGGCCGCCGTGTCGGCGAGGCCGCGGGCGTGGAGGTACTTGAGGAAGCGCGCCTGGTAGATGGACATCAGCGGGCCCAGGCCCATCGAGACCGTGGGGAACTGCCAGAAGTCGGGCATCAGCCAGGGGTGCGGGTACGACGAGAGGCCGGTGCCGGCATGGCTGCCGGTCTCCTGGCGGAAGCTGTCCAGCTGGGCCTCGGTGAGCCGGCCCTCGAGGAAGGCGCGCGCGTAGATGCCGGGGGAGAGGTGGCCCTGGATGTAGACCAGGTCGCCGCCGTGCTCCTCGGTGGGCGCGTGCCAGAAGTGCTGGAAGCCGACGTCGTAGAGGGTGGCGGCGGACTGGAAGCTGGAGAGGTGGCCGCCGAGCTCGGTGGAGTCCTTGTTGGCGCGCAGCACGAGCGCGAGCGCGTTCCACCGGATGGCGGAGCGGATCCGGTGCTCGATCTCGCGCTCGCCCGGGTGCGTCGGCTCGTCGGCCGGCGCGATGGTGTTGACATAGGGCGTGGTGGCGACGAAGGGCACCGCGGTGCCGAGGCGCTGCGCCTCGGCCAGGATCTGGTCGAGCAGGTACGTCGTGCGTGTCTCACCCTCGAACTCGAGCACGGCCGCGAGGGCGTCGCGCCACTCCTGCGTCTCGGCGGGGTCGATGTCGCTCATCCCGGGTCCTGTCGCTCGGAGGTGTGGGCGGCACCATCCTCTGACCGGGGCGAACATGCGTCCAATGCCTAGTTCGACGACAAATGATGCCTACTGCGCATGGATCTGGTGGCTGGTCCGCTGTGCGTGCGCGCGGAACGCGGCCGACGCGGGTGGCAGCGTGCGGTCCTTGACCCAGGCCAGGCCGATCTCGCGGGACGCCCGGACGTCGGTGACCCGCAGGTGTGGAGTCGTGGGCGCCGCGGTGCTGCGCGGCTCCGGCAGGAGGGCGACGCCGAGGCCGGCGGCGACCAGTCCGCGGAGCGTCTCGACCTCCTCCCCCTCGAAACCGATCCGGGGCGTGAAGCCCGCCTCGCCACACAGCTCCTCGGTGATCGCCCGGAGGCTGAAGCCCTTCTTGAGCACGATGAACCGCTCGCCGGAGACGTCCGCGAGGCGCGCCGTGCGGTGACCGGGCGCGGTCCGGCGTCCGGCCAGCCGGTGGTCCGGCGGCACGACGAGCCGGAGCGGCTCGAGGAACAGCCGTCGGCTCTCGAGCTGGGGGTGCTCGGGCCGGTCCCCGGTGATCGCGAGGTCGACCAGGCCGCCGAGCAGGTCGTCGACCAGGCCCGCGTCGCCGTGCTGGCGCAGGTCGAAGCGCACCTGCGGGCGCTCGGCGTGGAAGCTGCGGATCAGCGCGGGCACCAGCCAGGTCCCGAGGGTGTGCAGGAAGGCCACCGGGACGAACCCGGCGTCCGGCGCGGTGAGGTCCTGGACCGACCGCACCCCCCGCTCGTACGCGTCGATCGTCTCGCGGGCGTGCCGGGCCAGCTCGCGCCCGGCCGGTGTCAGGGTGAGCCCGCGCCCGATCCGCTGGAAGAGCGGGGTGCCGACCTCGCGCTCGAGCCGGGCCAGTGCGCGTGAGACCGCCGGCTGGGTGCGGTGCACCCGCGCGGCGGTCTCGGTCACCGTGCTGCCGTCGGCCACCGCCAGGAATGCGCGGATCGTGTCGAGCTCCATGACTCCATGCTCCCAGCGCATGGGTCGCCCGCCAACGTGTCGTACCCGGCATTCGGGTCGCCGAATGGCCCGAACCGCGACCTGAATGCCGGGTACGACGGAGAACCCGGGCCGGCTCAGCCCCGCAGCTCGTCGAGGACGGCGATGCGGAGCGCGGCGAGGTGGGGGCCGACGCCGGTCGCCCGGGTGGCGAGGTCGGCACCCGCGGCCTGCCGGTCCGCCGGCGTCAGGGCCACCAGGTCGAGGACGTCGTACGGGTCCCAGTGCTCGTAGGTGATGCACTGGAACCGGGCGCCCGCGCGGGTGCGGCGCTGCGAGATGCCCACGAGCTTGCGGTCCTCGACGATCACCTCGCCGGGCCCGAGCGCGGCGAAGCACACCAGTCGTCCCCACGGCGTCTGCTCCAGGCCGCCCCGATAGACCTCGGCCGCCACGCCGATCGTGGCCAGCGCCCGCTGCCAGGCCTCGCCGAGCCAGTACGCCGACGCGCGGACGTCGTCGCTCCAGCGGGGGTCGTGGCGCGGCACGACCACGTCGAGCCACACGCACCGGTCCGGGTCGACGTACACGGCGCCGCCCCCGCTGCGCCGGCGCACGACGTCCACCCCCGCCGCGGCCACCGCCGCGGTGTCGGCGACGGTGTGGTCCTGGGCGCTGCCGAGGACCAGCGCCGGCCCGGACGGGGCGAACGACCAGACCTCGGCCGCCGCCAGGTCATCGGGGATCGGACGGGCATGGAAGTCGGCGATCGACCCGGTCACCTCGCGCAGCAGCACGCGCCCGATTCTGCCCGAGCGCGCCCGGAGTCGCGGTGCGGCAACGATTCCCCCAGAGATCGCTGCCGCACCGACGTGCGGGGGTCAGTGGCGTGAGGCCTTCGGCTCGGTGCCGTGGTGGCGCAGCTGCTCGGCGCTGGCGGGGATCAGCTGCCCGGCCTCGACCTGCCACACGGCCTCGGCGTAGGCGAGCGCGGCGCTGAGCCGGCGGTAGACGGTGATGTCGTCCTCGCTCGGCACGACGCCGGCGGCCCACTGCCGCGTGAGGCGGTCGGCGGCGCCGTTGGCGCGCTCGAGCGCGAGCCGGAGGGCACGGGCCGCCCGGTCGTACGGCGCCTGGGTCATCGCCGGGCCCTCGTCCGGACCCTCGTCGCGCCGGTGTCGGCGCCGGTGGTCGTCTTCCGCATGGTGCTCCCCTCGGGTTCAAGGCTTCCTGCCGATGGGTGTGGGCGGGGAGGCCGTTGGGTCTTCAGATCTCCCGAGCCGGGCACCGCGAGAGCGGTGCGTGCCGACGACGCTACCCACGCCGCCCGACGCGGACACGCGATCGGCACCTGCGGTTCTCTGATGAGGTATCGCGGCCTCGGGGCCGTGAGCCAGATCGCCCCGCGCCGGAGCCCGTGGGCGTGATCTTGGCCCGATCGGGGACACTGGCGTCAGCGTCATCGGTGGGGAGACCGCGGCGCCGATGGGGGAGGGGCGCATGTGGAGCATCGTCGAGCACTGTGAGGAGCGGCAGCGGGGCAATCCGCCGCTGCGCCGGCTGTGGCGTCGGGGGCAGTGGGCGATCCGGCCCGCCGAAGGGCCACGCCATCAGGTTCGCCGGGTGGCGCTCGCCAACGCACTGGCCCTGATCGTCTTCGAGGACGCCGCCGACCTCGCCGACGTCGCCGTCCTGGCGCGCCAGCTCGGCACCGCGCGGCTGGCCGACCTGCAGGAGGAGGTGCTCGCGCCGATCGACCCGGCCGCGACCCGCCCGCGCACCACGGCGCTCGTCACCCGGCTGGCCCGGGCCGCGTGGCACGAGGACGGCGCCGGCGAGGCCGACGCCGATCGAGCGCTGTACGCCGAGCTGGTCACCCGGCTCGTGCTGCAGCGTGGCGAGCGGGCCGGGACGCCCCCGCCGGCCACGTCCCGCGCCGACGTCCTCGGCGCCCTCCATGACGGCCATCTGCCCTCCTGGCGACGCCAGGTCGCGGCGATCGCGGCGGAGCCGTGGGCCGGTCCGGGCGCGGACTGGATCGCCCTGCTCGACCCGCGCCGCGACGCCTTCGCCCTCGCCTGCCTCCGTGCCCTCGTCGACCGGGCGCAGCAGGACGCCGTGGCCCAGGAGCGGGGCGCGGTGGCCGACCACATCCGGCGCACGATCGCCCGGGCCGGAGTCACCCAGCGCGAGTTCGCCCGGCTGATCGGCACGTCGCAGTCGCGGCTCTCGACCTATGTCTCCGGCTCGGTGGTGCCCTCGGCGGCGATGCTGGTGCGGATCAGCCAGGCGGGCGACGGGCTGCGGCGTACCACGGGGTCCGGCTGATCCATTCATGTTCATGTATGTGAACTTGGGTTCGTATCCTTGACGTCCGGTGGCGGGTGCTCCAGGATCGGCATGTCGGCGCCGCCGGATCGGCGGTGTCGGCGCGCCCGTCGGGGCGCCGGCGCACGGGGCAGGAGCACAGCATGGACAAGCGGCCCAACGTCATCTTCGTCCTGGCCGACCAGTGGCGGGGCCAGTCGATCGGCTACCGCGGCGACCCCAATGTCGCGACACCGCGCCTGGACGCCCTCGCGGCGGAGTCGGTGGACTTCGAGAACGCCGTGGCCGGCAGCCCGGTCTGCTGTCCCTCCCGGGCCAGCATGATCACCGGTCAGTTCCCGCTCACCCACGGCGTCTACATCAATGACGTCGAGCTGGTTCCCCAGGGGCCCACGCTCGCCGAGAGCCTCCAGGACGCCGGCTACCGCACCGGATATATCGGCAAGTGGCACCTCTACGGCAGCCCCGACGGCTTCTACGGCCGGCGCCGGCTCCCGGTCCCCCGCGACAAGCAGTTCGGCTTCGACTACTGGAAGGGGACCGAGTGCACGCACGACTACAACAACTCGATTTACTACGTCGACGACGACCCGGCCGTCCAGGTGTGGGAGGGCTATGACGCGCAGTCGCAGACCGACGACGCCTGCGCGTTCGTGAGCGCGAGCGATCCCGACCAGCCCTTCCTGCTGATGCTGGCCTACGGGCCGCCGCACTTCCCGCTGCACACGGCGCCCGAGACCTACCGGGAGCGGTACGCCGACGCGGCGATCCAGCTCCCCCCGAACGTCCCCGACGAGCTGGCCGCCGACTCGGTGGCGGCGCTGCGGGGCTACTACGCGCACATGGCCGCCCTGGACGACTGCATCGGGCAGTTGCTCGACCACCTCGAGCGGTCCGGTGCGGCGGAGGACACGATCGTCGTGTTCACCTCCGACCACGGCGACATGATGGGCTCCCAGGGCATCCAGCACGACGTCAAGACGTGCCCGTGGGACGAGTCGATCCGGGTCCCGTTCCTGCTCCGATACCCGGCGGCGCTGGGCTCCGAGGGCCGCGTCGACCCCTCCGTCATCAACTCGGCCGACATCATGCCGACCCTGCTGGGACTGTGCGGCCTCGACGTACCCGAGACCTGCGAGGGCCGCGACGTCTTCGCGGAGGGGCCCCTGGAATCGGCCTTCCTGTCGATGCCGGTGCCCATCCTGTGGGGTCGCACCTATGGCATCGGTCCCTACCGCGGCGTCCGGACCGCGCGGCACACCTACGTGCGCTCGCTCGACGGCGACTGGCTGCTCTACGACAACCAGGCCGATCCGCACCAGCTGGCCAACCTGGTCGACGACCCCACGCACGCCCCCGTCCGCCAGGAGCTCAGCGCGCTGCTGGACGAGTGGCTCGACCGGCTCGGCGACGAGTTCCTGCCCGCCGAGCACTATGTGGAGCGGGACGGGCTGGGCCACTATGACGAGGTGCTCACCCCGGTGGGATCCAGCACCGGTCCGGGCGGCAGCTGGCGTTCCACCATGGTGCCGACCGCGCCGGCGGAGAGCTGAGCGGAGGGAGGACCGGATGGCCGCGAGCGAACGGGGCACGGCAGGGGGCGAGGCCTCCTGCTGCAGCCCGTCGGTGGCGCCCGGCTCCGCTCCGGTGGGCCCCGGCCCGGCCGAGGTCCCTCTGGCTCCTCGTCCGCCGCGGGACCGCTCGGTGCGCGGCCAGGTCCGGCTGCCCGCAGGCCGGTTCGAGATGGGCGACCACTTCGGCGAGGGCTATCCGGCCGACGGCGAGGGACCGGTCCACGAGGTCGCGCTGCGACCGTTCTGGATGGACGAGACCAGCGTGACCAACGCCCAGTTCGGCACCTTCGTCCGCGAGACCGGGCACGTCACCGACGCCGAGCGGTTCGGCAGCTCCGCGGTGTTCCACCTCGACGTGGCCGCCGCGCCGCAGGACGTGCTGGGCGCTCCCGTGGCGACGCCGTGGTGGCGCGAGGTCCGCGGCGCGGACTGGCGGCACCCGGAGGGCCCCCGGTCGGACATCGCCCGGCGCCAGAACCATCCGGTCGTGCAGGTCTCCTGGCGCGATGCCGCCGCCTACGCGGCCTGGGCGGGCAAGCGGCTGCCGACCGAGGCGGAGTGGGAGTACGCCGCGCGCGACGGCCGGCCGGCGGCGCGCTTCCCCTGGGGTGACGAGCTCACGCCGCGCGGACGGTGGCTGTGCAACATCTGGCAGGGCCGGTTCCCCGTGCAGAACACGGCCGACGACGGCTATCGCACCACCGCGCCCGCGAAGTCGTTCTACGTCGGGCAGCGCGGACTGTGGTCCATGGTCGGCAACGTCTGGGAGTGGTGCGCCGACTGGTTCTCCCCTACGACGTACGCCGACCGGGTGCGCGCCGGCGGCGGGGTCGTCGCGGACCCGGTCGGTCCCGCCGACGGGCAGGCCCGGGTGATCCGGGGCGGCTCGTTCCTGTGCCACGACTCGTACTGCTCGCGCTACCGGGTCGCGGCCCGGTCCGCGAACACGCCGGAGTCCAGTACCGCCAACACCGGCTTCCGCTGCGCCAACGACGACGCCTGAGCGCTGTCGCGAGAGGACGAAGGAGCACCGCACATGGAGACGAGCAGCGGCAGGTTCGCCCGGTTCCCGGCGTCGGTCTACGCCCGGGGCGAGGAGCCCGACCCGCGGTTCAGCCTGGCCAACGAGCGGACCTTCCTGGCCTGGATCCGCACCGCGCTCGGTCTGCTCGGCGCGGCGGCGGCGCTCGTCGCCTTCGACCTGCCCCTCGCCTCGTGGAGTCGGCAGAGCGCCGCGATCGCGCTGACCGCGTGCGCCGTCGTCGCGGTGGCGAGCGGCTGGGTCGGCTGGTGGTCCAACGAGCGGGCTCTCCGGCTGCGGCGGAGCCTGCCCGGGTTCGTCGGCGGCGCGCTGCTCGCGGCGATGCTGGCGGGGACCGTCGTCATCCTCGTGGTGGGCCTGGTCCAGGGCTGATGATCCGATTCCCGGCGATCGCGCAGGCCGAGCCTGCCCGACCTCGGCATGAATCGGTCAGGGGGTCGGGCCGGTGACGGTGGCGGAGCCGACCAGGGTCTCGTCGGCGTAGAGCAGCACCTCGGACACGAAGTCCTGCGGCGCGACGGCGTCGGCGGGCGCGAGCAGGAGCACCTCGAGGGGCCCGGGCGCGGCGGCGTCGTACGCGAAGACGCAGTCGAGCGGGCTCCACGGCGTGGCGACACCGATCTCGGCGAGCGCGGGGCAGGTCCAGCCGTCCGGCCACGAGGTGTGCTGGTAGAGGACCGAGCGCGTGAGCGTGACGACGACACGTAGCACGCGCGCGGGGCCTCCGGCGACCTCGGGCGCGACGCTCAGCCGCCAGCGTCCGGGGCCGAGCTCCGCGGCGGGCGTCACGGTGACCTCGCCGAGCCGCGTGCACGGCGCGGGCTGACCGAGGTCGCCGGTGAACCGGGTCGGCGCGTCGGGCGCGAAGAGGTAGCCGGGCACCGGGGTGGCCAGGACGGTCCACGGTCCGGTCCGGCCGTCGCCCTCGACGAGCTCGTAGCGGACGCCCTCGGTGACGGGCAGCGCCAGCCGGCCGGGGGTGTCGCACTCGGCGACCGGGGCCGCTGTCGGGGCCACCGGCACCACCGTCACCGGTGGCACCACCGTGGGCGTCACCGTCCCGGCGGGAGTGCTGGTCGGTGGCACGGACGGGCTCGGCGCGGGCTTCGCGGGCTCGGGCGCCGTCCCGGTCGGTGCCGGCGGTGCCGGGGCGGGCGGTGGCGCGACCGGTGGTGCCACCGGAGGCGTGGTCGGGGGCGTGAGCGGCGGCGCGACGGTCGAGGCGTCGTCCGGGGCGGCCGGCGGGGCCGGTGGGGCCGTCACGACCGGATCGGGTGCCGGTGCCGAAGCCGGCGGCGTCGTGGTCGACGGCGCGCCGGCCACGGCCGGACCGTCGGTGTCCGTCTGGGACAGCACGACGCCGGTGCCCGCGGCGACGGCGCTGACCGCGGCGCCGGTGGCGAGCACCATCCGGAGCGTGCCGGTGCGTGGCAGGGGGAGCGCGCCGAGGAGCCCGCCGAGGCCGCCGGTCGCGGCGGCGGTCCCGCCGATCAGCCAGGCGGCCGGCTTGACCGCCGCGGGCAGCGCGCCGAGCAGTACGACGGGGAACAGATGCGCCGCGAGCCGGGTGTTGAGCTGGGTCAGCCGCAGGTACGCCGCGCTGCACTCGGCGCACGAGGCGAGGTGCGTGGTCATCCGCGCCTGGGCGCCGCCGGTCAGCCGACCGCGGACGTGGCGGCTCAGCCGGGGCCGGGCCCAGGAGCAGCCCTCGCCCAGCGGGGCGCCGTCCAGGTGCCGGTCGAGGTAGGCCTGGCGCAGCCCCTCACGGGCGCGGTGGGCCAGCGAGGACACCGCGCGGGGCCGCATGCCGAGGATCTGCGCGGCCTCGACCGGCTTGCGGCCCTCGACCTCGACGTGCCACAGGACCCGCTGCCAGGACTCGGGCAGCGTCGCGAAGGCCTCGCGCGCGGTGTCGGCCTCCACCCCGTCGAGGACGGCGTCCACGGGCGGCACCGCGGCGTCGAGCAGCCACTCCTGGTCGGACGCCGGCCGCTCGGTCGGCCGGCGGTAGCCCTCCCGGAAGCCGTTGCGGATGGTGACGTGGAGGTAGGCGCGGAAGTCCGCGATCGTGCCGGGCTCGGCACGGAGCCGGGCGATCACGCGCGCGAAGGACTCCGCGACGAGCTCCTCGGCCTCGTCGGGTCCGACGAGGATCGTGGCCAGTCGGCGAGCGTCGTCGACGTGGTCGTGGTAGAGCGTCGCCGCGTCGTCGCTCGATGGCGCGCGGTCATGCATGTCGTGTGGTCCCCCCGATCAGGGCGGCTGAGCCCCGATCCCCTCGCGACAACTGTCGCGTCTTCCCTCGCATGGTAGGCGCCCTACCCCGAGGTCAGCGAGCTTTCGCGACCCAACGGTAAAAGTTTCAGGTTCTGCGTGATGTTCGGCGGACCGGCGCATCCAGGTCTGTAGCGCCGCGTGAGTGGCGCCGTGTCCGAGTCACTCCAGCCAGAAGCCACGATCGATGAGCAACGCACCCAGCCGCCTGCACCCCGTCCCACCCGCGACGACGTCCGCCGTCGTCGAGGCGGTGCTGGCGCGCCGCGACCGGGTCGGCCCGGGCGACCGCGCGGTGTGGGACCGGTTCGTCACGCTCGTCGAGACCGATCGCGACGACCCGCGCTCGGCGCGGTTGTACGCCGTCCTGGCGAACCTCGTCGGGGTCGTCGCCTTCGCCGATGCCGACGACCACCGCACCACGGCGCAGCTCGCCGAGGCGATGGGGGAGCGGGCGCTGGCCCGGCTCCAGCGCCGTGCCGCCGCCCTGCTCGAGGTGGATCCCGAGCGGTGCTGGGCGGCGGACGCGTGTCGCCGGTGGACCGCCCTCGACGTCCCGGCCGAGGTCGCGGACGCCTGCGCGGCGACCGCGTACGCACTGGTGCTGGAGGACGTCGACCCGGCGCCCGCCTCGGTCCCCGCCGCGCCGCCGGTCCTGACCGTCGGACAGCTCCTCGGGCTGCTCGCGCGCGGCTCGGTCGCCCAGTGGCGCGCCCAGCTCGGCGTCGTCGCCGCCAGCCCGTGGGGTCCCGACGCGCACGAGCTGCTCCGGCTCGCGGGGCGCAGCCGGTCGGCTCGGGTGCAGGCCGTCGTCGAGCGGTCGGTCGCCCTGTGCCGGGAGCGCCGCGAGGCCGCCGAGCGCGCCCTGGTGGCGCGCGACATCAAGGAGTGCATCGTCCGCGCCGGGGTCTCCCAGCGCGTGTTCGCCGCGCAGATCGGCACCTCGCCCTCGCGCCTGTCGACCTATGTCACAGGTGCGGTCGTGCCGTCGGCGACCATGCTGCTGCGGATCCGCCGGGTCTCGCGACGGCTGCGCGACCGGGCGGCCGAGGAGTTGGCCGCGACCCGGGGCGCCTGACCCGGGCGACCGGTCAGCCGGCCAGGTAGGACCGCAGGCCGGCCATCGCCCGGTCGATGATCTCGGGCAGCCCGGGGGTGTCGGCGTCGGGCTCGGCCAGCCACGCCTCGTACGCCGACAGTGAGATCGCCAGCGAGACGTGGCCGGCGACCTGGGGGACCAGGGCCTCCGGGTCGGCTCCGGTCCGGCGGGCGACGTACTCGGAGATCACCCGCCGCCACTCGGCGTACCGCAGCACGGAGTGCGCCTGCAGCTCCGGGGTGGTCAGGATCAGGCGCATCCGCTCGTGGTGCGGCGGCTCGGCGTCCGCGGGGAAGCGGTTGAACCCCACCACTGCGCGGTGGACGGCGGTGTGCACGGGCAGGTCGACGGGCTGCTCGTCGAGCAGCGCGCGGAAGTGGTCGAGGGTGCGGTCGAACTGTCCCCAGGGGATGTCGTTCTTGGACTGGTAGTAGCGGAAGATCGTCCGCTTCCCGACGCCGGCCTCGCGGGCGATGGCCTCCATCGTGGTCCCGGCGAAGCCGTGGGTCGCGAAGAGCCGGAACGCCGCCTGCTCGATGGCGGCGTGCGAGGTGGCGACGGGGCGTCCGCGTGCGGAGGACCGGGTCCGGGTCGGGCCCTCGGCCGCGGCAGCGGCGGCGTCGGGCAGGGGATCGGGCATGGCGCCGGAAGTTAGCACGTCCGGACCCTTCCATTTTGGCATCGAGTGCCATTAGTGTGTCGCGAACCACAGCCGACGAGGAGGAACACGATGAACCCTGAGCTGGAAACCGGGACCGAGGACCAGGCGGAGCTGGCGGCCGAGGACCTCATCGAGGAGGTCTCGATCGACGGCATGTGCGGCGTCTACTGATGGACGCCCTGCTGGGGGAGCCGTGGACGCTCTCGCCGTCGGTGGCCCTGCGGCCCGAGCCCTTCGGGGCGCTGGCCTACCACTTCGGCAACCGGAAGCTCACCTTCCTGAAGCGGCCCGAGCTGGTCGCCGTCGTCCGGAGCCTCGCCGGGGCACCGGACGTGCGGTCCGCGCTCGAGTCCGCCGGCGTCCCGGCCTCCCAGCACGCCGCCTACGCGGCGGCCCTGCGCGGCCTGGCCGCGACCGACATGATCCGCCCCCGCCCCACCGCCCAGGAGGAGCCCGCATGACGATCGCGCCCGAGCGGCCGCAGACCGCGAGCCTGGTCCAGCAGTTCGAGTACGGCCTCGATGCCCCGATCTGCCTGACCTGGGAGCTCACCTACGCCTGCAACCTGGAGTGCGCCCACTGCCTGTCGTCGTCCGGGCGCCGGGACCCGCGCGAGCTGAGCACCGAGCAGTGCAAGGCGGTCATCGACGAGCTGCAGCGGATGCAGGTCTTCTACGTCAACATCGGCGGCGGCGAGCCCACGATCCGCCCGGACTTCTGGGAGCTCCTGGAGTACGCCGTCCATCATCAGGTCGGCGTGAAGTTCTCCACCAACGGCGTGCGGATCAGCCCCGAGCGCGCCGCCTTCCTCGCCTCGCCGGCGTGCAACGGCTACGTCGACGTGCAGGTCTCGCTCGACGGCGCGACCGCCGAGGTCAACGACTACGTCCGTGGCCCCGGGTCCTACGACACCGCGCTGCGCGCCCTGCAGAACCTCCAGGACGCAGGCTTCCAGGACGCCAAGATCTCGGTCGTCTGCACCCGCGAGAACATCGGCCAGCTCGACGAGTTCAAGGCCCTCGCCGACAGGTACGGCGCCACGCTGCGTCTCACCCGGCTGCGCCCCAGCGGCCGCGGCGCCGACGTCTGGGACGAACTGCACCCCCGGCCGGAGCAGCAGCGGGAGCTCTACGACTGGCTGATGGCGCACACCGCCGACGGCGAGCAGGTCCTCACCGGCGACTCGTTCTTCCACCTCGCGGCGTTCGGCCCGGCAGATGGGAGTGGGGCGCTGCCGGGACTCAACCTGTGCGGGGCGGGCCGCGTGGTCTGCCTGATCGACCCGGTCGGCGACGTCTACGCCTGCCCGTTCGCGATCCACGACAACTTCCTCGCGGGCAACCTGCTCGACGGCGGCTTCCAGCAGGTCTGGCAGCACTCGCCACTGTTCCAGGAGCTCCGCTCGCCCCAGACCGGCGGGGCGTGCGCCTCCTGCCAGTTCTACGACTCCTGCCGCGGCGGCTGCATGGCCGCGAAGTTCTTCACCGGACTGCCGCTCGACGGCCCCGACCCCGAGTGCGTCCAGGGCTACGGCGAGGCCGAGCTGGATCGCCTCGGGCTCGCCGGCGAGCGGACCATCCCGGCAGCGAGCCAGGACCACTCCCGGACCACCCCCACCCGCAACCAGCCGGTGATGCTGCAGCTGCTCACCACGCGCGTGTCGGGGCCGCCGGTCTCGGCATGTGCGGAGAGCCCGCTCGCCGGCTTCGACCCCGACCCCCGCCACGACGTCATACGTTCTGTGGGCTCTCGCCCACAGAACGTATGACGCAACGCACGCAGACCTGAGGAAACCCATGAAGCTCGAGAACCCCTGGAAGCAGAACCCCTGGTTCGAGTCCGTCGCCGTGGCCCAGGACCGCGCCCGCAAGCACCTCCCTCAGCCGGTGTACGGCGCCCTGGTGGCCGGCTCCGAGCGCGGCCAGAGCGTGAGCGACAACCAGGCCGCGTTCGCCGAGCTCGGCCTCGCCCCGCACGTCGTGGGCCAGCTCCCCGAGCGCAGCCAGACGACGACGGTCTTCGGCCACACCATCGCCAGCCCGGTCATCATCAGCCCGACCGGCGTCCAGGCGGTGCACCCCGACGGCGAGGTCGCCGTGGCCCGCGCGGCCGCCGCCCGCGGCACGATCATGGGCCTGTCGAACTTCGCGTCCAAGAGCGTCGAGGAGGTCACCGCGACCGGGGCGACGACGTTCTTCCAGATGTACTGGACCGGCGAGCGCGACACGATGATCCAGCGGATGACCCGCGCGAACGAGGCCGGCGCGAAGGGCCTGATCGCCACCTTGGACTGGTCGTTCTCGATGGGCCGCGACTGGGGCAGCCCCGAGATCCCCGAGAAGGTCGACCTCAAGGCGATGATCCGGCTCGCGCCCAAGGTCGCCACCAAGGGCCGCTGGATGTGGCAGTTCGGGCAACAGTTCCGCGCCACCGGCAGATTGCCGGACCTCACCGCGCCCAACCTGGCGCCCCCCGGCGGCGAGGCGCCGACGTTCTTCGGCGCCTACTACGAGTGGATGACCACGCCGCCCCCCTCGTGGGACGACGTCGCGTGGATGCGCGACACGTGGGCGCAGATCAGCGGCACGCCGTTCGTGCTCAAGGGCGTGTGCCGCGTCGACGACGCGCTGCGCGCCGTGGACGCGGGCGTCGCGGGCATCTCCGTGTCCAACCACGGCGGCAACAACCTCGACGGTACGCCGGCCGCGATCCGGATGGTCCGCCCGATCGCCGAGGCGGTCGGCGACCAGGTCGACGTGGTCATGGACGGCGGCGTGCGCCGCGGATCCGACGTGGTCAAGGCGCTCGCGCTCGGCGCGAAGGCCGTGCTGATCGGCCGCGCCTACCTCTGGGGGCTCGCGGCCAACGGCCAGGCGGGCGTGGAGAACGTGCTCGACGTGCTCTCCGGCGGCGTCGACTCCGCGCTGCGTGGGCTGGCCCTGGCCTCGACCGCCGAGCTGCGGCCCGAGCACCTGCTCGTCCCCGACGGTTTCGACCGCGCGCTCGGGGTCCCCGAGCAGGCGGCTGCGGGGCGCTGACCGTGGCTCGGGCAGTCCGCCCCCTGGCCGCAGCCGCCTCGCCGAGCCTGCCGATGGGAGCGACGGTGCTGGTGCCGGTCGGCTCGATCGAGCAGCACGGCCCGCACCTCCCGCTCGACACCGACACGGTCATCGCCACCGCGGTGGCGACCGAGGTCGCCCGGCTGCTGACCCTGCGCGACCTCGACATCCTCGTGGCGCCGGCCCTGGCCTACGGATCCAGCGGCGAGCACCAGGACTTCCCCGGCACCAGCTCCGTCGGCACCGAGGTGCTGCGTCAGGTCGTCGTCGAGCTGACCCGCTCGATGCGGACCTGGGCCGCGCGCGTGGTGTTCGTCAACGCCCACGGCGGCAACGGGGCGGCCCTGCGGGGCGCCGTACGCCAGTTGACAGAGGAGGGACACGACGTCTCGTGGGTGGCGTGCGCGACCGAGGACGTCGACCTGCACGCCGGCCGGACCGAGACGTCGCTGATGCTGCACCTCGCGCCGTGGCATGTGCGTCTCGACCGGGCGGAGGCGGGCAACACCGGCTCCCTCGAGGAGCTGCTGCCCGCCATGATCGCGGGCGGCGTCAAGGCGGTCTCGCCGAATGGCGTGCTGGGCGACCCGGAGGGCGCCAGCGCCGACGAGGGTGCCCTCGTGCTGGCCTCGATGGTGGGCGACGTCGTGCGCTTCGTGGACGGCGCCTAGCGATGGCCGGCCGGGTCGCCCCCCGGGTCGTGATGGTGACCGGTGCCGCGCGCGGGATCGGCGCGGCGACCGTCCGCGCGCTGATCGCGCGGGGCGACCGGGTGGTCGCGGTCGACGGATGCGCCGGGCCTCCGCTCGCGACCCGGGCCGAGCTGGACGCGGTCGTCGCGGCCGGGGGCGACCAGGCCGTCGGCCACGTCGCCGACGTGCGGGACCGCTCCGCGCTGGCCGCCGCCGTCGACCTGGCCGTCGCGCGCTGGGGTCGGCTCGACGCCGCGGTCGCCGCCGCCGCCGTGATCGCGGGCGGCCGGCCGCTGTGGGAGACCCCGGAGGCCGAGCTCGACCTGCTCTGGGAGGTGGACGTCAAGGGCGTGTGGAACACCGCGGCCGTCACCGTGCCGGCGCTGCTCGCCGGGCCGGACCCCTCCGGTGGGCGGTTCGTCGCGATCGCCTCCGCGGCGGCCAGCCACGGCCTGCACCACCTCGCGGCGTACAACGCCGCCAAGCACGCGGTCGTCGGCCTGGTCAAGGGCCTCGCCGCCGACCTGGTCGGCACGGGGGTCACGGCCTGCGCCGTCTCGCCCGGCTCGACGCGGACGCCGATGTTGGACGCGACCGCCGCCCTCTACGGGCTGCCGGACGCGGCGGACTTCGCCCACAACCAGCTGGTACGGCGAATCCTCGACCCCGCCGAGGTCGCCGCAGCCGTCGCCTTCTGCTGCTCGCCCGAGGGGGCCGTGGTCAACGGCTCGGTCGTGCAGGCCGACGGTGGGTTCGCCCCGTGAGTACGACGGCCGCCGCGGCCACCGCCCTGCCGGACGGCTTCGTCGTCCGGCTCCGCGACGATCTCGTCGTCGCCGACCGCGGCCGGCTCCTGGTGGGCGGATCGCCGGTGCGGGCGGTCCGGCTCAGCCGCCGGGCTCGGCACCTGCTCGCGGGCGGGCGGCTCATCGTCGACGGCCCCGCGACCGCGGCGCTGGCCCGGCGCCTGCTCGACGGCAACCTCGCCGACCCGGTGCTCGACGGGCGCGCGGTGCCGCTCGCCGACCTCACGGTCGTCGTACCCGTCCGGGACCGGCCCGAGCAGCTCGATCGATGCCTGGCGGCGCTGGTCCCGCTGCCGGTGATCGTGGTCGACGACGCCTCGCACGACCCCGCCGCGGTCGCGCGGGTCGCCCGCCGACGCGGCGCCCGCCTGGTCGCGCTGGCCCGCAACCGCGGCCCGGCCGGCGCCCGCAACGCCGGCCTCGACGAGGTGGACACGCCCCTCGTCGCCTTCGTCGACTCCGACGTCGAGGTCGACCCCAGCGCCCTCCTCGACCTGGCCCGGCACTGCGCGGACCCCCTCGTCGCCCTGGTCGGCCCCCGCGTCGTCGGGAGGATCGCCGAGCGGCGGGCCGGCCGCCCCCGCTGGTTCGAGCGGTACGACGCCGTCGCCTCCTCCCTCGATCTGGGCCGCGTCGGCGGCCGGGTGCTCCCGGGTGCCGCGATCGGCTGGCTGCCGTCGGCCTGCCTCGTCGGCCGGACCCCGGCACTCCGCCCCGACGGCGGCGTCGGCGGATTCGAGGACGCCTGGCGTGTCGCCGAGGACGTCGACCTGGTGTGGCGCCTCGTCGATGCCGGTCACCTCGTCCGCTACGACCCCGCGGTCGAGGCCCACCACGAGGTCCGGCCGAGCGTGCGGACCTGGCTGGGGCGCAAGTTCGTCTACGGCACCGGTGGGGCCGACCTCGCCGACCGTCACGGCGCCAAGGTCGCCCCCGCGGTGCTCTCCGTTCCGGTCGCGCTCGGCGCGGCAGCACTTCTCCAGCGCCGCTGGTGGTCGGTCCCCGCTGCCGCCGTCGTGGTCGCCGCGACCACCCGCTCCGTCCGCCGGCGCCTGCCGGAGGGCGACGACACCACCGCCGTCGCCACCCGTCTCGCGGTGCGGGGCCTGGGGTGGGGGGTCCGCCAGGAGTCCGCGCTGCTGCTCCGGCACTGGTGGCCCGCCGCCGCGGTCGCGGCGCTGCGTAGCCGGCCGGTGCGCCGGGCTGTCCTCACAGCCGCCGTCGTCGACCTCGCGGTGCTGCTGCGCGAGCGTCCGGGCGTCGACCCCGCGACCGCGCTCGCGGCCCGCTGCCTCGACGACCTGGCCTACGGCGCGGGGCTGTGGTGGGGCGCGATGCGCCGACGCAGCCCGCGCTGCCTGGCGATCCGCTGGACCGGCCGCTGATCGGGACAGCCCGCCGCTGACCTCACCCGGCGTACGACGGCGCCGGGACGTCCTTCATCGCCGGGTCGAGCTCGATGCCCTTCGCGAGCAGGCTCGCGGCCTCGTCCTCGCGGCCCAGGTGGTGCAGCGCGAAGCCGAGGCGCATGTGTGTCGCGGCGTCGTCCGGCTTGACCTCGAGCACCCTGCGGTAGAGGTCGACCGCTGTGTCGAGGTCGGCCGGCTCGGTGAGCAGCGCGAGGTTGTAGAGCGCGGGTGCCATCTCGGGGTCGGTGGTGAGAGCCTGGTTGTACTCGTCGATCGCCGTGGCCAGGTCGCCGTCGTCCTGGGCGAGGTAGCCCAGGTTGTAGTGGGCGTAGGCGTTCGCCGGGTCGAGAACCAGCACCGCCTCGAAGGCGTCCCGTGCGCCCGATACGTCGCCGGCCGCGATCCGCTCCAGTCCGGTGTCGATGAGGGTGTCGCTGGCGCTCGTCGAGGACGATGCCGGCGATGCAGGGCGGTCGGCGTCGTCATCGCCTCCGCCGCACCCGCCGAGGAGCACAGCGCCGACGAGGGCCAGGGCGCCGAGCACGGTCACGGAACGGGAGGGACGGCGCGCGGGGGTCGGTGGCACCAGGGACCTTTCGTCGGGCGGGCGGGACGATGTCCCCTCCCGATCGGCAGGGGGTCCGCCTGCCTGAGCTCTCCGGCCGGAATCTCTCAGGACGGCGTCCCCGGGGCCGATGGGGCGCCTCGGTGCCGGCGGTCCGCCGGCCGCCGTACTCCCCCCAGGACCTCGCTCCCGGGTCCGTGCCCCGAGGAATCAGATGTCGATGAACAAGAAATGGCGCCAGGCAGGGCTGTACTCCGTGTCCGTCATGGCCACCACCGCGGCGACGCTCTTCCCCCACATCCCGGCCGAGGCGGCCGTGGCGGACGCCGCTGCGGGCAAGGCGAAGGTCCGGCAGGTGATCGGCTGCTATGACCAGGAGACCGGCGCGCTGCGCCTGATCATGAAGAACGGCCGCTGGCTGGTGGATGCCGCCGAGCGGCAGTGCCGGCCCGGTGAGCGGGTGATCCGCTGGAAGATCGGCAAGGCGTCCCGGGGTGGCGAGCGCGGACCCGCGGGTGCCCCCGGCGCGCCGGGGGCCCGGGGTGCCGACGGCGCTGCGGGTGCCGACGGTGCCGACGGTGCGACCGGTGCGACCGGGGCCACGGGCGCGACCGGGGCCACGGGCGCGACCGGTGTCGACGGCGCGACCGGTGTCGACGGGGCGACCGGCGCCGACGGTGCCACCGGCGCGACCGGCATCGACGGGGCGACCGGTGCCGACGGTGCCACCGGTGCCACGGGCGACATCGGTGCGACCGGCCCGACCGGTCCCACGGGTGCGACGGGTGCCACCGGAGCGGACGGAGCGGACGGGGCGACCGGTGCCGACGGGGCGACCGGTGCCACGGGCGCGGACGGCGCCACCGGTCCGACCGGCCCGACGGGGCCGACCGGTGCGGACGGCGCCACGGGTGCGGACGGCGCCACCGGCGCGACCGGGGCGACCGGAGCGACCGGAGGCACCATGGCGTTGGCGTACGGCTCGTTCGCCGACGTCGCGGGATCCACCGTCCCCGTGATCCTCAGCGGCACGAAGCTGCAGCTGGGCGCGTCCGGTGCCCAGGCTGGCGTGACCTCGAACCCGAACGACGACGGGTTCACGGTGGCCGCCTCCGGCGACTACCAGATTTCCTTCCGGGTCAACACCACCGCCGCGCTGCTGATGGGGGTCCGGGTGACCGTCAACGGCGCTCCGCAGTCACTGCTCGACGACGGGATCGGAGTGCTGACCACGAACCTGTGGGAGGGCACGGCGATCGTGAGTCTCGCCGCCGGCGACACCCTCAGCCTCGAGGCCTACGGTCTGGTCGGTGCCGCGGTGCTGGAGTCCGGCGCCGGTGCCTCGCTGAGCATCGCCCGGGTCGGCTGACCGCTCGAGAACCGTCCCGGTGGGTGGGTGTCGTCCGGCGCCCACCCACCGGTCGCAGGAAGGAACCGCCGTGCCCGGCATCGGCTTGATGATGATCGTCAAGGACGAGGCACCCGTGATCCGACGCTGCCTCGACAGCGTGCGGCCCTTCGTCGACTGGTGGGTGGTCGCGGACACCGGGTCGACCGACGGCACCCAGGATCTCGTTCGGGAGGCGCTGGCCGGACTTCCGGGTGAGCTGGTCGAGCGACCCTGGGTCGACTTCGGCCACAACCGGCAGGAGGTCCTCGACCTCGCCCGCGCCTCGATCCACCGTGGGCCTGACGACTACGCCCTGTGGATCGACGCCGACGAGCAGTTGCGAGGGCTCCCTCTGCAGCGTCCCGATCTCACCGCGTCGGGCTATCAGCTCCAGGTCACCTACGACGCGACCCGCTACGCCCGCCTGTGCCTGGTCCGCCTGGCCGACCCGTGGCGCTGGGTGGGACCGATCCACGAGTACCTCACCCTCCCCGGCGCCAGTCGCGGCTCCCTGGCCGCGCCCACCGTCCTGGTCCGCCACGACGGCGCCCGCGCGGGCGACCCGGACACCTACCGCAAGGACGCCGCGCTGATCGAGCGCGCCCTCGAAGCCGACCCAGGCAACCCGCGGCTGCAGTTCTACCTCGGCCAGTCCTGGCGCGACGCCGGGGAGCCGGAGCGGGCGCTGGCGGCGTATGCGGACCGGGTCGCCAACCCGGCGGGCTGGGACCAGGAGCGCTGGCAGGCGCGCTACCAGTCGGCCCGGCTGCGCGAGCGGCTCGGCGAGCCGGTCGCGGCGGTGATCGACGCCCACCTCGCGGCGTACCAGGACTGCCCATGGCGCGCGGAGCCCCTCGTCCAGGCGGCCCGCCTGGAGCGGTCGCGTGAGCGCTACGAGGTCGCGCTCCTCTACGCCCGCACCGCCGCTGCTCTCCCGATGCCCGGAGGCGAGGGCCTGTTCGTCGACACCGAGACCTACGCCTGGCGCGCCTGGGACGAGGTCGCCGTCAGCGCCTACTGGACCCGCCGGTACGACGAGGGGCTGGCCGCGGCGCACCGCGCCCTCGCCGCCCGGCCGGACGACGAGCGACTGCGCGCCAATGTCGACTGGTGCGCGAGGAAGCTGGCCGGGTGACGACGGTCACCCGGCGGGCGGGTAGCCTCCGGTCGTGCCTCAGATCGTCGTCCTGACCGGTGCCGGCATCTCCGCAGAGAGCGGGGTCCCGACCTTCCGCGACGCCGACGGCCTGTGGGAGGGACACCGGGTCGAGGACGTCGCGACGCCGGAGGGGTTCGAGCGCGACCGCGCGCTGGTGCAGCGCTTCTACGACGAGCGGCGCGCTGCGCTGGCCACCGTCGAGCCCAACGCCGCGCACCGCGCCCTGGCCGAGCTCGAGGAGACCCTCGGCTCCGGCCTGCTCATCGTGACCCAGAACATCGACGACCTCCACGAGCGCGCCGGGTCGCGCCATGTCGTCCATATGCACGGCGAGCTGCTCAAGGCGCGGTGCAGTGCCTGCGGCGTGGCCTCCCCATGGCGCGACACGCTCCTCGATGAGCCGGCCTGCCCGGGCTGTGGTGCCCACGAGCTGCGTCCCGACGTGGTGTGGTTCGGCGAGGTGCCCTACGAGATGGACCGGATCGCCGACGCCCTCTCGGAGGCGAGCATGTTCGTCTCCGTCGGCACGTCGGGTGCCGTCTACCCCGCCGCGGGCTTCGTCCAGCACGCCCGCCGCCACGGCGCCCGCACCCTCGAGCTCAACCTGGAGCCCAGCGAGGGCAGCCACTTCTTCCACGAGTCCCGGCAGGGCCGGGCGGGTGACCTGGTGCCGGTCTGGGCCCGCGAGGTGCTCTGGACCTGATCGACCCGGCGCGTTTGAACGCGCCGGGTCGGTGCTCCTGAGACGTTCAGATGCGCCGGGTCGGTGCTCCTGAGACGTTCAGATGCGCCGGGTCGGTCAGGGACGGGCCAGCTCCTCGTCGAGGATCGCGGTCAGCCGATCCCGCTCGTGCCGGAGGCCGAGGGGCTCGAGCCAGTCGAGGATCGTGGCCCGGAAGAGCTGGCCGGACTCGATGACCCGCGGGTCGCAATGGCCGGTGGACTCGAGGGTGACGACGCCGTACAGCGCGGACCAGGCCCGCATGTAGATCCACAGCAGGCCGCGGTCCTCGCGCGGGATGTGATCGGACTTCGCCGGGATGAGCGGGTCGAGGACGGCCTCGCGGATGACCGGGTCCAGGTCGTCGAGGGCCGGGAAGGGGAACTGGTAGAGCTCCCAGATCTGCCACATCAGGTCGGTGAAGTAGTGGCCCGAGGTGGCGAGCGTCAGCAGCTCGCGTCGCTCGGTGTCGGCCTCGGCGATCGGGTTGGCGAAGATCAGCGCGAACTCCCGCGGCTTGGCCAGCGCCCATTGGCGGAAGCGCGCACAGGCCACCGTCAGCCGCGCGGCAGGGTCCTCCTCCGAGAACCGGGAAGCGGCCTCGGCCCACGCGGCCGTCGCCGCCTTGTCGAGCTCGAAGGCGACCAGGTCCACCAGCTCCTGGTAGTTGCTGACGTAGCGGTACAGCGCGGGCGCGGTCATCCCCATCCGCGCGGCGACCGCGCGCAGGGACAGGTCGGCCCCCTCGGCGAGCAGTGCCGCGGAGACGGTGACGATCTCGTCGTACGTCGCCTCGCGCTGGCGCTCCCGGCGGGTGGGCGCACGGAGGTGGGCCACAGGACTCCTCGAGATCGACCGGGCGTCACCCGGGTGAACGCTTGACGACTGCAGTTTACACCGTTTACCGTTAACGATGTTTACGAAACTGACAGGAGTTCACTGACTCCGGGAGGAACCGCAGATGATGGAGCGATGGGGCGCCCTGGTCGTGCGCCGGGCCGTGGCGGTGCTGGTGGTCGGACTCGGGGTCACGGCACTCGCCGCCGTCGCCGGCCTCGGCCTGGAGGGCAAGCTCTCGGCCGGCGGCTTCGAGGATCCCGGCACCGAGTCCGCCCGGGAGCTCGCCCTCGAGCGCGAGACCTTCGGCAACCGCTCGATCGACGCCGTGGTGATCTTCTCCAGCGACGACGCGGAGGCGGCCGACCCGGCGTTCCGGGCCGAGGTGGAGCGGACCCTCGCCGCCATCCCCGCGGACAGCGTCGTCTCGGTGGCGACCTGGTACGACGTCCAGGACCCCGCGATGGTCAGCAAGGACGGGCACGCGACCGCCGTCTATGTCTCCCTCGCCGGGGAGAGCCAGAACGACTTCATCGACTCCTTCGACGCGATGCGCCCCGAGGTCGAGGAGAGCTCGCTCGACACCGCCTTCGCCGGACCGTACGCCGTCTACACCGACGTCAACGAGGAGACGAAGTCCGACCTGCTCCGCGCCGAGATCGTGTCGCTGCCGGTGGTGCTGATCCTCTCGCTCATCATCTTCCGCAGCGTCGTCGCGGCGCTGATGCCGATCCTCGTCGGCGTCGTCGCCGTGCTCGGCGCGCGGGCCACGGTGGCCGGCCTCAACGAGGTGGTCGACGTGTCGATCTTCGCGCCCAACATCATCACCCTGCTCGGCCTCGGGCTCGCGATCGACTACGCCCTCTTCGTGGTCTCCCGGTTCCGCGAGGAGATCGCCCGCGACCCGGACGACCCGGGCGGCGCCGTCGCCCGCACCATGGCCACCGCCGGGCGGACCGTCGCCTTCTCGGCGCTCACCGTCGCGGCGGCGATGAGCTCGCTGCTGGTCTTCCCGCAGACCTTCCTCAAGTCGATCGGGTACGGCGGCATCGCGGCCGTGCTCATCGCGATGGTCGCCGCCCTGACCGTCCTGCCCGCGGTGCTCGCGCTGCTGGGCACCCGGATCGACGCGTGGCGGATCCCGTTCCTCCAGCGGGCCACCCCCGTCGAGACCGACCACGGCGCCTGGGCCCGGCTCGCCCGTGCCGTGATGCGCCGGCCGGTGATCGTCGCGACCGCCGTCGTGGTGGTCCTCCTCGCCGTCGCCTCGCCCTTCCTCGGCGTGAAGTGGGGCAGCGTCGACTACCGCGTGCTGCCCGCGGACACCCCGTCCCACCTGGCGTCGGAGCGGCTCAACACCGAGTTCGGTCCGGAGCGCTCGACGGCCAACATCCTCCTCGAGGGTGCGGACGAGGCCGGCGTCGCGGCGTACACGCGGGCCCTGGCGCAGGTCGACGGTGTCGTCGACGTCCGACCGGTCGCGACCGAGGGCGACACCACGCTGCTGCGGGCGGCCTGGGAGGGCAACAGCCAGACCGACCACGCCCAGCAGGTGGTGCGCGAGCTGCGCGCCGTGGACGCCCCGGGCGGCGGCGAGGCCCTCGTCGGCGGCCTGAGCGCCGACACCGTCGACCTGGCGAGCTCGGTCGGCGACCACCTGCCGCTGATGGGCGTGATCGTCGTCGGCGTGATGCTGGTGCTGCTCTTCCTGGCCTTCGGCTCGGTCGTGCTGCCGCTGAAGGCGGTGCTGATGAACGCCCTCTCGATCACCGCCTCCTTCGGGGTCGTGACCTGGATCTTCAGCGACGGCCACCTCGCGGACCTGCTCGGGTTCACGCCGCAGGGCTTCCTCGACCTGACCAACCCGATCGTGATGCTCGCGGTGCTGTTCGGACTGTCCATGGACTACGAGGTCTTCCTGCTCTCGCGGGTCCGGGAGCAGTGGGACGCGACCGGCGACAACGACCTCGCCGTGCAGACCGGCGTGCAGAAGACGGGCCGGATCATCACCAGTGCCGCGCTCCTGCTGGCCGTCGTGATCGGCGCGTTCAGCCTCAGCGGCGTGGTGTTCATGAAGATGCTCGGCATCGGCATGCTGGTGGCGATCCTGGTCGACGCGACCGTCGTCCGGGCC
This sequence comes from Nocardioides sp. L-11A, assembly GCA_029961745.1. NCBI lineage: Bacteria > Bacillati > Actinomycetota > Actinomycetes > Propionibacteriales > Nocardioidaceae > Nocardioides > Nocardioides sp. L-11A. Next base: position 530,388 of record CP124680.1, read on the forward strand.
CTGCTGGTCCCGGCCACCATGAAGCTGCTCGGCCGTTGGAACTGGTGGGCGCCCGCGCCGCTGGCCCGCTGGTGGCAGCGGTACGGCTTCCGCGAGGAGCCCGTTCCCGCTCCGACGGGCGGCCCCGAGACTCCCCAGGACCGGGTGCTGGTCTAGACCGGTCGGACCGCCGTCGCGCGGGCGGGCGGAGCCGGCGGGGCGTCGTACGCAAAGAACGGCGGATTCCGCGCACGGCGGCGGGGCGCGCCGCGAATAATCGCTGCCGTGATCCGGGTGGGGGCCGTCGACAATCACCCCGTGGTGCTGTTGGGACTCGGCGCGGCGTTCGCGGAGTCGGCGCCCGACATGCGCCTGGTGGCGATCGCCGGCTCGGCCGAGGAGCTCCTGGCGAAGGCGCCCGACGGTCTGGACGTGGTGCTGCTCGACATGCGGATCCCCGGCCAGCCGCCGGCGGAGGAGACCGTGACGACCCTGGTCGAGCACGGCCTGGTGGTGGTGCTGTTCACGGCGGAGGAACGTCCGGTCCCCGTCCGCCGCGCGATCGACGCCGGCGCCGCGGGACTGATCCTCAAGGTCGATCCGCCGGAGGCGATCGCGCAGTCGATCCGTGACGCGGTCGCCGGTGAGCTCGCCTGCTCGAGCCAGCTCGCCACGATGCTGCTCTCCGACGAGGACGTCGGCGCCCGGCTCTCGCCCCGCCAGATCGAGATCCTGCGCGCGGTCAGCGCCGGCCTGCCGTACCGGTTGGTCGCCCGGCAGCTGGGCATCGGCGAGGTGACCGTCCGCGAGCATCTCGCCCGGGCCGCCCGGGCCTACCGTGAGGGCGGGATCGAGACCGGCAACGTGCACGGGCTGATCAGCCGGGCGCGAGCTGACGGCCACCTGGAGGGCTGACGGCGGGCTCCGCGCCGGAGGCACGGCGTGTCCCCGGGGGCCCGGAGAGCAGGGTCGCGTCGGGATCGAAGGTGACCGCCCAGGTCGCCGGGAGGGCCGCCCGGACCGCGTCGGCGGCCGCCTCCGGGACCGCCGGGACCACGACCACGCCGGTGCGCAGCGCCCCGCCGGACACCGTCACGCGCGCCGGGGCGAGCGCCCGCAGCACGGTCACCGCCGCGGCCAGGGTCGCGCTCGCCGGTAGGTCCTCCTGGATCGTGACCACCACCTGGGAGCCGGTACGGCGCAGCAGGTGCAGCTCCTCGCGCAGGGCCAGGTGGGCCGGGCCGGGGAGGTAGAGACAGTCCCGCACACTCTGCGCGAGAACCGCAGCGCCGGTCGCCGACCCGGTGCAGCCGGGGTCGGCCAGGGTGCGCTCGACCAGGGGCAACAGCGGTCCGAGCAGGCGGCGCGCGGCACTGCCGCGGTCGGTGCCACGCGCCGCGCCGAGTCCGGTGAGCACCAGCCCGGCGCGGCGGCACACGCCGATGATGACGGCGACGAAGCAGGTGTTGAGCGGCTGGACGAAGAGCAGGTGGGGGAGCTCGGCGGCCGAGACGCCGGCCCCGAGGGCGACTACGACGATCGCCACGGCGTTCGGGACCAGCAGCAGCACGACGACCCGCAGGGACGCGGTCCAGGCGAGCACCATCGCGGGCAGCGCGGTGAACTCGACGATCCAGGACTCCAGGCCGCCGAGGCCGCCGGAGGAGACGGTGGGCAGTGCCACGACGAGCACGACGGCCGGGCCGAGGGCGCCGGCGAGGAGCAGGCCGGGGGTGGCCGGCCCGCGATCGAGGCCCCGAGCCAGAGCCACGACCAGCAGGAAGGTCGCGACCGCCCCGGCCCAGGTGACCGGCTGGCGCACCCCGTCGGCCGCCAGCAGGAGTCCCGAGACGGCGTACCCCGCCGCCAGTACCCCACACACCTGGAGCGCAGCGCGGCCCGGGCGCCCGACCGCCGCGCGCGCGAAGGTGTCCGCGTCGGGGGAGAGGCCGAGCAGTCGGGCGAGCCGGTGGGCGCGCCAGGCGAGGGTGACGACCGTGCCGGCGCCCGGCGTGCTCGCGACGAGGGCGGTGCCGCCGGCCGCCTCGACCCGGCCGGAGACCGCCACGCGGAGCCCGACGCCGGGGGTGACGACGAAGCCGGCTCCGGCGTCCTCGACGGTGACCCGGACCCGTCCCGGGCGCTGCACCAGCGTGATCGTGGCCCGGTGCACGCCGCTGTGCCGGGCGACATTGCGCAATGCCTCGCGCACGGCGCCGACGAGCGCCTCCCGGACGTCCTCGGGCACGGAGGTGCGTCGCCCGCGCACCACGAGGAGGACGTCGAGCCCGCTGCCGTCGGCGGCGGCGCGGATCTGCTCGTCCAGGTGGGCGGGCGACCGGCTCGGGCCCCGGGCGGCGAGCCCGTCGAGCGCGGCGGCCGCGGCGGCGAGCGTGGGCTCGGCCCGCGGCAGTCCGGCGACCGCCAGCAGGGCGGGCACCAGGTCGTCGTGGAGGAAGGCCGTGGCGTCGACCTCGGCCCGGCCGGTCTCGGCTGCCTGCCGCGCGCCCTCGGCCCGCAGCGCCGCCTCGGCGCGGGCCGACGTCCGTCGCATCAGGCCGACCAGGACGAGCACCGCGAGCACGGTGCCGGTGATGAAGGCGGCCTCCTGGACGCCGTACCGCAGGGCGGTCGTGCTGCCGCCGGTCTCCCAGCGCAGGCCGACGTAGAGGCCCGCGACGGCCAGGACCGTCGGGACCGGGAGCCGGGCGGCCACCACGAGCAGCAGCGGCTCGACCAGGTGGATGATCGGCGAGTCCGCGGCCCCCGCGAGCGGTGTCGTGCCCCGGTGGAGCAGTGCGCCCGCGGCCATCGCCACCGTGCACAGCGCGACGTCGAGGCGGCCGGCGCGTCCCAGGACGCAGCGCACGCCGGCGGTGCCGACGCAGGCGACGACGAGCAGGATGAGCAGCACGTCGGCGGTGTCGTACGACGCCAGCTCGGTCAGCACCGCGCCGAAGACCGCCGTCTTGGCGAGGATCACCACGCCGATCGCGAGCTGGAGGCCGCGTTCGACCGAGGCCGCGAGGTCGCGCGTCGACGCGCGACTCTCCTCCATGGCCGGATGCTAGGGGCCGGCCGGCGGGCGGCGCAGCGGATCGGCTGTCCTCGGATCCGCTGGGCGGGCGCGGCGGTGTCCTCGATTCCGCTGGTACCGCTCGGCCGCGCGGGCCGGGAGAATCGACGATCGGGGTCACGCCGTGGGGGAGTGGCCCCACCTCGTCACCGGTGGTGTGCGGGGCGTGTGCTCGCCGGGGAAGCGGCGCGCCGTCCGCCCACCGGTCAGCGCCCCGTCAGCACGGGACCCGCCGCAGGGCGGAGTCCCGTGCTGACGGGGCGAAGGTGGTCCGGGTCGGGACGGTCAGGCGTTCTCCTTCTTGAACACCGAGGTGCCCCACCACACCGCGAGACCGAAGAGCGCCACGGTCCAGCCGACGCCCCAGAGCATGGAGCTGTCGAAGTCGCCGAAGAACGCGGCGCGGACGGCATCGACGACGTGGCGGATCGGCATGAAGTCGCTGAGCCGTTCGAGCCAGCCGGCGCCGAAGCTCATCGGGAGCAGGATGCCGCTCAGAAGCAGCACCGGCATCATGATGACGTTGATGACCGGCGCCATCACGTCCTCGCTCTTGGTGGTCAGTGCGAGGGCGTTGGACGCCGCAGCGCAGGCGCCGCCGAGCATGAGGGTGAGGACGACGCCGACGACGATGCCGCCGAACGAGGCGTCCATGCCCATGATCAGGCCGAGCACGACGAGGATGATCGCCTGCACGAAGAGCTGCAGCAGGTCGCGGTAGAGCCGGCCGAACAGCAGCGCCGAGCGGTGGGCGGGGGTGACCCGCTCGGCCTCGATGACGCCCTCGCGCCACTCGCCGATGAGCGAGAAGCCGGCGAAGAAGGCCCCGAAGATGCCGAGCTGGACGAGCATGCCGGGCACGAACCAGGTGTACTTGTTGCCGCCGAGCTGGGCGATGACCGGCTCGAGCAGCGGACCGAACAGCAGCAGGTAGAGGACCGGCTGCAGCATGCCGATGATCACCCACGCGGGGTTGCGCAGGTTCATCCGCAGCTGGCGGTTGAAGACGATCCAGGACTCGCGGAAGAAGGTGTTCACGCACGGGCTCCTTCGGTGAGTACGTCGGCGTCGGGGCTGTCCTTCGCCTCGGCGGCGGCCTCGGCGTCGCGCAGCGAGCGGCCGGTCAGGGTGAGGAAGACGTCGTCGAGGGTGGGACGGACGACCTCGATCGACTCGAGTCCGACGCCCGCGGTCTCCAGGTCGCGCAGCAGCCCGGGCACGGCCTTGCCCGCGCGGGCGACCCGGCCTCGGACGTGGTGGCCCTCGACCTCGACCTCGGCGCTGATCGAGCCGAGCTTGGCGCGGGCGATCGCGACCTGCTCGTCGGTCGCGACCTCGAGGTCGACCAGGTCGCCGGCCACCGCGGCCTTGAGGTTGTCGGCGGTGTCGCTGGCGACGATCTCGCCCTTGTCGATGATGACGATCCGGTCGGCGAGGGCGTCGGCCTCGTCGAGGTAGTGGGTGGTCAGGAAGACGGTCGCGCCCTGCTTGGCCCGCAGGTCGGCGATGTGCTGCCACAGGTTGATCCGCGCCTGCGGGTCCAGGCCGGTCGTCGGCTCGTCGAGGAACACCAGACTGGGGGAGTGGATGAGCGCCATCGCGATGTCGAGGCGCCGCTTCTGGCCGCCCGACATGTTCTTCGGCATCCGCCGCCACAGACCGTCGAGCTGCAGCTTGTCGAAGAGCTCCTGGCCCTGGGCCACGGCCGCCTTCTTCGACATCCCGTAGAGCATCCCGTGGTCGACGACCTCGTCGCCGGCGTAGGCGCCGGAGAAGGTCGAGCCGACCTGGGAGCAGTACCCGATGCTGCGGCGTACGTCGACCGCCTGGGTCGCGACGTCGAAGCCGGCCACGGTCGCCGTACCCGCCGTCGGCTTGAGCAGCGTGGTGAGCATCCTCAGCGTCGTGGTCTTGCCGGCGCCGTTGGGGCCGAGGAAGCCGACGACCTCGCCCTCCGCGACGTCGAGGTCGACGCCGCGCACGGCGTGGACCTCCTTCTTCTGCTTGCCCTGTCCGCTGTGGAAGGTCTGCACGAGTCCTCGTGCCTCGATCATGGAGATCCCCTCGGTAGTCAAGGTTGAACAGGAGCAGTATTCAAACTTGAACACTGCGCTGTCAAACGCGTTCCCCCGCAGGTAGGACAGCACCAGCCGCCGACATTCATCGCAACCGGATTTCCGGTTCACCTACCGGATTCGTCGCCGATCCGGCGCGATGACAGCAGATTCGGTCGTTGAGCCGAGCAGATCAGCCGCCGAGCAGGGCCCGGTAGCGCTCGCGATCGGCGTTCATCTGCCAGCCGGGGTCGTCGGCCGGCGGCGCCCAGGTCGACGCGTCGAGCGCGAGCCGGCCGGCCTTCATCTGCTCGATGGTCTCCCGCAGCCAGGCCAGCTCGGCGACGGCGAGGTCGAGCCAGAGCACCACGGTGCGCAGGGCGTGCGGCGGGGCGTCGGCGGGCGCCGCCGGGGCGGCGAGCCGGGCGACGAGCTCCTCCAGCGCCACCCGACGGCGGACCAGCGAGCGCAGCGCCCGGTCGGGCGGGACCAGGGGCAGCAGGCCGAACGCCGCACTGAAGCCCTTGCGGTCGACGACGCTGACCTCCTCCAGGCCGGCGGTGATCAACCGCTCGAGCTCGGTGCGGCCCGCGTCGGTCGCCTCGTAGACCGCCACCTCGCGGCCGCCGTCCTCGAGGTCGTGGCGGACCAGGAAGCCCTGCTTGGTCAGCGTGGCCAGGCCGTTGTAGATCGAGCCCGGGTTGAGGTTGGCCCAGTCGTCGACGGTCCAAGACAGCAGCTCGCGGCGGATCTGGTACCCGTTCACCGGCTCGAAGAGCGCGACGGCACCCAGCAGCAGCATGCGGGTGTCGTGGGCGGCCATGCCCGGATTCTAGGGAGCCACTGATCGATCTCGCCTGCTGCGTGCCGCGCTCGCGACGGCGACATCGATCAGCACCTCCCTAGGAGTCGCCGGTGCCGTCGCGGTCGGCGGAGGAGAGCAGGTCGCCGAGCCCGTCGCGGCCGACGCCGAGCTTGCGGTAGGCCCGGGACAGGTGCACCTCGACCGTCTTGGTGGTGACGAACAGCCGCTGGGCGATGTCCCGGTTCCGCAGCCCGGTCGCCGCCAGCTCGCACACCCGGCGCTCGGCGGAGGTCAGGGCGGCCACGCCGGTGACCTCGATCCGGCCGGCCCGTCCCCCCGCCAGGGCCAGCTCGGTCGTGGCCCGCGCGGTGAGGACCGTCGCGCCGAGGCGGTGGGCGAGCTCGCGACCGGTCCGGAGCTGCTCGCGCCCCTCCACCCGGCGCCCGGTACGACGCAGGGCCGATCCCAGCGCGACCCGGGACCGGGCCTCCTGGAGGCGGGCCTGGGAGCCGTCGAGCACCGCGACCGAGCGCTCCAGCAGCGCGATGCCGTCGGCACCGGCCACCTCGCCGGCGATCCGCAGTGCCTGCCCGAGGACGCCCGCGGCCCCCTTCTCCTCGGCCCGAGCGAGCTCGACCGCGGCCAGCTCGCGCGCCTCGTCGATCCGCCCGAGTGCCCACAGGCTCTCCACCGCGGCCGCCCGCCAGGCGCACCAGGTGGGGGAGTCCACCTGCAGCGCGTCGAGGCGGCGGCCGCAGGTGCGCAGCGAGTCCAGTGCGGCGGCGTGGTCGCCGGTGGCGGCCTGGACCAGCCCGCGGGCCCGCAGCAGATGGATGCCCCCGGCGTGCATCAGGTCGGCGAGGATCTCCTCCGGGACGCTGTCGACGGCGGCCCGGGCCTCGTCGTACCGGCCCTGCTCGAGCAGCGCCTCCGCGCGCCCCGCGTGCGAGAGCACTCCGACGATGGTGCCCCCGGCGACCAGGTCGGCGTGCTCCAGCGCGGCGTCGAAGTCGGCCATGCTGTCGTCGAGCCGGCCCGCCCACAGGTGCGCCCAGCCGCGGACGAAGGACGCCGCGACGTGCATGAGCACCGAGCCCTCGCGCGCGGCGAGGTCGAGCCCCTGCGCGCACAGGCCCGCCACCACGGCGTACTCGCCCGCGGCGGCGAGCTGGAGCCGCGCGATCGTCCACTCGAAGGGATTGGCGACCTGCTCCGGGGTCAGCCCGTCGCCGATCGCCCGGCGGGCCAGGGCATGGACCTCGGTGCTGGGGGCGCTGACGGCGTTGGCGACCGCCGCCTGCTGGATGAGGAGCAGGCGCTCGCCGGGGGTGTCCCCGGCCAGGCGGCCGTGCGCGGCGAGGCGGGCTCGCGCGGTCGTGACCTGCCCGGGCACCTGGAGCGCGGCGGAGACCAGCACCGCCTCGACGATCCGGGCGAGGTCGCCGTGCTCGGGTCCGAGGCCGTCGAGAGCGGCGGTGAGGATCGGGACCGTGCGGTCGTAGAAGCCGCCGACGTTGTACGCCGTCGCGAGGGCCAGCGCGGACTGGGCGCGGAGCACCGGGTCGGTCACGCCGTGCGCCGCCCGCTCCAGGGTGACCACCGACGCGGGGTCGCCGGCGTGGAGCTCGGCCGTGCCGAGCTCGACCAGCACGCCCGGGAGCTCGACCGCCGGGGGCGGCTCGGCGATCGCCCGCCGGAGCAGGTCGACCGCGGCCTGGGGCGCGCCGTCCGCCAGCGCGGCCCGCGCCGCGGTGCGCAGCAGCTCGACCGACCACGGGTCGCCGACGCCCTCCGCCTCCACCAGGTGACCGGCGGCGACGTGCAGCCCGTCGTCCTCGCCGGCCAGGGCCCGGGCGGCGCGGCGGTGCAGGTCGTCGCGGGCGGCGGCGCCGGTCGCGGCGGCGACGGCGCTGCGCAGCAGGGCGTGCCGGAACCCCAGCTGCCGCTCGGTGGCGAACAGCCCGGCGTCGCGGAGCCGGTCGGCCGCCGTACCGGCCGCCTCGGGGGTCAGCCCGGCCAGTCCGGCCGCGACCCGCAGCGGAGCGGTGTCGAGGACGGCGACGACGCGGGCCAGTGCCTGCTCCGGCGCGGCGAGGGCGGTGAGCCGCTGGACGACGGCATCCACGACCGTGCGCGGCACGAGGGTGCGCACGTCCGCCGTACCGGCGCTGTCGGGGTCGGTGGCCGCGAGCAGGTCGGCGAGGGCCACGACGAGGAAGGGGTTCCCGCCGGTGACGTCGGCACAGGCCGCCGCCAGCTCGTCGTCCACCTCGATGTGCCAGAGCTCGGCCAGGCAGGAGCGGACGCCGGCGACGCTCAGCGGGGCGAGGTCGAGCCGGGCGGCGTCGGCGACCAGTGCGGCGAGGGCGGGGCTGCGCCGCTCGGGCAGCACGTCGCGGGCGGCGACCACCAGGAGCACCGGCAGCTCGTCGGCGCGGCTCAGGACGTGGTGGCAGAAGAGGAGCGACGCCTCGTCGGCCCAGTGCGCGTCGTCGACCGCGAGCACGAGCGGCCCGTCGGCCGCGAGCCCGTCGAGCAGCCAGTACAGGCTGTTGAGCATCACCGACGGGTCCGCGACCGGTGCCCCGCGATGCAGCACCAGGTCGACCGCGGGCCGGGCCGCGCCGTGCGCGATCCCGTCGAGGCCGTCCAGGGCGGCCGGGTCCAGGTCGGCCAGGACCCGACCGAAGAGCTGCCGGACGACGCCGTACGGCGCGTGTGCCTCCAGCTCGCCCGCGGCGGCGCGGAGCACCGGCAGGTCACCGGCCGTCGCGAGGGCGGTCTCCAGCAGCGCGGTCTTGCCGACGCCGGCCGGGCCGAGCAGGCACAGGGCGCCGCCCGTGCCCGCGCGCAGCCGGTCGAGGGCGGCCCGGGCCTCCGCGAGGCTCGCCTCCCTCTCGAGCAGTCGCGCCGAGATCACGCTGGTGAGCGTAGGGGACGGACGGTCCCGGATCGTTGGGCGTGACCGATCCCCGGGCGGGATCAGTTGTGCTCGGGGACCAGGACCGGCCAGGTGACCCGCGAGTAGAGTCGCCGGCATGAAGCGTGAGATCTACGACGAGGACCACGAGGCATTCCGCGCGTCCGTCAAGGAGTTCGTGGACCGGTCCGTCCTGCCGCACACCGAGGAGCACATCGCCGCGAAGGCGCTCCCGCGCGAGTTCTGGCTCGAGGCGGGCAAGCAGGGCCTGCTCGGCCTGTGCGTCCCGGAGGAGTACGGCGGCTCGGACGCCGGCGACTACCGGTTCAACGCCGTCCTGCAGGAGGAGCTCGCCAAGGCGGGCGCGGCGTACCCCACCTGTCACGGCATCCACGCCGACATCACGGCGCCGTACATCGTCGAGCTGGGCACCGAGGAGCAGAAGCAGCGCTGGCTCCCCGGCATCTGCTCCGGCGAGATCCTGCTCGGCATCGGCATGACCGAGCCGTCCGGCGGTTCCGACCTCGCCGCGCTGAAGACGACCGCCGTCCGTGACGGCGACGCGTGGATCATCAACGGCTCGAAGACCTTCATCACCAACGGCTACTCCGGCGACCTCTTCGTCACCGCCGTGCGCACCGACCCGGAGAAGGGGCCCAAGGGCATCACGCTCTTCGGCATCGAGGCCACCATGGAGGGCTTCTCGCGCGGACGGAAGCTCGACAAGGTCGGCATGGAGGAGTCCGACACCGCCGAGCTGTTCTTCGAGAACGTCCGGGTCACCGACGCCGAGATCATCGGCGAGCTGAACATGGGCTTCATCCACATGATGCAGAAGCTCCCGCAGGAGCGGCTCGGCTGCGCGGTCGCGAACATCGCGCACGCCAAGCAGATCCTGCTCGAGACCGTGGACTACGCCAAGGAGCGCCAGGCCTTCGGCGCCCCCATCGGCACCTTCCAGCACAACAAGTTCCTGCTGGCCGACCTGGTCACCCGGATCGAGGCGGCCGAGGCGTATATCGACAAGTGCGTGCTCAACCACGCCCAGGGCACGCTCACCGCGATCGACGCGGCCAAGGCGAAGTGGTTCTCCTCGCAGGTCCAGTCGGAGGTGCTCGACCACTGCGTGCAGCTGCACGGCGGCTACGGCTTCATGAACGAGTACCGGGTCGCCCGGGCCTGGCGCGACGCGCGCGTCACCAAGATCTGGGCCGGCTCCAACGAGATCATGAAGGAGCTCATCGGCCGCGATCTGGGCCTCTGACCCGCATCGACCCGGCGCATCTGAACGTCTCAGACGCATCGACCCGGCGCGTTCAGACGCGCCGGGTCGATGTGGTCTGGGCTCAGTGGCCGCCGAGTCCCTCGGAGAGCGCGCGGGTGGTCCGGACCAGTGCGCGGGCCATCGGGCTGTCGACGTCGGCGGAGACCGTCACGGCCGTGCCGACGATGGCCATCGCGGCGACGATGGTCTCGCCCTCGAAGATCGGCGCCGCGATGGTGCGGACGCCGTTGATGTCGGGGGAGTTCAGGGACAGGCCCAGCTCGCGGATGGTGTCGAACTCCGCGGCCAGCTCGGGCGCGCGGCGCAGGATCGACTTGAGTCCGGGGACCTGCTCGGGCGGCAGGAAGGAGCAGAAGACCCGACCCTGCGCGGAGTCGGTGAGGTCGAGCCGGGCGCCGGAGCGGACGCCGATCCGGATGATGTGGTCGGTGTTGTCGACCGAGCGGACGACGGTCGCCGTCTCGCCGTCCCAGACCGAGAGGACGACGGTCTCGTCGACCTCGTGCAGCAGCGCCTCCATGTACGGCTCGGCGGCAGCGACGATCGGCAGGCCGGCGCGGGCGGACGCGGCGAGGGTCAGCACCTGGGGGCCCAGCGAGTAGAGCGCGGTGCGCTCGTCGTACCGGAGCAGGTGGGCGGCGCGCAGCGCCTTGGTGTAGCGGTGCGCCGTGGCCTTGCTGGTGCCGAGCGACGCCGTCAGCTCGTTGAGGCTCAGGTAGGGCTTGGCGACCGTGAACGAGCCGAGGACGACCGCAGCCCGCTCCACCGTCTGGATGGTGGGAGCGGTCTCGCTCGTCTCTCTCTTGGGGCTCTTGCTGGTGCTCATGTGACCTCGAATCGGGGCGCTGGGCTCGACGGAGTATCGCACGGGAGGAGCGCCGCGCCGCCTTGTCCGGCGGGCGCGGACGCCCCGTGTCGTCAGAGGTCTGACGAATGCCCGGGCGTGAGCGCGGATCCGGGACGGACCAGCGCGGTGATGTGGTTCACGGCGAGGGCCGCCTCGCCGAAGCCGATCGAGATCAGCTTGACCTTGCCCTCGTAGTGGGCGAGGTCGCCGGCGGCGAAGACCCGGGCCCGGTTGGTGCGCATGGTCCGGTCGACCAGGATGTGCCGCTTCTCCTGCTCCAGGCCCCAGCCGTCGATCGGGCCGAGGTCGGCGATGAAGCCGAGCGCGGCGACGACGGCCTGCACCGCGAGGGTGCGGCTCTCGCCGTCACGGGTCTCGATGACGACCTCGTCGATGTGGTCCTCGCCCGACACCTTGGCCACCTCGTACGGCGTCAGCACCTCGACGCTCGAGGCGCCCAGTTGTGCGACGCTGCGCTCGTGGGCACGGAACTGCGGTCGGCGGTGGACCAGCGTGACGCTGCGCGCGATCTCCTCCAGGCCGAGCGCCCAGTCCAGGGCGGAGTCGCCGCCGCCCACGACGAGCACGTCCTGGTCGGCGAGCTCGGCCAGTCGGGGCACGAAGTAGCGCAGTCCGCGGTCGAGGTACTCCGAGCCGACGGGCAGCTCGCGCGGCGTGAAGCTGCCGATGCCGGCGGTGATGAGCACCGCCCCGGCCCGGACGACCTCGCCGGTGTCGGTGGTGACCTCGACGCCGTCCTCGTGCTCCACGAGGCCGACGGCGGTGCGGCCGAGCAGCATCAGCGGGTCGGCCGAGCGGGCCTGGGCGTGCAGCGCGTCGACCAGCTCCTGGCCGCGGACCGAGGGGAACCCGGCCACGTCGTACAGCGCCTTCTCGGGGTAGAGCGCGGCGACCTGGCCGCCCACCTCGGGCAGCGCGTCGAGGAGGGCGACCTTCAACTCGCGGAAGCCCGCGTAGTAGGTGGCGTAGAGGCCGGTCGGGCCGGCGCCGACGACCAGCAGGTCGACCTCGTGGGTCGTCCCGGTGCTCATGCGACGTCCGGGTGGTCGGCGCCGACGCGGCCGACCTTGCGGGCGCCGCCGGGGGAGCCGAGGTCGGCGAAGAACTCGGAGTTGATCCGCTCGTAGTCCTTCGACTCGTCGGGCAGGTCGTCGTGGTGGTAGATCGAGATCTGGGGGCAGACCGGCTCGCAGCGAGCGCACTCGACGCACTCGTCGGGCTGGATGTACAGCATCCGGTCGCCCTCGTAGATGCAGTCGACAGGACACTCCTCCACGCACGACCGGTCCATCACGTCGATACAGGAACCAGTGATCACGTAGGGCACGACTACTCCATTTCCGTATATGTATGCCGAGACAGCATCTCTCATTACAAGACAGGACAATGAACCCAGGAAGGGGTCGGCGTCAACCCGTCGGCCGGATTCATCCGACCTCTTGACAGCCCCGGTGGGGTGGGCGAGGCTATGTCGCATCGCGAGATGGTATCTCGCGATAGTGATCAGAGTGCACGACGGCGAAGGAGCGACCGACATGTCAAGCGAAGTGTCCGAGCGAGTGGCGGAACCCATGCTCGTCGAGGACTGGGAGCGACTCACGTTCCGCGTCAACCGGGAGGCCTACCGGTCGCCGGAGATCTTCGCCCGCGAGCGGGTGGACGTGTGGCTGCGGACCTGGCTCTACCTCGGGCACGAGACGGAGATCCCCGACGTCAACGACTTCAAGGTCCGGACCATCGCCGGCCGGCCGCTGATCTTCTGCCGCGACACCGAGGGCCAGGTGCGGGCCTGGCTCAACTCCTGCCCGCACCGCGGCACCGTGCTGTGCCGCGAGACCGAGGGCTCGCAGCGCCGGTTCCAGTGCTTCTACCACGCGTGGACCTTCAACAACGACGGCACCGTCGCGGCGATCCCGGACGACGGCGCGTACGAGGACATCGAGTCGCTGCAGAAGAACATGATGCTGCGCGCCGTACCCCGCCTGGAGATCCACGAGGGCTACGTGTTCATCTCGTTCAACCCCGACGTGCCGCCGCTCCTCGAGCACCTCGGCGACGCCGCCGACTACATGACGATGATCGAGCAGCAGCACGCCAGCGGCGTCACCACGCTGCCCGGGGTCCAGCTCTACAGCGTGCGCGGCAACTGGAAGCTCGCCGTCGAGAACGCCATGGACGGGTACCACTTCTCGCCGACCCACAACACCTTCGTCGGCTACCTGCGCGAGTCCGGCTTCGCCGTCACCGACGACAACCAGTACGCCTACAACCTCGGCAACGGCCACTCGCTGCTGGTGCTGACCGGTCACGGCGGCCGGATCTCCATGGTCTGGGAGCCGCGCTTCGGCGAGGACGAGCGGGTCCGCACCGAGGAGCACCGCGCCGAGATGGTGGAGCGCCTCGGCGAGGAGCGCGCGCACTACATCGCCGACGAGAGCCACATCCTCTTCGTCTTCCCGAACCTGCTGCTCTTCGACATCGAGGGCCTCTCGATCCGGCAGCTGGAGCCGGTCGCGCCGGGCCACACCGATGTCCGCGCCTGGCAGCTGGTGCCCCGCGAGGAGCACCCGGACTCCCGGGCGCTGCGGATGAAGACCGTGGTCAGCTTCGTGGGCCCCGGCGGCCTGGCGACGCCTGACGACATCGAGGCGTACGAGGCCGTCCAGCGGGGCATCGAGGCGACCAGGGGCGCCGGCGACCTCGACTACAGCGACATGTCGCGCGGCATGCGCGACGAGGTCAAGGGCGAGCAGGGCCGCTCGATCGACGAGGGCGCGATGCGCGGCTTCTGGCGGTACTGGGAGGAAGCCGTCGGCGGCGGCCTCGCGGTGACCGGTGACCGGCCGGCCAGCTTCCTCGAGGGGAGGGACGTGCGATGACGCAGGCAGACGTGCGCGGCTCGATCGAGGTCGCCGGACGCACCATCACCCGCGGCGACATCGAGGACTTCCTCTACGCGGAGGCCGACATCCTGGACGCGTGGGACTACGACGGCTGGTTCGCGCTCTTCGAGGAAGGCGCCCGCTACGAGGTCCCGACCACCGACTACCGCGGCTGGTCGCTGCACACCGGCGGCTCGTTCGTCGACGACGACTACGACCTGATCAAGGCCCGGGTGAAGCGGCTGAAGTCGCGCAAGGCGCATGCGGAGAACCCGCACTCGCGCACCCACCGGCTGATCTCCAACGTCCGGCTCTTCCCGGGCGAGGAGGAGGGCACGCTGCGGATCCGCGCGTCCTTCGTCGCGCACCGGGCCCGCGACGGGCAGTTCGACACATACGTCGGCTGGTACGAGCACGTCGTCGTCCCGACCGACGCGGGCCTCAAGTATCGACTGCGCCGGACGATCCTCGGCCACGAGGCGCTGCCCGTCGGCGCCCGACTGAGCTTCATCCTCTGACGGCAGGAGCGGCCCGATGATCCGACACACCCTGCTCTTCCGGTTCGCCGACGAGGTCCCCGCGGGGACCAGGCAGGCGATCCTGGCCGAGCTGGAGACCTTCCCCGAGCGCTATCCCGCGATGCGGCACTGGTCGATGGGGGAGAACATCAGCAGCCGGGACCAGACCTACACCCACGGCATGTCGGTCGAGTTCCCTGACGAGCAGGAGCTGCTCGCCTACCTCAACAGTGAGTCGCACGAGCAGTTCGTGCGCGAGAAGTGGCGGCCGGTGATCGCCGACCAGGCGATCGTCGCCTACGAGTTCGCGGGCCCCGAGGGCGACGCGGGAAGGGAGGGACGCGTGACCCAGCGTCCACGCGGTCCGTACGGCATGGAGTACGCCCGCATCGAGGTTCCGGACATGCAGGCGACGATCGACTTCCTGCAGTACCACGTCGGGCTCCAGCTCGAGCAGCACACCGACGAGTACGCCTACCTGCGGGCCGACATCGAGCACCACGCGATCGAGCTGATCAGCGCCCCCGAGCGCACGGACGGCTGGACGACGGCCGTCGGCTTCAGCGTCGAGAGCGAGGAGGTGCTCGAGGAGATCAGGCAGCGCGCCATCGCCGCGGGTCAGGAGATCCTCCCGCTCCAGGAGCGCCAGCAGGCGCTGTGCGACAACGGCTTCGCGCTCGCCGACCCCGAGGGTCTGCTCGTCGAGCTCTTCACCGAGTTCCAGGAGTACGCCGAGCCGCCGAGCATCGAGATCCGCCCGCTCGACCTGGTCCACCCCTTCCTCGCGACCACCAAGTACGAGGAGATGCTGGACTTCTACATCAACGTGCTGGGGTTCATCCCGTCCGACCACATCGTCGGCTCGGCGACCTTCCTGCGCTGCGAGGACCGCTACCACCACAGCCTGGCGATCCAGAAGAACGACGAGCACTACGTCGCGCACCTCTGCTTCGCGATGAAGAGCCTCGACCACGTCATGCGGATGCGCGCCCGCGCGCTCTACAAGGGTGCGCCGATCGCCTCGGACATCGTCAACCACTCGGCATCGACGTCCATCGCGTTCTACCTGCACGACAAGAAGTTCGGCCCGCGCTTCGAGCTCTGCGACAGCCACCGGGTGTTCACCCCGGAGGAGCACGAGACGCACCGGGCCCGGAAGATGCCCGCCGACCCGCGCAATATCGACGTGTGGCGGCCGGCATCGGACGACTGGGGTCGTTTCTGACCGAGGTCCTGGTCGAGCTCCTGGGCGTGCTCGACCAGACGCCGGCGCCCCGTGGCCGCGAGCGACGCGCGGCCACGGCGCTGGCGCAGTGGTGCGGTGAGCGGTGGCCCGCGATCACCTGGACCGTGCAGCCCTACGGCGTCGAGGGTGCCAACCTGGTCGGGCACGCCGGGCCGGGGCCGCTGCTCTACTCGCACCTCGACACCTCCCTCGACGGGGAAGGGATCTCCGATCCCCTCGTCACGGGCCGCGACGACCCGGTCGGTCCACTCCGGGTCGCCGACGGCACGGCCGAGGGGTTCGGGCTCGGCGTCGCCCGAGCGCCGGCGGCGGCGGCGTTGGCAGCCTTCGCCGCCGCCGGCAGGGGCACGCTCCTGCTCGCCGGCGGGGGCACCCACCGCCGTGGCGGTCGGGGCGAGGGCGTCCGCGCCTTCCTCGCCGACGCCCCCAAGATCCCCTCCGCGATCGTCGCCAAGGGCGGTCCACGCGGACTGCTCTGGGAGGAGCCGGGCGCGGCCTATCTCCGGGTCCGGGTCACCGGCACCTCCGGGGCCGCGCTCGCCCCCGCGTCGGCGACGCCGGCCGGCGGCGTGCTGCGGCACGCGGGCGTCGTCCTCGACGCGATCGAGCGGTGGCGGGAGCGCTATCTCGCCAGCCGTACGCCGGTCGGCCAGGTCGGCGCCCAGGTCGGGGTGGGGGCTCTGCGCGCCGGCTGGCCGGACAAGCCGGACCTGCTGCCGGCCGAGCTCCTCATCGACCTGTACGTCGTGACCGTGCCCGGTGAGCGCCCGTCCCGGCTGGCCACCGAGCTGACCGCCTGCCTGCACGCGCTGCTGGCGACGACCCCCCTGGCCGGCTGTGGCTGTGTGGTCGACGTCGAGTGGCTGCACGGTGCGCAGGCCACCGAGGCCCGCGCGCCCGTCGTCCGGGCGGCGCAGGACGCCTGGGAGCACGTCTTCGGCGAGCCGGTGCCGCACATCGTCGGCTGGACCGGCTCGACCGACGGCGTCGTCCTGCGTGAGCACGGGATCGACACCGTGCGCGTCGGCCCGCAGAGCCTACGATCGTCCTCCGATCCGCGTCGCGATGTCGTGGACCTGGCCGAGCTGGAGCGCTACCGCGAGCTCTACACGGCCCTCCTCGCGGGTGACCATCACCCGCACCAGAGGGCGCCGCGGGCCCGGCACGACCACGAGCACCACCACTGACACCCGGAGGTTGCTCCACGCCGCCTTATCGAGGGCGATATATCCAGCTACGATCGGAGTCGTGGACATCCGGGCAGAACGACGTGCGGCAGGCCTGACCCAGGCCGAGCTGGCGGCTGCCGCTCAGGTGCCGCAGCCCAACCTGTCGGCGTACGAGAACGGGCGACGCGTCCCCAGCCCCGAGGTCGAGGGTCGGATCCGCCGGGCTCTGGTCGGTCGCCCGTCGGCTCGTGTGCAGCGGCACCGCGCGTCGATCCGCGAGATCGTCACGGCTCACCATGCGACGCGGCCGCGGCTGGTGGGCTCCGTCGCGCGCGGAGAGGACGAGCCGGGCTCCGACGTCGACCTGCTCGTCGACTTCACCGACGAGGCCAGCCTGCTCGACGAGGTCGGTCTCCGGCTGGCATTGACCGACCTTCTCCAGGTGCCGGTCGACGTGATCGCGGCCGACGCGCTTCGTGAGCCGCTGCGCTCGCGCATGCTCTCCGAGGCGGTGGCCGTGTGAGCGACGGCGCTGCCAGGGCGCGTGACGCTGCTGTCCGCGTCGTCACGGTCTGTGAGGTGCTCGCGGGGCTTGCTCCGCCTGACGTCGAGACCTTCGTGGGGGACGTGCGCACCCAATGGGCCGTGGAGATGGGGCTGATCCGGATCGGCGAAGCCATCAACCGGATCCCGGCCGACATCCTGGAGCGTTTCCCCGACCAGCCGTGGCGACTGATGATCGCGATGCGCAACTTCGCCGCGCACCAGTACGACGATCTCGACCCGCATCGCGTGTGGCGGACGCTCACCTCCGATGTGCCGGCCCTATGTACCTACCTCGTCGACATCGTGTTGCCCGGGCTCGATGGCACCAGCTCTTGATGCATATCGCATTACAAGACGTCATCCCGCATGCTTGACGCATGTGGCCCTGCTCACTAGAGTCGGCGACGACGGCATCGCCTCTCGTCCGGGAGTCGATTACAGCCCTGACGCACTGTGCGCCGGGTGTGCGGCCGACAGCCACCCGAGATCTCCTGCCAGTGCTTCGCGAGGCGAGATCGCTCTTTGTCGAGGAGAGCGGGAACTGGAGGTCAGATGCGCGTGGACACCATCGTCGCGAACGGGCGGATCGTCAGCCCGAGCGGTGTGGTCGACGCCGCGGTCGCCGTGCAGGACGGCCGCATCGTCGCCATCGCCGACGAGAGCGTGCTCCCGGAGGCCGCGGAGCGGATCGACGCCGCGGGACGCTACGTCCTGCCCGGCATCGTGGACCCGCACGTCCACCTGGGCGGCGGCCGGCCGCTGTCGGAGATCTTCGCCTCCGAGACCGCCTGCGCGGCGGTCGGGGGCGTCACGACCGTGCTGCAGTACCGCCGGTCCCCGTCGACCTTCTTCGACACCTTCCCGGCCGAGCTCGAGACCGCGAAGACCCGGATGCTGGTCGACACCCAGTTCCACTTCATCATCTCCACGATGGAGCAGGTGGAGGAGATCCCCCGCTACGCCGAGGAGTTCGGTGTCACGAGCTTCAAGTTCTACATGGGCGGCTACGAGCCCGGTAACCCCATCGGCCTGGTGTCGGTCAACGACGCGGTGCTGTACGCGGCCATGGAGAAGATCCGCGAGCTCGGGCCGTACGGCTGGTGCATGGTGCACTGCGAGGACGACTCGCTGGTCTGCCACCTGACCGCCAAGGTCAAGGAGGCCGGCGGGGACGATCTCGCGGCCTACAGCGCGTCGCGGCCCGACTTCGTCGAGGAGCAGGACCTGCTCCGGGCGATCTGGCTCGCCGACCTGCAGGAGTGCCCGCTCTACGTCCCGCACACCACCGTCGGCATGGCGGTCGACGCGGCTGCCGAGTCGCGCCGCAAGGGCCGCACCGTCGTCCTCGAGACCTGCCCCCACTACCTCGCCCTGACCGCCGACGACGCCCGCCTGGCCGGCTCCGGCGTCGGCAAGGTCGCGCCGGCGCTGCGCAACGCGGAGCACCAGGCCGAGCTGTGGCGCGGCCTGCGCGAGGGCTGGATCTCGACGATCGGCTCCGACCACGTGCCGATCCCCAAGTCCGGCAAGGGCATCTGGGAGGAGGCGCCCGGCTTCGCCGGTCTCGCCACGATGCTGCCCGTCGTCCTCACCGAAGGCGTGCTCAAGGGCCGGATCGCGATCGAGAAGGTCGCGGAGACCATGGCCTACAACCCGGCCCGGCTGTTCGGCCTCGCGCCGACGAAGGGCTCGATCCAGGTCGGCGCCGATGCCGACCTCGTCATCGTCGACATGGAGACCGAGCGGGTCGTCGGTCCCGAGGTCACCCAGAGCGAGTTCGTCAGCGCCTTCGAGGGCGTCCCGCTGCGCGGCTGGCCGACGCTGACCATGCGTCGCGGCGACGTGATCTACCGCGACGGCGAGGTGCTGGCCCAGCCGGGCAGCGGCCAGGTCGTCGTGAAGCCCGAACCCGACAAGGACAAGGAGAGGAACTGGCATGCCGCTTAACGTGAAGCTCGACCCCCGGGACGTGGGTCTGCTCGTCGTCGACATGCAGAACGGCTTCTGCCACCCCGAGGGGTCGCGGGGCCAGGCGTTCGGCGCCGATGCGGTGAAGAACCCGCAGGACATCATCCCGAACGTCACGACCGCGGTCGACCTGGCGCACCGCCTGGACATCCCGGTGTGGTTCACCCAGCAGGTGCACTACGACGACGACGTGCTGCGCAGCCGGCGCCGCATCCCGTCGCACCTGGAGCGCCGGGGCGTGAAGCTCGAGCTGTGCCGTCGCGGCACCTGGGACGCCGAGCTGCTCGACGAGATGAAGGCGATCAAGGAGGACCGCGACGAGGTCGTCGTCAAGCACCGCTCGAGCGCCTTCTTCCAGACCACGCTCGAGGTCGAGCTCCGGATGAAGGACGTGCAGGTCCTCGTCGTCCTCGGGACGACGACGAGCTTCTGCGTGGACTCCACCATCCGCGACGCCTACGCACGGGACTTCGACGTCGTCGTCCCGGCCGAGTGCGTGGCCGACTCCGACGACGAAGCGCACGCCGCGACCCTGGCGAGCATCGAGCGCTTCCACGGTGTCGTCACCGACCTTCCTGGGTTGACCGCCGCGCTCGATGGCTGAGCCTGGACCCGTGGAGGGGCGCCGTAGCGAGCGGCCTTCCAGGGGTGTGCCCGCAAGGCGCGGGCGCGACGTCGTGCCGGATCGCCCTTCGAGCGGCCGCAACGCCGCGGGCGCGCCGCTGGAGGGTCGCGCAGTAGGCGGCCGTCCACGGGTCCAGGCTGAGAGTGCGACGCTGCGGGTCGACGGCGACGCCGTCCCGCTCGGAGCGCCCGGAGCGTCGTTGCTCGACGTCCTCCGGGCCTCCGGCAAGTACGCCGCCAAGGAGGCCTGCGGCCGTGGCGAGTGCGGTGCCTGCACGGTCCTGGTCGGTGACCGGGCCGTGATGTCCTGCACGATGCTGGCCGCGCTGGTGACCGACGAGGTCACCACCGCGGCCGGCCTCGGCGATGCCGCGGCCGACCTGCGGGCCGCCTTCGCCGACCATGCCGCCTTCCAGTGCGGCTTCTGCACGCCCGGCCAGGTGGTCCGCGCCGAGGCCGTGCTCCGCGCGTCCGTCGACCGGAGCCGCGACGAGATCGTCCGCGAGCTGTCGGGCAACGTCTGCCGCTGCACCGGCTACTGCCAGATCGTCGATGCCGTCTGTGCCGTCGCCCAGAGCCGGCAGTGCTCCAGGAGGGACGCGCGATGAGCGCCATCGGGCAGTCCGTGCGCCCCCTGGACTGGGCGGAGAAGACCTCCGGCACCGCGCGGTACGCCGCCGATGAGCCGCCCGCGGGCACCCTGGTCGCGCGCGTCCTGCGCTCGCCGCTGCCGCACGCGGACATCAAGCGCCTCGACGTGTCCGCGGCGCTGCGGGTGCCGGGCGTCCACGCCGTCGTCACCGCCGCCGACTTCCCCGAGGGCCGGCTCTACGAGCACAGCGGTGGCCCCTATTCCGACCGGCCGCCGATGGCCGTCGACCGGGTGCTGTACGTCGGCCACGAGGTCGCCGCCGTCGCCGCCGAGACCGCCGAGGCGGCCGAGGAGGCGATCCGGGCCATCCGGGTCCGCTACCGCCGGCGCAAGCCGCTGCTGACCGTGCCCGACGCGCTCGCCCCGGGTGCCCCGCAGCTGCACCGGCGTGAGGCCGGCGGCAATGTCGCTGTCGCCACCGCCGAGCACTGGGGCGACATCTCCCTCGCCGAGTCCAACGCGACCGTCTCGGCCATGGGCACCTTCCGCTATCCCCGCGTCAACCACGCCTGCATGGAGCCCAACACCACCATCGCGTGGTGGCACGACGAGCGCCTGGAGATGTGGACCTCCAGCCAGGCGCCCCACTTCGTCGTGCACGAGCTCTCCGCACTGTTCGGGCTCGAGCTCGACCAGGTCGTGTGCCGCGACGTGTCCGTCGGCGGCGGCTTCGGCTCGAAGTCGAAGATCTCCGAGCACGAGGCGCTCGCCGCCGCGCTGTCGATGAAGTGCGGCCGGCCGGTGCTGCTCGAGCTCAGCCGGGCCGAGGAGTTCGCGTTCACCAAGCCGCGGCACGCCTTCACCACGACCCTCACCGCAGCAGCCGACGCCGACGGCCGGCTCTGCTTCCTCGACGCGGTCATCGACGTCGACAACGGCGCCTACAACCACTACGGCCCGTCGGTGATGCGGGCCGGCATCAAGCAGCTCGGCTCGATGTACCGTCCCGACGCCGTGCGCTGGGACGCCCGCCTGGTCGACACCAACCTGGTGCCCGGCGGCCAGTTCCGCGGCTACGGCCAGCCGCAGACCGCGATCGCGCTCGAGACGCTGATGGACGAGCTGGCCGAGAAGTGCGGCCAGGACCCCATCGAGTTCCGGATCGCCAACGCCGGCCTGCCCGACACCACCCAGCTCTCCGGCTCGCAGGTCGGCTCCAACCGGCTGCGCGAGTGCCTCGCCGAGGTGCGCGAGCGGATCGGCTGGGACGCCAAGCGCGGCCCGGAACGCCGTCCCTATCGAGGGGTCGGCGTCTCCTCCGGCATGCACGCCAGCGGCTCCTACGCCTACCCGGGCGGCAACACCAGCGCTGCCGGCATCGAGGTGCGCACCACCGGCGAGGTCGTCGTCCGCTTCGGCGGCGCCGACGCGGGCACCGGCCAGCGCACGATCCTCGGCCAGATCGCGGCCGACGTGCTCGGCGTACCGATGGACCGGGTGAGCGTGATCATGTCCGACTGGGACGAGACCCCGCCCGACATGGGCGCCTGGTCCTCCCGCGGCACGCACATGGGCGGGCATGCCGTGCGCCAGAGCGCCGAGGCGATGGCCGCGCGGCTGTGCGAGCTCGGCGCCGAGAAGCTCGGCACCACCGATGTCGCCCTGGCCGACGGCCATGTCGCCTCGGACGGCGACCGCATCGCGATCGCCGACCTGGTCGACCTCGCCGACGAGTCCGCCGACGGCGCGCTCCGCATCGACACCGAGTACGTCGAGCCGAGGATGCAGCCCTACTGGACGGGCATCGAGCGGCCCAACATCTCGGCGACCTACGCCTACGCGGCGCACGCGATCGAGGTCGAGGTCGACCCCGGCACCGGCGTGATCCGGGTGCTGGACTATGCCGCGATCCACGACATCGGCAAGGCGATCAACCCCGCCCTCGTCGAGGGCCAGATCATCGGCGGCGCCGTGCAGGGCCTCGGCGCGGCGCTGGGGGAGAAGCTGCACTACGAGGGCGGCCGCCTGGTCAACGCCGGCTATGTCCACTATCCGTTGCCGCGCGCCACGACGGTGCCGTCGATCGACGTCGACCTCATCGAGGGGCCCGAGCCGGCCGGCCCGTTCAACGCCAAGAGCGTCGGCGAGATCGCACTCATCCCGGCCGCGCCGGCGCTGCTCAACGCCGTGTACGACGCCACGGGCATCCGCTTCCGCGAACTGCCGCTGACACCCGATGTCGTCCTCGCGGGGCTGCGGGAGCGCGACGGCGTGGCGCCGCGCAGGCACCACCTGGCCCGGCGGCCGCGGCGCTGGCAGATCGGCCTCTTCCGCGCGCTCTACCCCTATGGCATCCACCTGCTGCTCGACCGCTGGGGGACGCGCTTCGCGCGCCGTCGTACGCCGCGGCCGGTCGAGCGGGTCGCTCTCCCGGCGACGGTCGCGGAGGCCGTGGCCGAGCTGGCCTCGCCCGACGCGACGGTGATCGGGGGCGGCACCGACGTCCTGGTCCAGCGTGACCAGGAGCTGCTCTTCCCGACGATCCTGGTCGGCACCGGCGCGATCGCGTCGATGCGCACGATCGACGAGGAGCCCGGTGGCGGCTGGCGGATCGGCGCCGCGGTGACCCTCGCCGAGCTCGCCACCTGGGCCGGGAACCGGGTGCCGATGGTGGCGTCGGCGGTCGCGACCATCGCCTCCGCCCAGATCCGCGAGGTGGCGACCGTCGCGGGCAATCTCGGCCAGGAGAAGCGCTGCTGGTTCTTCCGCAACGGCTTCGACTGCTACAAGCGCGGCGGCGTGAGCTGCCCCTGCTACGCGGTCGAGGGCGACCACCGACTGCACCACGCGGCGATCGGCGGGCACCGCTGCCAGGCGGTCACGCCCTCGGACCTCGCCACCGTCTTCGACGCACTCGAGGCGACGGTCGTGGTCACCGGCCCGCACGGCTCGCGCCGGGTGTCGATCGCCGGCCTGTACGCCGGTCCGGGCGAGCTCGACCTGCGCCCCGGTGAGCTGGTCGAGGCGATCGTGCTGCCGGCCTCCGCCCTGGCGGCGCGCGGCACCTTCGTCAAGCTGCAGCAGTGGGACGGCGACTTCGCGCTGGTGTCGCTCGCCGCCTGCGCGAGCGTCGGCCCCGACGGTCGTTGGGCCGCCGCGCGCTACGTCTTCGGCGGGCTCGCGCCCAAGCCCTGGCAGCCGCCCCGGCTCGGGCGCGTGCTGGCCGGCACCGTCCCGACGGCCGACACGGTGGCCGCCGTACTCGACGAGGACCTCTCGTGGGAGGCCCATCCACTGCCGGGGAACCGATGGAAGCTCGACGCCGCCGTCGGCCTGGCCCGACAAGCGACCGAGCGACTGCTCGACGAGGACGTGATGAAGAGGAGTGACGATGACTGACGTCGATACCGCGACCGCGCGGGGTACGGCGATCGTCGACCGGCTCAAGGCCGGCGGGGTGGGCCTCGCGGCGTACCTGCCGGACAGCTGGCTGAGCCCGCTGATCGGCGAGGTGGTCGCGGACCCGGGCGTCGTCGACGTCCGGGTGACGCGCGAGGACGACGCCGTCGCGATCGCCGGCGGCGCCGCCCTGATGGGGCTGCGCTCGGCGGTGCTGTGCCAGAACGCCGGCGTGCTGCTGTCGGCCAACGTGCTGGCGGCGTTCGCCCACCACCACGAGCTGCCGCTCGTCGTCGTGGCCGCCGCCCGGGGCGGCGCCGAGGACGGCTTCTACTACCAGATGTACAAGGGCCAGGTGACCGCCGGCGTCGCGGCCGCGGCCGGGCTGACCGTGCACCACGTCGACGGTCCGGCCGACGACTGGCTGTTCGAGAGGGCGAGCGAGCAGGCGTGGCTGCTGCGGCGGCCGGTCGTGCTGCTCTGCTCGCGCCGGGCGCTGCTCGGGGAGTCCTCGTGAGGCGCGGCGACGTGGCCGCGGCGATCGCCGCGGCCGCGCCCGGGCACGTCGTCGTGGCGAGCCTCGGCACCGCCGGCCGCGCGTGGCGCGAGCACGGCGGAAGCAATCCGACGTTCTACGCGTCCGACCCGATGGGCGCGGCGCCCGGCCTGGCGCTCGGTGCCGCGCTGGCCCGGCCGGACCTGGACTTCGTCCTGCTCGAGGGCGACGGCGACCTGGTCATGAACCTCGGCTCGCTGCTCGCCATCGCCGACGCGGCGCCCGCGAACCTGCGTGTCGTCGTGTTCAACAACGGCCGCTACGAGACGGGCGGGGGCCAGCCGCTCGCGGCCGGCGCCGCCGCCGACCTGGCCGCGATCGCGCGGGGGGCCGGCTGGCCGTTCGCGCGCACCGTCGCACGCGACACATCCGCCGAGGCGCTCCCGGAGCTGCTCGGCGAGCTGCTCGGAGCAGCACCCGGACCGGCGATGCTCGTCGTCGAGGTCGACCCGGAGCCCTCGCCGTACGGCGGGCCGGGCGAGCTCTCGGGCGCGGAGGCGCAGCGGGAGTTCCGGACGGCACTGGCGAACTGGGAACGATCGAAGGGTGACGAAGGATGACGACACGGCTGCTGCGCAACGCCCGGCTGCTGGACCTCGAGCACGGCGGTGAGCTCGGCGACGTGGTGGTCGTGGACGGCGTCATCGCCGACCTCGGCCCCGGCGCCGCCGACCGTTGGCTCGCGCAGGCGGGTGCCGGCGCGGCCGAGTCGACCGACTCTGTCGATGTCGGCGGCGACCTGCTCATCCCGGGCCTGGTCAACGCGCACACGCACTCCAACCAGACCATCGAGAAGGGCCTGTGCGACGCCCTCCCGCTCGACGCGTGGATGGTCGTCGCGTCGTACGGCGGCGCCGGCGCCCGGCTCTCGCCGCGCGACCTCTACGTGTCGGCGATGGTCGGCGCGATCGAGATGGTCCGCAGCGGCGCGACCTCCGTGCTCGACTGCGCCCGCTCGGACAACGAGTGGGTCGACGACGGCATGGACGCCATCATGCAGGCGTACGCCGACCTCGGCTTCCGCGCCAACGTCGCGATCCAGTACTCCGACCTCGACTTCTTCTCCTCGATCCCGGTCGACCTGGTGCCCGGCGGCGCGGAGCTCCGCAAGCCGCCGGTCGCCGACCCCGACGTGGTGCTCGCGGCGGCGAACCGGTTCGTCGACCGCTGGCAGGGCAGGTCGCCGCTGCTGCAGCCGCTGCTCGGGCCGTCGTCCCTGCCGCGGTGCTCGACCGAGCTGTTCGAGGCCAGCGTCGAGACGGCGCGCACGCGCGGCGTCCGGATGCAGACGCACCTGCTCTCCGCGCAGTCGCAGATCCGGATGGCCCAGCAGCGCTACGGCGTCTCGACGGTGGAGTTCCTCGCGAAGCTCGACGCCCTGCAGGACTGGGCGTCGTTCGCGCACGCGATCTGGCTGAGCCCCGAGGAGATCGAGCTCTTCGCGCAGACCGACGCGGTCGCCGTCCACAACCCGGCGAGCAACCTCAAGCTGGGCGCGGGCGTGGCACCGGTGCCGGCACTGCTCAGGGCGGGCGCGAAGGTCGCGATCGGCTCGGACGGGGCGTCGAGCAATGACACGCAGAACATGTTCGAGACGCTCAAGCTCTCCACGATCCTGCACCGGGTCCAGGGGCCGCCGGAGACCTGGCCGACGGCGAACGACGGCCTCGGCATGTGCTGGAACCACGGCGCCGCCGCGCTCGGCGCGAACGTCGGCCGCCTCGCGGTCGGCGCGGCAGCCGATCTGACCGTGATCGACACCGACTACGTCTGGCCCGCGCCGGCCGAGCAGCTGCGCCACCAACTGGCGTACGCCGAGCTCGGCTCGGCCGTCCGCAGCGTCTACGTCGCGGGCGAGGGGGTCTTCGTCGACCGCCGCTTCCCGGGCATCGACGAGGACGCGATCCGTGCCGAGGCGCGGGAGATCGCCACCCGGATCTGGACGACCCTGCCCGACCGGCTCGCCCGGTTCGAGGAGGTGCGGCCGGTCCTGGAGCAGGTCGAGGCCGCTGTCGGCGGGGGCTCGGCGGTCTGTCACTAGTCGCTCGCGCCGAAGTAACACGCCGTTGCTCGCAGTAACACGCCGTCCACGTTGCTGGGACGGCGTGTTACTGCAGTTTTCGGCACGTGGACGGCGTGTTACTGCGGGGCCCGGCGGGTGAACCCCCTCCCCGACCCACGTCAGAGTCATATTGCTATGCGAGATATCGACTCGCATATTGACATGGGCCCGGGGACGCCCTACGTTCGTCAGAACGTGACCGGGGTCACGCCGCCCGAGAGATCACCGTCCTCCCCAGGGGGTCCGATGCAGACCGACCAAGCAGCCGTCCGCGGCCCGGAACGGGCCGGCTGGACCGGCTGGGCCGACCGAGCCGGCCCGGCCGCGCTGGGGGTGGCGGGGGTGGTGAGCCTGCTGCTGCTCTGGCAGCTCCTCGGCACCCTGGACGTCGTCCCCCGCTCGTCGCTCCCCGGCCCGTGGTCGGTGCTGGGGGCGTTGCCGACGATCCTCGGCGACGGGGACTTCCTGGCCGGCGCCGTCGACAGTGCCGCGGCCACGGGGATCACGGTCCTCGTCGGCTCGCTCGTGGCGGTGGCCGTGGGCCTGGTCGCGAGCAGCTTCGCCTTCCTCCAGCGCCCGACCATGGTGGTGGTCAACACCTTCCGCTCGGTGCCGGCCACCGCGCTGATCCCGATCGGCGTGCTCATCTTCGGCCTGGGCATGGAGATGAAGGTCTCCATCGCCCTGTACGCCGTGGTGTGGCCGATCCTGATCAACACCATCTACGGCGTCGCCACCACCGAGCCGATGCGCCGCGACGTCGCCCGCTCGCTGCGCTGGGGCTGGTGGCGTCAGCAGGCGCTGGTCACGCTGCCGAGCGCGCTGCCCTCGATCCTCACCGGTGTCCGGGTCGCCGTCGGCATCGCGCTGGTCGTGGTGATCTCGACCGAGCTGCTCGGCGCGCGGTACGGCGTCGGCACGGTCCTCGTCCAGTACACGCAGGCCTCGCGCCCCGAGGTCGTCTACGCCGGCGTCCTGTTGCTCGGCACCGCGGGCGCCCTGCTCTTCTCCGCGCTGGTCCGGGCCGAGCGCCGGCTCGTGAGGTGGGTGGCCCATGACTAGCCGGCAGCTGACGGGCTCGACGACGGCGGGGCCGGGCCGGGCGGTGACCGCCCTGCGGCGTACCGCGTCGGGCGTGGGCAACCTCTGGCTGCTGGCGCTCGTGCTGGTGCTCTGGGAGGTCTACGGCCGGGTCAGCGGGTCGCTCTTCGTGCCGCCGATCTCGCGGATCCTCCAGAACTTCGGCGACGTCTGGCTCGGGGGACCGGCCTCGCAGCTCTTCCTCTCCGACCTGTTCTGGAGCGAGGTGACGACCAGCCTGTCGCGCTTCGCCCGCGGTTGGGGTCTGGCCGTCGTGGTCGGCATCGGATGCGGTGTCGTGCTCGGCCGGAGCCGGGTGATCGCCCAGATGTACGGCCCGGTCGTCCGCTTCTTCGCCGCGATCCCCAACACCGTGCTGCTGCCGATCGCGGTCCAGATCTTCGGCGTCGCGAGCAACATGAACGTCTTCCTGATCTTCCTGGGCAGCGTCTGGGTGGTCATGATCAACACGGCCGACGGCGTCGCCGGCGTCGACCCGATGTGGCTGCGCAGCGCCCGCAGTCTCCGCGTCCCGCACTGGGTGCTCTACCTCCGGGTGATCGTGCCGGCCGCGGCGCCGCAGATCCTCGCCGGCCTCCGGGTGAGCCTCGGGATCGGGCTGATCCTCATGGTGATCTCGGAGCTGTACGCCACCACCGAGGGTCTCGGCTTCCAGATCGTCGTGGCCCAGTCGAGCTTCCGCTACCTCGACATGTGGTCCGCCTTCGTCCTGATCGGCCTGATCGGGATCGTCCTCAACCTGGCCTTCGGCAGGATCGAGACCCGGCTGCTGCGTTGGCAGCGGCGCAGCGGTCTCGACGCACTGTGATCCACCGGCACCCACAGGGAGTGAACCGATGAATGTCGTCGTCGACCGAGTCCGCAAGTCCTACGGCCGCGGGGTCGAGGCTCGCGAGGTGCTCACCGAGACCTCGCTGACCATCCGGTCCCAGGAGTTCGTCAGCATCGTCGGGCCCTCGGGCTGCGGCAAGTCGACGCTGCTCATGATGATGGCCGGCCTGCTCAAGCCGTCCAGCGGCGAGATCCGGCTCGGCGACGATCCGATCACCGGGCCGCCGGAGGGACTCTCCGTCGTCTTCCAGGACTACAGCCGCTCGCTGTTCCCGTGGATGAGCGTGCGTCGCAACCTCACGACCGCCCTGACCGCGTCGCGCCTGTCCAAGGAGGAGCAGCGCTCCCGCGTGGAGCACGCGCTCGCGTCCGTGGGCCTGGCGGGCAAGGGGGAGATGTACCCCTGGCAGA
This sequence comes from Nocardioides sp. L-11A, assembly GCA_029961745.1. Taxonomy (NCBI): domain Bacteria; kingdom Bacillati; phylum Actinomycetota; class Actinomycetes; order Propionibacteriales; family Nocardioidaceae; genus Nocardioides; species Nocardioides sp. L-11A. The sequence goes on from CP124680.1 coordinate 559,280, forward strand.
TGTCGGGCGGCATGCAGCAGCGGGTCGCCATCGCCCGGGCGCTGGTCACCGAGCCGACGGTGATGCTGATGGACGAGCCCTTCGCGGCCGTCGACGCCCAGACCCGCGCCGACCTCGAGGACCTCGTCCTCCGGGTGCGCCACGAGTACGACGTGACCGTGGCGTTCGTGACCCACGACATCGACGAGTCGGTCTACATGGCCGACCGGATCGTCGTCCTGGCGGCGAACCCCGGCCGGATCGCAGCCGACCTGACCGTCGACCTGCCCCGGCCGCGGGACCAGGTCGAGACCAAGCTCGACGCCCGCTTCGCCAAGCTCCGCAGCGAGGTGTTCCGCCTGGTGATGCGGCCCGACACCCCGGCGACGGCCTGACCCGCCGAGTGTCGCCCCCAGCTCGCCCGCGGCACCCGTCGCGGGGCGATGTCCCCTCCCCTCCCATCGAATCCCTCCCAACGAAAGGGCGCGCCATGAGAGCTCGTCATGCATTCCCTCTGCGTCGCCGGCTGGCGGTCGCCGGCGTCCTCGGTCTCGGCCTCGGTACGACGCTGGCCGCGTGCGGGTCGTCGTCGGACGACGACGCCGGTGCCGACGGCGGCAGCCTGCGGGTCACCACGCTGGGCCTGTGCAACGAGGTCGTCTACTGGGCCCAGGAGAAGGGCCTGTTCGCCGACCACGGCGTCGACGTCGAGCTGGTGAAGTCGACCGGCGGCGCCGCGGCCCTGACCGCCCTGCAGAGCGGCGACATCGACCTGGCCTTCGCCAACCCCTTCTCCACGATGATCGCCATCGACCAGGGCCTGGACCTCAAGTGGATCGCCACCGCCTACGAGACCACCAGCGTGGAGGCGGACGCCGCCAACGCCATGGTCGTGGCCAAGGACGCCGGGATCACCGACGCCGCCGGCCTGAACGGCAAGACGATCGGCGTCAACGAGGTCGGCGGCATCAACCAGATCGCGTCGAGCCAGTGGATGAAGCTGAAGGGCGGTGACCCGAGCTCGGTCAAGTTCGTGGCGCTGCCGTTCAACGAGCTGGCCTCCGCTGTCGCCTCGGGCAAGGTCGCCGCGGCGCAGGTACCGGCCCAGAACGTCGACCCGGAGCTCGGGCTGGTCAGCCTCGGCGACCCCTATGTCGTCGCGGGCGAGGGCAGCAACCTGGTCTTCGCCGGCTATGTCGCGACCGGCAAGGAGGCGAAGGACAAGGAGAAGGAGCTCAAGGCCTTCCAGGACGCGCTGATCGAGACCAACGAGGCGTTCAACGACCCGGCCAACGACGACGAGCGCTTCAAGCTCGCCTCGGCCCAGTGCAAGCAGGACGCCGCCGTGCTGAAGACCCTGCCGGAGAACATCTACGAGGCCAGGGTCGACACCGGCGCCCTCGAGCGGATGGGCGAGATCCTCGTGGGCCAGGACCGCCTCGACGACCCGCCCTCGCCCGAGGACTTCGTGCCGTCGTACGTGACGACGAAGTAGCGGAGCGCGCCTGTCTGGCGCGGCTCCCGAGGACGAACGAGGGCGCCCGGACCGGTTGGTCCGGGCGCCCGTTCGGGTGTGGCGCGGCGGTGTCAGCCCAGCAGCTTGACCGCGACGGCCTTCTCCCGCGTGAACTCGTAGAGTCCGCGGTAGCCGTTGCCGGAGGAGAACCCGCTCTGCTTGGCCATGTTGAACGGCATGCCGATCACGCCGGCGTCGGAGAACTGGTTGACCGAGATCTGCCCGGCGTCGATCTCGGCGGACATGCGCAGCGCGCGGGAGACGTCGCTGGTCCAGATGCAGGCGAGCAGGCCGAAGTCGGTGCCGTTGGCCAGGGCGATGGCGTCGTCGTCGCCGGCGAAGGTCTCGACGGTGAGCACCGGTCCGAAGATCTCCTGGCCGACGATGGCGGCGTTGCGGTCGGTCACCTCGAGCACGGTGGGGGACAGGAAGTTGCCGGCGTCGCGCCCCTCGGGGCGGGTGCCGCCGAGGAGGAGCTCGACGCCGTCGCCGAGCGCGCCCTCGACCAGGCTGCTCACGCGGGCGTGCTGGGCCTGGTTGACCAGGGGGCCCATGTCGAGGTCGTCGTCCCAGGCGCCGATCCGGATCTCGCCCATCGCGGCGAGCACGCGGGCGCGGACCTCGTCCGCGATCCCGGCCTCGACGAGGAGGCGCGAGCCGGCGTTGCAGTTCTGGCCGGCGTTCTCGGTGATCGACCGCACGATGGCAGGTACCGCGACGTCCAGGTCGGCGTCCGCGAAGACGACGTTCGGCGACTTGCCGCCGAGCTCGACCTTGATCGGGATCAGGTTCCGGGCGGCGGCCTGCATGACCAGGCGGCCGGTCGCGACGGACCCGACGAAGCTGATGTGGTCGATGCCGGGGTGGCTGACCAGGGTGGCGCCGAGCTCGACGCCGACGCCGGTGAGGACGTTGAGGACGCCGGCGGGCAGGCCGGCCTCCTCCGCGAGCTCGACGAGCGCGTGGATCACCAGCGGGGCGACCTCGGACGGCTTCAGCACGACCGTGTTGCCCGCGGCCAGCGCCGGCGCGAGGTTGGCGGCGCACAGGACCGCGGGGACGTTCCAGGGCAGCACGATCGCGCACACGCCGTGCGGCTCGCGACGGGTGAAGCCGAAGTAGTCGGGCGAGCGGGTCGGCAGCGTCGCGCCGGTCAGCTTGTCGGCGCCGCCGGCGGTGAACTGCAGGATCGAGCCGGCGATCTGGACGTTCAGGAGCCCGCCGGAGAGCGGCTTTCCGACGTTGCGCGCCTCGAGCGCCGCCAGGCGGTGCTGGTGCTGGAAGACCAGGCCCGCCCAGCGGCCGAGGATCGCGCCGCGCTCGGAGGGTGAGCGCCGGGACCAGTCGCGCGCGGCGGCGCGGGCGGCGGACACGGCACGGTCGACGTCGGCGACCTCGCTGGCCGAGATCCGGCCGAAGGTCTCGCCCGTCGCGGGGTCGACGGAGGGGAACGCGGAGTCCCGCTCGAGCCAGCTGCCGCCGATGAAGGTGCCGGGGTGATCGCCGCTCGGAGCGGAGCTCGGGGCGGGTGTCGCGGGGGTCGTTGTGTCCGTGGTCACAGCCCTATCGTCCGGCCCGCTGATCACAATAGTCAAGATGATGTGTTGCATTGCGAGACGGGCTGGTGCATGCTGGCGCAGTTCCCGGGGCTCGGCCGGCAGGCACTCGGACCAGGTCGGAACGACCCGCAAAGTCACGCACTACTCGGATGGATCGAGGGCGGAGAAACATGCGAATCCAGAAGTTCTCAGCAGCCTGCGTTGCTGTCGCCATGCTCGCGCTGGCCGGTTGCGGCTCCAGCGACGAGCCGAAGAAGGAGAAGGGCTTCGACGGCCCCGACCCGTTCGCGGTCGCGCGCGGGGAGGCCATCGGCGAGCCCGGTACGGCGACCGCACCCCAGTGGGCGGGCGAGGGCGCCGTCCCGAAGAGCCAGCCGGACCAGAACGGCGACGGCAAGGTGTCCATCGGCGTCATCACCTCGGGCGACACCAATGACGGCACCTACTACCAGAGCACGGCGGACGCGGTGGCCTACGCCGCGGACCAGCACGACTGGGAGTACACCGTCCAGGGCCTGGTCCCGCTGACCCAGGCGGTCACCGCGGCGGAGAACCTGTGCCGCCAGAAGGTCGACCTGATCGTGATCAGCGACGCCCAGCTCGCCCAGGGCGTCACCGCGGCGTCCAACCCGCTGTGCAAGGACACCTTCTTCTACCTGCAGGGCGGCTACGGCTCGCCGGAGCAGGACGAGACCTTCACGCAGTCCTACGACGTCGGCCTCGACTACGCGTACGTCGCGGGCATCGCCATGGGCGCGTACATGAAGGCCAACGACATCAAGAAGACCGGCTTCCTGTCCGGCATCGCTGCCCCGTTCAACACCACCATCGGCAAGGTGTTCTCCGAGGGCGTGAAGGCCCAGGTGCCCGACGCCGAGGTCGTGGAGACCTACACCGGCGACCAGATCGACGTCGGCAAGGCCGTCGAGGGCTTCAACGCCCAGGCCTCCCAGGGCATCGGCGCGGTCTACCCGTACTTCGGCGCCCCGACCGTCGCGGTCGCCAAGAAGGCGAAGGAGGCCGGCATCCCGGTGCTCGGCTCGCCGAAGACCTTCTGCGACTCCAGCGACGCCGACTTCATCGGCGAGGTCGTCTTCGCCCCCGGCTACTACCTGGCTCCGATGCTCGACCTCTTCGCCGAGGGCAAGCTCGAGCTCGGTGTGACCCGCAACTGGCGCCTCGGTGTCGACCCGGTCCCCGCGGTCCACGCGTGCGACAGTGCGGGCGACGGCAAGGACGCCATGAGCCAGGCGATCGAGCAGGCGCAGGCGGACATCAACGCCGGCAAGATCGACCTGTTCGGCATGGCCGGCGCGTCCTGATCCGACGATGATGAGTGAGGCTGCAGCTTCCCGACCGGAGGTGGAGACGGTGGCGCCGGCGCTCCGCATGGCCGGCATCACCAAGCACTTCAACGGGGTCCCGGCCTGTTTCGACGTCGACTTCGAGGTCGCGCCGGGGGAGATCCACGGCCTGCTGGGGCAGAACGGCGCCGGCAAGTCGACCCTGATGAACATCCTCCTCGGGCTGGTCCGCCCGGACCGCGGAGAGGTGACCCTGGCCGGTGAGCCGACGGTCATCCGCGACCCGAACGCGGCCCGCGCCCTCGGCGTACGGATGGTGCACCAGCACTACAGCCTCATCCCGACGCTGTCGGTCTGGGAGAACGTGGTCCTCAGCGGCGAGGGTCGGGTCGACCGGGACCACACGATCGCGCAGATCGAGGAGGTCAGCGAGCGCTTCGGCCTCGAGGTCTCCCCGCGGGCGATGGTCGGCGACCTCAGTGTCGGGGAGCAGCAGCGCGTCGAGCTGGTCACCTGCCTGATCGACCGGCCGCGGCTGCTCGTCCTCGACGAGCCGACCGCGGTCCTCACCCGGCAGGAGTCCCGCTCGCTGTTCACCATGCTCCGCCGGCTGGTCGACCAGGACGGCTGCTCGGTCGTCCTGATCAGCCACAACCTGGCCGAGATCACCGCGGTCGCCCATCGCGCCACGGTGATGCGAGGCGGTCGCGTCGTCTCCCGGGTGATCCCCGCGGAGACGCCGGTGGCCGACCTCGCCCGCCACATGATCGGGCGCGACTTGCCCGGTACGGCGGACGTGGCCGCCGCGATCGGCGCCGACCCGGCGCCGGTCGCGGCCGAGCCGGCGGGGAACCCGGAGCCGGTGGCGCCCTTGGGTCCGGCCGGACGGGCGGACGGCGAGCCGGTGCTGCGCATCGTCGGCGCCACCGCCACCCACGAGGGCACTCGCGCACTCGACGCGCTCGACCTCGAGATCCGGGCGGGCGAGATCGTCGGCGTCGCCGGCGTCGAGGGCAACGGCCAGCAGTGGCTGTCCGCGCTGCTCGCCGGCTCGCTCTCGCTGCAGGACGGCGAGGTCCGGGTGCACGGGCAGCGGGTTCCGGTCGGTCGACCGGGCTCGACGCGCAAGGCCGGCGTGGGCGTCGTACCGGAGGACCGGAAGACGTCCGGCTGCATCCTCGACATGTCCGTCGCGGACAACCTGGCGCTGGCCGGGCTGAAGTCGCTCTCGCGTGCCGGGATCGTCTCCCGGCGCAGACTGCACGGCCTGGCAGAGCGACTCGTCGAGGAGTTCGACATCGCCGTCGCCTCGGTCGACCAGCCGATGCGCTCGCTCTCGGGCGGCAATCAACAGAAGGTCGTCCTCGCTCGGGAGATGTCCGCGGGGCCGGCGGTCCTCGTGCTCGCCCAGCCCACCCGCGGCCTGGACGTCGGCGCGGTCGCCGACCTGCACGAGCGGATGCGCCAGGCGGCCGCCGCCGGCGTGGCCGTGCTGCTCATCTCGTCCGACCTGAACGAGATCATGCAGCTCTCCGACCGCATCGCCGTGATCTACCGGGGCCGGATCCAGGGTGAGCTGGCCCGAGCCGAGGCCGACCCCGAGAAGCTCGGCCTGTTGATGGGAGGAGTGTCCGCATGAACACCCCAAGTCCTTCTTCTCCTCCGCTTCGCTCCCCCGAACAAGCACCCGGGGACCCCGTTCAGAGCACCGACGTCTCGGAGTCGCCGGTCCAGGAGGACGCGACCCCACCCCCGCCGCGCGGTGGCGCCCGCCGCGGCCCCGATGCCGCGATGGGCGGCCTGGTCGGGATGCTGCGCTCGAGCACCCGGCCGGCGACCGAGCAGGTCCTCGCCTTCCTGACCTTCCTGTCGCTGGGCATCGGGGTCGGGCTGCTGCTGGGCTGGGCGACCGGTCACGACCCGGGCGTCATCCTCGGCAACCTGTTCGAGGGCAGCGTCGGCAGCAGCATCTCGATCGGCTACATGCTCACCGCCGCCGCACCACTCCTGCTGGTCGCCGTCGGTGCGGTGATCTGCATGCGGGCCGGGCAGTTCAACATCGGCCAGGAGGGCCAGGTCACCCTCGGCGCGATCGGCGCCGGATTCGTCGTCTTCCACGTCGACGCCTCCGGGCCGGTCACCATCGTGCTGGCCTTCGCCGGCGCCGCGGTGGCCGGTGCGGGCTGGGCCCTGCTGGCCGCCCTGCTGAAGTTCGGGCGCGGCGTCGACATCGTGGTCAGCTCGCTGCTCCTCGTGTTCCTCGCCGAACAGCTCCTCACCGCGCTGATCAGCGGCGACGGTCCGCTGCACGACGACGGTGACGGCGTCCTCGGCGGCGGGACGGCGTCGCAGTCGCCGCGGGTGCCCGAGAAGGCGATGCTGCCGACGATCCACATCCTCGGCGTCGACGTACCGCTGGCGTTCGTGCTGGCGCTCGTCGCCGCCGTCCTGGTCGCCTGGTTCCTCGCCTCCGCGCACGCCGGCTACCGGCTGCGGATCCTCGGCCAGAACCCGGCCGTCGCCGGCACGATCGGCATCAGTGCACCCCGGCTGGGCTCGCTGGCCGTCGCGGCCTCCGGCGCCTTCGCCGGCGCGGCGGGCGCGGCGATCCTGATGGGCCAGAGCTTCCAGCTCAACCCCGGTGTCTCCAGCTCGATCGGGTGGAGCGGCCTGCTCATCGCCCTCGCCGCGCGGACCAACGCCGGCGTGAGCGTCCTGCTGGCCCTCGTGTTCGGCGCGATGGTCGCCGGCGGCGGACTGCTCGGCGGCGACGGCATCCCCGTCGACATCGTCAACGTCATCACCGCCGCCATCGTGGTCGCCCTGCTGTGTCCCCCCGTCCTGCTCGCGGCCGTGCGCCGGCGCCGGATCCGTCGCTCCGTGGAGGCCTGAGATGAATCTGACGACGGATCTCGAGACGATCCTGACCGCGTCGGTGCCGCTGATGGTGCCGTTGCTCTTCGCCGGCCTGGGGGAGTACGTCGCCCAGCGGGCCGGCACCTTCAACCTCTCGGTCGAGGGGATGATGCTCGGCTCCGCCTTCGCGGCGGCGTACGGCGCCTCGGCGTCCGGCTCGCCCGTCGTGGGGCTGCTGTGCGGCATGCTCGCCGGGTTGGCGGTGGCCTTCGTGCACGGCAACCTGAGCCACCGGCTGCAGCTCAACACCTATGTCGTGGGCCTCTCGCTCAACGTGCTGGTGCTCGGCGTGACCAACTACCTGCTGTCCACGACGATGCTCGACATCCCCGGCAGCTCGGCCTGGCGGATCCCGCTGCTGTCCGACCTGCCGATCATCGGGAAGGCGTTCTTCGTACAGCCCTGGGTGGTCTACCTGCTGCTGCCGCTGCTGTTCGTCATCTGGTGGGTCCGCCGCCGTCGGGTCGGCCTCGAGCTCCGCGCGGCCGGCGACGACCCGGTCGCCGGCGACCTGACCGGCATCGACGTCAACGCCCGGCGGCGCCAGGCCCTGCTCTTCTGCGGTCTGTGCTCGGGCGTCGGCGGCGCCTACCTGTCGGTCTTCCAGTCCGGCTCGTTCACCTCCGGCATGACCGCGGGACGCGGCTACATCGTGATCGCGGCGGTGATCTTCGGCGGCTGGATGCTGCGCGGCGTGATCGGCGCGTGCGCGGTCTTCGGCATCGCCCAGGGCCTGCAGCTGGCACTGCCCGCGATCGGGTACTCCGTGTCGCCGCAGCTGCTCGCGGCCACGCCGTACCTGCTGGCGCTGGTGTCGCTCGCCCTCCTCGGCGCCCGGTCCAAACGACCACTGGCGCTGGGGCAGCCGTTCGCGCCGGCGAGATAGCGCGCTGTACCGGTCGGCCGGCGGGCCGGTCGTGTGGGGGCCGGTCCGCGCCCAAGCAACACGCTGTTCACGTAGGCCGGCCCTGCTCCCAAGTAACACGCTGTCCATCGCACTACCCGACGGTTCTCGTACGAGATCCCGGCCCTTTCAGCCCCTTTCGCGCTGAGAACCGTCGCCCAGTCGGGTGGACGGCGTGTTACTTGCCCGCCCGACGCCAGCCGCCCGACCGGCGAGGCGAGCACGACCCGGCACGACAACGGGGCCGCATCCGATCGGATGCGGCCCCGTCGCCGTGCGTGTGCTGCTGCGTCAGTCGAAGAGGACGACCCCGCGCAGGTTGCGGCCCGCGTGCATGTCCTCGTAGCCCTGGCCGATCTCGTCGAGCGCGTAGGTGCGGGTGACGATCTCGTCGAGCTTGAGGACGCCGGCGCGGTACAGGTCGAGCAGCGCCGGGATGTCGGCGGTCGGGTTGCACTGGCCGAAGAGCGAGCCCTGGATGCGCTTCTGGTAGAGCGTGAGCTCGGTCAGGCTGATCGGGGCGCCGATGGCGGCGTTGTTGCCCAGGCCGGTGACGACGGCGGTGCCGCCCTTGCGGATGGCCGCGAAGGCCTCGCCGACGTGCTCGCCCGTGACCACGCCGACCGTGACGATGGCGGCGTCGGCGCCCTGGCCGTTGCTGTGCTGGCGGGCGATCTCGGCGGCCTCCTCCATCGTGGCGAAGGCGTGCGTGGCGCCGAAGCGCTTGGCCTCCTCGCGCTTGAACTCGACGGGGTCGACGGCGATGACCGTGGTGGCGCCGGCGTGGACGGCACCCTGGACGGCGTTGATGCCGATGCCGCCGATGCCCATCACGATCACGATATGGCCGGGCCGGACGGCGCCGGAGTTGACTGCCGCGCCCCAGCCGGTCGCGACGCCGCAACCGACGAGGCAGGCCTTGTCGAGGGGGAGGTCGTCGCCGATCCGCACGACGGAGCGGGCGTCGACCGTGGTGGTCTCCACGAAGGCGGACACGCCGCACATCTGGCCGACCGGGTCGCCGCCGTCGGCGAGGTGGAGGCGGGGCACCTCGGGTGCCATCCAGACCTTGCCGCCCTCGTCGCAGAGGTTCTGCATCCCGCTGGCGCACCAGCGGCAACGGCCGCAGGCGGGCAGGAAGGAGAAGATGACGTGGTCGCCCTCGGTCAGGTCGGTGACACCGCGACCGACCTTGGTCACGACGCCCGCGCCCTCGTGGCCGAGAGCGAAGGGGTAGATCGCGACGGGGGAGTCGCCGACGGCGATGTGGTCGTCGGAATGGCACAGGCCGGCGGCGGCCAGGCGCACCTGGACCTCGCCCTCGGCCGGGTCGGAGACCTCCAGGTCGACCACCTCGTAGGGGCCGGGAGCCGTCCGGACGATCGCGCCTCTGGTTCGCATGAGCAGATCCTTCTCGTGTCCTCGCAGGTGCTGTCCACCTGACCGTAAGGGACGTCGGATGATTGCGCAATGCGAGACGTTGACTCGCCTTGCGAGACGGTCTAGTCTCGCTTGAGAGTTCGCTCACACAGGTACGGCCGATGAGGACGGGGTATGTCAACCTACGAGAAATTCGACCACCACTCGCCCGAATGCCGCGATGACATCGTCGGCTACTACGCGGCGTTCCGAGACAAGTGTCCGGTGGGCCGGTCGGATGCGCACGAGAACGGATACGTCTATCTCACGCGGTACGCCGACGTCTTCCACGTCGCGCGCAACGACGCGCTGTTCTCCTCCACGCGAGCGGCGGGCAACCTCGAGGGCACCGCGATCGTCATCCCGAGCGGTCCGTTCGGCGGCAACATGCAGCAGCCCCTCGAGCTGGACCCGCCGGACAACGTGGAGTACCGCCGGCTCCTCGACCTGATCCTGTCGCCGGCCGCCGTCGACGGGCTGCGCCCGATGATCGCGCGGCACGCCTCGCGGATCGTCGACGAGTTCATCGAGTCCGGCAGCGTCGACCTGGTCGAGGTGCTCACCAACCCGCTGCCCAGCGCGGTCACCCTCGACTGGATCGGCTTCCCCGAGGAGGACTGGATGCGGATCGGTCGACCGATCCACGACGTCTTCACCTCCGAGCCCGGCAGTGAGCGCGCGCAGCGCGCCTACGAGGGCATGGCCTATATGGAGAAGCGCCTTGCCGAGCTGATCGCCGAGCGGCGCGCCCGCCCGCAGGACGACGTGATCAGCATGCTCCTCAAGGAGCGCAAGGCCGACGGCAGCGAGTTCACCGACGCCGAGCTGTTCTCGGTGATCGGCATCGCGATCACCGGCGGCGTCGACACCACGACCTCGCTGACCGGCTCCGTGCTCGTCCACCTCGACGAGCACCCCGAGATGCGCCAGCAGCTCATCGACGCGCCCGACCTGCTGGTCGACGGCACCGACGAGTTCCTGCGCCGCTACGGCTCGGTGACGGCGATGTCGCGGACCACGACCACCGACACCGAGATCGGCGGCTGCCCGGTCAAGGCCGGCGAGCGGGTGCTCGTGCCCTGGTTCGCGGCCAACCACGACCCCGAGGTGTTCAGCGAGCCGCAGGAGGTCCGTCTCGACCGCGACGCCAGCCGGCACCTGACCTTCGGCATCGGCACGCACCGCTGCCCGGGCGCGCACCTGGCCCGCGCGATGTTCCAGGAGATGATCCACCAGGTCCTCACCCGGCTGCCCGACTACAAGGTCGACCGCGAGAACGTCGTCGGCTATGCCTCACGCGGCAACCACATGGGCTGGGACGTCATCCCCGCGACCTTCACGCCCGGTCCGCGGGTCGGCGACCGGGTCGACCAGTTCCAGGGCGCGAGCCACGGCAGCGAGACCTACGAGGTGGTCCTCGACGCGGCCGACCTCGTCGCCGAGGACGTCCTGGCCGTCACCGTCCGCGCGACCGACGGTGGCGCGCTGCCCCGCTGGCAGCCGGGCGCCCACCTCGAGGTGCGGCTGCCCTCCGGCCGGTTGCGGCAGTACTCCCTGTGTGGCCCGCTCGACGACCGCTCGTCGTACCGCGTCGCGGTCCTGCGCGAGCGCGCCGGCCGCGGCGGCTCGGAGGAGCTGCACGACATCGCGGTCGCCGGCCGAGAGCTGACCGTCCGAGGCCCGCGCAACCACTTCCCGCTCGTCGACGCCGACGGGCACCTGCTCATCGCCGGCGGCATCGGGGTCACGCCGATCCTGGCCATGGCCCGCTCGCTCGCCGCGCGCGGCCGGCCCGCCCGGGTCGTGTACGGCGGCCGCTCGCGCGCGACGATGGCGTTCGCGGATGAGCTGACCGCCCTGCCCGGCATCGACGTCGACCTGGTGCCCCAGGACGAGCACGGCTTCCCCGACCTGCAGGCGGCCATCGCGGCGACGCCGCCCGGTACGGCCGTCTACTGCTGTGGTCCCGGCGCCATGATCGCGGAGGTCCAGCGGATCTGCGACGAGCTCGGCCGCCGGGCCGATCTCCACGTCGAGCGGTTCGCCGCGAGCGACGAGATGGAGGCGCGGCTGACCTCGACCGAGGGCAACACCCCGTTCCAGGCCGAGCTGCGGCGCTCGGGCGTCACTGTCGACGTCCCCGTCGACAAGCGCCTGATCGAGGTGATCCGCGAGGCGGTGCCGGGCATCGCCTACGACTGCGAGAAGGGCTTCTGCGGCTCCTGCGAGACGCGGGTGCTCGAGGGGACGCCCGACCACCGCGACGAGGTCCTCAGCGAGACCGAGCAGGCCAACGGGCGGTCGATGATGATCTGCGTCAGCCGGTCCTGCACGCCGAAGCTGGTCCTCGACCTGTAGGCCTGCCTTCGGCGTGATCTGACCCACGCGACACCCGGCACCGGACACCCGGTGCCGGGTGTTCGTGCTGCCCGAAAACCCTGTTCCCATGGGGGTTCTGAGGTCGTGAAGTGCGGCTGATGCTGAGCCCCGCCATCTCGCATGCGTATCGCTTGACATGATGCCATCTCGCAATAAAAGATAGCCGTCATGCACGCGGTCACTACCGAACACGGGATCGGACGAGTCGAGGGCGACGAGATCGCCCTCCTCGCGACCCCGTTCCCCGATCTCGGCGCGGTCGTCGAGGCGACCGGCTCGCTCGCCTGTCTCGACGACTGCGCCGTCACCGGTCGGGTCCCGACCGACGGCACCCGGCTGCTCGCGCCGCTGGGCCGGCCCCGGGCGATGTGGGGCGTCGGACTCAACTACCGCTCCAAGGCGGCCAAGGCCGGGCGGGACCTGCCGGCCGAGCCGATCCTCTACCTGGCGGCGTCCTCGGCGATGCTCTCGCCGGACGCGGAGGTCCCGTTCCCGGCGGACGCGACCGAGCAGCTCGACTACGAGGGCGAGATCGCCGTCGTCATCGGCAGCCGCCTCCACCGCGCCGGACCGGACCAGGTCTGGCCGGCCGTCGCCGGCATCACCGCCGCCAACGACATGACGGCACGCGACGTGATGAAGCGGACGGCGACGCCGACGCTCGCGAAGAGCTTCCCCGGATGCAACCCGCTCGGCAGCTCGGTCTGTTCGGTCGACGAGCTCGCGGATGCCGACGCGATCCCCGTGCGGACCTGGGTCAACGACGACCTGCGCCAGGAGGACACCAGCGCCGGGATGATCTTCGCGATCCCCGACCTGGTCTCCCGCATCTCCTGGTACGCCGCGCTCGAGCCGGGCGACGTCGTGCTCACCGGCACCCCGGCCGGCACCGGCCAGGACCTCGACCTCTTCCTCGCCCCGGGCGACCGGATCCGGATCGAGGTCGGACCGGTGCTGCCGCTCGTCACCACCGTGGGCGCGTCGACCGGCTGAGCCGAATCGCCCAACCGCCGGGCGATCCGTCCCGGATCCGCCCGTTCCCTCCGGCCCAGCCACGACCTTCACAAGGAGCCAGCAGAATGTCCGACAAGCAGGGGTACGACCTCGTTCTCCAGGGCGGCACCGTCCTCGATCCGGCCAACGGCCGCAACGAGCCCGCCGACGTCGCGATCAGCGGCGGCACGATCGCCGCGATCGGCCCGGACCTGGCCACCGACGGCGCGCAGGTCGTCGACTGCGCCGGCTCCACCGTGGTGCCCGGTCTCGTCGAGGGGCACAGCCACATCTTCCAGGACGTCTCGAAGGTCGGCGCTCCCGCCGACGAGGCCCACCTGCGCCGCGGCGTCGTCGCGGTCGCCGACGCCGGCACCGCGGGCGCCTCGACGTTCGACGCCTTCCGCAAGGTCGTGGTCGACGCCAACGCGATCCGCGTCGTCAACTTCCTCAACGTCTCGGTGCTCGGCCTGATCGACTTCCGCTTCGGCGAGCTGCTCAACCCCGACACCCTCGTCGTCGAGGACGCGCTCGAGGCCGCCGCCGACCACCCCGGCATCGTCCGTGGCTTCAAGATCCGGCTCTCCGAGGACGTCGTCGGCCACCACTGGCAGGCCCTGCTGAAGAAGTCGGTCAGCCTGGCCGAGCAGGCCGGTCTGCCGCTGATGGTGCACATCGGCGAGACCGAGGAGCCGGTGCCCGCCGTCCTCGACTACCTGCGCGCCGGCGACATCGTCGCCCACTGCTACACCGGCAAGCCGCACGGCATCCTCGACGAGAACGGCAAGGTGCTCCCGGGCGTCAACGCCGCCCGCGAGCGCGGCGTCCTCTTCGACTCGGCCCACGGCAAGAGCAACCTGAGCTTCGACGTCGCCCGCGAGGCCATCGCCGACGGCTTCCTGCCCGACATCCTCAGCTCCGACACGAGTGCCCGGAACTGGCGCGGCCCGGTCTTCGACCTGGTCACCAGCATCTCCAAGCTGCGCGCGCTCGGCGCACCGCTCGACGAGTGCATCCGCCGCGCGACCATCGTGCCGGCGCAGGTCCTCGGCCTCGACGGCGAGGGCTACGGCCGCCTCGACGTCGGGGGGATGGCGAACGTCACCGTCCTCACCGAGACCGCCGAGGTCACCCTGCCCGACGCCTCGGGCAACTCCATCGTCGCGCCGCGCCTCGAGCCGACCACCGTCGTGCACAAGGGCGCCCTCGTCGAGACCACGCCGTGGCGGGGTGGCGCGTCGGCGTGAGGACCGTCCACCAGCTGCGGCGACAGGTCCGCGAGGGGCTGACGAGCGGGCGCCGACAGGTCGGCACCTTCGTCAAGCTCGCCTCCCCGGACGTCGTCGAGCTGGCCGGGCGCGCCGGGCTCGACCTCGTCGTGGTCGACCTGGAGCACTCGACGCTCACCGAGCCGGACGCGATCGGCCTGGTCCGGCACGCCGCCCTGTGCGGGATCCCCGCGCTGGTGCGGCTGCCGGAGGTCGACGCCCCGCTCGTCGCGCGCCTGCTGGAGAACGGCGCCGCCGGGATCCAGCTCTCCACCCTGCGCTCGGCGGCCGAGGCCGCGCGGCTGCGGGACGCCTGCCGCTTCGCGCCGGCGGGCTCCCGCTCGGTCAGCCTGGCCAACCGCGCGGCGGGCTTCGGGGAGGTCCCGCTCGCGGACTTCCTGCAGATCGAGGCCGCCGACCCGCCGCTCCTCGTCGGCCAGATCGAGACCCCCGTCGAGGAGGCCCTCGCCGACGTGGTCCGCGGCCTCGACGTCGCCTTCGTCGGCACGACCGACCTCGCCGTCAGCCTCGGCCTGCCCGCGCCCGCGGAGCTGGCGGACGCCGTCGGCGCCGTCCGCTCGGCCGCGGCCGAGGCGGGCGTGGCCTTCGGTGGCTGGACCGGCACCCTCGCCGACGCCGATCGGCTGGGCCTGGCCGCGGCGTCGTACGTGCTCGTGAGCTCGGACCTGCAGCTGCTCGCCCACGGCCTGATTTCCCTGGGGGCCGTCGTACCTGTCGCATCTGAGGAGGAAGCGTGACCGCACTCAACCCGTCGCTGTTCGGCAAGGTCGTCAACTGGGACGACCTCCCCCAGCGGGAGATCCGCCCCGGTGTCCGGCGCCGGATCTTCGCCACCGACGAGGTCCTGATCGCCCATCACGAGCTCGAGGTGGGGATGACGCTCAACCCCCACACGCACGAGGACTTCGACCAGCTGGTCTTCATCGCCTCGGGGCGCTGCCACTACTACGTCGCCGGTACGCCGCACGAGATGGGCCCGGGTTCGTTCCTGCTCGTCCCGCGGGGCGCCGAGCACTACGTCGAGCCCACCGAGGGACCCTGCGTCAACATCGACTACTTCGTGCCGCCCCGCGCGGACCTGCTGGAGAAGCTCGAGCTGCCGATCTGACCCGGTCGCCCTCGTTGCGTGAGGCCGAGCTGCTGCGCGAACTCGATCGCGCGGCAGCCGGTCCTGGGGGATGATGAGGACGTGGTCGATGCGGACGTGACAGGACAGGCGATCGGGCCCCACGGGGACGAACCCCACGAGCAGGGCTTCAACGACCGGCTCAACTGGCTCCGTGCCGGTGTGCTCGGGGCCAACGACGGCATCGTGTCGACGGCCGGCATCGTGCTCGGCGTCGCCGGCGCCACGAGCGACCGCTCGGCCATCCTGGTGGCGGGCATCGCAGGACTGGCCGCGGGCGCGATGAGCATGGCCGCCGGCGAGTATGTCTCGGTCAGCACCCAGCGCGACTCCGAGGAGGCGCTGCTGGCCAAGGAGCGCCGCGAGCTGCGCGAGGACCCCGACGAGGAGCTCGCCGAGCTCGCCGGCCTGTACGTCGACAAGGGGCTCGACCCCGACCTGGCACTCCAGGTGGCGCGCCAGCTCACCGCCAACGACGCGCTGGCGGCGCACGCCGAGGTCGAGCTCGGCATCGACCCTGACGACCTCACCAGCCCGTGGAAGGCCGCCTTCGCGTCGATGCTGTCCTTCACCATCGGCGCGCTGCTGCCGCTGCTGACCATCGTCCTGGTGACCGCCGAGGCGCGGGTCCCCGTCACGGTCGTGGCGGTGGTCGCCGCGCTGGTGCTCACCGGCTGGCTGAGTGCCCGGTTCGGCTACGGCTCGCCCGGCCGCGCCGTGCTGCGCAACGTCCTCGGCGGCCTGCTCGCGATGGCGGTCACCCACGGCATCGGTCAGCTGGTCGGGACCCAGGTCTAGCCCATGCCGCGGATCTTCACCGCCGTCGTCCCTCCGGACGACGCCGTCGAGCATCTCGACGCCTTCCTCGAGCCCCGCCGCGCCGCGGCGCCCTTCCGCTGGACCCGGCCCGAGCACCTGCACGTCACCCTCGCCTTCATGCCGGCAGCGGCCGAGCACCGCATCGACGGGTACGTCGACCGGCTGGCCGAGGTCCTCGACGGCATCGCGCCCGCGGAGCTGTCGCTCGCCGGTGCCGTCGTCTTCCCGAACGTCGCCGAGGGCCGGGTGCTCGCCACCGGTGTCGCGGGTGGGACCGACATCCTCGCCACCGCCTCGGTCCGGGCGCGCAATGCCGCCGTGGCCTGCGGCATCGAGGTCGACGGCCAGCAGTTCCGGCCACACGTCACCGTCGCGCGCACGGGCGGGCGGCCCACCGAGCTGACCAGCTGGGTCCGATTGCTGGACGCCTACGCCGGACCGGCATGGCCGCTCGGGTCGGTCCGGGTGGTCGCCTCCCACCTCGGTGAGGGCCCGCGCCGCTCGCCGCGCTACGAGATCCTCGCCGAGATCGTCCTCTGAGGTCAGGGTGGCTGTCGCGCTGCGGCTTCATCACGGGATGTAGCTGAATCACCACTTCTGTAGCGGAGCTCCGCTACAGAAGCGCGGCCTCGCCTACATCCCGTGATGAATCCGGCACCGGCCGACCGGCACCGGCCGACCCGCACCGGCCGACCCGCACCGGCCGCCCGGCCGCGACACCCGGAGCGGCGGGACTCAGTTGGTGAGATGCCCCTGCTCCCGGGCCAGCCGGATCAGGTCGTTGGAGTTGCCCGCCTCGATCCCGATGCTCCGGAACTTCTCCCGGGTGCGGGCCAGGTGGGTGCGCAGGGTGCCCTCGCTGATGTCGAGCAGCTGCGCCGCCTTCGGATAGGGCAGTCCGTCGGCCAGCGCCTGCAGGATGTCGACCTGCCGGGCGGACAGGTCCGCGACGGCGGCGTCGGTGAGCAGCGCGTGGGCGAGCGGGCCCGAGCAGCAGAACTCGCCCTCCGCCGCGGCCGAGACCGCGGCCACCAGGGTGCTCAGCGGGTCGGACTTGAGCAGCACTCCCGCGGCGCCGAGGGCGACGGCGCGGCGGAGGGGGACCGCGGTCTGCTCGCTGGTGTAGAGCAGCACTGCGGCACCGGCCCGGGCCAGTAGCGGGATGGCGTCGTACGACGCGCCGTCCTCGAGCCAGAGGTCGAGGATCACCACGTCCGCCCCCACGCCGGACGTGGCGAACTCCTCGACGGTGGTGCAGGACGCGACGACCTCGAGCCCGTCCTGGGCGAGGACGCGGCTGACCACGCCCTCGCGGACGGACTCGTGGTTGTCGATGACGGCCACCCGGATCACGGGACCGACTCCATCGGGTGCCGGGCCTCGGCGCCAGTCGGCGGATCCGGCCACACCAGGACCAGGGTCCGGACCTCGTCCTGGAGGACCGACCCCCGGCCACCGTCGAGCCGGAGCGGCGGGATGCACACGATCCGGACCGCCTCGCCGGGGCGATGGGGTGGGACCACCGTGACCACGTGCTGGTCCGTCGCCGCCCGCAGCACGGTGTCGAGGCTGTGCCAGGCCGCGACCGGGATCTGCCCGGGGCCGGAGGTGCTGCGGATGCTCAGCGTGACGCCGCGGGTACGGGCGGCGCGCGCGAGCTCGCGGGTCGACTCGGGAAGGGGCTCGGCGACACCGAGCTCGTCGCGGCATTGCGCCGACAGGACGGCGGCGGTCCGGGGCGCATCGGCCGCGGTGCCGGCGAGCACCGCCTCCAGGTAGGGCACCACGTCGTCGTCCAGCCGGGCCAGGAACCGGTCCCGGGCCTCGGCGAGCTCGGTGCGCCAGCCCAGGTCCTCGTCCTGGGCGGTCTGGACGGCGACCGTCCGGGCGATCGCGCGGCCGGCCCGGCGGAACACCACCGCGGCGACGATGGCGGTGCCGCCGTTGACCAGGCAGGTGGTGAACGCGCCGACCGGCTCGAGGACGCCGAGGGAGGGATCCCGTCCCGCGCACCAGGCCACGGTTCCGGCCAGCCCGACGATCGCGAGGACGGCGAGGGCGGGCCGGGCGCCGAAGGCGATCAGGAGGAGCCCGACCGAGGCGTAGCCGACCACCCACGACTCGGCGGAGAGGAGTGCGCCGTCCGGCTGCCGGGCGAGGTCCAGGACGACGAGGGCGTAGGTCGCGAGGGCGAACCCGGTGACGAGCAGCGGCCCCAGCACCACCTCGCCGAAGCTGGCCGAGCGTCGGCCGAGACGGACCGCCAGCAGCACGATGAGGAGGGTGAGGGCGAGCCAGACCAGGGCGCTGCGCCAGGCCGATGTCTCCGGGAAGCGGGCCGCCAGGTAGGCGTTGGCCAGGATCGAGGGGAGCACCGTCAGGACGTAGACCCGCCGGTGGGGCAGTGGCCGTACCCGCCCCTTCGGCCCGGGCGGCTCGGCGGGCGTGATGGCCGCCGGCCAGCTCAGCCGGACCCTCGTCCCCGAGACGTCGCTCTCCACGATGCCGACGCCGCCCACGTCGTCCATCCGTGCGAGGACGGACTCGCGGATCCCGAAGCCCGGCACCGATCCGGCGGGCATGCCGCGCCCCCGGTCCGTGATCTCGAGCCGGTGGGTCCCCTCGAGCTCGTCGACCGTCACGGTCGCCGCCGCCACGCCCGCGTGCCGGTCCACATTGCGCAGCGCCTCGGCCGCGGCGCCACGGAAGGCGTCGACGACCCGGGGCGGCGGGGCCGAGCGCCAGCCGCGGCCGTCGGCGGTCACCGTCGCTCGCGCGTCGCGCTGCAGGTCGGCGGCGATGTCTCCCGGAGCGGTCGGGGTGCCTGCCAGGGCGCCGAGCGCCCGCCGGACGTCGTACGCGACCGTCTCCGGCGGGCGCTCGAGCTCGATGGCGCGCAGGGCGGTGATGATCTCGTCATGGACGAGCCGTCGCGCCTCGTCCTGAGCGTGCTCCGCATTGCTCGCCGTCCGGGCCGTCGCCGCGGCCGCCCGGGTCTGCGCCGCGAGCAGGTCGGCCCGACCGGCGGCCGCCCGCATGTGGCTGAGGACGACGAGGACCGTGATCGAGGATGCGGCGGGCAGGATCCACCTGTCGACCGACTCCGCGAAGGTCAGGTCCGTCGCGGCGGTCATCGCGGCCACCGCGACGGGGCCGGTGGCCACGATCGCGGCCACGCCGGCGAGGGTGCGCAGGCCGAAGCCGATCACCGCGAGGTGGATGAGCTGGATGCCGTTCGCGGGGAGTGTGTGGCGGGCGTAGGAGGGGACGTCGGCGCTGGCGACGAGGACGACGGACGCCAGCAGCGCCAGTCCGGCGGGGGCCAGGGCCGCGGCCGTCAGCCCGGTCGCCCCGCCGCCGCGCATGCCGAGCAGGCACAGCAGGACCACTCCGGCCTGGGCGCCGAGCAGGACGGCGACCCACGGCCGGCCGCCCGCCGCGTCCACGCTCCCCGCCGTCGCCATCATCATGACGAGGCCGGCGAAGGCGATGCAGACGAGCACCGCCCGGTCGACGGAGGTTCGCCAGGATCGCTGCACTCCCGCACCCTAGGGATCGGCCGCGATCGACGCCGGATGTTTCAGTGTTCTCGACCGTTGAAACGGCCCAGCCGTGTCCGGCGGGGGAGGGGCGGCGGCGCACGCCCCGCCGTGAGACGGTGGGCCCCGTCGTGCGGTGACCGAGGGGCAGGAGAGGCTGTGCTCGACGGGGCGAGGGCGAGGCGGCTCGGGAGATACTTCGTCGACGGCATCGTGCCGTCGCCGCAGGCGCGCTGGGCTACGACGAGCCTCTACCTGGCGCTGCGGAACGCGTTCTTGATGGGGGCCATCGGGTTCGACGTGCTGCTCGCGGTCAGTGTCGTGGTCGAGGGGGCCGGGCACCGTTGGCTGGCGCCGGTGCTGGCGCTGACCGCGCTCGCCACCTGGCTGGCGTGGGCCGGCATCGTCGACAGGGTGCCGGCCTGGACCTCGGTCTGGGCGACCTTCGCGGTCTCGACGGCTGCAGCGTGCGTGACGAGCTCGGCCGAGAGCGTGCTGCTCTTCGTCTCCATCTGGATGGTGCACCTCGCGACCGCGCTGCCTGCCGTACTGCTGCGCGGCTGGAACGCCTTCGCCACGCACTTCGTGGGTTGCGTCGGGTACTCGGTCGCGGTGGCGATCGTCCATCCCTCGTGGGGTCCGGTGATCCCGCAGGGTCAGGTCGTCGCCGGCTACGGGATCATGCTGGCGCTGCGCGCCGGTGTGGCGGTCCTCGCCGAGCTGGCCGCCGGCGCCGATGCCCGCGCCGCCGCCGACGAGGAGCAGTTCGCCCGTCTGGCCCAACGCCGCGTGCATGGGCGCGAGGTCGCCGAGAACGCCCGGATCCTGCACGACACGGCGATCAACACCCTGGCTGCCATCGCCAGTGGCGGCGGCGCGACGCGCGATCTCGCCCTGGTCCGAGAGCGCTGTGCCGGCGACCACCGGGTTCTGGCCGCGCTGCGTGCGGGCGCCGTCGGCGACGCGCAGCGGCCGTTCGCCGCCGTCGACCGGATCGGCATCGCGGTGGAGCGCAGCGGCCTCGACGAGACCGCGCTGGCCGCAGAGCTGGCGGGCTGCTCGCCGGTCGTGCGTACGGCGCTGGACCGGGCGGCGTTCGAGCTCGTCCAGAACGCCGCGAAGCACGCGGGCACCGGGTCGGTCCGCCTCGAGATCCACACGGTGGACGGTCGGCTCGAGATCGTGATCGCCGACGACGGCGTCGGCTTCGACCCGGACATGACACCGCGCCGTGGCCTGGCGAGCTCGGTGTTCGCACGCGCCGCCGACGCCGGCGTCGAGGTCGAGCTCCGCTCGTCGCCCGGCCGGGGAACGACCGTCGTGCTGCGCCCGCCGCGCCCCGCGACGGCGTCTCGAAGCGGCATCGCCGAGTCCGTCGACGCCGACGCGCTGCTGGCGGTCGTCAGGTCGGTGCGCGCGGGTGCGGTCTGGTTGTGGGCGACCGGCCTGCTACTGGTCGGTCTGTGCCTCGAGCTGACCAACCTCGCCGGACGGCTGACTCCGACGTACGGTGCGCTGGGCCTCGGCGCGGTGGGCGTGGTCCTCGGGTGGGCGACCCGACGGGTTCGGACCGGTCCGGTGCGCCTGCTCGTCGACGGGATCCTGGTGGGCGTGGTCGTGGCGTCCTTCGCGCTGGCCGTCGCGACCTCGGAGCTGGGGCGGGTCGAGCCGGCGCTGTGGCAGGTGCTGGCGGACACCGGCACGCTGGTCCTGCTCCGCGGCGTGGGTGGACCGCACGCGTTGCGCGTGGGCCTGGTCGCGCACCTGACGACCGGCGTCGTGCTCGGCGGCGTCGTGTGGCCCGACTCCGGCACGGCGGCGCTGATCGTGGTCGCCGGCGCTGCCATCGGCGCGTACTTCCTCGCCGGCTGGCTGCGCTTCGACCGGGCCCTGGGCGCGATCGGACGCCGGCTGGCCGAGAACCAGCGGACCGTCCTGCGGGCGCGCGTCGAGGAGGACCTGCGGGTGCGCTCGGAGGAGCTGCGGGAGAGCTGGCGCCGGGCCGGCCTGGAGCGGGTCGAAGTGCTGCTCGCCGGCCTCGCCTCGGGCGAGCTCGACCCCGGTGACGAGCAGGTCCGTCAGGACTGCGGCGACGAGGAGTTCCAGCTCCGCAAGCTCATCCAGCTGGACCCCGAGCTGATCCGGTTGATGCCCTGGCTGCTCCAGGCGGTGGGCGCCGCCCGCGAGCGCGGCGTCGACCTGAACGTCCGCAGCGGTGCCATCGAGCCCTCGGACCAGGCGACGGTGGAAGGGATCGGGACGACGATCCTCGCGGCGGTGCGCTCCGCCGAGCGCGGTGAGGGGGTGACGGCCTCGCTGTACCAGCTCGACAGCGGGAAGCTCTCGCTGATCCTGGTCGCCCCGCACCCGCTGTTCGCGGCCGCCCCGGCTGATCTCGGCGGCGCGCCGGTGTCGGTGACGACCGTCGGTGGCATGGACATGCTCGAGGCGCGGCTGCCCGTGTGAGCGGTCGGCGGCGGCTCACCTGCCGAGGGCCGGCCCCGCGGTGCGGAGCCGGCCCTCGTTGTACTGCTGGGTACGACAGGTGTCAGCCGAGTGCCTTGACGATGTCCTCGACGCGGTCCTTGGCGTCGCCGAACAGCATCTGGCTGTTGTCGCGGAAGAACAGCGGGTTCTGCACACCCGCGTAGCCGGCGGCCATGGAGCGCTTGAAGACGATGACGTCCTTGGCGTTCCAGACCTCGAGGACCGGCATGCCGGCGATCGGCGAGGACGGGTCCTCCGACGCGGCCGGGTTGACCGTGTCGTTGGCACCGATGACCAGGACGACGTCCGTCTCCGGGAAGTCGTCGTTGATCTCGTCCATCTCGAGCACGATGTCGTAGGGCAGCTTCGCCTCGGCGAGCAGCACGTTCATGTGGCCCGGGAGACGCCCCGCGACAGGGTGGATGCCGAACCGGACGTCGATGCCCTTGGCCCGCAGCTTCGCGGTCAGGTCGGCGACCGGGTACTGCGCCTGCGCCACCGCCATGCCGTAGCCCGGCGTGATGACGACCGAGGACGCGCCGGAGAGCAGCTCCGCGACGGCGTCGGCCTGGATCTCGCGGTGCTCGCCGTAGTCCTTGTCGTCGCCCGCGGGGGCCTCGATGCCGAAGCCGCCGGCGATGACGGAGATGAACGAGCGGTTCATCGCCTTGCACATGATGTAGGACAGGTAGGCACCGGAGGAGCCGACGAGCGCACCGGTGACGATGAGCAGGTCGTTGCCGAGCAGGAAGCCCGACGCGGCCGCGGCCCAGCCGGAGTACGAGTTCAGCATGGAGACCACGACCGGCATGTCGCCGCCGCCGATGGAGGCGACCAGGTGCCAGCCCAGCGCCAGTGCCAGGAGGGTGAGGACGCCCAGCAGGATGTCCGCCGAGGTGTTGTCGTGGGTGTCCATCGAGACGTAGATCGCGGTCAGGATCGCGAACAGCACCAGCGAGCCGATGTTGATGACGTTCTTGCCCGGCAGCATGAGCGGGGCGGACTTCATCTTCGCCGACAGCTTGAGGTTGGCGACGATCGAGCCGGTGAAGGTGACCGCACCGATGAAGATGCCGATCGCGACCTCGGCCTCGTGGATGTTGACCAGGCTGTCCATCGACTCGTGCGAGCCGAGGATGTGGCCGTTCCAGCCGATGGCGACGGCCGCGAGACCGACGAACGAGTGCAGGAGCGCGATGAGCTCGGGCATCCCGGTCATCTCGACGATCTTCGCGCGCCACAGGCCGATCGCGCCGCCGATGGCGATGGCGGCGAGCATCAGGACGATGACCAGCGCGCGGTCGTCGATGAACTCGCTGACGTCGATGACGGCAGCCACGGTCGCGACGAGGGCGACGGCCATGCCGACGATGCCGAAGGTCAGACCGCTGCGCGCCGACTCGTGCTTCGACAGGCCCGCCAGCGACAGGATGAACAGCAGCGCCGCGACGATATAGGCCGCGCCGGTGATGGAGAGGATGTCCATGGATCAGGCTCCCTTGCTGAACATCGAGAGCATGCGGCGCGTGACCGCGAACCCACCGAACACGTTGATCGAGGCCAGCAGGATCGCGACCACGGACAGGCCGACGACCAGCTTGTCGTCACTGGCGACCTGGACCAGGGCGCCGACCACGACGACACCGGAGATGGCGTTGGTGACCGACATCAGCGGCGTGTGCAGGGCGTGCGCGACCTTGCCGATGACGTAGTAGCCGATCACGATCGACAGCATCAGCACCGTGAAGTGGCGACGCAGGTCCTCGGTCGGGGCGAGGGCGTTGATCAGCCAGAACACGCCGATCGCGCCCAGGACCCAGCCGACCTTGGCGCCGGCCGACATCGGCGGCTTGGCCTCCTTGACGGGGGCAGCGGCGGCAGGCGCGGCGGCCGGAGCGGCGGAGACCTGCACGGCCGGCGGCGGCCAGGTGATCTGCGCAGCCGCGCCGTCCCGGCCATCGACGACCGTGATCCCGCGCTGGACGACGTCGTCGAAGTCCAGGCCCAGGCTGCCGTCCTTCTCCGGGGTCAGCAGCTTGAGCAGGTTGACGATATTGGTGCCGTAGAGCTGCGACGTCTGCGCGGCCAGGCGGCCGGCGAGGTCGGTGTAGCCGAGGATCGTGACGCCGTTGGCGGTGACGACCTTCTGGTCGGCGACCGTGCCGGCGGCGTTGCCGCCGTTGGCCGCGGCCATGTCGACGATCACGGAGCCGTTGCGCATGCCCGCAACCGTCTCGGCGGTGAGCAGGCTGGGAGCCGGGCGCCCGGGGATCAGCGCGGTGGTGATGACGATGTCGGCGGCGCGCGCCTCCTCGTCGTACATCGCGGCGGTCGCGGCGACCTGGGCGGCGGACATCTCCTTGGCGTAGCCGTCGGAGGAGACCTCCTGCTCCATGTCGACGTGGACGAACTGCGCGCCCATCGACTCGACCTGCTCGGCGACCTCGGGACGCACGTCGAACGCGCGGACGACGGCGCCCATCGCGGACGCGGCGCCGATCGCGGCGAGGCCGGCGACACCGGCACCGACGACGAAGACGCGGGCCGGCGGGATCTTGCCGGCCGCGGTGACCTGACCGGTGAACATCCGGCCGAACTCGTGGGCCGACTCGACGACGGCGCGGTAGCCCGCGACGTTCGCCATCGAGGACAGCACGTCCATCGACTGCGCGCGCGAGATCCGCGGCACGGCGTCCATGGCCAGCGCGGTCACGCCCTGCGCCTGCAGCTTCTCGAGCAGCTCGGGGCTGCGGCCCGGCGCCATCATCGAGATGATCGTGGCGCCGCGGCGGAGCCGGCCGATCTCCTCGTCGGTGGGAGCGTTGACCTTGACGACGACGTCGGCGGCCCACACCTCCTGCGTCGTCCCGACCCGCACGCCGGCCTCGGTGAACGCACTGTCGGGCTGGTCGGCGAGGTCGCCGGCGCCTGACTCGACGATCACGTCGTAGCCGAGGTTGGTCAGTTGGGTTACGGTCTTTGCGGTCGCCGCTACCAGGGTTTCGCCCTGTTTCGACTCGCGCGGGATGCCGATCAGCATCGAGCCTCCAGCCCTTCTGTGGATAAACGCGAGCCAACCTACACAGAGCGCACCCCCTCGCGGGGGGCGTCTTACGTGTGACGTACGTCTAGGGGACGCACGCTTGCGCCGGACCGCTCCGGGGTGCCTCGTGGCTGCCTCGCGGGGTGTCCGGCCGGGGTGTCCGGCCGGGGTCGTGGGGGTCGGCGGATCAGCCGGCGGCGATCCCGTACATCCGGTCGCCGGCGTCGCCGAGGCCCGGGACGATATAGCCCTTCTCGTTGAGCCGCTCGTCCATCGCCGCGGTCACGATCGTCACCGGGATCTCCAGGTCGCCCAGCTCCTGCTCGAGCCGGGCGCAGCCCTCGGGCGCCGCGAGCAGGCAGACCGCCGTGATGTGGTCGGCGCCGCGGTCGACCAGGAACCGGATCGCCGCCGCCAGGGTGCCGCCGGTGGCCAGCATCGGGTCGACGACATAGCACTGGCGGCCGGACAGGTCGTCGGGCAGCCGCTCGGCGTAGGTCGTCGCCTCGAGCGTCTCCTCGTTGCGGACCATCCCGAGGAAGCCGACCTCCGCGGTCGGGAGCAGCCGGACCATGCCGTCCAGCATGCCGAGGCCGGCGCGCAGGATGGGCACCACCAGCGGGCGCGGCGTCGCAAGGCGGGTGCCGGTCGTCGGCGCGACCGGGGTCTCGATCTGCGTCGGCTCGACCCGGACGTCGCGGGTGGCCTCGTAGGCCAGCAGGGTCACCAGCTCGTCGGCGAGGGAGCGGAAGGTCGGCGAGTCGGTCTCCTTGTTGCGGAGCACGGTCAGCTTGTGGGCGACGAGGGGGTGGTCCACGACGAGGGTGCGCATGCACGGGAGCCTAGTGCCGTCGTCGGGATCACGGGACGTCACCCGACAGGGGGAGAAGTCGGGCGACCAGCGGGCTCCGCCCTGCCGGCGCGAGCGTCTCGGGGTCCGTGACGCAGGTGGCCACGACCCGACGCGGAGGACGTATCCCTCCCCCGGAGTGGAGGGCGGGCAGGGACGTCGGCAAATCCTCTGGCCCTGCGGGGGTCCACGTGTCACGCTTGATGTCATGACCGCTAGCGGGACGGCCATCGAGTCGGTCGACTTCGCCCTCGCCGCCTACCGCGAGGAGGGCGTGTGGCAGGTCGCCGAGCTGGCGCCCGACCATGCCCTCGACGTCGAGACCCTGGCCGGCGCGCTGCGCCGGTTCCCCGGTGACGGCGGAGCTGTCGGGCTGGTCGCGGTCGAGGAGGACTTCTTCGTCGTGGTCCGGGTCGCCGGTCCCCGCACGCGGGTGATGCTCTCCGACGTCACCGCGGCGACCGAGTGGGAGCTGGCCGCGATCGTGGTCGAACACCTCGGCCTGCCGGCCGTCGATGACGACGACGACCCCGAGCCCGCCGGCGATCTCGAGCTGCTCAGCGACCTCGGCGTCGACGCGATGGATCTCGCCGCGATCCTCGACGACGACGAGCTCTACCCCGACGAGATGCTGTCCGAGATCGCCCGCGGCCTCGGCTTCGGCGACCTCTTCGACGACGCCGTCGGCCTCACCTCCGCGTGAGGGCGCCGATCCCGGTCGCCCGCTGGGAGGAGCCGATGCGGGCCGCGCTCGCCGAGGCATCCGCCGCGCTCCACACGGGCGACGTCCCGATCGGCGCGGTCGTCGTCGACGGCTCGGGGGCTGTCCTCGGCACCGGCCGCAACGTCCGGGAGCGGGACGCCGACCCGACCGGCCACGCCGAGGTGGTCGCCCTGCGACAGGCCGCGGCGGCGCGGGGCGAGTGGCGGCTGTCCGGCTGCACCCTCGTCGTCACCCTCGAGCCCTGCACCATGTGCGCCGGCGCCGCCGTCCTGGCCCGGATCGACCGGCTCGTCTTCGGCGCCTACGACGACAGGGCCGGGGCGGTGGGCTCGCTGTGGGACGTCGTCCGGGACCGCCGGCTCAACCACCGGCCCGAAGTCGTCGCCGGCGTCCTGGCCGTGGAGTCCACCGCGCTGCTGGACGGCTTCTTCGCCGGCCGGCGCCGATGAGTCCGGGCCTGGCCGCCGGTCCGTACCCCGTATGACGACACTCGACCTCGGCCCTGCCACCACCACCCTGCGCGACCTGGTGACCTCGGTGGGCGACGACCAGCTCGCCCTCCCGACGCCGTGCTCGGCGTACTCCGTCGGCGACCTGGTCGACCACGTCGGCGGCCTCGCCATCGCGTTCACGGGCGCCGCCCGCAAGGAGCCGGTGCCCGGTGCCGAGCAGGGCGGCAGCGGCGACGCCTCCCGGCTCGAGCCCGGCTGGCGGGATCGGATCGACCGGAGCCTGGCGGAGCTCGCTGAGGCATGGCGCGACCCCGCGGCGTACGACGGCGACACCCTGGCCGGACCGGTCGAGATGTCCGGTGCCGAGGCCGCGGCGGTCGCCCTCAACGAGGTGGTCGTGCACGGCTGGGACCTCGCGATCGCCCTCGGCGTGCCGTTCACCGTGCGGGAGGAGGACGTCGCCGCGTGTCTCGCCTTCGCGGAGCCGTTCTCCACGCCCGAGGCCGCGGCCTTCCGCGGTGACGCCTTCGGCGAGGTGCTGCCCGTCCCGGCCGGGGCCCCGCCGCTGGTGCGGCTGCTCGCGCTGCTCGGCCGCCGCGCCTGACCGCGCTCAGAGCTCGGCGGCGGCCTCGTCGGCTCCGGCCACGCAGAACTCGTTGCCGGCGGGATCCTTCAGCGTGACCCAGGAGAAGCCCTCCTCGCCGCGCCGTCCGACCATCGTGGCCCCGGCCGCGACCAGCCGCTCGACCTCGGCGGCCGGGTCGGACGCGGCGAGGTCGAGGTGGAGGCGGTTCTTGCCCGGCGTCGGGTCGTCGACCTTCTGGAAGGCGAGCGCGACCGGCAGGGAGCCCCCGCGCACGAAGACGAACTCGCCGCCGTAGGGGTCGTCGACCTCGGCGCCGAACTGGCCGGCCCACCACGCCGCGAGCGGAGCGGGGTCGGTGGAGTCGGTCGTGATCATGCCCAGGGTCAGTGCCATGCCCGGGACGCTAGACCGCGCCACCGACACCCGGCCCCGGGAGCGCGCGCAGCTCCTCGTCGGTGAGCAGCCGCGACCGGATGAGGAAGCGCACGCCGTACGGCGCCTCCAGGGAGAAGCCGGCCCCGCGCCCGGTCACCACGTCGATCGTCAGGTGGGTGTGCGACCAGTAGGCGAACTGGGCCTTCGACATCCAGACCGGCACCGCCCGGTCCAGGCCGATGTCGAGGTCGCCGAGGCGGACGTCGGCATCGCCGAGCAGCAGGTCGCCGTCGGGGTAGCACATCGGCGCCGAGCCGTCGCAGCAGCCGCCGGACTGGTGGAACAGCAGCGGACCGTGGGCCGCGGTGAGGCGGCGGAGCAGGTCCACCGCCTCACCCGTGACGTCCACCCGCCGTACCCCGCGGGTCGGGGCCATCAGAAGAAGCCGAGCGCGTCCGGGCTGTAGGACACGAGCAGGTTCTTCGTCTGCTGGTAGTGCTTGAGCATCATCTTGTGGTTCTCACGGCCGATGCCCGATTGCTTGTAGCCGCCGAAGGCCGCGTGCGCGGGATAGGCGTGGTAGTTGTTCGTCCACACCCGGCCGGCCTGGATCTCCCGGCCCGCGCGGAAGGCCTGGGACCCGTCGCGCGACCACACGCCGGCGCCGAGACCGTAGAGCGTGTCGTTGGCGATCTTCAGGGCGTCGGCCTCGTCGTCGAAGCTGGTCAGCGACACGACCGGGCCGAAGATCTCCTCCTGGAAGATCCGCATCGAGTTGTCGCCCTCGAACACGGTCGGCTGCACGTAGTAGCCCTCGGCGAGGTCGCCGTCGAGGACCAGCCGGTCGCCGCCGGCGAGGACGCGAGCGCCCTCCTGCCGGCCGATCTCGAGGTAGGAGAGGATCTTCTCCAGCTGGTCGTTCGACGCCTGAGCGCCCATCATCGTCGTGTCGTCGAGCGGGTTGCCCTGCTTGATCGCCTTCACCCGCTCGATCGCGTCGGGGACGAACCGGTCGTACATGCTGCGCTGCACGAGCGCCCGCGACGGGCAGGTGCAGACCTCGCCCTGGTTGAGCGCGAACATCGTGAAGCCCTCGAGCGCCTTGTCGTAGAAGGCGTCGCGCTCGGCGGAGACGGAGTCGAAGAAGATGTTCGGGCTCTTGCCGCCGAGCTCCAGGGTCACCGGGATGATGTTCTGGCTGGCGTACTGCATGATCAGCCGGCCGGTGGTGGTCTCGCCGGTGAACGCGATCTTGGCGATGCGGGAGCTCGACGCGAGGGGCTTGCCGGCCTCGACGCCGAATCCGTTGACGACGTTGACGACGCCGGCGGGCAGCAGGTCGCCGATGACCTCCATCAGCTTGAGGATCGACCACGGCGTCTGCTCGGCCGGCTTGAGGACGACCGCGTTGCCCGCGGCGAGCGCCGGAGCCAGCTTCCAGACGGCCATCAGGATCGGGAAGTTCCACGGGATGATCTGGCCGACCACGCCGAGCGGCTCGTGGAAGTGGTACGCATAGGTGTTCGCGTCGATCTCCGAGATCCCGCCCTCCTGGGCGCGGACGCAGCCGGCGAAGTAGCGGAAGTGGTCCACCGCCAGTGGCAGGTCGGCGTTGAGGGTCTCCCGGACCGCCTTGCCGTTGTCCCAGGTCTCGGCCACGGCCAGCGCGGCGAGGTTCTCCTCGATCCGGTCCGCGATCCGGTTGAGGACGTTCGCGCGCTCGGCCGGTGAGGTCCGGCCCCACGCCGGCGCGGCGGCGTGGGCGGCATCGAGGGCGGCCTCCACGTCCTCCGCGGTGCCGCGGGCGATCTCGGTGAAGGCCTTGCCGTTCACCGGCGAGACGTTCTCGAAGTAGTCGCCCTTGATCGGGTCGACCCACTGGCCGCCGATGAAATGGCCGTAGCGGCTCTCGACGGCGACCAGCGAGTCGGGCTGTCCGGGCGCGGCGTAGACGGTCATGTCTGCTCCCTTGGAGGTGTCGGGACCGTCGGTGTGACGGCGATCACGACGCTAGGGAGCGCGACGTTGCAGGTTCGTTGCGCGGACCGCGGCCTCGTTTCCTCAGGCGAGTTCCGCGTCGAGTCGGGCGACCTGCCCGTCGACGAGGGCCCGCATCGGCGACGCCGCCGGTACGACGGCCCGCTGGGCCAGCCACATCTCGTAGTCGTCGCGTCCCCACCCGGACCGGGTCCAGGTCGACATCAGGTCCGGCGCCTTCGAGCGGAGCAGTGCCTGGCGCAGCGAGGCGGCCAGGCCCTCGCGCAGCCGCACGACACCGGGCGCCGTGGACCGGGGGAGCACCGGCCCGGCGTACCCGCGCATGGCGCCGCGCAGGTCGCCGGCCGCGAGCTGGGCCTCGACAGCCAGCCAGTCGCCGCTGACCGGCGCGCCGAGCCGGTAGGGACGCGAGGCGAGGAGCTCGTCGCCCAGCAGCCCGCGCAGCCGGTTCAGCTCGGCACGCAGGGTCGAGGTACCGCCGTCGGCCTCGTAGAGCAGCACGCCCAGCTCGTCGCCGGTCAGGCCGGCGGGGGAGGCGGCGAGGAGCGCGACGATCTCGCTGTGGCGGCGTGAGAGCCGCAGCCGGGTGGGCCGTCCCCGCCCGTCGTCGACGCTGACCAGCGCCTCGTCGTGGCCCAGCAGCTCGAGCACCAGCCGCAGCCCGGTGTCGCGGTCGGTGCGCGCCGGCGGCGGCGCCTGCCGAGCGAGCTCGGCCTCGGCCAGGCGGGCGGCGGCCCGCACCATCGCCATCGTCTGGGGTACGACGATCGCGTCGCCGCCGGTCACGTCCAGCACGCCCAACAGCCGGCTGGTCCCCGGGTCGTGGATGGGCGTCGCGGCGCAGCTCCACGAGCGCACCGACGAGCGGAAGTGCTCGTCGCGGGTGATCAGTGCCTCGCGGCCGGTCGCGAGCGCGAGCCCCGGCGCGTTGGTGCCGGCCAGTCGCTCGTCCCAGTTGCTCCCCTCGACGAAGCCGATCCGCTCCGCCTCGCGCAGTCGCTCCGGCGTACCGCACACCCAGAGCAGGGTGCCCTCCGCGTCGGCCAGCGCCATCACCGCACCGCAGGCCCGCACCTCCCGCCCGAGCACGTCGTCGAGCAGCGGGAACACCCGCGCCAGCGGATGCGCCTCCCGCTGGCCCCGCAGGTCGGGGATGTCCAGCGCGATCGGAGCCTCCCGCAGGGTGACATCCACCCCGGCGGCCGCCGACCGCTCCCACGACGCCGCGACCTCCGCGCGCATCCCGCCGCCTCGGCGCGGTCCGGCGGTGGTAGTCGTGAGTCCGGGCACGGCGTCTCTCCCCACATGATGAGCCTCTCTCGCGCCGACGATCCCGCACAGAGGTTGCCATCAGGTTGCATCGGCGCGCTGCGCCCCGGGCCCACGGGCTGCCCGAGCGTCGGCCGGACCTGCCGTACGCCGTGGTCCCGGGCGATTTCGGGCCCGCCCCGCCGCTCCGGTAAGGTCTCCCGCGGTGGCGTGTCCGAGCGGCCTAAGGAGAACGCCTCGAAAGCGTTTGTGGGCGCAAGTCCACCGAGGGTTCAAATCCCTCCGCCACCGCCATGTGATGTCGCACGACATCGGCGACGGACCCACGGAAACGTGGGTCCGTTCGTCGTTCTGGGACGTCCGGGTCCGCGTCGGCGCGCGCGGCGCCGCCTCCGGGATCAGTACGCTGCGGCGGGCGAACCGCCCTCGAACCCGTGGCTGCGCGCCTGGTGGCGCTCGAGCAGGTCGGCGAACCGGGCGCTGTCGCCGGCGAGGGCGGCGTCGAGCAGCCCGCGGTGCTCGGCGAGGACCTGTTGCGGCTCACCGGCGATGCGGCCCGCGCTCTGATTGATCGACAGCAGCTGGCGATCCTGGAGGCGGTCGTACATCGCGAGCATGAGGTCGTTGTCGGCGAGCGCCACGAAGGTGCGATGGAACCGCAGTGCCAGGCGGGCGAACGCCGGGACGTCGCCGGCGTCGAGGGCTCGCTCCTGCTCGTCGAGGTTCTCCCGCTGCCGGCTCTCGATCTCCTGGCGCGCGGGCGCGGTGGACCGGCTGACGCCCGCTGTCTCGAGAGCGTGGCGGACCTCGGCGGACTGCTGCACCTCGCGCGCGCTGAGGCCGTTGACCAGCGCCCCGCGCTGGGCGTAGATGGTGACCCAGCCCTCCTCCTGCAGGCGCACGAGGGCCGCGCGCACCGGAGTCCGGCTCATCGCCAGCGTCGCGGCGAGCTCGTTCTCGCTCAGCATGGTGCCGACGGCGAGCTCACCGCCGAGGATCGCCTCCCGGATGTGCGCGTAGGCGCGCTCGCCCGCGCTCGGGCCCGTCCCCCGACCGCTCATGGCGTCTCCTTCCGCTCACCGTGCCGGTGTCCGACGTGATCCTAGGGACCGCCGCGGGCCGACTGCTCGGCACGACTGGGATGCATCTAGGATACAAGTCTCCTGACCCATGCCTGCTCGAATGCGGAGGATCTCCTGTGCCACCCCTCGACCGCCCCGACCTCACCCGGCCGAGCGGGGGCCGCCGTCGCGGCGTACTCCTCGTCGTGGCACTGGCGGTCGTCGGTGTGCTCGGGGTCGCGCTCCTCGTCTCCGGCCTGCGCGACGACGGAGGCGGCGGCGACGGCGGCGACGGCGGCGACCGGGCGGCCGGCAGCGAGCGGGACGCCCAAAGCGAGGACGGCGCGTCCACGGAGCCGGCGGCGCGGGACGACGACCCCGGCCTGGCGCGCCGGCTGCCCGGCGACCCGATGGCGGTCGGCGACCCGCGGGCACCGGTGGCGATCGTGGAGTACGCCGACTTCCGCTGCCCCTTCTGTGCCAAGTACGCGCGGGAGACGCTGCCGCGGCTGGTCGAGAAGTACGTCGACGCCGGTCTGGTGCGCTACGAGTTCCGTGACCTGCCGATGTTCGGGGAGGACTCGGAGAATGCCGCCCTCGCCGGCCGCGCCGCGGGCAGCCAGGGCCGGTTCTGGGAGTTCTTCGACGCGCTCTACGGGGCGGCGCCGGACTCGGGCCACCCGCCCCTGCCGCGGCAGCGCCTCCTCGAGCTCGCGGAGGAGGCGGGGGTGCCCGATCTCGGTCGGTTCGAACGGGAGATGGACGACCCGGCCACCCGGCGCGCGGTCGAGGCCGATCTCGCCGAGGCCCGGGAGCTGGGGCTCACGTCGGTGCCCTTCTTCGTGATCGACGACGTCGCCCTCTCCGGTGCGCAGCCGTGGGAGGTGTTCGAGCAGGTCATCGACGAGCAGCTCCAGGAGCGTGGCCTCCCGGAGGGGGACTGAGGACCGTGCAGCTCCAGGCCGGCGTCGACGTCGGGCTCGTCGCCGCCCTGCTCGCGGGACTGCTCACGCTGCTGAGCCCCTGCTCGGTCATGCTCCTGCCCGCCTTCTTCTCCGCCGCCTTCGGGGACCCGCGTCGCCTCCTCGGGCGCACAGCGGTCTTCTATCTGGGCCTCGCGACAGTGCTGGTGCCGATGGGCGTGGCGGCCGCGACGCTGGGCGGCGTCCTGGTCGAGCACCGCTCGACGATCGTCGCCGTCACCGCGGTCGTGCTGGTGCTGCTCGGCTGTGGGCAGGCGCTGTCCCTGCGGCTGCCCGGACGGACGGCGGGGCCGGCCAGGTCCACCTCGGCCGTCTCGGTCTACCTGCTCGGCACGGTGTACGGCGTCAGCGGTGCCTGCTCCGGTCCGCTGCTCGGCGCAGTGCTGGCCTACGCCGCCTTCGGTGCGGGCCCGGCGTACGGCGGCACGCTGATGGCCTTCTTCGCGGCGGGCATGGCGATCCCCCTGCTGCTCCTGGCCCTGGTCTGGCGACGCTCCCCGGGTGCGCGGGTCGCCGTACGGCCGCGGCCGTTGGTCGTCGGCCCGGTGCGGACGACCTGGGCGCAGGTGGCCGGCGGCACGGTCACGATCGCGATCGGCGTCGTGCTCCTTCTCACCGACGGCTTCGCCGAGGTCGGCGGGCTCGGCTCGGTCGGAACCCAGGCCTGGTTCGAGGAGCGGGCCTCGGACCTCGCCAGGCACGCGTCGGACCGCACCCTGCTGGGGGCGCTCCTGATCCTCGTCGCGCTCCTCGGCATCATCCGGTTCCTGCGCTCGGCGCCCCACCGCGATCCGGACGCGTAGCCGCGCGCCGGCCGGCCGCGTACCAGAGGACGACCGGGACGAGGGCGAGGGCGAGCATGCCCCCGCCGAGGGCGAGGGTGGGGAAGCCCGTCAGTCGGACCACGAGCCCGGACGCGGCGCCGCCGGTGGCGCCGGCGAGGGCGATGAGGACGTCGACCGTGCCCTGGGTGCGGGCCCGGTCGTGCCACGTGGTCGCGTCGACGATCAGGGTGGTACCGGCGAGCAGGCCGAAGTTCCAGCCCAGGCCGAGCAGGACCAGTGCGACCGTCAGCCAGGTCATCGACGTCGGAGGCGCAGCCGCGGCGACGATGCCCGCGGCGAGGAGCGTGGCCCCGGCGGCGGCCGCCATCGGCAGCCGGCCCACCCGGTCGACGAGGCGGCCGGTGAGCAGGGACGGCAGGTACATCGCGGCGATGTGAAGGCTGATCACCAGCCCGACGGCCTGCAGCCCGTGATCGTGGTGGCGCATGTGGATCGGCGTCATCGTCATGATCGCGGTCATCGTGCACTGGGTCAGCACCATGACGGTCGCGCCGACGACGACCCCCGGGGCGATTCCGCGCCGGCGGGGAGCCCCTCCGGGCACGGCCTGCTCGCTCGTCGGCGCACTCGGCTCGACGGCCAGGGTGCGCGCCACGTGCAGCGGATCGGGGCGCAGCAGGACGAGGAGGCACAGCCCGGCGGCGCCGTACGCGACCGCCGCGAGCAGGAACGGACCCGCCAGGCGGGGTACGCCGACGGCACCGGCGAGCTCGCCCAGCGGGCCCACCAGGTTGGGGCCGGCGACCGCGCCGAAGGTGGTCGCCACCATGGCTGCCGCGGCGGCCGTCGCACGCGTCGCCGGTGTCGCCAGGTCCGTCCCGGCGTACCGGGCCTGCAGATTGGTCGCCGTCCCCGACCCGTAGACCAGCAGGGATGCGAAGAGGAGCACCGGATTCTCGATCACGGCGGCGGCGACGATGCCGACCGCGCCGGCGGCTCCGGCGAGGAAGCCTGCGGCCAGTCCGAGGCGGCGACCGGCGCGCTGCGAGTAGCGCCCGATCGAGAACGCGGCCACCGCCGACCCGAGCGTGAAGACGCCGGAAGGCAGTCCGGCGACGCCCTCGCTGCCGAGCATGTCCTCGGCGATGAGCCCGCCGACGGTGACTCCGGCCGCGAGGCCGGCACCGCCGAAGACCTGGGAGGTGATGACGACGGCCAGCGTCCGACGCTGGATCGCGCGGACCGCCGGGTCATCGGCCGTGGCCCCGCGAAGCGGTGGGGCTGCGTGTGTGGAACGCGAAGCGAAGGGGTCCACGTGACTGCGCTTCCTGTCGTGGTGCGGCCGCGGCCGCGGCATCGCGACTAGGGTACAACTTGTATCCCAGTGTCCGTACCGAGCCCGGCGAAGGCCCGGGAGAGGATGGGGCCATGCGCCCGGAGTTCCGCACCGCCACGCCCGACGACGTCCCCGCGCTGGTGGCACTGGTGGAGTCGGCGTACCGCGGCGACGCGTCGCGCGCGGGCTGGACCACCGAGGCGGACCTGTTGCACGGCCAGCGCACCGACGTCGACGACGTCGCGCGGGTGGTCGAGGCGGCGGACAGCGTGGTGCTGGTCGCCGTCGCGCCCGAGGACGGTCGCCTCGTGGCCTGCTGCCATGTGGAGCGGCGGGGCGAGCGCGCGTACTTCGGACTGTTCGCGGTGGACCCGACCAGCCAGGGCGGTGGCCTGGGCCGGCAGATGATGGAGCGTGCCGAGGAGGTCGCCCGGACGACCTGGGGGAGCAGCCACCTGGAGATGACGGTGATCCGCCAGCGCACCGACCTGATCGCCTACTACCTGCGCCGCGGGTACGTCGACACGCAGGTGCGCTCGCCGTTCCCGTACGGCGACGAGCGGTTCGGGCTGCCCCAGCGCGACGACCTGGAGTTCACGCTGCTGGAGAAGCTGCTCGGCTGACCCCCGGTGCGTCCGTGTCCCCCGTTCGGGTGACAAACGCCGGCCCAGGACGGCGTTCGCCCGCCCGAGGCGGGACGTTCGACCTAGCCTGCGGGAGGGACAGGTCTACGGCCACGGGCCGTACGGGTGACCGGCGAGATGCCGCAGCGCGGCCAGGGCCGGGCTCAGGGGGGAAGATGGAGCCTTGCTCCGAGGAAGAGCTGTTGGACCGGGTTCGTCGGGGGGACGAGCCCGCGTTCGACGTGCTGTTCGTGCGGCACCGCGCCTATGCGCTGGGCGTGGCACGACGCGTCGTCGGTCACCGGGACGCGGAGGACGCGGTCGCCGATGCCTTCGCCCGGATCTTCGCCATCATCAAGAACGGTGGAGGGCCGACGACGACGTTCCGGCCGTACCTGAGCGTCACGGTCCACAACGTCGCCGTCAACCGACTGCGGGGGCAGAGCCGTGAGCTGACCACGGAGCCGAACGATCTGATCCCGCTGCTGATCGAGGACGACGCCTCCGGCCAGCACCTCACCAACCGGGTGGTGCGTGACGCGTTCACGACGCTGCCCGCCCGTTGGCAGCAGGTGCTGTGGCTCTGCGAGGTCGACCGGGTCCCGCACGAGGAGGTCGGCGACCTCCTCGGCATCAAGCCCAACGCTGTCGCCGCGCTGGCCCTGCGGGCCCGACGCGGGCTCGCGGACGCCTACCTCGCCCAGTACGCGCAGGCTGCCGGCGCGGCCGAGTGCACGAAGGTCGTCAGCTACCTGCCCGGGTATGTCAACGGCCACCTCGCCCGGTCGCGACGGGAGGTCGTCGACCGGCACGTGCGGGACTGCGGCTCCTGTGCCGTCGCGATCATCGAGCTCGGCGAGGCGCGCCGCGACGTCAGCGCGCTGCTCGCTCCGCTCGCGCTGTCGGTGGCCGCGTCGGGAGCGGCGGGGACGGCGGCGGCCGGTGGGATCGGCGCCGTCCTCGGCGGTTCGACGGGCAAGTCGCTCACGGCCGTCCTCGCCTCGACGGCCGTCGCCGGCGCGGTGGTCGGCGTCGCGCTGGCGGCGGTCCGCATGGCCGCGCCGGACGTGACCGACGTGCCGGTCACGACGGCGCGGACCCAGACCGGCGCGGCGGCGTCTCCGGCCCCCTCCGTGCACCCCCGAACGGACCGTCGGCCTCCGCGGGCCGCCTCCCGAGCGGCACCCCGGGTCGCTGCGCCGGTCGGCCCCTCGGGGCGCGACCGCTCCGTCGACGAGCTGGACGGCGCTCTCGGCTCGGCGGCCGCGGAGCCGACGCCCTTGCCGCCACGGGCCGAGGCGCCCGCGGTCCCGCCGAGCAGCACGCTGCCCTCGCCGACGGACACCCCGACCGACACCCCGACCGCCGGCGCCGGCGACCCGCGCCTCGCCGTCCCGGCCTGGGGCACGTCGCCCGCCGGCCCCGCGTGGCGGCGGGTCACGGTCCGGGTGGACGGGGACGGACATCCCGTCCAGGTCGTGATCAGCGGCGTCGGCGCGACCCGCTACTGCCTGGCCGTCGGCGACGCGGCGGCGGACGCCTGCGCCTCCCGACCCGGGAACGCGCTGTGGGTCGACACGGTCCTGGCCGGGTCCGGGACCACGCAGCTGACGGTCGACGTCAAGGCCGCGCAGGCGACGTACCTCAGCTTCGGCATCGTCGGGGTCGAGGGTCGCGACGCCGACCCGGGCAACAACGAGCGGGCGATCTCGGTGCCCTCGCCAGGACGCGACGACGCGGAGACGACCGGCTCCGTCGACTGATCCGGCGCCCGTCCCGGGATGGTCAGAACTTTTTCTTCCGAGTCGCGTCATGTCGGCCGAGCACGGGTGTCTCCCGGGCATGGGAGCAGTCACCACGAACCGCTGGTCGGACGATCCGTCGCCCGAACGGGCCGACGATCCTCGGACCGAGGCGGCCTTGCAGCTGTTGCTCGATCACGTCATCAGCGAGAGCGTCGCCGACCTCGACCGGCCGCACGTCCTGACCATCACCGAGGCCGGTTCCACCTACGTCTCGGGTCCGTACGCCGACGCCCAGGCGGCGTTGTGCGCATCGGAGGACGACCGACGGGTCAACGCCGACGTGGAGGGAGAGCGCAGCTATCGCGTCACGCCGCTGCTGCCGCCGTTCTGCCGCCACCTGGTGGAGCGATCGAGGGGACGCGGATGAGCGGCCCGTTCCTGTCCCCCGTACGGGGGACATTCGGCCGTGGCACCGGCGCTCCCGACCTCATGGCTCGTTTCGGTTCATACGAGATCCCGGCGCCCCGGGTGCCGTCCCGGGACCGGGCCGGAGACGTGCGGATCCATGTCGAACGACCTGTTCGTCGCGCACCACGCGACGTCGAGATGAAGGGGACAGATCAGTGAGCAGACGGAGTTGGGGCCACCGAGCGTGGCGGATCTGGGTGGTGGGCCTGGCCCTCGCCCTGGGTGCGGTGGCGATGCCGTCGATGACGCCTTCCGCGTCAGCCGGCGTCGTGCCGGGAGACACGCTGTGGGTCGGCCCGAAGATGCAGGGCTACCCGGGCACGGGTATCCACGGCATCTTCAAGGAGACCCCTCCCGACATCACCAACCTGGGGACGCCGGACTACTGGGGCTACTGCATCGAGCAGCCCGTCTCGGCCAAGTCCTACCGGAACGGCGAGGTCGTCGATCCCTCGGAGTATCTCGGCAGCAACCACTTCAACGATCCCGCCATCCAGGAGAAGGTCCGGTGGGTGCTGGCGCACAGCTATCCGTACCTGAGCCTGGCGGAGTTCGCGGCCGCCTCCGGTGTCGCGAACATCTCGGTCGACGACGCGATCGAGGCCGCCCAGTACGCCATCTGGCGCTACACCGACCTCACCTTCGACGCCGCCTGGGACTGGGAGACTCCGGACTCGGAGGCCGCCTACTGGTATCTCGTCAACGGCGCCAACGCCAGCACCGGCACGACCACCTTCCCGTCCGTCACCGCGTCCGTCACCGCCCCGGCCGGCGCGCAGCAGGCGGGCACCCTGGTCGGCCCGTTCACGGTGCACACCAACCAGCCGACGGTCAGCCTCACCGTCGCTCCCGACGTCGCCGTGACCGACGCGTCGGGCACGCCGGTCAACGACGCGGCCGTCACCGACGGCCAGCAGATCTACCTCGACCTGCGGGGTTCGACGACCGCCGGCGCCGCCACGGTCACCGTGACCGCCCAGGGCGCCGGCGGCAGCGGGAACATCATCTCGGTGCCCAACACGGCCGGCGGTACGCCGACGGCCGGCGACCACGCCCAGACGCTGATCCTGATCGAGCCGAGCACCGCCACCACCACCGGATCGGCAACCGTCACCTGGACCGCCGCCCAGGCTCCGTCGATCGGGACCACGCTGGTCGACAAGGCCGACGGCGACCACACCATCCCCGCCGGGGGTGGCACGGTCGTGGACACCATCGCCTACCAGGGCCTGACCCCCGGCGCGACGTACACCGTCACGGGAGAGCTGATGAGGAAGTCGGACGGCTTCCCGACCGGGATCACCGGCACCAGGACCTTCACCCCGACGTCGGCCGAGGGCAGCGTCGAGGTCGAGTTCACGGTTCCGTCGGGCTATGCCGGTGAGTCGCTGGTGGCCTTCGAAGAGCTGTGGGTGACGGTCGACGGCGAGGACATGTTCCTCGTCGATCACAAGGACATCGATGACGACGCGCAGACGGTGGCGGTCGCCAAGGGTGCGCCGACCGTCAACACCCAGGCCTCCGGGGCCACCGCCACGGTCGGCACGGCCCTGCACGACGTCGTGACCATCACCGGGTTCGTCCCGGGTGGCAACGCCACGGGCACCGCGGTCCTCTACGGCCCGGTCTCCGCGGTCGACGACACCGTCTGCACCCCGGCGAACGTGGCCGGCACGGTCACCTTCACCCCTCAGAACGGGACGCTCTCGACCCCGACCGTCACTGTCACCCAGCCGGGTCTCTACACCTGGCAGGTCACCGTGAGCGCGGACAACCGCAATGACAAGGCCACCCACGCCTGCGGTCTGGCGGCCGAGACGACCAAGGTCGTGCAGCCGGACACCGGCGCGGGCGGTCAGTCGACGGTCTCGCTGACGACGGAGACCTCACACGACCAGGCCAAGCCCGGCGTCCACCTCTTCGACAAGGTCACCATCACCGGCTTCGTGCCAGGACACGGCGCCACCGGCTCGGCCACCCTGTACGGACCGTTCGCGTCGCGCGACGAGATCACCTGCACCGCGGCCACGGCTGTCGGGACGGTCAGCTTCACGCCCGGCAACGGACTCGTCCAGACGCCGACGGTCCAGGTGAACCGGACGGGCTACTACACCTGGGTCGCGTCGACGACGGCCGACAGCCGCAACACGGCCGCGTCGCACGCCTGCGGCCTGGAGTCGGAGACGACCCTGGTGCGCAAGCCGGCCTACCCGGCGCCCGTGGTCAGCACGGGCTTCAGCGCCGCCGGAGCGGATGTCGCCGGACGCCGTGGCATCGAGCGGATCCGCATCCCGTCGCTGGGCGTCGACGCCCGCACGTCGCCGGTCGGCATCAAGCGCGGCACGATGCAGGTGCCCGG
This sequence comes from Nocardioides sp. L-11A, assembly GCA_029961745.1. Lineage (NCBI taxonomy): Bacteria > Bacillati > Actinomycetota > Actinomycetes > Propionibacteriales > Nocardioidaceae > Nocardioides > Nocardioides sp. L-11A. The sequence continues at coordinate 600,166 of CP124680.1, forward strand.
CAATGTCGCCCGCACCGGCCGGCTCCGGCAGTCCGCCGCCGTCGGTGACCTGATCGGTACGACGGTCATCGCCGGCCACGTCTCCGACCGCCACGACCGGCCGGGTGCGTTCTGGAAGCTCGCCAAGGCCCGCAAGGGCAAGGTCGTCACGGTGCGCCAGGGCGGCATGAAGGTGCGCTACCGGGTCACCTCGGTCGAGAGGTTCTCGCGGGCCTCGACGCTGCCCGACCGGTTCTTCTCGACGACCGGTGAGCACCAGCTCGTGCTGATCAGCTGCGCCGGAAAGGTGACGACGCCGGGCGGTGGGTTCCACTACCGCCAGAACGTCGTGGTCACCGCGGTCCCGCTCCGCTGAGGTCCCGCGAGCAGGTCCCGGCGGCGGTGGTTGCGTTCTCGACCACCGTCGCCGGGCCCCCTGTCCGGGTGCCACGGGATCGGGGCCGCCGTCGCGTGCCCGAGCGGGTCAGGACCGGGGACCGACGACGATCTGGGCGACGTCCTGGTCGGCGACCGACAGCACGGTCGCGCTGGTGGCCAGCGGGCCGGACGCCGCCCGGACGCCGTCGCGCAGGTGCGGGTGGGCGCCCACCAGGGTCGCGCGCGCTCCGGTGGGCCCGGGGAAGAGGGTGACGGTCAGCTCCGTGCCGGACGGCGTACCGGCCACGACGGTGAGCAGCAGACCGCCGAGGTCGGCTGCCACGTCGGCGGGCAGATCGTCGCCGCCCGCCCGCACGACCAGGCGTACGCCGTGGTCGTGGGCGTCGCTCAGGGCCTGGGCGAACCAGTGGCCCATGTGCACCAGGTCCGGGTGGAGCAGGGTGAGCTGACGCAGGTAGGCCTCCTCCACGGCGCACTGCGCGCGCAGCACGGGGTCGCCGGGGTCGGTGGCACCGCGGGCGTTCTCCAGCAGGCCGAGGGAGCGGTTCAGTCCGGCCGCGCGCCATCGGGCCCGGGTCCGGTCGGCGGCCGCGCGTGCCGCCAGCTCGGTCCGCGCGGCCCAGGCGGCGCGCTGGTCGGCGGCGGCGCGGGCGCCGATCGCGCCGATCGCGTGCTGGAACCGCCGCCACGCGGCGACCAGGCCCAGGGCCGCCGCGCCCGCCATCAGCACGATCGTCTGGGCCGAGGTGGAGGAGCGCCCGACGGCGACGGCGACGGCGAGCACCACGACGGCGTACCCGACGCCGGCCCAGACGACGGTCGTCGGTCGGGGGCCCAACTCGGCGAGGATGACGAGGAGACCGGTGGCGCCGACGGCCTGCCACAGCACCGGATCGTCGCGGCCGTAGTCGACGGCGGCGGCGGAGAGCACGAAGGCGGCGGCTGCCGCCACGGCGATCAGGACCACGCTTCCGAGCGGGAGGGTGCGCCGGTTCCGCGTGGTCCACCAGGCCAGGGCGGCGCCGAGGGCGGCGACGGTCGCCATGAGGTACTCCGTGGTGGGCTCACCGGGGTGGTTGCCCACGGCGAGGACGAAGCCGACAGCCGCCACCCCGGCGCCGTACAGAAGGCAGGCGCGTCGGCGCAGGACCCGGACCACGCGGGCGAGATCGCCCCGGCCGCCGTGTGGGCGCCGCTCAGGGGCGGAGGGCCGGCGCACGGTGAGGGTCACCCGGGTGCCGAGGCCCGGGGCGGTGTCGAGCGCGACATCGATGTCGGCCTGCGCGGCCCGCTCGACGACCGAGGTCGCCAGGCCGCCGGACAGTCCGGCACCGCTCTCGAAGCCGACCCCGTCGTCGGACACCGTGACCACGAGGTCGCCGTTCCGCATCTCGGCATGCACCCGGACCTCGTCGACGCCGGCGTGCTTCGCGGCGTTCTGGACCAGCTCGGTCGTCGCGCGCCGCAGCGCCCGCAGCCGCTGGGGGGCGAGCCGGCCCTCGAGGTCGGCGAGGGTGTCGTCATCCAGGCCGAGGTGGCGAACCCGGACCCGCGCGTCGTACGACGCCGCTCGGATCCCGCCCTCGTCGGCCACCGGCTCGGCGCCGGCCTGCAGCGCCGCGACGGTCGCGATGTCGCGGGCACAGCGTTGCCGGACCGCCTCGGGATCGCGGACCGCGCCGCCCCCGCTGGCGATGGCGGCGAGGGTGTTGATCACGGTGTCGTGGAGGACCCGGGCGTCCTCGGCCGCGGCCTGGCTGGCGGCCGCGTGGGCGACGACAGCGGCCTGGTCGCGGTGTGCCGCCGCCCCCTCCTCGTCGGCCCGGGCCGCGAACTCGAAGAGATAGGACTGCCCGATCCGGGTGGCCAGCACGATCGACCACTGGGTCACGAACACGGCCACCGGCAGCGTCGGGGGCAGGTCGGGCCGCAGGAGCAGCATCGCCGTCGGCACCGACACCGAGGCGAGCGCGGGCAGCACCAGGGCGGTGCGGCCACGCAGGACGAATGTCGGCGCGCCCCCGCCGAGATTCATCATCCAGCAGGACGCGAACAGCAGCGGGTCGTCCATGGAGTCGGCCGCGGCCCAGTCGGCCACGAAGAGCAGGTAGACCGCGACGACCGGGACCCAGGCCGGCAGCCGTCCCGCGCGCGCGACCAGGGTCGCCGCCAACGCGACCGCGTGGGCGGCGAGGAGTGGCAGCAGCGGCGGCAGCGGGCCCGGCGACGCGACGACGGCGAGGAGCATGACGACCTGCCAGCCGGCGGTCGCCGTCAGGAGAGCGCGGACCAGCGCGTCCGTCAGCGTGCGGGTCGCCCAGCCCTCCGTCGCGGGGACGAAGGGGGCGGCACGGCCGATCAGGTCACGGGCCACGTCGACGGCGCGCTCCCGTCCCGGGTTCCCGCCGGGCACTCGGACGGTCTGCACCGGATCACCCTGCCGTACGCCGCGTGCGGTCGTGGCGGAAGTCGCCACTTTCGCCCCGGAGCGCACCGCCGCCGGCGCTCCGGGGCGGACGAGTTCGACTCACCCGCACACAACCGACCGATGAACTGCCACAATGCCCCTGTGGCAGCTGGGGAGGCGGCGTCCGAGGTCTGGCGTGTGGCATTGGTGGAGGACCACCTGCTGCAGCGCCGTCGTACCGAGGAGATTCTCGGCCACCAGTCAGGGCTGGTGGTGGTGGCGAGCTGCAGCACGCTCCCGGAGTTCCTGGCCTGGGTCCAGCGGGCGCCTGCCCACACCCGCCCCCACCTGCTCGTCCTCGACCTCAGCGTCGACCGGGGGCCGAGTGTCGACCCCGACGTCGTCGGACGACTCGTCGACGCCGGCCTGCGGATCCTCGTGCTCTCGGCGCTCGCCTCGCCCGGTCTGGTCCGCTCGGTGATCAAGGCCGGGGTGTCCGGCATCGTGGGCAAGCGCGACTCGGAGCAGGACGTCATCGAGGCCGTGTGGACGGTGCTCCGGCAGGGCGAGTGGATGACGCCCGACCTGGCGGCCGTCATCGCCGCCGACGCCGACCGCCCCCAGCTCAGCGACCAGGAGGAGCGGGCCCTGGTGCTCTATGCCTCCGGGCTCACCCTCGGTGCGGTCGCCGAGGCGCTGGGGGTCAAGCCCGAGTCGGCGAAGACCTATATCGGCCGGGTGAAGGGCAAGTACGCCGCGGCGGGGCGGCCGGTGCGCTCGAAGGTCGAGCTCAGCCGGATCGCGGTGGACGACGGGTACGTCGAGCGCGGGTGACGATGCCCCGGGCCGAGGGCCGGCGCGGCCGCCGCCGGATGCCCGCCTGACCGCGTCCGTCGACCGGCGGTGCGGCGCGCCTCCTGCGCCTGGTCCACCTACGACGAAGGGGCCGCACCCCGTCGGGTGCGGCCCCTTCACCTTCGACATCCTCCCCCCGGGAGATGTCTGTCTGACTCAGCGTCCGGACAGGCTCCGGGCGCCGGTGGCGGGCGTACCCGCCAGCTTCTTCTTGGTCTTCTTCACCTTGGGCGTCTTGACCTTGGCCTTCGACGGCAGCGACTGGACCGGGTTGCCGGCGGGGGTGGTGCCGGTGGCCGTGGCGACGTTGACGACCTTGCCGGCGACCAGGTCACGCTTGTGGACCTTGTAGGTGGCCGTGCAGGTGATCGAGGCGCCCGGCGCGAGGCCGGTGGCCGCGAGGGCCGGGCACTTCGGGGTCAGGGTGCCCTTGCCGCTGAACTGCTGCTCGGCGATCGAGATGGTCTTCAGCGCGATGTTGCCGGTGTTGGTCACCGTGAAGGTGTACTTGATCTTCTGACCGAGCTTGGCGACCTTCTTGGGCTTCGCCTTCTTGACCAGCGCGACGCTGGGTGCCGCCGGCTGCACGGTGGCCGCCGCGGAGTTGTTGGCCTGGTTGCCGCGGTCGGTGACGCCCACGTTGTTGAGGACGGGGGCGGAGCCGGTGAGGACCTTGCTGTAGACCAGGGTCAGCTTCTCGCCGTTGTCGAGACCACGGACGGCGTCGTCGCCGACCGGCCGCGAGCAGTCGAGCTCGCCGTCGGCGGGGATCGCCGACCCGACCGCGGTGTCACAGGTGAACGGCGTGCCGCCGCCGCTGGCCTGCACCGACACCAGGGTGCCGCCGCCGGCCTTGTCGTCGGTGACGGTGACCGTGTCGTCGATGCCCATCAGGTCGGGACCGTTGTTGGTGATCACCAGGGTGTAGGTCACCGGCGTGCCGGACTCGAACACCTCGGCCGCGGCCGTCTTGGTGACGGACAGGTCGTAGTCGCACGGCACCCACTCGATCTCGCCGGTGCCGTCGCGGCTCGGCTCGTCGTCGGCCAGCGCCTCGCCCTCGGCCTGCGGGATGAAGACAGCACCCTGGGCCGCGTCGAAGAAGCTGGACCCGCCGCCGCCTCCGCCGCCAATGATCAGGCCGTTCGGGCCGTTCACGTCGCCGATGGTGGTGGCACCGCCGCCGCCGCCGTAGTAGCCGGCACCACCGCCGCCGCCCTGGTCGGCGCCGTTCGGACCGCCGCCGTCGCCACCGTTGCGACCGTCGCCGGGCAGGCCGTTGTTGTCGGCGTCGGACGCGTGGACACCGCCCGCGCCGGGTGCGCCGGTGTCGCCGCCGGCGCCGCCGCCGGGTGCGCCGGGCGTCTCGGCGGTGGCGTCGTTGCCGGCCGCGCCCTCCTGGCCGGCCCAGACGCCCGCACCGTCGATGACGCCGGCGTGACCGCCGCCGCCCGCGTCCGGGTTGTGGCCGCCGCCGGAGCCGCCACCGCCGCCGGCGAGTGCGACGAGAGTGCCGTTGAGGAGGAAGCTGGTGTAACCGCCGCCACCACCACCGGTGTGGCCGCCCGGCCCGCCGTTGCCGCCCTTGTCGTCACCGGCCGCGCCGCCGACGCCGCCGCCGGATCCGCCGTCGCCGATCACGCCGGTGAGCACGTCGGTGGGCGCGACCGGGATCCGGAACTGGACCCGGGCGCCCTGGCCGCCGCCGATCTGGATCGGGTCGTCCGGGTCCTCGGTCTCCGGGTCGTCGTCGCCGCCGGAGACGGCCGTGCCGCCGTTGGCGCCCTCGAGGGTCACCACCGCGGCGCACGAGCCGGGAGCGGCAGCCTCCTCGAAGTCGCCGACCTCGAGGAGGGTCGGCCCCTCGGGCTCGGGGGCGGGGTCGGCGTGCGAGCTCGGCACGCTGCCGAAGATGCTGATCGTGGCGGTCGCGGTGGCCAGCGCGGCGATGCCGGCGAGCCTCACGCGACGACGGGGGTGCGTAGTCAATGCGGACATGGTCGGCTTTCTATCGGCCTCCCGGCGCCTGGGTCCCCCTCCGAGAGTCAACTCGGCTCAAATGCCCCCCGAACGGGTGACAGGTGGTGGGCGGCCGATACCAGCCGCGGCGAGGGCGGGACCGAGGACGAGGGGCCCTCATCCTCGGGGCGATGGGATTCGGTCGTGTCGGCCACCGGGGTCGAGCACCCGCGGCCCCGACACCCGGGCGGTCCGACACTCTCGCCCTGGCGCGCCGTCCCGGGTTCCCCCCATCCTTCCACCGGGTCGAGCCCGGGGTCGGCGTCACCGTTGCGCCCGAGACCTCGGAGGGACGCAGGTGATGGACCGCGGAGAATCAGGAAGGCTCGGAGCCAGTGACACACGTGCAGGACGGCGGGCCGGCGTATTGGCGCGTCGCGATCGTCGAGGACCACCGGTTGCAGCGGTTGCGTACCGAGGAGCTGGTCGGCCGGCAGCCCGGCCTGCGGGTGGTGCGCTCCTGCGAGACGCTCGACGAGCTGATGGCCTGGATGGCGGGCGGGTCGCCGCAGTCACTGCCGCACGTCGTCGTCCTCGACCTCGTCGTCGACCGTGGTCGCGACGCGGACCCGGCCGTCGTCGAGCGGCTGGTGCGCTCCGGGATGCGCGTCCTGGTGCTCTCCGCGATGGCCTCGGTGCCGCTCGTGCGTGCCATGATCCGCGCCGGAGTCACCGGTTTCGTGGGCAAGCGGGACACCGAGGAGGACATCGTCGCCGCGCTCTGGGCGGTGCTCCGGCGCCGGCAGTGGATCACCCCGGAGCTGGCGAGCGTGATGGCGGGAGACGCTCAGCGACCCCGGCTCAGCGATCAGGAGGAGCGCGCGCTGGTTCTCTACGCGTCCGGCCTGACCCTCGACGCGGTCGCCGTCGCGCTCGGGGTGAAGCGCGACACCGTCAAGAAGTACCTCGAGCGGGTCAAGACCAAGTACGCCGACGTCGGGCGTCCCGTGCGGACCAAGATCGACCTCAACCGGGAGGCGATCCGAGACGGCCTGATGACTGCCTCTACCGTCGAGAACGACCGCAGGTAGCCGAGCCCCTCGCCCGATGAGGCTCGAGCGCCCGGGTCGCCCGGCCTCCCATGACCCGGCTCTGCCCCCTTTACGGGGGACATTCGTCAACCGGATCTGCCGAAGCGTGGAGTGGGTCTCGATCGCGCCGCTAGCGTCCAGGTCGATGGACGGGATCGACGACTCGCGCCCTCCGGCAGTGGGAGAAGCGAGGAACGCGGCGCGACGTGGCGACCGTCGGTGCGCGTCCTGGTTCAGCGCCGCGCGGCCGTAGCCCCGGTGGCCCCGACGTGACCCGCGCGGCGACCGCGCCCGCAGGCATCAGCTTCCTGGAGGTACGCATGCCCATGCCCCCCCGAACCAGCCCGACCGCAGGGGGTCGAGCAGGCGCCCGGTCCGCTGCGGCCCGCAGGAACGGCACGACCGGCCTGCGTGCCGTCGCCCACGCAGGCGTCGCTGCGGCGCTGACCGTCAGCCTCGCCGCCGCGCTGGGCGGGGTCGTCGTCCCCGGCGCGGACGCGACCACCGCCGAGCGGGTGCGCGTCGCCGCGGCCTGCGCCACGCCGGCCGGCCCCTTCTCGCCGACGACCACCAGCATCCCCGCGATCGGCCGGTCCGTGGGCGTCGTCCGCGTGCGCCGTACCCCCTCGGGTGCGGTCGGCACGCCGCCGGTCACCAAGCGCGGCAAGTGGCTGATGGGCCTCGACCCGCAGGTCCGGCCGGGCGGCGGGAAGGGCACCGTGATCCTGGCGGCGCACACCTGGCCCGACAACTCGGCGCTCGGCAATGCGCTGCTCCGCTCGTTCGCCGTGGGTGACCGGCTTCTGCTCGCCAACGGCTCCGCCACTGCCTGTTACCAGGTCACCAAGCGCAAGAAGTACCGCGCCACCAAGGTCCCCCGTAAGAAGGCATTCCGTTGGTGGGGGCCGGAACAGCTGGTGATCGTGGTGTGCTCGGGCAAGCGGCTCGGCCCGGGACGCTGGACGCACCGCACGATCTGGTACGCGACGCCCGTCGATGGTGCGGCGACGGGATGAGTGGACCACCCCACCACTGAGGGCCGTCGACTCGAGCGCGGGTGATGCCGCGTCCCCCGATCGGGGGGCAAAACCGCCCCCTGCAGGGGACATCCGGCCACCCCGGGTGCGCCACTGCGCCACGCTGCATCGCGACGCACTGTGCGTGCCCCGGTACTCGGCCGGGGACGAGCCCCGGCAAGGAGAGTCCGCCCGATGTCCACGGTCAGCTCCGCCGACACCCTCGGCGCGTTGGTCGCGGGTGGCCGGCTGGACGAGGCGACCGACGCCTTCGAGGCCGACTGGGTGGAGCTCTGGTACACGACCGAGCCCGAGGTCCTGCGCGCCGTCCTCGCGGCGCTGCCGGCCGAGACGGTCGCCCGCAACCCGGGCATGCGGTTCGTCGCGGTCGCCAGCGGCCTGACGACGGGGGCCGACGCCTGGGCGCTGGTCGACGAGGCCATGGCGCAGGTCCGTCGCGGACATCGGCCGGACGAGGAGATCCTGCTCGCCCACCTGCTGTCCGGTCTCCAGCACCGCGCGGCCGGACAGGTCCTCCAGGCCCGCCTGGTCCTGGACGGTGCCCGGTCCGCCGCCGCACGGATCGCGGTCGTGCCCGAGGGCGACGTGGACCCGGCCCTGGTCGCCTTCTCCCGACTGCAGCACGGGCTCACCGCGCTGCTGGGCGGTGACGTGGCCGGCGCCCGCAACCTGCTCCAGACGGCGTACGACGCCGAGGGGCTGCACGGCTCGCCGGCCGGCCGGGCACATGTCGGCGCCCACCTCGCGCTGGTGTGTGCCGTCGCCGGAGAGCTGCTCACGGCTGAGGAGCACCTCGCGCGGGCCGAGGAGTTCGCCGCCGCTCCCGGCCCGCTGGTCGCGGCGACCGCCGACGCGTTGCGGCTGACCCGGCTGATCCTGCTCGTCGACCGGCGCGCCCTGCCCGGGGCCGGGAGACTGGTGCAGGCGCGGCCGCCCGGCTCCTACGGCACCCTGTGGCCGCTCGCGCTCTGGTCGCACGCGCAGCTCCACCTGCTCACGGGCCAGTACGAGCGTGGCCTGCGTCTGCTGGCCCGGTCCGTGACGGGCCTGCCCGCCGGGGCCGAAGCCGAGGACGGCATCGCGGGGGAGGTGACGCGGGCGGCGCGCGCCGACCTCAACCTCGCCGTCGGCAACGTCCGGGAGGCCTGGGTCGCCGTCGAGCCGGGCAGCTCCCGGTCGCCGTGGTCGGCGGTCGCGGAGGCGACGGTGCTCTACGTCAGCGGCGAGTTCGAGACGGTCCGGTACGCCGCGCGCGTGGCCCGGGCCGCCCACGACCTCACCCTGCGCGAGTCGGTCCGGCTCCGTGGCCTGGAGGCGGCGGCCTGCCTCGCCGCCGGCGACGAGGACAGTGCGCGGCGGCTCCTGGGGGTAGTCGTCGACCTGGCCCGGCGGCAGGGGTGGCGCTCGTTCGTCTCGTACCTGCCCCGCCCGCTCGTCGCCTTCGCGCTCCGCGAGGGGCGGCTGCCCGCCGAGCTCGCCGAGGCGCCTCGGGACGCGGTGGGGGTGTGGGTGCCGGGTCCGGCCCTCTCGGCACCCCTGTCGCCCCGGGAGCGGGAGGTCTTCCGGTTGCTGCTCGAGGGCGTGGCCCGTGCCGAGATCGCCGAGCGGCTGGGCGTCTCGATCAACACGGTGAAGACCCAGATCCGCAGCCTGTACGCCAAGCTCGGCGTCTCCAGCCGCGGCGAGGTCCTGCAGAAGGTCGCCCTGATGCCGCCCGAATGGACCTACGACGTGCCCGACTGGTCGGGGGCCTGAGGTGGCGCGACCAGCCGATCCGTCCTGTCTGGTGGTCCTCGTCCGGGGCTCCGGGGTGAGTGCATCTCATCCCCGTTCATCTCTTTTAACCGAAGCCGTCCGAGCGCTCCCGCTCGGAAATACGATCGCGCGCATGTCCACGGCATGCCCCGACCGAGGAGTGACACGTTGAAGAAGCGCTGGTTCGCACAGATGGCGCCACCCGTGCCCAGATACACGACCCGACGTCTGACGGCCCTGGCCGTGGCGGCGTCGGGGATGGCTGTGCTGGGCGGCACCCAGCTGGCGGCTCCGGCCCTGGCGGCGCCGGGTGACGGCACCATCAAGGTCCGCGTCGTCCAGGACTACAACGGCGACGGCGGATGGGACGACCCGTTCATCGAGCCGGGCCTGGCCGGCGTGACCGTCCGGGTCACCGACCAGGCCGGGGCGACCCAGGACCTGACGACCGACGCCGACGGCCTTGTCGACATCGTGGGCCCGCCGGGCTCCTACCGGATCGTGGCGATCAACCCCGATCCGGCCACCCTCGAACCCGCGCCGGCGCACGAGAAGACGGGCACGGCCGAGACCCCGGCGAAGAAGTGGCTCTCCCCGAACGAGGAGTTCGTCACCGTCAACGCCAACCAGACCGTGGAGATGACCACGGCCTTCTGGGACTCCAGCGACTACTGCCAGTCGAACCCCCTCATCGTCACGGCCTGCCAGCCGCCGATGTTCAACAGCGGCGGTGGCCTGGCCGACAACGCCGACGGCGACACGCTCGTCACCGCTCCCTACCGCGCAGAGGGTGCGGACCTGGGCAAGACCACGCTGTCCGACAAGGCGGAGACCGGCGCCCTCTACGGCATCGGCTACCGCAAGCAGGACCGGCGGGTCTTCGCGGGCGCCTTCGCCAAGCGCGGCAGCGCCTACGGACCCGGCGGTGCCGGTGCGATCTACGTGACCGACGCGAGCGGCGGTCCCGCCACGCTGTGGGGCACGGTGCCGAACGTCGGCACGCGCGCGCACACCAACGACACGCTGCCGGGCGGACGCCTGGACTGGAACTTCGCGCCCGCCGTCGGCAAGGAGTCGCTCGGCGACCTCGACGTCAGCGAGGACGGCGACGACCTCCAGGTGATCAACCTGTTCGAGCGCAAGCTCTACGTGTACGACGCGTCCGCCGCCACGATGGGCGCCCCGACGCACGTCGTGGACCTGTCCGCGAACCCCGGTTGCGCCGCGGCGTCCGACTGGCGCCCGGCCGCCCTGGGCGAGCGCAAGGGTGTGCTCTACGTCGGCGGCGTCTGCTCGGCCGAGTCCAGCCAGGCTCCCGCCGACATGAAGGCGATCGTGCTGACCTACGACGCCGACACCTACGCGCCGATCGGTACGGTCATGGACCAGCCGCTCACCGCGCGCCGGCAGGGCAACGGCGGCTCCGGATGCTGGGGCCGGGACAACACGACCTACCGGCCGTGGAACGACGAGGGCATCACCTGCGGCAACAAGTCGGGCCAGATCCCGGACCCGCAGGCGTGGCTGACCGACATCGTCGTCGAGAACGACGGCAGCCTGATCGTGGGCTTCCGCGACCGCACCGGCGACCAGATGCTCGGTGTCAACTCGACCTACTTCGCCGACACCACGGGCACCGGTGGCTCGTCCATCGGGCTGGTCAACTACAACGTCACCGGTGACATCAACAAGGCCTGCATCGAGCCCGGGGACACCACCTTCACGCTGGACATGAACGGTGCCTGCGGTGTCGCGCCGGTCGCGACCGGCCAGGTGGCCGGCGAGTACTTCCAGGGCGACGCCACGATCCACGCCGAGGCGGCCTTCGGCGGCATGGCGCTGAGCCGCGGCGAGCGCGGTGTCGCGACCAACATCATGGACCCGGCGGGCATCTTCACCCAGGGCTACGCCTCGATCTCGCGCGGTACGGGCAACGCCCTGCAGACCGTGGGCAGCGGCGCCACGGGCGACCCGGACGAGGTCGACACCGGCGGCGGTGGCAACACCGGCAACCGGCTGACCGGGGCCGACGGCTTCGGCAAGGGCCAGGGCATGGCCGACATGGAGGTGCTCTGCGACTTCGCGCCGATCCAGATCGGCAACCGGGTCTGGGACGACCAGAACGGCGACGGCATCCAGGACCCGGGCGAGGCAGGCATCGCCGGTGTCACCGTCAACCTCTACGACGACCAGGGCAACCTCGTCGCCACCAAGGTCACCAACTCGCGCGGTGAGTACTACTTCGACTCCGTCACCGACGGTGTCGGGTTCAACACCGACTACGTCATCCGCCTCGACAAGCCGGCCGACTACACGGGCAGCGGCAAGCTGGCGGGCGTCACTCTCAGCGACGAGGACCAGGGCGCCGGCCCGGAGCAGGACCGCCTCGACTCCGACGGCACGATCGTCGCCAGCTATCCGCAGGCGTCGATCACCACGGGCAACCGCGGCGAGAACGACCACAGCATCGACTTCGGCTTCAGCCCGGCGTCGGTGTCGGTGGGCAACTACGTGTGGATCGACAGCGACGGCGACGGCATCCAGGACCCAGGCGAGTCCGGCATCGAGGGCGTCGTGCTGAAGCTGACCGACGCGAACGGTGACCCGGTCGTCGACGTGAACGGCGCCCCGGTCGGACCGGTGACCACGGACGCGAACGGCCACTACCTGTTCGACAAGCTGCCGGTCCTGCCGGCCGGTGAGCACTACACGGTGACCATCGACCAGACGGCGGCGTCGACGCAGACCGCCCTCGCGCCGTACAACCCGACCCAGGCCGGTCAGGGCGGCGACCCCGCGCTCGACTCGTCCCTGTGGACGGCGGACTCCACCGAGCTGACCACCGCGGGGGCGAAGGACCTCACGCTCGACTTCGGGTTCACCCCGAAGCCGGTCGCGGTCGGTGACTTCGTGTGGGTCGACACCGACGGTGACGGCGTCCAGGACCCGGGTGAGCCCGGCATCCCCGGAGTCACGCTCACGCTGGTGGGCCCCGACGGCAACCCGGTTCCCGGCGTCGGGCCGGTCGTGACGGACGCGAACGGCTTCTACAGCTTCACCGACCTGCCGGTCCTCACCGATCCGGATGATCGCTACACCGTCCGGATCGACAACAGCCAGCCGGCGCTCGCGCCGTACGTCCCGACCCAGGCCGGTCAGGGCGGCGACCCCGCGAAGGACTCGTCGACCGGCAGCGCCACCTCCGGGCCGCTCACGCAGCCCCAGGACCGCGACATGACCCTGGACTTCGGCTTCGTGCCGGCGAAGGTGTCGGTCGGCGACCTGGTGTGGGCGGACACGGACCGCGACGGTGTCCAGGACGGCGGCGAGCCGGGGATCGAGGGCGTGGTGCTCACGATCGAGGGTCCGAACGGCGACCCGGTGACCGACATCCATGGCAACGTGGTGGGCCCGGTGACCACCGGACCCGACGGCGGCTACTCGTTCGACGACCTGCCGATCCTGCCGGCCGGTCAGCACTACACGGTGAAGATCGACCGGAACCACCCGTCGACGGTCGCGGCACTGGCCGACTACATCCCGACCCAGACCGGGCAGGGCACGCCGGCCACGGACTCCTCGACCTGGGAGGCGGAGTCGGGCGACCTGACCGGTGACGGCGACCGCGACCCGACGCTCGACTTCGGGTTCGTGCGGCCGGCGGTCTCGGTCGGCGACCTGGTGTGGGTCGACGCGGACCGCGACGGCGTCCAGGACGCGGGCGAGGCCGGAATCCCCGGTGTCGTGCTGGTCCTGACCGGACCCGACGGCAACCCGGTGACCGACGTCTACGGCAACCCCGTGGGCCCGGTGACCACCGACGCCAACGGTGCCTACCTGTTCGACGGGCTGCCGCTGCTTCCCTCCGGCCAGACCTACACGGTCTCGATCGACCGCGACGCGGCGTCGACCAAGACGGCGCTGGCGCCGTACGAGCCGACGCAGGCCGGGGCCGGCAACGACCGGGGGGCGGACTCCTCGACCTGGAGCGCGGAGTCCAAGAGCCTCTTCGAGGACGGCGACAGCGACCGGAGCCTGGACTTCGGGTTCGTCCTGCTGCCGGCGGCGGTCACGCTGACGACGGAGACGTCGAAGGCCGTGGCCAAGGTGGGCGTGGCGCTGTCGGACATCGTCACCATCAGCGGCTTCCGCGCCGGTGGCACCGCCACCGGGTCGGCGACGCTGTACGGACCGTTCAGCAGCCGGGCCGCCGCGACCTGCACGCCCGCGACCGCGGTCGGCACGGTGGCGTTCACGCCCCAGAACGGCCGGGTGACCACCCCGTCGATCACGGTCAACGCCCCGGGCTACTACACCTGGGTCGCCAGCACCACGGCCGACGACCTCAACAAGGCCGCCACCCACGCGTGCGGACTCAGCGAGGAGACCACCCTGGTCCACCGTGGCGTCAACCCGGTCCGGGTGATCGACACCGGCTTCGAGGGCAGCGCCGACCGCAGCGGCACGGCCCGCACGACGCGGCCGGCCAAGCTCGGGTTCGCCAAGCTCGGCATCCAGGCCAAGGTCAAGCCGATCGGACTGACCGGCAAGAAGGCCAACGTCCCCGGCAACCGGAACCTCACCGGCTGGCTGCGGACCTCGGCCGAGCTGGGTGACGTCATCGGTACGGCGGTCATCGTCGGTCACGTCTCCGACAACCACGACCGGCCGGGCGCGTTCTTCGACCTCAAGAAGGCGAAGAAGGGCCAGACCGTCGAGTTGACCGACAAGGCCGGCGTGGTCCGGACGTACCAGGTCGTCAAGACCAAGCGGTACCTCCGGTCCAAGCTGCTGCCGAAGAAGCTGTTCTCCATGACGAGCAAGTCGCGGGTCCAGCTGGTCACCTGCACCGACAAGGTGACCTACGGCAACGGCCGGTTCCACTACCGCAAGAACCTGGTGGTGACGCTGGTCCCCGTGAGCTGAGCCGGGGGCTCGGCAGCACGGACGAACCGCACCCCGGGTTCCCGCGTGAGCGGGACCCGGGGTGCGGCTCGTCGGTGGGGTTCCGGGAGCATGGGCCGGATCGGATCAGGACGGAGAGACAGCGGATGACGGTGCGAGCACAGCGCAGGACCCTGCTCGGCGGCGCGCTCGGCGTCCTCGGCCTGGCCATGGCGGCGACCGGCTGCGGGTCGGACGACGCGGCGCCGGCTCCCGAGAAGCCGCGGGCACTGACCGGCGAGGAGGCCGAGCTGCTGGCGCTGGTGCGCTTCCAGCTGTACTCCGCGTCCCCGATCCGGGTCGCGATGGCCTGGCCCGGCTCGCCCACGATCTCGTACGCCATCACCCTCGACCTGCGCGAGCACCGGGCGTACGGCACCTTCGCGACCCGTGAGGACGCCAGCGAGGACGACACGGACACCGGCTTCGCCGCCTGGGACCTCGCCACGGTCGCGACGGCCCCTGGGGCGGTCGGCGACCCGCCACCCGACCTGGGCGCCTGGACCCAGCGGGCGATGTCGCGACAGTATCCCCACGACATCTTCCTGGCGCTCGCCCTCAACCTGGGCAGCGACCGGCCGGAGAACCCGGCGCTGCTGAGGCAGAGCACAGCGCGCTACCTGCGCGCCGACGAGCTGGACGGCACCAGGGTCTCCGTCCTCGAAGGTCCCCAGCCGGCGTCGGCGACGGCGTCGCCGTCCGCCGGGGGTGGATCGACCGAGTCCGGCCGCACCCGGTACTGGATCGACGCCGAAGGCTCGCTGCTCCGCTTCGAGGCCTACCTCGGCCAGGCCCAGGGCGAGTTCGCTCGCATCGATGTGGTCCGTGACGACGCCGATACTGACGCCGGTGACGACTCCGGGGGAGCCGACGCGGCCCTGCGCAACCGGGCCACCGAGGTGCTGGCGTCCCGGCGCTGAATCGACCCGGCGCGTTCAAACGCGCCGGGTCGATCAGGAGCCGAAGAGACCCGCCCCGAGCGCCCGGTCCGCGGTGAACCCCGGCAGCACCAGGTAGCCCAGCTCGGCGGTCGGTGTCGCGAAGTCCATCAGCCGGTCGACCCGATCCATCCGCTGCTGGGTGCGAGCGAAGATCCGTACGTCGTTCTGGAAGCTCCAGAACAGCAGCCCCGGCTGCGGTGCCGTGCCGTCGCCGTCGATCCGGATCGCATAGCTGCGCCGGGCCATCAGCGGGGAGCCGGTGAAGGAGGGGTGGGCGGCCCGGGCATGGGAGTCGGCCGGCACGAGGTACTCCCCGTGCGGGGTCTTCGCCGTCAGGTCGACCTCGCCGTCGGGGTCGCCGCCGCTCAGCGGCGTGCCGTCGGCGCGGCGCCCGATCACGGCCGCCCGGGCGTCGGCGTCGAGGGCGCCGAAGGCCGCGGCAGCCAGGGCGAATCGGCGGACCACGCCGATCGTCCCGCCCGCCGCGGGCCCGTCGGCGAGCCACACGCCCTCGTCCATCGCGGCCGCGTCCGCGGGCTGGACGATGCCGTCACGGAAGCCGAGCGGGTTGCGGACGACCGCGCCCTCCCCCGGTGAGCGGAACGCCCGCTGGACCCACCGCACCCGGAGGCCCTCGGGACCCGTCAGGCCCGCGAGGAGCAGGTCGACGACGTGGTCGGGAAGCGCGGGATCGTCGGCGGCGACGGCCAGCACCAGGTCGCCGTCCCGGAGGTGGTCGGGCAGCGCGTCGCTGCCGCGGAAGGCGGGCAGCCGGACCCGGTCGCCGAGTCCCGGCGCGGCGAGGTCCGCCCAGGCGGCGCCGATCCCGACCTGGACCGTCAGGTTCCCCGGGCCGTCGGGCATCCGCGGGTCCGGTGTCCCGGCCGCGGTGAGGGCACGGATCTCCTCGCCGAGGCCGGCGAGGAGGGCGGCCACCGCGGCCCGGTCCAGACGCGTGCCCGCGGGCTCGCCGAGGACGACGAAGGACAGCTGGCGCGGCGGGGTGGCGGGGCGGTCGACGCCGGCCTGCCGGTTCCCGGTCGCCGCGACGGGGACGCCGCGCCCGTCGGCGGAGGCGTCGGGCGTCGTACCGGCGTCGTCGGCGGTCCGGCTCCCGGCCCAGAGGCCGCCCGCTCCGCCGACGGCCAGGCCGGCGGCGGACCCGGCCAGCAGTCGCCGGCGCGTCGTCGCCGGGCGCCGCTCCTCCTCCACCGGACCTAGCCTCGCCCGAGGTCGGCGAGCAGGGAGGCGGCGGGGACGGTGATCTGGGACAGGTCCGGGTGGATGATCGTGGCCGGCAGCGGCACCGGTACGTCGTCGCCGACGTCGAGCGAGGGCAGGTCGCCCGGCAGCGGCACCTCGAGGAAGCTCATCCCCTCGGGCGCCTGGCCGCCCGGCAGGTCGGCGGTGGTGGCGGCCGGCTGCGCGGCGCCGCAGCGGCCGAGGAGGTCGAGGGGGAGGAGGGACAGGCCGGCGGCGTCGGCGACGCAGTTGCCGCTGGCGGGGGTGAGCTCGGCGGAGGTGTTCGCGAGGTCGACACCGTTGTCGCGGAAGGTGTTGTCCTCCAGGGCGTTCCCGGTGCTCGGGACGTCCTCGACGCTGTCGATGAGCACGCCGGCGCGCAGGTTGCCGGCGACCAGGTTGCGCACCAGCCGGTTGTCCTGTCCGCCACCGATCCCGATGCCGATGCCCCAGCCGCCGTCGGCCTGGGAGGGCGACCGCTGCTCGCTGTTGTCGGTCACGACGTTCCCGGCCACCAGGTTGCCGCGCTGGGGGACGAACGCCTCCTGGTAGTTGGAGGTGAGCGTCATCCCGACCCGGTTGTCGCTGAACCGGTTGCCGACGATCGAGAGCGAGTCGGAGGCGTTGGCGTTCTCGAAGCCGACCGCGTTGCGGGCGGTGACATTGCCGGACACGACGGTGTCGCACTCGCGGCACTGGCCGACGTAGATCCCACTGTCGGCGGACCCGGACGCCCAGGAGTCGACGATCACGCCGTGCCGGGTGTTGAAGGCGTAGATGCCGTAGAGCCCGTTGTTGGTGGCTGTCACGTGGTCGATCCGGAACCGCTCCAACGGCGGGAAGCGCTCGGGGTCGAACGACTCGTAGCCGTCCTGGCCCGGGGTCAGTACCTCGCGGCCCTCGTGCACGCCGGTGAACAGCACGCCGTAGAGCGTCGTACCGGTGACGGTGAGGTTCTCGACCGTGACGCCGTCGGCGATCACGACGATCCCGGAGGTCCGCCGGCCCTCGCCGGTGACCACGACGGCGTTGCGGTCGGTGCCGCGGATGGTCACGCCCGGCATCTCGACCAGCACCTGCTCCGGGTAAGTGCCCGGGCCGACGAGGACCAGTCCGTTCTCCGCGACCGACTCCAGCGCCTCACCGAGCGTCGCCGCGTCCTCGGGGACCCGCACGACCTCGGACCGCTCGGCGGCGGGAGTCGCCGGCTCCGGCTCCTCGTCGGCAGAGGAGCACCCGCTCAGCCAGGCGGCTCCGAGGAGTACGGCGAGCAGCGTTGCGGCAGGTCGGACTGCGGACACGGGCGACCACTGCTCCTTCGTACGTCGGTGCGCACGCCAACGGTAGTCAGCCACGGGCTCTCGCGGCGCACGGCCCCGCCGGTCAGCTGCGGACGGGTGAATCCGGGTCACCCCGATGCGCCCGGGGCCAGGTGGCTGATCGGAACTGCGCGTCCGTGCAGATCAGTGGCGAAACAGGTCGATCCGCGTCGACTTTCTCCTTGTTCTGCGCGGACGCACAGAACAAGGAGGTCTCATGGCCGAGGAACGGAGATCCCGTGCTGATCTGCGTGGACGCGCGGATCAGCGCGGCGCGCTCGCCGCACCTCCAGGGCGCCTCCTGGCGCGCACTCCCTGAGCGGAATCCGGCCGGATGCCGAGGTCAGGGGAGGCGGGCGGCCGGAGCGACGTCGGGCCCCAGACAGACCGCGACCAGCTCGCCGGCGACCTCGCCGCTGAACACGGCCCAGCCGCGGTCGAAGGAGACCAGCTCCGTGGTGCCCTGGGGGGTGCGGACGATCGCCTTGCTGGGAATCACGCTGCGGTCGAATCCGGTGACCGAGCAGCGGTTGGCCTGCATCATCGCGTCCAGCGGGCCCGACGACATGTCGAGATGCGGCGTCGGGCCGTACGGTCGCGGTGACGCCGAGGGGCTGATCGCGCCGAAGCCGACGAGCAGGGTGAGCGCGGCGATCGTGATCGCCGTCCGCACCGCGTGGACGCTCACCCGGACCCAGCCCGGGGACGCGACGGAGTCGTTCACGACGTCCCCCTTGCCAGCTCGCCGATCGCCCGGAACCGGGCCTTCCCCACTGCCGATCACAACGACCGCGGGCCGCTCGGGTCACGACCGCGTGACGCGTCCGACACGCCCGCACGGCAGGATGGCGTCCATGACCTGGTTCGATGCTCCGGCCGACGCGGCCGCCCGGCTCGCGACCGCGGGCTACCTCGCCGACGCCGCCACGGCGACCACCACCTACCTCGCCGGCGCGCTGGAGAAGCCGCTGCTGCTGGAGGGCCCCGCCGGTGTCGGCAAGACCGAGTTGGCCAAGGCGGTCTCGCGGGCGACGGGCGCCGAGTTGGTGCGGCTGCAGTGCTACGAGGGCCTCGACGAGGCGCGGGCGCTCTACGAGTGGAACTACAAGAAGCAGCTGCTCCGGATCCAGGCCGCCAACGCGGGCGGCGGGGACGGCGGGGGCGTCGACTGGGACGCGACCCACGACGACATCTTCTCCGAGGAGTTCCTGCTCACCCGGCCGCTGTTGACGGCGATCCGCCGCGAGGAGCCGACCGTGCTGCTCATCGACGAGGTCGACAAGACCGACATCGAGGTCGAGGGCCTGCTGCTCGAGGTGCTCAGCGACTTCCAGGTGACCATCCCCGAGCTCGGGACCGTCGCGGCCACCCGCCGCCCCTTCGTCGTCCTCACGTCGAACGCCAGCCGTGAGCTGTCCGAGGCGGTGAAGCGGCGCTGCCTGTACCTCCACATCGACTACCCCGACGCCGCGCGCGAGCGGCAGATCCTGCAGCAGCAGGTGCCCGGGCTCGACGACCGGATCGCCGAGCAGGTGGTGGCGACCATCGCCCGGCTGCGCGAGCTGGAGCTGAAGAAGGCGCCCTCGATCGCGGAGTCCGTCGACTGGGCGCGAACCCTGATCGCGCTGGAGATCCGCGACCTCGACGCGACGGCGATCGCCGACACCCTGGGGGCCGTCCTCAAGCACCAGTCCGACCACGAGCGTGCGGTCAAGGAGCTCAAGCTCGCCCGGGCTTGAGAACGCCGTGACGGAGTACGCCGAGCAGTCCGGTCTCCTCGAGCGCCAGCTGGCCTTCGTCGAGGCGCTGCGCGGGGCCGGGCTCTCGGTGTCGCTGGCCGAGGACATCGACGCCGTGGCCGCGCTCGGCGCGCTGAGCCGCAACGACGAGGGTTGGGGCGAGCGGGCGACGGTGCGCGACGCGTTCGCGGCCACCCTGGTCAAGAAGCAGGCGCAGCGCACGACCTTCGACGCGCTCTTCGACGTCTACTTCCCCGCGATGATGGGCGACGGGGCGGCTGCCGAGGCCGGGGACGGCGACGCGGCCGGGTCCGGCGAGGGCGCCGAGACCGGGGTCCGGGACAACGCCGCCGCGCTGGCGGACTTCCGCGACCGTCTCGCCGAGGCGCTGGAGGCGGCGCAGCCCGACGAGGCCGAGCTGCGCCGGATGGCTGCCGAGATGGTCGGTGTCTTCGGCGCGATGCCCGGCCGGGGGCCGGGCCTGTCGTCGTGGTCGGCCTACACCGCGCTCCAGCGGGTCGCGCCCCAGGAGCTGGTCGACCGGCTGGTCGCCGGTCTGATGGGCGAGGGCGCCGACGAGGAGGAGGCCCGGCGTCGGGCCCACGGCCGGATCGGCTCGTTCACGGCACTGGTGGAGCAGGACGCCCGCCGCCGGATCGCGGAGGAGAAGGGCCCCGACCACGTCGCCGACGTCGCGATCCGCCCGAGCATCGACAAGCTCGCGTTCATGGCCGCCCGCCGTGCCGACCTGGACGAGATGCGCAAGGAGATCTTCCCGCTCGCCCGCCGGCTCGCGACCCGGCTCGCCAAGGAGCAGCACTCCCGTCATGCGCGCACGGCCCCGCTGGACTTCCGGCGTACCGTCCGGGCCTCGATCGCGACCGGCGGCGTCCCGATCACCACCCACCACCGGCCCAGGCGCCCGCACCGCACGGACCTCGTCGTGCTCTGCGACGTCAGCGGCTCGGTGGCCAACTTCGCGCAGTTCACGCTGCTCTTCGTCTTCGCGTTGCGTGAGGTCTTCCAGAGCATGCGGGCGTTCACCTTCATCGACCACGTGCACGAGGTCACCGGCCACTTCCGGCCCGGCGCCGACCCGGTCGACGTGCTCGGCGACCTCGCCGCGGCGACCTCACACGCCGCGCTGTGGGGCCGGACCAACTACGGTCGGGCGTTCACGAAGTTCGAGGAGGCGCACCTCGACGCGCTCACCCCGAAGACCACGCTGCTCATCCTCGGCGACGCCCGCTCCAACTACAGCGACCTGCACGAGGACACCCTGAAGCGGTTGGCCGGCTCGGTGAAGCGGGCGTTCTGGCTCAACCCCGAGCACGAGCGCAACTGGGGCACCGGCGACTCCGCCGCTCCGGCGTACGGCGAGATCGTGCGGATGATCGAGTGCCGCAACCTCACCCAGCTCAGCGAGTTCGTGCACGACCTGGCCTGGTGAGGATCAGCTCGCGGGCCCGAAGCAGGTCGATGCGCCGAGAGCTCCGCGCGAGCCGGGCAGGAGGGGCGAGGGGATCCACCGGCGCTCGGGGGAGTGCGGCGGCCGTCGTGGACGCGGGGAGGTGCAGCTCCAGCACGTCCTGGGCACCGAGGGACCGGTGGGACACCGTCCACCCCGGTGGCAGGGGAAGCGCGGCCCAGGGCGCGAGCGACCATTGCTCGGACACCAGGAAGGTCCGCAGGCCGCTGGCCGTGTGGAGGACGGTGACCTGGAGCCGGGTGCCGCGGGGAGCATTGCCGACGATCCGCAGGACGGCGGCGCCCCCGGTGGCCGCCTCCGCCTCGGAGACGGTGGCGGTGTCGTCGATCCTGACCGTGAGGATCACGGAGCGGGATCGCGCGTCGGCCATGGCTCGCGCCAACCACGGGTTCAGGTGAGGCTGCATCGCGCTGAGTGAGATGACCTGTCGTAGGTGGTGCTCCTCGCGCCCGCACCGCTCGCGGACGGCCGGATCGCCGGGGTCGTCGATCCCGGCGCCGATCCGCTTCAACACCTCCAGGGATGCATGGAGCTCCGCGGCCGTCCAGCGGCGGCGGGCCGTCGTCCGGGCCCGTACGGCCGCCGTCGCCAGGCGCAGCCGCAGGATCTCGCGCTGCTCGCGGCGCAGCTGCGCGGTCATGGTGCCGAAGAGCCGGTGCAGCTCTGCCATGCCCGCGAAGAGCCCGAGCTGCGCCAGCGCCCATGCGGGAACGACCGTCGGCGCGGCCGCGCGCTCCCCCGCGACGGTGCCGCCGACCACGACCGCGCAGCTCGCCAGGAACACCGCGGACGCCACGAGGATGCCCGGTGCTCGCCGCCACGGACCTCGGCGCGCGAGCGTCGTCGACAGCAGGGGCGTGACGCTGAGTGCCTGCCAGTAGCTGACGGGGGTCGTGGCGACGTCCGGGACCAGGGCGCCGAAGGCGAAGAGCGCGGGGATCGCGCCCACATGGGTGCAGATCAGCCACCACGGGGTCCGGCCCGTTCGCCGGGTGGCGAGGTACTCCGCTCCTCCCAGCACGACGAGCACGCCGACCATCGCCGCCATGGGCCAGCGCTGCGGCGCGGGCGTCACCGCGGTGATCACCAGGCCGACGCCGATCACCAGCCCCGTCCAGATCCGGGTCGCCGCGCGCCCCAGGGCGGGCAGGGACGCGTCCGACCCGGTCACGGTGCTGGGGTCGACGCCTTCGCTCGGGGGTGCGTCGAGCGCGCAGGTCAGCGTGACGGTCGTACCGGCGCCCGCCCGGGTGGCGATGCTGGTGGTGAAGCCGACGTCCCGGCCCCGCCCGACGACGGATTCGGCCAGGCCGCGGCCAGGTACGAGCGCGCCGTCGAAACCGCGGCCCCGGTCGGCGACGCTGCACACCAGCGAGGAGCCGGAGAGACGGACATCGACGGTGACGTGCCCGGCACCCGAGTGCCTCTCGGCGTTGCGGATCAGCTCCGCGGCGGCGCTGCGGAGCCCGAGGGCGGTCGGGCGGGGGAGAAGGGCGCTGTAGTGCTGGAACTCGCGGTCGCTGAGACCGGTGCGGTGCACGGTGATGAGCGTGGGGGCGACCAGCGGCTGGCCGATGTCGTCGCCGACCGCGTCCCGGTCGCGGAGGAGACGGGACTCGACGGTGGCCGCGTCGCGGCGGCACTGCTCGCGCAGCGCGGCGCCGTCGGAGCTCCAGGACCGGGAGGAGGCGAGCGCCCCCAGCGTGTTGATCGCGGTGTCGTGAACCGTGCGAGCGTCCTCGGCGATCTCCGACGCGACCGCCTGCGCGACGGCGGCGTGCAGCGCCTGCTCCTCGACGAGACCGTCGGCGTCGAGCCGCGCGGCCAGCAGGAGCAGGCGGGCGCGCATCAGGGCCGCGGCGGCCGCGATGGTGATCGCCAGCGCCAGGCACACGGCGAGCGAGCCGCCGTCGATCGACGACGCGGGTGCCCCGAGCGCGAGTCCGACCAGTGCCGGTGCGGCCGTGGCGGCTGCCCTCCAGACGGGCAGCACGAGGAAGGGCGTGGCCGCGGTCAGGACCGAGGTCCAGCTGGTCACGAAGCCGAGGGCGTCCCCGGAGTCGGCGATCGCGCGGTAGTCGAGGAGCAGCAGGGCGTAGAGAGCGATCACGACAGCGACGACGCGCGGCAGCTCCCGCCCGGCCGCGAGCGCGAGCAGGCCGAGGGCGAGGTGCAGCAGAACGAGGAGCGCCGGTGGCTGCGCGGTGGCGGAGGTCAGGATCGCCCAGACCATCACCAACTGCCACAGGGCCAGCCCTCGGGACACGGCGCCACCGAGGGACTGGCGGACGGTCCAGTCCCCCCGGCGGGCGGCCGCCGGTGCCGCCGGTGCCCCGGAGTCGGCGGCTGGGTTGTCGGGGTGGCGCACGCCGGCCATTCTCACAAGCCGGGGCCGGGCCCTGTCGGGGCGCCTCAGCGGCGCGCGACGTACCTGTCGAGGGGCCGTTGCCCGGTCAGCCCGCCGATCGCCGCCATCAGCGCGTCGGTCGCCCCCCGCACCTCGCCCTCGCGTACGTCGACGGGCGGGCCCACCACGACGGTGACCTGACCGCGGCGCCAGCCCCGCCGGCTCCGGCCGGGCGGGTCGACGGCCTCGGTGCCGAGCAGGCCGACCGGCAGCACGACGGCGTCCGGCACCGCCCGGGCGACCCGGACCACGCCGGTGTGGCCGCGATGCAGCCGGGCGTCGGGGGAGCGGGTGCCCTCGGGGTAGATCGCCCACACGCCGCCGCCGCGCAGCAGGCCCTCGGCCGCGCGCAGGGAGGCGGTCGCGGCGTCGCCGCCCGCGCGGTCGACAGGGATCTGGCCGGTCACCGAGCACAGCCAGCGGTCCAGGCGGCCGCGCAGCCCGGTGCCGTCGTAATACTCGGCCTTCGCCAGGAACCGCGGCCGGCGCGGCAGCACCAGGGAGAGCACGAACGAGTCGATCTCGGCGCGGTGGTTGGCCGCCACGATCACCGGCCCGGTGGCGGGGAGGTGATCGAGGCCGGTGACCCGCGGCCGCGTGTACCAGCGGACGACCGGTCCGAGCAGGACCCGCCTCAGCACCCAGAACCACATGTCCCCTCCTTCCGGCGCACTGCCAGTAGACACTGTCTACTGGCAGTCTGCCCCAGGCCGGTAGACAATGTCTATGTGGATGCCCGCGACCGCCTCGTCACCGTCGGCACCGAGCTGCTCGAGGAGCACGGCCTGGCCGGGATCTCGCTGCGCTCGATCGCGAGCGCGGCCGGGGTGTCCCACGGTGCTCCCCGGCGCTACTTCCCGACCTACCACGGCCTGCTCGCGGCCATCGCCCGGCGCGGCCTGGAGGAGCTGGACGCCCGGATCGCGCCGGCCCTGGCCGCCGACGACCTGCGGCGCGCCGCCCACGCCTACCTGGACTTCGGCCGCCGGCGACCGGAGCTGTTCGCCCTGATCTCCCGGCACGACCTGCTCGAGGGCGCCGGCGGGGACCTGCGCGCGATCACCGGTCGCTGGTTCGCCGACCTCGGCGCTGTCCTGGCCCGGACCACGGGCCGCCGCCCCTCGCCCGAGCAGTGCCTCGCGCTCTGGTCGGGCGTGCACGGGCTGACCGCGCTCGCCAGCCGGCGCGCCACCGAGCCGACCGGCATCGACCCGGTCGCGGCGCTCGACGTCCTGCTCGCCTGGGCCACCTGAGCGGAGCGCGGAGCCGGTCGATCGTCCCACCCTGCGCCCAGGACCGGCTACCGGTCGTCGAGGATCCGACGCACGTGATCAGCCTCCTCGGGCAGGCGGCTGGCGAGGGCCACCCAGATGATCTCGTCGTCGACCGCGCCGGAAGCACTGTCGTCAGGCGGTGAACTCCAGGGTGTCGTCGGCGACCGGCTTGCGGAACACCAGCACGTCCTTGAAGTAGTTCATCTTCAGCCGCCAGGGGAAGGTCGCGCCCTGCTTGGGCAGCGCGTCGATGGAGCGCATGACGTAGCCGGCCTCGAAGTCGAGGAAGGGCTCCTCGGCCACCGCCGGGTCGCGGCGCGGCACGACCATCCGGGTGCCGGTGCGCTCCATGTGCCGCAGCACCTTGACGACGTACTCGCAGACCAGGTCGGCCTTGAGCGTCCAGGAGGCGTTCGTGTAGCCGATGATGAACGCGAAGTTCGGGATGTCGCTGAGCATCAGGCCCTTGTAGGCCATGGTCTCGGCGGGGGTGATCTTGGTGCCGTCGATGCCGAGGGTGGCGCCGCCGAAGATCTGCAGATTGAGGCCGGTGGCGGTGACGATGATGTCGGCCTCGAGCTCCTTGCCCGAGGTCAGCAGGATGCCCTTCGGCGTGAACCGGTCGATGTGGTCGGTGACGATGTCGACGGTGTGGTGCCGCAGCGCCTTGAAGAGGTCGCCGCCGGGGACGGCGCACAGCCGCTGGTCCCAGGGGTCGTACGGCGGCTTGAAGTGCTCCTCGAAGCTGACGTCCTTGGGCAGCTGGCGCTCGAGCAGCTTGCGCAGCAGGGCGCGCGACTCCTTGGGCCGGGCCTGGCAGAACTCGTAGAACGCGATCCGGCTGGTGAGGTAGCGGGTGCGCACGAGCGTCTGCGCGACCTTGTCGGGCAGCCGCCGGTACATCTGCGCCGACACCTTGTCGTAGGTCGGCTGGCTGATGATGTACGTCGGCGTGCGCTGCAGCATGGTGACGTGGCCGGCGCCGGAGTCGGCCAGGGCGGGGATCAGGGTCACGGCGGTCGCGCCCGAGCCGATGACGACGACGCGCTTGCCCTGGTAGTCGAGGTCCTCGGGCCACAGCTGCGGGTGCACGATCCGGCCCTCGAAGTCCTCGGTGCCCGCGAAGTCGGGGGTGAAGCCCTCGTCGTAGCGGTAGTAGCCGGACGTCGACCACAGGAAGCTCGACGTGAGCTCGATGGTCTCGCCGGTGTCGGTGCGCTCGACCGTCACCGTCCAGCGGGCGTCCTCGGTGGAGAACTCCGCGTGGACCAGCTTGTGGTGGTAGCGGATGTGCCGGTCGATGCCGTTCTCGGCCGCCGCCTCCTCGAGGTAGGCGAGGATGTCCGGCCCGTCGACGATGGCCTTGGTGCCCTTCCACGGCTTCCAGCTGAAGCCGAGGGTGTGCATGTCGGAGTCGGAGCGGATGCCGGGGTAGCGGAACAGGTCCCAGGTGCCGCCGAGGGAGTCACGCATCTCGAGGACGGCGTAGGACCTGCCGGGGAACGCCTTGCCCACGTGGTACGCCGCGTCGATGCCGGACAGCCCGGCGCCGATGATGAGGACGTCGAGGTGCGTGGTCGCGTCAGTGGTGTCGCTCATTCAGGCTTCCTTGAGGTTGAGGAGCTGCTCGATCGGGAGGTCGGGCACCTCGATCCGGCGGGAGGCTGCGAGACCCTCGATCTGCAGCCAGGTCACGTCGGCGAGCAGCCGGGTGAACTGTGGGGCCGGCGGGCGCAGCTCCTCGCGGGAGCTCCAGCTGCGCACAGCGGCCATCACGCCGCCGACGAGCAGGAAGACCCACGGCGTCAGCGCGTCGCGGTCGTCCTCCTCGACGTCGGCCTCGAGGACGGCGAGGAAGCCGCCGATGACGAGCTCGATCTGCTCGGCGATCTGTCCGATGGCGTCGTCGAGCGGCTTGGAGGCGGCGCCGGCGATGTCGCGCTCGGCGAACCTCATCAGGGCGACGTTCTCGGCACCCCAGCCGACGTAGGCGGCCACGATCCGGCGCACGATGTCGCGGGGCGTGCCCTCCAGGGTGACCGTGGCGAGCAGCAGTTCACCGGCCCGGTTGCAGATCTCCCGCTGGATGGCGACGTCGAGGTCGGTGCGGTCCTCGAAGTAGCGGTAGAGGACGGTGCGGTGCACCGAGGCCTCGTCGGCGATCTGCTGGACGCTCAGCTCGGCGCCGGGCTCGAGGTCGCGGGCGAGCACGGTGAGGGCGGCGTCGATCACGGCCTGCCGGCGGTCGGCGTTGTGCTGCTGCCAGCGTCGCTTGCGACCGTCGGTCTGGTCCCGTTTCGCCGTCCCCATGGTCTGCGCTCCTCGCCTCGTCACGACATCAGCGCCACGGTACGCCGCAGCAGCCCTCGCCGGCGTACGTCGGCCGGGGGTGCGGCGACGGCGCGCTGCTCGGCGACGTCGGTGATCTTGGCGCGCGGGCGGCCGGTCCGTGCGCCCTGCTCGCGCTCGGCGGCATCGAGCCGCTGCCAGGCGGCGAGGTCGGCGAAGCCGGGGTGGCGGGCGGCGACCAGGGTGCTGACGGCGGCCGCCGTCCCGGCCGGCGCGGGGAGCCCGGCGTCGAGGTCGTCGAGGATCGTCTCGACGGTCTCCTGGGCGTCGGTCTTGTTGGTGCCGATGAAGCCGACCGGGCCGCGCTTGATCCAGCCGACGACGTAGAGGCCGGGCTCGACCCGGCCCTCGTGGTGCGGCACGGTGGCGGTCCGCTCGTCGAACGGCAGCCCGGCGACGGGACGGCCGCGGTGGCCCACGGAGCGCACGACCAGGCCGGCCTCGATGGTGCGGACGTCGTCGGTGGCGACGGCGCGGACCGTGCCGTCGGGGTCCGCGACGAGCTCGTTGCGCGCGACCCGGACGCCGGTGACCCGGCCGTCGGTGCCGAGGACCTCCACGGGCGAGGAGGTGAAGGCGAGCACGATCCGGCGCTTCGCGGAGGCGGGGTCGACCGGCCGCTCGGCGAGTTCGCGCAGCAGGGTGCTGCGCTGGTCGTCGCCGGTGAGCAGGGCGGGGTCGGCCTCGACGACCACGTCGATGTCGTCGAGCGCGGCGAGGCCGATCAGCTCGGGCACCGTGAACGCCGCCTGAGCGGGACCGCGCCGGCCCAGGACGACGACCTCGCGGACGTCGCTGGCACGCAGCTGCTCGAGCGGCCCCGGCGCCAGGTCGGTGCGCTCGAGGACGTCGAGGGGGCGGGCCAGGATGCGGGCAACGTCGAGCGCGACATTGCCGTTGCCCACGACCACGGCGCGTTCGTGCGTCAGCGGGACGTCGAGGTCCTGCTGCTCCGGGTGGCCGTTGTACCAGCCGACCAGCGCGGTCGCCGGGAGCGAGCCGGCGAGCTCCTCGCCGGGGATGTCGAGGGTGCGGTCGGCGGACGCGCCGACGGCGTAGACGACGGCGTCGTAGTGGGCGCGCAGGTCGTCCAGGGTCACGCGGTCGGCGTCGCCGGGTGCGCCCACGTCGACGCCGAGGAAGTAGCGGAACCGGGGCTGGCGCTCGATCGCCTCGAACAGCCGGGTGACCAGCTTGGTCGAGGCATGGTCCGGGGCGACGCCGTGCCGGACCAGGCCGTACGGCGTGCGCAGCCGGTCGTAGACGTCGACGCCGTCGACCTCGGGGTGCTTGAGCAGCTCGTCGGCCGTGTAGAGGCCGGCCGGACCGGCGCCGACCACCGCGACCCGGAACGGTCCGGGGCGGGTGAGCCGCCGCTGCTGGGGCACCAGCGCGACGGGCGTGCGGTCGGCGTGCGGGAAGGCGTCGTAGTAGGACGCGTTGAGATCGAGGAAGGGCAGCTGCCGGGTCGTCAGAGCGGCGTCGGGCACCATCGCGCCGACCGGGCAGGCCGTGGCGCAGGCTCCACAGCCGACGCAGGCCGCCGCGTCGACGTACACCATCTCGGTGGTGCCGAAGCCCGGCTCTCCGGGCGCGGGGTGGATGCAGTTGACCGGGCAGGCGACGACGCACGAGGCGTCGGCGCAGCACGACTGCGTGACGACATAGGCCATGGCGCGGGCTCTCGGGCGGGTCCGGGGCGTCCGGTCAGACCGCGGCGGACTTGGGCTCGCTGCGGAAGCGCGAGGCGCGGCCGTCGATGCCGAGGACGCGCCACACGCGACGCGAGACCCGGTTCATCAGGCCGAGCTCGTCGGCGAGCATCCGGACGTCGCCGAAGGTGTCGCGCAGGAGCTTCTCGGACTTCTCGGACTTCCAGTAGACCTCGCGCATCACGCTCTTGGGGATGCCGAGGTCCTTCTGCATCTTCGGCGTCGGCTTCATGATCACGTCGCACAGGACCCGCATGATCACGGGATAGGCCAGGGACAGCCCGAACCGCTGGAGCGCGCCGTAGTCCTTGGAGCGCTCGACCAGGTAGGAGTGGGCGAAGCCGATGTGGCGGGCCTCCTCGGCCACGTGGATCTGCATGACCCGGGTGACCATCGGGTGCATCTCGTGGCCGGAGCGCAGCACCGACTTCTGCAGGTAGTCGATCGGCTCCTCGCCGGCCAGGATGCCCATGAAGAAGATGTTCGGCAGGCCGCGGCCGGCCAGCGCCAGCAGCGGGGCGACCCTCACGAACCAGCCGGGGCCGCCCTGGACGTCCATGCCGATCCGGTTCACCCCCTCCTGGAACATCTGGGTGTGGTGGCACTCCTCGGTCACCTCGTGCGTCGAGTAGCGGAACTCCGCCTGGCCGTTGGGCATGCCGATCAGGTGGTTCATCACGCCCGAGATGAGCAGCTGCTCGAACTGGAGGCCGACCTTCATGATGTTGGCCATCCGGTACATGCCGATCTCGATCTGCCGCTCCTGAGGCAGCGACCGGTACCACTCGGTGCCGCCGAGGGAGTCGATCTCGGGGAGGATCCAGCGCGGGTCGTCCGGGATCACCTCGAACTCCGGGCTGTCCCAGGCGATGTCGAGGAAGGCGTCGAAGTGCTGGTGGACCGACGCCTCGGAGAGGACGCGCAGCGTGTCCTGGTAGCTCAGGCCGTCCAGGTCGCTCGGGGCAGGGGTGTCGATCGGGGCGTCGGCGGTCGCAGTCATGGTCGTCCATCCGTTCTCTTCATCGAAAGCGGGAGCGTGCGCGCTGTTAGCGCAACAACATGTTGCATACATTGACCCCGGTTTTGTCAAGGAAATCGGGCGAAGACGTGCCGATGGCCCCGGCCTGACCGCCGAGGTGTGACGGGGATCGCTCGCGACGAGGCGGTATCGTCCGGCTCCTGATCCACGGGGGAGCGGGAGGGGTGCGAGCGGTGCAGCTGGTCATGGGCGGGGAGCCGCGTCGGTTCGTCCAGATCTGGGTGAGCGAGGGGACGGGGGAGTGGGTCCGACGGGAGGGGATCGTCGGCCGGACCGGCCGGATCACCGAGTTCGGCCTCGCCGCGGACGCGTCGAGCGCCGCGGAGCTCGCGGCCCCCTATCTCGCCGACGGGTTCACCGAGGTCGACGACGACCTCCGCGCCTGGATCGTCGTGCAGTACCCCACCCGCGACAAGCGCTCCGACGAGCGCCTGATCGACCACGCCACCGCGTGGCTGGCGGCGGTGCTCGACGAGCGCGGGCTCGGCTACGTCGACGGCTACGACCGTGGCAAGCGCGGCGGCGACGGGAGGCTGGTGGTCAACCTGTACGCCCGCGTCGTCGACGCCGCGGCCGGCTGTGAGGCGGCGATGGCGGCCCTGCGCAAGGGTCGGGCCGACGAGCGGCGGGCCACCGTCGCGCACCGTCCCCCCGACGGCGAGGAGTGGACGGTCCGCTACGCCCGGACCTCCGGCATGCTGCCCGGGGACTTCAGCATCTGAACGGTTCACCTACCGGATTTGTCGTCCGACCGGCCTCGCGACGACGAATTCGGTAGGTGAACCCGCGACCGGGGGCGTCAGGCGCCGGGGCGCAGGTAGCCCAGCGCGCGCCAGCGGGCCAGCGCCGCGACCAGATCCGGGTGGTCCGCGCGGTCGGCCGCCCGTCCGCCCGCGACGAGAGCGGGCACGCCGGGGTCCGCCCCGGCGTCGTACACGACGGTGAGGCGGTTGGCCGCACCGGCGTTGATGAGGGAGCCGAGCAGGGCGACCGGGTCGTTGCGGTCCTCGAGCGAGAGCAGGCGCACGTCGTCGGGCAGCCGGGCCAGCTGGGTCGAGGGGGCCTCGGCCGTGACGACCTGGTCGACCACGAAGCCGGGCAGGTCGGCGCGGGTCGCCACCTCGAGGGCGACCGCCCCGCCGCTGCCGCGGCCGACGAGCATCACCCGGGGCGGGCCGTCGTCGGGTGCCTCGGGCCCGGCCGCGTCGGCGAGGGCGCGGACCACGGCGGCCGCCTCGCTCGACGGGTCGCCGGAGACCAGGCGCAGCCGACCCGGGGCGGGGGCCGGCGCGGGCGCACCGGACAGGAAGGCCAGGAGTCGGCCGGGCGCGACCCGCAGGATCCGGACCGGATCGCCGGCGGCGCTGCCGTCGAGCAGGGTCATCAGGTCGCCGAGGCCGGCAGGCGCCTCCGCCGGGTCGTCCACCGCTGTGGTCGGCGGCGCGGGCGCGGGCTCCGTGATCCCGACCGCGACGTCGCGCAGGGCGGCGCCCCAGTCGTCGGCCAGCGGCGCGATCCCGGCCGCCCGCAGGCCGCCGACCCGGGCCGAGCGCCCCGCGCCGCCCGACAGCACCCCGGCGGTGAGCAGGCCCCGCATCTGCAGGCTGTCGAGGACGCCGCCGCCGGTGGTGACGTGCTCCATCAGCTCGGGGTTGGCCTCGGCGAGCTCGCCGAGATAGGCCGCGACGCCGTCGCGGTCGAGCGCGTCGGTCTCGATCAGACCGGCGGCGACGATGGCACCGCCCAGGTTGACCTCGGGCGCGAGATACCCGATCGCCTTGCCGGCGATCGAGCCGAGGGTCTGGTACGCCGCCGCCTGGAGCTCGTCGATCCAGCGGTAGGTCATCACCGTCGCCCGCAGCACCAGCGCGTCGGCGTCGAGCTCGATCGACCGGCTGAGCAGGCTGCCCTTGCCGGAGGTCGCGGCGCGGACCTCCTCCTCGGCCGTGGCCCAGGTGGCCGGCGAGAGCGGGGCCGCCTCGGCGACCTCGGGGTCGACCAGCACGTCGGCGCCGAGCTGGGACCACTCCCGCATCCGGGCGCCCGCGTCGTCGAACAGGTCGGCCAGGCGCAGCATCTGGTCGTACGGCCCGTCTGGGCCGAGCGTGTCGGATATCGAGCTCGCCGCACGGTCGCTCGCTCCGCTCGGACCGCGGGCGTCGCGCGATGCGGCTTCGCCGCCGTCCGCCGCGCTGCCGGCCGCGCGGCCGAGCTCGGTCTCGTGGGCGTCGGTCACCGGATCGCCTCCCCGAGCGCGGGGGCGACGAGGAGCGCGAGGTCCTCGGGCGCCATGGCCTGGACCTCGAGGCGGAGCACGCCCTCCTCGTGGTGCGGACGCAGCGCCCGCCAGCCGTTGGCGAGCAGGGTCCAGGAGACGACACCCACCGTGTCGACCTCGGTGCCGGACACGTCGGCGACCAGCGCCCGGAGCCGGCCCTGCGCCTCCCCCGCGAGCGCGGTCAGCACGCCCACCGTCGCCTCGTCGGACAGGACGCCGCTGCGCGTGCGCACCGCGCCGCCGTGCCGGGCCGCGAGCACCGGCAGCAGGTCGCCGCGGCCCGATCCGCTCGCCTCGGCGGCGGCGTCGGCGAGCTCGAACGGCAGGTCGACGTACGACGGCACGGCCGACGTGCCGAGCTCGACCTCCTCGGAGACGGCGGCGACCCGGGCCAGCTCGCCCGCCCAGGCATCGGTCGCGAACCAGCCGAGCTCGAAGACGATCCCGTCGACGGTCGCGAGCGAGGCCACGGCGCCGCCCTCCTGGCGGTGCCAGACCTTCGCCTGGACCCCCGCCATGGTGAGGTCGATGTCGAGCGCGAGGCGCGGGGCGGCGAGCAGGCCGATCGCCCCGGCCAGGCCGAGGTCGAGGACGTCGCCGGCGAGCAGGCCCCGGCGTTCGAGGGACTCGGCGGGATCGTGGAGCGCGGCCACCGCTCGGCGGAAGGACTCGTCGTCGAGGGCGGCCGGACTCTGCCCGAGCCGGGCCTGCATGGCGTCGGTCTCCTGCGGAGCGGCGACCTCGAAGGGCAGCGGCGCGTCGCCGGCCAGGCGCGCGGCGTACTGGAGCTCGGCGAGGGTGAGCCCGATCCGCCGGGGCGCGGCGGCGAGGGCGCCGGCCGCCGCGCGATCGGCCGTGGCCGGGACGGGCGCGA
Source organism: Nocardioides sp. L-11A (assembly GCA_029961745.1). Taxonomy (NCBI): domain Bacteria; kingdom Bacillati; phylum Actinomycetota; class Actinomycetes; order Propionibacteriales; family Nocardioidaceae; genus Nocardioides; species Nocardioides sp. L-11A. Next base: position 633,255 of record CP124680.1, read on the forward strand.
GGCCGGTCAGGTCGATGGTCGGCATGCCCGCGATCAGCGCTCCAGGCCGGGGACGTCGACGGCGAGCCAGTCGCGGTGCCCGTCGGGCGGCGGGGTGAACGCCACCAGCGCCTCGTCGAGCGGGTCGGGGGAGATCAGGGGGCCGTCGCTGATCTCGTTGCGGGAGGCGATCGCGGCGATCCGGGCCTGGGCGTCGGCGACCAGCGCCGTGACCCGGGCCTGCGTGGTGGCGATCTCCTCGCGCACCGCGTCGACGCTCTCGGCGTGGTCGGCCAGCGCGTCGGCGGCGGCGGCGTGACGGTCGGCCGCCACCCGGAGGTGGCTGGCGCGGTCGGTCACGCGCTCGCGCATCGCCTCGGCGGCGCGTCCCGTCCAGCCCAGGCCCTCGACCCGGGCGACCAGCTGGTCGGCCAGCGAGCGCACGTCGGCACCCTGGTCCCGCAGCTGGCTGGCACGACGCCGGATGACCTCGCTGTCGCCGTACATGAGACGCGCCCTTCCCCTTTCCCGGTCGGGTCAAACCCGCCGATCCGCCGGCCCCCTTCCTACAGGTTGCCGTCGAGGCGGTCGAGCGCGGCCGTGATGTCGTCGGCGGTCCCGGCGAAGCTGAACCGCAGGAACCGGCCGCCGTCGGCGGTGTCGAAGTCGATCCCGGTCGCCACGGCGACGCCGGTGCGCGCGAGCAGGTCGCGGCAGTAGGCCATCGAGTCGGAGGTCAGGTGCCCGACGTCGGCGTAGGCGTAGAACGCGCCGTCGGCGGAGGCGAGCCGGGTGATGCCGAGGCGCTGGAGCCCGTCGAGCAGGAGACCGCGGTTGCGGGCGTAGCGCTGCACGTGGCCGTCGAGCTCGGCGTACGCCGCATCCTCGAACGCGCCGAGCGCCGCGTACTGGGCGAGCACGGGCGGGCAGATGGAGAAGTTGCCGGTCAGCACGTCGACCGGCCGCCGTAGCCGCTCGGGTGCCAGCATCCAGCCCAGTCGCCAGCCGGTCATCGAGAAGTACTTCGAGAACGAGCCGAACACGACCGCCTCCCGCGAGGTCTCCCAGGCGCAGCCGGCGCGGGAGCCGGCGTACTGGATGCCGTGGTAGATCTCGTCGGAGACCAGCTGCACCCCGTTGTCCTCGCACCAGCGCGCGATCGCGGCGAGCTCCTCGGGCAGCAGCATGGTGCCGGTCGGGTTCGCCGGGCTGGCCACGACCAGTCCGTCGAGCGGCTCGCGCGCGTGGGCCTCGGCGAGCTGGTCGACGGTGGGCTGGAACCGGGTCCCCGGACCGGTCGCGATCTCGACGACCGCGCAGCCCAGGGCCGCGAGCACGTTGCGGTAGCAGGGGTAGCCGGGGCGGGCGATCGCCACCCGGGCACCGGCGTCGAAGGCGGCGAGGAACGCCAGCAGGAAGCCGCCGCTCGACCCGGTGGTGACCACGACGTCGTCGGGCTCGACGGCGACGTCGTACGTGCGGCGGTAGTGGGCTGCGATCGCCGTGCGCAGCTCGACGATGCCGGTCGCGGTGGTGTAGCCGAGCGGGTCGCCGCTGCCGAGCAGCCGGATCGCCGCGGCGTTGACGGTCGCCGGCGCGCCGGTGCTGGGCTGGCCCGCGACCAGGTTGACGAGGTCGCCGTGGCTGCGCTGCCGCTCCGCCGCGGCGGCGAGCAGGTCCATGACGTGGAACGGCGGGACGTTCGCCCGGGCGGCGGCGGCGAGGCGGTCGGTCACGCCCCGACCCTAGCCAGGCCCAGGGTGAGCGTCGTACCGGACATTCGAGTCGCCTTCGGGGCCCCAGCGCAGCCGGAACGTCCGGTACGACGAGCGCCGGGCGCGGCGCGCCGTCCAGATGTTGACAAGGTGTCGAGAAAGCCGGAAGAGTCATTAGGGTTGCCTAACCTAACCGACATGAAAGGCATCCCTCCATGCTGTCCGGATCCCCACGCCGGCGCGCGGCCCGTTGGGCCCTCGCACTGGTCTCCGCAACGAGCCTGGGCTCGTTCGGCCTGGTCGCCGTCACCACCGCGCCGGCACAGGCCGCCGTCACCCCGATCACCGCCGGCCCCGGCCTGGACTGGGGCGTCAAGTCCTCCTGGCGCACCTATATCGGCGAGGCGGGAACCACCCTCGCCGACGGCGCCACCCGCAACGAGGACGGCACCTTCCACTTCCCCGTGGCCGGCGGCTCCTACGACGACGCGACCCGCACCACGCTGCTCGAGCTGGACGGCTCGGTGGAGTTCCTCGGTCACTGCCACGGCGTCGGCGGCTCCCACGTGCGTCCCTGCGACCTCGACCTCACCTTCAGCGACGTGCGCGTGGAGATCTCCGAGGACCGGGCGAGCGTCTTCGTCGACGCGGTGAGCCGGCCGATCTCCGGCGGCGACGTGGTCACCTTCGACGACGTCGCGCTCGTCGACCTCGACGTGGAGGACGTCGAGCCCGTTGTGGCCGACGGCACCACCCGCTGGCCGGAGCTGGCCGCGACGATGACCCTCGACGGCGAGCGGATCTTCAACTACGCCGCCGGCACCGTGGTCGACCCGGTCACGTTCGCGTACGACGGGCCCGGCGGCCGACCGGCCGGCGAGAGCTGGGACGTCGCCGGTCAGGCCGTCCACGAGGCCGTCACCGCCGACCCGCAGCCCTCCGCCCTGCCGAGTCGTATCGTCGGCCGGCTGAGCGGCGGCGAGCCGGTCGGCTGGAGCAGCGCCACCTACCAGATCGCGATCCTCGACCCCGCGACGCTCGAGCCGCTCAGCGACTGGGTCGGCGGCCCCGGGGTCACCGGCAACATCCAACGCGACTCGATCGCCGTCGACCCGGCGACCGACACGATCTTCGCGTCGAATGTGACCAACAACCGCGACGACCGGCGGCTCGCCACCTTCCGATGGGACGGCAGCACGCTCGCCATGACCGAGGTCGCCGGCGGCTATGCACCCGACCTGGTCGCCGACAGCGGCAGTGGCGCCACCTGGGACGAGGCCAACGACCGCTATGTCATCGCGCGCAGCCGGTCGGCCAGCGCCACCGACCTGTGGGAGGTCGTCGACGTCGCGGGCACCTGGACCGCCCGCATGCTCGGCCCCGTCACCCTGAGCAGTCCCGGAACGTCCACCTGGGAGAACGCGATCGTCAACCTGGTGGCGGTCCCGGACGGGGCGAACAGGTCGGCGCTCCTCGCCACGAGCCTGTTCGGCGTCCGTCCGCTCCAGCGCCTCGCGCAGGTCGGCTCCGCCTTCCGGGGGGAGCCCCTCGCCGAGGCCGGGGACATCCAGCCGGAGCGGATCCTGCGCACCCGCGACGGCGTCTATGCCGTGGTCGGCTTCGACCAGGCCGTCTTCATCCCGTTCGTCGGGTACGCCGATGCCCGCCGCCTGGGGACGGCGACCGACCCGGTCCCCTTCCGCGTGGGCACGGACTCCAATCGCAACCGCAGCATGCTCGCCGTCGACGAGGCGAGCAACACGCTGATCGGGGTCACCGACTCCAACCAGAACCTGACGCGGGTCGAGCGGGGGCAGATCGTCTCGCGCGGCGGCCTCACCACCGGTGCCTACGGCGACCACGTCGTGCTCGGCCTGGATGCGGACGGTGACCTCCTGGGTGTCCGGAGCGGCCGGCTGGAGACCCTGCGGGTGATCGCGCAGAGCCCCGCCTTCACCCAGCAGCCCGCCCCTCCGGTGGCGGACCTGACCGGCGGGTCCGCGACGGTCGCGATCGCCGCCGAGGTCGCCGGCACGCCCGCCCCGGCGCTCACCTGGCAGACCCGGATCCCGGGCCAGCCCTGGGCCGAGGTCGCCGAGGGGGCGGACGGCGCCACCCTGACCGCCGTCGTCACCGCCGCCGACCTGGGGCGTCAGTACCGCCTCGTCGCCGAGAACGCCGGCGGCCGGGTGGCCAGCGACCGGGTGAGCCTGTCGCTGCGGACGCCGCCGCGGATCATGGTGCAGCCCGCCGACGCCAGTGTGGCCCCGGGGGAGGACGTCGAGCTCAAGGTGATGCCGGACGGCACGCCCGCGCCCGACGTCCGCTGGCAGCAGCGGATCGGCGGCGTCTGGCACGACGTACCCGGACAGGACGCGGCCACGCTGCGCCTGGAGGACGTCGACGCCAGCCTGTCGGGCACGGCCTTCCGGGCCCGGTTGAGCAACCCCGTCGGCAGCGTCGTCAGCGACCGGGCGACGGTGACCGTCGCCGCGCCCTCGACGGATCCTCGGGAGATCATCGGCGGAACGGTCGACTGGGGCGTGAAGGCCTCCTTCCGCAGCTATATCGGCGGCCCGATCGCGCACGGCTCGGTCACCACCGAGGGTGGCGTGGTCGTCAACGACGACGGCAGCTATGCGTTCCCGGTCGTCGACGGCGCGTGGGACCCGAGCGGCACCAGCACGGTGGAGCTCGGCGGCTCGGTCCGCTTCACGGGCCACGACACCGGTACCGGTCCGCAGCTCGACCTGCGGATCACCGACCCCCGGCTGGTCATCGGCGCCGACGGCTCCACCCTGGTGGCCGACGTCGTCTCCCGCGGGCTGGCGAGTGGTGAGCTCGCGACGTACGACGACGTGGTGCTCGCCGACCTCGCCACCACCGACCGGGTCCGCGCTTCCGGCGACACCCTGAGCGTCCGCGCGGTGCCCGCGTCGCTGACGGTGGTCGGTGCGCCGGCGTTCGCCGACTTCTACCCGGCGGGGACCGAGCTCGACCCGATCGACGGCACGATCGAGCTGGGCGCGGTCATCGGCGAGCCGGGTACCGAGCCCGAGCCGGTCGGGACGACGACCGGGCTGCTCGTGGCCGGCGCGACGCCGTACGGCCAGGAGGTCGGCGTGCGGGTGGCCGTCCACGCGGCCGACCGTCGGGCGGTCGACGGCACGGTCGAGCTCGCCCTGGCCGGCCGGACCTGGAGCGTGCCGGTCGTCGACGGCGTCGCCTCGACGTCGGTGCCCGCCGGCACCGCGCCCGGCGTCCACCGTCTCGAGGCCCGGTTCCGCGGCGCGGCCGGGCTGCGGGCCTCGACCGACGTCGGCTGGGTGCAGGTCGCGAAGGCGGCGCCCAGGGTGCGCGCGACGCTGCCGAAGAAGCGGGTGAGCCGCACGGCGCGGGCGAAGGTCGCCGTCATGGCGTCGTTGCCGGGCAGCTCGCTGCCGGTGACCGGTCGCGTGGTCGTCCGGGTCGACGGCAAGGTCGTCAAGCGCGGACCGCTCGCGCCGAACGTCCGGGGCCGGACCGTCCTGCGGCTGCCCCGGCTCGCCCCGGGCGGCCACCGGGTGACGGTCACCCTCGCGGCCGACCCGCGGTTCCGCTCGGCGACCAGCAGGGCGGTCGTCGTCCGGGTGCGTTGAGACCGGACCGGGCGCGACGTGCGTCGTCGCGCCCGGTCCGGCCGGAGCAGCTAGCGAACTCCGCTGTGCTCGCGGGCCCCGGCCGCGGCGTGCCGGCCCGCCCGGCGCCCGAAGAAGGACCCCTCGCCGAGCTGGGTGCCTGAGCAGTAGCCGGCGCCGTCCTGGGCGATATTGGCGGCGCAGGCCCCGGCGGCGTACAGGCCCCGGATCACCGAGCCGTCGGCGCGCCGGACCTCGCCGTCGACGGTCGTGGCCATGCCGCCGATGGTGAAGCCGGCGTAGAGCGCGACGCCCAGGGACAGGTCCAGCACCGCCCACGGGCCCGCGGTCTGCGGGGCGATCCAGTCGGGGTGCTTGTGGAAGTCCGGGTCCTCGCCCCGGGCGGCGTTCTCGTTGTAGGTCGCGACCGTCTCGACGAGCGAGCCCGCGGGCATGCCGAGGCCGGCCTCCATCTCCTCGAGCGTCTCGAAGCCGTCCTTCAGCGGCACCAGCGGCATGTGGTCCTCACCGAGGTGCTCGCTGTCCACGATGAGGTAGGCGACCTGGTCCGGCTGCTGCATCACCTGGTACGACGTCCGCGCGTGGTAGCTGTCCTCGGCCACGAACCGCCGCCCGTCGCGGTTGACGATGATCCCCTTGCAGCGCGAGGACGGCGGGTAGAACGGCGCCGTGATGAACGGCTCCTCCATGTTCTCGAGGGCGGCCCCGACGGACTCGCCGAGCCGGATGCCCAGCCCGTCGTCGTACGTCGAGCCCAGGGTGAACAGCCTGGAGCCGAGTGCGGGGGTGTAGCGGGCGACCATGTCGGCGTTCATCACGAACCCGCCGGCCGCGATGACCACGCCGCCGGCGCCGACCACGCCGTGCCGGTCGAAGGAGCGCCAGCCCACGCCGACGACGGCGTCCCCGTCGACGACGAGGTTGCTCGCCCCGGTCTCGTAGCGGACCTCGACGCCCTCCTTCTCGACGGCGTCACGCAGCAGGTCCATCACGATCCGGGTGCCCTCGGTGTCGCCGGGCACGGGCACCTTGTGTCCGCGGGGCGCGGGCGCGACCTGGTCGCGGAACGGCCAGACCTTCTCGTTGCCGGTGAACATCAGGCCCTCGGTGCCGGGCTGGATGACGGCCTTGCCGGGGAAGTAGGAGCGCTCGAACGCGAAGCCGAGCGACTCCAGCCAGTCGAAGTGGGCCACCGACCCCTCGCAATAGGCGCGGATCTTCTCCTCGTCGGGATCCTTGGTGCTCGCCATGAGGTAGCCGACCATCGCCTCGACCGAGTCGTCGTGGCCGGTGGCCCGCTGCACCGCCGTACCGCCGCCGAGGTAGAAGTGGCCGCCGGACATCGACGACGTCCCGCCGTGCACGGCGGCCCTCTCGAGCAGCAGCACCCGGGCGCCGGCGCGGGCGGCCTCGAGGGCCGCGCAGCCGCCGGCGATGCCGAAGCCGACCACCACGACGTCGTACCGCTCGGTGTGGCCCGGGTTGCCGGACAGGACGCTGGCCGGGAGGACGTCGGGGAGGGCGAGCCCGGCGGGCGTGGCAGTGGTCATGCGGTAAATCTAGAACATGTTCTACCGATAGACTACTGACCCTGCCACTCGACTGGAAGCCGAACAGCTCTTGTCCTTCGACGTCCACCAGCTCGACACGTTCCTGCTGATCGGCGCCGGGGTCACGTTCCTGGCCGTGTTGGCCGTGCGGATGTCGTCCGGGGTCGGCCTGCCCAGTCTTCTCGTCTACCTGCTCATGGGCGTCGCCCTCGGCGAGTCCGGTCTGGGCATCGGCTTCGAGGACGCCCAGCTCGCCCACGCGATCGGCTTCGGCGCCCTCGCGGTGATCCTCGCCGAGGGTGGTCTGACGACGAGCTGGCGTGACGCCCGGCCCGCGATGCGCATGGGCGTGTCCCTCGCCACCGTCGGCGTGCTGATCTCGATCGCGGTGGTCGCGGTGGGGGCCCACTTCCTGCTGGGGCTGTCCTGGCAGCTGGCCATCCTGCTCGGTGCCGTCTGCTCCCCGACCGACGCCGCGGCGGTCTTCTCGGTGCTGCGCGTGGTCCCGCTCCCCAAGCGGATCACCGGCACGCTGGAGGCCGAGTCCGGCCTCAACGACGCGCCGACGGTCGTGCTCGTGACCCTGGTGTCGTCCGGTGCCGTCGGCGAGTACGGCCTGCTCGGCACCACGGGCATCGTCGTCTACGAGCTCGTCGCCGGCGTCGCGTTCGGCCTCGCCGCCGGCTTCGGGGGTGCCTGGGTGATGCGGCGCGTGGCGCTGCCGTCGTCCGGCCTCTACCCGATCGCGGTGCTCTGCCTGACCCTGATCGGCTACGGCACCGCGGCGGCGGTGCATGCCAGCGGCTTCGCCGCGGTGTACGTCGCCGCGCTCGTGCTCGGCAACGCCGACCTGCCGCACCGCGCCGCCACGCGGTCCTTCGTGGAGGGTCTGGCCTGGCTGGCCCAGATCGGGCTGTTCGTGATGCTCGGCCTGCTGCTCTCGCCCGGGCGCCTCTCGTGGGAGACCATCGGCATGGCGGTCGTCGCCGGCACCGTCCTCACCTTCGTGGCCCGGCCGCTGTCGGTCCTGGCGAGTGCCGTCGTCCGGCCGATGAAGCTGCCGGAGCTCGCCTTCCTCTCGTGGGCCGGACTGCGGGGCGCGGTGCCCATCGTGCTCGCCACCATCCCGCTCGCGGAGGGCGTCGACGGAGCCGATCGGCTGTTCGACATCGTCTTCGTCCTCGTCGTCCTCGACACCCTGATCACCGCGCCCTCGCTGCCCCTCACCGCCCGGCTGCTGCGCGTCGCGCGCCGCTCGGAGCCGCGCGGCATCGAGGTCGAGGCGGCTCCCCTCGAACGGGTCGCCGCCGACCTGCTCCAGATCACGATCAGCCCGGCGTCGCGGCTGCACGGCGTCGAGGTGGGTGAGCTGCGGCTGCCGGTCGGCGCCAATGTGTCGATGGTGGTGCGGGAGGGGCACACGATGGTGCCCGAGCGGCGTACCGTGCTGCGCCACGGCGACGACCTCATCGTCGTCACCCCCCGCAAGCTGCGGGAGGCCACCGAGCGGCGGCTGCGCCAGGTCAGCGACGGCGGCCGGCTCGCGCAGTGGCTCGAGGACTGACCCGGCGCATCTGAACGTGCTGGGACCGCCGACCCGGCGCATCTGAACCTACTGGGACCGCCGACCCGGCGCATCTGAACGTGCTGGGACCGCCGACCCGGCGCGTTCAAACGCGCCGGGTCGATGCGCACCGGGTCAGGACACGTCGTCGTCGGGGCCACTGCTGAGCGGCGGCGTGCACACGTAGGCATCGCTGCGCGCCGTCACCGTCGGGTGGCCCTCGACGACGCCCTTGAACCGCTTGCCGACCACGATCGTCACGCCGGGGTAGCCGGACGGCTGGTCGACGACATCGACGTCGGGCCCGAGGTACGACGCCAGCAGCAGGGTCGCCGGGTCCTCGGGGTCGTCGGACCACACCTGGGCCGTCACCGGCCCGTCGGGATCGACATTGCCGAGCTTGCCCTGGACGAACCCGAACGTGGCCAGCTTGTCCATGGTCTCGCCGGCGAGGCCGTTGGCGCCGCCGCCGTTGAGCACGGTCACCATCACCTGCGGCGGCGCGAGGTCGTCGCCCTTCGGGATGAGCGTGTCGGTGCACGGTGCCGCCTCGGCCTTCTCGGGGAACGGCTCGGTGACCCGGGACCAGCCCCAGGCGGTCCCGGCGACGAACACCACCGCCAGCGCGGCCATGGTGACGGCCGAACGGCTGCCCGCCTTGACGTCCAGGCCCTCGGCCACCTCTAGCCCTCCATCCGGATCACGCGTGCATGCAGGACGTGCCGCTGCTGCAGCGCGGCGCGCAGGGCGCGGTGCAGCCCGTCCTCGAGGTAGTAGTCGCCGCGCCAGAGCACGACGTGCGCGAAGAGGTCGCCGAAGAAGGTCGAGTCCTCGTCGAGCAGGGACGACAGCTGCAGGGTGTCCTTGGTCGTGACCAGCTGGTCCAGCCGGACCTGGCGCGGCGGCACCGCGGCCCACCCCTTGGAGGTGAGGCCGTGGTCGGGGTAGGGACGCCCGTCGCCCACGCGCTTGAAGATCACGGCTTCGGAGTCTACGGGGCGTGCCGCACACGGATTCATCACGGGATGTAGGTGAATTGCCGCTTCCCTGGTCGAACTCCGCTACAGATGCTCCTTTTCGTCTACATCCCGTGATGAATCCGCCGCCAACGGCGCCTAGAGTGCCCCGCATGACGCAGGAGCAGAAAGCCGCCGCAGAGGGCCCGGTCGCCAAGAGCCCCATCGAGCAGGCGATCGCCCCCGGGTACGCCTTCGAGGGCCCGGCGCTCGAGTTGGGCGGACTGATGACCGGCCCCGACGAGCTGTCGGCGAGCACGATCCGGATCCCGCTCGCGATGCTGAACCGCCACGGCCTGGTGGCGGGCGCGACCGGCACCGGCAAGACGAAGACGCTGCAGCTGATGGCCGAGCAGCTCAGCGCCGCCGGCGTCCCCGTCTTCGCCGCGGACATCAAGGGCGACCTGTCCGGCCTCGCCACCACCGGTGAGGCCAACGACAAGCTGCTGGCGCGCACGGAGTCGGTCGGGCAGGACTGGACGGCGACCGCCTTCCCGGTGGAGTACTACGCGCTGGGCGGGCAGGGCATCGGCATCCCGATCCGGGTGACCGTGTCGTCGTTCGGGCCGATCCTGCTCAGTCGGGTGCTCGGGCTCAACGACACCCAGGAGTCCAGCCTCGGCCTGGTGTTCCACTACGCCGACAAGCAGGGCCTGCCGCTGCTCGACCTGCAGGACCTGCGGGCCGTGGTCCAGCACCTGACCAGCGCTGAGGGCAAGGGCGATCTCAAGGAGCTCGGCGGCCTCTCCTCGGCCACGGCAGGCGTGATCCTGCGGGAGCTGATCGCGTTCGCCGACCAGGGCGCGGAGGCGTTCTTCGGCGAGCCGGAGTTCGACTCGGCCGATCTGCTGCAGCATGCCGCCGACGGGCGCGGCCTGGTCAACCTGGTCGAGCTGCCCAACCTGCAGGACCGCCCGGCGATCTTCTCGACCTTCCTCATGTGGCTGCTCGCCGACCTCTTCCACGACCTCCCCGAGGTCGGCGACATCGACCAGCCCAAGCTGGTGTTCTTCTTCGACGAGGCCCACCTGCTGTTCAAGGACGCGTCCAAGCCGTTCCTCGAGCAGATCGCCCAGACGGTGCGGCTGATCCGGTCGAAGGGCGTCGGCGTCTTCTTCGTGACGCAGAGCCCCACCGACGTACCCGACGACGTGCTCGCCCAGCTCGGCTCCCGGATCCAGCACCAGCTGCGGGCGCACACCCCCAACGACGCCAAGGCGCTCAAGGCGACCGTCAACACCTACCCCAAGAGCGCGTACGACGACCTGGGCGAGGTGATCACGACGCTCGGGATCGGCGAGGCGATCGTCACGGTCATGGGCGAGAAGGGCGCCCCGACGCCGGTCGCCTGGACCCGGCTGCGTGCGCCCGAGTCGCTGATGGCGCCGAGCAGCGCAGAGTCGATGGAGGCGACGGTCGCGGCCAGTCCGCGGCAGGCGAAGTACGCCGAGGTCGTCGACCGCGAGTCGGCCCGGGAGATCCTCGCGAAGAAGCTCGAGGAGGGTGCGCAGGCCGAGGCCGCCGAGAAGGCTGAGAAGCCCGCCGCCAAGGGCAAGGCGGCGCCCAAGGCCAGGAAGGACGACGGCGGCGGCGCGGGCGAGATCGTCAAGGACGTCGTGAAGTCCTCGGCGTTCAAGCAGTTCATGCGTACCGCGGCGGCCGAGATCGCCCGCGGCATGTTCGGGACGGCGCGCCGCCGCCGCTGAGCCTGGATCCACGGATCCAGGCTGAGCCCACGGGCCCGAGCGGATCAGGCCGTCCAGCGGATGGCGTCGTCGACGAAGTCGGCGAGCTGGTTCACACCGCGCAGGTCGGTGCGCTGGTCCATCAAGCGCGAGAGCCCCTGGGCGTGCCGGTGGCGCAGGGCGGAGCGGCGGGCGAGCGAGCGGTCCACGGCGTCGAGGGCGTCCACGGCGTCGAGGTCGTCGACCGGCTCGAGGTGACGTCCTGCGGTCCGGGTCTCAGCGGAGGTCGTCTGGTTCATGCCTCCAGCCTGCGCCGGACAGGTTTCCGACGCTCGGCGCTGCGGTTACGACTCGGTGACCCGGCCTGTGAGCCCGGCGACACCACCGTCCGGACACCACCGTCCGGACACCACCGTCCGGACACCACCGTCCGGACACCGCCGTCCGGACACCGCCGTCCGGGCTCAGGCGTCCGGGCTCAGGCGTCCGGGCTCAGGCGTCCGGGCTCAGGCGCCGTCGAACCCGTTGAGCAGCAGGAAGAAGACGGCGACGCCGACCAGCGCGCCGGCCACGCCGAGCCCGGCGCCGAGGAGGAGGCGGCGGCGCGCGGGCCGCTCCGGAGCGAGGACGGCGCGGCCGAGGACCGCGCCCACGGCAGCGGTGAGCAGCAGCTGGACGGGGATGATGAGGTTCTCGCCCGTGGCGGAGCCGTCGAGGACGGCAGCGCTCAGCGGCAGCAGGACGCAGCCGACGACGACCAGGGCGACGAACAGGGCCAGGATTCGCACGGCGTCAGGATGACAGCAGGTCGTACGCCTCGACCATCGCCGGTCCGTACCAGGTCAGCAGCCGGCCCGACACCAGCCGGGTCGGCACCCGGGTGAAGGCCTCCGGGCCGTCGTCGGCGGTGAACACGTACGGCTCGTCCGGCAGCAGCACCAGGTCGAGGTCCGCGGTGTCCAGCGCGGCCAGGTCGACGTGCGGGTACCTGTCCTCGCCCTCGTCGTAGGCGTGGGTCCAGCCGAGTCGCCGCAACAGGTCGCCGGTGTAGGTGCGTGGGCCGACGACCATCCACGGGTCGCGCCACACGGGTACGGCGACCCGGCCGCGCGCTGCCGGTGGCGGACCCGCCCAGCAGGACCGTGCCCGGACCAGCCACGGGGGCGCGGCGAGACCGAGCGCCTCGTCGTACAGACGGGCGAGGGAGGCGAGCGCCTGCGGCACCGTCTCGATCGCCGTCACCCACACGGGCACACCGGCGTCGCGCAGGCGGCGTACGTCGAGCTCGCGGTTCTCCTCCTGGTTGGCGACGACCAGGTCGGGGGCGAGGAAGCGGATCGCGGCGAGGTCGGGGTTCTTCGTGCCCCGGACCCGGGTGACGGCCAGCCCGGCCGGGTGGGTGCACCAGTCGGTGGCGCCGACCAGCCGGTCCGGCACGTCGGTGGCGAGCGCCTCGGTGATCGACGGGACGAGGGACACGATCCGGCGCGCGGGCGCGGACAGGGGCAGGTCGTACCCGAGATCGTCGGTGGTCACCGGCCTATCATCCCCTCGTGAACGCGATCTTCGGGTGGTCGGTCCTCGCCCTGGTGTTCGTCGACGAGCTGCTGGCCGTGGCCGCCTTCGGCGTCTGGGGCTGGGACCACGACCCCCGCTGGCTGCTGGTCTGGCTGCTCCCTGTCGCGGCGATGGCGGCCTGGTTCTGCTTCGCCTCCCCGAAGGCGCCGTACGGCGGTGGGCTGGTGCGCCCACTCGTGAAGATCGTCGTCTTCGGCCTGGCCTGCCTGGCGCTGTGGGACGCCGGCCACGAGGTCGGGGCGGTCGCGCTGCTCGTCTTCTCGGTGGTCGTCAACGGGCTCGCGCTGCTGCCGAGCATCCGGGTGCTCGTCGACGAGCAGTAAGGCGTCAGCGCGGCGTGCGGGCCACGACGTACAGCCGCTCGGTGGTCTCGCCGCGGGCGATGATCGGCCCGCGCCGGTACCACTCGACGTCGACGAGCCCCGCCCGCTCGACGAGCGCGACGACGTCGGCCGGCTCGTGGAGGACCAGGTCGAGGTCGACCTCGTGGTCGAGCCAGGTGTCGTGGTGGCGCACCTCGGAGCCGGCGTGGAGGGCGAGGACCAGGAGCCCGCCGGGTCGCATCGGCCGGCTCAGCGCCTCGACCGCCGCGGGCAGCTCGGACGCCGCGAGGTGGATCAGGGAGTACCAGCCCAGGACGGCCGCCCATCCCGAGCCGTTGACCGGGCGCATGAGGGAGCGCAGGTCGCCGACCTCGTAGACGCCGTCCGGGTAGCGCTCCCGTGCCAGCGCGACCATCTCGGGCGTGAGATCGAGACCGGTCGCGTCGACGCCCGCGTCGGCGAGGTAGGCGGTGACGTGGCCGGGCCCGCAGCCGACCTCGACGACGGGGTCGGTGCCGGCGTGCGCGGCGACCCGGTCGAGCAGCCACCGCTCGAAGGGCAGGGCGGCGAGCTCGCCGGTCAGGGCCTCGGCGTACGCCGTCGCGACAGCGGCGTAGGACGCGCGCACCTTCGCATCCCGGGCCTCGGCACCGCCGGCGAGCACCGCGTCGCGGTCGACGGCCGGGGCCGCCGAGCCGGACGGGACGGCCGGCAGATCGACGGGCCCGAGGAGGTGGACCCAGCGGGCGTCCTGCTCGCGGGGCTGCTTGGGCAGTTCCTGGACGAGCGGCTGCGCGCGCTCGGCCAGCCGGCGCAGGCAGGCCTCGACGGCACCACGGTCGGGGAAGGCGTGCAGTCGTTCGGTGCGGGTGCGGAGGGCACCCGGCGGCTGCGGTCCGCGCAGCAGCAGCACGGTGATCAGGGCCCGCTCGTCGTCGGCGAGGTCGAAGCGCACCGCGAGCTTCTGGAGGTACTTCAGCGTGCGCCGCCCGTGGTCCTCCCAGGTGACCGCGACGAGGTCGCGCTGCTTGAGGTCGCGCAGCGTGTGGTGCACGAGGTCGTCGTCGTAGTCCACGACCGGCTCACGGCTGCTCTGCTGGTTGCAGGCGGTGCGCACGGCGGTGACCGTCATCGGGTACGACGCCGGCACGGTCACCTCCTTCTCCAGGAGGCTCCCCAGGACACGCTGCTCCTCGGCCGTCAGGACGGGCAGGTCGCTCACGGTGCCGAACCCTACCGAGTCACGGCTCAGCGCAGGGCGAGGCAGCCCGAGGTGGTGGGCTCCCAGGGGATCGAGGCGTGCTCGGCGACCCGCTCGTCGAGCCCGGCGGCGACGTCGCCGGGCCAGGGCGCGGTCTTCCGGTCGGCCAGCTCGACGCACAGGAAGATCTCCTCGAACACGCAGGCCACCCGCTGGTTGGTGTCGTCGAGGATGAAGACGAGCGCGTGGGCGGCGCGCTCGGAGCGGCCCAGCAGCCGGACCCGTACCGACATCTGGTCGCCGGTCCTGAGCTCGTGCAGATAGGTCAGGTGGTGCTCGGCCGACAGGCACGCGAAGCCGCTGAGCATCGGCCAGTTGAACGGGATGCCGATGTCGTAGAGCGACTCGTCCAGGCCCTCGCTGCCGATGCCGAGGTAGTGCCGGACGTTGAGGAAGCCGTTGCTGTCCTCGAAGGCGCTGGGGACCGGCTGGACGGCGAAGGCCGGCAGGGTGACGAGCTGGTCGTACGTCGGCTGGGTGCTCATGCCGGGACCCTACTGAATCGGGCTCCGGATTGGTCGCGGCCCGGCCCGCGGCGTACCATCGAAGGACCGATCCACCGCGTGTATCACCTCGCGCCGGCCCACCGGCGGTCCAAGGCGGCACCTGAGCCCCTGGACGAGGGACATGCCTGATCACTCTCCGACGCTGGTCCGCGCCGCCGGCCCGTCGTACTTCCCGATCGCGCTCGTCGCGCGGCTGCCCTACGCGATGATGGTCGTCGGGGTGCTGACGCTGGTCGTCGCCGGGCGGGACTCGCTCGCCTTCGGCGGCTTGAACTCCGCCGTCGTCGGCCTCGGCGCGGCGTGTGTCGGGCCCTTGCTCGGCGCCGCCGCGGACCGGTTCGGCCAGCGCCGGGTGCTGCTGGCCAGCGGCGTCGCGTCGACGACGGCGCTCGGCCTGATGGCGTGGGTCGTCTACAGCCCGCTGCCGGGTACCGCGGTGCTCGCCGTCGCCTTCCTGGTGGGTGCCAGCGCCCCGCAGATCGCGCCGATGTCGCGCAGCCGGCTGGTCCAGATCATCGGCGCCCGGATCGCCCCCGACCGCCGCTCGCGGACCTTCGACGCCACGATGGCCTACGAGTCGGCGGCGGACGAGCTCGTCTTCATCGTCGGCCCGTTCGTGGTCGGTCTCCTCGGCACGACCCTCGACCCCTGGGCACCGGTCGCCGGCGCCGCGGTGCTCACCCTGGTCTTCGTGACCGCGTTCGCCCTGCACCCGTCGGCCCGCGCCGCGGCGGGCCGCGACGAGCGTGCGGCGCTGCCGGCCCCTGCACGGGAGATCGCCCGCCCGGCGCTGCTGGCCGTGGTCGCCGGCATCTTCGGTGTCGGGCTCTTCTTCGGCTCGATGCTCACCTCGCTCACGTCGTTCATGTCCGACCACGGCAGCACCGAGTCCGCCGGCCTGGTGTACGGCGTGATGGGCGTCGGCTCCGCAGCCTTGGCCCTCGGCGTGGCGCTGTTCCCGGCCTCCTTCTCGCTGCGTGCGCGCTGGCTGGTGTTCGGCACCACGATGCTCGTCGGCGCCGCCCTGCTGCCGTTCGCGTCGTCGGTCGCGTCGATGTGTGCCGTCCTGCTGGTCATCGGCTGCGGCATCGGGCCGACGATGGTCACCCAGTACAGCCTCGGCGCGCTGCGCAGCCCGGTCGGCCGCTCCGCGACCGTGATGACGATCCTCGGCTCGGCCGTGATCGTCGGGCAGTCGCTCTCGTCCGCGGTGACCGGCAACCTGGCCGACCGCTTCGGTACGGACGCCGCGCTGGTGATGCCGATCGTCGCGGCCGCGGTCGTCGTCCTGGCGGGCGTCGTCAACGGGGTGCTGTCACGCCCGGCTCCGGCGTCCCCCGGGCCGGCTCCGTCGGAACTCGAGATCGCGCCGACCCGGCCCGTGCTCACGTCGAACTGACACCGACCCGGCGCGTTTGAACGCGCCGGGTCGACGTCTCTCAGACGTTCAGATGCGCCGGGTCGATCAGAACAGGTCGGGAACGGTCCAGCCGTCGAGGTCGTACTCGCCGAGGAACTCGTCGGCGAAGCCCTTCATCTGGTCGACGATGCCCCGGTTCTGGGCGGCGAAGAGCAGCTCGGCCTTCACGTTCTCGTGGTTGCCGGAGTAGTTGCGCTCGTACAGCTCGTGCCGGCCGCCGAACTCGGAGCCGATCGAGTCCCACAGCGCCTTCATCACCTTGACCCGGTCCACGGCGGTGATGCCGTTGGAGCCGCGGACGTACTTGTCGAGGTAGGGGCGGACCTCGGCGGACTTGAAGTCGGCGGCACCGGAGGGCAGGTAGATCAGGCCGGAGGCGACGTCCTGCTCGATGATCTCCTTGACCCGCGGATAGCCGTGGATCATGAACATCCGGTAGGTCAGGCCGTACTCGAGCTTCGGGATGACGGCGTCGCCGACCCACGGCTCGGGGTCGCGGGCCATCGACTCGGTGAGCGACCAGAACAGGTTGCGCCAGCCGATCACCTCGCCGACCCGGGTCTGCACGCCGCGGAAGTCGCCGGAGCCGGTGGTCTCCAGCGCCTTCATCAGCAGGCCGGCGATGAAGTCGAGCTTGACCGCGAGCCGCGTGCAGCCCTGGAAGGTGAACCGGGGCAGGAAGCCGGACTGCGGGAAGAAGGCGTTGATCCGGTCGACGTCGCCGTACATGAAGACGTTCTCCCAGGGCACGAGCACCTTGTCGAAGACGAAGATGGTGTCGTTCTCGTCCATCCGGCTCGACAGCGGGTAGTCGAAGGGCGTGCCGTTCTTCGCGGCCTGCTCGGTGTACGACGAGCGGCAGATCAGCTTGATGCCGGGGGCGTCCATCGGCACGGTGCAGATCAGGGCGAACTGCTTCTTGCGGATCGGCAGGCCGTAGTGGGCGATGAAGTTGTAGTTGGTGATCGCCGACCCGGTCGCGACCACCTTGGCGCCGGAGACGACCAGGCCGGCGTCGGTCTCCTTCTCGACCTTCATGTAGACGTCGCCGACCTCGTCCGGCGGCAGGTTGCGGTCGACCGGCGGGTTGATGATCGCGTGGTTCCAGTAGAGGACCTTCTCCTGCGACTCGCGGTACCACCGCTCGGCGTTGTCCTGGAACGGCGCGTAGAGCTCCTTGTTGGCGTGCAGCGTGCCGAGGAAGCTGGCCTTGTAGTCGGGGCTGCGGCCCATCCAGCCCCACGTCATCTTCGCCCAGCGGGCGATCGCGTCGCGCTCCTTGAGCAGGTCGGCCGACGAGGTCGGGGTCTTGAAGAAGGGCATCGTCACGCCGCCGTTGCCGGTGTCGGTGGGCACGGTGAGCTCGTCGACGTGCGGGCCGGTGTGCAGGGCGTCGTACAGTCGGGCGGTCATCCGGATCGGGTTGCGGAACGCCGGGTGCGTGGTGACGTCCTTCACCCGCTCGCCGTGGAGGTAGATCTCCCGGCCGTCGCGGAGGCTCTCGATGTACTCGTCGCCGGTCATCGGCCGCGACGCGAAGTTGGTCTGCTGGTTGGCCGGCGCTCCGGCGGCCGGGTTGACGGTGGGCGGGCCGTCGTCCGGTACGGCGGCGGTCTCGGGGGCGAGGGTGTCGGTCATCGGGATCTCCTCAGTAGTGGGTGTCGGCCGGGACGAGCGCCCGTCCGTGGTGGGTGGGTGCGAACTCGGTGGTCGCGTCGAACCAGCCGGTGTGGGGGTCGTCCTGGCAGCCGAGCCACACGACGTCGGACGAGCGGCTGCCGATCTGGTGGAAGGCGCTGTCGTGGAACAGCAGGGGCGGGCGGCCGGTCGTGAGCACGTCGACGACCTCGCCGAGGAACAGCAGGTGGTCGCCGCCGTCGTCGACCCGCCACGGGCGGCAGGTGAGGGTGGCCGCCGTGCCCCGCAGGGTCGGCGCCGTCGTACCGTCGCACCAGGGGAGCGGGTCGGGGCTCGGCCGCCCCGCGAAGTGCATGGCGACGTCGACCTGGTCGCTGGCCAGGACGTTGACCGCGAAGGCGGCGCCGTCGAGGTACTGCGCCGCCTTCGAGGTGCGGGTCAGCGCCACCTGGACCAGGGGCGGGTCCAATGAGATCGGTGTGAACGCGGTGACGGTCGCACCGTGATGGGCGCCGTCCGGTGTCCGGCAGGTGATCACGGTGACGCCGGTCGCGAAGCGGCCGAAGGTCGACCGCAGGGTGCGCGGGTCCATGGTGGCTCCTCCGTCGGGCTCGGGAACCGCCGGTGATGGCGGTCACGGTGAGCCGGGACGCTAGGCCGGTACGACGGTCCCGGCGATCCACTCGGCGAAGGCCCTGTCCGGATTGCGCACCGGGTTGGATCGGGTGCGTTTTCCGGATCACGGAGTTCGCCTACTGTGAGGGTCATCACGTCATGCGCCGCGGCGGAAGGGGGTCGGCCATGAGCGCCATCGGGACCGTCTCCGCGTCCTCCGACGAGCTCGGCGACTTCTCCGACGCCGTCGCCCGCGCGTACTTCCCCCATCGGCTGCTGGTGAAGGGACGCGCGACCGGGCCCGCCGACCTGCGGGCCGTCGATCTCGGCCCGGTGCGGCTGGCCCGGATCGGCTGGGGCTCGGAGGTCTCCGTCGAGTCCGACCACCCCGAGGCCTGGGCGGTCAACGTGCCGCGCAGCGGCGTGCTGGAGGCGCAGATCGGGGCGCACCACGTGCTCTCCCTCGACGGGCAGGCGACGGTCTGCCCGCCCGACGAGGAGACCCGGATGACCCGCTGGTCGGCCGACTGCTCGATCGTCGGGATGCGCGTGGACCGGGCCTATCTCGTCGAGGAGGTGGCGGCCCTCGTCGGCCTCCACACCGACCGGCTGCCCGCCCAGCTCGACCTGCGCACCGACAGCGGCCGGGCCTGGATCGGGCTGCTCGCCTCGATCGGCACCGAGGCCCTGCGCAACCCCGCCCTGGCCCGCGACGACCGGGTCGCCCGCCGGCTCGCGGCCACCCTCACCGCGGCCTTCGTCGCCGCCTCCTTCCCCGAGGAGCCCGGCTGTGGCTCGATCCGGCCGCGGATCGTCTCCCGGGTCGTCGAGGCGATCGAGGCCGACCCCGCCCGCGACTGGACCGCCGCCGAGCTCGCCCGTGAGTCCGGCGTCGGCATCCGCCGGCTCCAGCAGGGCTTCCAGCGCTACCTCGGCCACACCCCGACCCAGCACCTGCTCGGCGTCCGCCTCGCACGGGTGCACGCCGACCTGCTCGCCACGACCGAGGGCAGCGTCGCCGACATCGCCAGCCGGTGGGGCTTCGCCCACCTCGGCCGCTTCGCGGCGTCCTACCGCGAGCGGTACGGCGTGGCGCCGTCGGTCACCCTGCGCGGGCGCTAGCGGTCGCCGCCCGCCGTTCCAGCAGGGCGCGCTCGTCCGCGTTGCGCGTCCGCGCCGCCGCCTCGGTGAACGCCGCTGCCGCCTCGGCGTGCCGACCGGCCCGCTCGAGCAGGTCGCCGCGGACGCCGGGAAGCAGCGGCGAGTCGCGCAGCGCGTCGTCCGGCAGTCCGGCCAGCACCGCGAGCCCGGCGTCGGGACCGGCGGCGCGGCCGTGCGCCACCGCGCGGTTGACCTCCACGACCGGTCCCGGCGCGGCCTCCGCGAGGACGTCGTAGAGCCGGGCGATCCGGGACCAGTCGGTGGCTGCCGGCGTGGCTGCCCGAGCGTGCTCGGCGGCGATCGCCGCCTGGAGGTAGTACCGCCCGACCGGTACGCCGCGCGCGGCGATCTCCTCGGCGCGCGCGAGCGCGACCAGTCCGCGGCGGATGAGCAGCTCGTCCCAGCGGCCGCGGTCCTGGTCGTCGAGCAGCACCGGCGCTCCGGCGGCGTCGGTGCGGGCGGGCAGCCGGGAGCCCTGGAGCTCGAGCAGGGCCTGCAGGCCGTGCACCTCGGGCTCGTCGGGTGCGAGCCCGGCCAGCAGCCGGGCCAGCCGGATCGCCTCCGCCACGAGGTCGGGCCGGGTCCAGTCGTCACCGGCCGTGGCGACGTACCCCTCGGTGAAGACGAGGTAGACGACGGCCATCACATCGTCGAGCCGCTCGGTGCGCTCGGCGCCGGTCGGTAGCTCCAGCTGGGCGCCGGCGTCGGCGAGGGTGCGCTTGGCGCGCGAGATCCGCTGACCCATCGTGGCGTCGGGCACCAGGAAGCCGCGCGCGATCTCGGTGGTGGTCAGGCCGCCGACCAGGCGCAGCGTCAGCGCCGCGCGCGACTCGGGCGTGAGCGCGGGGTGGCAGCACAGGAAGATCAGCCGCAGGACGTCGTCCTCGATGTGGTCCACCTGGGCGTCCAGGTCGGGCATCGCGCTCACCTCCCCGGCCGCCTGGGCGGCGTGGCCGAGCTCCTCGGTCTTGCGACGCAGCGTCTCGGCACGCCGGATGTGGTCGATCCCGCGGCGCTTGGCGGTGGTCATCAGCCAGGCCGCCGGATTGTCGGGAACGCCCGTGCCGGGCCACTGCTCGAGGGCGGCGACCAGAGCGTCCTGCGCCAGGTCCTCGGCGAGCTCGACGTCCCGGGTCATCCGCGCCAGCGCGCCGACCAGACGCGCCGACTCGAGCCGCCAGGTGGCGGTGATCGCGTCGGTGGTGATCGCGTCGGCGGTGGTGGCGTCGGCCATGCGGCCAGCCTAGGGAGTCACTCCCCGGCCGGCCGCATGGCGCAGCGCCGGGGTCAGGCGTCGTCCAGGGTCGGCCCCTCGTCCGCGACCTGGCGCAGGCTGGCGACCATCGAGCACTCGGGCCAGTGCTTCGCGTGCAGGTCGGCGAACTCCTGCTGATTGGCGATCGCCTCGTCGAGGGTGTCGAACTGCAGCAGCGCCCAACCCCCCACGGCCTCGCGGGCCTCGGCGTAGGGCCCGTCGACCCGGGTGACCTCGCCCTTGCGGACCACGAAGTTCACGGCGTCCTCGAGGCCGAACAGCCCGCCGCCGTCGAGGAAGTGGCCCTGCTGGGCCTGCTCGCCGATGTAGCTCTCCATCGCGTCGAACAGCGCCTTCGGCGGGTTGCCCTGGCCCTCTTCCATCCGCACGAATCCCATGAAACGCGGCATCGTCATCAGTCCTTCGGTTCGTTGGTGGGTGACTTACGAACCTACGTCGAACGGCTGTTGCGGGTTTCGACATCGCGCCGGGAACTGATTCATCACGGGATGTAGGCGAGCGGTCGCTTCCCATGCGGAACTCCGCCCGGGAAGCGCGGATTCGCCTACATCCCGTGATGAAGCCGCAGCCGGAACGCCGTCAGACGTTGCGCCGGTACTGCCCGCCCACCTCGAAGAACGCCTCGGTGACCTGGCCGAGTGAGCAGACCCTCGCCGCGTCCATGAGGACGGCGAAGATGTTCTCGCCGGTGGTGGCCGCCTCCTTGAGCCGCGCGATGGCGGCGGTGGCGTCGTCGGCGTGGCGGGACTGGAAGTCGCGCAGGCGCACCAGCTGCGACTCCTTCTCCTCGGTCGTGGCGCGGGCCAGCTCGATCTCGTCGGGCGTGCCGTCGCCGCTCTCCGGGGCGCGGAAGGTGTTGACGCCGATGATCGGCAGGGTGCCGTCGTGCTTGCGGTGCTCGTAGAGCATCGACTCGTCCTGGATCCGGCCGCGCTGGTAGCCGGTCTCCATGGCGCCGAGGACGCCGCCGCGCTCCGAGATGCGGTCGAACTCCGTCAGCACCGCGGCCTCGACGAGGTCCGTGAGCTCGTCGACGACGTACGAGCCCTGGAGTGGGTTCTCGTTGGAGGCCAGACCCCACTCGCGGTTGATGATCAGCTGGATCGCGAGCGCGCGCCGCACCGACTCCGCCGACGGGGTGGTGACCGCCTCGTCGTAGGCATTGGTGTGCAGCGAGTTCGCGTTGTCGTAGATCGCGATGAGTGCCTGCAGCGTGGTGCGGATGTCGTTGAAGTCCATCTCCTGCGCGTGCAGCGAGCGGCCGGACGTCTGGACGTGGTACTTCAGCTTCTGGGAGCGCTCGTTGGCGCCGTACCGGTCACGCATGGCGACCGCCCAGATCCGGCGCGCGACCCGGCCGATCACGGTGTACTCCGGGTCCATGCCGTTGGAGAAGAAGAACGACAGGTTGGGCGCGAAGTCGTCGATGTCCATGCCGCGGGCGAGGTACGACTCGACGTAGGTGAAGCCGTTGGCGAGGGTGAACGCGAGCTGGCTGATCGGGTTCGCCCCGGCCTCGGCGATGTGGTAGCCGGAGATGGAGACGGAGTAGAAGTTGCGGACCTGCTGCTGGATGAACCACTCCTGGATGTCGGCCATGCAGCGCAGCGAGAACTCCGTGGAGAACAGGCAGGTGTTCTGCCCCTGGTCCTCCTTGAGGATGTCGGCCTGGACGGTGCCGCGGATCGACCTGAGCGCCTCGTACGGGTCGAGGCCGCGCTCGCGGGCCTGGTCCATCGCGGTGTTGAGGTAGAACGCCAGCACCGTCGGGGCGGGGCCGTTGATGGTCATCGACACCGAGGTGGTGGGGGAGAGCAGGTCGAAGCCGTCGTACAGCGCCTTCATGTCCTCGAGCGTCGCGACGGACACGCCGGAGGTGCCGACCTTGCCGTAGATGTCGGGGCGCTCGTCGGGGTCGCGGCCGTAGAGGGTGACCGAGTCGAAGGCCGTCGAGAGGCGGGTCGCCGGCTGGCCCTCCGACAGCATCCGGAACCGCTTGTTGGTGCGGAACGGGTCGCCCTCGCCGGCGAACATGCGGGCCGGGTCCTCGTCGGCGCGCTTGAACGGGAAGACGCCGGCGGTGAAGGGGAAGTGGCCGGGCAGGTTCTCGCGGCGCCAGTAGCGGACCAGCTCGCCGTGGTCCTCGAACCGGGGTACGGCGACCCGCGGGACCCGGTTGCCCGAGAGCGACTCCCGGCCCCGGGTCGCGGTGTCCTCGTCGTACTGCGCGACGACGCCGGGCCATCCCGCCAGCTGGTCGCGGACGTCGAGCGGCAGGTCGTCGTTGGCCCGGGCCGCAGCGGCCGCGAGGTCCTCGATCTCGGCGAGCTCCTCGGCCACGGCGGAGAAGCGCTGCGCGCGGCGGGCCTTCTCGACGAGCATCTCGGTCTCGGCGTGGTAGTCGCGCACGGTCCCGGCGATCTCGGCGAGGTAGCGCACCCGGTCGGCGGGCAGCACGGTCTTGATCCGGGTCGACTTCTTGCCGTCGACCGGGGCGAGCATGCCCTCGCCGGCGGCGAGGCCCTTGCCGACGAGCAGGCCGCGCAGGTGCTGGTAGAGCGCGGTGACGCCGTCGTCGTCGAAGGTGGCGGCGGAGGTGCCGAAGACCGGCATGTCGGCGGGCTGCTTGCCGAAGGCCTCGCGGTTGCGGACCATCTGGCGCCCGACGTCGCGCAGGGCGTCCTCGGCGCCGCGGCGCTCGAACTTGTTGATCGCGACCGCGTCGGCGAAGTCGAGCATGTCGATCTTCTCCAGCTGCGACGCCGCGCCGAACTCGGGCGTCATCACGTAGAGCGAGGTGTCGACGAACGGCACGATCGCGGCGTCGCCCTGGCCGATCCCGGGGGTCTCCACGACGACGAGGTCGAAGCCGGCCGCCTTGATCACGGTGAGCACGTCGGTGAGGTGCTCGGGCACCTCGTGGGCCCCGCGGGTGGCGAGGCTGCGGAAGTAGACCTGGTTGCGGTCGAGCCCGTGGCCGGTGAGGTCGAGGCTGTTCATCCGGATCCGGTCGCCGAGCAGCGCGCCGCCGCCCTTGCGCCGGGTCGGGTCGACGGCGAGCACGGCGACCCGGACCTTGTCCTGCTGGTCGACGCGCAGGCGGCGGACCAGCTCGTCGGTGAGACTGGACTTGCCGGAGCCGCCGGTGCCGGTGATGCCGAGGACGGGTACGGCGTGGGCGGCCGCGGCCTCCGAGAGCCGGTCGAGCAGGCCCTGGTCGAGCCGGCCCAGCTCGGCGCCGGTGATGGCGCGGGCGAGCGCCGCGCGGTCGCCGCTGAGGACCTGCTCGGCGGTGACGCCGCCGGTCTCCCACAGGTCGGTGTCGCACGCCTCGACGACCGTGTTGACCATGCCCGGGAGGCCGAGCCGCTGGCCGTCCTCGGGGGAGAAGATCGTGACGCCCGAGCTGCGCAGCCGGTCGATCTCGTCGTGGACGATGACGCCGCCGCCGCCGCCGACGACCTTGATGTGGCCGGCGCCGCGCTCGCGGAGCAGCTGGGTGAGGTACTCGAAGTACTCCACGTGCCCGCCCTGGTACGACGACACGGCGATGCCCTGCACGTCCTCCTCGATCGCGGCCTCGACCACCTCGGCCACCGAGCGGTTGTGCCCGAGGTGGATCACCTCGCAGCCCTGGCTCTGGAAGATCCGCCGCATGATGTTGATCGAGGCGTCGTGGCCGTCGAACAGGCTGGACGCCGTCACCAGGCGGACGGGGTGCTGCGGGACGTGCAGGGCGTGCTCGGGCATCGATCCTCCAAACTCCTTGGATCTCCGATAGTAGGACGTCCAAGTAATCTGGAAAAGTCCTGAGCCGCCATTCACCCGGATAAGGTCTGCCGCATGCCCGACCCCCGCCTGCCGTTCGACCCGATCGACCGTGCCGGCGACCTGTGGGAGAAGCACTTCGGCGACGCGACCGCGATGCGCCTGGCGACCTCGGTCATGCGGGTCCAGCAGTTGATGATCGGCGCGCTGGACGCCGCCCTGAAGCCCTTCGGGCTGACCTTCTCCCGCTACGAGGTGCTGGTGCTGCTGCTGTTCAGCCAGCACGGCTCGCTGCCGCTCAGCAAGATCGGGGAGCGGCTGATGGTGCACCCCACCTCGGTCACGAGTGCGATCGACCGGCTCGAGGCGCAGGGCTTCGTGGTCCGCGTGCCCGACGAGGCCGACCGCCGGCGTACCCTCGCCCGGCTGACGCCCGAGGGTCGCGCCACCGTGCGCCGGGCGACCACGGCGGTGACCGCGATCGACTTCGCCGTGACCGGGCTGAGCGGGGACCAGCAGGCCGACGCCTACGGCCTGCTGCGGCAGGTGCGGCAGGCGTCGGGCGACTTCGCGGGCTGAGCGCCACCCGGGTCGCGTCCGGTTCCCGGTCGGCCGGAGCCCCCGGGCTCCTGCGGCGTTGTCCTGTTACCCACCTTGGTGGGTGGCATCGTGGCGTCCGGGTGCCGACAATCACGGAGCGACGGCCGCAGGAAGGCCGTCGCTCCGGGTCAGGACCACATGGGGGTGGAATCGACATGACGCTGGAGAACGCGCTGCTGGTCGACGGCGACGGCTCGCCGACCGACCGGCACCTGGTGCTCGAGTCGCGCAGCTGGGACGAGATCCGGGTGAACACCGACCAGGTGTACATGCCCTTCCGGGCGCGTCCGTCCGGCGCGGGTATCCCGCACTCGACCAACTATACGGCGGGGGTGGGCCCCTTCACGCTGAGTCGCTTCCGCTACGGCACCGGCGTCGACATCGAGGACTTCGAACCCGCGGCCGGCCGGGGGATCGTGCTGACCTCGGTCGCCGGACGGGTGCGCCACCGCGGCGACGTCGTGACGGCGGCCGGCGAGACGTACGCCGTCGACGTCAGCCACTGCCGCTACTGGCTCAGTGCCGACCCGGAGCACGACCAACTCAACCTCACCTTCCGGCACCAGGACCTCGCCGACCTCCATCTGCGCTGGTTCGGCACCGCCGCCAGCCCCCGGCTGTGGGAGCTGGCCTTCGGGTTGGGCGGTCCCGGCTCGAGCTGGCTGGCGCTGCTCGACTACGCGGCACGCGGGGTCGCCGAGCTGCCCGAGGAGATGGCCGACGGAGCCCTCGGCCGACGGGTCGCGGAGCTGATGGGGGTGCACCTGCTCACCGAGTGGAGCCGCCGGTTCGGCGAGGTCCCGGACGTGGCGACCCCCGCACCGCGGTACGTCGGCGCCGCGGAGGCCTATCTGCGCGAACATGCCAGCGCCGCCCCCACCCTCGGTGAGGTCGCCGCCGCCGTGGGGGTGAGCGTGCGGGCGCTCACCCTCGGATTCCGGCGCTACCGCGACCGGTCGCCGATCGCCTTCCTGCGCGACCTCCGGATGGACGGTGTGCGGGCGGACCTGCTCGACGCCGGGCCCGACGCCACGGTCTCGTCGGTGATCGCGGGCTGGGGCTACGTCAACCACGGCGTGTTCGCGCGCTCCTACGAGCAGCGCTTCGGCGAGCTCCCGTCGGTCACCCTCGGCAGGGCCTCGACCCGACGCTGAGGGCCGGTCCCGGCCGGACACCCGCAGCCGGGCACGGCCGGGACAGGAGTGCCCGTGGGAGACGGAACCGTGCCCGCGGGAAGTGGTGGGCGTCACATCGGCATTCCTAGCGTGGGCGGGCGTCGTCATCGCCGTGTCCAAGGAGGAACGCCCGTGAGCACCGAGCTCGCTCCCACGCTCGAAGCCCCGCCCGACCCGTCGCCGGAGGGCGCCGCCGTCGCCTCCGGCCCGAAGCTGCGCCGGGTCGCGCTCGCCAGCTGTGCCGGCACCACCATCGAGTTCTACGACTTCTTCATCTACGGCACCGCCGCTGCCCTGGTCTTCCCGACCGTGTTCTTCCCCGCCCTCGGAGCATCGGCAGGCGCGGTGGCGTCGTTCGCGACCTTCGCCGTGGCCTTCGGCGCCCGACCTCTCGGCGCCGTGCTGTTCGGGCACTACGGCGACCGGCTGGGTCGCAAGCGGACCCTGATCAGCACGCTTCTGCTGATGGGTGCCGCGACCTTCCTCATCGGCTGCCTGCCCTCGTCCGACAGCATCGGCGTGGCCGCTCCCGTGATCCTGGTCGTGCTCCGCGTCGCGCAGGGGCTCGCCGTCGGCGGAGAGTGGGCCGGCGCGACGCTGCTGGCCGCCGAGTACGCCCCGCCCAGCCGCCGCGGCCTCTTCGCGACCTTCCCCCAGCTCGGTCCGGCGCTGGCCTTCGCGCTCTCCAGCGGCACCTTCCTGGTCGTGAACCAGCTCGTCGGTGAGACCTCCGGCGCCTTCCTCGACTGGGGCTGGCGGCTGCCCTTCCTCGGCAGCGCCCTCCTGGTGCTGGTAGGGCTCTACGTGCGTCTCGCGGTCGAGGAGACGCCGGTGTTCCAGGACGTCGACGACCGGCGTCGCACCACCACCGCGAAGCGGACCGCGCCGATCGTGGACACCTTCCGGCGCCAGTGGCGCGAGGTCCTCGTCGCCGCCGGCTCCCTGGCGATGCTGTTCGCCTTCTTCTACGTCGGCACCGCCTTCCTGACGTCGTACGGCGCCACGGCGATGGGCCTCAGCCGGGGCACGCTGCTGACCGTCGGCGTCGCGGCGAGCGCGGTGTTCGGCGCGTCCATCGTGCTCTCCGGCGTCTACAGCGACCGGATCGGACGGGTGAAGGTGGTGCGTGGTGCCTGCTATGCGGCGGTGCCGTGGGGCCTGGTGCTGTTCACCGTCCTCGACGGCGGGTCCACGGTCGCCTTCGCGATCGGCCTGGTCGGGACCCTGGTGATCTTCGGGGCGGCCTACGGCCCGGCCGGCGCGCTGCTGCCCGAGATGTTCGACGCGGAGTACCGGTACACGGGCGCCGGCATCGCGTACAACCTCGCGGGTGTCATCGGCGGGGGCACGGCCCCCATCCTCGCTGCCGAGCTCGCGCCGACCTACGGCGGCGACGCGGTGGGCCTGATGCTCGCGGCGTTCGGGGCCCTCTCGCTCGCCTGCAGCCTCCTGCTGCCCGAGACCAATCGGCGGTCCCTGGCCGCTGACGCCCCCTCCTGAGGCCTTCGGGTCTTGAGCCCTCCCGGCGGACCGCGCCCGGCCGCCCCGCTCCCGAGAGAAGTGAGATGAAGCAGATGAACCGAACCCGCTCGATCCTGGCAGCTGCGCTCCTGGTCGGCACGGCCGGCCTCGCCGTCGTGCAGCCCCTGAGCAGTGGCGCGAGCAGCGCCGCGGAACCGACCGTGCCCCCGAAGGTCTGCGAGATGACCCGGACCGGGGAATACCCGCGGGCCCGCCCCGAGGAGGTCGGGCTCGACCCGGCGCTGGTCGCCAAGGCGGCGGCGTACTGGACCTCGACCGGCTCGGAGACGGTCAAGATCTTCAAGAACGGCTGCCTCGTGAAGGAGGGCGGCCTGGACAAGGTCTTCGACCGGATCCCACGGTTGAACTGGAGCCAGACCAAGACGATCACCGCTCTCGTGGCGGGCGTCGCGCAGTACCACGGGCTGATCGAGGTGGACGACCCGATCGGCAGGTACCTGCCCGACGACCTGGGGGACGAGGTGCACCGGTCGGTCAAGATCCGGCACGTCCTCAACATGACGACCGGGTACCGGATGAACTGGGTCCGCGGACTCAATCTGGTCGCCGACCACTCCCGGGTCCGGGGCATCCTGGCCGCCGACCAGGTCCACCCGCCCGGCACCTACTACCACTACGACCAGGACACCCCGTCCCTCGTGAACTACGTCGTCCAGCGGGCGATCTGGGAGAAGGTCGATCCCGATCTCGACCTCCAGGACTGGCTGCAGCGAGAGCTGTTCGACAAGCTGGGGATCCCGAAGTCGGCGTACTTCTGGCAGCGTGACCGGTCGGGCACCACCCTCGGCTACTCCCAGCTCTTCCTGCGTCCGCTCGAGTTCGGTCGGTTCGGGGAGCTGATGCGCACCGGCGGCACCTACCAGGGCGTGCGGCTGATCGGGGAGGAGTTCATGCGCGGGCTCACCCGGGGCGCGGTGAACGACGCCGGCGAGAGCGTCAACTGCGGGTACGGGTACCTGGTATGGCGCAACGGCTGCCGACCCGACGAGCACCAGGTCAACATCTCCCTGTTCGGCCGGAGCGAGATCACGCCCACCGGCCCGTGGATCGCGTCGGCACCCCGCGACATGTACTACTCGTGGGGGCTGCACGGCCAGCACATCTTCGTGATCCCCAGCCTCGACATGGTGGTGACCCGCAGCGGCGAGGTGCCGCCGGACGCCCTGCCCGGCGTCGTCCGGCTCGACCCCGACGCGGTGGTCAGCGGTGCCCAGAAGGGCGGGTACTTCAGGTTCTTCCGGATCCTGATGAACTCCGTCGAGGCGATGCCCGCGGACGTCGACATCGCGCAGCCGACGGGACCGTACCGGTGGACGCCGTCGCTGGACGTCGACCTGAAGGACTTCGTCCACCCGGACGCCATCCTCGGCTCCTACCTGGGCCTCGGCAAGGAGGCGCCCATCGGCTGCACCGTGCTGGCGTGCAAGGACGAGCCGAACGACGGTCTGAAGTGGGTGCTCGACGTGCCCCGCGTCGTACCGGGGATCGTCGGACTCGACCGCCGGCCGAACGGCTGATCCCGATGACCCTGCATCGTGACCCCGGCCCGGGCGCCGGCCCCGTCGCGCTCCGGGCGCCGTCGCGCCACGCCCTGCTGCTGACGGCCTGGCTGGTCGCCTGCGCCGTCGGCGTGTCCGCGGCGATCGACGGCGCCCGCGCGTTCGACCCGCCCGGTCCGCCGCCCGCGGCCGCCGAGCGTCCGGGCGCCGGGGACCCGGCCGTCGAGGATCCGGGCGCCGGTGAGCCGGAGCCCACCGCGCGGCCTGAGGGGCCCACGGCACCGGCCGACGTGCTCGCGGACGCCGAGCGGCGCTGGCGGGCGGCCTGGGCGGCGTACGTCGCGACGCTCCGTGGCCCGGGTGCCCGGACGCCGCCCCCGGTCGCGATCCCCGGGCCGGGGACGCGCGGCGGACCCGGGGGCGGACGGGCGCCGGAGCCGGGCCCGGCCACCGGGCCGACGGGGGCCTCCGGGGCCGAGACGCCCGCGGTCTCGGCGCTGACCGGCCAGCCGGCGGCACCGCCCCCGGTCGTGCCCGAGCCGGTCCGGCCGGAACCGGTCGCGCCGGTCCCGCCGGGGCCCGGAGCCGAGCCGCCGGGTCCGCCGTCGGGTGGTCTCCTGACGCTGGTCTCCGGCCTGATCGAGGACGTGCTGGGCCTCCTGCGCTGATCCGCGGCGGACCGGCGCTCGGGACCGGCCTCAGTAGACCGTGATCCGCAGCGCCCGCATCTTCGCGTAGAGCGTGGTCCGCGAGATGCCGAGCGCCTGGGCCGCCTTGACCTTGTTGCCGTCGTGCTCGCGCAGCGCCTCCACGATGACGGTGCGCTCGGCCCGGTCGATGGGTGCCAGGCGGCGGGCGGGCTCCTGGGTCCGGTAGGCCTCGGGGAGCACGTCGAGGACGACGGCGCCGGTGCGCTGACGGCGTACGACGTGCTCGACGACGGCGCGCAGCTCGCGGAGGTTGCCGGGCCAGGGCTGGGAGGACAGCGCCCCGAGGGCGCCGGGCGTGAAGTGGAGGGAGGGGTCGGCGCCGAGCTCGACGAGCATCGCGCGGACCAGCTCGGGGATCTCGTGGGGCCGGCCGGACAGCGGCGTGAGCAGCCGCCGTTCGGTGCACTCGCCGGCCAGGGCGGCGGCGCGGCCGGAGAGGGAGTCGACCGGGCCGCCGACCAGCACCAGGCGTGGCGCCCGGCGCTCGGCCAGATGGGCGGCAACCAGGTCGAGGAGGTCGTCAGGGAGCAGGTCGAACCCGTCGACACACACCGAGCCCTGGCCGGCCCGGACGAGGGCGGCGAAGTTGCGGGCCCAGGCGTCGGTGCCGTCGAG
This sequence comes from Nocardioides sp. L-11A, assembly GCA_029961745.1. Taxonomy (NCBI): domain Bacteria; kingdom Bacillati; phylum Actinomycetota; class Actinomycetes; order Propionibacteriales; family Nocardioidaceae; genus Nocardioides; species Nocardioides sp. L-11A. The sequence continues at coordinate 664,089 of CP124680.1, forward strand.
CAGTGCGGACGCGGCGCTGAGGACGGCGACCGGCTGGAGGTCGGCGAGGCGGCGCGCCTCGGTCGAGCGGCCGGAGCCGGGCGGGCCGGAGACCAGCAGGGGAGCGTGGGCGGCGGTGGTCGCCGCCGCCGGGTGGGTGCGGCGGGGCTCGCGGTGCGGCTCGACGTGGAGGAGCGCGCCCCCGCGGGCGCCGCCGACGCGCGCGGCCTCGACCCGGACCTCCAGCCCGGACTCGAGGGTGAGGTCGATCGACGCCTCGCCGCGCACGTCCGAGGCCAGCATCCGCAGCAGCGCCACATCGGTCGACCCGAGCAGGTCCGCGGCGGCCTGGTTGGACATCAGCAGGTCGTGGCCGATCGCGACCACCGCCCGCCGCCGGCTGGCGGCGGCCTGGAAGGCGGCGAGCAGCTGCTTCTCCGAGACCCGGCTGCCGTCGAGCAGCCGCTGCTCGATGTCGGCCACCGCGCGGGCCACCAGCGGCGGCAGCAGCGGGCTGGCCTCCTCCATCAGTGCCGTGATGTCGAGGACGCCCTCGATCCGGCGGGTGGTGGGATGGAAGATCGGATGGCCGTAGCAGCTGAACCGCCGCAGGGCCACGGCGAAGTGCTCCCGGCCGTTGACCGAGATGCTGGTGCGCGTCTCCAGCACGGTGCCGAGCGCGTTGGTGCCGACCGCCTCCTCCAGGAGGGACGCCCCGACGTCCACGCCGAGGTTGTCGAACGCGCGCCGCGCGCCCGTGTCGCCGCACCAGCGCTGGGCGATCCGGCCGTCGCGGTCGACCAGGAGAGTGCCGAACATGGTGCCCTCGAGCTGCTCGTTGAGCTCGTCGAGCACGGGCGAGGCGGCCATCTGCAGCGGCGTGGTGTGGTCGACGTCGCCGTACGTCAGGTGATCCAGGGCCGAGCCGGGGGTCAGCCCGGCGAGCTCGGCGCGCCGCCAGGACTCCGCGATCGGGTCGCGCAGGTCGTGCGTCTGTGTCGTCACGCGTCTCTCCCTGCCTCGGCTCCTCGTGGCGGCCGTCACAGTATGCGGACCAGGGTTGGGAGGCGGTTGTCCAGTTTCTGAACACTCGCCCGCGGCCGGTCTTGCGAGTGTGGCGGGCGTCACCCAGCCCCGTCGCTCCAGCCTTCCGGCGCGAGATCAGGAGAACCCTCATGAAGACCAAGGCCGCAGTCGTCTACGAGACCGGCAAGCCGATCGTGATCGAGGAGCTCACCCTCGACAAGCCCCGCGAGGGCGAGGTGCTGATCCGCTACACCCACGCCGGACTGTGCCACTCCGACGTCCACATCGCGCACGGCGACCTGGAGGCTCGGCTGCCGATGGTCCTGGGCCACGAGGGCGCCGGGATCATCGAGGAGGTCGGCCCCGGCGTCACCCGGGTCAAGGTCGGCGACCACGTCGTGTGCTCGTTCATCCCCAACTGCGGCACCTGCCGCTACTGCGCCAACGGCCAGCAGTCGATCTGCGACATGGGCGCGACCATCCTCGACGGCTACCTGCCCGGGGAGCGGTTCCCGATCACCGGTCCCGCCGGCGAGTACGGCGCGATGTGCATGCTCGGCACGTTCAGCCAGTACGGCGTCATCCACCAGAACTCCTGCGTCAAGGTGGACGACGAGCTGCCGCTGGAGAAGGCCGTCCTGGTCGGCTGCGGCGTCCCGACGGGCTGGGGCGCGGCGGTCAACACCGCCGAGGTCAAGGCCGGTGAGACCGTCGTGGTCATGGGCATCGGCGGCATCGGCATCAACGCCGTCCAGGGGGCCGCGCTGGCCGGGGCGAAGAACGTCATCGCGATCGACCCGCTCGCCAACAAGCGCGAGAAGGCGATGGAGCTCGGCGCCACGCACGCGTTCGAGTCGGCCGAGCTCGCGATGGAGACCATCACCAACCTGACCCGCGGCCAGATGGCCGACGCGGCGATCCTCACGCCCGGGCTGATGACCGCGGAGATCGTCTCCGACGGCTTCAACGCGGTCGGCAAGGGCGGCAAGGTCGTGCTGACCGGCCTCAACAAGCTGGAGGAGACCAACATCCAGCTGCCCGGCTCGGTGCTCACGCTCTACCGCAAGGAGCTGCGCGGCAGCCTCTTCGGCGACTGCAACCCGACCGTCGACATCCCGCGGATCCTGGGGCTCTACCAGTCGGGCGACCTCAAGCTCGACGAGATCCTCACCCGCACGTACACGCTCGAGCAGGTCAACGAGGGCTACGACGACCTCCTCAACGGCAAGAACGTGCGCGGCGTCGTCATCCACGAGCACTGAGGACCGATGACTGCTGTGCTCACGGCGCTGTCGGTCGTCGACCGGGCGCGGGAGACCGAGCTTCTCGAGGCGGCGTTGGCCAGTGGCGCCCACGTCGTCCTCGAGGGGCCTCCCGGCACCGGCAAGACCACCCTGCTGCGCCGGGTCGCCGCCGCCCGGGACCGCTCGTTCGCCCTCGTCGAGGGCAATGCCGAGCTGACCCCGGCCCGGCTGGTCGGCCACTTCGACCCTGCTTTGGTGCTGAGCCGGGGCTACCAGCCGGACGTCTTCGTCGACGGACCGCTCCTCACCGCCATGCGCGAGGGCGGCCTGCTCTACGTCGAGGAGCTCAACCGGGTGCCCGAGGAGACCCTCAACACCCTGCTCACCGTCATGTCCGAGCGGGAGATCGTCGTCCCGCGGCTCGGCATGGTCCGCGCGGCGCCGGGCTTCGCGGTCGTCGCCGCGATGAACCCCTACGACGCCGTCGGCACCGCCCGGGTGTCCTCGGCCGTCTACGACCGGACCTGCCGGATCGCGATGGGCTACCAGTCGGCCGAGGCGGAGCAGGAGATCCTCGCCCAGCGTGCGCCGGTGCCGTCCGAGGCGTGGCGCGACCGTGCGGTGGCCCTGGTCCGGGCCACCCGCGAGCATCCCGAGCTCCGGGTGGGCTCGTCGGTGCGCGGCACGATCGACCTGGCCGGGATCAACCACCAGCTGGCCCGGGCCCGCGGGGTCACCGAGGACGACTGGCACACCGGCCTGGACGCCGCGCTGGTCGCGCTGAGCGGGCGGGTCCGGGTGGACGAGGCATCGACCCGGCGGCCCGAGGAGGTCATCACCGAGCTCTACGTCGCGCACTTCGGCGCCGACCCCGAACAGGCCACCGACCCCGAGTCCGGCGAGGAGCCGCGCTCGGGGGAAGCCTGAGCCCGCCCCCTGCGGGGGCGGGCGGCACCCCACTCACGCCTCCACCCGCCTCGCGGCGCGGCCGCCCGGACCGGACCCACGGCCGCTCGGAGCTGGCGCGCAACCCGCGCTTCGAGGAGCTCTCGCCGGAGGTCGGCGAGCTCGACGTCGAGGCCGTCGAGTCGGCCGTCGCCGAGGACCCGGACGACGTCCTGCCGCTGCTCGCGCTGATGAGCCGGGCGACGGATCCCGCGTTGCGGGCCCGGGTGCAGGCCCTCGTGCCGCGGCTCGTGCTGGAGCGGGCGCGCAGCGGTCCGCACGGCCGGATCGGGGCGGGTCGGCTGCGGCCGACCCGGGCCGATCGCGGGGGCGACCTCGACCTGGACGCGTCCCTGGAGGCGGTCGCCGTCGCCCGCGGCGAGGGCCGGCCGCCGGCCCTCGACGAGCTGACCGCGTCGGTGTGGGAGCGGCCCGCGAGCGCGCTGTGCCTGCTCGTCGACCGCTCCGGGTCGATGGACGGACGACGGCTCGCGACCGCGGCGATGGCCGCCGCTGCCTGTGCGCTGCGGTCGGCCGAGTCCGGTGGCGAGCTCGCGGTGGTCGCCTTCGACCGCCGCGCCGAGACGGTCGTCGGTCTCGGGACGGCGAGCCCGGCCCGTCGTACCGTCGAACGCGTGCTCGGCCTGCGCGGCCACGGGATGACGTCCCTCGACGCGGCCCTGCGGGCGGCGCGCGAGCAGCTCGCCGGGGCGCGGGCCCGGCGCCGGATCACGGTGCTGCTCTCCGACTGCCGGGTGACCGACGACGTCGACCCGCTGCCGGCCGCGCGCGGGCTCGACGAGCTGCTGGTCGTCGCACCGGCGTCGGATGACGACGAGGCCCGCCGCTTCGCCCGCGAGGCCGGCGCCCGGGTCGCCTCGCTCGACGCGCTCGCCGAGCTGCCCGTCGTCCTCGACCGGCTGCTCGCACCGTGAATGTCCAGAAGCTGAACACCCCCCGAGCGCGCGGGCCACGACGCTCGGCGCTACCGATCGACTTCCCTACGGAGGAACCATGACCGACCTGCTCGTCCCCACCGACCACGCCGCGCTCCCCGCCGTGCGTGACTGGCTCGCCCGCCCCAAGGGCCTGTTCATCGGCGGCTCCTGGGTGGACGCCGCCTCGGGCCGCACCTTCGAGACCCGCGACCCGGCGACGGGGCAGGTCCTCACCCGGGTCGCCCACGGCGAGGCGGAGGACGTCGACCGCGCGGTGCGCGCCGCCCGGACCGCGTTCGAGGGCGAGTGGGCGCTGTGGACGCCTGCCCAGCGCCAGCGCCTGCTGTTCAAGATCGGCGAGGCGATCTACGACCACGCCGAGGAGCTGGCCCAGCTCGAGTCGCTCGACAACGGCAAGTCGGCGGGCGTCGCGCAGGCCGTCGACATCACCTGGGTCGCCGAGCTGTTCCAGTACTACGCGGGCTGGGCCACCAAGATCGAGGGCCGGACCATCCCGGTGTCCGTCCCGTGGGCGCCCGGCACCCAGTGGCATGCCTACACCCTGCGCGAGCCGGTCGGTGTGTGCGGCGCGATCGTGCCGTGGAACTTCCCGCTGCTGATGGCCGCCTTCAAGATCCCGGTCGCACTCACCTGTGGCAACACGGTGGTGCTCAAGCCGGCCGAGGACACCCCGCTCACCGCGCTCCGGCTCGCCGAGATCATGGCCGAGTGCGGCCTGCCGGACGGTGTCTTCAACGTCGTGACCGGCTACGGCGACGCGGGGGCCGCGCTGGCCGGCCACGACGACGTCGACAAGATCGCCTTCACCGGCTCGACCGAGGTCGGCAGGCTCATCGTCGATGCCGCCAAGGGCAACCTGAAGAAGGTCTCCCTGGAGCTGGGCGGCAAGAGCCCCCAGGTCGTGTACGCCGACGCCGACCTCGACCTCGCCATCCCCGGCACCGCCTCGGGCTTCCTGTTCAACCACGGCCAGACCTGCACCAGCGGCACCCGTCTGCTCGTGGAGGACCGGATCTTCGACGAGTTCACCCAAGGTGTCGCCGAGGTCGCCGCCGCCAGCAAGCTCGGCCCCGGCCTCGACCCGACCTCCACGGTCGGGCCGCTGGTGTCGCAGACCCAGCTCGACCGGGTCCTCGGGTACGTCGACCAGGGCCTGCGCGACGGCGCCCGCGCCCTCACCGGCGGCGCGCGCCACGGGGACACCGGCTACTACGTCGAGCCGACCGTGCTCGTCGACGTCGACTCCTCGTTCAGCGTCTACCGCGAGGAGATCTTCGGGCCGGTCGTGGTCGCCACCCCGTTCAGCGCGGAGCGCGGCGTCGCGGCGGCGGCCAACGACACGCCGTACGGGCTCGCCGCCTCGGTGTGGACCAAGGACGTCACGAAGGCGCACCGCACCGCGCGTCAGATCAAGGCGGGCACGGTGTGGATCAACTGCCACAACGCCTTCGACGCCGCGATGCCCTTCGGCGGGTACAAGCAGTCCGGCTGGGGCCGCGAACTCGGCGCGTCGGCGATCGACGCCTACACCGAGCAGAAGTCGGTCAACGCGCTGCTGGCCTGACCGGCCGGGCCCTCCGCGCCGGCCACTCCGGCGCGGTGCCCTCGATCGAGGGTGCCGCGCCGGCCGCCTTCCGACGAGAGTGAGCACCATGAGCACGACGACCGCCCTCACGACCACCGCGTTGCGCGCCGCCCGCGACGGCCTGCTGGAGCGGCGCACGTCGTACGACGCGGCGGTGGCGGGCTTCGAGTGGCCGGAGGTCGGGCCCACGTTCAACTTCGTGCACGACTGGTTCGACGGCTATGCGCGCGGCAGCGACCGGCCGGGCCTGGTCATCGTCGAGGAGGACGGCAGTCGGGCGGCGTACTCGTTCGGCGAGCTGGTCAGCCGCTCCGAGCAGGTCGCCGCGCATCTGGCCGCCCAGGGGATCGGCCGCGGCGACAGCGTCGTGGTGATGCTCGGCAACCAGGTCGAGCTGTGGGAGTCGATGCTGGCGCTGATCCGGCTCGGCGCGGTGATCATGCCGACCACGACCGCGGTGGGGCCCGCCGAGCTCGTGGACCGGCTCGGCCGCGGCGCCGCGCGTGCGGTCGTGTGCAATGCCGCCGACGCCGCGAAGTTCGACGAGGTGCCCGGCGACTACGCGCGCCTCGCCGTGGGCGAGGCCCCGTCGGGCTGGCTGTCCTACGCCGCGGCGTACGACGTCCCGGCCGCGCCGCTGCCCCACCCGGGCAACGCCAGCACCGACCGGCTGCTCCTCTACTTCACCTCCGGGACCACCTCGCGGCCCAAGCTCGTCGAGCACACCCACGTGTCCTACCCGGTCGGCCACCTGTCGACGATGTACTGGCTCGGCCTGCAGCCGGGCGACGTGCACCTCAACATCTCCAGCCCGGGCTGGGCGAAGCACGCCTGGTCGAACTTCTTCGCGCCCTGGCTCGCGGAGGCCACGGTCTTCGTCTACAACTACGCGCGCTTCGACGCGGCCGCGCTGCTCGGCCAGCTCCGGACCGAGGGCGTGACCACCTTCTGCGCGCCGCCGACCGTGTGGCGGATGCTCATCAACGCCGACCTGTCCGGTGGCCCGGGCAAGCTCCGCGAGGCCATCGCCGCCGGCGAGCCGCTCAACCCCGAGGTGATCAGCCAGGTCGAGCGGCACTGGGGGCTGACCATCCGCGACGGCTTCGGCCAGACCGAGATGACCGCGGCGATCGCGAACACGCCCGGCCAGCCGGTGAGGTCCGGCTCGATGGGGCGCCCACTGCCCGGCGTACCGGTGGTGCTGGTCGATCCGCTCACCGGCACCGTCGTCGACGGCGTGGGGGAGGGCGAGATCTGCCTGGACCTGCACGACAGCCCGGCCGGCGCGCCGCTGACGCTGATGACCGGCTACCAGGGCGACCCGGAGAAGAACGCCGACGCGATGGCCGGCGGTCACTACCACACCGGCGACGTCGCGGCCCGGGACGAGGACGGCTACATCACCTATGTCGGCCGCACCGACGACGTCTTCAAGGCCTCCGACTACAAGATCAGCCCGTTCGAGCTGGAGTCGGTGCTGATCGAGCACCCCGCGGTCGCCGAGGCGGCGGTGGTCCCGGCGCCCGACCCGGTGCGCCTCGCCGTCCCGAAGGCGTACGTCGCCCTCGTGGCCGGACACGAGCCGACGGAGGAGACGGCGGAGTCGATCCTGCGCTACGCCCGCGAGCACCTCGCGCCCTTCCTGCGGGTGCGTCGACTGGAGTTCTACGAGCTCCCCAAGACCATCTCCGGCAAGATCCGCCGGGTCGAGCTGCGCCAGCGCGAGGCCGAGGTCGAGGGGCAGCGGCCCGTCGGGGAGTTCCGCGACGAGGACTTCCCGGGGCTGCGGGGCTGATCCGGCTGGCGGGCGGCCGCCGGGTCCGGGTTGGCGTGTAACACGCTGTCCACTCGACTGGTCGCCGGTTCTCCGCGGAAATCGCCCGGAATCAGCCGGATTTCTGCTGACAATCGCCAGGTAGTCAGGTGGACAGCGTGTTACAGCACCTGCCCGCCCGACCGTCCCGCGAGCGGATCAGCCGTAGGTGTAGAACCCGCGGCCGGTCTTGCGACCGAGCAGCCCGGCCTCGACCATGCGGGCCAGCAGCGGCGGGGCGGCGTAGAGGGGCTCCTTGAACTCCTCGTAGAGCGACTCGGCGACGGCCTTGACGGTGTCGAGGCCGATCAGGTCGGCCAGCGCGAGCGGGCCCTGCGGGTGCGCGGCGCCGAGGACCAGGCCGTGGTCGATGTCCTCCGCGGAGGCGAAGCCGGACTCGAACATCCGGATCGCGGAGAGGATGAACGGGATCAGCAGGGCGTTGACGACGAAGCCGGCGCGGTCCTGGCAGTCGATGGCGGTCTTGCCCAGGTCGTCCTGCACGAAGGCCCGGGCCCGCTCGGTGGTGGCCTCGTCGGTCATCAGGGACGGGACCAGCTCGACCAGCTTGAGCACGGGCACCGGGTTGAAGAAGTGCACGCCCAGCACGTGCGTCGGCCGCTTCGTGGCGACGGCGAGCTTCATGATCGGGATCGACGAGGTGTTCGAGGCGAGGATCGCGTCGGGGCTGGTCACGATCTCGTCGAGCCGGCGGAACAGGTCGGTCTTGGCCTGCTCGTCCTCGACGATGGCCTCGATCACGATGTCGCGGTCGGCGAGGGCGGTGAGCTCCTCGACGACGCGGATGTGGGCGAGGACGGCGTCCGCGGACTCGATCTTGCCGCGGCTCTCGGCGCGCTTGAGGGAGCTCTCGAGGCGCTGGCGGGCGGCCTCGACGGCGGCGGGGGAGGACTCCACGACGATCACGTCCTTGCCGGCGCGGGCGTTGACCTCCGCGATGCCCGATCCCATCAGGCCGCCGCCGACCACTCCCACACGCGCGATGCTCGTCATCAGGTTCCCCTCGTTCGTCGGCCGCGTGCCGGTCGCCGGGCCGTTGCTAGGACGTCCTAGTAAACGTACGGGTGACCGGCGAGTAGGGCCAGCCGGGGTCTCGCGGCGGCGGGACTCCGTCCGGTCAGTCGAGGGCGGCGGTCACGGCGGTGACGAGCGCCTCGGAGGTCCGCTCGACCATGGCGAGCACGGTGCGGAACCCGGCGTCGCCGCCGTAGTAGGGGTCCGGGACCTCGCCGCCGGGCTCCTCCGGGTCGAAGTCGCGGAACAGCCGGACCCGGGCCGGGTCCGCCTCGCCGAGGGCGCGCAGGTCGCGCAGGTTGTCGCGGTCCATCGCGAGGACGAGGTCCTGCTCGTCCAGCCAGGACACGAGCACCTGCTGCGCGCGGTGCCGGCTGGCGTCGTAGCCCTCGGCGGTCAGCAGCGCCGCCGCGCGGCGGTCCATGGGGTCGCCGGCATGCCAGTCACCGGTGCCCGCGCTGACCACCGCGACCCGGTCGTCGACCCCGGCCTCGGCGACCCGGGCGGCCAGGACGACGTCGGCCATCGGCGAGCGGCAGATGTTGCCGAGGCAGACGAGCGCGATCCGGTACTGCCCCGGCGAGCGGGGCGGGGGAGCGGCGACCATCGGCGCTGCGCTCAGTCGTCGACACCGACGACGGCGTCGAGGAACCAGGTCGTGATGCTGATGATGATCGAGCCCCAGACCGCGGGCCAGAAGCCGTCGACGTGGAAGCCGATGTCGACCGCGTCGGCCAGCCATGCGGTGAGGAGCAGCAGCAGTGCGTTGAGCACGATGAGGAACAGGCCCAGCGTCACCAGGATGAACGGGATCGAGAGCAGCGTCAGCAGCGGCTTGACGAAGGCCGTCACCACGCACGAGATGAGCGCGACCCCGACCAGGGGCAGCCACTTGTCGTCGAACTCGGCGCGGCCCGACGTCGCGCCCTCGAACCAGATGCCGCCGATCAGCTGCGCGGCGACGGCGAGCGCCGCTGCGGTGATCGCCCAGCGGGACAGGAAGGCCAGCATGCGGCCAGTCTTGCAGAGGCCCCACCGGGCGCGCGACGACGCGGCCGCGCCGCTACTCCAGCCCGAGCGCCTCGATGATCTCGATCTCGGCGTCGGCGATGTGCGCGCGCAGGAAGGCGTGGGCACCGCCGGGGCCGTCGATCCGGCCCGCCTCCAGCAGCTCGACCAGCCCCTCGTGGGACCCCGCCTCGTCGTGGGCGTTGCGGTGCATCCGCTCCACCTGCGCCAGCGCGAGCCTGAGCTCGGCCATCAGCGCCTCGGCCATCTGCACCAGCCGGGTGCTGCCGGTCAGCTCGACCAGGGAGACGTGGAAGGCGAGATGGCGCTCGTTGAGCTCCTCGTAGGACGCCTCCCCGCCGCGGACGGCGGCGGTGTAGGCGTCGAGCGTGGTGCGCACCCGGGCCCGTCGTACGGCGTCCGCGGCGGGCCAGGCCTGGACGCCGGCGCCCTCGAGCACCCAGCGCGCGCGGCACACGTCGCGCACCGAGTCGGCCCGCGGCGTGGCGACCATGACCCCGCGGTGCGGCTCCCTGGTCGCCAGGCCCTCGGCGACCAGGACGGTCAGCGCCTCGCGGACCGTGGGCCGCGAGACGCCGAGGGACTCGGCCAGGGCGACCTCGCGCAGCGGCGTGCCGCTCTCGAGCTCGCCCTCGAACACCGCACGCCGCACCTCCGCGGCGACGCGCGTCACCGTCGAGGCGTGCTCCACGCTCAGCGGGGTGAAGACTCCGGCCATGACCCCATTGTGCAAGCACCGGGCTCCACCCACGCCTTAGGCTGACCCCCGTGCCTCCCGAGCTCCCGACCGACGGCCCGTCCCTCGAGGTGGGCGGAGGACGCGGCCTCCGCGCCGTGGTCGCCGTGCTCGGGGTGCTGCTGGTCGTGGCGATCGTGGCCGTGGCGGCGTTCCTGATGGCCGGGCGCGACGGCGACGACGACGGCGGCCGGGTCGTCGAGGACGCCAGCAGCACGGTGCCCGAGGCCCCGGCATCGGGCACGACCCTCGACCTGCCGACGATCGACCCCTCGGACTTCCCGAGCGACCTGCCGACCACCGTGCCCACGATGCCGGCCAGCAGGATGCCGAGCCTGCCGGCGGTTCCGAACGAGAAGCCCACCAAGGTTCCGACCGGCTTCCCGTCGGGTATGCCCACCCAGATCCCGGACTTCCCCACCGACCCCGCTGACATGGAGTCCTGGTTCTCCGAATACGTCGAGCAGATGGGTCCCTGATGAGCCAGCCCCCACCGCCGTACGGCGCCCCGCCGCCCCCGCCTCCCGCCGGCCCGCCCGGCGGATCGAGCGGGCCGAGTGGGCCGCCCCCGAGCGGCCCTCCCCCGAGCGGGCCGCCGCCCTTCCCCCCGCCGGGCACCCCGGGCGGTCCCGGCGGCCCGTGGGGCCCCGGCGGACCCGGTACGCCGGAGCGCGGCTCGGGCAAGGGCCGGTGGATCGTGCTCGGCATCGTCGGCGCGGTCCTGCTCGTCGGCGTGATCATCGGCCTCGTCGTCGCTCTGTCGGGTGACGACGACGGCGACGGGCGGGGCGACGACAGCTCCGCCGGTGGGCCCGAGGACGTCGTCGAGGACCTGGTCGACGCGGCCGAGGACGGCGATTGTGCGGCGGCGGAGCGGCTGCTCACCGAGCAGGCCAAGGCGGCCGATCCGTGCGATTCCGAGGCTTTCGCGCTGCTCGCGAGCGAGGACGTCGAGTCCGAGGTCCACGAGGCCAGCATCGACGGCTCGACCGCGAGCGTGCAGGCCGACTTCAGCAGCTCGGCGGGCCGGGCGACGTACACCTTCCTCCTCGAGAAGGTCGACGGGACCTGGCTGGTGTCGTCCTACGCGCCCTCGCGCACGACCGGCTCCGAGGATCCGGACGCCGGCTCCGACGACGGTCCCGGTGAGGAGCCGACCGGCGTGCTCACCGCCCCGCCCACGTCGGGCGGGAGCCCGTCCGCCGGCGGCTCCAGCACCGCCGACGCCGTCCCCAACGAGCCCGGCGCGGTCGTCGAGGCGTTCTTCGACGCCGCCTTCGCCGGGGACTGCGCGACGGCCGAGGACCTGGTCACCTCGGCGTACCTCAGCAAGGGCGGCCGGTGCAGCGCCGACCAGATCCCGACGGGTCTGGGCGACCTCGTCACCTACGAGGTCGGTGCGGCCCAGGTCGACGAGGACGCGGGCACGGCGACGGTGCAGGTCGAGGTCTCCGTCCAGGGCACCGCTCAGGAGTTCCAGATCGACCTGGCCCTCGAGGGCGGTCGCTGGAAGATCGACAAGGCCGGCTGACCGGCGGCCCGTCCGGCATCCTGACCGCGTGCGCTCCCTCACCGCCACGGTGGCCGTCCTGCTCGCCACCCTGCTCGCCCCGCTCGCCATCGCGGGCACCTGGCTGACCGCCCGCGTCGACGACCGGGACGAGTACGTCGACACGGTGGCCGGCCTCGCGGACGACCCGACCGTGCGCCGGGTCCTGGCCGACGCCGCCGCGGCGGGCGCGATCGAGGCACTCCAGCAGTACTCCCCGGTCGGCCTGCCCGCGGCGGCGCGCGACTGGGCGCGGGCCGCCGCGACCGTGGTCGTGGAAAGCCCCGAGTTCCCGACGTTCTGGCGCTCGGCCAACGCCGACCTGCACGACCAGGTGCTCACGATCCTCGAGGACCCCGACGCCCCGGCGGACGGATCGATCACCGTCGACGCGAGCCTGCTCGTGGCCCAGGTCCTGCTGCAGCTCCAGGACCGCGGCATCCCGGTCGGCCTGCTGCCCGACATCCCGCTGCAGGTGCCCGTGGAGCGGGAGGCCAAGGTCGCCGAGGCGGGCCCGGCGTACCGGACCCTCGACGGCGTCACTCGGGTGCTGCCCTTCGTGTGGCTGGGCCTGGTCGCGGTCGCGCTGCTGGCGGCCCGCGGCTGGCGCGGCCGGTGTCGGACGGTTGGCCTGGCCCTGCTCGGGGTGGCCCTGGCGGCGGTGGCGCTGCAGGTGGCCGCCGCGCCGCTCGCGTCCGCCGCGCTGGACCGGGTGGAGGTCGAGCGGCGCGAGCTCGCCGGCGTGCTGCTCGACACCGTCATCGGCTCGCTCGAGCCCTATGCGCGCGGCTTCCTGCTGGCGGCCCCCGCCGGCCTGGTCCTCGTGGTCCTCTCGCTGTGGTCGCGCCGTCGCGGCGAATCGTCCGCCCCGGGGGCCGACTACTACTAGGCTCACGCGCGTGAGCGACCCGTTCCCCCACCTGGGCAGCCGCGACCGGACCGACCCCCATCGTCCCCGGTCCCCGGGCCCGCCTTCCGGGAGGCGCGGCGACAGCTCCGCCGAGCAGTGAAGCACCGGTACGACGACCCGGCTCCCCGCGTCGTCGTACCGCCCTGGGGGGACAGGGCGCCGGGAGTGGACTCCCGTGCGTCACGCGCGGCGTCGTACGCCGTTGACAGAGCAGCTGCCGTTCATGGGGACGAGTATCGTGGTGATCGCAGACGTGATCCGGATCACCCGTCACGCCACCCCTGTGACGGACCCGGACCCACGGACCAACCCCCCCCGACCCGTGCCGCGGCGATCCCGCGGGCGGCCGCAAGGAGTGGCGACATGACCGACCCCGTCTTCGGACCGGCCCCCGAGCAGACACCCGAGCCCGAGCTCGTCCAGCTCCTGACGCCCGAGGGTGAGCGGGTCCACCACCCCGGCTTCGACGTCGACTTCACCGCCGACGAGCTGCGCGGCTTCTACCGCGACATGACCCTCGTGCGCCGCCTCGACGTCGAGGCGACCGCGCTGCAGCGCCACGGCGAGCTCGGCCTGTGGGCCCAGCTCCTCGGCCAGGAGGCGGCCCAGATCGGTGCCGGCCGGGCGCTCGCGCCGCAGGACTTCGTCTTCCCGACCTATCGCGAGCACGGCGTCGCCTGGTGCCGCGGGGTCGACCCGGTCCGGCTGCTCGCCCTGTTCCGCGGCGTCGACCAGGGCGACTGGGACCCCGACGAGCACAACTTCGGCCTCTACACGATCGTCATCGGCGCGCAGACGCTGCACGCCACCGGCTACGCGATGGGGATCCAGCGCGACGGCCTGGTCGGCACCGGCGACCCCGAGCGCGACACCGCGGTCGTGGCCCACTTCGGCGACGGGGCGTCGTCCCAGGGCGACGTCAACGAGGCGTTCGTGTTCGCCGCCTCCTTCAACGCGCCGGTCGTGTTCTTCTGCCAGAACAACCAGTGGGCGATCTCCGAGCCCTTCGAGCGCCAGTCCCGGATCCCTCTCTACCGCCGCTCCCAGGGCTTCGGCTTCCCCGGCATCCGCGTCGACGGCAACGACGTGCTGGCGACGTACGCCGTCACGAAGGCCGCGCTGCAGCGGGCCCGCGACGGGCAGGGACCGATCCTGATCGAGGCCTACACCTACCGGATGGGCGCCCACACCACGACCGACGACCCCACCCGCTACCGGCTCAGCGACGATGTCGAGCACTGGAAGCTCAAGGATCCCATCGCCCGGCTCGAGGTCTACCTGCGGCGCAACGGCCTGGCCGACGACGCCTTCCTGGCCGAGGTCGCCGCCGAGGCCGACGCCCTCGGCGAGCGGATGCGTCGCGAGTGCCATGCCCTCCCCGACCCCTCGACCCACGACCTGTGGGACGTCGTCCACGCGGAGAAGACGGCCGAGCTGGCGGCCCAGCAGGCGGAGTACGACGCCCACGCCGCCACCTTCGAGGAGGCCCGCCGATGACCACCATGACCCTCGCCAAGGCGCTCAACGCCGGGCTCCGCCAGGCCATGGAGGACGACCCCAAGGTCGTCGTCATGGGGGAGGACGTCGGCGCGCTGGGTGGCGTCTTCCGGATCACCGACGGCCTGCAGAAGGACTTCGGCGACGCCCGGGTGATCGACACCCCGCTGGCCGAGTCCGGGATCGTCGGCACCGCCGTCGGCCTCGCGATGCGCGGCTACCGTCCCGTCGTCGAGATCCAGTTCGACGGCTTCGTCTACCCGGCCTACGACCAGATCGTGTGCCAGGTCGCCAAGATCCACTTCCGCAGCCGGGGCAAGGTCCGGGTCCCGATGGTCATCCGGATCCCGTTCGGCGGCGGCATCGGCGCCGTGGAGCACCACAGCGAGTCGCCCGAGGCGCAGTTCGTGCACACGCCCGGCCTCAAGGTCGTCGCGTGCTCGAACCCCGCCGACGCGTACGCCATGATCCAGCAGGCCGTCCACAGCGACGACCCGGTCGTGTTCCTCGAGCCGAAGCGGCTCTACCACTCCACCAAGGCCGAGGTCGACGAGAGCGCACCGCCCGCGCCGCTGTGGCAGTCGCGGGTGGTCCGGCCCGGGGCCGACGCGACCCTCGTCGCCTACGGGCCGACGGTCTCGACCTGCCTGGACGCGGCCACCGTCGCCGCCGAGGAGGGCCGCTCGCTGGAGGTCATCGACCTGCGCACCCTCTCGCCGCTCGACCTGGTCCCCGTCGTCGAGTCGGTCCGTCGTACCGGACGGCTGGTGGTGGTGCACGAGGCCCACGTGACGCTCGGCGTCGGCGCCGAGATCGCCGCCCGGGTCACCGAGGAGTGCTTCCACTCGCTCGAGGCCCCGGTGCTGCGCGTCGGCGGCTTCGACACGCCCTACCCGCCTGCCCGGATCGAGGAGGACTTCCTGCCCGACCTGGACCGGATCCTCGACGCCGTCGACCGGACCTTCGGGTTCTGAGGAGCTGCCATGACCGCCCACGAGTTCAAGCTCCCCGACGTCGGCGAGGGCCTCACCGAGGCCGAGATCGTCGCCTGGCGGGTCAAGGAGGGCGACGTCGTCGCGATCAACGACGTCGTGGTCGAGATCGAGACCGCCAAGTCCATCGTCGAGCTGCCCTCGCCGTACGCCGGGCAGGTGCTGGCGCTGCTCGCCGCGGAGGGCGACACCGTCGAGGTCGGCATGCCGATCATCCGGATCGGCGAGCCGGGCACCGCGCCGGCGGGCGGTTCCGCTCCGGCCGCGGCGGCTCCTGCGGCCGCGGCGGCTCCTGCGGCAGTGGCGGCAGCGGCGGCTCCGGCAGCGGAGGTCATCGACACGAACATCCCACCGGCGGGCAACGCCACGTTGGTCGGCTACGGCCCCAAGCAGCGGGCGCTCAAGCGTCGCGCGCGCAAGGGAGACGGGGCCGCCCCGGACGCGCCGGCGCAGGCGCCTGCGCCGGGCGCCGCCTCGGACGGCGGAGCGGACCGCCCGGTGCGGGCCCTCGCCAAGCCGTTGGTCCGGCGCCTGGCCCGC
Organism: Nocardioides sp. L-11A; assembly: GCA_029961745.1. Taxonomy (NCBI): domain Bacteria; kingdom Bacillati; phylum Actinomycetota; class Actinomycetes; order Propionibacteriales; family Nocardioidaceae; genus Nocardioides; species Nocardioides sp. L-11A. The sequence continues at coordinate 679,928 of CP124680.1, forward strand.
GACCTCGGGATCGACCTGACGGCGCTGGTGCCGACCGGGCCGAAGGGCACCGTCAGCAAGGAGGACGTGCTCGCCGCCGCCGGTGGCGCCGCACCCGGCTCCCGACCCACGCCCGCCTCCCCGGTCGTGGCCGTGGCGGCCGACCCGGCCGGGCGCGAGACCCGCGAGCCGGTCAAGGGCGTGCGCAAGAACATGGCCGCCGCCATGGTCGCCTCGGCCTTCACCGCCCCCCACGTGACCGAGTGGGTGACCATCGACGCGACCGCGACCGTCGAGCTCGTCGCGCGCCTCAAGGAGCGTCCCGAGTTCGCGGGGGTGAAGGTGAGCCCACTGCTCGTCGCGGCCCGGGCCTGCCTGCTCGCGATGCGGCGTACCCCTCTGGTGAACTCCGCCTGGGACGAGGCGGCCCAGGAGGTCGTGGTCAAGCAGTACGTCAACCTCGGCATCGCCGCCGCCACCCCGCGGGGCCTGGTCGTCCCCAACGTCAAGGACGCTCACGCCCTCTCGCTCGTCGAGCTCGCCCGGGCCCTGGAGGCGCTGACCGCGACCGCCCGCGAGGGCCGCACCCAGCCCGCCGAGCTCGCCGGCGGGTCCTTCACGATCACCAACGTCGGGGTGTTCGGGGTCGACGGCGGTACGCCCATCATCAACCCCGGCGAGTCCGCGATCCTCTGCCTCGGCGCGATCAAGCCGCAGCCGTGGGTCATCGGCGACCAGGTCGTCCCGCGCCAGGTGATGACACTGTCGCTGTCCTTCGACCACCGCCACATCGACGGCGCCACCGGCTCGCGCTTCCTGGCCGATGTCGCCGACCTGATCAGCGACCCGGCGACCGCACTGTTGTTCTAGCCCGTTGAGTTGCCGCAAACTCACCGTTCAGTTGCGCAGAGGTGGCAACTCGACGGTGAGGAAGGGGCAACTCAACGATGACGGTGGGGTCTCGGAGGTGCTCCGACGATGAGCACCTCAGCCGCAGGGCTCCTCGCCCTGGGTGAGCAGCTCCCCCGCGAGGGTCGTGGTGATCCGGTAGCAGATGCCGCTCGACCGGTTGCCCGCCGAGACCACGACCGAGGCCCGGCCGTCGGCGCGCAGGATGGTCACGCCGACGACGTCGACCGGGCCGGTCGCCGAGCGCTCCGCGGTGCGCACGTGCCGGAACATCGCGTCGATGTCGACCTCGGCGAGGGCGATCGGGCCGGGCTCGAGCGGCGCACTCGGGGTCCGGACACCGTCGTCGAGGAAGATGCCGTCGCGCAGGAACCAGCGGCGGATCTTGCCGTCGGCTCGGGAGGGGCGGTAGATCACGGCCTGGTGGCCGGTGAAGCCGAAGGCCAGGGCGCGGGGCGGACGGCCGAACCTCTCCTGGTAGAGGGTGGTGAAGTCGCGCACGCCGTCCGGTGTGAAGGAGTAGGCAGGCTCGTGGACGGGCTGCTCCACGTCGGCCGGCGGCGCTGGCTCGGGCGCCCGGGGCTCCGCGACCGGCTCGTCGGCCGGGGCGGCCGGACCGGCGACCGAGGCCGGCTCGGGCTCGTCGTCGAGGGCCGCGTAGACCACGCCGCCCAGGACCAGTGCGACCACGGCACCGGCGACGGCGAGGCGGGACCTCGTCGGACGGCCCTCCGCGGTGGGTTCGGGCCGGAGGTCGTCGGTGAGCCTGGTGAGGTCGTCCATGGTCTCCGCGCGCAGGGCGAGATCGCCCCGCCGCTCCCACTCGGTGCGGGAGAGGCGCCCCTCGCCGTACGCCGACTCCAGGAGGCTCAGTGCCGCCATCCGGTCGGCCTCGGTCGCCCAGCTGCCGCGCTCGTCCACGCCTCGACGCTACCGAGACGCCGGCCGCCGGCCGGGGCGGGGCTGGGGATGACCGTTCGCCCGCCGTACCAAGAGCCGGTAGAACGGAGGGATGCCGACTCCGCCGTGCCCGGGTACGCCGGCACCCGGCGACCAGCTCGGGCCGTACCGCATCGTGCGGCGCCTCGGCCGGGGTGGCATGGGCGCCGTGTACGACGCCCTCGACACCGTGCTCGGCAGGCACGTCGCCCTCAAGGTGATCGTCCCGGAGCTCGCGGACGACCCGGACTTCCGGGCGCGGTTCGTGCGCGAGGCGCGGGCGCAGGCGTCGCTGGACTCGCCGCACGTGGTGCCGGTCTTCGCGCACGGCGAGATCGACGGCCGGCTCTACCTCGTCAGCCGGCTGGTGCCCGACGGCGATCTCGGCGCCGCCCTGCGCGCCCACGGGCCGCTGCCGCCCGGCGAGGCGGCGGATCTCGTCGCGCAGGTCGCCGACGGCCTCGCCGAGGCGCACCGGGTCGGCCTGGTGCACCGTGACATCAAGCCGGCCAATGTGCTGCTGCGTCGCCGCGGCACCCACACCGTCGCCTATCTCGCCGACTTCGGGATCGCGGGTCGGGCCGGCGAGGCGGACCACGGTGTGGCGGGCGATCTCGAGGCGCTGGGCCGCCTGCTCGGGGCCTGCCTGACCGGCCGCGCGCCGTACGACGGCGGGTCGGTGGGTCCTCTCCCTCGTCGGCTCGCCCGGGTCCTCCGCGCCGCGCTCGCCGGCGACTGTCCCTCGGCCGCCGCACTGCGCGACGAGCTGCGCAGGAGCGTCCCGGGTCCGGCCGGACGCCGGAAGGCCCGGAGAGCCCGGGCGGCACGGGCGACCGCGGTGGTCGCCGCCCTCGCCGCCGCCCTCGCCGGCTCGGTCACGGCGCTGGGCAGGGACGCCACCCGTGCCCCCGATCCCGACGCCGCGGCCCGGATCCTCGCCCGCGCCCTGGAGCGCGACGCCGACCTCGACCCCGCGGCGGCCGGCTGCACCGCTCGCGCGCTCGCCACCGCCCACGGCCCGCGCCGCCTCGACGAGCTGCCGCGCGACGCGGTCCTGGCCGCCGCCGCCCGCTGTCTGTGGCCCGGCGCGCCGCCCGCCCGCTGACCCGATCAGTCGCGTGGCGGCGTGGCCCGGTCCAGCAGCCAGTCGTCGAAGAAGGCGGACAGCTCCTCGCCGGTCGTGTCCTCGATCCAGTCGAGGTACTCCTCGCGGTCGGCGGTGTCGTTGGCCTGTGCGGCCGGCCACTCCCGGAGCACCTCGAAGAACTTCTTCTCGCCGATCCGCTCGCGCAGCTCCTGCCACATCAGCGCCGGGCCGTAGTAGATGTTGCCGTCGCCGAACTGGGCCGGGTCGAACGCGCCGGGCGGGCCGGCCGCCGCCCGCAGGCCGGACTCGAAGTCGGCCCAGTCGTCCATCTTCCGGGCGATCGGGATGCCCTCCTGCTCGGCCTCCCACATGCCCTGGAGGTACATCGCCATGCCCTCGTTCATCCACACGTCCGACCAGTCGGCGGGGGTCACCGTGTCGCCGTACCAGTGGTGCGCGGCCTCGTGCACGAGGACCGCCGCCGAGAGGCTGTACGGCGAGTCGCCGAGCGTCACCATGGTCTGCGTCTCCATGCCGCTGTCGTTGTCGACGACGAGCACGCCGAAGCTGTCGAACGGGTACGGGCCCAGGATCCGCTCGAGCCAGTCGATCGCGCCCGGTGCGAAGGAGGTGTCACCGGGCAGGGCCTCGCCGTCGGCGTCGGTCCAGACCTGGATCGGCACGCCGCTCTCCGACTCCAGCTCCGTGTGCTGGAAGTCGCCGAACGCCACCGTCACGAGGTACGCCGCCGCCGGCTCCGCGAGGTGCCAGGTGTTCACGCTCCGCCCGCCGTCGGTGGTCGAGGAGGTGAGGACGCCGTTGGCGACGCCGGCCCACGGGGCCGGGACGGTGAGCGTGAAGTCGTAGAGCGCCTTGTCGGACGGGTGGTCGTTGGCGGCGTACCAGGTGAAGGCGCCGTAGGGCTCCTGCAGGGTCCAGGTCTCGTGCTCGTCGGTGATGCTCCAGCCCACGCCCTGTGCGAAGTCGCTGCGCGCACTCGGCGCGGGGGCACTCGCCGGGGTGCCGGCGTACTCCAGCACCAGCTCGTACTGCCGCTCGGCGGTGACCGGGTGCGCCACGGTGAGGTCGTTGCCCTCGACGGCGACCTCGGCGGGCGCACCGTCGAGCGTGGCGCCGCTGATCGCGAGCTGTTCGTTGAAGTCGAGCGGGATCCGCTCCGCGTCGGCCGTGGCCCGGAAGGTCAGCGTCTCGGTGGCGGCGAGCCGGTCCTCCTCGGGCGTCCAGGCCAGGTCGAGGTCGTAGTGCAGGGCGTCGACGAGCGGGTCGCCGATCTCGGGGTAGACCGAGTCGGCACGGGTGTCGTTGCGCGCGATCGCGAGCTCGCCGGGCGGTGCCGCGTTGCCGGGGGAGCTGGTCGGCTCCGGCGGAGCCGTCGCGCCCGGCCCGGCGGGCTGCCACGACACCCCGCCGCACGCGGCGAGCAGCAGGCAGCCGGCGGCCGCGGCCAGGAGGCCGCCGGTGCGCGCGCCGCGTCTCATGCACGCATCATGGCAGTGGTGGGTCGCAGAGTAGACGGGCCACGTCCCTGACCTCGGCCCGCACGTCGACCTGACGTCCGGAGACGTGACTACTTGTCGTCACGGAGCCCGAGGCGTCATGCTCAAGTCCGACACCTTCCAGGTCGAATCTTCTCGCACCAGTTCAATCTCAACGTCCGATACTCCTGTCGGCGAGTAGACCTGAAGCTGCCTGCTCCCGATGCCGACGCCCGACGACCACAGCAACACTGAGCCCGTCAATTGGGCGGAGTTCTCGCCGAACTCGACCGTCGTCACCTTCAAATCCTTGCCCCCGCTCGCAAGGATGTAGCTGATCGCCTCATCTCCTTCAAGAAGTGAGTTGTTGATGGGGTCGGCGGCTACCTTGACAAGTTGAGGAATGATCTCCGGCAGGTATGCAACCCATTCGTCGTTCCTGGCGAGTGCTTCCGACTTGGCTCTTCCGGCGAGGAATCGCTCGACATCGTCTCGTGCAGTTGCCAAGCCGGCTTGATAGTCGGCAGGAAGGCTGAGGTACTCGCGGCGGTGGGCGTCGGCCTCGCTCATCTCGATGAGAAAGGGCTCGACCAAACCTGATCGAGGATCCACCGAGATGGCATTCTGGGCGGTATTGATGCCGAGCAGGGCCGCATCGATGACCGCCGCGCGATCAGCGTCGGCTCCGGAGCGTGCGGTGGTGGTCCCGCCCATGATCCCGCTCATGCTCGCGACGACGGCCGCCACCGCGGCGACGAGGAGCGAAGCGACCACGACGGTCCGATGACTCTTGTTCATTGCTACGCCCCGCTCGGGATTCGGACGAGATAGTAGAAGGTGGTGGTTCTGTTGGCATTGTACGGCCACAGGTGCCAGATCGCCTTCTGGCGGTTGGTGTTGTGGCCGTTCACGCGGTCACCTGTGAATGGAGAATGGGGATCTTTTCCTGCTGCGACTCTCACATTGACGTGGTCGATGAGCTGACCGTCCTGATTGCCCCACTCATAGAAGACCAGATCCCCCTTCGAGCCGTTCACGTAGGCGGGGGGCCTCGAGGATGATCTTGCGATGTAGGTCGAATCGGCGCCCAGCTTCTGGGTGACGAAGGAGTACAGCTTGCGCGCGATGCTCCAGCTGTGCGTCCATCCGTTGATGCTCGCCGCCCACTTGTCCGGAAGATTGTTGGAGCCCAGCAACGGCCCGCTCGGCCAGCGCATCTCGATGCCGCCCCGCCCAGAGGACCTGACTGGCAAAGTTGGCGCAATCATTTTCGAACCCTTGAGGGAAAGCTGGGTGGCGTGTGTTCCAGTAGGTGTTCGCGTAGTCTCGGGCGGCGTCCCGATCATATGGGTACGAAGGGCGAGGGTTGGGCGTCCATGTGGTGTAAGTGGCCCAGTAGACGGCATTGTCCACGCCGTAGAGTACGAGATTTCCGTCATCTTGCATCACGGCGCGATGCACGGGCCTTCCGTTCGTGCCCGAACTCCACAAGGGAACTCCGTCGCCTCGATACACGACGAGGTTGCCGTCACCCTGGAGTACCGCAAAGGATCCAGGGTTGCCGGAGGTCCCGCTCGACCACAGTGCAACGGAGCCTGTCCCCGGACCGTTCGAGCCGTAGATCACGAGATTGCCATCGGTCTGCATGATCAGCAGAAGTAGTCCGTCGGGGGATGCGAGGTATTGGTCTCCGTACAGATATTCACCCGCGTACAGATGCGGGGTTCCGGTGCCGGCCACCGCTGGTGGGGCGCCCAGCAGCGAGACTGGCGCTCCGAGAAGGCTCGACGTCATCAGCAGCAACGCCAACCGAACAAAGAAAGCCCGCGCCCAACGCGGCTCCGCGGGCCGGGGCGGCGGCCGGTTGCGTGATATCACCGGCGGAACATATCGCTGCTGCAACGAGAAATCCGAAGTTCTCCGATCTTCTTGCCGGCGGCCTCGTTGTCGGTGACGGAGTGCGAGGGCGGGATTGTGATCGCTCCGATGCGCCAAGAACCGCAAGGCCCTTGCCGCTGCCCGAGCGGCGGACTTGGATAGGACGCCCGACGCCCCCTAGGCCCGCCGCCCGGCACATGCGCTGACTACGTCCCGAGTTGCCCGGGGGACTCGTCGCCAGTGAATCTGACAGCGATTCACCTTTCTGCGTCACCCGGGCCACGCGGCGTCGTTGGACGGGGTGATCGGGGTCACTGTCGTGCGCCCGGAACGCGGAGGTGGAGTCGTGGTCGAAGCACAGGTCGAGCCCACGCAGGGGTGGCAGCGGGTCGGGCTCGCGGCGCTGGTCGCGCTGGCCGTGGTGGGGGTCGCGCTCGCGGTGCCGACGGTCACGGGCACGGGGCCGGGTGCCGGCGCGAACGACGGGACCAGGTCGCTCGCCGCCGCCTCCGAGCAGCGCAAGTCCGACCTCGGCGTCCCCCACGACGACGCGCTACTGGCGCCGCACGACCACAACGACCCCGCGACCAAGAACGACGTCGCGCGCGGCCTGGCGGTCGGTGACGACCTGGCCGCGACGGTCGACCCGACCTCGGCGGCGGAGCGCCGGGCCGCCGCGTCGTACGTCGACGGCGAGCGGGCGCTGCCCGACCCGCGACTGGTGCCCACTGCCGCCTACCCGGCCCGCACGCCCGCGCCCGCCGATCGGTTCGCGATGGCCGGCGGCTGCTACGCGCTCAGTGGTGGCGGCGCCACCTTCGGCCCCTACTACTTCAAGGCCACGCGGCTCGGCGGTTACCTGCTGCACGCCGCCGAGGGCGAGCTGACCCGCAACGGCGACGGCTCGGTGGGGATCGCGGCCAAGCCCGGTCCGGCGGCGGACTGGACCGTCTCCGGTGGTCCCGGCGCCTTCGTCCTCCAGATCGACGGTGCCGGTGCCCTCGTCGTGCAGGACCGCACGCTCACGACGGGAGCGACCGGGACCCCCTTCCAGTTGCGCCTCGTCGACGGCTGCCCGGCGTACCCCGAGGCCGACATCAACGTCAGCGGTGAGCCGTTCGGCGGCGCGGCGCCGTACCAGGAGGTCCGGGGCTTCGTCGACGCGCACACCCACGGCATGGCGTTCGAGTTCCTCGGCGGCAAGGTGCACTGCGGCCGTCCCTGGCACGAGTACGGCGCGCCGTACGCGCTGGAGGACTGTGCCGACCACAAGCTCACCGGAGGCAAGGGCGCGCTGCTCGAGTCGGTGCTCTCCGGGAAGCCGGCGCACGACCCGGTCGGCTGGCCCACGTTCAAGGACTGGCCGGCACCGGAGTCGCTCACCCACGAGGGCACCTACTACCGGTGGCTGGAGCGCGCCTGGCGCGGCGGGCAGCGGCTCTTCGTCAACCTGCTCGTCGAGAACAACAAGCTCTGCCAGCTCTACCCGCTCAAGCGGAACTCCTGCGACGACATGACCTCGATCCGGCTGCAGGCCAAGGACATGCACGTGATGCAGGACTACATCGACGCCCAGTTCGGCGGCCCGGGCAGGGGCTTCTACCGGATCGTGAAGGATCCCTTCGAGGCCCGGCGCGTGATCAATGCCGGCAAGATGGCCGTGGTCATGGGCATCGAGACCTCGATCCCGTTCGGCTGCACCTACAAGACGCTGCTCGGACGCGACTTCCCGGCCTGCAGCAAGGCCGAGATCGACGCGAACCTCGACGAGATGCAGGCGCTCGGCGTGCGCCAGATGGAGCTGGTCAACAAGTTCGACAATGCCCTCGCGGGCGTGGCCGGGGACGCCGGCGCGATCGGGCCACTGGTCAACGCCGCGAACTTCCTCGAGACCGGCACCTTCTGGGCGATGGAGCACTGCGAGCCCGCCGACGGCGAGTCCGCCGACAACGCCCAGATCACGCTGCCCGACATCAGCGCCGGCCAGCAGGACGCGCTGTTCGGAGCGCTCGGGAAGGTGCTCGGCATCCTCCCGGCGCTGCCGCTCTATCCGCAGCCCGCGCACTGCAACCGGCGCGGGCTGACCGAGCTCGGCGTCCACACGATCGAGGGTCTCGCGAAGCGCAAGATGGTGTTCGACCCCGACCACCTCTCCGTCAAGGCGCGCGCCGCGTCCATGGACGTCATCGAGGACCTGAGGTACGCCGGGGTCATCTCCAGCCACTCGTGGTCGACGCCGGACACCTACCCGCGGATCTACCGCGCCGGCGGATTCATCACGCCCTACGCCGGCGACTCGACCGGCTTCGTCGAGAAGTGGCGCCGCCACCTGGGCTGGGCCGACTCCCGCTACTACTTCGGCTTCGGCTTCGGCGCCGACATCAACGGCCTCGGTGCCCAGGGCAACCCGCGCGGCGCCGGCGTACCGAACCCGGTGCGCTATCCCTTCACGGGTCTCGGCGGGGTCACCGTCGACAAGCAGCGCGCCGGCCAGCGGGTGTGGGACATCAACACCGACGGCGTCGCGCAGTACGGCCTCTACCCCGACTGGGTCGAGGACCTGCGCCAGGTGGCCGAGGCCCAGCAGCGCGGCGACGGCGCGAAGATCGTCGACGACATGGCCCGCGGCGCCGAGGCCTACCTGCAGATGTGGGAGCGCGCGTACGGCGTACGCCCGGACTCCTGCCGCAACCCGGTCCTGCGGATGTCGCTGGCCAAGGCGAGGAAGCTCGGCAAGCGGATGGTCCGCAAGCGGATGACCACCGATCAGGTGATCGCGAAGGTCGGCCAGCCGTATCTCCGGCTCGACAAGAGGCTCACCTTCTGTGCCAAGGCGAAGAAGGTGAAGAAGAGCGGCAAGAAGACCAAGAAGACGGTCAAGGTGACCGTCGTCGTGAAGCTCCGGCCCAATGGCACGGTGAAGAAGGTGAAGTTCCGGCGGTGAGGCGTGGGTCACGGCAGGGGTGGCTACCTGTCGGTAGCATCCCGATGCCCCGCCGTGCCCGCGCGGATGGGTAAGGCTTGCCTATCGCGATCGGTTCCGCCCGTCGGCACTAGGCTCGTCGGGCGCACTCCTGTGCGCGCCCCTTGACTCCCCTTCCGGATGAGGAGCTGTTGGACACCATGCAGATCGTTGCGATCGTCGTCTCCTTGGCCGTCTCGGTCGTCGCGGTCGCGCTGACCGCGCGGGCTGTCGTCGCGATGCTCGGCGTGATCAAGCGCGGGCAGCCGGCGCCCGGTCGCACCGGGAACCCGGTCGGTCGCACGCTGACCATGGTCAAGGAGACCTTCGGCCACACGCGCATGCTGCAGTGGACCTGGGTCGGCATCCTGCACTGGTTCGCCTTCGCGGCCTTCATCGCGCTCTCGACGGCCGTCGCGGCGGCGTACGTCCAGCTCTTCGACCCCGAGTTCACCATCCCGGTCATCGGCAAGTGGTGGGTCTACGAGTGGCTCGCCGAGCTGCTCGGCCTGCTCGGCACGCTCGCGATCATCCCGCTGATCGTCTACCGGGTCACCCACCAGCCCGCGCAGCTCGGTCGGCGCAGCCGGTTCTTCGGCTCGACCATGTGGCAGGCGTACTTCGTCGAGGCCATGGTGCTCCTCGAGAGCTCCGCGATCCTGTTCATCCGCGGCGCGGAGTACAACCTGGCGAAGGCCCACGGCGGCGAGGCCGCCGAGCACGCCGATGCCTTCCACTTCCCGGTCTCGCAGTTCTTCGCCCATCTCTTCCCGACCGGCCAGGACTCCATCGGCTCGCTCGAGAACGCGATCTTCTTCATCGCGATGATCAAGATCGTCTCCGCGATGGTCTGGCTGATGGTGATCTCGACCCACCTCACGATGGGCGTCGCCTGGCACCGCTTCACCGCCTGGTTCAACATCTGGTTCAAGCGTGAGGACAGCGGCCGGACCGCTCTCGGTGCGGTCAAGCCGCTGACCTCGGGCGGCAAGGCGATCACCCTCGACGACGTCGACGACCTCGACGAGGACGCCGTCCTCGGCGCCGGCTCCATCTGGGACTTCTCCTGGAAGGACATCCTCGACTTCACGACGTGCACCGAGTGCGGCCGCTGCCAGTCGCAGTGCCCGGCCTGGAACACCGAGAAGCCGCTCTCGCCGAAGCTGATGATGATGGCGATGCGCGAGGAGGCGTACGCCGTCGCCGGTGGTGCCGAGCAGCGCGCCCTCGTCGGCTCCGCCGGCCGCGAGCAGAGCGACGGTGTCGACGACTGGTTCTACATGCCCGAGGGCGGTGACTTCGTCGTCGACGAGGACGCCCTGTGGGCCTGCACCAACTGCGGTGCCTGCGTCCAGCAGTGCCCGGTCGACATCGAGCACGTCGACCACTTCATCGACATGCGCCGCTACCAGGTGCTCGTCGAGTCGAACTTCCCCTCCGAGCTCAACGGCCTGTTCAAGGGCCTGGAGAACAAGGGCAACCCGTGGAACATGTCGCCCACGGCGCGCCTCGACTGGGCCAAGGACCTGCCCTTCGACGTCAAGGTCGTCGGTGACTCGATCGAGTCGCTCGACGAGGTCGACTGGCTGTTCTGGGTCGGCTGCGCCGGCGCCTACGAGGACCGGGCCAAGAAGACCACCCGTGCCGTGGCCGAGCTGCTCGACCTCGCGGGCGTCTCGTTCGGCGTCCTCGGCAACGGCGAGACCTGCACCGGCGACTCCGCCCGTCGCGCCGGCAACGAGTTCGTGTTCCAGGGCCTCGCGCAGCAGAACATCGAGACGCTGACCGACGCGAAGGCGAAGAAGGTCGTCTCGACCTGCCCGCACTGCATGAACACGCTCAAGAACGAGTACCGCCAGCTCGGTCTCGAGCTCGAGGTCATCCACCACACCCAGCTGCTCAACCGACTCGTCCGCGAGGGCAAGCTGACGCCGGTCACCCAGGGTGCCGGCGCCCACCAGCGCAAGATCACCTACCACGACCCGTGCTTCCTCGGCCGCCACAACCAGGTCTACACGCCTCCGCGGGACCTGCTGCAGATCCTGCCGGGCGCCGAGCTCGCCGAGATGGAGCGCTCGGCGGAGCGGTCCTTCTGCTGCGGTGCCGGCGGTGCGCGGATGTGGATGGAGGAGACCATCGGTGAGCGGATCAACCTGAACCGCACCGCCGAGGCGGTCGGCACCGGCGCCGACCAGGTCGCCGTCGGCTGCCCCTTCTGCCGCGTCATGCTCTCCGACGGCCTCACCAAGATGCAGGCCGACGGCGAGGCCCGCGAGGAGGTCGAGGTCCTCGACGTGGCGCAGATGCTGCTCGCCTCGGTCAAGGGCGAGCAGGCGACCAAGCTGCTGCCCGGTGAGGGCGCGCCACTGGCCCCCAAGGCCGCCGCTGCCGCTCCCGCCGCCGCTGCGGACCCGGTCGCCGCCAAGGCCGAGCCCGAGGCCGGCGATGTCACCATCACCGACGACACCGTCGTCGCCACCGAGGACGCCGGCCCGGCCGCCAAGGCGTCGTCGTCGGGCGGCGGCTCCTCGATGTTCGACGACCCGGGCTCCATGTTCGACACGCCTGCCCCGGCTGCCCCGGAGGCCCCTGCTGCTCCGGCTGAGGACAAGGCCGCCCCCGCCGGCGGCTCGCTCTTCGACGACCCGGGCTCGCTCTTCGACACCCCGGCCACACCTCCTGCCGCGGCCGCGCCGGCCCCGGAGAAGGCCGCGCCCGCGGGCGGCGGCTCGCTCTTCGACGAGGGCGGCTCGCTGTTCGACACCCCGGCCCCCGCCCCCGAGGCGGCCAAGGCCGAGGCTCCGCCGGCTGAGGCTCCGCCGGCCGCGGCCACCAAGGCGGAGGCCCCCACGCCGACGACCGACCTCGGCGCCGGCGGGTCGCTGTTCGACATCGCCGCCCCCGCTGAGACCCCTGCTGCTCCCGAGACGCCGGCCGCCCCCGAGGCTGCTGCTTCCCAGGCTGCTGCTTCCGAGGCCAGCCCGGCTCCGACGGTCGACCTGAACGCGGGTGGCTCGCTGTTCGACATCGCCGCCCCCGCCGAGACCCCGGCCGCCGAGGCCCCGGCCGCCGAGGCCACGGCCGCCGAGGCCACGGCCGCCGAGGCCACGGCGCCGGTCGCCGAGCAGGAGCCTGTCGAGGCCGAGGCGCGGGCCGAGGAGGCCGCCGTCGCCGACGAGGCGCCTGCGCCGGCCCCGGCGCCTGCCGCTCCCGCAGCCGCGCCGGCCACCGACGTCGACATCAACGCCATGGGTTCGCTGTTCGACATCGCCGCCCCGGCCGCCCCGGCCGCCCCGGCCGCCCCGGCCGCCCCGGCCGCCCCGGCCGCCCCGGCCGCCCCGGCCGCCGAGCCCGAGCCGGCCGCCGAGCCCGAGCCGGCCGCCGCCGAGGTCGAGCCGGCCGCCGCCGAGGTCGAGCCGGCCCCCGAGCCCGAGCCCACCCCGGCGCCGGCCCCCCCGTCGTCCTCCGGCGAGGCCCACCAGCCCCGCACCGACGCCGACATCAACGCCGCGGAGTCCCTGTTCGACCTCTGAGCTCCTGAAGTTGTGGAGTCTGGTGCCGCGATCGTGCGCACCAGGCTCCACACTTCTGCGTCTCGAGCCCTCACGCGCATCGCGGGCACGGGTCCGCGTGGCCTTCCCAGCCGCGGAGCTGGAGCAGGCGAGCCACCTTCGCGGCCGTCGAGCAGCCACGGTCGAACACCTGGCCGTAGCCGATGCGGACCGTGTGCTCGCGATCGAGGGCTGCATCCAGGTCGCGTTCGAGGTCGCGATCCCGGTCCGTGGGGCCGTCGTGGCCGAGGCGTCCGTCGAGCTCGATGATCTGGACCCAGCGCGATCGGGCGCCGCGGTACACGACATCGCGAAGCATCGGCCGCCCGTCCGCGCTCGACGCGCCGACCTGCCGCTCCGCCCGGGGCAGTCCGTGGGGGCGCTCGACCAGAGTGAGATAGCCGTGCTCCAGGACCGAGCAGGTGCCCGCTGCGATGTCGTCGAGCACCCGAGCCAACCAGGCACGTCGATGCAGGCGCGGCAGCTGGTCGAGCCGAGCGCGAAGACGCCGCGCGGTCGTCCGGCGGGCGCCGCACCCATCGGCCAGCGCGGCGATCGCATCGAGGTCGCGCGGCGCCACATCGGCCACTCGGAGCACGGCGTCGTCGTAGCGCACCCGCGGAGGCGAGAGGTTCCACTGCACGCTCGAGTCGAAGCTCGCCGCGCGGTGCACCACGACGCCGCTCGGCGGGCGAATCCGCCGATCCCGGGCCACGACGACCTCGATCGGGCCCGACTCCGTGCCGCGCCGGCCGGGGCCCCTCGTGCGCCCGGATCGCGGATCGGCCTTCGAGGGCGGCCGGCCAGCAGGCGAGGACCGCCGCCCAGGCTCGCTGCTGCCAGGTGAGCGATCCGGTGTGGCCGACGTACACGCACGGGTGGACCGCGACCCACTCCCGGCGCCGGATCATCCGGTCGATGTCGTGGCGGGTCATCCCGCCGGCGCGTGCCTGGCGTCGCGATACGACCCCTGCCTGCAGGTCGAGCAACGTCGTGAGCTGGCGCGACGGGTGCGGAGCCGATGCGGTCATGGCCGGTCGATGCCCGCTCCGAGGCGCCGCTGACACCCGCTCGCGCGGGCCTGTGGACAGCCACCCCCTTTCGAGGGGTGTGATGGCGCTCACCGGGGCGTCACCATGGGGGTATGACGGAGTCGTACGCCGCCGGCGAGACCACCACGCCCCTGCTGGACGAGACCATCGGTGCCAACCTCGAGCGCACGGTCGCGCAGTGGCCCGACCGGGAGGCACTGGTCGAGGTGGCGAGCGGACGCCGGTGGACCTGGCGCGCGTTCGACCACGCGGTCGACGAGGCGGCGCGCGGCCTGATCGGCCTCGGCATCGCGAAGGGCGACCGGGTCGGGATGTGGGCGCCGAACTGCGCGGAGTGGACCATCATCCAGTTCGCCGCGGCCAAGGCCGGCGCGATCCTGGTCAACGTCAACCCGTCGTACCGCACCCACGAGTTCGCCTACGCCGTCAACCAGTCCGGCCTGCGCCTGCTGCTCGCCGCGACCAGCTTCAAGACCAGCGACTACCGGGGCATGGTCGAGGAGGTCACGGCCAAGGGCGAGGTCCCCGGACTGGAGCGGACGCTGTACGTCGACGGCGACGACTGGCAGGTGCTCATCGCCGCCGGCAGGGACCTCCCTGCGGACGCCCTCACCGAGCGGCAGCGCGACCTGACGCCCGACGACCCGATCAACATCCAGTACACCAGCGGCACCACGGGCTTCCCGAAGGGCGCGACGCTCAGCCACCGCAACATCCTCAACAACGGCTACTTCGTCACCGAGCTGATCAACTTCACCGAGCAGGACCGACTCTGCATCCCGGTGCCCTTCTACCACTGCTTCGGGATGGTGATGGCCAACCTGGGTTGCGTGACCCACGGCGCGACCATGGTGATCCCGGCTCCCGGCTTCGACCCGTCGATCACCCTGCGCACCGTCCAGGACGAGCGCTGCACCGCGGTCTACGGCGTACCGACCATGTTCATCGCGATGCAGAACGCCCCCGACTTCGCCGACTACGACCTCGCCACCCTCCGCACCGGCATCATGGCCGGCTCCATCTGCCCGGTGGAGGTGATGAAGCGCTGCATCAACGACATGCACATGGCGGAGGTGTCCATCGCCTACGGCATGACCGAGACCAGCCCCGTGAGCTGCCAGACCCGGGCGGACGACGACCTCGACCGGCGTACCTCCACGATCGGGCGCGCCGCGCCGCACGTCGAGATCCGGATCGTCGACCCGGCGACGGGGGAGACCGTGCCGCGGGGCGAGCCGGGCGAGTTCTGCACCCGCGGCTACTCCGTGATGCTCGGCTACTGGGAGGACCCGGCGAAGACCGCCGAGGCGATCGACGCCGACGGCTGGATGCACACCGGCGACCTCGCCGTCATGCGCGAGGACGGCTACGCCAATATCGTCGGCCGGATCAAGGACATGGTCATCCGCGGCGGCGAGAACATCTACCCCCGCGAGATCGAGGAGTTCCTCTACACCCACCCCGACGTCGAGGACGTCCAGGTCGTCGGTGTCCCCGACGAGAAGTACGGCGAGGAGCTGTGCGCCTGGATCCGGCTCCGGGCCGGCGCCGATCCCCTCGACGCCGACGCGGTCCGGGCTTTCGCGACCGGCAGGCTCGCCCACTACAAGATCCCGCGCTACGTCCTGCTGGTCGAGGACTTCCCGATGACCGTCACCGGCAAGATCCGCAAGGTCGAGATGCGCGAGCGCTCCACCGAGCTACTCGGCCTGGGCTGACGCCCACCTGACGCACCTGACGCAGGCTGATCCACCCCCCGCCGACCCGGCGCGTTCAAACGCGCCGGGTCGGCGGCTTTTTCGCGTTCAGATGCGACGGGTCGGTGGGATGACATCATCATGACTTGAAATGACGTCATCATGATGTCATTGTGGTGCACATGGACATCACGCCGTACGTCGACAGCCTCCGTCGGGATCTCCTGGCGGCGGCCGAGAGTGCCGGCCCGCAGGCGCGTGAGGTCGCCGAGCGGCTGGGATACGCGCTGGACCCGGCCGTGCGGCTCGCGGTGATGGAGGCGATCAGCCAGGCGGCGACCGAGATCACCGCGGCGATGCCCGCGGGCGGCGTGGACGTCCGGCTCGACGGTCGCGACCTCGACTTCGTCGTCACCCCGGGCGGTCCCGAGGAGTCGGCGCCGCCGCACCAGGTCACCGGGCCGGTGCCCGCCGAGATGCCGGGCGAGGACGAGGGGCAGGCGCGGGTCAGCCTACGGCTGCCCGAGTCGGTCAAGGCGCGGGCCGATGACGCGGCCGCCCGGGCCGGGCAGTCGCTCAACACCTGGCTGGTCACGTTGATCCGGGCGGCGACCAGTGAGCGGGCGATCCGCGTCGACGTCGACCTGTCCAGCCGGCCGTTCGGCGCCGACTTCCCGTTCGGTACGCCGCCCGGCGCCGACCGGCGGATGACCGGCTGGCTCTGACCCGCCGCCTCCACCCCCTCCCGTCCCAGCAGCCCACCAGGAGAGCCGATGACCACCCACGAACCACTGCGCCAGATCCTCGACACCCCCGGCCCGGTGAAGCTCGTCGTCGAGAACGGCCGTGGCCGGATCAGTGTGCGGGCCGCGGACCAGGCGACCACCGACGTCACGCTCAGCGGCCCCCGCGCCGCCGAGGTGCGGGTGGTCCAGGACAGCCGTCGCGTCGACATCCGCGCACCCAAGCCGCGCGGGGGCATCTTCGGTGGCGGCGACGAGCTGCACATCGAGGTCGTCGTACCGCTCGACAGCGACCTCGACGCCCGCAGCGGCAGCGCCGCCGTGACCGCCGGCGGCCGACTGATGACCGCGCGCGTCAAGAGCGGGTCGGGCGCCGTGACCCTCGACCAGGCCACGACGGTCGTCGTCGCCACGGGCTCCGGGGACGTCACCGTCGCGGAGGTGGACGGCGACGTCCGGGTCCGTACCGGCTCCGGGACGGTCGACCTCGGCCGCATCGAGCGGTCCGCCACCGTGTCCACCGGATCCGGCGACGTGTGTCTGGGCCAGGTGCTCGGCACCGTGGTCGTCAAGACCGGCTCCGGGGACCTCGAGGTCGGGGAGAGCCGCGCCGACCTCACGAGCAGGACCGGCTCCGGTGACGTGGTCGTGCGTACGGCGCGCTGCGGCCGGATCCACGTCAAGGGGGCCTCGACCCGGGTGCACGTCGGCGTCCCGACCGGGACGCCGGTGTGGACCGATGTCACCACGGTGACCGGTCGGGTCAGCTCCACGCTGCCGCCGGTCGGTCCGCCCGAGGCCGGCGCCGATCACGTCGAGCTGCGTGCCACCACGGTCTCGGGCGACATCTCCCTCGTGCCCGCCTGACTCTCACGGTCCGCGTCCGGCGGGCGTGACCGACGCCACGGTCGTGTCGTTACCCGTGAGTAGACCACGGGAGGGACCTCCGGATGAACGACCACGCCCTGCGCCGCCGTCTGGTGGCGACCCTGCTCAGCACCGGCCTCGCCGCCGGCTTCCTGCTCCCGCTCGCCGGCGACGCGGTCGGTACGCCGGCCGCCGATGCCGCGCGGCACGCGGCGTCGGCCGAGCGGGCCGGCGCGGCCGCCCCGGTCGCCCAGAAGCCGAAGAAGTGCAAGAAGGCCAAGAAGCACAAGAAGCACAAGAAGCACAAGAAGTGCGGCAAGGCGAAGAAGGGCGCGGCGGCGGCGCCGCTGCCGAGCGCCGTACCCCCGGCCGGCGGATCCGGCGGGCCGGCGCCCGCGCCGCCGTCGGTCGCGCCGTGGACCCCGCGCCCGGCGACCTACGACGCGACGGTCCTCACCCGCGACATCCCGATCGTCATGGACGACGGCGTCGTCCTCCGCGGCGACCTCCAGCGGCCGGCCGGTGCCGACGGCACGCCGGTCGCGACCCCGCTGCCCGTGATCGTCACCATCACCGCCTACAACAAGACGGTCCTCTCCGCCGGCGCGGGCGCGGTCCTCTCCGGGGCAGACCCGGCGTACCTCGTCAAGCGCGGCTACGCCCAGTTGACCGTCGACGCGCGCGGCACCGGCGGCTCCCAGGGCCAGTGGGGCGCGTTCAGCGCCCGGGAGGGCAAGGACGCCGGCGCGATCGTCGAGTGGGCGGCCGCCCAGCCGTGGAGCAACGGCAAGGTCGGCATGACCGGCGCGTCCTACATGGGCATCTCGCAGCTCTTCGCCGCGGCCCAGCAGCCGAAGGGGCTCAAGGCGATCTTCCCGCAGGTCCCGGCGGCCGACGTCTACCGCGACGTCGTCGCGTCCGGCGGGCAGATCGACGTCGGCTTCATCCCCCTCTGGCTCGGCCTGGTCACCGCGACCGGCGTGATCCCGCCGGCGTACGGGCTCGACGAGCCGCAGGCCGGCCTGCAGATGGCGCTCGACCACCTGATGGGCGGGCTCACCTTCACCCTGCCGCTGGCCACCCAGGCGCTGCTCGGCGGCGATCCGGCGTACGACGGACCGTTCTACCGCGAGCGCTCGCCGATCGACGTGCTCGACAAGGTCACCGTGCCGACCTTCCTCGTCGGCGGCGAGTTCGACCTCTTCCAGCGCGGCACACCGCTCGTCTTCGAGCGCCTCCAGCAGCGCGGCGTGCCGACGAAGCTGATCCTCGGGCCGTGGGACCACCTCCAGGGCTCGGCGGGCGCCGAGGTCGGCAAGGCCGGCTACGGTCCGCTCGCCGAACTGCAGCTGCGTTGGTTCGACCAGTACCTCGGCGGCATCGACGGCCAGCTCGACCAGATCGCGCCGCTCACGTACTACGAGCAGGGCTCCGGTGCCTGGGTGCGCAGGGCGAAGTGGATCGACGACGACCTGTCCGCGCGCAGCTACCGACTCTCCGGCTCCGCCGCGGTCGGCGGGAGGGCCGGCGCTCTGACCACCGGTACGCCGGAGGCGGGCTCGGCCGTCGTACCGCCGCTGCCGGTGACGGGGCTGTGCACCCGCTCGGCCAACCAGTGGACGGCGGGGCTGCCGAACGTGCTGCTCGCCGACCTGCCCTGCTTCCACGACAACAAGCTCAACGACCTCGGCGGCGTCACCTTCGACACCGCGCCGCTGGACGCCGACGTCCGCTTCCAGGGGCCGCTCAACGCCCGCCTGCACGTCTCGACGCCCAGCGGCGACGGGATGTTGTCGGTGGCCGTCGAGGACGTGGCGCCGGACGGCACGGTCTCCCGGATCAGCGGCGGCTGGCAGACGATCGCGCACCGTGCCCTCGACGAGGGGCGCTCGCGCTACCTCGACGGCGAGCTGCTGCAGCCCTACCACCCGTTCACGCGCGAGGCGAAGGCGAAGCTGCCCGCCGGCCAGGTGGCACCGGTCGACGTCGAGATCTTCCCGACCGGCGCGGTGATCGCGAAGGGGCACCGGCTGCGGATCGCGGTGCAGGCCTTCGACGTCCCGCACCTGCTCTCGCCGGTCACCGACCTGCTCACCCAGCTGGTGCCGGTCACCGTCCACACCGGGCCGCAGTACCCGTCGGTGTTGACCATGGCGGTGCGCTGATCGGTTGACCGGCTGGGCGCGGTTCGGGCGCCGGTGGGTTGTAACACGTTGTCTGCCCGACTACCTGACGGCTTTCCGCGGGGAGCACGGCGTGTCGTCGGCGTGTCGCGCTGACATCCGACGACCAGTCGGGTGGACAGCGTGTTACAGCGCTCGACCCCGAGCCCCCGCCGGAGTGCCCTGGTGACTTCTACAGCCCGCCGGGGCGGCGGGCCAGGGTGCTCGCGAGCGCCGTGGCCGCCGCCCGGACGGCGTTCTGGTGGGCCTCGGGCCGGAACCGGCCGATCGGCCCGGTCACGCTGATCGCCGCGAGGGCGGTCGCGCCGTCGGTGTGGAGCACCGGCGCGGCGACGCACAGCAGCCCCGGCGTCGACTCCTCGCGCTCGAAGGCCAGCCCGGTCTCCAGGGCCCGGTCCAGCTGCTGCTCCAGCAGTCCGGGAGCCACCACCGTGTGCGGCGTACGCCGGGGGAGCGGGCCGGACAGCACGGCGGTGCGGATCGCGGGGTCGGCGTGCGCGAGCAGCACCTTGCCGAGGGCGGTGCAGTGCATCGGCATCCGGCCGCCGGCCCGCGAGGGGCTGCGGGCCTGGCGGTGGCCGCCGATCTTGGCGACGTAGACCACCTCGGTGCCGTCGCGGACGCCGAGGTGGACGGTCTCGTGGGTGCGCTCGTAGAGGTCCTGCAGGAAGGGCATCGCCACCTCCAGCAGGGTCCGCTCGGTGGCCGCCCGCATGCCCAGTTCGAACAGCCCGCCGGCGAGCCGGTAGCCGTGGTCGGTCTTCTCCAGCAGGCGGTGCTGGACCAGGTCGCCGGCGACCCGGTGCACGGTGCCCTTGGGGAGCCCGGTGCGGCGGACCAGCTCGGCGAGGGGGAGCAGCCGATCGTCGGCGCCGAAGGCCCGCAGCAGCGCGACCGCCTTGCCGAGAACGGTGTCCAGGCCCTGCTCGTCCGCCACCCCCACAGCGTACCGGTGAGTGGAACGCTCGGGTGGTCGCCCGAGCCCGCGGCCCCGAGAGTAGGCGCATGACGGAATCCGCCGCTCTCGACCCCGCCACCGACGCGGACGCCACGGCCGCCGCGGTCGGCGCCGCTGCCGAGCGCCTGCACACCGCGCTGGTCGAGAACCGCCCCTGCGCCCCGATCCGCGACCTCATCGGCGACCGGGACATCACCATCGCCTACGCCGTGCAGCAGCAGCTCAACGCGCACCGGCTCGCGGCCGGTGCCGTCGTCGTCGGCCGCAAGATCGGCGCGACGTCCGTGGCGGTCCAGCAGCAGCTGGGTGTCGACACCCCCGACCTCGGCGTGCTCTTCGACGACATGGAGTACGACGTCTCCGCGCCCGTCGACATCAGCGGCCTGCTCCAGCCCAAGGTCGAGGGCGAGATCGCCTTCGTGCTCGGGGCCGACCTCGTCGAGGGCGACCTCGATCTCGCGCAGGTCGCCGACGCCGTCGCGTACGCCGTCGCCGCGATCGAGGTCTGCGACAGTCGGATCGCCGACTGGGACATCAGCTTCGCCGACACCGTCGCCGACAACGCCTCCGCGGGCGGGTACGTCCTCGGCACCGAGCGGCGTACCCTCGCCGACGGCTTCGTGCCGAAGGACGCCGCCATGACGATGACCGTCACGGGTCAGGACGACGTGGTCGGCACCGGCGCCGCCTCGCTCGGGGACCCGCTGGTCGCGCTGCAGTGGCTGGCCCGGCAGGCCCGCGACCTCGGCGACCCGCTGCGGGCCGGCCAGGTGGTCCTCTCCGGCGCTCTCGGCCCGATGCGCCCCGCGGCGCCCGGCGCCGACGTCACCCTCTCGATCGACGGACTCGGCTCCGTCGCCCTCAGCTTCGGCACGAAGGAGTCATGACCATGAGCAAGACCAAGGTGGCGATCATCGGGTCCGGCAACATCGGGACCGACCTGATGATCAAGGTGATGCAGACCGCCCAGCACGTCGAGATGGGGGCCCTGGTCGGGATCGACCCGGACTCCGACGGACTCGCGCGGGCCCGCGACCTCGGCGTACCGACGACCCACGAGGGTGTCGAGGGCCTGATCGCGATGCCCGGGTTCGCCGACATCGACATCGTCTTCGACGCCACCTCGGCCAAGGCGCACCTCCACAACGACGCGCTGCTGCGCCCGCTCGGCAAGCGGCTGATCGACCTGACGCCGGCCGCCGTCGGCCCGTTCGTGGTCCCGGCCGTCAACATCGACGAGCACCTCGCCGCGCCGAACCTCAACATGGTCACCTGCGGCGGTCAGGCCACGATCCCGATCGTGGCCGCGATCTCCCGCGTCGTCCCGGTGGAGTACGCCGAGATCGTCGCCTCGATCTCCTCGAAGTCCGCCGGCCCGGGCACCCGCGCCAATATCGACGAGTTCACCGAGACCACGTCCGGCGCGATCGCTGCAGTGGGCGGGGCGAAGCGCGGCAAGGCCGTCATCATCCTCAACCCGGCCGAGCCGCCGCTGATGATGCGCGACACGGTCTTCGCCCTGGTCCACGCGCCGGACCCGACCGTGCACGACGAGATCCGCGCGAGCGTGGAGAAGATGGTCGCCGACGTGGCGGCGTACGTCCCCGGCTACCAGCTGGTCCAGAAGGTCCAGATCGCGGAGATCCCGGCCGACCAGCCGGTCGAGACCCTGCTGGTCGACGGCGCGGACCGCCCGACCCACCAGGTGTCGGTGTTCCTCCAGGTCACCGGTGCCGGCCACTACCTCCCGGCGTACGCCGGCAACCTCGACATCATGACCTCGGCCGGCCTGCAGGTCGCCGAGCGGATCGCTGCGGCGAAGGAGAGTGCGTTGTGACCGAGAAGACCAAGATCTTCGTCCAGGACGTCACCCTGCGTGACGGCATGCACGCGATCCGGCACCGGATCTCGCCCGCCGACGTGAAGCGGATCGTGGTCGCCCTCGACGAGGCCGGCGTCGACGCGCTCGAGGTCGCCCACGGCGACGGCCTGGCCGGCGGCTCGGTCAACTACGGCCCGGGCTCGCACACCGACTGGGAGTGGCTCGAGGCCGCCGCGTCGGTGCTGAAGAACGCGCGCCTGACCACGCTGCTGCTGCCCGGCGTCGGCACCGTCCACGAGCTGAAGCGCGCCTACGACCTCGGCGTCCGCTCGGTGCGGATCGCGACCCACTGCACCGAGGCCGACGTCTCCGCGCAGCACATCGCGGCGGCCCGCGAGCTCGGCATGGACGTCTCCGGCTTCCTGATGCTCTCGCACATGGCTCCCCCGGAGGAGCTGGCCCGGCAGGCCAAGCTGATGGAGTCGTACGGCGCCCACTGCGTCTACGTCACCGACTCCGGCGGCCGGCTGACCATGGACGACGTCGCCGCCCGGATCCAGGCCTACCGCGCGGTCCTCGACGAGGGCACCGAGATCGGCATCCACGCCCACGAGAACCTCTCGCTCTCGGTCGCCAACTCGGTCGTCGCCGTCCAGAACGGCGTCTACCGCGTCGACGCCTCGCTCGCCGGCCACGGCGCCGGCGCGGGCAACTGCCCGATCGAGCCGTTCATCGCGGTCGCCGACCTGATGGGCTTCGAGCACCGCTGCGACGTCTTCAAGCTCCAGGACGCTGCCGACGACATCGTCCGCCCGCTCCAGGATCGCCCGGTCCGGGTCGACCGGGAGACGCTCACCCTCGGCTACGCCGGCGTCTACTCCTCGTTCCTGCGCCACGCCGAGCGCGCCGCCGAGCAGTACGACGTCGACGTCCGCGACATCCTCATGGAGTGCGGTCGCCGTCGCCTCGTCGGTGGCCAGGAGGACATGATCGTCGACATCGCGCTGACCATCGTGGCCGAACGCGAGGCTGCTCTCGTCTGAGCCCGCATCTGCGCGTCGTACCGGACAAAACGGTCGCGAATCCGGCGGATTCGCGACCGTTTTGTCCGGTACGACGGGTGCGGGTCAGGAGCGCGGGGCCACCATCGCGGCCGCGAGTTCGGCCAGGCTCTCCCGCAGGATCGTCAGCGCCTCCCGTGCCTCCTCGCGGGTGACCGACATCGGCGGGGTGATCCGCAGGACGTTGCCGTAGAGGCCGCCGCGACCGATGAGCAGGCCGCGTCGCCGGGCGATCTCCAGGCACGCCGCCGCGGCCTCCGGCGCGACGTCACGGCTGCCGGGACGCACGAGCTCGACACCGAGCATCAGCCCCATGCCGCGCACCTCGCCGACGACAGGGTTCTCGGCGGCGATCGCCTCCAACTCGCCTCGTAGGTAGCCGCCGACGAGGTCGGCATTGCGCTGCAGGTCGTGGTCCTCGATGTAGTCGAGGACCGCCAGCGCAGCGGACATCGCGACGGGGTTGCCCCCCGCGGTGGAGATCGAGTTCGCCTGAAGGCAGTTCATCGTGCGCGCATCGGTGACGACGCCGCCGACAGCCAGGCCGTTGGCCAGTCCCTTGGCGAAGGTGATCGCGTCCGGCCGGACGTCGTGGGCGTGCAT
Organism: Nocardioides sp. L-11A; assembly: GCA_029961745.1. Classification (NCBI taxonomy): domain Bacteria; kingdom Bacillati; phylum Actinomycetota; class Actinomycetes; order Propionibacteriales; family Nocardioidaceae; genus Nocardioides; species Nocardioides sp. L-11A. Next base: position 703,715 of record CP124680.1, read on the forward strand.
CCCGAAGTAGGCCTTGCCGGTGCGCCCCCACCCCGACTGGACCTCGTCGGAGACCAGGGGGATGTCGTACTGGTCCAGCACCTCCTTCGCCAGCCGGAAGAAGCCGGGCGGCGGCGTGGCGAAGCCGCCCGCGCCCTGGACCGGCTCGGCCAGCAGGCAGGCGACGCTTCCGCTCGTCGCGGTCTCGATCATCGTCTTCAGCTCGTCGGCGCAGGCACGGTTGAACTCGTCGTCGGGAAGGTGTCCGAACGGGCTCCGGTACCGGTAGCCGCTGTGCACATACGTGACGTTCAGCGGGCTGAGCGAGGTCGCCGACCAGGCCCGGATGCCTGTCGTCGCGACGGTGCCGAAGCTGCGCCCGTGGTAGCTGCCGCGCAGGGCGAGGACCTGGTTGCTCCGCTGACGCGTGGTCATCAGCAGCAGCGCCGCCTCGACCGCCTCGCTGCCGGAGTTCACGAAGAACACCCGCGCGTCCGGGATGCCGCTACGTGCGGCGATCCGCTCGGCGAGCTCGACCTGCGAGCGGATCAGGTAGAGCGTCGAGGAGTGCAGGATCCGATGGCTCTGCGCCCGGATCGCCTCGCCGATCTCCTCGATGTCGTGGCCGACCATCGTCGCCAACAGCCCGCCGAAGAAGTCCAGGTAGGTCCGGCCGTCTCCGCCGACCACGTGCCGGCCCTTGCCGGACACGAGCTCCAGCGGCTCCTCGTAGTACAGCGTCATCCAGTCCGGCATGACGTTCCGGTGCCGCTCCAGCAGCGCCGCGTCCGTGCCCGTCCGCTCGTCCATAGCCATGCACGCAACGTAGACGTCCGCTCGTGCGCTCCGGCGTGCATGGTGGGAAATTTCAGATAGTCGAAATCGCCGTTCGCTTTAGGCGCACCAGCTCGGCGATGTGGTGAGGATCATGCCCCGAGGAGGCACCTTCGTGATCGATCTGACAGACCGGGACGTGACCCGGATCCGCGATGCCGTCGACGTGCTGAGCGCGCCGTTGACCGAGTTGCTGGTGCGGGCCGTCCGCAGTCCCAGCGTGACCGGCGGCGAAGGCGAGGTCGCCGTCTTGCTGCACGAGTGGATGACGGCGCGCGGCTGGACGCCGACGCTGGTGAGGGTCGAGCCGACCGCGGGCCACGACCGGGCCAATGTCATCGTCCGCCGGGGCGCGGCCGAGGGCCCACTGCTCGTTCTCAACGGCCACCTCGACGTCGTGCCGCCGGGGCCTGCAGACGCCTGGACGCGCTCGCCGTACTCGGGTCAGGTGGTCGACGGGCGGATCCACGGTCGCGGCTCGGTCGACATGAAGGGCGGCATCGTGGCCGGCATCGGGGCGCTCCTGGCACTCGAGAGCGCCGGGATCGAGCTCACCCATCAGATCGAGCTCCAGCTGGTGGTGGGGGAGGAGACGACCGGGGTCGGCACCCGAGAGGCGGTGCGAGCCCTCGACCTCACGGAGGTGGCCGGCGCCATCGTGCTCGAGCCGACCTGCGGCCGGATCGTCACGGTCAACACCGGCCTCCAGTTCTTCGACGTCCGGGTGAGTGGTCGAGCCGCGCACAGCTCCGCGCCCTGGGAGGGCGTCGACGCGTTCGCCAAGCTCCTCCTGGTCCGGGAGGCGATGCAGGCCGAGGCGCAGCGACGCTCGGCCCGCTACCGACACCCGCTGCTTGCCGGCGTCCCCGACCCGATGCCGTTCGTGGTCGGAGAGGTGAGCGCCGGTACCTATCGCGCCGCCGTGCCCGCGCACGCCAGGATGACCGGTCGCTACGGGCTGCAACCGGGGGAGTCCGTGCGGGAGGCGCGCGCCGCCTTCGCCGCCGCGATCGACGAGATCGCCGACCGGGACCCGTGGCTGCGCGACCACCGGCCCGAGCTGATCTGGGACCACATGGGTCTGCCGGGGTGGGACACGGACCAGGACAGCGACGTGGTCCGTGCGTTGGTCCGCGCGCGCGACCTCGCCACCGGAAGCGCGGAGCTGACCGGATTTACCGCCGGCTCCGACGCGGCCGTGTACGGCGCCGCGCTGGTCCCGACGGTCGTCTTCGGCCCCGGCGACGTGGCCCTCGCGCATGCGCCCGACGAGTCGGTGGCGATGGTCGACGTGTTGGAATGCGCAACGACCCTGGCGTTGGCCCTGGCGGGGCTGGCATGAGCGCCTCCAGCACGCTGAGCACGCTCGAGCGCGGCATCGCGATGCTCGAGTACGTCGCCGAGCACGGCCCGATCACCGCCAAGCGGGTCGCGCGCGAGATGGATCTCAAGACGAGCAGCTGCTATCACGTGCTGCGCACCCTGGTCGGCTGCGGCTTCCTGGCCCGTCTCGAGGACGGCACCTACGACGTCGGCCCGCGGTCCCACGCCTACGCGAAGGCGGTGCAGGCCAAGTACGCGATCCAGCCGGAGCTCGCGCTCGTGTTGACGCGGTTGCACAACCTGACTCGGGAGACGGCGTACATCTCCGGGTGGCGCGACGGGAACATCGTGCTGCTGCACTACATCGCGGGCCTCCATGCGCTCAACGTCGGGCGCCTCGCGGTCGGATACACCGGCGACATGCACGCTCGCGCGTCCTGCAAGGCGGTGCTCGCCCACCTGCCCGAGGAGCACGTCGCCGCCATGTTCTCGGGAGTGCGCCTGGTCGCGCTCACCGCCAACACGATCACCGACTTCGAGGAGCTCAGGGTCGAGCTCGTCCAGACCCGGCGCCAGGGCTTCGCGATCGATCGTGAGGAGTACGTCGACGGGGTCAGCTGCGTGTCTGCGCCCTACTTCGACCGCGACGGCAACCCACTCGGCGCCTTCACGGTCTCGGTGCCGACCGAGCGATTCCAGCGGAGCAAGGCCCGTCTCATCGAGAGCGCGACGCAGGCGGCGTCCATCGCGACCCGACTGATGACGACCGGTCGGCTCTCGCTACCCGATCTGTCCGAACCGCCCGACCGAGGCGGCCCGCCACCAGACGGGTCGCACCAACCGATGGAGAGCAAGTGAGCAATGAGGAACGGGTGGCCGCACTGACGGTCCACCTGGAGCAGATGGTGCGGATCCGTCAGTTCGAGGAGAAGGTCCAGGAACTGCGGGCGCGCGAGGAGATCGTCGGCTCGGTGCACCTGTGCAACGGCCAGGAGGCGATCTACGTCGGCTCCTGCGCCGCACTCGACCTGACCCGCGACGCGGTCTTCCCGACCTATCGCGGGCACGGCTGGGCGATCGCCTGCGGTGTGCCGCTGGTTCAGCTGTTCGGCGAGCTGATGGGCCGCACGGTCGGCGTCAACGGCGGACGCGGCGGCTCGGCGTACTTCACGGCCCCCGACTACGGCATGTACGGCGAGAACTCGATCGTGGGCGCCGGTGCCCCGATCGCGGCCGGCGCGGCGCTCGCCGCTACTTTCGACGGTTCCGGCCGGGTCGCGGTCGCAGCGTTCGGCGATGGCGCCATGAACCAGGGCTCGGTGCACGAGGCGATGAACTTCGCGGCTGTGCGCTCGCTGCCGGTCATCTTCGTCGTGGAGAACAACAGCTACTCCGAGCTCACCCCGATCGCGAGCATGGTGCGCATCGAGCGACTGTTCAAGCGAGCTGCCGGCTACGGCATGCCCGGGGCGCGGGTCGACGGCAACGACCCCGAGGCGGTCGCGTCCGCGATGAGCCAGGCCACCGAGCGCGCGCGCAAGGGCGCCGGTCCGGTCCTGCTCGAGATGCTCACCCAGCGTCTGGTCGGCCACTACATCGGCGACGCTCAGCAGTACCGGCCGGCCGGTGAGGTCGAGGCCTCGATGGCCGCCGAGCCGATCGGTCGCCTCACCCGTGTGCTGGCCGGGCTCGGCGCGAGCGCCGACGTACTGCGGGAGGTGGAGGCCCGGGTCTCGGCCGAGGTGGCCGCGGCCGTCGCCGAGGCCACGGCCGCCCCGCTGACCGACCCCACGAGCGTCCTGGAGCACCTCTATGCCTGAGCTGACCACGCCGACGGAGATCCGCACCGAGACCCTGTCGTATGCCGAGAGCGTCAACGCCGCATTGCGACGGGCGCTGACCGATTGGCCCGAGGCCCTCCTCTTCGGTGAGGACGTCGCCTTGCCCGGTGGCGTCTTCGGAGTGACCAAGGGCCTGCGCCGGCTGTTCGGCGAGCGCGTCTTCGACACGCCGATCTCCGAGTCGGCCATCCTGGGTGGGGCCGTCGGCTCGGCGATGATGGGTGCCCGTCCGATCGTGGAGATCATGTGGGCCGACTTCGCCCTCGTCGCCTTCGACCAGATCGCCAACCAGGCGGCGAACGTCCGCTACGTGTCGCGTGGCCGGCTGTCGGCTCCGCTCACCATCCGCACCCAGCAGGGCTCCGCTCCCGGCGCGTGCGCCCAGCACTCGCAGTCGCTCGAGGCGCTGTTCGCGCAGATCCCAGGGATCAACGTCTGCATGCCGGTGACTCACCAGGATGCCTATGACCTGACGCTCGCGGCGATCGCCGACGACGACCCGACGGTGATCATCGAGAACCGGACGCTCTATCACGGACGCAAGGAGAGCATCCTCACCGGCGGTCCCGTCGAGCCGATCGGCGGCGCGGCCATCCGTCGGCCCGGCAGCGACGTGACGTTGGTGACCTGGGGCTCGATGCTCCACCAGGCGCTCGCCGCCGCCGAGTCCGCCGCGGCGGAGGGCATCGACGTCGAGGTGGTCGACCTGCGCTGGATCCGTCCTTTCGACGCCGACACCGTGCTCGGCAGCATCGAGCGCACCCGTCGGGTCGTGATCGCTCACGAGGCCCATACCTTCGGGGGCTTCGGCAGCGAGATCTCGGCGCAGGTCGCGGAGGCCGGGATCGCTCTGCGCGTGCCGCTGGTGCGGGTCGGGACGCCGCCCACGCGGATCCCCGCCGCCGTGCAGCTGGCGGGCGCGGTCGTCCCGGACGCCTCCCGCATCCTCGACGCGCTGCGCCGTGCTGCCCACGACGTTGCGGTGACCGTCGCATGACGCCCCTGTCGATGCCCGCCTTCGCTCCGCTGTTCCGCGCGGGGGAGGAGACGGTCGGCGTCCGCTGGCTGACCGTCGTGTACGACGTCGACGCCGATGTCGCGCGCCGGGCGCTCCCGGCACCTCTCAGCCTGCCCGACCGGCCGCGGGCGGCGCTCTGGCTCGGTGAGTTCAGCAACGCCACCTTCGACGACGGCAAGGGCGCCGACGTACGGCCGCCGTACTTTCAGGGCGGGGTCTCGCTCGCCTGCGCGAGAGACGGCGTGCCCGGCGCGTACGCCCTCGAGACGTTCGTGGCCGGTCTCAACCACGGCATCCTCGGCCGCGAGCTGTTCGGTCTGCCGAAGAAGCAGGTCCGTCAGGTCGAGCTGCTCGAGGCGGACGGGCGTATCTCCTTCGCGATCGTGAGCGCCTCCGATCTGCGGCTGCTGCGCGGCGCCTCTGTCGATGTCGACGAGACGGCCGGGACCGAGCTCGTGCCGTCCTGGTTCGGCGAGCACCACACCGCGAAGGTGATACCCAGCGCCGACGGGCGCGGGTACGACGTGTGCCGTCTGGTCCGGCTTCCGTGGACCTTCGCCGACGCCAGGGTCGTGCAGACAGGCCGGGCCGAGCTCCATTGGGGCCGAAGCGTCTCGGATCCTCTCTACCTTCTCGCCGAGCGTCCGAGCGGCGGGTTCGCGTACGGCGAGGCGACGCTGCGGATCGAGTACGGCACCTATGTCGCCGAGTTGGACCTGCCCGAGCCCCTCGGGCAGGAGCAATGGGCCCGTGACGAGGTCCGGCGATGACCAGCACGGCCCTTCGCCGGCTCGAGCATCGGGTGGCGATCGAGGAGTTGCACGGCCGCTACGCCGAGCTGTGCGACCAGGGCTTCCCGCCCGACCGGATTGCCGACCTGTTCGTCGCGGACGGCGTGTGGGAGAGCGCGCCGAACGGAGTGATCCGGCGCGGTCGCGACGAGATCGCCGAGCATTTCCGCGTGGCCGGGGCGGCGTATCCCTGGGCGCTGCACGTCAACGTGCCGGTGCGGATCACGCTCGCCGAGGGCGAGCGGCACGCGACCGGCGTCTGGTATCTGCTGATGCCCTGCGTCGACGAGACCGCCGGTACGGCGCGAGCGGGCTGGCTCGCGGGCCGTTACGACAACGAGTTCGTGTGGCGTGACGGTTGCTGGCGGTACCGGCGGATCCACGTCGACTTCGGCCTGATGGCCCACCACCTCGGCGACTGGTCACAGGACCGCTACTCGCTCGCCGCCCACGACGGCTAGGACAGACCTCTTGCCGGCTCGGCGGCCTCGCACGCGCCGGCACCGCCCGGGAGAACCTCAAGGAGATCGCATGAACACCCACCACCTTCGGCCCGCTCGCGGTCGTCGCCCGGCCCGCGGCCTGCTCGCTGTCGGTCTGCTGGTCACGCCTCTGCTCGCGGCCTGCCAGTCCGCGGGTGCCGGTGGCGGCGGCTCGGATGCTGACGCGGCCGCCATCGTCAAGGAGTCAGACGCCCGGGTGAAGGCCGCGATGGCTGACGTCACCACCGGTGCGCCGTCGTCGAGCCCGCCGGTCCAGAAGGACAAGTTCGTCATCATGATCCCGTGCTCGGTCGCCTCCGAGGGCTGCGCCCAGCCGGCGCGGGCAGCCTTGGACGCTGCCGAGGAGATCGGCTGGCGGGCCCAGATGATCGACGGCAAGGACACCGCTGACACGCAGAACGCCGCGGTCCGGCAGGCGCTGGCTCTGAAGCCCGACGGCATCATCACCTTCGCCATCAACCCGAAGACCATTCAAGGAGCGCTGGACGAGGCTCGCCGTCAGGGAGTGAAAGTCGTCGCGTCGTCGGCGACGAAGTCGGACCTGGTCGACTTCTCCGACAACCCCTCGACCGAGGCCTGGAAGTTGAGTGGATCGCTGCTCGCCGACTACGCGATCACCCGGACGAAAGGGAGGGTGAAGGCACTGGTGCTGCACGACACCGGCTTCGACGTGCTCGTGGACCGGCACGGTGCGTTCGTCGATCGGCTGAGGGAGTGCAAGACCTGCACCATCCAGGAGGACCAGACCTTCACGTTCTCCGACCTGGCCAACTCCGTGCCGCGCCTCGTACAGCAGATGGCCCAGCGTCACCCCGACTTCAACACCATCTACATCGACTACGACTACGCCGTGCCGGCGGTGCTCCAAGGACTCCGCTCGATCGGGACCGAGGGCAAGGTCGTCCTGGGATCCGACGGGACGTCGGCCGCGATCCAGCTGATCCGCGAGGGCGGCGGCCAGTCGGCGACGACCGCGTTCGCGCTCGGGTGGATCGGCTGGTCGGACGTGGACGCGCTCAACCGGATCTTCGCCGGAGAGAGCCCGGAACCCGCCGCCGAGGTCATCGGCGTCAAGCTGATCGATCAGAGCATTGCTCAGGACATCGACGGACTCTGGGGCGGCGACGTCGACTACGAGGCGGCGTACCGGACGCTCTGGAAGGTCGGCTGATGACCACGGCGAGCGTCGAGCTCATCGGCATCACCAAGCGCTTCGGCGGTCAGACGGCGCTGGACGGAGTCTCGATCGGCTTCGGAAGGGGCGAGATCCACGGCCTGGCGGGAATGAACGGCTCGGGGAAGTCGACCCTGGTCAAGATCCTGGCGGGCGTCTACACCCCCGACGAGGGCACGCTTCGCTTCGGGACCGAGTCGCACCGCTCGCTCACCCCGGCCAAGGCGACCGAGCTCGGGCTCCGCGTGCTCCACCAGGATCCGGCGGTCTTCCCGACGATGACGGTGGCGGACAACATCTCGCTCGGCTCCTTCTACGGACGCAGCAGGGCGACGCGGGTGCGGGTCGGGCGCGAGCGTGAGCTCAGCCGCGAGGTGCTCACCCGCCTCGGCATCGAGGGCGTCGACCCGCGCGCGGTACTCGGGGAGCTCTCGCCCACCGAGCGGACCATGGTCGCCATCGCCCGTGCCGTCCAGGATCTCGACGACCGGGGACTACTGGTCCTCGACGAGCCGACCGCCTCCCTGCCCGAGCACGAGGCGTCCCTCGTCACCGACCTGGTACGGCGGGTCGCCGAGCGCGGGATACCGGTGCTCTACATCACCCACGACCTGGCCGCCCTGATCGAGCTCTCCGACCGGGTGTCGGTGCTGCGCGACGGCCGGCTGGTGGGGAGTGAGTCGGCCAGCACGACCACGGAACGTGAACTGGCTGACCTGATGGCCGGCGGTGACACGGCCCACCGGTCCGTCGTACGTGTCGCCTCGACACGCGGCGGCGAGCCGACCCTGGTCTGCGCCGGGGTCACGGGCGGCCGGGTTCGCGACCTGGACCTGCAGGTGCAGGCGGGTGAGGTGGTCGGGATCGCCGGACTGCTCGGCTCCGGCAGAAGCACCCTGCTCCGGATGATCGCCGGCGCGCAGGGACGCGAAGGCGGCCGGGTCGTCGTCGGTGGCAGGAGCGTGCCCGGCGGCAGTCCGCGGGTCGCGCGGAGCAACGGCATCGCGTTCGTGCCGGAGGACCGGCGTGGCCAGGCGGCTTTCGCCGGCATGACGCTGTCGGAGAACCTGACGATCGCCGCACTGCCGGAGCTGTCGCGCCCGTGGTGGATCAGGGCCCGGAGCGAGCGCCGGAGGACCGCCGAGTCGATGGAGGCTCTCGACATCCGCCCACGGATGCCCGAGCGCAGATTCGCCCTGCTCAGCGGCGGCAACCAGCAGAAGGCGATCATCAGCCGCTGCGCTCAGACCCGGCCGTCGGTCCTCCTGCTCGACGAGCCGACCCAGGGCGTCGACGTGCACGCCCGCCAGCAGATCCACGCGACCGTGCGGCAGATGGCCGCCGACGGGATGGCCGTCGTAGCCGTCTCATCGGACATCGGCGAGCTGATCACGATCAGCGACCGGATCCTCGTGATGCGGCGCGGCGCGATCAGGGCGGCCCTCCCCAACGAGGGACTCAACGAGACAGACGTGCTGCATCTCGCGGCAACCAACGAAAGGCCGGAAGACAAGTGACCACCGAGATCAGTGAGACTCAGGTGCCCGAGGTCCACGCCGCCCAGGAGGGACCTGCCCGGCGCGGCGCCGGCGGCCTCGTCCACCCACGCTGGTTCGGGTTCTACGGCGTGGTGGGAGTCGTCGTCCTCTTCAGCGTGCTGCTGCCGGTCACCTATCCCACGATGACCAACCTGACCGCCGTGCTCGGAAACGAGGCGGTCGGCCTGATCCTCGCCATCGCGATCCTGATTCCGGTCGTGGCCGGCTACTTCGACCTGTCGGTCGCGAGTGTGCTGACGCTGTCGATGATCGTGTCGATCGGCTGCTTCCAGTTCTTCGAGACCCCGACGCCCGTCGCCTGTCTGGCGGGCGTCCTGATCGGCTCGTTGTTCGGACTGGTCAACGGGTTCTGCGTGGCGTGGCTCGAGATCAACGCCATGGTCGCCACGCTCGCCACCGGCAGCATCGCGCTCGGCATCGCGCTGTGGTGGACCAACGGCTCGATCTTCGCCGAGAACGTGCCGCCGGGTTTCCGCAGCCTGGGCGACCGGGTCGGTCCGGTACCGCTTCCGATCGTGTACGCCGGCGTCTTGTGCCTCCTCGCATGGTGGATCCTGGAGAAGACGCCGACCGGACGCTACCTCTACGCCATGGGCGACGGACCTGTTGCCGCCCGTCTGGTCGGACTGCCGACGACGACGCTCACCGTCGGCTCGTTCGTCGCGTCCGGCACGGTGGCCGGGGTGGCCGGTGTCGTCGAGGCGGCGATCCTCGGGTCGGGCAACCCCCAGGTGGGTGCGGGCTTCCTGCTGCCCGCCTTCGCCGCGGTGTTCCTCGGCGCCGCGATCTACACGATCGGCCGCTACAACGTGATCGGGACCGTGGTCGCGGTCCTCATCCTGGCGGCACTAGTCGCGGGCCTGCAGCAGCTCGGCCTGCCGTTCTACATCGAGTCGCTGCTCAAGGGCGGCGTCCTGCTCGTGGCCGTCGCGCTCACCAGCGGCAGGTTCAGCCGATGACGGGCGACCTCGCCGCGCAGGTCGAGCGGCTCGGCCGGCAGGTCGACCTGCTCAAGGCCGAAGCTGCTGTCCACCGGCTCAAGCGTCGCTACGCCCAGCTCTGCGACGAGGGATACGACGGTGCTGCTCTCGCTGCGCTGTTCGCCCCCGATGGCAGCTGGAGCAGCGACCACGACGGTCCGTTCACCGGCCGCGCGGCCATCGCCGACTTCCTCGCGACGGTGGGCGCCGACCGGTTCTCCTGGGCGGCGCACTACCTCGCCAACGGCTCTGTCGACATCGACCTCGACGCCGGAACCGCTGACGGGAGGTGGGAGCTGGTGCAGCTCGCCACCGACCGGCGAGCAGCACCGGGACCGGCAGGCTCGGTGGTCGCCACCGGCACCTACCGTGATCGCTTCGTCTGCGTGGACGGGGCGTGGCTGATCGCGTCGCTGGAGCTCCGGCTGCACCGGCTCACCGATCTCGGGGCGGGATGGTGAGCGCCGTGGAGCCGCCGGAGGGTGTCGTCGCCGACCTCGTCGCTGCCGGTGAGCACCTCCCGGCAGTGCCTGCGCTCGCGCTGACGCCGACCGTGGAGCGGGAGGTGCGAGCCGGCGCGCGGTCTGACGACCCGTGGAACGCGGTGCGCCGGTGGATCTCGGTGCGTGGTGACCGGACCGGTGCGTTGTCCGGACTCCGGGTCTCGCTCAAGGACTCGGTCGCGATCGGTGGGGTGCCGCTGACCTGCGGCTCGGCGGCCCTGCCCGACTTCATACCGTCGGGTGACGCCTCGGTCGTGCGGGAGTTGTTGGACGCCGGTGCCGAACTGGTTGCCGTCACCACGATGGACGACCTCGCCTTCTCCGGTGGTGGCGACTCGTGCGTCGACGGCCCCGTGCTCAACCCGCACGACCCGACCCGCAGCGCGGGCGGCTCGTCCAGCGGTGCCGCGGCCTCTCTGCACCTCGACGGCGTCGATGTCGCGATCGGCACCGACCAGGGCGGTTCGTCGCGTGTCCCAGCGTCGTGGTGCGGGGTTCTCGGGCTCAAGCCGACCCGCGGTCTGGTGCCGTACACCGGGGTGGTGCCGGGAGAGCCCAGCCTCGACCACATCGGTCTGCTCGCGCGCACGACCGGCGTGCTGCGCCGAGTGCTGGGTGTGGTCGCCATCGACGACGGGACCGATCTGCGCCAGCGCGGCGTGCCCCGTCTCTCGGAGTCGACGTCCGCCGGTCCGCTAGGCGCTCGGGCCGTCGTGCTGCGCGCTCTGGTCGACCGGTCGGCGCCCGAGGTCGCCGCGGCATTTCGTCGCGACTGCGACGCCGTCCGGGCCCTGGGGGTGAACGTGGTCGAGACCGACCTCGATCCCGATGCCTTCGGCCCGGTCGCCGCCGGGCTGTTCGTCGAGGGGCTGGCAGCCACGCTGGCCGGTACGGCGTCCGGATTCGGGCACCGGCACGTCGAGTGGCGTGAGCTCACCCGCGCGCTCGAGGACGGAGTGCGCCGGCACGAGGAGCGGCTCAGCCTCGCCGTACGCGTGACGCTGGCCGCGGCGCGCACGCTCGCTCGGACCCGTCCGGGTGAGGCCTACAGTCGGGCCGCCGCGCAGGCGGGAGCATTGACCGCCGCGTTCACGGCGCTGCTCGCCGAGTTCGACTTCGTGCTCACCCCGACCACACCGTTCCCGCCGTTTCCGGTGATGGCCGCTGGACCGGAGGACCAGGTGCGCCGCGGCTGGGCGGTCCTGGGCAACACCGGCTTCGCCAACGTGACCGGCCAGCCGGCGCTCTCCGTCCCGCTCTCGCTCGCCGACGGGATGCCCTCCGGGCTCCAGATCGTCGGCGCGCACGGCACCGACCTGCGGCTGCTGGACCTGGCCGCCGCCCTACTCCAGGAGGCTCCACGTGATTGAGCAGACCCCGATCCCGCGCCTGATGCGCGCCGCCGTGTGCGAGGGCGGCCCCGGCGGCCGGGTGGTAGTGCGCGAGGTCCCGGTGCCGGTGCCCGGCCCGGGTGAGGTACTGCTGCGCGTCGACCGCGCGGGACTCAACCGGCACGACCTCTTCGTGCTCGACCGCGCGGACGACACCGTGCGCGGACTCGTGCTCGGCTCCGACGCCGTAGGCGAGGTCGTGGCGTGCAGTCCCGGCGTCGACGACGCGATGCTCGGTCGCAGCGTCATCGTCAACCCCTGCCTGGGCTGGTCCGACCCGGCCCGGCCTCCCTTGGTCCCCGAGGTGCTGGGCGATCCGCGACCTGGCACCCTCGCCGAGTACGTCGCCCTGCCATGGGAGAACGTCGTCCCCGCGCCTGCCCACCTAAAGCCCGACGAGGCCGCCGGGCTCGGGCTCGCGGCGATGACGGCGTACCGCGCACTGTTCAGTCAGGGTGGCGTCGCCGACGGGACCCGGGTGCTGATCACCGGCGCCGGCGGTGGGGTCGCCGGCCTCGCGATCACCTTGGCGCACGCCGCGGGTGCCTGGGTGGCGACCACCTCCCGCTCGACACGGGCGCTCGAGCATGCAGCCGCGCTCGGCGCGGACGCGGGCGTGCTCGACGCCGCAGACTGGTCCGCCGAGCTCGGCGCCGTCGACGTCGTCCTCGACTCGGTCGGCGCGCCGGCCTTCCCCCGCGCGCTGCGCGCACTGCGGCCGGGAGGGCGGCTCGTCAGCTTCGGCGCGACGGTCGGGGCGTTGACGGCGCTCGACCTGCGGGATCTGTTCTTCCGGCAGGTCTCGGTGACGGGGAGCTCGATGGCGAGCGCCCCGGAGTTCGCCGCGATGCTCGCCTTCGTCGAGCGTCATCGGATTCGTCCGCCGGTCGGCGCGGTCCACGACCTGGACGACGTGGAGACCGCGTTGGCCGACCTTCGCGATGGCGCCTCTCTCGGGAAGGTCGTCGTCCGTATCACCCGCACTGCTACTGAGGAGAAGCGTTGACTCGAACGAACAGGATGACGATCCGACTCACTCTGGCCGGCACAGCCCTCGTAGTTCTGAGCGCCTGCGGCGAGGGGGCCGGCGGCGGCAGCGGGGATATCGACCAGGAGAGCGTCGCCGCCGCTTCGCAACGGGTGGCGTCGGCGCGCGACGCGTTGCCTGCCGACCTGCCTGATGCGCCGATCGAGGCGCCCACGGACCGTTTCGTGGCTGTCGTGGCGTGCAACGCCGCGCAGCCCGGCTGCGCAGACCCGGCCCGGGGTGCGGTCGAGGCGCTCGAGGCGGCCGGACTCCGCGCCAAGCTGATCGATGGACAGGGCACCAGCGACAAGCAGAACGCCGCCATCCGGCAGGCCCTGGCACTGCGCCCGGACGGGATCATCACCTCTGCGATCGACCCCGAGACCGTGCAGCAGGCGTTGGGGGAGGCGCGGCGCCAGGGTGTCGCGGTCGTCAGTCTCGCCGCGCTGGGCGAGAGCGAGCTCGTGGATGCCAACGTCGGACCGACCGTCGCCGACTACACGGCGACCGGCACTCTCCTGGCCGACCTCGCGATCACCGAACAGAAGGGTGCGGTCAAGGCGCTGGTCCTGCATGACGAGGGTTTCGCCGTGCTCGAGCCCCGCTTCCGAGGCTTCGTCGAAGGACTGGACGCGTGCTCGTCGTGCGAGGTCTTGGAGGAGCAGACCTTCACCTCGGCGGACCTGGCCGTCGGCGTCCCGCGCCTGGTCCAGCAGCTCGTCCAGCGTCACCCCGACGTCAACACCTTCTACGTCGACTACGACGACGCGGTGCCGCCACTGCTGCAGGGCCTGCGGTCGGTGGGCCGTGACGACGTACTCGTGCTCGGTTCGAACGGCACGGTGGACGCGACCCAGTGCATCGCCTCGGACTGCGGTCAGGCCGCGACGACCGCGTTCTCGCTCGACGGCATCGGCTGGGCCGCGGCGGACAGCATGCTGCGCGTGCTCGCCGGCAGCCCGGCGTCGGACGCCGTCTACGGTCTCGGAGTGAAGCTCATCGACGCAGAGGTGGCTCGTGCAGTCGTCGACTCGTCGGAGAACGGGATGTGGGACGGTGACGTCGACTACCGCGCGGCGTACCTCGCGCTGTGGGGCGCGGCCTGACCGCGCTTCAGGAGCGCATGGAGACGCCCTCGCGCCAGTAGCCCATGAAGGCGACCTGGCGCCGGTCGAGGCCGAGGTCCTTGACCAGCTTGCGGCGCAGGCCGGTCACGACCTTGGACTCGCCGGCGATCCACGCGTAGAGGCCGGCGTACGGCGCGTCGCCGGTCGGGACGGCGGTCGCGGTGGCGACCTCCTCGCCGGAGGAGGAGTGGACCGGCGTCTCCCACAGGTCGGGGTCGATCTCGTCGTCGGTGACGACGATGGCCTCGGTGTGCGTGGCGCCGGTGAGGTGCGCGAGGACCGCGGCGTGGAGCTCCTCGCCGCGGGCGCCGCCGTTGCGCGGCAGCCAGGTCACGCCGACGCCCGACGGTGCGACGAGCTCCTGGATGTCGGCGTCGACCGGGACCTCGAGGTACGCGGCGCCGGTCGCGTCGGCCGGCAGGTCGCGCAGCACCCCGCGGATGGCGGGGACGGCGGTCTCGTCGCCGACGAGCAGCAGGCGGCTCGCCTCGCCCGGCGACCACTCGATGCCGCCGAACTCGTGGCCCTTGCGGGGCGCCAGTGTGACCAGGCGCTGCCCGGGCGCCGCCTGGAGCGCCCAGCGGTTGCCGGCGCCGTCGAGGCCGTCGCCGTGTCCGTCGGCGTCGTCGCTCTCGTGCACCACGATGTCGACGACCAGGCGGGTGTCCGATCCCTCGCCGAGGATGTCGCGGATCGTGTAGGTCCGCATCGAGCCCCGCTCGTGCTCCGGGATCTCGATCCAGGTGGTCCACCAGGACTCGTCCGCGTGCGCGAACGACGGCAGCGTGCCTGCCGCGTTGGGGAAGATGAGCTTGATCCGCTGGTCGTGGACCGGTCCGTCCGGACCGAGCTCGGCCAGCGCCGCGCCGCCGAGCTCCACGCGCACGAACGAGGGCGAGACGCGCTCGACACGCAGCACCTCGACCTCGGTGAGGAGCATGGGCAGGGTGGCGACGTACTCGTTCTGCTCGACGGTCATGAGGTCAGGCTAACCTAACTGCAGGAATCGCCGGTCGACCGGTGATTCCTGCGCTTGTCGGGCGTTGCAACGCCCGACAAGCGCAGGAGATGCCCGACAAGTCAGATCGTCGTGCGGTGGAAGTTCTGGAACGACCGTGACGGGGTGGGACCGCGCTGCCCCTGGTAGCGCGAGCCGTACTTCGCCGAGCCGTACGGGTGCTCGCTCGGCGACGACAGCCGGAAGAAGCAGAACTGTCCGATCTTCATGCCGGGATAGAGCTTGATCGGCAGGGTCGCGACGTTCGCCAGCTCGAGTGTCACGTGCCCCGAGAAGCCGGGGTCGACGAATCCGGCCGTCGCGTGGGTGAGCAGGCCCAGCCGGCCCAGCGAGGACTTGCCCTCGACGCGCGCAGCGATGTCGTCGGGCAGCGTCACGACCTCGTACGTCGAGCCGAGCACGAACTCTCCGGGGTGCAGGATGAACGGCTCGTCGCCCTCCGGCTCGACCACCCGGGTGAGGTCGGACTGGTCGGCAGCGGGGTCGATCGAGGGGTACTTGTGGTTGTCGAAGACGCGGAAGAAGCGGTCGAGGCGGAAGTCCACCGACGACGGCTGCATCAGCCCGGGGTCGTACGGTTCCAGGCCGATCCGGCCTGCGTCGATCTCGGCGGTGATGTCGCGGTCGCTGAGCAGCACGCCCCGCACCCTACCGGCCGGTGCCGGTTGCGCGTGGCGCCGATCACGGGCGCAGAATGCAGCAATGACGTTCAGCAGGTACGTCGCCCTGGGCGACTCGTTCACCGAAGGGGTCGGTGACCCCGACCCGGCGCGCCCCAACGGCCTGCGGGGATGGGCCGACCGGACGGCGGAGGCCCTCGCCGCGCGCGCGAGCGCGGAGGGCGTCGACTTCGGCTACGCCAACCTCGCCATCCGCGGCCGCAAGCTGCCCGCGATCATCGACGAGCAGGTCGACGCGGCCCTCGCGCTGGGCCCGGACCTGGTCAGCATCCACGGCGGCGGCAACGACGTGCTGCGTCCCAAGGTCGACATCGACGCCCTCGCGGCGTCGTACGACGAGGCGATCGGCCGGCTCACGGCCGGCGGTGCCCACGTCGTCATGTTCACCATCGCCGACACCGGCGACAGCGGGGTGATGAAGGTGATCCGCGGCCGGACCGCGATCTTCAACGAATGGGCCCGCGAGATCGCGGAGAAGCACGGCGCCACGCTCGTCGACATGTGGCGGATGCGCGGGTGGAAGGTGGCGGAGGTGATGGACGAGGACCGGCTGCACCTCAACGCCGTCGGTCACCAGGCGATCGCGATCGCGGCCCTCGACGCGCTCGGGGTCGAGCACGACCTCCAGCCGTTCGACCCGGTGTCCGCGCCGGTCCTGTCCGCGCGCGAGCAGCGTGCCGCCGACCTCGCGTGGGCCCGCACCCACCTGGCGCCGTGGGTGCAGCGCCGGGTCACCGGCCGCTCGTCGGGCGACGGGGTGGCACCGAAGCGACCGACGTTCCAGCCCATCGGGTAGCATCCTCCTCGCTCCGGTTCGCCGGGGTCTGCGGATGTAGCTCAGTTGGTAGAGCGTCAGCTTCCCAAGCTGAATGTCGCGAGTTCGAACCTCGTCATCCGCTCCGATTGAGTTGCGTGAGCGTGTCGCCAGTCGAAGGCGGCGCACAGACCCTTCGGGCCCATGCTTGCCTCCGACGCGCTGCGCGCGGGCGACACGCTGCCACGCCGCGGTCGGGTTGGGTGCGTCCAGGCTCGGCAGGGCGGCACGACGACGTCTGCATGCAGCCATGGCGCCGGCGGCGACACGCTGCCACGCGCGCGGTCGGGTTGGGTGCGTCCAGGCTCGGCATGGCGGGGAGACGACGCGCTGCGCGCGGGCGACACGCTGCCACGCCGCGGTCGGGTTGGGTGCGTCCAGGCTCGGCAGGGCGGCGAGACGACGCCGGTGTGCGGCCACGCTGCCACGCCGCGTCAGGCGGGGGAGCGGCGCCCGCGCAGGAAGTAGACGATCGGCAGGATGCCGGCGGAGTTGACCAGCGCCAGCGCGGTCGCCCACACCCGCTTCGAGCCGTTCACCTGGTCCTCGTCACGGCGCTTCAGGTCGGCGAGCGCGACCGCCTTGAGCGCGCCGTCGACCGCCCCGGTCACGATGATGATCCGCCGCGTCCGCGGGCTCAGGTCGCTCCAGCGCTTCTTCGCCATGCTCTCTCCTCCGGTCGGGGCCGGTCGGCCCGGTAGCACCAGGGTGCCCCATTCCACCCGGGCGACGCCGGGCCGATGTCGGGTTGAATGGGGCCATGGCGCACGAGGAGCCACCGCCCTTCACCTTCGAGCCCCGGACCGGCCGTCCGCTCGGGCTGCTCACCGCGCTGTGCCTGCTCCTGATCGGCGGGGTGTACGCCGGCTACGGCATCGGCTGCACGGTCATCGACGGCAACGACGATGCACCGGCGGCGTACGTCGCGGGCGACTCGATCGGCCTGGCCGCGATCGGCGGGACGCTCGCGGCCGTGGTCGGCTGGCTGACCTGGTCCCTCCTCGTCGACCGGTACCCGCGCTCGCTCGGCCAGCTGCACGCCCCCGGCGTCCTGCTCCCCGCGGCTGCGGGCGGACTGTGGCTGGCCGTGATCGAGCTGGGCGTCACCGGGTGGTACGCCGGGGCCGCCGCCATCGGCGCAGCGGCCGGTGCGCTCACGCTGCTCCTCGCGGTCGCGGCGGCCGCGCGGCGGCACCGGCGCTGGCGTCTGGAACTCGACCTGATCGCCCATGGCACCCCCGTGGCGGCCACGGTCGTGGAGTCCGGCCTGGACCCCGACGACTTCGAGGAGGCGTCCAACGTGATCACCACGGCCGTCTTCCGGTTCACCGGCGTCGACGGCACCGTCTACCGTGTGCGCCGCGGTGTCATCATCCCCGCCAGCGCCCCGCTCGTCGAGGGGCAGCGGACCGTGATCTGGTACGACCCTGCGCGGCCCACCGACGACCGGCTGATGGTCATCGGCATCCAGCACGCCCTGCGCTGGAACGTGCCGGTCCCGCGGGTGCGCACCGACCGGCCCGCCGTACCCTCCTGACGTGGACTTCACCGGATTCCCCGTCGCGGCACTCGACTTCTACGACGACCTCGAGGTCGACAACACCAAGTCGTTCTGGGAGGCGCACAAGTCGGTCTACAACGAGAGCGTGAAGGCGCCGATGGTGGCGCTGACCGACGCGCTCGGCCAGGAGTTCGGCGCGGCGAAGGTGTTCCGGCCCTACCGTGACGTGCGCTTCGCGAAGGACAAGACGCCCTACAAGACCCACCAGGGTGCGTTCGTCGGCGTCGGCTCGGCGACCGGGTGGTACGTCGAGGTGGCGGCGCCCGGCGTCCGGGTGGGCGGCGGGATCTACGAGGCGTCGGGAGCCCGCCTCGCCCGGCTGCGCGAGGCGATGGCCGAGGAGAAGACAGGCAAGGTGCTGCAGCGGATCCTGCGCGACCTGGAGCGCGGCGGCTTCGAGGTGGCCGGCGAGCGGCTCAAGACCGCGCCCCGGGGCTACGAGAAGGACCACCCGCGCATCGAGCTGCTCAAGATGAGGACCGTGCTCGGTATGCGGTCCTACGGCTTCGAGCCGGTCGTGCACACCGCCGAGTTGCTCGACCGGGTCCGCGACGACTGGCGCCGGCTGCGCCCGCTCGTCACCTGGGTCGCCGAGGCGATCGCCGAGTAGTCGGAGCAGTCCGATCTGTTGCTCGTCCTCCTGGAACGGGCTGCCCACCCGGCACACCGCTCGACCAGGTCAGGGTCAGACGTTGCCTTGTGACCAGTCCGTCCAAGCAGCAGTGCTGGCCGGCACCGCGATGTCGGTGACCCGAGCAGAGCGCCCGGCAAGCGCGGCCTCGTGCACCTCGATGCCCAGGCCCGGTCCTGTCGGCACCGCGAACGCACCCCTCTCCAGGTGCTCGAGGGTGAAGGGGCTCGCGTCGAGGATCTCGTGCCACGGCTCCGCCATCGAGTAGGGGAACTCCACCAGGCGGAGCGTCGTGAGGGCACTGGAGGCGTGCAGGTTCGCCGCGAAGGCGACCGGGCCGGCGGCCGAGTGCGGCATGACCGGTACACCGGCCAGTTCGGCGAGCTCCCCGATCCGCACCATCTCCAGCAGCCCCCCGGAGGTGGCCGGGTCCGGCTGGAGGACGTCGGCACGCCCGTCCCTGATCGCGTGGTCGTAGTCCCCCGCCATGCCGAAGTGCTCACCGTACCCAATCGCCACCGCGGACTGATCCACCAGCCGTTGCACGCCCAGGTGCCGCTCCTGGGGGAGGGGCTCCTCGAACATCGAGACCCCCAGGTCGGCCAGGGCCCGGCTGACGCGCAGGGCCGTGTCCAGGCTGTAGTGCTCGGTGCCGTCCACGAAGATGTCGACCGTCGGCCCCAGTCGATCGCGCACCTGGGCCAGGGTGGCCAGGTCCGTACGCCAGTCCAGTCCCAGCCGGAGCTTCACCGCCCCCACCCCGCGCGCCAGCCAGGGCTCGAGGTTGTGCACGTGCCAGTCGGCATCGCCCTGGAAGAGGAAGTGGCTGGAGGCGTAGACCCCGAGCCGCTCCCGGTGGCCGCCCAGCATGCTGCGCACGCTAAGCCCGTCCCGGCGACCCACCGCGTCCCACAGGGCCATCTCGACCGCGCTCACGGCGTGGCCGACCGGGCCGGCGAGCCCGGGTCGGCGCCGCAGCTCCGACTTCAGCAGACCGGCGACCTGGGGCACCGAGACCAGGCCCGGTCGTCCCAGCAGCGGAGCCAGCACGTCCTGCACGATCGTGCGCAGCAGACCGGGATGGGCGAACCCGTATCCATCGCTCGCCTCACCGAATCCCGTCACCCCCTGGTCGAGTCGCACCCGCACCATGGCGTGCGGCAACCCATCGAACTCGAACTCGTACACCCGCAGGTCCTCGACCCTGAACGCAGGCAACGACATCTCCCCTCCTCCACTCCGGACCGTGACGAACGAACTCCCCAGCTCCACGCCGCCGGGGCCCAGCAGAGGGGGCGTGGCCGGACCGAGCCGGCCCCGCCCCCAGCGGTCAGAACGAGTTCCTGCGGGACAGGATCTCGTGCACCAACGGCTCGAAGTGCTCCAGCGGGGCACTCACGTAGTCCGGGTCGAACGCGGCCTGGTCGTACTTGAAGCAGAACTCCTCGGTGTACTCGAAGTACTCGGAGCCGCGGAACTTCTCCCGGGTGTTGCGGTCCCACCCCAGGTGGTGCCAGAAGTAGTACCCCTGGAAGACGTCATGGTTGGCGACCATCCAGTGGTTCGCCTCGGAGACGAACGGCTTCAGTACCGCCGCGGCGATGTCGGGGTGGTTGGCCGGAGCCATCACGTCCCCGATGTCGTGCAGCAACGCGCAGAGGATGTACTCCTCGTCCCGACCATCTGCCTCGGCGCGGGTGGCCGTCTGCAGGGAGTGTTCGAGCCGAGTGATCGGGAACTCGCCCTTGGCGTCTCCCAGAGTCCGCAACATCTGCAGGGCGTGCTCGGGCACCTTGCTCTGTTCGGTCGCCCAGCCCGGCGTGATGAGGTCCCAGTCCTCCTTCGTGGACTCGATCATGCTGGTGAACCTGACTCCAGAACTCACAACGAACACCTTCTTCTCTCACTCATCTGTGGACCTTCGAACGTCACTGCCGGCCGCCCGTCCGCGCGGGCCACGGGCCGGCTCCGGCACTACTTGGGGGCCCGGCCGTGGTTGTCCCACCACAGGATCCGACGGCGCAGCAGCGTCAACACAGCGACCAGGAGCAGTCCCAGCGCGCAGAACATCGAGATTCCGGCCCAGGTCACTTCGAGGTTCGCCTGGGATGCGGCGATGGAGACCATGGCGCCCAACCCGGCCGCCTCTCCGGCAGCCACGAACTCGGCGACCGCGGCCCCGATGATCGCGAAGGGGATGGCGATCCTCAGCCCGGCGAAGAAGAACGGCATGCTCCCCGGGAACCGTAGCCTCCAGAAGATCTCCCACCTGCTCGCGTCGACCACCCGGAGCACGTCCAGCGTGCCCGGGTCCACCGCTCTGAGCCCGGCCAGGGAGTTGATCAGGATCGGGAAGATCGCCACGATGATGGTGACGATGTACTTGGGCAGCATCCCGAATCCGAAGGCCACGACCAACGCCGGAGCAATCGCGATCACCGGCGTCACCATGATGACCATCACCACCGGCATGAGAGCGCGTTCCAGAATCTTGAACTCGCACATCAGAACGGCCAACAGATAACCCAGGACGACGGCAGCGCCGCCTCCCACCGCCACCTCTTTCAGGGTGACCAGGAGATTGTTCCCATAGGCGCTGGGGTCGTTGGTGATGCTTTCGACGATATTTCCCAGAGGTGGGATGACGAAGGGGTTCGAGTGGGCCACATATTCCCATGCGATTCCCAGCAGCGCAAAGGTGACCAGGGGCGGAACCCAGAGACCGAAACGCCAGCGCGCCCGGGCAGACCCCTTCGGAACCGCACTCTTCAGGGTCTTTCCTGCGGCTTTCTCGGCACGTGGTCGACGTGTTTGCTCCAGCTCCACCGTCACGCTGGATGCCTCCTCAGTCCTCGGCATTCTTCATCACCCTCCTCAGGCCCTCCCGGATCCGGATCTCGTACTCACGGAACTGCGGACTCAGGAACACCGATTCGTCCCGGGGTCGTGGCAGGTCGATCTCGGTGATCTCGGCGATTCGTCCCGGTCGAGCCGCCATCAGCACCACGCGGTCCGAAAGCAGGATCGCCTCGGGAACCGAGTGCGTGATGAACATGACCGACCGCCGGTTGGACTGCCAGAAGTCCAGGAGCCCCAGTCGTTGCTGGTCCCGCGTGATCTCGTCCAGGGCTGAGAACGGCTCGTCCATGAGCAGGACGGGCGGGTCGAACACGAAGGCGCGGGCAATCGCGACGCGCTGCTGCATGCCACCGGACAACTGGCGTGGGTACTTGCGCAGGTCCTTCCCCAGGCCGAAGGAGGTGAGCAGCTCGTCGACGTCCAACAGGTTGCGGCCCGCGTTGGCAGCGGTGTTCACCTGGGTGGGCAACAGGACGTTGTCGCGTACCGAGCGCCAGGGCAGCAGGGCCGGGGTCTGCGGCACCAGTCCCATCGCCTTGTGGCGAATCGCCTGGGGAACTGCCTCGCCGTTGATCGCGACCGACCCCTCGTCGGCATCCAGGAGCCCGGCGATGATGCGCAGCAGGGTGGACTTGCCGCAGCCGCTGGGACCGATCACCGAGACGAACTCGCCCGGGGCGATGCGCAGATCGACGTCATCGAGAACCGTGACCGGTTGGCCGCGGACGCCGAACCTCTTGGTGACTCCTCGTGCCGTGACCTCGGCACCTGCGGTGGTCAGCGCCGCGTTCATTCGCCGGGCCAGATCAGCACGCCGGCAGCGTCGTACAGGTCCGTGACCAGGTCGAAGTCGACCACGGTGTCGAGATCCGGGATCTCCTTCGTGTCGCTGAACTCCCGAGTCAGCGCAGCGGCTGCCTCCCACTCCTCACGGGTGTGGGCACCCAGCGGCTTGACCGTGCTGTCCCGGATCCACTGCGACTCCACGGCCCAGGTCCGCTTCTGCTGGTCCAACGGGAACGAGTCGCCCTGGTTGTCCTGGGCGGCCAGCTCGGTCACGTGTTCCACGCACTTGTCCTCGTTGTCCAGGCAGTACTGGAGCGCCTTCAACGTGGCCCGCATGAAGTCGGCGGCGGTGTCCCGGTGCTCCTCGAGGAAGGTCGAGTTCACCTCCATCACGCTGTAGGTGCTCTCGACGCCTGCGTCGGCCGGCAGGAACTCGCTGAACTCGATGCCCTGTTCCTTGAGGCTGGCGCACTGACTCGACGCGTAGGCGATCTCGGCGTCGATCGTGCCGCGGGTGACGATGGTCGGGTCGTAGTTGGTGATCTTGGTGAACTTCACCTTGTCCAGGTCGACGCCGGCCTTGGCGAGCTGTGCCCGGGCCACCGGGGCGACCTGGGTGAAGTAGCCGAGCCGCTTGCCCTCCAGGTCCTTGAGGGTCTTGATGTCCTTGTGGGCCAGGATGCAGTGCGGGTCGGTGGTGCCGTAGGTCGCCACCGCGGTGATGTTGTCGGCGTTCACCACGGTGTCCAGGACGCTGGGCGCCGACCCCACGGAGGTGAACTGGGCCTTGTTGGCGTTGACCAGTTGCTGGCCCGACGCGCCGGCGGTGTTCATCTCGACGTCGAGGCACAGGGCGTCGTAATAGCCCAGGTCTCGCGCCATGAAGACGTCCATGATCGAGCCGCTGGCGGCGTAGCTGTAGGACGAGATGTAGGTGATCTTCCCTGCTTCCTTGTTCCGCTGACATGCCGCGTCGTCCGGGGCGTAGCCCGCGATGTCGGTCGCGCCTTCCACCGGCTGACGGTCCGACGTGTCGGCAGCGTTCGAGTCCGAGCCGCACGCGCTGACGGTCAATCCGAGAACAACGGTCAATCCGCTGAGCGCAAGCTGTGAAATGGTCTTCATAGTTCCTCACTTGTAGGCAGCGATTGGGTTTGTTGGGTCGCCAAGAAAGGCTCGCGCCCAAAATCAGGGCGTCACGAATTGACGTCGCGGGAACGACGTCGAATCAGAGACGGGGTGCCGCGGTCTCAGTAACGGCCGAGAAGGCCCTGGTACTGAGTGGCGGGTGCGACCCATCGGGGACGAGTCGCAACAGAAGGTGATGTATTCGGATCGACTCCTCTCTGACGTAGCGTCCGTCACGCGCGGATGGCGTGCATTCGAACGATCGGATACGTCAGCAGAAGGTCGGTCATCCGGGGCGCTCGGCATCACCGGGACCGTCGATCTACATCTCGACCGCTTGAAGAAGATCATTCACGTCAAGCGATACGCCATGTTGGCATGCGGGATATAGGGCTGTCAACGATTTCCCGTTGCCCTTGACGTTCGTTTCGCGAAGGGACAAGAGGCGCCAGGTCGCGTTCGTGAGGACTGGTGTCGGCTGCGCCGCTGGTCAGCTGGCTCGCCGCCGCGATCGCGGAGTGACGGCCGCGGTCAGCCCCGCACCCGGCGCAGGAAGGTCGCGAGGTTGTCGGTCAGCCGCTCGACCTGCTGCTCCGGGCCGAGCGACTCCGGCAGCCGGCCCTGGTCACTGACCTTCTTGCCGCGCACGTACAGCGAGCACTGCAGGTCCGCGCACATGTAGGTGCCCACGGAGTCGCCGTTCTGCCCGGCCTTCCCGGCGCGCGGCGCCACCATCAGCACCACGCCGCCGGAGCCGTGCGGGGTCAGGCACAGCCCGCAGAGGTTCTTGCGCGGCATCCCGGCGCTGCCGTCGGTCGCCCGGAGCACGATGCCGTACGGCGCCCCGTCGACCTCGGCGACGACGTAGCCCCGCACCCGCGACTGCGGGTCGCGCCAGCCGAGGAAGTCGAGCTGTTCCCACGGCTGCTCGTCGAGGGTGCGCGGGACGTTGAGCCGCTTCGCCTCGCCCTTCGAGCAGTTCACGAAGGACGCACGGATCTGTTGCTCGGTGAGGGGCTCCACGTCGATCCACCCTAGGCGCCCCCGCCACCGATTTTCCGGGACGGATCAGGCGGAGGTGAAACTCGCCATCGTGCGGTCCGGCTCCCAGAACGCCTTCATCGACTTCACCCGGCCGTCGTCGTCGACGACGTAGACCATGATCAGGTCGGTCGTGGTGTGCGAGCCGTCGGGGAAGGACGTCTTGATCCGGCCGATGTTGGCGCAGGTGTTCCCGCCCGGGTTGGCGAACGAGTCGTCGATCTGGAACTCGAAGGTCGCGATCGGCGCGATCGCCTTCTCCCAGAACGCCGAGATGCCGGCGTGGCCGTGGTGCCCCCTGCCCTCGGGATCGAACATCGACGGGCCGACCGGATCCTCGAGCACCGCGTCCTCGGCGTACACCGTGAGCCACTCGGCGAGGTCGCCCTTCGCGACCGCGGAGTAGGAGCGCTGGGATGCCGCGCGGGCCGGGTGCGGGTCGTTGGGCGCGTTCCAGACGATCGCGTCGGAGGTGATCATGGGCCCATCGTAGGGCGAATCTAGAACGTGTTCTAGCCCTCCGAGTGGACCGCTCCGCGTCACCGTGGGTTCACGGGGCGCTCATCGGCGACTGTCACGGTGCGAGCATGGCGAAGAAGCAGAAGGCCTGGATCCACGTGGGCATGCCCGGCGCGGGCGACGTCGTCGAGTCGGCCCTCGCCCACCATCACGCGGCGCTCGTCGAGCTCGGCGTCGCCTCCCTCGCCCGGTCGACGGCGGAGAGCTTCCGCGCCGCGGTGGAGATGACCCGCTCCCACCGGGACTGGGGCCTCAAGCGCAGCGACGTCGAGGGCCAGTGGACGCGCCTGGTCCGCAGGGCCCGCAGCAGCCGTTGCGACCTGGTCTTCAGCCAGTCGCTGCTCGCCGCGGCCGCCCCCGACCAGGTCGCGCTCCTCGTCGACGCCCTCGCGGGCCACCAGGTCCACGTCGTGCTCACCGCCGGCCACGAGGACGAGACCTCGGCGATCGCGCGCTGGCAGGGGGCCTGCCGCAAGCCCGAGCGCCTGCATGTCATCGAGACCGACGGCCTCGAGCCCGGCGAGGTCTGGACCGCCTTCGGCCGCACCGTCGGCTTCGGTACGGCGTCCCTGCGGCTCGACGCCGTACCGCGCGCGTCGGCGACCCTGCAGACCCTGCCGGAGGCGCTGCGCGAGATCGAGCGGCTGGCCCGCCGCAACGCCTCCCTCGAGGTCCGGCTCGAGGAGCTGGATCGCAGGCGCCGCAAGCTGAAGCGGAAGCTGAACAGCGCCGCCTGAACGGTTCACCTACCGAATTCGTCGCCAGCGCGCGCGTTTCGCAACAGATCCGGTAGTTGAACCGACAACCCGAGTGGGTCTAGTGCGGAGCCCAGGCGTCGTCGTCCGCGGTTCGGGACGTGACGGTCTCGGGGAGCTCCCCGTCGGCGAGCTGCTGGATCGAGACGTCCTCGAACACCTCGCGCAGGGCGCGGCGGGCGGCGATCCACACGTGCTGGAGGACCTCGGCGGCGGCGTTGTAGTTGACCGCCTCGGGGCGCAGGCCGTAGACGGAGACGAGCGGGCCGTCGACGGCGCGGATCACGTCGGCGACCGAGACCGTCGCGGCCTCGCGGGCCATCCGCCAGCCGCCGGACTGGCCGCGCTGGGACATCACGATGCCCGCGCGGCGCAGGTCGGCGAGGATCGCCTGGAGGAAGCCGTGGGGGATGTCCTGGAGCCGGCCCAGCTCCTCGGCGCTCACCGCCCGACCGTCGGACCGGCTCGCCATGGCGATCAGGGCCCGCAGTGCGTAGTCGGACTTGGCGGAGACGCGCATGGGGACAGTCTGTCAGATTGCTCGATCGACTCAGTCGACCTAGGTGGGGTTCGCGGGCCCCGTGTCCTGGACCGCTGGGCGGCGGCGGGTGTGAGCGATCGCGCGGCCCCCGTGCTTGCCCGCAGCTAGCACCCCCCGTATGATGAAGTTACTGGCGAGTAGCAGCCAATGAGAACCCTCTCCGAACCCTGGAAATGGTGGGAACTGTGAGCCACTACAAGAGCAACCTGCGCGACATCGAGTTCAACCTCTTCGAGCTCTTCAACGTGCAGGACTACCTCGGCACCGGCATCTACGAGGAGATGGACGCCGACACCGCGCGCGAGATCCTCTCCGAGGTCGAGCGGATCGCCCGCGAGGACCTCGCGGCCTCCTTCGTCGACTCCGACCGCAACCCGCCGGTGTTCGACCCGGCGACCAACACCGCGCCGCTCCCGGCGTCCTTCAAGAAGTCCTACGACACCTGGATGGAGTCGGGCTTCTGGGGCCTGGGCCTGCCCGAGGAGATCGGCGGCACCACCGCGCCGCCGTCGCTGGTCTGGGGCAGCGCCGAGATGGTGCTCGGCGCGCACGCGCCGATCTGGATGTACTGCACGGGCCCGTCGATGGGCTCGGTCGTCTTCAAGAACGCCAACGGCGTCGCCCGCGACGTCCGGATCGCGGAGATCATGGTCGAGCGCCTGTGGGGCGCCACCATGGTGCTCACCGAGCCCGACGCGGGCTCCGACGTCGGCGCCGGCAAGACCTATGCCACGCCCAACGAGGACGGCTCCTGGAACATCTCCGGCGTCAAGCGCTTCATCACCAGCGCCGAGTCGGACCTGCAGGAGAACATCATGCACCTCGTCCTCGCCCGCCCGAAGGGCGTCGAGGGCATCGGCGGCCCGGGCACGAAGGGGCTGAGCCTCTTCCTCGTCCCGAAGTACCACTTCGACCACCAGACCGGTGAGCTCACCGGCGAGCGCAACGGCGTCTACGTCACCAACGTCGAGCACAAGATGGGCATCAAGGTGTCCAACACCTGCGAGCTCACCTTCGGCGACCCGCAGGTCGGCGGCGGCGAGCCCGCGCAGGGCTGGCTCCTCGGCGAGGTCCACGACGGCATCCGCCAGATGTTCGACGTCATCGAGAACGCCCGGATGATGGTCGGCACCAAGGCCATCGCGACGCTGTCGACCGGCTACCTCAACGCGCTCGACTACGCCAAGGAGCGGGTCCAGGGCTCCGACCTCACGCAGGCCTCCGACAAGGCCGCGCCGCGGGTCACGATCACCCACCACCCCGACGTACGCCGCTCGCTGATGACCCAGAAGTCCTTCGCCGAGGCGATGCGCTCGCTGGTCCTCTACACCGCGACCTGGCAGGACACGGTCTACCGCGCCAAGGCCGCCGGCGAGCGCGACGAGCTGGCCGAGGCCGTCAACGACCTGCTGCTCCCGATCGTCAAGGGCTACGGCTCCGAGCGCTCCTGGGTGCTGCTCGGCACCGAGTCGCTGCAGACCTTCGGCGGCTCGGGCTTCCTGCAGGAGTACCCGATCGAGCAGTACGTCCGCGATGCCAAGATCGACACGCTCTACGAGGGCACCACCGCGATCCAGGGCCAGGACTTCTTCTTCCGCAAGATCGTCAAGGACCAGGGCAAGGCGCTGGGCCACCTCGCGGGCGAGATCAAGGCGTTCATCGAGTCGGGTGCGGGCAACGGCCGCCTCAAGAACGAGCGCGAGCTGCTCGCCACCGCACTGGCCGACGCCGAGGCGATGGTCGGGCTGATGATCAACGACCTCATGTCCGCCCAGGACGAGATCAAGAACATCTACAAGGTCGGGCTCAACACGACGCGGCTGCTGATGGCGCTCGGCGACGTCGTCTGCGCCTGGCTGCTGCTGCGCGGGGCCGAGGTCGCGCTGGAGAAGCTCGACGGCGACGCCGGCAACGACAAGGCGTTCTACGAGGGCAAGCTCGCCGCTGCCCAGTGGTTCGCGCAGCTCAACCTGCCGCGGGTGTCCGCGGAGCTGCGGATCGCCCAGGCCACCGGCCTGGACGTGATGGAGCTCGACGAGGCTGCCTTCTGATCCCACCGTCGACGCCCCACGGCGTCTGACCGTGCGACGGCCGTTCCGGGCAACCGGGGCGGCCGTCGTCGTACGCCGGGGGGTCGGTTCGGGCCCGGCGTGGCCTATGGTCTGCGGGTGTCTCGACCCGCTCCCCGCCTCGCCTGCGTCCTCGCCGTCCTCGCCGCGCTGGTGCTGACCCTGTGCGGGACGCCGGCCCGGGCCGACGACCCGAGCGAGCGCTACCCCGAGCCGTTCTTCAACGGCAACGTGGGGGACCCGAGCGTCGCGATGGTCGGCAAGCGGATGGTCGTGGTGGCGACCGGGCCGCAGATCAACCGTGCCTACAAAGACCCCGGCCGGACCTGGCGCTACGAGCAGCCGGTGCTCACCCGGCGACCGGCGTGGGCGGCGGAGCAGGGCGGCATCTGGGCGGCCGACATCGCGAAGGTCGGCAAGAGGTGGGTCCTCTACTTCGCGGTCCCGGTCGCCGGCCTCGGTGAGTTCGGGCGCTGCATCGGCGTCGCCGTGGCCAAGAAGGCACTCGACCCGTTCAGGCCGGTCGGCAAGCGGCCGCTGGTCTGCCCGTCGCGGGCGCTGGTGCCGACCGCGCACGACCCGGTCGCGACCCCGGACCTGCCCAGCCGCGGCGTGATCGACCCGTCGCTGTACACCGAGGGCAAGCAGCACTACCTGGTGTACAAGACCGACGGCCGGCCGTCGTCCATCCGGCTGCTGCCGTTGAGCAGGAGCGGGCGCAAGGTGCGCACCGGCCAGGACCCGGCCGATCCGAGTGTCGAGCTGGTGCGGGCCGAGGGTGTCATCGAGAACCCGGTGCTGCTGCGCAACGCCGGCGGCTACTACCTGTTCGCCTCCGAGGGGGACTTCGCCCGGTGCTCCTACCAGCAGACCTGGCGCCAGTCCCCGTCGCTCACCGACTGGTCCGCCTCGGTGCCGGCGGTGCTGCTCGACCGGACCATCACCGGCGGCCTCTGCGGACCGGCCGGTGGCGACGTGCTCAAGCACAAGGGGCGCACCACGCTCTACTTCCACGGCTGGGTGCGGCTGCACTCCTCCAAGCCGAAGGGTGCGGGCTACTGGGCCTGGAACGGCGGGGAGAAGTACGGCCGCCGGGCGATGTACGCCGCGCGGCTCACCTTCCCGGCCGGCGTGCCGACGGTGAAGAAGTACCTCACCCGCAAGGGTGTCCCGGCGCGCGTTCCCACGCCCTATTGATCGGCGCGAGCGTGTCGCTCGTTCCTCGCGCCGCGCTGCCGCGCACGCGGTTGGCCCGCGTACGGCCACCGTCCGCCTGGCGGCAGCACGTCGGCACGGCGGGAACGCCGTGCTCCTCGGCTCCGGTCGCTCGTTCCTCGCTCCCTGCGCCTCCTCGTCCGGCGTTCCTGCCGCTGGCCGCGGCGGGGGTCGCTAGGCTCGGCGACATGAGCGACCGCGACCTCCTGGCCGGCTACGTCGAGAACTGGTGGAGCGCGGTCGGCGACTTCGTCGCCCTGCTGGAGGAGCTCGGCCCCGACGACTGGAGCACGCCGACGGACCTCGCCGGCTGGGACGTGAAGGCGGTCGCGTCGCACACCGCCCACCTGGAGTCGATCCTGGCGGGCGGGCCGGAGGAGAGCGCCGACATCGGTGCCCCGTCGCACGTCACGGGGCCGATGGGGCAGTTCACCGAGATCGGCGTGGTCACCCGTCGCGACCGGGATCCGGCCGCCATCATCGAGGAGATCCGTACGGCGACCGGGGCGCGTCGCGCGGCGCTCGACGCCGCGCCGCCGGAGGATGCCGCCGCTCCTGCCGACGGCATCTTCGGCCTGATCGGCTGGAACACCCGGACCCTGCTGCGCAACCGTCCGCTCGACGTGTGGATGCACGAGCAGGACATCCGCCGCGCGGTCGGTCGTCCGGGCGGCCTGGACACGCCGGGGGCTCAGCACACGGCCGACTATCTCGTCGAGGCGTTCGGCTTCGTCGTCGGCAAGCGGATCGCCCCGCCGGCCGGTACGACGGCGCTGCTCGCCGTCGAGGGCAGCACGCCGATCGCGGTGCGGGTGGGCGACGACGGCCGGGCACAGCGGCTCGACGTCGTACCGGACGCGCCGACGGTGTCGCTCGCCCTGGACCGGGAGAGCTTCATCGTGCTCGCCGGCGGCCGCCGCGCGGCGGCGCCCGGCGCCGTCACCATCTCGGGGGACCAGGAGCTCGGCGAGCGGATCGTCGCCGGGCTCGCCACCACGCCCTAAGGAAGACCGATGTCCGACTGGAACGTCGCCGACCTGCCCGACCAGTCCGGCCGCACCGTGGTGGTGACCGGGCCGACGCTCGGGGGTCTCGGCCACCACACCGCGCTCGAGCTGGCCCGCCGCGGCGCCCGGGTGATCCTCGCCGGCCGCAACCCGGCGAAGGTCGAGGAGACCGTCGCCGCGATCCGCGCCGACGTCGCCGGCGCCCAGCTCGAGGCGCTGCACCTCGACCTCGCCAGCCTCAGCTCGGTCCGCACGGCGGCCGCGGCGGTCGCACAGGTCGGCCCGATCGACGTCCTGGTCAACAACGCCGGTGTGATGGGCACGAAGTACTCCCGCACCGCCGACGGGCTCGAGCTGCAGATGGCGACCAACCACTTCGGGCCCTTCCTGTTGACCGGCCTGCTGCTGCCCCAACTCGTGCAGAGTGCCGATGGTCGCGTGGTCACCGTGTCCTCGCTGTTCCACACCTTCGCCGGCAAGGCCCCGCTCGGCGACCCGCGCGAGCAGACCGGGCGCTACCACACCTGGCGGGTCTACGGGCAGACGAAGCTCGCCAATCTCTACCTCACCGCCGAGCTCGACCGCCGCCTGCGCGCGGCCGACCTCCCGGTCCGCGCGCTGGCCGCCCACCCCGGCTTCGCGGGCACCCATCTGGCCGCCAACGGCCAGTACGGCCGTTCCTCCGGCGGCATCGCCACCATCCTCGACGCCGGCGTGAAGGCGGTCTCCCAGTCCGCCGAGGCCGGCGCCTGGCCGTCGCTGATGGCCGCGACCGCCGATCTGCCCGGGAACACGTTCGTGGGTCCGGGCGGGTACCGGCAGCTCTCCGGCCGGCCCCGCGAGGTCGGCCGGAGCAAGCTGGCGCGCAACGCCGAGAACGCGCGCCGGCTGTGGGAGATCAGCGAGGAGACCGTGGACCTGAGGTACCCCTGAGGGTGGACGGGATGAATCGGTACTACCCGAACCGCGGTTCCGGTGGCCTGCAGGCGCTGATCCGCGAGGCGCGGTTCCGGCCGGTGCGGATCGCTCACGGCTACGACATGGGCCAGGTCGACGAGCTCCTCGACCGCCTGGTCGAGGAGCTCGACGCGGGGCGTCCGGTGCGGCCACTCGTGAAGGACGCGACCTTCGGCACCACCCGCTGGCGCGAGGGCTATCACCAGACGGACGTCGACACGCTGCTGACCGAGGTGACCCGCCGCGCGGAGGCCTGAGCGCTGCTCCGGGCCGCGCGGGGAAGGCGCTCAGACGGCACGCCGGTCAGCCGCTTCGTTCCCGAACCCTCAGCAGGGATCACCGGGTGTCCTGTCGTTCGTACGTCGGCACGTCGGCGAACACGTCGGCGAAGGCCGACTTGCTCACCTTGCCGGTGGGCGTCTTCGGCAGCGCGTCGACGAACGCGACGTAGCGGGGCACCTGGAAGCGGGCCATCGTCGCCTCGCTGTGCTTCCAGATCGACGCCGCGTCGACGCCGCTGCCCGGCCGCGGCACCACGAACACCTTGACCTCCTCCTCGGTGAGCTCGCTGGGCACGCCCACCGCGGCGCACTCGAGGACGTCGGGATGTGCCTCGATGCCCTCCTCCACCTCCAGCGCGCTGATGTTCTCCCCGCGCCGCCGGATCGAGTCCTTGCCGCGGCCCACGAAGAAGACGTTGCCGTCGCCGTCGCGCCGGGCCAGGTCGCCACTGTGGAACCACAGGCCGCGGAAGGCGCCCGCCGTCGCCTCGGGGTTCGCGAAGTAGGCGTCGAGGACGGTGCCCGCGATGCGGGGGCGGATGAGCAGCTCGCCCACCTCCCCGTCCGGTACGTCGTCGCCCCCCTCGTCGGCGAGCCGGATCTCGAACTCGGGGGTGACCCGGCCACAGGAGCCGAGCACCTTCGGCTGATCCCACGGCTGGGTGATCGGGATGTTCGCCTCGACGCTGCCGTAGAGCTCGACGACCCGCAGCCCGAAGCGCCGCTCGAACTCGGGTGCCCAGTCCGGGACCGGCACGCCCCACGCGAGGCGGACCCGATGGTCGCGATCGTCGGCCCGCGGGTCGGCCTTGTAGAGGATCGAGAGGGTCGCGCCCATGAAGTCGAAGACCGTGGCGCCGGTCGCGCGGACCTCGTCCCAGAACCGCGACGCGGAGAACCGTCGCGAGAGTGCGGCGGTCGCGCCGACGAGCAGCGCGGGCACGGTGGTGAGGGCGGTGGCGTCGGCGTGGAAGAGGGGGAACGGGCAGTACAGGACGTCGTCCTCACCCAGCCCGAAGTCGCGCACCGCGATCGCCGCCTGGGAGACGAAGTAGCGATGGGACAGCACGCACGCCTTCGACCGGCCGGTGGTGCCCGAGGTGTAGAGCATCCCGGCCGTGTCCGTCGACCGCTGCTCGGCCGGAGCCAGGCCGGCGCCGCCCATCCACGCGGCGAGCGAGGCGACCCCGTCCGGCATCGCGGCCGACAGCAGCGGGGCCCGGAGGTCGTCGCCCAGTGCGTCGCGGAGCGCGTCGGCGAGGTCGCCGTCCGCGACGACGACGGCGGGGTCGGCGAGCGCGATCGCGTTGTGGAGCGTCTGGCCGCGCCATTCGGTGTTGACGGGGACCCAGGACGCGCCCAGCCAGGTGGCGGCGAACCAGGTCTGCACGCAGGCGAGCGAGTTGCGCATGAAGACGTTCAGCCGGGTGCCCGGGCCGAGGCCCTGTCGGGCCAGTCCGCTCGCGAGTCGGGTGACCTGGTCGCGGAACTCGGCGAAGGTCGTGTCGACGCCGTCGATGCGCAGGAAGACCCGGTCCGGCCATCGGTGGGCGGCCCGGTCCAGCAGCTCGGGGAGGGTGCGGTCGATGTCGAGCGAGCCGACGAGCAGGCTCATCGAGCGCCTGCCACGGTGCCGCTGGTCGTGAACTGCTCGAAGGTGGCCTCGGCCTCGGCCGACGCGAAGCAGTAGAGCGCCGCCTCGACCTCCAGGCGCAGGGTCGGCTCCAGCTGGGTCGAGCAGGCCGCCTCGACGGCGCGCTTGGTCGCGGCGAGCGAACGGGCCGGCTGGCCGCCGAGCGTCGCGGCCAGGTCGAGGGCGACGCGGGACGCGTCGTCGGCCACCGTGGTGACCAGCCCGATGCGTGACGCTTCCTCGGCCTCGATCCAGCGGCCGGTGAGGAGCAGCTCCTTGGCCCGCATCAGCCCGACCAGCTGCGGCAGCCGGGCACTGATGCCGCCGGTGTGCGCATGCCCGATCGGCACCTCGGGGAACCGGATCCGGGTACCCCGCTCGAGCACGACGAGGTCGGCCGCGAGCGCGATCTCGGCACCGCCGCCGACGGCGTACCCCTGGACGGCGGCGACGATCGGCGCGGGATTGCCGACCATCAGCCGGGTGACGTCCTGGAGCAGCTCGAACGCGGTCCGCAGCTCCTCGGCCGTGCCGGTCCGCGGCGCGAGGGTCTCCTTGAGGTCCTCGCCCACGCAGAACGCGCGCCCGGCGCCGCGGACGACGACCGGGCCGCCGCCCTGGACCTCGCGCAGGGCGTCGGTGAGGCCGACCAGCAGGTCGACGTTGAGCGCGTTCAGCGCCTGTGGGCGGTTCAGCGTGATCACGGCGACGTCGCCGGGTCCGGACTCGACGACGACGGGCTCGGGACTGGGGGTGGTCATGGGTACTCCTCTGGTCGGTGGGGGATGGCCCGGGTCAGGCCGCGGGCTCGGGGGAGGGAGCGGCGCCGAGGTAGATCTCGCGCACCATCGGGTCTGTCGCCAGCTCCTGGCTGGCCCCCTCCTTGACGATCTCGCCGCTGCGCATCACGTAGCCGCGACTGGTGACCGCGAGCGCCTGACCGGCGTTCTGCTCGACGAGCAGGAGCGCCGTACCGGACGCGTGGATCGCGGCGACGGCCTCGAACACGGTGGTCACCATGAGGGGGGAGAGGCCGAGACTCGGCTCGTCGAGCAGGAGCAGCGACGGTCGTGACATCAGGGCGCGCGAGATCGCCACCATCTGCTGCTCGCCGCCCGAGAGCGTCCCGGCCTCCTGGTCGAGCCGCTCGCGCAGCCGTGGGAAGAGGTCGAGCTGGGCGTCGAGATCCTGCTGGACCTGCCGGTCCTTGCGGTGGAAGGCGCCGAGGCGGAGGTTCTCGCGCACGCTCATCCGCGGGAACAGGCGACGCCCCTCGGGGACGTGCGCGATCCCGCGCCGGGCGATTACGTGCGTGGGTGCCCCGGCGATGTCCGTGCCGTCGTGCCGCACCGCGCCCGACCGCGGCGTGAGCATGCCGCTCAGCGTCTTCAGGGTGGTGCTCTTGCCCGCCCCGTTGCTGCCGATCAGGGCCACCGCCTCGCCGTCCGCGATCCGCAGGCTGACGCCCTTGAGGGCGCGGACCGCGCCGTAGCCGACCTCCAGGTCCGTCGCGTCGAGTGTCATCGGGCCACCGCCGTTCCGAGATAGGCGTCGATGACGCGCTGGTCGCTGAGCACCTCGGCGGGCCGGCCGGCGCAGAGCGGCCGGCCGTACTCGATCACCGAGACCGTCGCGCAGGTGTGGGTCACCAGGTCCATGTCGTGCTCCACCAGGACCACGGACAGGCCGTAGCGCTCCGGCAGGGTGCGGATCAGCTCGGCCGCTGCCCGCTTCTCCGCGCTGTTGAGTCCGGCGGCCGGCTCGTCCAGCAGCAGGATCCGCGGCGACGACGCGAGGGCACGGGCGATCTCCACGCGGCGCTGCTCGCCGTACGAGAGGCTGCCGGCGAGGTGGTCGACCCTCGTGCCGAGGTCGAGCGCGTCCAGCACCGCGAGGGCGGTGTCGAACGCGTCCTGCTCGGCCCGGGCGACCCGGGGGCCACCGACGATGCCGCCGGCGATCCAGCCGCGGGTCTGTGCGTGCATGCCGACGACGACGTTCTCGAGGACGCTCATCCCCCCGAAGAGCCGGATGTTCTGGAAGGTACGACGCAGCCCGAGTGCCGCCCGCTGTGCGGCGTTGCGGCGGGTGATGTCCGCGCCGTCGAGCAGGATCGTGCCCTCGTCGGCGCGCAGCGCGCCGCTGAGCAGGTTGAGCAGCGTGGTCTTGCCGGCGCCGTTGGGCCCGATGATGCCGACGATCTGTCCCGCCGGCACGGCGAGGTCGACGCCGTCGACCGCGACCAGCCCCCCGAAGCGCTTGGCGAGCCCGTGGGCCGCGAGCAGCTGCTCGGTGGTCATGACCTACCTCCTCGGTCGGTGGGACGGCGCAGCCGCCGTCGGATCCGGTCCCCGAGCGTGCCGGTGGCACGGATGCCGGGGCCGCGGACTCCGGGGCCGCGGGACCCGAACAGGCCCTGTGGCCGCAGGCGCATCACGAGCACCAGGACCAGGCCGAAGATCAGCAGGCGGTACTGGTCGAACTCCCGCAGCAGCTCGGGCATGAGGACCAGCACCAGCGCGCCGGCGAGAGCACCCCAGACGCTGCCGATGCCGCCGAGCACCACCATCGCCAGCACCTTGATGGACTCGGAGAACAGGAAGCTGTCGGGGAACACCGAGCCGTACCAGGCGGCGGTCAGCACGCCGGCGCCGCCGGCCACGCTGGCGCCGAACACGAAGGCCGACATCTTCGCCCGCACGATGCTGACGCCGCACGAGCTGGTCGCGGCCTCGCTCTCGCGCATCGCCCGCCAGGCCCGGCCGAGCCGCGCGTCGCGGAGGCGGAGCGCGCAGTACATCACCGCGGCGACGTACAGGGTGGCGAGGACGAAGAACTGCATCGTCGGCGTCAGGCCGAACGCGCCGAGGAAGACGCCCTCGCCGCCGAGCTCCCAGCCGCCGATCGACGGCAGGTCGATCCCGAGCACGCCCTGGGGGCCGTTGGTGATGTTGACCGGCCGGTCCAGGTTCACGAGCAGGATGAAGACGATCTCGCCGAAGCCCAGCGTGACGATCGCCAGGTAGTCGCCGTGCGTGCGCAACGCCGGCAGGCCGACCAGGACGCCGAGCATCGCCGCGACCAGCATCCCGACCGGCAGCAGGACCCAGAAGTTGAGGTGGATGTCGTGCAGATCGCTGGCCAGCAGCGCGTAGGTGTACGCGCCGACGCCGAAGAACGCGATGAAGCCGAGGTCGAGCAGGCCGGCGAGGCCGACCACGACGTTGAGGCCCATCGCCAGGGCGGCGTAGACGAGCACCAGCGTCGCGATGCGGACCGTGTAGTCGCTGGGCGCGGCGAGGATGACGAGCAGGCAGACGGCCACGAGGGCGCCGACCTGCTTGGCGGCGGTACGCCGCGACGCGGCGTCCGGCGAGGAGGTTCGGCGGGCGGGCTCGGCCTCGACCGGCGGGGACGGGGCGAGGGTCGTCATCACACCCGCTCCAGGGTCTTGCGGCCGAGCAGGCCCGCGGGCCGGATGGCGAGCACCAGGACGAGCAGCGCGAACGCGATGAGGTCCTTGTACGCCGCCGACATGAAGGTGGCCGCGAAGGCCTCGGTCACGCCGAGCACGAGACCGCCGGCCATCGCGCCCCGGATGCTGCCGATGCCACCCAGCACCGCGGCGGCGAACGCCTTGATCCCGGCGCTGAAGCCCATCGTGTAGTCGATCTGCGTGTAGTAGAGCGCCACGAGGCACCCCGCGGCGCCGGCCAGCCCGGAGCCGATGAGGAACGTCCGGGTGATCACCCCCGAGACGTTGATGCCCATCAGGCCCGCGACCTCCGGGTCCTGGGCGGTGGCCCGCATGGAGCGGCCGAGCGCGCTGCGCGTGACCAGTGCACCGAGGGCGAGCATCAGCACGATGCTCACGCCGAACACCAGGCCCGCCGTGTGGCTGATCCGCACGCCCAGGACCTCCCAGCTGCCGGCCGGGACGACGTCGCCGGCCGGCACGAACTGGGGCCGGGAGTCGCCCTGGAAGTGCACCTGCAGGAGCATCACGATGTTCTGCAGGATGAGGCTCACGCCGATCGCGCTGATCAGCGGGGCGAGCCGACTGCTGCGGCGCAGCGGCCGGTAGGCCAGGCGCTCGACCGCCACCCCGAGCGCGCCGCTGGCCGCCATCGCCGCCAACAGCATGAGCAGGAGCAGTACCGGTCCCCAGGCCACGACTCCGCCGATGCCGGTCAGGGCGGTCAGGGTGAGCAGGGAAGCGAACGCGCCGACCATGAACACCTCGCCGTGCGAGAAGTTGATGAACTCGAGCACGCCGTAGACCATCGAGTAGCCGAGCGCGATCATCGCGTAGACGGAGCCGAGGGCCAGCCCGTAGACCAGCTGCTGCGGCAGTGAGTTGAGGACGTCCATCAGCGGAACTCGTCCGGGTTGAGGACGGCGACCTCGTCGAACGCGCCGTCGGCCACCGTGAAGATGTGGACCTGGGCGTTGGCGTTGTCGCCCTGGTCGTCGAACTCGATCGGGGCGCCGCCCTCGACCGGTGCGTAGGTGATGGCGGAGATCGCGTCGACGACGGCGTCGCGGCTCAGGTCGTCGACGTCGGCCAGTGCCTGGAGCACCAGCCGGGCGGCGTTGTACTCCAGCAGGCCGTAGCCGGACGGCTGGCCGTAGTCGGCGCGGTAGGCGTCGAGGAACGCCTGGGCGTCATCGGTCGGGTTGCCGGCACTCGCGGTGAGGAGCGTGCCCTCGACCGCGTCGCCTCCCTTGAGCAGGTCGGGGTCGTAGAGCCCGTCGCCGCCGGCGAGCAGGACGTCGAGGCCGACCTCGCGCGCCTGCTGGGCCAGGAGCGCGGCGTCGGCGGGGTAGCCGCCGAAGTAGATCACCTGGGTCTCGTCGGGGAAGGAGCCGAGCACGGCGCGGAAGTCCTTGTCGCCGGCCTTGATGGCTGCCGACTTGATGATGTCGAGCCCGGCCTGCTCGGCCTTGGCGGTGAACTGGTCGACCAGCCCGACGCCGTAGCTGGACTGGTCGTCGATGGTGCCGATCTTCGTGAGGTCGGTCTTCGTCGCGAGGTACGTCGCGAGCGCCGGGCCCATGTAGTCGTCGCGCGCGCCGACCCGGAAGATGTTCTCCAGGCCGCGGCTGGTGACCTCGGGGTTGGAGCTCAGCGGCGAGACCTGGGCCAGCCCGCAGCGGCGGTATACGTCGGAGGCCGGGATGGTGACGCCGCTGTTGTAGTGGCCGATCACCGCGACCACCGCGTCGTCGTCGCAGAACTTCTGGGCGACGGACTGACCGGTCTGCGGCTCGCCCTGGTCGTCGCCCTCGAGCACCTTGACCTTGCGCCCGTCGATCCCGCCGGCCTCGTTGATCTCGGCGACCGCGATCTTGACGGCGTTGACCGTCTCCCGGCCGGCGCGGGCGTAGGGGCCTGACAGCGGGACGCCGACGCCGATCGCGAGGTCGCCGTCGGTGACTCCGGTGGCGGTGTCGCGGCTCGCGCAGGCCGTGCCCGCGAGGGCGACGGCGGCCACGGCGAGCGTGACGCCGGCCAGCCGCCGGCGGTGGCGGTGGCGGGGATGAGTGGTGGCCCGAGATCCCGTGCCGGTGTTCGCGACCATGCTGCGCCTCCTGACGTCGTGCTTACTAGGTGTACTGGTAGGACCAGTGTGCTAGAGTGAAGAGCAGAAAAGTGATCCATGTCAAGCCGTCCGGGGAAAATGCCCGGACGACGACCTGCGAGAGGACCGCGATGAACGACCCCACCCCCGCCGCGCGGACGGCGACCCTCGCCCGTGAGGTGAGCGCCGCCGACACCGCGCGCGCTTTCGGCGCGGACTTCCCCGAGGCCGCTGCCACGCCCTTCGTCCTCGGGCTCGCCGAGGTCGCCTGCCACGAGGCGGTCGCGGCTGAGCTGGCCGACGGGCAGATCACCGTCGGCGTGGCCGCGACGGTGAGCCATCGGGCGCCGACGCCGGTCGGGGAGACGCTGACGGCCGTCGCGAGCGCGGTCGGCCGGGAGGGGCGGCGCCTGCGGTTCCGCGTGGTCGTCAGCGACGCGCTGGGCGAGTGTGCGGTGGTCGAGCACGAGCGGGCGATCGTCGACGCGCGACAGATCGCCGACCGGCTCCAGGATCGGACGCGGCGATGACGACGGAGCGCGGGTGGTTGACGTTCGACTGCTACGGCACCCTGGTCGACTGGCGCACCGGCATGGAGGACGCCCTGGCCCGGGTCGCCCCGGCCCGGGTCGCCGATCTGCTCGCGGGCTACCACCGCGCGGAGCCGGCGCTGCAGCAGCGGCGTCCGCTGCTGAGCTATCGCGAGGTGCTGCGCGACGGATTGCTGGCGTCCGCGCGGGAGCTCGGCATCGACGTACCGGACGCGTTGAGCACGGTGCTCGCCGACACGATGCCGACCTGGCAGCCGTTCGCCGAGACGGCCGGCGTGCTGCGGGAGCTGCGGTCCGCCGGCTGGCGCCTCGCCATCCTCTCGAACGTCGACGACGACGTCATCGCGCAGACGCTCGACCTGCTGGGCGCGCCGATCGACGTCGTCGTCACGGCCGAGGAGGTCGGCTCCTACAAGCCCGACCTCGGCCACTTCAAGGAGTTCCGCCGCCGGGCGCGTCCGGTCGAGGGGCGCTGGGTCCACGTGGCCTGCAGCTGGTTCCACGACGTCCTCCCGGCGGCCCGGGCCGGCGTGCCCTCGGTGTTCGTCGATCGGGAGCGCGAGGGCCGGGACCCGGCGCAGGTCGTCGGGGTCCTCCCGGATCTCACCGGGTTGCCGGATACGCTCGCCTCGCTCGACCTTCCGAACCAGCCGCGATCTTGAGGAGTCCAGGCGGTGACCAGCTCCCGCGATGAGGCCCGTCCTCAGTTCACCAGCGTCACCCCGGTGCGCGCCTACGAGAGCGTCGTCGCCCAGATCGAGGACGCGGTGTTCGCCGGCCAGCTCGTCCCCGGTGACCGGCTGCCGTCCGAGCGCGATCTGATGGCGCAGTTCGGCGTCTCCCGCGGCACCGTCCGCGAGGCGCTGCGGGTGCTGGAGAGCGGCGGCCTGATCCGGTCGCGCCCCGGTGACCCGGGCGGCGCGACGGTCCAGGCGAACTCCTCGGCGCGGCTGGCGAAGGCGCTGACGACCTTCGTCAAGCTCGGACAGATCGGTGTCGGTGAGCTGATCGAGTTCCGGATGGTGGTCGAGGGCAGTGCCGTGCGCCTGGCCGCCGAGCTGCACGACGAGGCTGCGCTGGGGTCGATGGAGGAGGCGTTCGCCCGGATGGAGGAGGCCGCCGGCATCTCCTACGAGGCGTTCTCCGCGGCCGACGTCGCCTTCCACCTGGCTGTCGCGTCCTGCTCGAGCAACTCGCTGTTCAGCGCCTGCAGCGAGTTCGCGCGCGACACGGTGCTCGCGCTGACCACCGAGAACCTCAAGGAGTCCGGCGACCCGTCGGAGCGGATCCAGGAGACGCTGCGCCGTCACGGCGCGTACCTGCAGGCGATCCGCGACCGTGACGGCCGGGCCGCCGAGGCGCTGGCCCGGCAGGACCTCGTCGACTACTACGGGCCGCACCTGAGTCCGGACGAGCGGGCTCGGATCCAGCTGCTCCTGCTGCCGGTGTAGACCACAGGGCACGGGCGTCCGGCCGGCGATCCTCGACCAAAGTCGGGAAGGACCAGCCTGCCGGAGGATGTGGTCGGTCGATCCGGCCGCCTACCGTGGACGCATCATGAGCGAGAAGCCCCCGGTGCAGGTATGGGAGGGAGTCGTCGACGGCCGCCACCACCGCGTCGAGATGAGCGGCGGGCTGCTTCCCCTCCTCTCCTGGAGCATCGACGACCGGCCGGTCGCGACCAAGAAGATCACCGACGCGAAGGTCACCCTGGCCGAGCCGCACGAGCGCGAGGGCGCGGCGGTGCGCCTCGTCGTACGCACCACCCGGCTCTCGACCAGGCCCCGGCGGGCGACCGTGCTGGGTCCGGAGGAGCTGGTCGGCGGGACCGACCTCACCCCGGCGCCGGGCTCCCCGGCCGCCGTCCACCACGACAAGGTGCTCGCCCACCCACGCCGCTACACCGCGATCACCACGCTCGGCGCCGCGGCCGGCGTCATCGTGCCGATCGTGGTCATCGCCCTGCTGGCCCGCCTGGCGACGACGATCCCCTGGCCGGACATCCCGTGGCCCGACATCGACCTGCCCAGCATCCCCTGGCCGAGCATCGACCTGCCGAGCATCCCGTGGCCGAGCGTCGACCTGCCGGACGTCACGGTGCCGGGCTGGGTCGAGTTCGTCCTCGACAACGCCCAGTACGTCGTACCCGTGGTCGTGGCCTTCGTCCTCGCCCGCGCCGAGATCCGTCGGCGGCGCCAGCAGTCCTCGTCCGCGGCTGGTCCGGATGGTGCCGATGGTGTCCGTGCCCGGGCGGAGGAGCCCGACGGGCGCTGAGCGCGGGCGGCTCAGCCTGGATCCACGCTCAGGCGGCCAGGGCGACGGTGCCCGGCAGCACGGTGGGCGCGCAGTCGCAGCTGTCGCTGCAGGCGAGGTAGGTGTGCACGGCGTGCCCGCACGCGGGGCACGGCAGGTCGTGGCTGAGGTGCTGGTGCTGGGTGCTCGGGGTGGTGGTCCACATGGCCGCTTCTCCTTCGTGGTCGGTGCCTGCTTCTATGAGGACGACGAAGCCGGGGCGACGGATACGACACGACGGGGCCGGGAACCGTGCAGAGAGATCCCCGGCGGCTCAGCCGGTCAGGCCGTGGAGCTCGAACGGCGCGGCCAGCAGGAGGGTCGCGACAGCGGCGGCGTTGGTGAGGACGGTCAGCCACAGCACGGTCACGAAGGGCTGCTTGCGGGTCTTGTGGCGGAACAGTCGGCGCCCGGCCAGCGCCCCGGGCCAGCCGCCGAGGACTGCGACGAGGTGGAGGGTCGACTCGCGGATGCGCCACCCGCCGTGCTGGGCCGCGCGCTTGTCGGCACGGTAGAGCCCGAGCGCGACGAGACTCAGGGCGACGTACGCCGTCAGCAGGGCGCCGAGGACGTCGGCACGGGCGATGATCACGCCCGGAAGCCTGTCAGGCGACGGCGAAGGCCGCCGACCCGGGCATCACGGTGGGGGCGCAGGCGCAGGTGTCGCTGCAGGCGAGGTAGGTGTGCGCCGCGTGCCCGCAGGCGAGGCAGGGCAGGTCGTGGCTGAGGTGCTCGGTGCGGTCCATGGCGGCCCTCCTCTCGGTGCTGCGGCGGTCCGAACAGGATGACCCGACCGCGCTGTCGGACTCATCGGCCGTTCGGGGCCGAAGCGGAGTGGTCCGGAGGGACCAGGGCGTGGCCCGAGTGGGCCACGGGCTCAGCGGCCGCGGGGACCGTAGACCGCCTCCGCCTTCTTGAACGCGGCCTCGCGGGCCGCCTTCGTGTTGCGGGCGGCGAGGAGATAGGCC
Organism: Nocardioides sp. L-11A; assembly: GCA_029961745.1. NCBI lineage: Bacteria > Bacillati > Actinomycetota > Actinomycetes > Propionibacteriales > Nocardioidaceae > Nocardioides > Nocardioides sp. L-11A. The sequence goes on from CP124680.1 coordinate 746,653, forward strand.
TGCTCGATCCGCTCCCGGGCGAAGGTGCGCCGGGGCGACGACGTCCAGGTGTCGTTGAAGAGCCGCTTGGCCGCGGCGAGCGCGTCGGGCGAGCGGCGGGACAGCTCCTCGGCCAGGCGGAGGGCACCGGAGAGCGGGTCGTTGTCGAGCCGGGTGACCAGGCCGAGCTCATGGGCGCGGGAGCCGTCGACGACCTCGGCGGTCATGGTGAGCAGCTTGGCCTGGTCGATCCCGACGAGCTCCTTGAGGGCCTGGACGCCGGACATGTCGGGGATCAGGCCCCACTTCCCCTCGAGCACCGACCAGCGCGAGTCGGGCGTGGCGATCCGGAAGTCCGCGGCGAGAGCGATCTGGAGGCCGCCGCCGAGACAGTGCCCGTGGACCGCGGCGATCACCGGGACCGGGATCCGCCGGAAGGCCCACGGCGCCTCCTGGAAGGTGTTGGTGCCGCGCAGCGGCCGGGGCACGAACGCCTTGGCGATCCCCGCCGGGTTGCGCATCACCGACGCGAAGTCGAGGCCGGCGCAGAAGGCGTCGCCCTCACCGCTCACGACGACCGCGCGCAGTGTCTTGTCGCGCCGCAGGTCGTGCGCCGTCGTGACGAGGTCCTCGAGGATGTCGAGCGTCAGCGCGTTGAGCTTGTCGGGACGGTCCAGCCGGACGTGGGCGATGCCGTCGGTGACCGTGCAGCTGACCTGGTCGTCGCGAGTGCTCATGCCCCCGATGCTACCCGTCGGTAACGTCCGAGGCCGAACGGGTGGCGGCCGGGTGCTGCTTCATCACGGTATGTAGCCGAGGCGTCACTTCTGTAGCGGGGCCCCGCTACAGAAGCACCGGCTCACCTACATACCGTGATGAAACCGCTCGGCCCCGCGGCCAGGGATTCGGGCGGCTCAGGGGCGGCCGGGCGACGGGACGGCGCGCGCGTTGAAGAGGGTGCCTCCGACGACCTCGCGGGAGTAGGGGTCGCGGTAGATGTCGGGCAGCACACCGCTGACGAGGTGGCCCAGCTCCTGGTGCCGGCGGGTGCGCGCGTCCGGTCGATAGACCCGGGTGCGCAGGGCGGTGTCCAGCTCCGCCGCGAGAGCCGTCTCGTCGATGGTGGTCAGGACGCCGTCGTCCATCACGACCTGTCCGTTGATCAGCACGGTGCGCAGATCGTGGCGTTGGGCGCGGTCGATCAGGATGTCGAGGAACGGGGTCGTGTCGTAGCGGCCCGCGGGCGCCGCGATGCGGGTGCGGTCGAGCACGAGGAGATCGGCGAGCAGGCCCGGGGCGAGGCGCCCGAGCCGGCCGTCGTGGCGGACGGCTCGGGCACCGTTCTCGCCGGCGGCCCGCAGCAGCTGCTCGCTGTCGGCGCGCACGTGCTCGAAGTCGCGGGGGTCCCGATACAGGTACGACGCCAGGCGCAGCTCGGCGAACATGTCCTCGTCGTCGTTGAACGAGATCCCGTCGGTGCCGAAGGCGACCCGGCCGCCGGCGGCCATGATGTCGCGGGTCCGGGCGATGCCGGCCGACAGCCGCAGGTTCGACCCGGGGTTGTTCGACGCGACCGCCCCGCTGTCGGCGAAGATCCTCAGCTCCTCGTCGGTGACCCACACGAAGTGGGCGCAGACCATGTCGGGGCCGAGCACGCCGAGCCGGTGCAGTCGCTCGACGGCCGACATCCCGTAGCGGTCGTGGCTGAAGTGCATCTCGGACCGGGTCTCCAGCACGTGCGAGGTGATGCCGGTGTCGTACTCGTCGGCCAGGCGACGGCAGCGCAGGTAGAGCTCGTCGGAGCAGGCCGGCGTCCAGTCCGGGGCGAGCACGGTGCGGATCCGGCCGTCGTGCCCGTCCCAGGTGCGGGCCAGGTGCTCATAGGTGGCGAGCACCTCGTCGAGCGGCCACGCATAGCCCATCGGCGAGGCCCGGACCTCGGCCGCGAGCTCGGGAGGGAGGCGATCGAGGAAGCACTCGTCGGACTCGTGGGCGTAGATGTGCTGGTCGCGCGCGACCAGCCCGAAGGCCACCCGGAAGCCGGTGTCGGCGTAGGCCTGCAGCACGGGCTCGGTGCCGAACCGCGGCAGGGACGGCCGGCCGTAGTACATGTCGACCGCCGAGGTCTGCCCGCCGCGGATCATCGCGGCGATGGAGTGCTGGGCGATGAGGTAGAGATCGCGCTCCAGCGCCGGGCCGTAGCCGCCGTGCACGTGCACGTTCGCCTGTTCGAAGACGTACTGGTAGTGCCCGGGGCCGACCGAGAGCTCGGAGTGGAAGTGCCCGTTGACCAGGCCCGGCATCACGATGTGGTCCGGTCCGCCGATGACGCGGTCGAACGGCCCGCGGGCGGCGATCTCCGCACGCGGACCGACGGCCTCGATGGTGGTGCCCGCCACGATGACCGCTCCGTCCTCGATGGTCGCGGTCCGGTCGAGTGTCACGACCGGATCACCCAGGACGAGAGTGCGCGGAGTGCCCATATCGCATATCTGATGCGATTTTGGGCGGTGCGTCAACCCTCTCCGCGAGACCGTTGACCTCCCCGAGGGGCACGGCTACTGTCATCTTATATCTGATATGCGAAAGGTGACGAGATGACCGCACAGGCGATCGACGTCGGTTTCAGCGAGGCCGCCCGGCGCGAGGTGGTGCAGGTGTGGGACACGCTGCCGGAGCACCCGTTCGTGCGAGGGATGGCGGACGGCTCGCTCCCGCCGCAGGTCTACCGGCACTACGTCACCCAGAACCTGCTCTATCTGCCGCACTACGCACGCGCGATCGCGATGGCCGTCGCGAAGGCGCGCGACGACGACGAGCTGCGGCGCTACGCCGACGCCCTCGCCAATATCGTCGACGTCGAGATCCCGCAGAACCGGCGACTGCTGCATCGGGTTCGCGAGCTGTGCGAGGAGGGAAGCGGCCGCCGCGCCGATGGCTCGGATGACTCCGATGACTCCGATGACTCCGCCGTGATGGCCGCCGCGACGCGCAACTACACCTCCTATCTGCTCGGCGTCGCCGCGCGCTGTGACGTCGTGGCGATCGGCGCGGCGATCCTGCCCTGCGCGTGGAGCTACGGCGAGATCGCTCGGCGACATGCCTCCGGCGTGGTCGAGCATCCCGTGTACGCCGAGTGGTTCCGCTTCTTCGCCGCGCCGGAGTACGACGCGCTGGTGGTCGGGATGCGAGAGCGTCTCGACGCCGACGTGGCGCCGCTGCCCCCGGTCGAGGTCCGGCGCCTGGCGCGCATCTTCGCCGACGCGACCAGGCTCGAGAGGGAGTTCTGGGACATGGCGATGGAGGCGGCCGGCCCCCGTTCGCCCGGGATTTCGGGGTAGTCAACCCGCAGGTCCACCTCTATGCTGCTGTGGACATCATATGTCAGATCTCACATCCGAACCTTGGAGTGATATGCGCTCACAAACCGGGAGCCAGCTCCCATCCGCAGAGAGCCGCTCGGGCGACGGCATCGATCTCGTGAACGTCGTGAAACGGTTCGGGGAGACCGTCGCCGTCTCCGGTGCCGACCTCTCCCTGCCTCGCCACGGTCGTATGTCGATCATCGGCCCCAGCGGCTGCGGGAAGTCGACGATCCTGTCGATGATCTCCGGCCTGCTCGACCCCACTGAAGGCGTGGTCCGGGTCGAGGGCGCGACGACGATGAAGGAGCGGCTCGCGCGGTGCGCGTGGATGCCGCAGCGTGACCTCCTCCTGCCCTGGCGCGATGTGGCGGGCAACGCGGCCCTCGCGCTGGAGAACCACGGGATCTCCAAGAAGGAGGCCCGCGAGCGGGTGCTCGAGCTGATCGACCGGTTCGGTCTGTCCGGCTTCGAGCGGAGGTTCCCGCACCAGCTCTCGGGGGGCATGCGTCAGCGGGTGTCGTTCCTGCGGACCATGGCGGCGGGCAAGGACGTGCTCCTGTTCGACGAGCCGTTCGGCGCGCTCGACTCCATCACCCGTGCGGACCTCCAGCAATGGCTGCGCCGCACGCTCGACGAGGCGCCGCGCACGACGGTGCTGGTCACCCATGACGTCGAGGAGGCGCTGCTCCTGGGCGACACCGTCGTCGTGATGAGTGCGCGACCCGGCCGCATCGTGCAGACCGTGCAGGTGGAGCTTCCCCAGACGGAGAACCGGCGTGAGCTGATCCGTCACCCGGCCTTCGCCGAACTGCGCGACGAGCTCCTGTCGCTGCTGGAGGTGGCGGAATGACCCTCGCCGAGACCGTCCGGTCGTCCCGCACCAAGGTGCCGGCACCCGGCAAGCGGCAGAGCCGGCGTCAGCAGCGGCGGAATGCGGCAGTGAAGCGGATCCTGCCGCCCACCGGCATCCTCCTGCTGGTGGGCATCCTCTGGCAGGTGGCCAGCGACTCCTTCGGAGTCCCGAAGTACATCCTGCCCTCGCTGAGCGACATCTGGGCCTCGGCCAGCGAGCGATGGTCCGACACCTTCTCCAGCGCGACCTGGGTGACCCTCCAGGAGGTGCTGATCGGCTTCGCCTTCGCGATCGCCGTAGGTGTCGTCATCGCCCTGGCGCTGCACCTGTCCGCCACGCTGCGGACCGCCTTCATGCCGCTGCTCATCGGCTCGCAGGCCGTGCCCATCGTCGTCATCGCGCCGGTCCTGGCCATCATCTTCGGCTACACGCTGATGCCGAAGGTGATCGTGGTGGCGTTGATCTGCTTCTTCTCGATCGTGGTCAACACCATGCACGGCCTCTCGTCGGTCGACCCCGAGCTGATCAAGGTGATGCGCACCCTCGACGCGAACCGGTGGGCGATCCTGCGCCGGGTGGAGATCCCCGCGGCGCTCCCGTCGTTCTTCACGGGGCTGAGGATCTCGGCGACCTACGCCTCCGTGGGTGCGGTCTTCGGCGAGTTCGCCGGATCCCTCGACGGACTGGGCTACGTGATGATCCAGGCGACCTCGCAACTGCAGACGGACATGGTGTTCGTTGCGATCTTCATCCTCACCTTCATGTCCATCTCACTCTTCGTGGCCGTCTCGATCGTCGAGCGGCTCGTGTGCCCTTGGGCAAGAAAGGAAGATCGCCGATGAGGAATCTCAGCGTCCGCCGGAGGGCGACTCTTCTCGGGACCAGTCTGCTGCTCGCCGCCGGCATCATGACGGCGTGCGGCGACGACGGCGCCGGCTCGGGTGCCGACGGCAAGGTGAGCGTGCTGTTGGAGTGGTTCCCCAACCCCGACCACATCTCGCTCTACACCGCCCAGGACATGGGCGCCTTCGAGGACGAGGACCTGACCGTCAAGTTCCAGCCCCCGTCCAACAACACCGACTCGTTGAAGATGGTCAGCCTGGGACAGATGCCGCTGGCGATCTCCTACGCCAACGCGGTGATCAACGCCGAGGCCCAGGGGCTCGACGTCGTGGCCGTCGCGGCCCTGATCCCGACCACCCTCAACTCGCTGATCCTCAACCGCACCGACGACGTCCAGGAGATCGCGGACCTCAAGGGCAAGCCGATCGGCTCCTCGGGCGACCCGGTGTCGGAGGCCATGTGGGCCTATGCGCTGAAGGAGAACGGCTTCAAGGACGAGGACATCAAGTTCGTCGCGATCAACCAGGGCTACTCGCCGGCGATGATCTCCGGCCAGGTCAGCGCGATCATCGGTGCGTACCCCAACATCGAGAGCGTCGAGCTCAAGGAGAACGGGCTCGACCCGGTCTCGTACGCCGTCGGCGACGTCGGCGTGCCGACCTACGACGAGCTCGTGCTCATCGCCAATCGCTCCAAGCTGGCGAAGGACAAGGACTATCAGGACGTCGTCAAGCGGTTCCTGGCCGGCGCCGCGAAGGGTGCCGCCCGGGCGCAGGAGGACCACGCGGCGGCTCTCGACGCGATCAAGCCGGTCGCCAAGGGCTACAGCGAGGAGAGCCTGCGCGACATGGTCGACCTGACCGCGCCGCTGCTGGAGAACCCGGACGGCTTCGGCCAGATGGACGTCGCCGAGTGGCAGGCGCTGGCCGACTGGCTGCTCGCGAACGGGCAGCTGGACAAGGAGGTCGACGCGGCCGTCGTGGTCAACACCGACTTCCTTCCGGAGGGCGGTGACGCGCAATGACGGTCCAGCTCGCCCAGCGTCGACGCCAGGGCTGGACGGGTGAGCTGTGGGACGCGATCGAGCCCACCCATCTGCGGATCCTCGAGCACCCGTTCATCACCGGCCTGACGACGGGGGAGCTGGCGCCCGACGCGTTCCTCCGCTTCCTCGCCCAGGACACCTACTACGTCAACGAGTACGCCCGCTCGCTGGCGGCCCTCAGCTCGACCGCGCCGACGATGGCACTGACCCGCTCGCTGCTCGAGCACGCGTCGGGCGCGGTCGCCGCGGAGTCGACCCTGCATGCCGAGCTGGTCGCGATGCTGGGTGGGCCCCCCGACCTCCTCGCGCGGGTGGTGCCGAGTCCCACCGCGGCGGCGTACGTCGACTTCGTGACCGCGCGCGTGCACACGGGGTCCTTCTTCACCGGGCTGGCGGCCGTGCTGCCGTGCATGTGGGTCTACGCCGAGGTGGGTGTGCACCTCGTGGCGAGCGGCTCCTCGGACCCGGCGTACCAGCGCTGGATCGACAACTACGCGGGCTCCGGCTATCTCGAGGAGGTCGACCGGATCCTCGACGACGTCGATGCGTTGGCCCAGGTCGTCGGCGGCGAGGAGCGGGCGCGAGCGGCCGAGGTCGCACTGACGGCGACGCGCTACGAGTGGATGTTCTGGGACGCGGCCTACGCCGGGGAGCAGTGGCCCTCGCTGCCCTGATGTCGCGGCGGGATCCGGCGGCGCGCCGGGTCCCGCCGCGGTGGGTGCAGTAGTCTCGCCCCCACCACATCGACATCACTCGAGGGAGTCACATGGGCGTGGACGACCAGGGTCGACTGGAGCACATGCAGCTGAAGGACCGCGTCTACCACCACCTGCGTGACGGCATCATCGACGGCACCTACGACGTGGGCGTCGCGTTGCGCGAGGTGGAGATCGCGCAGCGCCTCGGCGTCAGCAAGACCCCCGTCCGCGAGGCCTTCGTCCGACTCGAGAAGGATCGCCTGGTCGAGCTGATCCCGTATCGCGGTGCCGTGGTCGCCGGCTACACCGCCGCCGACCTCGAGGAGATCTCCCAGGTCCGCCAGCTCGTCGAGGGTGCGTGTGCGCGATCCGCGGCTCGGCACGCGACCGAGAAGGACGTCGCCGAGATCGAGCGCAACGTGGAGCTGTCGCGCGAGGCCCTGGGCAAGGGCCGGGTCGAGCGGGTGGCCCAGCTCCTCGACGCCTTCGACCAGCTCATGTACCGGCACTCCCGCAACAAGTGGCTCGACGAGCTCGTCGAGAACCTCGAGGGACACCAGCGCCGCATCGGACGGCTGACCGTCGACATCCCCGGCCGGCTCGAGAAGTCGGTCGAGCAGCACCAGCGGATCCTCGACGCGATCCGCAACCGCGACGAGCGTCGCGCCGAGCGCGCGATGCAGGCGCACATCGCCAGCGTCATGGACGACCGGTTGAAGGCGTTCGTCAGCGCCTCCTGAGCGCATCCCTCCCGTCGGCCGACCGAGGCCGCCGGCCGCCGGCCGTCCCGCGGCCCCCGCGTGGTCCGCGACCCGCCGCACCGGGCTCCCGTGCCCCGCCGTTCCCGGGGGAGGCGCGGCCGGGGCGACGGATCGACGGGGCGGAACCGTTGTGGCGCGACGGCGAAGCGGCTACGATTTCAGATCTCACATGCAAAACATGATCTGATTCCCGGCCCTGATCCGAAGGACCTGACGCGTGATCATCGACGCCCACACCCACATCCTCGGCCTGGCGGCCGATCCCGAGTTCACCGCGCGGTACGGACGCGAGGGCGCCCTGTGCATCTACCGGTCCCGCGGGCAGCTGCCCAGCCACCGGATGCCGACCGAGGCCGAGTACGGCGCCTGCGGGCTGGCGCACGACGGCTTCCTGGAGATCGGCCCCGAGGAGTCGATCGCCGCGCACCCCGGGTTCGATCGGATCGTGCTGCTGGCGATGTCGCCGCAGTACCTCGACGGCCGATTGATCGGCACCGTCGACAACCTCGGCGTCACCTCGGTCGCCGGCCCGCCGTCACCGGAGAAGTGCAACGACTACATCGCCGACCTGCAGGCCCAGCACCCGGACGTGTTCATCGGCTTCGGCTCGGTCAACCCCAACCATCGGGGTGTCAAGGCGGCCGTCGCCGAGCTCGAGAGGTCCGTCCTCGAGCTCGGCCTCCAGGGCCTGAAGCTGTACCCGATGTACCAGCACTGGTCACCGGCCGACCCGATCCTCTCCTTCCCGATCTTCGAGAAGGCGGCCGAGCTCGACATCCCGGTGCTGGTGCACCAGGCGGGCTCCACGCGCGTCGACGCGCGGATGGACTTCGCCCGTCCGGCACTGCTCGACGACGTCGGCCGTCACTTCCCCGGCGTGCGTCTCCTGATCGCTCACTGCGGGACGCCATGGGTCGAGGAGGCGATGTTCATGTGCACGAAGCACCCGAACTTCTTCGCCGAGCTCAGCTATCACGTCTCCACCGTGACCTCGGAGGAGCTGTACCGGTGGCTGCTGCACCTGGAGCAGATGTTCGTCCCGCTGGAGAAGGTCGTCTTCGGATCGGATCATCCCGGCTTCACCTATGACCCGGTGCTGCTGCGGGACAAGGTGCTGGGCGTCAACGAGATCGCCCGCCGCCTGGACATGCCGGAGATCCCGCAGGCGAAGCTCGACGGGATCCTGGGCGACAACTTCGCGCGCATCATGCGGCTGGTCGGCTGAGATGCGGCGCTGGACGGCGCGGCCGACCGGGCCGGCCGGGGGAGAGGGGGAGCGAGGATGACGACGTCGACCGCCCGATGGCTGCGGGCATCGTGCCCGGAGATCTGGAGCTCGCTGCACGGGCATCCGTTCCTGGGTGACATGGCCGCCGGCACGCTGAGCCTGGAGCGCTTCCGGTTCTACCTCGAGCAGGACACCATGTACCTGACCGAGTACGCCAAGTGCATGGCCCTGGGCGCCGCGCGGGCTCGCTCGGTCGACGAGGTCGCCTGGCTGCGCGACTCGATGGACAACATCGTGGACAACGAGCTGCCCCGGAACCGGGAGCTGCTCCAGCGTGTGGTCGACCTCGGCGCCGCGGACCGCGGCGGGTCGCGGGGGATGGCGCCGACGACGCTGGCCTACACCTCGTTCCTCACCTCGACCGCCTACCGCGGCGACGCCCTCGACGTGATGACGGTGATCCTCCCGTGCGCGGTGAGCTATCGGGAGATCGCCCTGGAGCTCGTCGACCGGATCGCACCCGACTCGCTCTACACCGCCTGGATGGACTTCTTCGTCGGCGACTTCTACGGCGCCCGGCTGGACCGGATGCAGGCGAACCTCGACGAGCTCGCCGACCGGGCCGATCCGCGCCGCCGGGAGTCGCTGCGGGAGGCGTTCGCCACCGCCAGCCGCCTGGAGGTCGCGTTCTGGGACATGGCCTACGACTGCCGGCAGTGGCCGGACCTCGCGGTGGCGACCGACTGAGCCCGGGGCACCCCTCCCACCCCACGACGTACGACGACAGGAGCCCGGCCATGCGATGGTCCAACTGGTACGGCAACCAGACCTGCACACCGGCCGAGGTGGTGCGCCCACGCGCCGAGGACGAGGTGGTCGCCGCCGTGGAGCGGGCGGTCCGGGACGGACGGGTCGTGCGGGCGGCCGGCTCCGGCCACTCCAATGTCGCGCTGGTGCCCACCGACGGCCAGGTCGTCGACCTGCGCGACCTGTCCGGGCTGGTCGGCGTCGACCGGGAGTCCCGGCAGGTGCGGGTGCGAGCCGGCACCCGCATCCACGACCTGGGCCCGTTGCTGTGGGAGCACGGCCTCGGCCTGGTCAACCAGGGCGACATCGACGGGCAGCAGATCGCGGGCGCGGTCGCGACCGGCACGCACGGCACGGGCCGGCACCTGGGATCCCTGTCGAGTGCCGTCGTCGGGGCTCGCGTGGTACGGGGCGACGGCAGTGTGGTGTCGGTCGACGCGTCGACGCCGGAGTGGCTGCGCGCCGTCCGGACCTCGCTGGGCGCCCTCGGCGTCATCACCGAGCTGACCCTCCAGGTCGCCGATGCCTACTGCCTGGCCGCCGAGCTCGTGCCCTGCACCTTCGCGGAGCTGGTGGACTCGTGGCGCGAGCGGCTGGCGCGGCACCGCCACTTCCTCTGCTACTGGTTCCCGAGTCCGGCGGCGGCCTCGGCCTGGTTCACCTTCGACCCGCCCCTGGGCGACGACACGGTCCTGATCAGGACGATGGACCAGCTGCCGGCCGACGCCGTCGCGCAGGAGACGCCGCGCCGGATCGACCGCGCGTACCGGGTCTTCGCCGATCCCTGCGAGCCGACCTTCCACGAGCTCGAGTTCATGGTCCCCGTCGACCAGGCCATCGACGCCCTCGGTGAGCTGCGTGCGATGCTCCGCTCCCGCCACCCCGAGCATCCGCTGCCCCTGGAGGTGCGGTTCGTCGCCGCGGACGACGCCCACCTCAGCCCGTTCGCCGGGCGGGCGTCGTGCGCGATCTCGGTGTCCGGGGTGATGGGCGAGGACAACGCCGAGGTCTTCGCCGACTGCGCCCGCGTGTTCGCGCAGTTCCGCGGACGGCCGCACTGGGGCAAGTGGCATCCATACGACGCCGCCGACCTGTCCCGCCTCTATCCGGAGTGGGACGCCTTCCGCACCGTCCGGGCCGCCTTCGATCCCGGCGGCACCTTCACCAACCCCTATCTCGAGCAGCTGCTCGGGCCGATCGGATCCGGAGCCGCCCGATGAGTGTCGCACCCACCCCGTTCGCCAACCTGGTCGACGGGCAGCAGGTCGAGGCCGCCTCCGGAGCACGGATCCCTGTCGTGGACCCCTCCACGGGGGAGGCCTTCACCACCGCGCCCGACTCGGGGCGCGAGGACGTCGATCGCGCCGTCGCCGCCGCGACCAGGGCGGCCCGCACCTGGGGAGAGACGACGCCCGCCCATCGGTCCGGACTGCTGCTCGCACTGGCCGACGCCATCGCCGAGCATCGCGACGCGTTCGTGGCGGACGACTCCCGGAACGCGGGGAAGCCGATCGGCACCGTGGGCGACGAGGTCGACGGCGGGCTCGACAGCCTGCGCTACTTCGCGGGCGCGGCGCGCGTGCTGGAGGGCAGGAGTGCGGGGGAGTACCTGCCGGGCGCGACCTCACTGGTACGGCGCGAGCCGGTCGGCGTGGTCGGGCAGATCGCCCCGTGGAACTACCCCCTGATGATGGCACTGTGGAAGATCGGTCCGGCGCTGGCGGCCGGGAACACCATCGTGCTCAAGCCGGCTCCACTGACCCCGGTCTCGACGCTGCGCCTCGCCGCGGTGGCCGCCGAGGTCCTCCCCCCGGGCGTGCTGAACGTGGTCGCCGGCGGCAACGACGTCGGCGCCGCCATCGTGGAGCATCCGGATGTGGCGATGGTCGCGCTGACCGGCTCGGTCGGGACCGGCCGGGCGATCGCCCGAGCGGCGGCGAACACCCTGAAGCGGGTGCACCTCGAGCTGGGCGGCAAGGCGCCGGTGGTGGTCTTCGACGACGCCGACGTCGCGGCGGCCGCCGCCGCGGTCGTGGGCGGCGGCTTCTGGAACGCCGGGCAGGACTGCACCGCCGCGACCCGGGTCCTGGTGACCCCGGCGCGCTACGACGAGCTGGTCGCGGAGGTCGTCCGCGGTGCGCGGAGCCTGGTCATCGGCGACCCGTCGGACCCGGCGACGACCCTCGGCCCCCTCATCAGCGGTTCCCAGCGCGCCCGGGTCGCGGGCCTGGTCGACGGGCGGGGGCGCGGGGTCGAGGTGCTCACGGGCGGCGCCGCGCCCGAGCGGCCGGGCTTCTACTACGAGCCGACGGTCGTCGCGGGTGCGACCGACGCCGACGACCTGATCCAGCAGGAGATCTTCGGGCCGGTCGTGACGATCCAGCGGGTGGCCGACGAGGAGGAGGCGGTCCGCGCGGCCAACGCGACGCCGTACGGCCTGGTCGCGTCGGTCTGGACCCAGGACGTGGGTCGGGCGATGCGGATGACGAAGGCCCTGAGGTTCGGGACGGTCTGGGTCAACGACCACTTCCCGGTGACCCCGGAGATGCCCTTCGGCGGCTGCAAGCAGTCGGGCTACGGCAAGGACCTGTCGAGCTATGCGCTGGAGGAGTACACCTTCGTCAAGCACGTCCTCCTCCGTCATGGCTGAGACGCCGGCGCTGCCCGGGCTGCGGCGGATCCACCATGTCGCGTTCGCCGAGGAGGAGGGCGCCGCGCTGGTGGGGCGGCTGCAGGAGCTGTTCGGCCTCGACGTCGACAGCGAGGAGTCCGCGGCCGGCTTCGTCGAGCGGATGCTCCCCGTGGGCGAGTGCCATCTGCAGGCTCTGGAGGCGACGGGCGAGGGGGTCGTGCGCAGCTCGCTCTCCCGCCGCGGTCCCGGACTGCACCACGTCGCGTTCGAGGTCGACGACCTCGCGGGAGTCCTCCGTCATCTCAGCGACAACGGCGTCGAGCTGATCGATCGGCACCCGCGGCCGGGCGGCGGCGGTCATCTGATCGCCTTCGCGCATCCGCGCTCCTTCGGCGGCGTCCTGGTCGAGTTCGTCGAGGCGTCGCCGTCCGCGCGCCCCTAGGACCTGGTGGTGCGGGGGTCGACGCGGGCCGCCTCCTGCTCGCGCAGCACGTTGCGCCGGATCTTGCCGGTCTGCGTCTTCGGGAGGTCGGCGACGACCTGCACGACCCGGGGACACTTGTACGCCGCGAGCCGGTCGCGGGCGAACGCGATCAGCTCCTCGGGAGCGGCCAGGGCTCCGGCCTTCAGCGACACGTGGGCCACCACCACCTCCCCGCGATAGTCGTCCGGGACGCCGACCACGGCGACCTCGTGCACCGCGGGGTGCGCGTAGAGGGTGTCCTCCACCTCGCGTGGCCAGACCTTGTAGCCCGAGGTGTTGATCTGGTCCTTGAGCCGATCGACGAGGTACACCCAGCCCTCGGCGTCGATGATCGCCCCGTCCCCGGTGTGCAGCCAGCCCTCGGGGATGGCGGCTGCCGTCTCCTCGGGCCTGCGCCAGTAGCCAGGGACGATCTGGGGCCCGCGGAGCACCAGCTCCCCCTGCTCGCCGGCGGGCAGGACGCGTCCGGAGGAGTCCACCACGCGGGCGTCGAGGCCCGGGAGCGGGACCCCCACCGACAGGGTGCCGCTGGCCTCGTCGACGGGCGCCTGGGCGCCGAGGGGCACCGCGATCACCCCGGAGGAGGTCTCCGTCATCCCGTAGATGTTGTGGATGTAGACGCCGAAGCGCTCACGGAAGCGCTCGATGGTCGAGGGCGGGATCGGTGCTCCGCCGCTGTAGACCGACCGCAGCGAGGCGAAGTGCTCGCGGGAGGCGTGGGGGAGCTGGGCGATGGCGTTGAACGCCGTGATCGAGCCGATCGTGAAGGTCACCCGGTGCTCCCTGAAGGCGTCGATCGCGACCGCGGGGTCGAAGCGGTTGGTCATCACCAGCAGAGCATCGTGCAGCAGCGCGATCGTCGCGTTGATGACCGCTCCGGTGATGTGGAAGAGCGGGGCCATGGCATAGACCGCGTCGCCGGGCCGCAGCTCGATCCAGGTGGCGTAGGTCCCGGTGACCGCCAGCAGGTTGGCGTGGGTGTTCATGGCGCCCTTCGGCGGGCCGGTGGTCCCGGACGTGTAGGTCAACAGGGCGACGTCCTCGCCGCTCTGCGTCGCTGCCCGCGGTCCGATCCCGCGGAACTCGGCGATCAGCTCCTCGAGGTCGTACTCGGCCGCGGTGAGCCGCCGGCCGCCGTCGGGGAAAACGCGGGGGTCGTGGCGGGACTGGAAGGCGAGGGGACTGGTGCTGACCATCCACTCCACCGAGCTGCCGGTCAGGGTCGCCGCCGCGTCGGGTACGTCGGCGTCGGCGCACACGATGCCGATGGCGTCCGCGTCGTCGACCAGGTGGCGCAGCTCCTGGCCGCGATACATCGGGTTCAGTACCAGGCCGGTCGCGCCGAGCTTCCAGAGGGCGAGGAGGCACAGCGCGAACTGTGGGATGTTCTGCAGGTAGATGCCGACCCGGTCGCCCCGGCGGGTGCCGAGGGAGTGGAAGCCCGCGGCCAGGGCGTCGGAGAGCTCGTCGACCTCGCGTGCGGTCAGGACGGTGTCGAAGTAGGCGATCGCGGGCGCGTCCGGGTGACGCGCGACCCGGGCGCGCCAGGCCTCGGTCAGCGACGGTGCGGACGTGGGCTCCGCCCGGCCGACCGCGTCGGTGTAGAGGGTGGTCCAGCGCCTGTCGTCCATCGGGACCTCCTGGGAGGGGACCGAGCCGGTCGGTCCTCGTTGCTACGGGATCTGGTGCAGGAGCAGCCGCACGATGTGGTCCACGCGCCGGTCCTGGAACGCCCGGGTCCAGCCGCGCTGGCCCATGCCCGCGACGATCGTGGCGTCGTGCTCGAGGGGGAAGTAGCACATGCCGATCAGGCTCAGGAAGAGCTGCTCGGGGGCGAGGGCCGCCTCGGCGACCCCCGCTCGGGTCATCACCGCGACCATCCGGTCCGCGAAGCGCTGGTCGTGGCGGGGCAGCTCCTCGCGCCGTCCCGCGTGCTCCAGGGCGTCGCGGGTCAGCAGCCAGACGAAGGTGGGGTTGGACAGCAGGAAGTCGACGTAGCCGCGGATGAGCAGGCGCAATGCCTCCTCGCCCGCCTCGGGATCGTCGTCCAGGACCTGCTCCGCCCGGGTCGCCACCTCGTCGAGCGCCGCGTTGCGCCGGTCGAACACCCGGTGCAGCACGGCGTCGTGCAGTGCTTCCTTGGAGCCGAAGAAGTAGGCGGGCAGTCCGACCGAGACGGTGGCGCGGTCCGCGATCGCGGCCAGCGAGGCGCCCTGGAAGCCGAGATCGGCGAAGAGCTGCTCGGCGGCGTCGAGGATCGCGGCCCGCGACCGGTCCGCGTCGCGGGTCCGGCCCGCGCGCCGCCCGGCCGGCGCCGTGTCCACCTGCTCGTCCATCGGCCTCCGCCCCCAGAGTCTCGGTCCTGTCACCGGAACAGTACGGCACCGGGCGAGCGGTGCGCACCCCTCCAACTAACTATTTATGTGTTCAGTTAGTACTTCCCAGACGTCTGACCGTGAGTTAGTGTCCCGTTCCACAGCGAGAAGGTGTCCTTCGATGGACGCCAGCATCTGCTGTTCAGACGTTCAGTTACGCCCGACTCGAGTCGGGTCGGCACAGACCCAGGAGGCGCCGGGGTCGGCGCTGGAGGAGGATCGCCCATGTTCACCATCGAGCCGCTGGTCGTGGCCTACGGCCCGCACCGCGAGAAGAGCCGGTTCACGTACATGCACAACGCCGGCGTGCCCATCGACATCCCCTATGTCGCGTGGCTGGTGCGGGGCCAGGGATTCGCCGCCCTGGTCGATGTCGGGTGCAGTGCCGACGACTACAACCAGCACATCCGCCCGGTGGACCGCGAGCTGGTGCACGTCGGCCAGGTCTTCGCCGACGTCGTCGACGTCAAGCCCATCGAGTCCCACCTGCGTGAGCGGGGGATGAAGCCCTCCGACATCGACGTCACCATCCTGACCCATCTCGACTGGGACCACTGCATGACGATGGAGCCCTTCGGCGACAGCGAGATCCTGGTCCAGCGCGAGGAGTGGCAGCGCACGCCGTCGCACGAGATGTTCGCGACCTCCTTCGCCCCGGCCGAGCACTACCAGCGCATCGAGGACATGGGCCTGACCCAGCTCGACGGCGACCACCAGATCGCCGACGGCTTCGACCTCCTGCTCACGCCGGGCCACACCCACGGCGGTCAGTCGGCGGTGGTCAAGACCTCGGAGGGCACCTATGTCATCGCCGGCATGTGCGTGCTCAAGGAGAACTTCTACCCCTCCGAGGAGGAGGCCGAGCACTTCCAGGTCATCCCGCCCGGAGGTCACACCGACCTCTTCCAGGCCTACGACCAGATGGTGCGTCTCAAGGAGCTGGGCGGCGACAACGTGCTGCCCCTGCACATGACCGAGGCCTTCGACCTCGGCCGGATCGGCACCCTGCCCGACTGACCGACGTCCGAGCGAGCTACCTGGGAGCATGACGTGGACCTCTATCTCGATCCGAGTGCGCTGGCGGCGCTGCTCGACCGACCCGGCACCTGCGACATCCGGGTCGTCGACACCCGCGCGTCCCTCGCCGACGGCCCCCGTGGCCGGGACCTGTGGGCCGCCGGGCACATCCCGGGCGCGGTCCACGCGGACTGGCTCGACGACTGGGGCACGACCGTCGACGGCGTCGAGGGGATGCTGCCCGAGGCGGAGGAGTTCGCCGCGGCGATGTCGCGGCTCGGCATCGGCGACGACACGCTCGTCGTCGCCTACGACGACAACGAGCTCTTCACCGCCTCGCGCCTGGCCTGGGCGCTGCTGCACCACGGCCACGAGCGGGTCGCTGTCCTGGACGGCGGCCTGCCCGCGTGGGAGCGGTCCGGTCGGGTGGTGACCGGTGAGGCCTCCGCCCTGGAGCCGGCCGTCTTCACCGTGCGACCGGGGTGCGGACTGCGCCGGACGATGGCCGAGGTCCGCGCGCTCGTGGACCGCGGCGACGTACGCCTGGTCGACTGCCGGATGGAGGAGACCTTCTCGACCTCGGCCGGACGGATCCCGGGTGCCACGCGGCTGCCGGCACCGGCACTGGTCGGCGGCGAAGGGCGCTTCAAGCGGGGCGAGGAGGTGGTCGCGCTGGCTGCCGCCGCCGGAATCGAAAGCGACGGACCGACGCTCCTCTACTGCGGCGGCGGGGTCTCCGCGGCCGCCGTGCTCGTCGCGCTGCGGGCGGCCGGATTCGCTGACCTGTCGCTGTACGACGGCTCGTGGTCGGAGTGGTCGCGCCACGAGGAGAACCCGGTGGAGGAGCACGCATGAGCGCGACCCGCGGCCCGGCGCCGCTCGGCGCCTACACCCAGACGATCACCGCCGCCGGACTGTGCTTCGTCTCCGGCCAGGTGCCTGTCGACGGCGACGGCCGGCACAGCACGGAGGTGGCCGATCAGGCGGAGCAGGTGTTCACGAACCTGGCGGCCTGCCTGGCGGATGTCGGCCTCACGATGGCCGATGTCGTGTCCCTCACGACCTTCCTCTGCGAGATCGCCGACGGTCCCACGGTGTCGTCGGTGCGCGGTCGGTTCTTCGGGGACCACCGGCCGACCAGCACGGTGGTCGAGGTCTCCGGCCTCCTCGACCCGGCATGGCGCCTGGAGGTCCAGGCGATCGCCGTGACCCGCGACCAGGACTAGGAGCACGCGTGCGCATCGACAACAGGTTCACCGTCCCAGCCACCCCGGACCGGGCCTGGGCATTCCTCACCGACCTCGCCCGGGTCGCACCCTGTCTCCCCGGCGCCATGGTCGACTCCGTCGCCGAGGATGTGCTCTGCGGTCGCGTCGCGCTCCGCATCGGGCCGATGAGCATGACCTACGCCGGCGAGGCGGCCTTCGTGGTGAAGGACGACGTCAACCGGATCGCGACGATCCGTGCCGGCGGTCGCGACGGCCGCGGTGGCGGCGCGGTGAAGGCGACGATCAAGGCCTCGCTGATCGAGGTCCCCGGCGGGTCGGAGGTGAACCTGACGACCGAGCTGGCGCTCACCGGCCGGGTCGCCCAGCTCGGCCAGGGACCGATCAAGGACGTCAGCGCCAAGCTGATGGGCCAGTTCGCGGACTGTCTCGCGACGAGGATCGACCTGCCCGCGGGGACCGACGCGACCGATGCCGACGCGGCCGCGCCGGCACCCGTCGAGCCGATCGACCTGCTCGACTCGTCGCTGATGCCGCCCCGGGCGCTCGCCGGCGGGGCCGCGGCCCTGGCGGCGGTCGTGGCGCTCTGCGTGCTGCTCGGTCGACGTCGGCGCGCGGACGGGGGCAGCTGATGTCCGACGTCCTCACCACGATGGCCTACGAGCGCGCGCGCAGCGTTCCCGAGGCGCTCGTGCTGCTCGCGGAGGGCGGCGAGGACGCGCGCCCGATCTCGGGGGGCCAGAGCCTCGTGCCCATGATGAACCTCGGTCTCGCCGCGCCGGCGTTCCTCGTCGACGTCTCGACCATCCCGGCGCTGCGCACCCTCGCGATCGAGGGCGAGCATCTCGTCATCGGCGCCGCGGTGACCCACGCCGAGCTCACCAGCGATCCGCTGGTCGCCGATCATGCTCCCCTGCTGGCCCGCGCCGCCCGGCAGATCGGGAGTCAGCGGATCCGCAACCGCGGCACCATCGGCGGCTCGGTCGCCCACGGAGACGCGGCTGCCGAGCTCCCGATGAGCTGTCACGTGCTCGAGGCGGACTACCGGGTCGAGAGCGCGACCGGCGCCGAGCTGCGGCCGGCGGGCCCCTTCTCGCTCGGCTACTACCAGACCGACCTGGCCCCGGGGGAGCTGGTGACCGCGATCCGGGTGCCGTTGCGGCCCCAGCACGGCTGGGGCTTCCGGGAGTACTCCCGGCGCGCCGGTGACTTCGCGCTGGCCTCCGCCGCCGCGGGGGTCCGACTGGAGGGCGACCGGATCGCTGAGGTGGCGATCGCCGTCACGGGAGCCGCCGACCGGCCGACGCGCCTGAGCGGGCTGGAGCGGAGCCTCGTCGGGCAGAGCGTTGCGTCGGCCGTGCGCTCGGTCGCGGGGCTGGCCCGCGAGCTGACCGTGGCCGACGACCCCTACTGCGCCGGCGCGGACCGCGGCCGGCTGATCGAGGTGATGGTGGAGCGGGCCCTGCGCGACGCCTGCGCCGAGGTGAGGAAGGAGCAGTCGTGACCGAGGCGATGGGAAGCGTGGAGACCACGATCGTCCTGAACGGCGCGGAGGTCACCGGGCATGCGCCGGCGGACACCACGCTGCTGCGCTGGCTGCGCGAGCAGGCCCACGCCTACGAGGTCAAGGAGGGCTGCAACGAGGGGACCTGCGGCACGTGCACCGTCCTCGTCGACGGCCGTGCGACGACCGGCTGCACGACCCTCGCGGTCCAGGCCGCGGGCGGCGAGGTGGAG
This sequence comes from Nocardioides sp. L-11A, assembly GCA_029961745.1. NCBI lineage: Bacteria > Bacillati > Actinomycetota > Actinomycetes > Propionibacteriales > Nocardioidaceae > Nocardioides > Nocardioides sp. L-11A. The sequence continues at coordinate 765,703 of CP124680.1, forward strand.
ACCAGTGTGTCGCTGTCCGAGGGCGACGAGCTGAGTCCGCTGCAGGCCAGCTTCTGGGAGCACGGGGCCGCGCAGTGCGGCTTCTGCACCCAGGGCATGCTGATGTCGGCGGTCGAGCTGCTGCGCTCGGGCGAGGACGTCACCCCCGCGTCCGTGCGCGAGCACCTGCACGGCAACCTGTGTCGCTGCACGGGCTATCAGGCCATCGTCGATGCCGTGGTCCGCGCGGCCAGCGAGGGGGCGACCCGATGACCGACGCCGTCCGCGACCAGGTCCGGCGCCCGACCCGGGTGGTCAACACCTCGGTCCTCCGCAACGACGCGCGGGAGAAGCTGCTCGGACGCACCCGCTACGCCGGCGACTTCGACGTCGCGGGCCAGCTCCATGCCCGGGTGGTCCGTTCACCCGTCCCCTCGGCCCGGATCGTCGCCAAGGACGCGACGGCCGCCCTGGCGGTCCCCGGGGTCGTCGCCGTCCTCTTCGGCGAGGACGTGCCGAACAACGAGATCCCCACCAACACCGCCGGCATCAAGGGCCGCCCCCTGCCCCCGTCCTGGGTGCTGGCCACCGACCGGGTCCGCTACCACGGGGAGCCGGTCGCGCTCGTGGTCGCTGTGGACCCGCGCTCACTGGTGGCGGGCGAAGCGGCGGTCGAGGTGGAGTACGACCTGCTCCCGGTGGTCTCCGACCCCGAGCGAGCTCTCGAACCGGACGGGCCGGAGGTGCACGAGGGCGGCAACCTGCTCAGTCAGTGGGAGATCGACCGGGGCGACGTCGATGCCGCGTTCGTCGCCGCCGACGTCGTGGTCGAGGGACGCTACGAGGCGCAGGTCGTCGACCACGCCTATCTCGAGCCGGAGACGGGGGTCGGCTGGCTCGACGACGAGGGCGTGATCAACATCCGCGTCTCGACCCAGGAGATCGAGCACTACCGCCGGATCGCCCATGTGGTGGGCCTCTCGGACTCCAAGGTGAGGGTGCAGGCGCCGTACCTGGGGGGCGGCTTCGGCGGCAAGGAGGACATGACGGTCGAGCCGTACATCGCGCTCGCCGTGCAGCGCACCGGCCGACCGGTCAAGATGACCTGGACGCGCCAGGAGTCGCTCACGGCCCGCGCCAAGCGGCACCCGGTCCGGATGTCCTACCGGACCGCCGCGACGGCGGACGGCCGACTGCTGGCGCACGACATCGAGGTGGTCTCCGACGCCGGGGCGTATCCGCTGTTGAGCGGGTTCGTGCTCCTCTACATCACGCTGAACGCCGCCGGACCGTACCGGTGCGACAACGTCCGGGTCCGCTCGCGCGCCGCGTACACCAACAACACCCCGGGTTCGGCCTTCCGCGGTTTCGGCGGCATGCAGCCCGTGCTGGGCTACGAGGCCCAGATCGACAAGGTCGCCGATGCCAGTGGGCTGGACCGCGTGGCAGTCCGCAAGCGCAACGCGCTGGCCGCCGGAGATCGGATCCCGGCCGGGCAGCGGATCGAGACGGCGGTGTGGCTGCCGCAGTGCATCGACGCGGTGCTCGAGCGGATCGGGCCCCGTCCCGAGCCGTCGTCGCCCGACCACCGCGTGGGTCTGGGCCTGGCCTGCAACGTGCAGCCCTACGGTCGGGTGGCCTGGATGAACGACTCGGCGTCGGCCTGGGTCGGTTGCGAGCGCAACGGCGACGTGGTGGTGCGCTGCGGCGTCCCCGACGTCGGTGGCGGCCAGGTGTCCTCGCTCGCGCAGATCGCAGCGGAGGTCCTCCACGTCCCGATGGAGAAGGTGACGGTGCACTTCGGCGACTCCGCCCGCACCCCCCTCGCCGGACGGACCACCGCCACCCGGCAGCTGTACATGTCCGGCAATGCCGTCCTGGCGGCGGCCCGAGCGCTGCGCGCCCAGCTGGTCGAGGGCGTCGCCCGGGGAGCCGGTCACCCCGAGTCCGCGCTGACCCTCGCGGAGGGTGGGGTGATCACGCCGGACGGTGTGGTCCCCCTCGCCGAGGTCGTGATGATGTGCCTGGCCCAGGGCGTCGCGATCAACGCGATGGAGACCTACTTCGCGCCGACGGCACCGCCGGTCGCCCAGCGGGTCGACGCGGAGCGGATCGTCCCCGACTTCACCTTCGGTGCGCACGCCGCCTACGTCGAGGTGGACACCCGCACCGGTGCGGTGCGTCCGCTGCGCTATGTCGCGGCCCACGACGTGGGTCGCGCCATCAACCCGGCCAGCGTGCGCGGCCAGATCGAGGGAGCGGTCGTGCAGGGGCTCGGCTACGCCCTGTCCGAGCGCATCGTCTACGACGAGGGCGTCAACCTGACCGGGGCGTTCTACCAGTACGCCATGCCGACCGCGGCGGACTGCCCGGAGATCGAGGTGGTCGTGCTCGAGTCCGGCGAGGGCGTGGGACCGTTCCACGCGCGAGGGATCGGCGAGCCCCCGATCGGCCCGTGCGCCGCCACCGTCGCGAGCGCGATCGAGGACGCCGTCGGCGTCCGTCCGGCCACGCTGCCCATGCTCGCCGAGCGGGTGCGCGCCTGCATCGACGAGGCGGCCGGCTCGTGAGCGGCCAGGGCGACGCCCTGTGCGTCGTACCGATCGACACCCCGAGCCTCGGCGACCGCAGCTACCTCGTCCACGACGGCTCGGTGGCGTTCGTCGTCGACCCGCAGCGTGACATCGACCGGGTGCTCGAGGTGCTCGAGCGTGAGGGCCTCAGGTTGACCCACGTCATGGAGACCCACGTCCACAACGACTACGTCACCGGCGGACTGGCCCTCGCGCGGGCGACCGGTGCCGACTACGTCGTCAGCGCGCGGGAGGACGTCTCCTTCGATCGCCATCCGGTCGAGGACGGCGAGGTGCTCGCCGTGGGCGACCGGATCCGGGTCGAGGCGCTCGCCACTCCCGGGCACACCTTCCACCACCTCTCCTACGTCCTGCGCGACGGGGATGGGACGCCCGGCGTCGCGGTCTTCTCGGGTGGCTCCCTGCTCTACGGCTCGACCGGACGGCCCGACCTCCTCGGCGCCGAGCACACCGACCGCCTCGCGCGCCTCCAGCACGCCTCGGCCCGACGGCTCGGCGCTGTGCTCCCGGACGACGCCGCGCTGTACCCGACGCACGGGTTCGGATCGTTCTGCGCGGCGTCACAGTCACGCGCCTCCCGATCGACGATAGGTGCGGAGCGGCGGGGCAATGCCGTCCTCACGCAGGACGAGGACGGCTACGTCCGCGACCTCCTGGCCGGTCTGGGCCCCTGGCCCGACTACTACGCGCACATCGCGCCGCTCAACAGTGCGGGTCCCGCGGCCGCCGACCTCAGTCCGCCCCGGCCGATGGGCGCCGCGGAGATCCGCCGCCGGATCGACGCGGGGGAGTGGGTCGTCGACGTGAGGCATCGCTCGCAGTTCGCCGACGGGCACGTCCCGGGCAGCTACAACGTCGGCACCGACGGTGCGTTCGCGACCAACCTGGGCTGGCTGATCGACTGGAACGTCCCCCTCACCCTGCTCGCGGCCACGCCCGACGACCTCGCTCACGCCCAGCGTGAGCTGGTCCGCATCGGCCTCGATCGTCCCGCGGGCGCCGCCACCGGTGAGGTGCGCCGGTGGAGCGATCGCGACCTGGTGCGCTTCGAGCAGGCCGACTTCGCAGCGCTCGCCGCCGAGGCGTCGGCCCGCGAGGTGCCGGTGCTCGACGTACGTCGGGCGGAGGAGTTCGCCGCCGGACATGTCGTCGGCGCACGCAACATCCCCCTCCATGAGCTCAGGGCCCGGCTCGCCGAGGTCGCCGACGACGAGGTCTGGGTGCACTGCCAGAGCGGCTACCGGGCGTCGATCGCGGCGTCCTTCCTGCTCGCGCCCGGGCGCCGCGTGGTCGCGGTCGACGACCACTTCGCCACGGCCGGCGCGGTCGGCCTTCCCGTCACGGTCGCGAGCGGGTGACGCTCGCCGTCGTCCTCGCGCTGGCGCTCATGGTGGGGGTGGCCCTCGGTGCCCTGGGAGGCGGCGGGTCGATCCTGACGGTCCCGCTGCTGGTCTATGTCGCGGGTCTGGAGCCGAAGCAGGCGATCGCCACCTCGCTGCTGGTCGTCGGCGTCACGTCGGGGGTGGGGGCGCTGGCGCACGCGCGAGCCGGGAGGATCCGCTGGCGCACCGGGCTGCTGTTCGGGGCGGGTGGGACCGTGGGCGCCCTGGGGGGCGGCGTCCTCGGCTCGCGGGTGCCCGGTCACCTGCTGCTCGTCGGCTTCGCGCTGATGATGCTGGCCACTGCCCTGGCGATGCTGCGCGACACCCGGCAGATCGAGGCGGCCGACGAGCCCCAGGTGCTGGGAGCACTCGTCGACGGCGTCGTGGTGGGGGCGGTGACGGGCCTGGTCGGTGCCGGAGGCGGCTTCCTCGTCGTACCCGCCCTCGTCCTGCGCGGCGGCATCGCGATGTCGGCCGCTGTCGGCACGTCCCTGGTCGTGATCGTCATGAAGTCGCTCGCGGGCTTCGCCGGCTATGCCAGTCATGTGTCGGTCCCTTGGGGCCTCGCCGCCGGCGTCGCCGCGGCGGCCGTGGCCGGCAGCATCCTCGGCAGCCGGCTCGCGGGCCGCCTGTCCGAGGACCGGCTGCGCCGCTGCTTCGGGTGGTTCGTCCTGCTGGTCGGCGGCTTCGTGCTCCTCCAGGAGGCGGCCCCGGCGACCTGGCTGGGGCCGGGCATCGCGGTGCTCACGGCGGCCGGCTGCGGGCTCGGGTGCCGGCGGGTGTGGTCGTCCCGGTCCCGCGCGGGACGCTCCGCCCGCTCGGCCCGGGGTGGCGCGGCCTCGGGCTGAGCTGTCGTACCTCGCCGGTCCCGCGCGCTTCTCGCCGCGCGTCCGGAGTTGTCCCGCCCGGGGGCTGGCGCGCTGCCGCGCCTACCGCTACATTGAATATCAGATCTCAAGCGCGAGATATGTACACCTCGCCCCGGGTAGAAGAAGGGACCCATCCATGACCGACCTGATCGATGCCGCGGCCCAGAAGGCTGTCGAGGCGATCGACTACCAGCGCCTGAACGAGCTCGTTCAGGAGGTGTGCCGGATCCCGAGCGTGCTCGGGGACGAGGGACCCCTCGCGAGCTTCCTCGCGGACTACATGAAGAACTCCGGGTTCGAGGGCGTGGGCCTGCAGGACGTCGTGGGTGAGCGTCCGAACGCGGTCGGGGAGCTCGCCTTCGGGACGGGCAAGCGGATCGTGTTCACCGGCCACATGGACACCAAGCCCGTGTCCATCGGGTGGGAGAAGACCTCGCCGTTCTCCGGGGAGCTCATCGACGGCGCGATCTACGGTCACGGGATCATGGACATGAAGGCCGCGCTGGTGTGCCAGATCGTGGCCATGGAGGCGCTGCGCGACTCGGGGGTCGGCCTCGCCGGCACGGTCGCCATGGCCGCGGTGTCCGACCACATGGGCGACCAGCTCGGCTCGATCCGCTACTTCGACGAGTACGCCGCGGACCTCGCCGTCCTCGGAGAGCTGTCGGGCAACGAGATCTTCCTCGGCCACCGGGGTCGCTACTACTTCGACATCACCGTGCAGGGCCGCTCGGCGCACACCTGCCACAAGCCGCTCGCGGTCAACGCGAACCTGCTGGCCGCGCACGCGATCATCGAGCTCGACCAGTCACGCCTGACGCCGGTCCTCGAGGACTGGGTGGTCGACCTGTTCGGTGCCGAGACCTATATGGCTCCGGGACGCGTCTACGGCGGGCTGCCGCCGGGCGGACCGTCGATGATCCCCGACGAGTGCGTGATCCGGGTGGACTGCCGCCCGCAGCCGGGTGTCACGGTCGATCAGGTCCGGGCGGAGATCGAGCGCTGCCTCGACTCCGCGCGCTCGCGCGACAGCCGCTTCCGCGCCGAGGTCGAGCTCGTCGACGTCAAGAAGGGCTATCTCGCCGAGCCCGGCGACGAGGTCGTCGAGCTGATGCGCGACTCGGTGCGGTCGGTGCGCGACGGAGCCGAGCCCCCGCTCCAGGCGGCCGGGTGGCTCGGCGACACGGCGAGCTTCGGCGACAAGGTCCCGACCGTCATCTTCGGGCCCGGCGGGGAGCCGGTGTACTGCCCCGACGAGCATCTCTCCGTCGCCGACATCGTGGAGGCCACCCGCGTCTACACCGAGTTCGCCGTCCGGGCGCTCACGCCTCGGGAATCGGCGTGAGCACTGGGGTGCGTCCGCGCCCCCGCGTGGTGCTCGCCAAGCCGGGGCTCGACGGGCACGACCGGGGGGTCAAAGTGGTCGGCATGGCGCTACGGGACGCTGGCGCCGAGGTCGTCTACCTCGGGCTCCAGCAGACAGCGGCCCAGATCGCCCGAGCGGCGGCCGCGGAGGACGCCGACGTGATCGGGCTCTCCGTGCTCTCCGGCGTCCACGTCGACGTGGCCCGCCAGGTCCTCGCCGCCTGCGCGGGCGAGGACCTGGGCGACGTACCCCTGGTGGTGGGCGGCACCATCCCGCCCGCGGACGTCATCCGCCTGCGCGACCTCGGCGTCCGCGACGTCTTCCCGGTGGGGACGCCGCTCGACGACCTGGTCGCGCGCATCTTCGCGATCGCCGCCACCGAGGAGGAGGTGCCCGATGAGCAGTGAGCCTCGGCCCGTCGTGACCGACTCCGGCATCCCGCTCGACCCGATCTACGACGCCACCTCCGTCGCCGACGACCTGGCGGGACGGCTCGGCCGACCGGGCGAGCCGCCCTTCACCCGCGGGCCGTATCAGACCATGTACCGCGAGCGGTTGTGGAGCATGCGCCAGTACGCCGGCTACGGCTCGGCGGACGACACGAACGCGCGCTTCCGCTACCTGCTCGACCAGGGCCAGACGGCGCTCTCGGTCGCGTTCGACCTGCCGACCCAGCTGGGCTACGACTCCGACGACGAGCTGGTCCTCTCCGAGGTGGGCCGCGTCGGCGTGGCGATCGACTCCGTCGAGGACATGGAGGCGGTCTTCGCCGGCCTGCCGATCGACCAGCTCTCGGTGAACTTCACCATCAACGGCACCGCCCCGATCATCCTGGCGTTCTACCTGGTGGCCGCCGAGCGCCAGGGCGCCGACCTGGCGCAGGTGGCCGGCACGCTCCAGAACGACATCCTCAAGGAGTTCCTGGCGCGCAAGACCTTCATCTTCCCGCCGGACCACTCGATCCGGCTGGTGGCCGACGTCGTCGAGTACTGCTCGGAGCACCTGCCGCGGTTCAACGGCATCTCGATCACGGGCTATCACGCGCGGGAGGCGGGATGCGACGCCGTCCAGGAGATCGGGCTCACCATGGCCTCGGCGATCGCCTACACGGAGGCGTTCCTCGCGCGCGGCCTGGACTTCGACGCGTTCGCACCGCGGCTGTCCTTCCACTTCTCCAGTCAGCTCGACCTGTTCGAGGAGGCGTCGAAGGTCCGGGCGGCGCGCCGGATGTGGAGCAGCCTGGCCCTGGAGAGGTTCGGGGCGAAGAAGGAGACCTCCGCCCGCCTGCGCTTCTTCTCCGGCTGCTCGGGCGCCACGCTGACGGCGCAACAGCCGCTCAACAACGTCGTCCGCTCCACGCTGCAGTGCCTCGCCGCGGTCCTCGGCGGCGCGCAGTCCATCCACGTCATGGGCTACGACGAGGCGTTGGAGATCCCCACCGAGGAGTCGGTGCGGCTGGCGCTGCGGACCCAGCAGATCATCGCCCACGAGTCCGGGGTCGCGAAGGTCATCGACCCGCTCGCCGGCTCCTACTTCGTGGAGCACCTCACCGACGAGATCGAGGAACGGGCCTGGGAGCTCGTCCGCCGGGTCGAGGACGGAGGGGGACTCGTCGAGCTGCTCGCGCAGGGCGTCCCCCAGCGCTGGGTGGCCGAGTCGGCGTACCGCTACGAGCAGGAGGTCCGCTCCGGCGAGCGGGTCAAGGTCGGCGTCAACAGGTACGTCGACGACGACGGTGTCGTGCCGCCGCTGTTCGAGGTCGACGGAGCCAGCGCGGCGCGACAGCGGGAGCGACTCGCCGGTCGTCTCGCCGAGCGTGACGGCGACGCCGTCGCCGCCGCATTGGCGACCCTGCGGACGGCGCTGGTCGACGGGACCAACAGCATGCCCCACATCATGCAGGCCGGTCGGGTGGGTGCCACGCTGGGCGAGATCGCCGACACGATGCGCGCGGTCTTCGGCGTCTACCGGGAGCCGCAGCCGTGGTGAGCGGTGATCTTCCGCTGGACGGCGTCCGGGTGGTGGACCTGACCCGGTTCGTGTCCGGTGCCTACGCCGGCCGGCTCCTGGCCGCGCTCGGCGCCGACGTCATCAAGGTGGAGCTGCCGGAGACGGGCGACCCCTACCGCGAGCAGGGCACGGCGTTCGTGGGCGACGAGAGCGCGCTCTTCGGTGCGCTCAACTGCGGCAAGCGATCGATCCTGATCGACCTGGCCGCCGATGAGGGCCGCGCCCAGCTGGACGCGCTCCTGGAGACCGCCGACGTGTTCTTGGAGAACGGCAGGCCAGGTGCGCTGGCGAAGCTCGGGCTCGACGCGGCGAGTGTCGCGGCCCGCTTCCCGCACGTCGTCTACGGATCGATCTCCGGCTACGGCCAGAGCGGCCCGGACGCCGGGCGCGGCGGCTTCGATCTCATCCTCCAGGCGGAGGGCGGTCTGATGAGTGTGACCGGGGAGCCCGACAGTGGTCCGGTCAAGGTCGGCGTGCCGGCCCTCGACATCGGCAGCGCCGTCTCGTGCGCGCTCGGTGTCGTGTCGGCCCTCTACGCACGCAACCGCACCGGCAGGGGCGCCCGGGTGGCCGCGTCGCTGCTCGAGTTCGCGGTGGCGAGCTTCACCAGCGTGGCACCGTCGTACTTCGTCGACGGGGAGGTGCCGGGCCGGATCGGCAGCCATTCGCCGACCTTCGCGCCCTATGGCGCCTTCCGGGCCAAGGACGGCCATCTCGTCATCGCCGGCGCGGGGAGCGAGGCCCTGTGGCAGCGGCTGTGTGAAGCACTGGATGCTCCGGAGCTCGCGGACGACCCGCGTTTCGCCGACAACGCCGCGCGGGTGCGCAACCGCTCGGTCCTGACCGACGAGCTCGAAGCACGTCTGCGGCGCTGCGACCGGGCGCACTGGCTGAGCCGGCTCGACGCGGCGAGGGTTCCGGCGGCCGAGGTGCGTGATCTGGCCCAGGTCCTCGACTCGGCGCAGGTGCGTCACCTCGGGCTGGTCCAGGCCGATCCCGGGGCGCCGGCGATGACGCCCGTCCTGGGCGTCCCGCTCCAGGTCGACGGACCGCTCCCGAGCGCGGGCCGGTGGCCGCGGCTGGGGGAGCACACCGCGGAGATCCTCGCCGAGCTGCGCACCCGGCCCGGTGCTCGATGAGCGGCACCGAGCGGGAGGCCGGCCCCGAGGCGGGTGCGCCGCTGGCGCACTGTGCGGCCCAGGCGGCCCGCGTGCTGGAGCGCACCTTCGAACTCGCCCAGATCCCCGCGCCGCCCTTCGACGAGGGTGACCGGGTCGCCCGCGTCGCGGACTGGTGGCACACCGACGGGCTCGAGGTCGAGCGGCAACCGGTCGGCAACCTCTGGGCGCGCCTGCGCGAGGGCACGGATCCGGGGCGGGGCGCCGTCGTCGTGGCCGCCCATCTCGACACTGTCTTCGGCCGCGAGGTGCGCCACGGGCTGCGCCGCGAGGCGGGCCGGGTCGTGGGACCGGGATGCGGGGACGACACCGTGGCCGTCGCGGCGCTGTCGGCTCTCGACAGCCTCCTGCCCTCGCGGACCGCGGCGCCGGTGTGGGTCCTGGCGACGGTGGGCGAGGAGGGCCTGGGCGACCTCGCCGGTGCCCGGGCCGCTCTGGCACACCTCCCCGAGCCGGTGGAGACCTTCGTCGCGCTCGAGGGCAACTACCTCGGGCGGGTGAACGTCGTGGGGGTCGGCTCGGTGCGCAAGCGGGTGCGGATCTCCGGCCGAGGCGGTCACGCGTGGGAGGACGCCGCTGCGCCGAGCGCGGTGCACATCGCCGCCGCGATGGTGCAGGCCATCGCGCAGTTGCCCGAGCCGGCCGGCGTCCGGTCGTCCCGCAACGTCGGTCTGCTGCGGGGCGGTGAGTCCATCAACTCCCGAGCCATCCACGCCAGCTTCGACGTCGACCTCCGTGCGGAGGATCCGGCAGCCCTCGCCGCGCTCGGCGCAGCCGTCGACGAGATCGTCGCCCGGCGCCACGAGGGTGTCGACGTCGAGGTGGAGCCCCTCGGCAACCGGCCTGCCGGTCGGATCGATCCCGATCACGCGCTGGTGCGGACGGCGGTGGATGCCCTGGCCGAGGTCGGCATCACCGCGCGGCTCACCGCGGCCAGCACCGACGCCAATGTCGCCTACGCGGCGGGCATCCCGGCCGTGACCCTGGGGATCACCTACGGCGACGGCACCCACACCGAGGAGGAGTGGATCGATCCCGACGCGATCCGGCTCGGCCTGCACGCGCTCGCTCGTACCATCACCGAACGGTCAGCTTGACCTCGAAAGGACGGAACAAATGCTCAGTGGTGTCGCTCTTCAGCCGGTGGACCCGCCCCGGGAGTTCGAGGACGCGGTCGAGGAGATCGAACGGGCGGGGTTCGACGAGCTCTGGCTGACCGACTCCTCGCTGCACGCACGTAACGTCTACGCCTACCTGACGCTCGCCGCGCGGCGCAGCGTCACGCTGCGACTGGGCACCGCGGTGACCAACCCGGTGACCCGGCATCCCGCGGTGACGGCGACCGCCGCCGCGACCATCGACGAGATCAGTGACGGCCGCTTCTCGCTGGGGATCGGCGCCGGCGACCGACCGCTCCTGGCCCTGGGGTCCAAGCCGGCGACGCTCGCGCGCCTGGAGTCGTCCATCGGCGCGATCCGTCAGCTCTGGACCGGTGAGCACGTGACGCTCGAGGGTGCGGGCTTCAGCCTCGACGATGCCCACATGCGGGTCGCCGCCGACCGGGAGATCCCGATCTACATCTCCTGCAGCGGTCCCAAGACGCTGGAGCTCGCCGGCCGCGTGGCCGACGGAGTCATCCTGCTGGCGGGCCTGCACCCCGAGGGACTGCAGTGGGCGCTCGACCACATCGACCGGGGCGTCGACGCCGCCGGGCGCTCGGAGCGACCGAAGATCACCGTGTTCGCCTACGGTGCCGTCGACGAGGACGAGGAGGCGGCGCTGGCCGCCGGCCGGACCATCGCGGCCTGGTTCCCGCAGACGGCCCCGGGCTACTGCGAGATGGCCGGCCTGTCGCGGGAGCTGATCGACAAGGTCCGCACGATGTACGTCGGTGGCGAGTTCCAGGAGGCGGAGGAGGCCGCGCGCCTGCTTCCGGACGAGTTCGTACACCGGATGGCCCTCGCCGGCGGTCAGGATCGCGCCCGCGCCCACGTCGAGAACATGCTCGACCTCGGGATCGACTGCATCACGGTCTTCCCGCTCGGGGAGGACCGATTCGCGACGATGCGCAACTTCAAGGGGGTCTTCGACCAGGTCGTGGGCGGGACCCGTGTCTCCTGACCTGGTCCCCGACCGCACCCTCGCGACCGTCCTGGACCAGTGCCTGGCCGTCCGGAGGCGGGAGGAGGTGGTGCTCCTCGTCGACGAGGAGACCGATCCCCTCGTGGTCGAGGCCCTGGTGGGGGGCCTCGACCACCGTGGCTGCATCGCGGTGGTGGCGCGGATGCCGCGCTACGCCGTCCCGGGGAGCGAGCCTCCCGAAGCGGTCGCCCGGATCCTCGACGGGGCCTCGGCGGCGATCGAGCTGACGTCGACGTTCATCGGGTCCAGTCGGGCCCGGCAGCAGGCGACGGCAGGCGGCACCCGCTACCTGTGCATGCCGGGGGTCGTGGCCGACACCTTCCGCCTGGGCGGTCCTCTGGACGTCGACTTCGACGAGCTGCGCTCGGTCACCGAGCGCCTGGCCGAGGCGTGGGCCGCGGCCGACACCTACCGGTTGACGACCCCCGCGGGGACCGACCTCCGCGGCTCGGTGCGGGGCCGGGGCGGACGTGCGCTCTACGGGATCGCCCGGGAGCCGGGTGCCTACATGTGCCCGCCGGACGTCGAGTCGGGCACCGCGCCGGTGGAGGGCAGCTCGACGGGGGTCGTGGTCGTCGACGCGGACTTCCTCTTCATGGGCCGCGGGCCGGTCGCCCGGCCGGTGGCGCTCCACGTCGAGAACGGCGCGCTGCGCCGGGTCGAGGGTGCCGAGGGCGAGCGGCTGACGGCGATGATCGAGCGGTGCGCGGACGGCCGGATGGAGAACCTGGCCGAGGTCTCGCTCGGCCTGAACCCCAACGGTCGGGTCTGCGGCGTCCCGATGGAGACCGAGTCGACGCTGGGGAGCGCGCATGTCGCGTTCGGCAACTCGATCGCCTACGGCGGGACCGTGGACGCACCGGCGCACCTGGACTGCGTGATGCAGCGCGCGACGCTGGAGCTCGACGGTCGGCCGGTGATGGTCGAGGGTGTGCCGGTGGCCGACAAGTAGAATATTGTATCTCCAATGTGAGATCGTAATGGCCCGCTGTGGCCGGTCCGGATGACGAGGGTCTCGAGGAGGTGCCGACGATGAGCACGACTGAACGGGTGGGCGGGGAGCTGCGCCACCTCCAGCTGAAGGACCGGGTGTACGAGCACCTCCGCAACGCGATCATCGACGGGGACCACGCCATCGGCGCGGCCCTGCGGGAGGTCGACATCTCGACGTCCCTGGGAGTCAGCAAGACCCCGGTGCGCGAGGCCTTCGTCCGCCTGCAGAAGGACCGCTTCGTCGAGCTGATCCCCTACCGCGGCGCTGTCGTGGCCGGCTACAGCAAGCGGGATCTCCGCGAGATGTACGAGGTGCGCGAGCTGCTCGAGGGGCGCTGTGCCGCGCGGGCCGCCGAGGTCGAGGACGACCGGGTGCGCGCCGACCTCCAGCGCAACGTCGAGGAGACCCGTCGTGCTGTCGAGGAGGATCGGCTCGAGAAGGTCATCGAGCTCTTCGAGAACTTCGACCGCCTGGTCTATTCCGCGTCCGACAACAAGTGGATCAACGACATCATCCACGACCTCGACGGACACCAGCGGCGGATCGGTCGGCTCACTGTGGGCATCCCGGGGCGGATCGAGCATTCCCTGAGCGAGCACGAGAAGATCTGCGCCGCCATCGTGAAGCGCGACGCCGCCGCGGCCGAGAAGCGGATGCGCGCCCATGTGCGGTCGGTCATGACCGACCAGTTGCGGAGCTTCCGCGCCGAGGAGGCCTGAGGCACCTCGCGAGGTGCCGGCGCAGCGCGCCCGTCGCTGTCCCGGATCGTCGGATCCGGGACAGCGGGCGGGCGCGTCGGCGTCCCCTCGAGCAGGGCCGGGTGAACCGGGGACTGCTCCGCGCAATTCGTTGACGCAGATCACATGGCCCACCTAAGGTGGATGTCAGATCTCAGATATTACATGTGAGGATGCGCCATGGTTGCACTGCTCGAGTCAGTAGAGGCCTTCTCGTCCCGAGAGCACGGGCTCTTCATCGGGGGAGAGTTCGTCGCGTCGCGCGGAAGTGAACGCATCGATGTGCACGACCCGGCGACGGGACGGCTGCTGACCACCGTCGCCTCGGCCAACGCCGAGGACGTCGACGCGGCCGTCGCCGCCGCGCGCGCCGCGCTGCCGGCGTGGGCCGCGCTGCCGGCCGCCCAGCGCGGCGAGCTGCTGTGGCGGCTCGGCGCGCGCCTGGAGGAGCTCGCCGAGGAGTTCGCCCAGCTCGAGGCCATCGACAACGGCAAGCCGACCTCGGAGTCGCTGGCTGTCGACGTACCGCTGACGGCAGGGCTGTTCAAGTACTACGCGGGTGCGGTGAGCCGGATCGAGGGGCGCACGATCGCGCCCATGGGTGGTGCGAACTTCCATGTCTACACCCGGCGCGAGCCCGTCGGCGTCGTCGGTGCCATCATCCCGTGGAACTTCCCGCTGCTCATGTGCGGCTACAAGCTGGGGCCGTCGCTGGCCGCGGGCAACACCGTCGTGCTCAAGCCCGCGGAGCAGACGCCGCTCGCGGCGTTGCGGCTGGCCGAGGTGCTCGCGGAGGTCGGCTTCCCGCCCGGCGTGGTCAACATCGTGACCGGCCTCGGCCCCTCGGCCGGCGCCCCCCTGGCCGCGCACGGCGACGTCGACAAGGTCACCTTCACCGGCGAGACCTCCACCGGCCAGAAGATCATGGAGGCCGCGAAGGGCAACATGAAGAAGGTGTCGCTGGAGCTCGGCGGCAAGTCGCCGAGCCTGGTGTTCGCCGACGCCGACCTCGATGCGGCCGTCGAGGGCACCTTCGGCGCGGTCTTCTTCAACCAGGGCCAGTGCTGCATCGCCGGCGCGCGCGTCTACGTCCACGACGACATCTACGACGAGTTCACGAAGCGGCTGGTCGAGCGGGTTGCGGAGGTGCGCCTGGGATCGGGCCTCGAGCCCGGGACGACGATGGGGCCGCTCGTGAGCGAGGAGCAGCAGGCGCGGGTCAACGGCTACATCAGGTCCGGCCTGGAGGAGGGCGCGAGCATCGCGTCGGACGCCGGCTCGGCGGTTCCCGAGGTCGGCAACTTCGTCCGGCCCACCGTCTTCACCGACGTCCGCCCCGACATGCGGATCATGCGGGAGGAGATCTTCGGCCCGGTCGCGATGGTCGGCAGGTTCGCCACCGAGGAGGAGGCGGTCGCGGCGGCCAACGACACGTCGTACGGTCTCTGCTCGGGCGTCTGGACCCGCGACGTGGCGCGGGTGCACCGGATCGCCGCCGCGATCCACGCAGGCACCGTGTACGCCAACACCTACGGCTACTTCGACCCGGCCGTTCCCTTCGGGGGCTTCAAGATGAGCGGCTTCGGCAAGGAGCTCGGCGAGGAGGCCCTCGACCACTACCTCCAGACCAAGACGGTCTGGGTCAACCTCGACTGAGCCCCACCCATGCGTGCGAAAGGACAGCAATGAAAGCCGTAGTGATGAGCGCCGACGGGTCATTCGACGTCGAGCAGGTGCCGGAGCCGGATGAGAGCGACCTCGTCCTGGTCGAGGCCCGGGCCGCGGGCATCTGCGGCACGGAGCTCCACATCCTCGACAAGATGCTCGAACCGCCCGCCTATCCCTTCATCCTCGGTCACGAGGGCGCGGGCGTGGTGCGCTACGTGCCTCCGGGGACCACAGGGGTCGCCGTCGGCGACCGGGTCGCGATCTACAACTTCATCGGCTGTGGGCACTGCCTGTGGTGCCGCACCGGCCGCGAGGAGGTGTGCGCCGACCCCGGTGGCCAGATCGGCTTCACCCAGGACGGCACCTTCCGCGACGTGATCCCGGTGCCGGCCGCCAACCTGATCAAGCTGCCCGACAACGTGACCTTCGAGGACGCGGCCCTCCTCAGCTGCAGCGGGATGACGGCCGTGCACGCGCTGCGGCTCTCGGAGGTCGCCCTCGACGACACCGTCGTCGTCGACGGCGTCGGCGGCGTGGGGCTCATGGTGATCCAGGTCGCCCGGGCCGCGGGCGCCCGGGTGATCGCGATCGCCGACTCCGACGCCAAGGCCACGCTCGCCCGGGAGGCCGGGGCGAGCGACGTCATCGTCCTCGACGACGCCGGCTACGAGCCGGTCGCCGACCGGATCAGAGCCGCCACCGACGGACTGGGTGCGGACCACTTCTTCGAGCTGGTCGGCACCAGTGCGAGCATGCTGGCCGGCATCCGCGGACTCGGTCGGCACGGCAGCGCCGTCATCATCGGCTACACCGGCGAGGACTTGGTGATCAACCCCGTCGAGCTCATCCTCTCGGAGGTCCGGGTGATGGGCTCGGTCGCCGCGGCCAAGCAGGACCTGGAGACGGCGATCGCGCTGGCTGCCCGGGGACAGCTCTCGGCCCAGATCGACACCCGCTACGGCATCGACGAGGTCGGCACCGGCCTGGAGCGCCTCCGGCGGCGTGAGGTCAACGGCCGCAACGTCCTCGTCTGGTGAGAGACACCCCCGAACCCCACACCCCTAGGAGGCTCCGATGAGCAGAATCGTCCTCAACGGCGGCACCGTCCTCACCATGGACGACGACCTGTCCGTGCACCCCGAGGGCCACGTCGTCATCGAGCAGGACCGCATCGTCCAGGTGGGCGCGGGCGACGCGCCGACCGGTCCCGGCGACGTCGTGCTCGACACGTCCGGTCAGCTGGTGATGCCCGGCCTGGTCGATCTGCACTACCACACGGCGATCGGCAAGGGATACAGCGATCATCTGCCGTTGTGGGAGTACCTCGATACCTGCTGGTACCCCCTGATCCGCAACCTCGACGAGGAGGCTGCCTACTGGGCAGCGGCCGCCAGCTACATGGAGTCGATCCGGTCCGGTGTGACCACCGTCAACGACATGTACCGGCGGCTGCCCGACCTCGCCCGCGCCGCGCGCGACATCGGCATCCGGGCGGTGCTCTCCAACGACGTCGCCCTCGACGAGCACGACCTGGACACGCTGGAGGACAACCTCACCGCTCACCGCGAGGTCCACGGCTGGGGCGACGGGAGGATCGAGGTGTACGTCGGGATCGAGTGGCTCCCGCTCGCCGACCCGGGCCTGCTGCGCGACGCCCGGGCGCTGGCCGACCAGCTGGGCACCGGCATCCACGTCCACCTCAACGAGTCGCTCACCGAGGTCCAGGACAGCGTCAAGCGCTTCGGCAAGCGCCCGACGGAGGTGGCCTACGAGGCGGGCCTGCTCGGACCCGACTGCATCGCCGCCCACTGCGTGTGGCTGTCCGACGTGGAGATCGCGCTGATGCGCGAGACCGGGACGCACATCTCCCACAACCCCAGCTCGAACGCCAAGCTGGGCAACGGGATCGCCCGACTGCCGGAGATGCTCGCTGCCGGCATCAACGTCGGCCTGGGCCACGACGCGGCCGAGTGCAACAACAGCCGGGATCCGTTCGAGGTGATGAAGTTCGCCTCGCTCATGCACCGCGCCGCGCGCGTCGACCCCAGCCTCCAGCAGGCGCCCGACGTCGTCCGGATGGCGACACGGAACGGCGCGGACGCGCTCAAGCACGACACGGGCCGGCTGGCCGTGGGCCGCAAGGCCGACGTGATCACGCTCGACCTCCGCAACGAGATGTTCACGCCGTTGATCCACGGCGACCCCGACCACCTCTACTCCCACCTGGTCTTCAGCGCCAACGGGAGCTGCGTCGACTCCAGCATCATCGACGGCCAGATCGTGATGCGGGAGCGACGACTGCTGAACCTGGACCAGGAGGAGGTCCTGGCGAAGGCCAACGAGGCGTTCCTCCGCGTCCTGGACCGCATCCGGTCATGACCGCCGTCGCGGGCGGTCACGGGAGCCGGTCGACCACGCAACCCTGGCGCGACGACCTGGATCCCGACGTGCTCGTGACGGCGGTGGGCTGGTGCCTCGGTGAGGTGCTCGAGCTCGCGGACTGGGAGGAGCTGGCGCGCATCACGGGGACGACCGCATGGATCTGCGGCCATCCGCGGCTCCTCAGCTCACTCGCGTTCGGCGAGCCCGACTACACCGAGCACGTCCGCGCCGCCGTCCCGGTGGTGCTCGGAGATCGCCTCACCGAGCACGAGGCGAGCACCGCGCGTGCGGCCGAGGACGCCGACCCCGCGGTGGGGGATCGCTTCCCCCACCTCGGGACGGTCGCCGGATTCGTCGGTCTCCGGGAGTGGCTGGCGTTGCGTGACCCCGAGCTGTTCGCCCGGCTCTACGCGCCGACGGTGGGATTCGCCTGGGAGGTCGGCCGAGCCACTGCTCCTGCGGTGGGCTGAGCCGGCTCAGCCGGCTCAGACGGCTCAGGCGGCCTTGGCCAGGTCCTTCTTGGCGGCGGCGCTCTCCAGCAGGCGCTGCATGACGCGGCGCTTGCGCTTGTCGGCCGTGGTCATTGCGTAGAGCAGCTTGAGCTGGCTCGGCAGGTTCTTCGCGTTCGTGGTCGCGAGCCAGCCGTTCGGGAAGGACAGCCGGATCACCCGGTGCCAGGCGCTCCCGACCTGCTGGGGGAGCGGTGCCGCGTGGTAGTTGAGGCCGTACTTGTCGAAGACGGCGCGCACCTTCGGCGCCACCTCGGCGTACCGGCTGCTGGGCAGGTCGGGGAAGAGGTGGTGCTCGATCTGGTGCGACAGGTTGCCGGTCATGATGTGCATCAGCTTCGAGCCGGAGATGTTGGCGGAGCCCAGCATCTGGCGCAGGTACCACTCGCCGCGGGTCTCCTTCTCCGGGATCGACTTCAGCTCGAAGGTCTCGACGCCCTCGGGGAAGTGGCCGCACATGATGACGGAGTGCGACCACAGGTTGCGGATCACGTTGGCGGTGAAGTTCGCGGCGAGGGCCGGCAGGAAGGAGCCGGTCGGCAGCGCGAGCGCCGGGTTGACGACGTAGTCCTTGGTCGCCTGCTTGCGGATCTTCTTGAGCGTGTTCGAGAGGTTCCGCTTGAACTCCTCGCTGCGCTTCTCCTTGGGGGTGCGCAGGTTGCGGCCGAGCTCGAGGTCGTACGCCGCGATGCCGTACTCGAAGAAGCAGGCGTTGATGAAGTTCCACAGCGGCTGCGCGAGGTAGAGCGGGTACCAGCGCTGCTCCTCGTCGACGCGCATGATGCCGTAGCCGAGGTCGTTGTCCTTGCCGACGATATTCGTGTAGGTGTGGTGGACCTCGTTGTGCGAGTGCTTCCAGCCCTCGGCGGTGGAGGCGTTGTCCCACTCCCAGGTGGTCGAGTGGATCTTCGGGTCGCGCATCCAGTCCCACTGGCCGTGCATGACGTTGTGGCCGATCTCCATGTTCTCGAGGATCTTGGCGACCGAGAGGCCGGCGGTGCCGAGCAGCCACGCCGGCGGGAACGCGCTGACGAGGAGCACCGCGCGCGAGCCCAGCTCGAGCTTGCGCTGCACGTCGACCATCCTGCGGATGTACGCCGCGTCCTCCTCGCCGCGCGCGTCGAGGATCTCCTGGCGGATCGCGTCGAGCTCGGCGCCGAGCTCCTCGATCTGCTCGGGGGACAGGTGGGCGGTGGGGTTCTCGGGCTTGTTGGTGATCGTCGTCATGGGGGCTCCTTCTCGGTGACCCGTCGCGTTTGAACGCGACGGGTCGGCGTGATTCAGGTGTACAGATGCGACGGGTCAGTGGTCGAGGGTGCAGTCGCCGGCGGCGGCGCTGATGCAGGTCTGGATCTTCACGCCGTCGGGGTGGGTCTCGCCGGGGACGGCGACGGTGAGCTCGCCGTTGCGCAGGTCGCGCACCGCGCCGGACTTCATGGGCAGCACGCAGCCCATGCAGATGCCCATTCGGCAGCCACTCGGCATGAGGACGCCGGCCGACTCGGCTGCGTCGAGGATCGGGACGGAGCCGTCGGTCTCGACGGTCGTGGCGGCGCTCCCGGCGAAGGTCAGCGTGCCGCCCTCGGCGGCGACGTCGACGACGGTCGGGCGGAAGCGCTCGGTGTGCAGCGTCATCCGGCGCTGGTCGTAGAACGCCTCGAGCGTGTCGAGCAGCCCCGCCGGACCGCAGGCGTACGCCGTGCGCTCGGCCAGGTCGGGGACCTCGGTCTCGAGGTCGTCGGTGGTGAGCAGGCCGTCGGTGTCGGTGTGCCGCTCGATCAGGCGCAGCCGGCCGGCCTCGGCGTGGGCGCGCAGCTCGGCGCCGAAGATGACCTCGTCGCGCTTCATCGCGGAGTGCACGAGCACGATGTCGTACGCCGCCGTCGCCGTGTCATGAGCGGACTCGTTGCGCGAGTAGAGGTTGCGCAGCATGCCGATGACCGGGGTGATGCCGGAGCCGGCGGTGACGAGCAGCAGCTTCTGGCGACGCCCGGACCGCGGCGGCGTGAGCACGAAGTCGCCCTCGGCCTGGGCCAGGTGGAGCATCTGGCCGGCCCGTGCGCCGTGGACCAGGTGCTGGGACACGGCGCCGTCGGGGATCGCCTTGACCGTGATCGAGATGTGCCCGTCACGGCGGGGGCCGTGGGTCAGGGAGTAGGTGCGCCACAGGCGCGTGCCGTCGACGTCGACGCCGACGCGGACGTACTGCCCGGGGATGTGCCCGGCCCAGTCGCGGCCGGGTCTGATCACCAGGGTCGCGGCGTCGGCGGTCTCCTTCTCGACGGAGACGATCCGGCCCTGGAGGCCGGTCGCGGCGCCGGCGCGGAGGGGGGCGAAGTGGTCGAGCAGGTCGTCGACGCTGAGCGGCGTCACGGCCGCGTCGAGGAGCGAGCGGAGGCCGGTGCGGAGGCGGCCGGTCCGGGCGGCCGCGTCGGGGGCGGCGGTCGTCGTACTCACATCTCAAGAGTCCCAGCCGGGAAGGCTAAACTCATGACCTCAGCCGGTGAATCTACTCCCCGGTTTTGTTCAGAGAAGACAAAGAAAGGGTCGCGATGTCACGTCGGGTGCTGCGCCAGGCCGGGACCGACGAGCGGGTCCTGCTCCCGCCGGCCACGGTGTCGGCGATCCGGGCCGAGCTCGCGGCCGTCGCC
Source organism: Nocardioides sp. L-11A (assembly GCA_029961745.1). Classification (NCBI taxonomy): domain Bacteria; kingdom Bacillati; phylum Actinomycetota; class Actinomycetes; order Propionibacteriales; family Nocardioidaceae; genus Nocardioides; species Nocardioides sp. L-11A. The sequence goes on from CP124680.1 coordinate 786,164, forward strand.
GACGACGTCGTCGACCAGATCATCCGCGACGTGCCGGCCTACGAGGACGCCTTCGGCGGCCCGATGGGCGAGACCATCCGGGGTGCCGTCCAGGTCGCGCTCGGCGGCTTCCTCTCACTGACCAGCGACCGGCGCGGGCCCGACGCGCTCGCTCCGCGCGCCTCGGCCGTCGACGGCGCCTACCAGCTCGGCCGGGGCGAGGCGCGCAGCGGACGCAGCACCGACGCGCTGCTCTCCGCGTTCCGGATCGGTGCCCGGGTGTGCTGGCAGCGGCTCTCCGCGCGTGCGGTCGAGGAGGGCATGGAGCCGGCCACGATGGCCTCCTTCGCCGCCCTGGTCTTCGCCTACATCGACGAGCTGTCCGCGGCGTGCGTCGCGGGACACCAGGACGAGACCGCGACCGAGGGCCGGGTCCGCCAGCGGATGATGGAGCGCCTCGCCCGCCAGCTCCTCACCGGTGCTCCCGAGGCGAGCGTCCTGGCCGCCGCCGAGCGCGCGGAGTGGACGCCGCCGGCGACCCTGACCGCCGTCATCGTCCCCGAGTCCCAGGCCGGCGCGCTGCAGCAGTCCCTGCGCCGCGGCACGATCCAGGCCAGCGACCTGCCCGAGCTCGACGGCGCCGCGCTGCTGCTCGTCCCCGACGCCCACGATCGCCGGCGACCGACCCTGCTGCGCTCGGTGCAGGGGCGCGACTGCGTCGTCGGTCCCCCGCGTGCGTGGCTGGAGGTGCGCTCGTCGTACGACCGGGCGGTGCGGGCCCGCGACCTCGGCCTGGCCGGTGACACCGAGGCGCACCTGCCGCGACTGGTTCTCACCGCCGACCCGGCCGCGCTCGACGACCTCCGCACCCGGGTGCTCGCGCCGCTCGACGCGCTGCGCCCGGCCACCGCGGCGAAGCTGCGCGAGACGCTGCGCGCCTGGCTGCTCCACCAGGGGCGGCGCGACGACGTGGCGGCCGCGCTGTTTGTGCACCCGCAGACGATCCGCTACCGGATGACCCAGGTCCGCGACCTGTACGGCGACCGGCTGGAGGAGCCGGACACCGTCCTCGCGCTGACCATCGCGCTGGGCGTCGAGGAGCGCTGATCAGTCGGTCGGCACCGGCGTGACCGGCTCGGCGGGCGCGGGCCACGCGGGCGCGACCGGCGGCAGGGTCGCCAGCGGGAAGCTCGGCGCGAAGGCGGCCAGGGCACGCTCGGGGGTGCACGGTCCACCCGACCCCGGTGCGAGCCGAGCGAACGGGAAGGCGTTGCGGACCGGCGCGTCCCCGTTGCGGGCCGGGCAGGCGACGATCGGCTCGCCGCTGCGGTCGTCCCACCGGACGGCGGCGCCGGGCGCGATGTCGAGCGGCCGGCCGTCCTGGTCGACGAGCTGGACCAGCGGGATCGGCTGGCCGGCGGCGTCGTACGCGAAGATGTCGGTCACCGGCTCGCCGTGGTTGAGCAGGCCCTGGCGGGTGGCGTCGGACCAGCCCTGCGCGTAGCCGTCGTCGCCGTACTGGTCGTAGCTGAGGTACGACGGCCACGGCAGGTTCCAGGTCAGTGGGATGAGCACGGCGGCGGTGTTGGCCGCCAGCAGGATCGCTCGCTTGGCGATCGGGCGGTCGGGTCCGGAGCCGGGCCAGAGTCGGCCGGTGCCGATGAGCACGCTGAGCACGATCGCGACGAGCAGCAGCAGGGCGCCGAGCCCGGGCACGACGAGGGTCGGGATCAGGCTGATCGCCTCCCAGCCGCCCGCCGCCACGTCGACGAGCGTGACCGCGACCCAGGCGCGCGCGACCCACCACGCCGGACGCAGCGTCACGAGCAGGTCCCAGGCGGGGCGGATCCGTGGGTCCGTCGCCCGGTCGAGGAAGGCATCCCGGCTGCGGTCGAGCAGCTCGCCAGGCGTCCGCGGCCAGCCGCTGGTGTCGATCCGGCGGCGCCGGCGTACCCGCTCGGGCAGTCCCGCGGCCGCGCGCAGCTCGGTGGCGTACGCCGCCGGGTCGGCCAGCGGCGTGCCGTCGGCCAGCTGGTCGGCCAGGTCCGCCTCGAGCCCGCCGACCAGGTCGTCGCGGGTCTCCTCGTCGAGGTCGGCCAGGTGGCGGCGTACCTCCTCGACGAAGGCCGTGACCTCGGGGCGGGCCAGCGTGTGGTCGGTGCTCATGCCGAGGCTCCTGTCGGGAGGAGGGAGGTGACGGTGCCGGCGAAGGAGACCCACTCCTTGGCCTGCTGGGCGAGCTGGTCGCGGCCCGCGGGCGTGATGCCGTAGTACTTGCGGTGCGGGCCCTCGTCGGACGGCACGACGTACGACGTCAGTGCGCCCGCGGCGTAGAGGCGGCGCAGGGTCCCGTACACGGAGGCGTCGCCGACCTCGGCCAGGCCGCCGGCGCGCAGGCGGCGCAGGACGTCGTACCCGTAGCCGTCCTCGCGCTCGACCACCGCCAGGACGGCGAGGTCGAGCACGCCGCGGAGGAGCTGGGTGGTGTCCATGCGCCGCACACTACTACGGCTCGCGCAATAGTGTGCGGCAGCAACATGGTCCGGCGCGCCGCTCCGGCCCGGACCGACCCCAGAACGCACCGACCCGTCGCGTTCAAACGCGACGGGTCGGTGCCTCTGGGACGTTCAGATGCGACGGGTCGGTCAGGACTGCAGCGCCTGGATCGCCTCGTGGATCGCGAGCGTGCGCTCCGCGGACTCGACGTGGAGGCTCTCGACCATCTTGCCGTTGTAGGTGACGACGCCGGTGTCGCTCGACCGGCGCGCGTCCTCCCACGCCCGGATCAGGCCGCGGGCATCCTCGACGGCCTTCTCGTCGGGGGCGAAGCCGGCGTTCGCGCCCTCGACCTGGCCGGGGTGGATCAGGGTCTTGCCGTCGAAACCCATCTGGCGGCCCTGCTCGACCTCGGCGAGGAAGCCGTCGATGTCCTTCACGTCGTTGTAGACGCCGTCGATGATCACGATGCCGGCGGCGCGGGCCGCGAGCAGGGCGAGGCCGAGGCCGGTGATCACGGGGGCGCGGCCGGGCACGTGCTCGGCGTACAGCTCCTTGACCAGGTCGTTGGTGCCCATCACGAATCCGGTGAGCCGCTCGGAGGCCTGCGCGATCGCGAGCGCGTTGAGCATGCCGATCGGCGTCTCGACCATCGCCCACAGCGTGGTCCGCTCCGGTGCGCCGGCGGCCTCGAGGGCGGCGACGAGCTGGCGGACCTCGTCGGCGGAGTTCACCTTCGGGACGAGGACGACGTCCGGCCCGGCCGCCGCGGCCGCCCGGATGTCGTCGACGTGCCACTCGGTGCCGATGCCGTTGACCCGGATGATCAGGTGGCGCCCGCCGTACTCGCCGGACCGGACGGCGGCCGCGGCGGCCTCCCGGGCGGCCGGCTTGGCGTCGGGCGCGACGGCGTCCTCGAGGTCGAAGATGATCGCGTCGGCGGGCAGTGTCTTCGCCTTCTCCAGCGCCCGCTCGTTGGAGCTGGGCATGTAGAGGACGGAGCGCAGCGGCTTGAACTCGGACATCAGGCCTCCTCGGGGGCGGGGATGGCGTCGTAGACGGCCTTGAGGTCGGGGTCGATCTCGGCCAGCTTCTCGGCGAGCTCGACGAGGACCAGGCACTGCTTGAGGGAGGCGTCGTCCTCCATCTTCCCGTCGATCATCACCGCGCCGGTGCCGTCGCCCATCGCGGCGACCACACGCCGGGCGTGGGCGATGTCCTCGGGCGAGGGGGAGAAGACCCGGTTCGCGATCTTGATCTGGACCGGGTGCAGCGACCAGGTGCCGACGCAGCCGAGCAGGAACGCGTTGCGGAACTGGTCCTCGCAGGCGACCGTGTCCTTGATGTCGCCGAACGGCCCGTAGTAGGGGTAGATGCCGTGGGTCGCGCACGCGTCGACCATCTTGGCGATCGTGTAGTGCCACAGGTCCTGCTGGAAGATCGCGCGCTGCGCGTCGAGGACCGGCAGGCCGTCCGCGCCCCGCGGAGCGTCCTCGCGCACGAGGTAGCCGGGGTGGCCGCCGCCGACGCGGGTCGTCTTCATCTTGCGGTCGGCCGCGAGGTCGGCCGGGCCGAGGGAGAGGCCCTGCATGCGCGGCGAGGCGCCGCAGATCTCCTCCACGTTGGCCACGCCGCGCGCGGTCTCGAGGATCGCGTGGATCAGGATCGGCTTGGTGATGCCGGCCTTGGCCTCGAGCTGGGCGAGGATCCGGTCGACGTAGTGGATGTCCTCGGCGCCCTGCACCTTCGGGACCATGATCACGTCGAGCTTCTCGCCGATCGCGGGCACCAGGGTGGTGAGGTCGTCGAGCACCCACGGGCTGTCGAGCGCGTTGATGCGCGTCCAGAGCTGGGTGGGCCCGAAGTCGGTCTCCTGGGCGATCTTCACGAGGCCCGTACGGGCAGCGACCTTGTTGTCGGCCTTGATCGCGTCCTCGAGGTTGCCCAGGAGGACGTCGACGGTGCCGACCATGGCCGGGATCTTCGCGGCCATCTTCTCGTTGCTGGGATCGAAGAAGTGGATCGCGCGGCTCGGCCGGGCGGGGATCTCGCGCAGCGGCTGGGGCGCACCCACCGCCAGCGGTCGGAAGAAGTCCTTGGCGCTCTTGTGGCTCACGTCGGCTGAACCTACCCGTGAGTCACGCCCTCCGGGTATGACGGATGTCTCGCGAGACGGTGGGGCACTCAGCGACGCCGCGACCAGCGGCGCCGCCACCAGTGGCGGCTCGGCGCGGGCTCCATGGCCACCGCGGTCGTACGCCGGGCCGCCCGGCGCTCCTGCCACGCGGCCAGGGTCGCGTCGACGTCGCGGGGCATGGTGATCAGCGGCGGGCCGTCGACCGGGGTGTAGCGGGCGCGGAGGACCCGGGCGTTGAAGTCCTCGACGAACGCGCGCGCCTCGTGCTCGGAGCCGAGCCGGTCGAGGGCGGTGTCGAGCTCGGCGTCGTCCTTGCGGAGCTGGAGTGCGGCGGGCAGCACGGTGATCTGCTCGCGCTCGACGAGCCGCTTGACCCACCAGTCCGGGTCGTGGGTGGCGCCGAGGTCGGCGATCGGCTTGCCCGCACCGGGCAGGTCGTCGAAGTCGCCGCGCTCCATCGCCTGGCGCACCTGGAGGTCGACCCAGCTCTGCTGCTGCTCGATCCGGGCGCGGGCGGCGGCCTGCCCCGCCCGGGGGTCCTGGACCGGGCGGGTGGCCGGTCGGTCCGACTGGTCGGCCTCCCCGGCGGAGGCGGGCCGGTCCCCGGGCAGGTCCTGGTTCCGGTCGTCGCTCTCGGGCATCGCGCTCACCTCGGGGCCCAGCGTACGGGCGGGGCAGTAACACGTTGTCCGCCCGACTGGTCGCCGCCTTTCAGCACGACACGCCGTGCGAGCTGGCTGGATCCTGCTGAGAACCGCCGGGTAGTCAGGTGGACAGCGTGTTACATGCCGGCCGCCGCCTCCGGCAGCCGACCACCCGGCGGCCCTTGTGCCGACGCCGGGTCAGGCGCATGGTGGAGACATGCACGCGCGCGTGGGTGACCGCCTGGTCGTCGAGGGGCGGACGGTCTCGATGCACCGCCGCGAGGCGGAGGTGCTCGAGGTGCGCGGCCCGGACGGCGGGCCGCCCTACCTCGTGCGCTGGGAGGACGGGCACGAGTCGCTCGCCTTCCCGGGGCCGGATGCGCACGTCGTACCCGCGCAGCCCTGAGCGCCCGGGTCCGGATCCTGGGGCTGGGTGAGCGCGTCGTACCGGACATCCCGGTCGTGAATCTCCTGCAGACACGACCGGAATGTCCGGTACGACGATCAGACCGGGCCGCGACTAGGCCAGCAGGAAGTAGCGCAGGTAGACGTAGACCCAGGCGATGATCAGCGTCACCACGGTCGTCACGAGGCCGTACTTGGTGAACTTCCAGAAGCTGATCGGCTCGCCCGACTTGGCGGCGATGCCGAGGACGACGACATTGGCGCCGGCCGCGACCGCCGTCGCGTTGCCGCCGAGGTCGGCGCCGAAGACGAACGCCCACCACAGCGGACTGTCGGCGCCCGACGTCCCGGTCGCCGCGACCATCTCCTCGACGATCGGGACGGTCGCCGTGGTGTAGGGGATGTTGTCGACGAAGGCGCCGACGATCCCGGAGCCGAAGAGCAGCGCGGTCGAGGCCAGCAGCTCGCGGTCGCCCATCGCCTCGGCGGCGAGCTCGCTGATCCGGCCGATGACGCCGACCTGGACGAGCGAGCCGACCAGGACGAAGAGCGCCATGAAGAAGGCGAGGGTGCCCCACTCGACCTCCTCGAGGAACTCCTCCGGCTCGGTCCGCGACACCAGCACCGTGGCGCCGGCCCCCATCATCGCGACCACCGACGGGTCGAGGTGCAGGACGGTGTGGAGGCTGAAGGCGACCATGACCAGGCCCAGCACGATCAGGCAGCGCCGCAGCATCCGCATGTTGGTGATCGCGTCGCGCGGGTGGAGGTCGCCCAGGACGTCACCCATATCGACCGACCGGGACAGATCGTGACGGAACAGCCACTTGGCCATGACCACGAAGACGACCAGCAGGATGATCGTCAGCGGCAGCGAGTGGATGAGGAAGTCGAGGAAGCTCAGGCCCGCCCGGCTGCCGATGATGATGTTGGGCGGGTCGCCGATCAGGGTGGCCGTACCGCCGATGTTGGAGGCGAGGATGAGCGCGATGAGGTACGGCGCCGAGGGCAGGTTGAGCTGGCGACACACCGAGATGGTCACGGGCGCCACGAGCAGCACGCAGGTGACGTTGTCGAGGATCGGGGCGACCGTGGCGCTGATCAGGACGAGCAGCACCAGCAGCCGGTAGGGCCGACCGCCGGACTTGAGTGCTGCCCACAGCGCGAGGAACTCGAAGAGGCCCGTCTGCTTCAGTACGCCGACGATGATCATCATCCCGAAGAGCAGGAAGATGACGTTCCAGTCGATGCCCGTGTGGTGGTCGAAGAAGGCGGAGTTCGCATCGACGAGCCCGATCACCACCATGCCGGCCACGCCGCCGAGCGCCGCCGCCACGCGGTGCACCCGCTCGGTGGCGATGAGGGCGTAGGCGACGATGAAGATGGAGAGGGCGGCGGAGGTGAGGATCACGCCGCACTCTCCCCGGCGGTCCGGACGCCGAACGCCCGCGCGGAGTTCGGCGGCTCGAGCGACTCGTACCAGCCGGCCAGCCGGCCGTACCGGCTCACCGCGCGCAACCGCTCCTCGACCTCGTCGACCTTGCCGAGCGCGGTGACCACCAGCACCTGGTCGCCGGTGCGCAGGGTCGTGCGGCCGGACGGCACCAGTGCGTCCTTGCCGCGGGTGATGAGCGAGACCGCCGCGCCGGGCGGCAGGCGCAGCTCGCCGACCTCGACGCCGGTCATCCTCGACTCCGGCTCCACCTCGAAGCGCAGCAGCACGCCGTCCATCCGGTCGAGGGTCGCGAACCCGATCGAGACCTTGTGCACGAAGCTGCCCTTCTCGGCCCAGCGCGGCTGCCTGCCGCGCCCCACCGCGAGCCCGATCGCGAATCCCAGCGCCGCGCAGAGCATCCCGACCGCGACGGCCAGCTCCAGCTCAGCGGTCCCCATGCTCACCGCCCTGGTCGGCGTCGGCCGACGGGGACACGAGGAGGTGCTCGACGGCCACGACCTCGACGGAGAGCAGGTCCGCGCCGAGCGCGCGGGTCTGGTGGCACACGCCCTCCTCGACCTCGCGCAGGCGGGGGCCGAGGGAGTCCTCCAGGGCGGCGAGCCGCTGGCGGCGTACCCACGCGCCCGCAGCGGGTACGACGAGCGCGAGCGCGATCCGGTCGACCTCCGCGCGCGGCAGGGTGGCCGAGGACAGCTTGGCCTCCAGCAGGAGGCGGATGTCGGCGTCGTCGTCGGTGCGGTCGCGGACGGTCACCGGCACCACGAACACCGGCTGGCCCGGCGCGTCACCGCCGCGCGAGCGGGGAGCGTCGTGCCGCCTGCCGGAACGCAGGCCGAGGGCGCGACGCAAGGAGGAGAGGGTGGACGCCATGGCTCAAGCCAAGTCGCCGGGAGCGTGGCACGGTATGGGTGCTAGCCCCCATTTTCGGTGCCGGTGAGGGGTGGTGGCTGGTCCGCGGCGCCCCGGTCGGCGAAGGTGGACACCGTGCGGCTCGCGAACTCCTCCCTCTACTGGAAGGTCTCCCTGATCAACGGCGCCGTGCTGTGCGCGAGCCTGCTGGTGCTCCTGCTCTCACCCGCCCGCGTCTCCCGGCAGGTCGTGGTCTCCGAGGCCGTGGTGCTCGTGGTCGGCCTGGCCCTGGTTCTCGGGGTCACCGCGGTGCTGCTGCGGCGGGCGCTGGCGCCGGTCGACCGGGTCATCCACGAGATGGCGACGGTGCGGCTCGGCGGGGTCGGCCAGCGTCTCGACGCCGGCGGCGAGGGACCGGGCGCCCAGCTCGTGCGCAGCTACCACGCCATGCTCGAGCGGCTCGACGACGAGCGCCGCGCCAGCAGCGCCCAGGCGCTCGCGGCGCAGGAGGCCGAGCGGCACCGGATCGCCCAGGAGCTGCACGACCAGGTGGGCCAGAGCCTGACCGTCGTACTGCTGGGCCTCAAGCGGCTCGAGGAGCAGGCGCCCCCGGACCTGCGCGACGAGCTCGCGGCGGTCCGCGAGAGCGCCCGCGCCGGCCTGGACGACGTACGCCGGGTGGCCCGCGAGCTGCGCCCCGGCGTCCTCGACGACCTCGGCCTCCAGGCGGCGCTGGCGTCGTTGGCGACCGACGTCGCGCGGTACGGCGGGCCCGCGGTGCGGCGTACCTTCGGGCCGGGGCTGCCCGATCTCAGCCCCCAGGCCGAGATCGTGATCTACCGGGTCGCGCAGGAGGCGTTGACCAATGTCGTCCGGCACGCCGGCGCGTCCCGGGTCGAGCTGTCCCTGCTGCGGTTGGGCGACGAGGTGGTGCTGGAGGTCGTCGACGACGGGCAGGGACTGCCCCCCGCCGGCGGCCGGGGCAACGGGACCGGCATCGCGGGCATGCGCGACCGGGCGGACCTGGTGACCGGGTCGGTGGAGGTCGTCTCGTCGGGGCAGGGGACGACGGTGCGGCTGCGGGTGCCGGCATGAGCGCCCTCGTCACGGGTCGCCGGATCCGGGTGCTGCTGGCCGACGACCATGCGCTGGTCCGGCACGGGGTCCGGCTGATCCTCGAGCAGCAGCCCGACATCGAGGTCGTGGCCGAGGCGTCCGACGGGGCCGAGGCCGTGGCGCTGCTGCGCGAGCACGACGTCGACCTCGTCGTCCTCGACATCGCGATGCCCACGATGACCGGGCTGCAGGCCGCCCGGGAGATCAACCGGCGCCGGGAGCCGCCGCGGATCCTGATGCTCTCGATGCACGACAACGAGCAGTACTTCTTCGAGGCGCTCAAGCTCGGCGCCAGCGGCTACGTGCTCAAGTCGGTGGTCGACGAGGACCTGGTCGAGGCGTGCCGGGCCGCCATGCGCGACGAGGCGTTCGTCTACCCCGGGGCGATGGGCGCCATCGTGCGCGACTACCTCGACCGGCTGGCCCGCGGCGAGCGGGTGCCGGAGACGGTGCTCACCCCGCGTGAGGACGAGGTGCTCAAGCTCATCGCGGAGGGCCGGTCGTCGCGCGAGATCGCCCGGCTGCTCTCGATCAGCGTCAAGACGGTCGAGAAGCACCGCTCCAACATCCTCGCCCGGCTGGGGATGAGCGACCGCACGCAGCTGACCCGCTACGCCATCCGGGCCGGTCTCGTGGAGCCGTGAGTCGTGTCGGAACAACCGGTCGACCGGTTGTTCTGTCACTTGTCGGGCGTTGCAACGCCCGACAAGTGACAGTTTCGCCGGTCGACCGGTTGTTCCTACGCCCTCACAGCGGGACGTCGGCGCGCCGGGGGTCGCACCAGGGGGTGCCGGCGGGGGCGCGGGAGAACTGCTCGTCGTACAGCCGCTTGTAGAGGCCGCCGGCCGCCATCAGCTGGTCGTGGCTGCCGTGCTCGACGAGCCGGCCGTCCTCCAGCCCGAAGATCACGTCGGCGGAGCGGATGGTGGAGAGCCGGTGGGCGATGGCGATGGTGGTGCGCGAGCGGGTGGCGCGCTCCAGGGCCTCCTGCACCAGCCGCTCGGTCTCGTTGTCGAGCGCGGACGTCGCCTCGTCGAGGATGAGGATCCGCGGGTCCTTGAGCAGCACCCGGGCGATGGCGAGGCGCTGCTTCTCGCCGCCGGAGAGGCGGTAGCCGCGCTCGCCGGTGATCGTCTCGTAGCCCGCGGGGAAGCTCATGATCCGGTCGTGGATGTTGGCGTCGCGCGCTGCCTGCACGATCTCCTCCGGGCGCGCGTCGGGGCGGGCGTAGGCGATGTTGTCGCGGATGGTGCCGTGGAAGAGATACGGCTCCTGGGTGACCATCCCGACGGCGTCGGCCAGCGAGGAGAGGGTGAGCTCGCGCACGTCGTACCCGTCGATGAGCACGGCGCCCTCGGTGACGTCGTAGAACCGCGGGACGAGGTACGTCGCCGTGGTCTTGCCGCTGCCGGAGGGGCCCACGATGGCGGCGAGCTGCCCGGGTTCGACCACGAGCGACACGTCGTCCAGCGCCCAGCCCGATCCCACCGGTCGGTCGGTGCCGTCGTCGGCGTCGGCCTCGATCCGCACCCCCGTCCCACCGAACCGGTCGCGGTCGACCGTGCCGGACAGCGAGCGCGGCTCGGGGTAGCGGAACCGGACGCCGCGCAGCTCGACCCGCCCCCGCAGCCGGTCGGGTTCGAGGGCGACGGCGCCGGGCCGCTCGGTGATCGCGGGCTCGAGGTCGAGGTACTCGAAGATCCGGCGGAACAGCGCCATCGAGGTCTGGACGTCGAGCGTCACGCGCATCAGCTGGAGCAGCGGCATCTGCAGTCGGCTCTGCAGGGTCGTGAACGCGACCAGGGTGCCGGCGGTGATCGTGTCGGCGCCGACGGGGACGTGGCCGGTGATGATCCAGCCGGCCGCCAGGTAGATCAGCGCCGGCGTGATCGCGAAGAAGGTCTGCACCATCGCGAAGAAGGTCCGGCCGGTCATCGCCTGGTCGACCTGGAGCCGGGTCTGGCGGCGGTTGGCCTCGCGGTAGCGCTCGACCTCCGACTCGGACCTGTTGAACACCTTGGCGAGCAGGATCCCGCTCACCGAGAGGGCCTCCTCGGTGATCGCGGTCATCTCCGAGAGGGACTCCTGGGTGCGCCGGGCGAGCCGCTGCCGCGCGCGACCGACCCGGAACTGCAGGCCGATGAACAGCGGCATCACGAACAGCGTGAGCACGGTGAGCTGCCAGCTCAGCACGACCATCGACACGAACGCCGCGGTGACGGTGACGGAGTTCTGCACGATCGTCGTCGCGGTGTCGGTGAGCACCGTGCGTACGCCGGCGACGTCGTTGGCGAGCCGCGACTGGATCGCGCCGGTCTTGGTGGCGGTGAAGAACGCCAGCTCCATCTTCTGCAGGTGCTCGAAGAGGTCGCCGCGCAGGTCGGCCATCGCGGAGTTCCCGACCGTCGAGGTCAGCCACATCTGCACGATGCCGATGAGGGCCGCCACGATCGGGATGGCGCACATGCCGCCGATCAGCCAGGCCAGCAGGTCCAGGCGCGGGCCGCCGCCGTCGAGGGGGAACAGCGCGTCGTCGAACACCGCCCGGGTCAGGAAGGGCACCATCGCCTGCAGCGCGGCCGCGGCCAGCACGGCCACCAGCACCAGGGTGATCTTGCCGCGGTAGGGGCGTAGCAGGCGGGCGATCCGGGGCAGCACCGGCGCCCGGCCGCGCAGGTCGGCCGCGGTCAGGTGCGTGACGACCGGGCTCGGGCGGGGCATCAGGCCTCCTGCCCGGACCAGCCGGCGCCCCAGCGGCCGCGGTGGGCCACCTCCTGCCACGGCGTACGCCGCCGGCGGCTCGCGGAGCCCTGCGCGCCCGTCGCCCGGATCGCCGGGGGGGCGGGATGACCGATGGTGATCGCGCCGATCGGGTGCGGTGCCTCGTCCTGCGCGGTGTCCCGGAGGCCGAGGACCTCCTTGACGGCCTCGACCCGGCCGGGGACCAGCCCGAAGAAGCAGGCGCCGAGCCCTGCGTCGGTCACCGACTGGAGCACCAGCAGCGCGGCCATGGCGGTGTCGAGGTGCCAGTAGGGCATCGCCCAGCGGCCCTCGTCGTGACCGCCCAGGCCGGCGCGTCGCTTGTCGGCCTCGGCGTACCGGTCGAGATAGGCGTCGCGACGGCTGCAGGGCACGACGACCACGGGCGCGCTCATCATGCCCGCCAGCCAGCGGTCGGGGACGCCCTGCGGGCCGGCGTCGTCGGTCTGCGCGGCCCAGAAGCCGTGCACCGCCTCCGGCGTGTCGAGCACGACGAACGCCCAGCCCTGGGAGAAGCCGGCGCTGGGCGCCCGGGTGGCGTCGTCGAGCGCCCGCTCCAGCACTCCCGGGTCGACCGGGTCCGAGGTGTAGGCGCGGGTCATCCGCCGTCGGCGTACCACCTCGGAGAACTCCACCCGCCCAGCCTAGGGGCGACGCACGGCGGAACCTGAGGTAGCCGGGATGTCCGGATAAGGCAGTTGTCCGATGTAGGGACCTACCTCAGGCGAGGAGTCTCTACGTCATGAGCAACGACTACTTCATCACCGCGGAGAACGACTACCGCCGTCAGCAGGCGGCGCGCACCATGGCCGCCAGCCGTGCGGGACGCAGCCGTGCGTCCTGGCTGCGCCGGCTCGCGGCCACCGACCCCAGCGTGGAGCGCCGCTCGCGCTGAGCCCCGGTCCGACCCGTGCCGGTCCTGTCGGCGGCGGACGCCATGATGGTGTCCGTGGCCGCACACAGCAGCCTGACCATGGTCGGGCGTGACACCGAGCTCGCCGAGGCCGTCGCCGTGCTCGACGACGCCGTGAGCGCCGCCGAGGCCGGGACGTCCCAGCGGGCGGTGCTGCTGTCCGGCGACGCCGGAGTCGGGAAGACCCGCCTGCTGCGGGCGCTGCGCGACCATGCCCTCGACGCCGGCTGGCAGGTGCTGGCCGGCCACTGCCTCGACTTCGGCGACAGCGCCCTGCCCTACCTCCCCTTCAGCGAGGTGCTGGGTCGGCTCGACGCCAGCCACCCCGACCTGGTCGAGGCGGTGGCCGCCGTCCACCCGGCCCTCGCGCGGCTCCAGCCGGGACGGCGTACCCGCGTCGTCGGCGACGACACCTCCGACGAGCACAGCCGCGGCTCCGACCGCGGCGACACCCTGGTGGCCGTGCACGCCCTGCTCGAGGCGGCGGCCACCGAGGCGCCCGTGCTGCTCGTCGTCGAGGACCTGCACTGGGCCGACCAGTCCACGCGCGACATGCTCGGCTTCCTGTTCACCCGGGCCTTCGCGCGCCCGGTCGCCATCGTGGCGTCGTACCGCTCCGACGACCTGCACCGCCGACACCCCCTGCGCCGTCAGGTGGCCGAGTGGACCCGCCTCCCGCAGGTCGGGCGGCTCGCGCTCGGCCCGCTGCCCCCCGAAGCCGTGCGGGCTCTGGTCCACGAGCTCGCCCCGACCGGACTCGATGAGCGGTCGGTGAGCCGGATCGTCGACCGGGCGGAGGGCAACGCCTTCTTCGTCGAGGAGCTGGTGGCCTCCGGCTCCTGCGCCGACGGCGACGTCCCCGGTGACCTGGCCGACCTACTGCTCGTCCGGCTCGACCGGCTGTCCGAGGGCGCCCGCCAGGTCGCCCGGGTCGCCAGCGTCGCCGGCCGGCGCGTCGCCCACGACCTGCTCGCCGCCACGGCCGGCATCCCTGCCGACGAGCTCGACGCCGGGATCCGGCAGGCCGTGGAGATGAACGTCCTCGAGGTCGGCGGCCACCTCTACGCCTTCCGCCACGCGCTGCTCGGCGAGGCGATCTACGACGACCTGCTGCCGGGGGAGCGGGTCCGGCTCCACGCGCGGTACGTCGACGCGCTCTCCACCGGTGCCGCCCGCGGCACCTCCGCCGAGCTGGCCCTCCACGCCCGCCGGGCCAACGACCTCGACCGGGCGGTCACCGCGAGCATCGAGGCCGGGGACGAGGCGATGGCCGTCGGCGGGCCCGACGAGGCGGCCGACCACTACCAGCAGGCGCTCGAGCTGCTCGAGGACCCCGCCCGGGTCGAGCGGCTCGGCGTCGACCACGCCCGGCTCGTGGTCCGCGCCGCCGACGCGCTGATCACCGGCGGCAACGCCGTCCGCGCGGGCCAGCTGGTCACCGCCCGGCTCGGCCAGCTCTCGCCCGGGGCGCCCGACGCCGACCGCGCCCGCCTGCTCAACGCCCAGGCCGAGGTGCTGTCGATGACCGAGACCGAGCTCGACCCGGTCGAGGTCTCGGCACGGGCCCTGGCGCTCGCTCCCGCGGGCGAGAGCCCGCTGCGGGCGAAGGTGCTCGCCAACCACGCCCGGATCCTCGGTGCCTACCGGCCCGACCATCAGGACGAGGCCGAGGCCTTCGCGACCGAGGCGCTGGCCCTCGCCGAACGGCTCGCCATGCCCGAGCTGGCCTCCGACATCGTCACGACCCTGAGCGGCCTGCGGGTCAAGACCGCTGCAGGATCCGAGCAGGACGCCCTGCGCGGCGCGCTGGAGTCGGCGGTCAACAGCGCCGTCCGGGCCGGCGCCTTCCAGGCCGAGATCCGCGGCCGCTGGCTGCTCGGCCGGTCCTATCAGGACTCCGGCGACTGGGAGCAGTCCGCGCGCTGGTTCCGCTCGGCCATGGCCCAGGGCGAGCAGGCCGGACTGGTCTGGGCGCCGTTCAGCATCGAGGCCCGGTGGCAGCTCACCCGGATCAGCTATCTCCTCGGCGACTGGGACGACGTCGTCGCCCTCGTCGACAGCGTCGACGCGATGAGCGGTCCGCCCATCCCACGGGGGATCCTCGAGCCGGCCCGCCTGGCGGTGCTGGCGGCGCGGGGCGAGGACGTGCTCGACCGGCTGCTCGCGCTGCGCGGGCTCTGGGAGGACGAGGGCGGCGTGGCGGTCTACAGCGCCGGCGCCGAGATCGACGTCCACGGTCTGCGCGGCGACGCCGCCGCGGCACTCAGCGTCTACGACGACGTCGTCGAGGTGCTCGGCCGGATCTGGGGCGAGTACTTCGGCGGCCGGATCCGGCTGGCCGCGCTCGCGCTGGTGGCGATCGCGCGGGCGATGTCCGGGGCGAGCGCGGCCGAGCGCCGGGCCCTGGTGGCGCATGCCGACCGGCTGCTGGCCGACGGCGAGGCGGTGCTCACGGCGATCCGCGAGCGCAGCGGCCCGTGGGGGCCCGAGGGGCGGATGTGGTCCGACCGGCTCGTCGCCGAGCACCACCGCGTGCACTGGCTCGGTGGTGCCGGCGGTGACGAGTCGCGGCGCGGTGAGCTGCTCGCCGCCTGGGAGGCCGTGCTCGACTCCACCCTCAAGGTGGGCGACCTGCCCGAGCTGCTCCGGGTGCGGGCGGCGTACTCCCAGATCCTGCGGCTCACCGGCGACCCGGCCCGGGCCCGCGCGGAGGCCGACCAGGCCCGCGCGATCGCCGACCGGCTCCGCGCGCCGCTCCTGGTGGCCGACCTGCACGCCGAGCCCGGAGCGGGGCGGGCCGCGGGGGCCACGACGCACACGGGAGGCGCGGCCCTGACCGCTCGCGAGCTCGAGATCCTGGCCCTGGTCGCCGAAGGCCGCTCCAACGGCGAGATCGGCAAGCAGCTGTTCATCAGCACCAAGACGGTGAGCGTCCACGTCTCCAACATCCTCGGCAAGCTCGGCGCCGCCGGACGCACCGAGGCCGCCGCGATCGCCCGCCGCGACCACCTGCTGCCGTAGCGACCGGTTCCGAGGGATCGGGCGGGCGCGCGTCGCGGACCGGGCGGCGATCGGGCACCCGGCGATCTCCTACCGTGGGAGGGTGCCGGGGCCCGGGCCGCGGCGTAGCGTCGGCTCCGTGACGACCGTCGAGGACCGCGAGGACACCCTGCCGCTGACCATGCGGCGCTTCCGCCGGATGAGCGTCGTCGGCGGCGGCGACCTGCCGCCGGTCCCGATGGACCGGCTCCCGCCCGGCCCCCGGTGGCCGGCGTTCGCCCAGACGGTGGCGCTGATGCGGTTCCGGCACTGGTTCCACCCCTGGCTGCACCGCAGGTACGGCGAGGCGTTCACCCTCAACCTGATCCCCGGCAACCGCCCGCTGGTGCTGTTCACCTCGCCCGCCGTGACGAAGGAGATCTTCGCCGGGGACCCCGAGGTCTTCCACGCCGGTCGCGGCAACGCGATCCTCGGTCCGATCATGGGTGAGCACTCGCTGCTCCTCCAGGACTCCGGTGAGCACCACCGCGCGCGCAAGCTGCTCATGCCCGCCTTCCTCGGCCATGCGCTGCGCGGCTACCGGTCGATGGTGGCCGAGGTCGCCGCCGACGAGGTCGCGAGCTGGCGCGAGGGCGAGGAGTTCCGGGCCCTGGAGCGGATGAACGCCCTCACCCTCGAGGTGATCCTGCGCGTCGTCTTCGGGGTCACCGACGAGGGCCGACTGGCCCGGCTGCGGCCCGCGGTGAACCGGACGGTCGAGATCAGCCCGGCGATCCTGCTCGGCTGGGCCTATCCACGGCTGCAGCGGCTCGGCCCGTGGCGGCGCACCGTCGACAACCAGGTCGAGCTCGACCGGCTGATGTACGCCGAGATCCGCGAGCGTCGTACCGCCACCGACCTCGCCGACCGCTCCGACGTGCTCTCCCGGCTGCTCGCCGCGCACGACGCCGACGACCCGGGCAGCGGCCTCTCCGACGTCGAGCTGCGCGACCAGCTGGTCACGCTGCTGCTGGCCGGGCACGAGACCACCGCGTCGGCGCTGTCGTGGGCGCTGGTCGAGGTCGGCCGCAGCCCGGACCTGTTGGCCCGCACGCAGCGCGCGGTCGACGAGGGCGATGACGCCTGGCTGGAGGCGGTGCTCAAGGAATCGATGCGGCTGCATCCCATCATCCCGATGGTCGTGCGCACCCTGATGCAGCCGGCCAAGGTCGGCGGCTGGGACCTGCCCCGCGGCACCACCGTCGGCCCGTCGATCGTGGTCAGCCACCAGCGCGAGTCGAACTTCCCCGACCCCGAGGTGTTCCGTCCGGAGCGCTTCCTCGGCGACGACGTCCCGGCGCTGAACGTGTGGATCCCGTTCGGCGGCGGCGTCCGGCGCTGCATCGGCGCCGGGTTCTCGCTGATGGAGGGCGTCGAGGTGCTCCGCCAGGTCTTCGCCGCCTACGACGTCGCCGCCGTCGGCACCGAGGTGCCCAAGGTCCGCAATATCACCAGCGTGCCGCGCCGAGGTGCGCGGATCCGGGTCAGCCGGCGCGCTCGCTGAGCCCGTCGGTCGATCCCGTGCCGGGCGCCAGCTCGACGGTCGCGGCGACGTCCTCGAAGAGGTCGTAGTAGTCGCCGTAGTCGGCCCGGGCGACGCTCCCGGTCAGGACCACGCCGACCCCGTCGCGCAGCCAGGCCCACTGGTCGCACAGGACGTCGACCCCGTCGGCGCCGCCCAGGCGGTGGGAGAACCGGTGGTAGGCGACCGGCTCGTCCCCGAGGTCGAACGTGTCGGCGTCCTCGACCTCGAGATCGACGAGCTGCCCGGCGAGCACCGCCATCGCGGCGGTGCGCCACTCGGGCAGCGAGGTCGACCGGTCGACCGGGCAGGTGCGCACGACCAGCTCGGGGGTGAAGCCGGACCCGGTCGGGGCGGGCGCTCGGGCGACCAGCACGATGCCGGGCGCGGGGGCATCGCGGGTGGACCAGCGGCGGGGGACGGCGAGGGACACGGTGTGGCTCATGCGCGGCAGCCTCGGCACCGCGGCGCTGTGGACAAACGTCGGTCCCGCGGATCTGTGGACGGGAGCCTGCGGAGCGGTGTCGGAAGGACCGCCCGGCGTCGTCCGTGGCACCCGAGGATGTCCACGGGGTCTCCTAGGGTCGGGACATGGCCATCGCACGCAATCCCCAGTTCGTCCTCGACTGCCCGGATCCGAAGGCGCTCGCCGCGTTCTACGGCGCCCTCCTCGACCTCCCGGCCGAGGTCGACCCCGACGGCACCTGGGCGACCGTGTCGCCGGGCGACCACCCCATCCACTTCCAGCAGGTCGACGACTACCGGGCCCCGCAGTGGCCCGGCCAGGAGGTGCCCCAGCAGGTCCACCTCGACGTCGACGTCGACGACCTCGACGAGGCCGAGGCGGCGACCCTCGCGCTGGGCGCGACCAGGCACGCCCACCAGCCCGGTACGTCCTTCCGGGTCTTCCTCGACCCCGCGGGTCACCCGTTCTGTCTCTGTCTGGCGTGAGCGTGTCGGAGATCGCGCTCGCCGCCACGCGTGTCTGGCGTGAGCGTGTCGGAGATCGCGCTCGCCCTCGTGAGCATCGACCCGGCGCGTTCAAACGCGCCGGGTCGATGCCTCTCAGGCGTTCAGATGCGCCGGGTCGATGGGATCAGCGGGTGAAGGAGGCCCGCACCTCGTCCTCGGTGATGCCGTAGTCGGAGAGGTCGTAGCTGTGCGAGGGCCGGCGCGCACCGCTGCGCGACTCCTCGTCCATGCGGCGCACCTCCTGCTGCGCCGCCTGGCTCCAGGTGAGCCCGAACGCGTCGTAGATCGCGCCGACGGTGCCGACCGGATCCTGGACGAAGCCGCGGTAGTCGACGTCGAAGAACTGGCTCTCGTCGTGCTTCTCGCGGGCCTGCCAGAAGGCGTCCCACTGCCGGGTGAGGTGGCCGAGCTGGTCGCGACCGAGGGTCTCGCCGACGAAGGTCGTCGAGTGACCGTCGGTGGCCTCCGCAGACAGCGAGCAGGCCGAGGCGACCGAGGTGACCGGGTCGCGCTGGGTCATCACGACCAGCGCGTCGGGGTAGACCTCCAGCAGCGCGTCGAGCGCGATCAGGTGCGACGGATTCTTGAGGACCCAGCGCCGGTCCTGGTCGTTGAGGCCGATCAGCTGCAGGTTGCGGCGGTGCCGCTCGTAGGCGTCGGTCCAGCCCTGCGTCGCCAGCCAGCGGGAGTACGCCGGCACGTGGGCCAGCGACTCGAAGCCGAGTGACTTGCCGGTCTGGCGCAGCACCCGCCAGCACTCCTCGGGCTCCGTGGCGTCGGAGTAGTGGATGCCCATGAACTCCGGGTTGGTGACGTGGTGCTCCCGGAACGCCGCCTGCATGGCGGTGAAGATCGGGTCGTCCTCCCAGGTGTCCCGCGGAGGGCGGGGCTGGGGGAACTCGGTCAGCCACATCTCCAGGCCCTGGTGGGCGGGATCCGCGCAGAGCAGCCGGCTCAGGGCCGTCGTACCGGTGCGGGGGAGGCCGACCACGAAGATCGGCCGCTCGATCGCGACGTCGGCGTGCTGGGGGAACTCGGCGAACCGCGCCTCGGTGAGCAGGCGCGCGACCAGGGCGCTCTTGACCTGCGAGCGCATGAAGTAGTTGCCCGCGCCGGTCAGTCCGGCCTCGGCGGAGCCGAGGTCCTCGACGAGGATCCGGAACGCCTCCTCGTGGCCGGGGGCGTCCGCGAAGCCGAAGTCGCTCAGGCCGGTGGTGCGGGTGGCGGCGGCGCAGATGTCCTCGAAGCTGCCGACGTCCGCGCGCTGGCGGGGCTCAGGCATGGAATTCGCCGCAGTCGACGTTGAGCATCTGGCCGGTGACGGCCGAGGCGAGGTCCGAGGCTAGGAACAGCGTGGCCCGGGCGACCTCGTCGGGCGTGGCGAGCCGCTTCAGGTCGGTGGGCGCCGCCTTCTCGGCGTACACGTCCTCGTGCGTGCGCCCCGACTCCTGCGCGATCCAGTCGAAGTAGGCCTTGTTGACGTCCTCGTAGATGTACGACGGAGCCACGCTGTTGACCCGGATGCCGCGCGGGCCGAGCTCGGTGGCGAGCGACTGCGCGAGGTGCTCGAGGGTGCCCTTGGAGAGCTTGTAGCCGGAGTACTCGGGCTGGCTGCTGTAGATGACGCAGGAGTTGACCATGATCACCGAGCCGCCGATCTTGTCCTCGCTCTGCGCGAGGGCGTCGGCGAACAGGGCGGACAGCCGCAGCGGCGCGAACACATTGGTCTCGTTGGCGGTGCGCAGGCCGTCGAGGTCGAGCGTGCTGATCGGGTCCATCGGCGGGATGCCGAAGGCGTTGTTGATCAGGCAGTCGACCTTCCCGAACTCGTCGAGCGCCGCCTCGACCAGCGCCTTGCGCTGGTCCTCGTCGGTGATGTCGGTCGGTACGACGAGCGCCCGGCGCCCGTACGACCGGACCACCTCGGCCATCTTCTCCAGCCGCTTCGGGGTCCGGCTCACCAGGACGAGGTCGGCGCCCATCTTGGCCGCCTCCTCGCCGAGGGAGCGTCCGAGGCCCGGCCCGACGCCGGAGAGCACGACGACCTTGTCGGTCAGCAGATCCACCATGGCGCACAGAGTAGAACGTGTTTCAGTTTTCGGGAAGGGGTTCCTGCTGCCGCCGTGGCCGACCGGCGGAATAGTCGCGGACGGGAGTCGTTGGAACGGAGGTGAGCACTCCGCGGATCGACCTCAACGACCAGACCTCCATCCCCCAGTTCGGCGTCGGCGTGTGGCAGGTGCCGCCGGGGGACGCGGAGCGCGTGGTGTCCGACGCCCTCGAGCTCGGCTACCGCCACGTCGACACCGCCCAGATGTACGGCAACGAGGAGGGTGTCGGCGCCGCCATCGCACGGTCCGGCCTCGCCCGCGAGGACCTCTACGTCACCACCAAGCTCAACAACAACCGCCACGAGCCGGGCGCGGCCAAGGACTCGCTCCGGGTCTCCCTCGAGAAGCTCGGTCTGGAGAAGGTCGACCTGTTCCTCATCCACTGGCCGCTGCCCACGCGGTACGACGGCGACTTCGTCTCCACCTGGGAGGCGCTGCTCGAGCTGCGCGAGGCCGGCCTGACCACCTCGGTCGGCGTCTCCAACTTCCAGCCCGGCCACCTCGATCGCATCGTCGAGGCCACCGGCGTCGTCCCGGCCGTCAACCAGGTCGAGGCGCATCCCTACTTCGCCAACGACGCGGTCCGCGCGGCGACCACGGGCCACGGCGCCCACGTCCAGGCCTGGTCCCCGCTCGGTCAGGGCGGCGGCGAGCTGAACGACCCGGCGGTGACGGCGCTGGCCGAGCGGTACGCCAAGACGCCCGCCCAGGTGCTGCTGCGCTGGGCGCTGGACCGCGGCGACATCGTCTTCCCGAAGTCGCTGAGCAGGGCCCGGCTGGCGGAGAACGCCGAGATCTTCGACTTCGCGCTCACCGCCGACGAGGTGGCCGCCCTCGCCGGGCTCGACAAGGGCGAGGCGGGCCGTCAGGGCCCCAACCCGGACACCTTCGACTGGATCCCCGACTGATCCCCACCTGGGCCCCGCCGGATCCCCCCACCGCCCGCCGGGCGTCATACCCGGCATTCGAGTCGTCAGAGCCTCCCAATGACGACCCGAATGCCGGGTACGACGCCCGGTGGGTGCCGCCGCGCTACGAGATCATCCGGCGCGCGACGGCCCGCTGCCGGGCGGTGATCCGGGCGGCGTACTCCTCGACCGACAGTGCGGCCAGGCCGGGCAGGTGCTTCGGGACCTCGGCCACCGGCACGATCTCGACGCTCGGTCCGTCGGAGGCCG
This sequence comes from Nocardioides sp. L-11A, assembly GCA_029961745.1. Lineage (NCBI taxonomy): Bacteria > Bacillati > Actinomycetota > Actinomycetes > Propionibacteriales > Nocardioidaceae > Nocardioides > Nocardioides sp. L-11A. Next base: position 807,741 of record CP124680.1, read on the forward strand.
CGAGGGAGCGGGTGAGCTGCTGCCAGCGGAGCATGATCGGGCCGGTGCGATGGCCGGTGGTCTCCAGCCAGTTGGCGACCGGGGCGCCGTCGGGCCCGGGTGGGCGCTCGGAGATGACGAACCGCATCACGCCGTCGTCGTCGGTGACGGCCTGGGCCTTGGTCAGCGAGGTCTGGTGCGTCTCGTAGTCGGTCGAGACATACCAGTCCGACCCGATCTGGATCGCCTGGTAGGTGCAGTCGTCGCAGCGGGGGACGGACACGATCATCGCCTCGTCCTCGGCCAGCCCGTAGTGGCCGATCGAGGAGAACTGCGACGACAAGCCGCCCGGCGTCGGAGCGGGGACGGTCAACGTGTTGACCGGCTCCTTGTACTGGAAGAAGTGGGGGAAGGCGAACCAGGTCTGGATCGAGCCGATCAGCGAGCGCGCCGCGATCTCGTACTGCCGGCGCAGCAGGTCCGCGGTCGGCTCCCGGCGCGGCCGGCCGAGGGTGTCGGGGCGCTCGATGGTGAGCGTGCCGCGCTCCTCGGTGTCCCAGTCGTTGAAGACCTCGCGCACGATCAGCGTCTTCGCGCCCTGCTCGGCGACGTAGGTGAACTCGAAGGAGCCGTCCGGCCCGATCTCCAGCTCGCGCTCGTCGAAGGCCATCATCGAGGTGGCGGCCGAGTCGGCGCTGTAGGCGCCGCCCATCACCTGGAAGGACAGGTCGGCCGAGGTCCCCCGCCGGCCGCGCACGACGTACTCGACGCCCTCGCGCAGGTAGGCGTTGAAGTAGATCGCGTCCGGATTGTCCAGGCCCTGCCGGGAGAACTGGTGGGTCGGGTTGATGAACAGCGGCTGCTCGAGGTCGTAGTCGAAGGCCGTCTGCATCGCCATCCGGATCCGTCCGGCGAGGTACTCGTAGCCCTCGATCCGGTCGGCCTCGCTGTCGATGAACGGCGCGTTCGCGATCAGCTCCTCGGCCTCGGCGATCGCGTCCCGCAGCGGCTGGGTCAGGTCGAGGGAGGCGGACATCAGCCGTTCACCTTCGCGATGACGTTCTCGGCGTACTGCTCGAGGTGCTTGATCTTCGTCTCCAGCGGCTCGGTGTCGGGCCCCTTGATGTAGGGGACCCGGAAGCCGACGATGCAGTCGGTGACCCCCCTGTCCTCGAGCCGCTTGACGCCGTCGACGGTGTAGGCGTCGTAGGAGATCACGTGCACCTCGAAGTCGTCGCGGGTGTCGCCCTCCTCGGCTCGGATCTCGGCGAGCCGGGTCAGCAGCCGGTCGAGCTCCTCGCCGTCGCCGCCGGCGTGCATCCACCCGTCGCCCTTGCGTACGGCGCGCCGCAGCGCCGCGTCGGAGTGCCCGCCGACGAGCAGCGGGATCCGCTCGGTCGGGGCGGGGCACTGCTGGAGCGGCTCGATGTCGTAGAACTCGCCCTGGTAGCCGAAGAACGTCGGCTCGTCGCCGGGCTGGGTGAGCCCGCGCAGGATGTCCATGCACTCGTCCATCCGCTTGCCGCGCCTCTCCCACGGCACGCCCATGGCCGCGAAGTCCTCGGGCCACGGGGAGAGCCCCACGCCGAGGCCGAGCCGGTTGCCGGACAGGAACGCCAGCGACGACGCCTGCTTGGCGACGAGCACGGGCGGCCGGATCGGCAGCTTGAGCACGAACGGCGTGAGCCGCAGGCTGCTGGTCACGGCGAAGAGGTGGCTGCACAGGATGAACGTCTCGATGAACTGCTTGCCGAGGAGGAACTCGCGGTCACCGGTGTCGGTGTAGGGGTACTTCGAGTCGGACTCCTGCGGGTAGATCAGGCTGTCCGCGATGGTCATCGACGTGTAGCCAGTCGCCTCGCAGGCCTGGGCGAGCGGGGCGTAGTAGTCGGCGTGGGTCATGCCCTCGGCGAAGGAGAAGCGCATCCCGCAACACTAGAACCTGTTCTACATTTCTGCCAGAGTGAGTTCCATGGCAGCGACCAAGCCGAAGCCCGACGGCCTCGACAAGCCGATCGTCGCGAAGATCATCAAGTACGGCGCCAAGGCCAATGTGCGGATCTACCGGCTCACCAATGGCCGCATCGGCGCGAAGTGGCGCATCGGCGCGGGCTGGCGGAAGCCGGTCCCGGTGCTGCTGCTCGACCACGTCGGGCGCAAGAGCGGTGCGCGCTTCACCACGCCGCTGCTCTACCTCGCCGACGGGCCGGACCTGGTCGTCGTCGGCTCCCAGGGCGGGCTGCCGAAGAACCCCCAGTGGTTCCACAACCTGGTCGCGAACCCGGACGCCACGGTCGCCGTACCGGGGGAGCGGAGCCGGGCGGTCCGGGCCCGGGTCGCCGGTGCCGAGGAGCGCGCCGCCCTGTGGCCGCGCCTGGTCGACCTCTACGCCGACTTCGACAACTACCAGGCCTGGACCGACCGGGAGATCCCGGTCGTCGTCCTCGAGCCGCGCTGACCCCGACCCGACCGAGGAGCCCACCGTGGACCTGCAGGAGCTGATCGACCGCGCCGAGATCACCGACGCGATCACCCGCTACACCCTCGCCGTCGACGACGGCGACTTCGACGCCCTCGACACCGTGTTCACGCCCGACGCCCACATCGACTACACCGAGAGCGGGGGCGTCGTCGACAGCTACCCGGTCGTCAAGGCGTGGCTCGCCGAGGCGCTGCCCGGCTTCTCGCAGCACCGCGTGCACCTGGTCGGGCAGGTCGCCGTCGACTTCGCCGGCACCCGCGACGAGGCCGACGTGACCGCCTACTTCCACAACCCCATGCGGATCGCGGACGGCAGGGGCGGGGAGCGGGTCGTCGAGGTCGGTGGCCGCTACCGGCACACGTTCGTGCGTACGACGGACGGCTGGCGCTCGCGCCGGCTGCACGAGCAGGTGGTCTGGACGCGCGGGTTCTGAGCGCGGTTTCGGGTTTTTCGGGCCCGTCTGGACAATGGTCGGGTGAGCGACCAGCAGCAGCCCCCTGCCGAACGTCCCGTGCTCAACGGGCTGGTGGCGCTGATCGCGGTCGGGCTCGGTGTCGGCCTGATCCTGGGCGTCGTGGCCCTGGTCGGCACCAAGGTGCTCGGCATCGGGGCTGACGACGGCGACGCGGCCGGGGAGTCGACGGTCCGTCAGTCGATGTACCTGCCGACCCCGGTGGAGACCGACGAGGCCACCGGGCCCCTGGTCACGCTGCACACCGAGGACACCGACGAACCGACCGGCGACGCGGAGACCGCCGTCCCCGAGGACGAGCCGACCACCGAGCTCACCAGCGAGAGCGCCGCCGGCCAGATCTCGCTGCAGGCGCTCGCGACGTCCGTCGCCAGCGGCGAGCGGATCTACTTCAGCGGCGTGTACCCGGGCGGCGAGGGCGCGATCCTGTGGGTCCAGCGCTTCGAGAACGGCGACTGGGCCGACTTCCCGGCCAGTGTCGGCGTCACCAACGGCACCTTCTCCAGCTACATCTTCACCGGCGTCAGCGGCGTCAACCGCTTCCGTGTCGTCGACCGCGACAGCGGCACGACGAGCAACGAGATCAGCGTCACCGTCGGCTGAGCGGGCCGCGCGATGATCGTCACCGTCGACCTGTTCAGTGCGGCGACCGACACCCGCACGGGCGCCGGGGCGGTGCTCGGCCGGATCGCCGAGGAGCGGGGGTGGGGCCTCGACGGCACCGTGCTGTACGACGTCTGGGACCGCCACAACAAGGGGCTGCAGCGGGAGGCGCGTGCTCCGCGGACCTTCACCCAGGTGTCGCGGGAGGCGCTGCGCCGTGCGTACGACGAGCTCGGCCTCGACTCGGGGAGCGCCGGCGGCGACCTGGCCCGGCTGCACGACGCCGTCGGCGACTGGCCGCTGTGGCCCGACGTGGCCGAGGGCCTGCGCCGGCTCGCCGCCGTCGCCCGCGTCGGTCTGCTGTCGAACGTCGACGACCACCTCGCGCGGCGGTCCCGGGCGGCGGCGCTGGTCGACCCCGACCTGCTGCTGACCTCGCAGCGGCTCGGCGCCTTCAAGCCGTCCCCGGAGATCTACCTGGCCGCCGTACGGGCCGTGGCGCCGGAGCGACTGGTCCACGTCGCCGCGTCGGCGCGCGACGTGCGCGGCGCGCTGGAGGCCGGGATCGCCGTGGTCCGGCTGGCCCGCCCGGGTCATGCGGTCGACCCGGACGGCCCGGAGCCGTCGGTCGAGGTGGCGGACGCCGGCGAGCTCGCCGACGTCGTCGGCGCGCTCGGGGCCGGGCGGCCGGCGCCACCGACCGCGTGAGCGGCCTCGACCAGCTCGTCGTCGTCCTGGCCGGACTCGGCGCCGGGGTGCTGAGCACCACGGTCGGCGTCGCGTCGCTGCTGAGCTTCCCGGTGCTGCTCGCGGTCGGACTGCCGCCCGTGGTCGCGAACGTGAGCAACACGATCGGCCTGGTCCCCTCGGGCGTCGGCGGCGGCCTCGGCTACCGCGAGGAGCTGCGCGTCCAGCCCCGGGTCACGGTGGCGGTCATGGTCCTGACCGGCCTCGGGGGCGCCGCCGGCGCGGCGCTGCTGCTGGCCCTGCCGCCCGGTGTCTTCGAGGCGATCGTGCCGTGGCTGATCCTCGGCACCTGCCTCCTGGTCGGTATCCAGCCGCGCCTCTCCGCCTGGCTGGCCGACCGCCGCGCCCGGGCCGGCGGCGAGCTGCGCCCGCGGCTGCGGCTCTCGACCCCGGCGACCGGGTTCGTGGTGCTGACCGGGGTCTACGGCGGCTACTTCGGCGCCGGGGCCGGGGTGATGATGCTCGCGACGCTCGCCCTCGCGCTCGACATCGACCTGCGGGTGCTCGCCGGGATCCGCACCACCGCGCTGCTGGCCTCCAACCTCGTGGCTGCCGCCGTGTTCGTCGTCGTCGCCGAGGTGGACTGGCGCGCCGTGGCGCTGCTGTCGGTGAGCTCGATCGTCGGCGGCTACGTCGGCGCCCGGGTCGCCCGCCGGCTCCCGGCGGCGGTCCTGCGGGCCCTCGTGGTGGCGGCCGGCAGCACCGCGTCGGTGGCGATGCTGGTCCGCTGAGGCCGGTCCCCGAGGTTTCTCGCCGGCCCGGGAACAACCCGCCGGACCCCGCCGTTGGAGCCTGTGTCAGACTTGAGTCCATCCGGCTCAACTAACTTGCATCACGATCGTCACGCACGGAGGAGAAACACACATGGCACGAGCTGTCGGCATCGACCTCGGTACGACGAACAGCGTCGTCGCGGTCCTCGAGGGCGGCGAGCCCACGGTCATCGCCAACGCGGAGGGAGCGCGGACCACGCCGTCCGTCGTCGCCTTCGCGAAGAGCGGTGAGGTGCTCGTCGGCGAGGTCGCGAAGCGCCAGGCGGTCACGAACGTCGACCGCACCATCCGGTCGGTCAAGCGCCACATGGGCACCGACTGGACGCAAGCCATCGGTGACCCGGTGGACAAGGACTTCACGCCGCAGCAGATCTCGGCGTTCATCCTGCAGAAGCTCAAGCGCGACGCGGAGGCCTACCTCGGCGAGACCGTCACCAACGCGGTGATCACGGTCCCGGCGTACTTCTCCGACGCGCAGCGCCAGGCGACCAAGGAGGCCGGCGAGATCGCGGGCCTGACCGTCGACCGCATCGTCAACGAGCCCACCGCGGCCGCGCTGGCCTACGGCCTCGACAAGGGCGACGACCAGACGATCCTCGTCTACGACCTCGGTGGCGGCACCTTCGACGTGTCCCTCCTCGAGATCGGCGAGGGCGTCGTCGAGGTCAAGGCCACCAGCGGCGACAACCACCTCGGTGGCGACGACTGGGACAACGCGATCGTCGAGTGGATGGTCAAGAAGTTCAAGGACGCCAACGGCGTCGACCTGTCCGCCGACAAGATCGCCGCACAGCGCCTCCAGGAGGCCGCCGAGAAGGCGAAGATCGAGCTGTCCTCCTCGAGCGACACCACGATCCACCTGCCCTACATCACCCACGGCGAGAACGGCCCGCTGCACTTCGAGGAGCGACTCACCCGCTCGGAGTTCCAGCGGCTGACCGCCGACCTGCTCGAGCGCACCAAGGCGCCCTTCCAGAACGTCCTCAAGGACGGCGGCGTCGCGCTCTCCGCGATCGACCACGTGGTCCTCGTCGGCGGCTCCACCCGGATGCCCGCGGTGACCGAGCTGGTCAAGGAGATGCTCGGCGGCAAGGAGCCCAACAAGGGCGTCAACCCCGACGAGGTCGTCGCGGTCGGCGCGGCCCTGCAGGCCGGCGTCCTCGCCGGTGAGGTCAAGGACGTGCTGCTCCTCGACGTCACCCCGCTCAGCCTCGGCATCGAGACCAAGGGCGGTGTCTTCACCACGCTGATCGAGCGCAACACCACGATCCCGACCAAGCGGTCCGAGATCTTCACGACCGCCGACGACAACCAGCCGTCGGTCGAGATCAAGGTCGCCCAGGGCGAGCGGGCCATCTGGTCGCAGAACCAGGGTCTCGGCAACTTCGAGCTGACCGGCCTGCCGCCGGCTCCGCGGGGCGTGCCGAAGATCGAGGTCACCTTCGACATCGACGCCAACGGCATCGTCCACGTCTCCGCCAAGGACCAGGCGTCCGGCCGCGAGCAGTCGATGACGATCTCCGGCGGCAGCGCGCTGTCCAAGGACGACATCGACCGCATGGTCAAGGAGGCCGAGCAGTACGCCGAGGAGGACGCCAAGCGGCGCGAGGCCGTCGAGGTCCGCAACCAGGGCGAGCAGCTGGTCTACACGACCGAGAAGTTCCTGGCCGACAACGGCGACAAGCTGCCCGACGACGTGAAGACCGAGGTCGCCGCCGACGTGGAGGCGCTCAAGACGGCGCTGGCCACCGAGGAGACCGACCCCGAGAACCTCACCGCCGCCATCTCCAAGCTCGGCGAGTCCAGCCAGAAGATGGGCGCCGCGATGTACGCCGCCGCCGAGGCCGACTCCGCCGCGGCGGGGGGCACCACCGGCGCGACCGGTGAGTCGGACGACGACGTCGTCGAGGCCGAGATCGTCGACGAGGACCCCGACAGCACCGAGGGCGACGCCAAGTGACCGACGAGAAGCCGAACCCGGAGGAGGGGGAGCTGCAGGAGACTGCGGCTCCCTCGCCCGAGGGCCGGGAGCCCGACGCCGAGGTCCCCGCTGCCGAGGCCGGCGAGACCGACGCCGAGGCGACCCCCGAGGCCGACGAGCTCACCGTCACCAAGATGGAGCTGGAGGAGCGCACCCTCGACCTGCAGCGGCTGCAGGCGGAGTTCCTCAACTACAAGCGCCGGGTCGAGCGCGATCGCGAGCTACTGCGCGAGAACGCGACGTACGCCGCGCTCACGCCGATCATCGACGTCCTCGACGCGATCGACCGGGCCCGCGACCACGAGCCGCTCGAGGGCGGCTTCAAGGCCGTGGCCGAGCAGCTCGAGCGGGTGGTCGCCGGCCTGGGCCTGACCAAGTTCGGCGAGGTCGGCGACGCCTTCGACCCGACCATCCACGAGGCCCTCTCGCACATCGGCACCGACGCCGAGGTCGAGGTCACCACGTGCAAGGTGATCGCCAAGGCCGGCTACAAGATGGGCGAGCGGGTGGTCCGCGCCGCGCAGGTGCTGGTGGTCGACCCGGCCGACGGTTGAGATGCCGGTGCTGTTGAGTTTCCGCGAACTCGGGCTTGAGTTGCCTCTCAGGGCAGGTCGAGGGGGAGTTCGCGGCAACTCAACGGTGAGTTTGACGCAAGTCAACGGTGAGTTCGAGGAAAGTCAACGAGAGGAGGGTGGGCGATGAGTGACGACGGGATCCGGTCCGACTGGGCGACCAAGGACTTCTACAAGGAGCTCGGGGTCGCGAAGTCGGCGACGCAGGACGAGATCAAGAAGGCCTACCGCAAGCTCGCGCGCGCCAACCACCCCGACTCGCACCCCGGCGACTCCGCCAAGCACGACAAGTTCAAGGCGGTGGCCGAGGCGTACGACGTCATCGGCGACGCGGAGAAGCGCAAGAAGTACGACCAGGCCCGCGAGATGTTCGGCCGCGGCGGCTTCCCCGCCGGAGCCGGCTTCGGCGGTGCCGGCGGCTTCGGCGGCGGCGTCAACGTCGAGGACCTGCTCCGCGACCGCGCGGGTGGTGGTGGCGGCGGCTTCGGCGACCTCTTCGGGGACCTCTTCGGCGGGGGCCGGGGTCGGGCGCGCGCTCCGCGCGCCACCCGCGGTGCCGACCTCGAGACGACCGCGACCATCGGCTTCACCGAGGCGCTCGACGGCGCCACGGTGTCGCTGCGGGTCAGCTCGGACGGCGCCTGCGCGACCTGTCACGGCACCGGCGGCCGGCCGGGCACCCAGCCGCACGTGTGCCCGACCTGCGACGGCAGCGGGTTCGTCACCGCGTCCGTGGGCGGCGCGTTCTCCATGAACGAGACCTGCCCGACCTGCGGTGGTCGCCAGCTCGTCTACGACGACCCGTGCCCGACCTGCCACGGCTCCGGCCTGGGCCGCAACACCCGCACCATCCAGGCGAAGATCCCCGCCGGGGTGAAGGACGGGCAGCGGATCCGGCTGCGGGGCAAGGGCGTGCCGGGGGAGAACGGCGGCCCGGCCGGCGATCTCTACGTCACGGTGAAGGTCACCGGCCACCGCGTCTTCGGCCGCAAGGGCGAGCATCTCACCGTCGACGTACCGGTGTCGTTCGCCGAGCTCGCCCTCGGTGCCGAGATCAGGATCCCTACGCTCGGCGGCGCCCCGGTGACCCTCAAGGTCCCCGCCGGCACACCGAACGGCCGTACCTTCCGGGTGCGGGGCAAGGGGGCGGCCAAGGCCGACGGCACGCGGGGCGACCTGCTGGCCACGGTCGAGGTGCAGGTGCCGAGCAGCCTCGGGGCCGAGGCCAAGGAGGCCCTGGAGGCCTACGCCGCCGCGACCGCCGACACCCGGCTGCGCTCGGGACTGTTCGCCGACGGTGCTGACGGGGCCGGCGGGGAGCGCAGCGACCGACGTCAGGACGTGAGCTGATGGTGGGCCGCGACGTGCCCGGACGGCCGGGCTCCCTCGGCCCTCCGGGCGAGGACGACGCGGTCTATGTCATCAGCGTCGCGGCGCAGCTCAGCGGCCTGCACCCGCAGACCCTGCGGACCTACGAGCGGGTCGGGCTGATCACGCCCGGCCGCACGGGCGGTGGCGGTCGCCGCTACTCCTACCGCGACATCGAGCGACTGCGCGAGATCGCGCAGCTCACCGCGTCCGGCATCGGTATCGAGGGTGTCAAGCGGATCCTCGACCTGGAGAACGCCGTCACCGCGCTGCGGGCGCGCAACGCCGAGCTGGTCGCCGAGCTGGAAGCCGCCCACGAGGCGCTCCGGCAGGCGGCCGCCGCCCGCCCCGCGATGCCGCGGTCGAACCTTCCCGCGCTGCCGGGCGCCGCCGTCGGCCAGTCCGTCGTGGTCTGGCGCCGAAACCCCTGACCCGGGCATGCCCGTCGCCGGGCGCGCCGGTTGCTGTGACACCGTGACCTGAGATCTCTAGGGCGGTTGTCCCCACAGGCGTTAACCTCCACCCGTCGGGACCGTCCGTGGGCATGGGGCGCGGCGGGACTCCACGGGACGAGAGGTGCGTGTGGACGCAGTGCTGGACTGGCTCCGGGATTGGGCCGACCACGTCGACTGGTTCGCGTTCGTCTCGATCCCGTTCTTCACCGGGATCATCGGTTGGCTGATCAACTGGTCCGGGCTGTGGATGCTCTTCAAGCCGATCAACTTCTACGGCGTCCGGGTCCCCGGTCTGCGGGAGGTGGCCGGCATCCTGCCGCGCAAGGTGCAGGAGATCCCGGGCTGGATGGAGGGCGGCCTCGGCTGGCAGGGCATCGTGCCCGCCCGGGCCGCGAAGATGGGCAGCATCGCGGTCGACAAGGTGATCGCCAAGCTCGGTACGCCGGCCGAGTTCTACGCCCAGCTCGAGCCCGACCAGATCGCCGAGCACATCGTCAACGTCTTCCGCCCGGACCTCCCGGCGCTGGTCGACGAGGTGATGATGCGCGAGCACCCCCGGCTGTGGCGCGACCTGCCCCGTCCCGTGCGCCAGGCGGTCATCGACCGGGTCCAGGCACAGCTGCCGGGTGTCGTCAAGACGATCACCGACGAGATCGGCGTCCACATCAACCAGCTGCTCGACCCGAAGATCATGGTCATCGACCACTTCCGCAAGAACCCCGAGCTGGTCGTCCGGGTCTTCAAGGACGTCGGGCAGCGCGAGCTCAACCTGATGGTCGCCTTCGGCTTCATCTTCGGCTTCCTGCTGGGCATCCCGGTGGCGATCGTCGACCAGACCTGGCACATCTGGTGGCTGCTGCCCCTGCTCGGCATCGTCGTCGGCTGGACCACCAACCTGCTCGGCATGTGGCTGATCTTCGACCCGCCGGAGGCGAAGCGGATCCTCGGCATCAAGGTGCAGGGCCTGTTCCTGCGGCGCCAGGACGAGTGCGCCGAGGTCTACGCCCGGATCATCGCCGAGGACGTGATCACGCTGGAGCGGATCGGCGACTTCCTCATGGACGGCCCGCGGGGCGACCGCACCCGGCAGATGATCGCGACCGCGATGCGACCGGCGATCGACAAGGCGGCCGGCCCGCTGCGCGGCGCGGTCAACGTCGCGATGGGCGGACGGCGCTACGACAGCATCAAGGACTCCTTCGCCAAGGAGGCGGTCGGCCGCACCATCACCCCGTTCCGCGACCCGGGCTTCAGCAAGCAGCAGTCCGAGAAGATCCGGGTCCTCATCGCGCGCCGCACCAAGGAGCTCCCGCCGAAGGACTTCGTGGAGATGATGCGCGCGGCGATCAAGGAGGACGAGTGGATGCTCTATGCCCACGGCGCGATCATGGGGGCCGCCGGCGGCTTCCTCCATCTCGGCATCTTCAATTGGGGTTGGCTCCCCGGGTTCCCGCCGTGACGGAGCCCTACCCCGGCATGAGCGGAAGGCGGACATGACCGACGACCTCGACAAGGACGGCCTGCCACGCCTGCCCGCGCTGACCGGACCCGCCGTGGCGGAGTCGCTGCCGGGACTGGCCCGGGTGGCCGGTTCGGCGGCGCTGCACACCGCCGGCTGGGGCCTGCGCACGACGACCCGCAACTGGATGCGCGTCGGCCGGGCGGTGACCAGCCGCGACGAGGCCGCCTCGCTGATCCGCGACGTCGGCTCGTACGTCGGTGCGCTCGGCGAGGTCGCCAAGCAGGTGTCCGACGGGGTGCCCGTCGCGACCGCCCTGCTGCGTGCCGGCGAGTCGCTCGGCGGCAGTGCCGAGCGGCCCCGCGAGGTGGTCGCCTCCCCGGTGGTCGACGGCCAGGTGCTCGCCTCGCGCCCCCAGTCGCTGCGCGAGCGCGGCAACGACCTGCTCGAGCGCTCCCGCGACGTGTGGAGCAAGGACGACCGGCATCCGGCGTTCGACCGGATCCTCGACGAGCTCGCGCCCGATGAGGCGCGGATCCTCGTGATGCTGCTGCGCGACGGCCCCCAACCCTCGGTCGACGTCCGCACCGGCGGCCCGATCGGCATGGTCAGCAGCCAGCTGATCGCGCCCGGGCTCAACATGGTCGGCCCTCGGGCCGGGCTGCGCTACCTGGAGCAGGTGCCGTCGTACCTCAACAACCTGTTCCGGCTCGGCCTGGTGTGGTTCTCCCGCGAGCCGGTGCGCGACCACCTGGAGTACCAGGTGCTCGAGGCCCAGCCCGACGTGCTGGCCGCGATGCACTCGGTCAAGTTCGCCAAGGTGGTGCGGCGCAGCGTGCACCTCACGCCCTTCGGTGAGGAGTTCTGCAAGCTGGCGCTGGTCGACGAGGTGACCGCTGCGAGCGAGGACCTTCCCGAGCACGAGGCGCCCCCGGAGCTCGACGGTTGAGCGGTGCCTGGTGGGTCGAGCCCGTCGCCCGGTCGACGACTGCGGATGCCCGCTCGACCTGACGGGTCCGAGCCTGTCGCTCAGCCGACGATGCGCCCGCCCGCGGCGCGCCACCACGACGCCGCCGCCCGTACGGCGGGCGGCAGGTGCGTCGCGACCGCCAGCTCGGCCAGCTCCGGCTGCTGGGCCATGCCGGCCGCGAACAGCGCGGCGTACCCGATCTGGTCGTCGCGCCGGGTGAGCTCACGGAGCAGGGCGCCGTCGAGCGGGACGCCGGCGAACCCGCAGATGCTCAGGCCCGCGCCGCGCAGGACCTCGTCGTCGGACGCCAGCCAGGGCGCCGGATCGGCCGTCTCGAACGGGATCATCAGGTTCGCGAAGGCGAAGGCCGCGCCGTGCCGCGTGATCTCGTCCGGTCCCTCCAGCGCGGAGCGGCAGATCAGCTCGCGGACGTCGTCGGCGAACGGCGAGGCGACGAGCAGGAAGGACGACGTCGTCACATGGGTCGCCCGGAAGTCGTAGAGCACCTCGAACAGCAGCCGGGCGAGCATCGCCTCGCCGGGGCCGGTCTCCGCGACCTCGGCGGCCAGGCCCGCGGCGTAGCTGAAGTGGCGGTTGCGGCGGGTCCGGCTCCAGGTCGCCGCGCGCCGCGGCTCGACCAGCGCGGCGGTGAGCCGGTCGCGGACCGCCGAGCGGAACTCGGGCGGGCAGCAGGCCAGGGTCGCGCTGAGGATCGGCTGTCGCAGCGGGTCGCCGAGCGCCGCGTCGCATGCGGCGGCGAAGACGGGGACCAGCGGTAGCCAGTCGGCCCGGCGCAGCCCGCCGACACTGCGCATGTTCTGGATGCCCAGGCAGCCCGCCCGCGCGATCACCCAGGACTCGTGGGTGAGCAGTTCCCCGCACCAGGTGACCAGCTCGGGGGTCGGGTGCTCGGTGACCGCGCTCAGCAGGTCGGCGGGGCGCTGCATGCCGGGCTGCTCGACCGCCTCCCGCACGATCTGCGCGACCAGGTCGGCGTACGGACTGCAGCGCAGCTTGCTCAGCGCCTCGTAGCGCAGCTGGTAGCCGAGGCCGGCCGAGCGGCCCACCTCGTCGACCAGGCGGATGAGGAGCGGACGGATCGTGTGGGCGGCCATGCCGAAGGGCGTGCGCAGGTGGTACTCCGCGAAGCGCAGCCAGTCGTGGGCGTCCGCCTCGTCCGACTGGACGGCGTCGACGGCGGCGGTGAAGCCGTCCAGCGTCGGCTCCGGCGCGTAGGGCTCGGTGTCGGCGGGTGCGTAGGCGAAGGTCCGGCACAGCACGTCGACGGGCGCGCGCAGGTGGCCGTGGGGGAGCCCGAGGGCCTGCTCGTACGCCGCCACGACCACGCCGCTGCGCCGCCCGGTGGTCTCGACGCGGGACAGTGTCGCGGGCGAGAGACGGGAGCCGTTCGCGGTGCGGGCGGCGAACTCGCGCAGCGGCACCCCCGCCACCACCCGGCTGGTGCGCAGCAGCCACCCGATCCGGGCCGCGACGTCGATCCTCGCCCCGGCGAGGGGGGTCGGGTCGTCGATCTCGTCGGTGTGCCGAGCCACCCGGCCATCGTGCCGCACCGCGCCGGCCCGCGTGCCGTTTCACGTCCGGGTGCTACCGAAACAATCGGAAGTGAGGGTCCCGGGTGTGCCAGCGTGGTCCGGCGCAGTCGACCCTGTGGCCAGCGCGATGTGGGGTCGCGTCCCGCTCGGGGAGCGAGGTGGCCCGGGTCGACTGTGATGACGCGGCCCCGGCCGACGGTGGCGCCCGGGTGATCGGCGTCGGCAACACGGCCCCCCGGGCGGGGATGCGCCCCGCGGCACGGGTAGGGGGTGCAGGAATCGCCGGTCGACCGGTTGTTCCTGCACTTGTCGGGCGTTGCAACGGCCGTCAAGTGCAGGAATCGCCGGTCGACCGGCGATTCTCACACCCGAAAACTAGCCCGAGTTGAGTGGAACAGACTCAACTTTCCTGACGTTGTGATAGTAACTCGATCATCCCGACGACACAGGAGAGACTCTGCACATGAGCCAATTCGGGGCCGACAAGTTCACCACGCGCAGCCGCGAGGCGATCGAGGCCGCCCAGCTCGCCGCGACCACGGCGGGCAACACCAGCGTCGAGCCGATCCACCTGCTCGTCGCCCTCCTGCTGCAGGAGGAGGGGACCGCCGCCCACCTCGTGGCCAAGGCGGGCGTCGACGTGTCCGCGCTCGTGCACGCCGCCTCGTCCGCCCGCGACGCGCTGCCGCGCGCCAGCGGCGCCACCGTCAAGCAGCCCGCCGGGTCGGCGGGGCTGACCCGGGTCCTGGCCTCCGCGCTCGACCTGGCCCGCTCGATGACCGACGAGTACGTCGCCACCGAGCACCTGCTGATCGGCCTGGCCACTGTCGAGTCCAGCGCACAGCAGGTGCTGACCGACGCCGGGCTGTCCGCCGACAGCCTGCGTGAGTCGCTCACCGCCGTGCGCGGCAACCGGCGGGTGACCTCGCAGGACGCCGAGGCGACGTACGAGGCGTTGGAGAAGTACTCCGTCGACCTCACCACCGCCGCCGAGGAGGGCAAGCTGGACCCGGTGATCGGCCGGGACCAGGAGATCCGCCGGGTCATCCAGGTGCTCTCGCGCCGCACCAAGAACAACCCGGTTCTCATCGGCGAGCCCGGCGTGGGCAAGACCGCCGTCGTCGAGGGGCTCGCCCAGCGGGTGGTCGCCGGCGACGTCCCCGACTCGCTCAAGGGCAAGCGGGTGCTCTCGCTCGACCTGATGGGCATGGTCGCGGGCGCGAAGTACCGCGGCGAGTTCGAGGAGCGGCTCAAGGCCGTCCTCGACGAGATCAAGCAGTCCGAGGGCCAGGTCATCACGTTCATCGACGAGCTGCACACCGTCGTCGGCGCGGGCGCCGGCGGCGACTCGCAGATGGACGCCGGCAACATGCTCAAGCCGATGCTCGCGCGCGGCGAGCTGCACATGATCGGGGCCACCACGCTCGACGAGTACCGCGAGTCGATCGAGAAGGACCCCGCCCTGGAGCGCCGCTTCCAGCAGGTCTTCGTCGGGGAGCCCTCGGTCGAGGACACCATCCAGATCCTGCGCGGCATCCAGGAGAAGTACGAGGCGCACCACGGCGTGCGGATCACCGACGCCGCCCTCGTCGCCGCCGCGACCCTGTCCGACCGCTACATCTCCGGCCGTCAACTGCCCGACAAGGCGATCGACCTCGTCGACGAGGCGGCCTCGCGGCTGCGGATGGAGATCGAGTCCTCCCCGGAGGAGATCGACCAGCTCCGTCGCCAGGTCGACCGGCTGAAGATGGAGGAGTTCGCCCTCGCCAAGGAGTCCGACGACGCCTCCCGGGACCGCCTCGAGGCGCTGCGCGCCGACCTCGCCGACAAGGAGGAGTCGCTGCGCGGGCTCGAGGTCCGCTGGGAGCGGGAGAAGTCCGAGCTGGAGGGCGAGGGTGCCCTGCGCCGGCAGCTCGACCAGCTGCGGATCGAGGCCGAGCGGCTGCAGCGCGAGGGCGACCTCGGCGGGGCCAGTGCCATCCTCTACGGCCAGATCCCCGCGCTGGAGCAGCAGATCAAGGTCGTCGAGGCGGCGGAGGACGCCGTCGCGGCCGGCGAGAAGCTGGTCGGCGAGGAGGTCGGCGCGACCCAGATCGCCGAGGTCGTCGAGGCCTGGACCGGCATCCCCACCGGACGGCTGCTGCAGGGCGAGACCGCCAAGCTGCTCGACATGGAGCTGGCCATCGGCGCCCGGCTGATCGGCCAGGCCGACGCCGTCCGCGCGGTCAGCGACGCCGTCCGCCGGGCGCGGGCCGGGATCTCCGACCCCAACCGGCCGACGGGCTCCTTCCTGTTCCTCGGCCCCACCGGTGTCGGCAAGACCGAGCTCGCCAAGTCGCTGGCGGACTTCCTGTTCGACGACGACCGCGCGATCGTGCGGATCGACATGAGCGAGTACGCCGAGAAGCACTCCGTCGCGCGGCTGGTCGGTGCCCCTCCGGGCTATGTCGGCTACGACCAGGGCGGTCAGCTCACCGAGGCCGTCCGCCGGCGCCCGTACTCCGTCGTCCTGCTCGACGAGGTCGAGAAGGCGCACCCCGAGGTGTTCGATGTCCTGCTGCAGGTGCTCGACGACGGGCGGCTCACCGACGGCCAGGGCCGCACGGTCGACTTCCGCAACACGATCCTGATCCTCACCTCCAACCTCGGCTCGCAGTTCCTCGTCGACCCGGCGATGGACCCGGCCGCGCAGAAGGAGGCGGTGATGGGCGTGGTGCGGCAGGCGTTCAAGCCGGAGTTCCTCAACCGCCTCGACGAGATCGTCACCTTCGATGCGCTCTCCCGTGACGACCTCGCGCAGATCGTCGAGCTGCAGCTGCGGTTCCTCGAGGCGCGGCTCGCCGCCCGTCGGGTGACCCTGACCGTCACCCCCGAGGCCCGGCGGTGGCTGGCCGACATCGGCTACGACCCGGCGTACGGCGCACGGCCGCTGCGGCGGCTGGTCCAGACCGCCATCGGCGACGCGCTCGCCCGGATGCTGATCGGCGGCGAGATCGCCGACGGCGGGTCGGTGAGCGTCGACCGGGGCGAGGACGGGCTGGTGCTCACCGCAGGGGCCTGATCGCCTGGTGCAGGAATCACCGGTCGACCGGTGATTCCTGCACTTGTCGGGCATTGCAACGCCCGACAAGTGCAGGAACCGCCCGTCCGGTGTGACCTGTGGGGCGGTCTGGTGGAATGGGACCCATGAGCGACGAGCAGCCCCGACCGGGACAGGCGACGCTGGCGGGTGCGCTGATCATCGGCGGCTCGGTGTTCGTCGTCCTCGCCGCCTGGCAGCGGGTCTCCACGCTCCACACCCTGGAGGTGCAGGAGGAGCTCGATCGGATCCTGACCGAGCCGATGACCGGCGACCTCGGCATCAGCGTCGACACCTTGGCGACGCTGATCCGCGTCCTGTGCCTGATCGGCGCAGGCGCCGCGACCGCCTCGACGATCCTCGGCATCCAGGTGTTCAAGCGCTCGGCGAGCGCGCGGATCGCCCTGACCGCGCTCTCGCCGCTGCTGTTCGTCGGGGGCCTGGCCACGGCCGGCTTCCTCGCGCCGATGGTGCTCGCCGGCATCGCGCTGCTCTGGCTGCAGCCCACCCGCGACTGGTACGCCGGCCGCCCGTGGATCCAGCGCTACGAGGAGCGCCGCGCCGCCCGGCTCGCCGGACTCCGCCCGCCGAGCACGCCCGCGCAGCCCCCGACCGGCCCGACCGGCCCGACCGGCCCGACCGGCCCGACCGGCTCACCCGCCCCACCGGCGTCCGGGTGGCCCTCGCCGCCGGCCGCCGGCGCCCAGCAGCCACCGGCGGCCCCCGTCCTGACCGGACCGGCGCCGCTGCCGCCGGGCGGGCACCGCGCCGTCCAGCGGGGCATCCGCCCCCGGGCCCTGGTCGCGGCCTGCTCGCTGACCTGGGTGACCTCGGGCCTGGTGCTCGTCGTCCTGGCGGTGCTCGCGGCCGTCCTGCCCTCGCAGAGCGAGGACCTGTACGCCGAGATGCAGCGCCAGCAGCCCCAGCTGATCGAGGAGTCCCAGCTCGGCGAGCAGGACCTGGTCGCCATCCTCTATGTGTTCATCGCCGGGCTGATCGTGTGGACCCTCGCGGCCGGCGCGCTCGCCGGCCTGGCGTTCGCCGGCCAGAACTGGGCCCGGATCGCGCTCGCCATCTCGGCCGCCGCCGCCACCTTCCTGGCCCTCGCGCTGGCGCTCGGCGCCTGGCCGCTGGTGATGCTGGTCGCGGCTACGGCCGGCACGGTCTGGCTCCTGGTCCGTCCGGAGGTCGGGCGCTGGTACGCCGGGCGGTGAGTCCGTCCGCCGGCTGAGCCGGGCCCGTGGACGGTCCGGGTCCGTGGTCAGCGCGCCAGGTCGGCAGCGCTGAGCCGGCGTACCGCCTCGGCGATCACCTCGGGCCGCTTGCAGAACGCCCAGCGGACCAGGTGACGCCCGCCACCGGGCCCGTCCGGGGCGTCGTAGAAGACCTCCGACGGGATCGCCACGACGCCGGCCCGCTCGGGCAGTGCCCGGCAGAAGTCGCCGCCGCTGGCCCAGCCCAGCTCGCGCACGTCGGTGGTCGCGAAGTAGGTGCCCTCGGGGACGTAGGTCGTCAGGCCGGCCGCACGGAGCCCGGAGACGAGCTGGTCGCGCCGCTCCCGGAGGTCGTGGGCCAGACCGGTCGGGAACGCGTCGCCGGCGTCGAGGGCCGCGGCCACGGCGGGCTGCAGGGGAGCGCCTGAGGTGAAGGTCAGCCACTGCTTGGCGGCGGTCATCGCCCCGACGAGGGCCGCGGGCCCGGTCGCCCAGCCGACCTTCCAGCCGGTGACCGACCAGGACTTCCCGGCGCTGGACAGGGTCAGCGTCCGTTCGGCCATCCCGGGCAGCGTGGAGATCGGCACATGCCGCCGGCCGTCGAAGGTGAGGTGCTCGTAGACCTCGTCGGTCACGACGATCAGGTCGTGCTCGATCGCCACCCGGGCCACGGCGGCCAGCTCGTCGGCGTCGAGCACCCGCCCGGTGGGGTTGTGCGGGGTGTTGAGCAGGATCAGCTTGGTCCGCGCCGACACCGCGGCCTCGAGCTCGGCCGGGTCGAGGCGGAAGTCCGGCGCGCGCAGCGTCACCGGGCGCCGTACGCCGCCGGCGAACTCGATCATCGCCGGGTAGGAGTCGTAGTACGGCTCGAGCACCACGACCTCGTCGCCCGGGTCGACGAGTCCGAGCAGGGTGCCGGCGATCGCCTCGGTGCAGCCGGTCGTGACCACGACCTCCCGGTCGGGGTCGAGCTCGATGTCGTAGTGCCGCTGCTGGTGCCGGGCGATCGCCTGCCGGAGCGCGGGGACGCCGATGCCGGGGGCGTACTGGTTGGCCCCGCCGTGCAGTGCGGCGACGGCGGCCTCGATCAGCTCGGGAGGGCCGTCGGTGTCGGGGAAGCCCTGACCGAGGTTGACGGCGCCGGTCCGGGCGGCGAGGGCGGACATCTCGGCGAAGATGGTCGCGCCCATCCCGGCGACGCGCTGGGCAGCAGGACGGTGCACGAGACCCGACCCTACTGCCGAGGGGTCTCCCGGAGGTCGGGCTCCGGGCGCCGTCGGTGACCTGCGTGACCTGATCGGGACGCGGAGCCGGGGAGGCAATAGCCTCAGGACCGTGACGACCACCGACACCGACCTCGCCGCCGACATCGACGCCACCTGCCGCCTCACGGGCGAGTTCGTGCTCCGCTCGGGCCAGGTGAGCAACGAGTACTTCGACAAGTACCTCTTCGAGGCCGACCCGCTGCTGCTCGCCCGGGTCGCGCGTGAGGTCGCGCAACTGCTGCCGGCCGACGCCGAGGTGCTCGGCGGCCTCGAGATGGGCGGTATCCCGATCGCCACCGCGGTCAGCCAGCTCGTGGGCCTGCCGGTCGTGTTCGTCCGCAAGAAGGCGAAGGAGTACGGCACCGCGAAGCTGGCCGAGGGCCCGGCGTACGACGGCCGCAAGGTGGTGCTGATCGAGGACGTCATCACCACCGGCGGCGCGGTGCGCGACGCGACCAACGCGCTGCGCTCGGGGGGTGCCGTGGTCGAGACCGTGGTCTGCGCGATCGATCGCAGTCCCGCCGGGGAGAACCCGCTCGCCGACGTCGAGCTCGAGGTGCGCGCGGTGCTGACCAAGGCCGAACTGGACCAGGCCCGGGCCGCCGCCCAGGTCTGACGGCCCGGCCACCCGCGGTCACATCCGCATCACGGGGTCGCACTTGACGGGCACTTCTGTCACTGGGCGGGCGTTGCAACGGCCGCCCAGTGCAGGAATCGCCGGTCGACCGGCGATTCCTGCACCAACCAGACTCAGCTCGCGCCGGGCGCGCCGGCGATGTTGACCAGCCAGTCGACGCCGTACTTGTCCTGCAGCATGCCGAAGCTGTCGCCCCACGGCGCCTTCTCCAGCGGCTGGTGGATGGTGGCGCCGTCGGCCAGGCCGTCCCACCAGGAGCGCAGGGTGGCCTCGTCGTCGCTGGGGCCGCTGATGCTGACCTGCTGGGTCTGCGGCTCGCCGGGCACGTGCGAGGGGTGGTCGGCGCCCATGAGGAGCACGGTGTCGGAGACCGCCAGCGACGCGTGCATGACCCAGTCGACCTCGGCCTCGGCGACGCCCATCGCGGTGCCGCCCATGTCGGCGAAGGTCATCACGGTGAGCTCGCCGCCGAGCACCGACTGGTAGAACTCCATCGCCTCGCGGGCCCGGCCGCGCCAGTTGATGTAGGGGTTGAGGTTGATCGTCATCGCTGCTCCCGGTGTCGTGGTGGACTCGATGCCGGGAAGACTGTCACCTCAGGGTGAACTCATCGCTCCTCGGCGACCGGACTCTCGGTGGAGCCGGCGAGCTCCTTGCGGCGCTTCGCGGCGGGGCGCTTGTGCCGCCACCACTCCCACGCGAGCGGGACCGCGGAGAAGGCGAGGATGGCGAGAGTGACGTAGTCGATGTTCTCGCCGAGCGCCGGGATCGCGGCGCCGAGGAAGTAGCCCAGCAGCGTGATCGAGACGACCCACAGGACCGCACCGATCGCGCTCCAGGTGAAGAACCGGCGGCGCTCCATCATGGTCACGCCGGCGACGACGGTGATGTAGGTGCGCACGAACGGCACGAACCGGCCGATCACGAGTGCCTTGTTGCCGTGCTTGTCGAAGAAGGCGCTGGTGTTGTCGAAGTACTTCTTCTTGAGGATCCGGCCCTCGCGCTCGTACAGCGGCGGGCCGAGCTTGCGGCCGATCTCGTAGCCCGCGACATTGCCGGCGAAGGCCGCGACGATGAGCAGGGCCATCGCGATGATCAGCTCGATCGGCTCGTTGGAGATCCCGACGACCGAATAGCCGGTCTTGTTGCTGCCCGCGATGAACAGCCCGAGTGCGAACAGCAGGGTGTCGCCGGGCAGGAACGGGAAGAACAGACCGCACTCGACGAAGACGATGCCGATCGCGATCCAGATGAACATGGTGCCGTACTCATGTTGCAACCACTCGGGATCGAGCCACTTGATACCGAGCAGCATCGGCACGACGAGCGGGGTCGCGACCAGCGAGTTCACGGCGCCACGCTACCCGCCACCGCCCAACGGGTTGGTCGATAGGGTCGGGTTCGTGGTCGAGGAGGAGCGGGCGCCGTACGACCCGATGCCCCACGGGCAGCCCGAGGTCGGGGTCGGGCCGTGGCCCGGGCCGTGGCCCGAGGGGCCCGGGAGCGAGGTGTACGACGAGGCGCTGCTGCGCGACGGCGACCGGCGCAATGTCGTCGACCGCTACCGGTACTGGTCCGTCGAGGCGATCGTCGCCGACCTCGACCGGCGCCGCCACGGCTTCCACGTCGCGATCGAGAACTGGCAGCACGACTTCAATATCGGCACCATCGTCCGCTCCGCGAACGCCTTCCTCGCCGCCGAGGTGCACATCATCGGCAACCGCCGCTGGAACCGCCGCGGCGCCATGGTCACCGACCGCTACCAGCACGTCCGCCACCACTCGAGCGTCGCCGACCTGCACGCCTACCTGGCCGAGACGGCCGTCCCGCTCCTCGGCATCGACAACCTGCCGGGGTCCGCGCATCTCGAGACGATGGTGCTGCCCGAGCGGGTCTGCTTCCTGTTCGGCCAGGAGGGGCCCGGTCTCTCGGCGGGGGCGCGGGAAGCCTGCGACGGGACCTTCTCCATCGCCCAGTTCGGCTCGACCCGGTCGATCAACGCGTCGGCGGCCGCGGCCATCGCCATGCACGCATGGGTCCGCCAGCACGCCGACCTCGGCGGCGACGGGGCCTGGCGAGGCTGAGGAGTGGGCCGGCATGTCAGCCGGTCTCGACCTCCGCCAGCCGTCCCCGCAGGGCGGCCAGGCCGCGCGAGGTGTGGCTCTTCACCGTGCCCTCGGAGATGCCGAGCTCGGCGGCGACCTCGGCGACGGGCAGCCCGAGCCAGTGACGCAGCAGGACCACGGCCCGTTGCTGGACGGGGAGCTCCTGGAGGGCGGCGACGAGCGAGTCGCGCTCCTCGACGCCGAGGCCGGGAACGGCGGCGAGGTCGGGAAGGGTGTCGGTCGGGACCTCGCGGCGTACGGCGCGCCGGGACTCGTCGATGGCGGCGTTGAGCAGGATCCTGCGGACGTAGGCGTCCTCGGTGCCCTGCCGGGAGACCCGGGGCCAGGCGACGTAGAGGCGGACCAGGGCGGTCTGCACCAGGTCGTCGGCGCGGTGCCAGTCGCCGCACATGCCGTAGGCGATGCGGCGCAGCCGGTCGCGGCGAGCGGTGGCGAACTCGACGTACGCCGCCTCGCGCTCGGCGCGCCTCACCGGCTGCTCCGCAGGTGGTCGACGAAGCCGGCCATGGTGCCGCGCTCGTCGGCCGCCGGGTAGTCATCGGCGACGGTCAGCAGCGTCAGGTCGTCGACCTGGTGGGCCACGCCCCACACCTGCTCCGAGCCGACCCGCAGCCGGACCGGCACGCCGTCGGCGAGGAAGGTCAGCGGGTCGCCCTGACGGACCAGTCGGACGCCGTACCGGGCCTCGAGCCGGCCGTCGTCGTCGAAGGCGACGAGCTGGTCGGTGGAGCCGGTGAAGAGCAGGTCGGCCTGGTAGGCGACCCAGCTGTCCAGGTCGGGGAAGACGCCGCTCGCCTCGGGATCGGCGACCCCGCGGCCGCTCTGGGAGGTGCTGCTGCCGTCGTCCTCGGCCCCGGACCTGTAGAGCAGGGTCCAGACGACCTGGTCGCCGTTGCGGACGGCGAGTGCGATCGACGCGACGACGCGGGAGTCGTCGTCGAGCTCACTGCCGGTGATCGGCTCGTTGACGCGGTCGACCACGGTCCAGCCGCGCTGCACGAGCAGGTCGCCCGTCGGGGCGTCGTACCCGACGGGGAAGTCGGCGGGCAGGTCGCTGGTCGCGTGGAGGTCGTCGGTGCGGACCCCGGCGACCGCCGCGACCTGGACCGTCCGGTCCTGGCCGTCGTCGCCCGACGAGCCGTTCACTGCCCACACGGTGCCGCCCGCGACGAGCGCGAGGGCCAGGGCCGCCCCGCCCCGGGTCAGCCGACGACGGCGTACGGCGCGGCGGCCGGCGCCGATCGTCGTACCGATCTCGAAGCCGGAGGGCGGCGTGGGCCGCTCCCCGAGCTCGGCCTGCAGTCGGTCGATGATGTCCTGCACGGGTCCTCCGAGGGTCGCGACGATTCACTCAACCACGGATACGCACGCCGACGCGGATCGGTTGTCACGGTAGGTTGAGACGGACGTAACCGGACCCCGCGCAGGAGCCAGCCAGCATGCCCATCGCCACCCCTGAGAAGTACGCCGAGATGCTCGACGCCGCGAAGGCCGGCGCGTTCGCCTTCCCGGCCATCAACGTCACGTCCTCCCAGACGCTCAACGCAGCGCTCAAGGGATTCGCCGATGCCGGTTCCGACGGCATCGTCCAGGTGTCGACCGGTGGGGCCGAGTACCTCTCCGGCCCCTCCGTGAAGGACATGGTCACCGGCTCCGTCGCCTTCGCCGCGTACGCCGCCGAGGTGGCGAAGAGCTACCCGGTCAACATCGCGCTGCACACCGACCACTGCCCCAAGGACAAGCTCGACGGGTTCGTCCGCCCGCTGCTCGCGATCTCCGCCGAGCGGGTGGCCCGGGGCGAGGCGCCGCTGTTCCAGTCGCACATGTGGGACGGCTCCGCCGTACCGCTCGACGAGAACCTGCAGATCGCCGAGGAGCTGCTGGCCAAGGCCGCCGCCGCGCGGATCATCCTCGAGATCGAGGTCGGCGTCGTCGGCGGTGAGGAGGACGGCATCGTCGGCGCGATCGACGAGAAGCTCTACACCACGGCCGAGGACGCCCTGGCGACGGTGCGCGCGCTCGGCGTCGGCGAGAAGGGCCGCTACCTGACCGCCCTCACCTTCGGCAACGTCCACGGCGTCTACAAGCCGGGCAACGTCAAGCTGCGCCCGGAGATCCTGCGCGACGCGCAGGCGGCCGTCGTCGCCGAGCTCGGGCTCGCGGCCGACGCGAAGCCGTTCGACCTGGTCTTCCACGGCGGCTCCGGGTCGAGCGCCGAGGAGATCGCCGCGGCGGTCGACTACGGCGTCGTGAAGATGAACGTCGACACCGACACGCAGTACGCCTTCACCCGTCCCGCGGTCGACCACATGCTGCGTAACTACGACGGCGTCCTGAAGATCGACGGCGAGGTCGGCGACAAGAAGGCGTACGACCCGCGCGCCTGGGGCAAGGCCGCCGAGGCCGGCATGGCCGCCCGCGTCGTCGAGGCTGCCGAGAACCTGCGCTCGGCCGGCAAGACCGTCGGGTGACGCAGACGCTCCCCACCGCCGCCGACGTCGACCGGGCGGCCGCCCTGCTCGGGCCGGTCATCCCGCCCACCCCGCTGCAGCGCGCCGACCGGCTCTCCGCACTCACCGGCCTCGAGGTCTGGCTCAAGCGCGAGGATCTGACCCCGGTCCGCTCCTACAAGGCGCGCGGCGCCTACACCGTGCTGGCCGGACTCACCGAGGAGGAGCGCTCACGCGGCGTGACCTGCGCGAGTGCCGGCAACCACGCCCAGGGCGTCGCCTTCGCCTGCGCCCGCGCGGGCGTGCACGCGACGATCTTCCTGCCGCGCACCACCCCACGCCAGAAGCGGGACCGGGTCGCGGCCCTCGGCGGTGACCAGGTCGAGGTCGTCATCGCCGGTGAGGCGTACGACGACGCGGCGGTCGCGGCCGCCGATTTCGCCGCGGCCTCCGGGGCCACCGTGGTCCCGGCGTTCGACCACGCCGGCATCGTCGCCGGCCAGGGCACCGTGGCGGCCGAGATCCTGGCCCAGTCGGCCGAGCTCGGCTGGCAGCCCGACGCGCTGGTGCTCCCCGTGGGCGGGGCGGGGCTGATCGCAGGCTGCCTCACCGTGCTCGGCGAGCGGCTACCCGGCGTACGCGTCGTCGCGGCCGAGCCGGCCGGCGCCGCCTCGCTGGCCGCGGCCCTCGACGCCGGGGGCCCGGTCGAGCTCGACACGGTCGATCCGTTCGTCGACGGCGCCGCGGTGCGCCGGGTCGGCGACCTGACCTACCGGGCCGTCGCCGAGGCGGGCGCTCTGGTCGACCTGTCGATCGCGGCGGTGCCCGAGGGGCTGATCTGCGTGGAGATGCTCGACCTCTACCAGGTCGACGGCATCATCGCCGAGCCCGCCGGCGCCCTGGCCCCCGCGGCCCTGCGCCTGCCGGCCGACAGCCCGGCGGGTCTCGCCCCCGGCAGCCGCGTCGTCGTGGTGGTGTCGGGCGGCAACAACGACGTCTCGCGCTACGCCGACATCGTCGAGCGGGCGCTGGTCCACGAGGGGCTCAAGCACTACTTCCTCGTGGAGTTCCCCCAGGAGCCGGGCGCGCTGCGCCGGTTCCTCGACGACGTGCTCGGGCCCGACGACGACATCACCCTGTTCGAGTACACCAAGCGCAACAGCCGGGAGACCGGCCCCGCGCTGGTCGGCATCGAGATGCAGTCGCCCGACGACCTCGCCGGGCTGCTGGCGCGGATGGCGGAGTCGCGGCTGCGGGTCGAGAAGGTGCCGCCGGACAGCCCGCTGTTCGGGTTCGTGCTCTCCTGAGACGACCTGTAGACCTTGTTGTCTACAGCGAGCTACCCTGGGAGGGTGAGCGACACGACGACGATCCGGGTCAGCCGCGCCACGCGCGACGCGCTCAACGATCTGGCCGCCCGTCGCGGCGAGACCGTGATCGACTCCGTCTCCCGTGCCGTACGGCTGCTCGAACAAGAGGTGATCGGCGCCGATCTCGCTGCGCCGCTCCGCGAGGACGAGCTCGCCTGGCTCGATGCTGACGCCGGGTGACGTCGTCGAGCTCGATCTCGGCACTCCGACCGGGGCCGAGGCGGGCCCGCGCAGGCCCGCTGTCGTGGTGACCGCCGAGCGCATCCTCCGGGGCGGGCCGAACGTCATCCAGGTGGTGCCCCTCACCCGCACGGTCCGCGACAGCGGTGCCGAGGTCGCCATCGAGCCTGATGAGCACAACGGTCTCATCGCCACGTCCGCTGCGCAGTGCCAGCACATCCGCTCCGTCGCCACCCCGCGGGTGGGGGCGCGGATCGGCAATGTCGGCCCGGTCGTGCTGCGGCAGATCCGGGGAATCGTCGCGACCATCATCGACGCCTGAGAACGTGTCTGAACCACGTCTCTCGCCGCGCGGCCCGCGGACGCTGCGCACGGTCAGTGCGTCGCGAAGCCCTCGTGCCGGGGCCTCTCGTAGAACATCACCGCCACGAGGCCGACGACATAGACCAGGGCGGGCAGCCACAGCGACTGTTGCATCGCCCGGCTGAACAGCTCGGCCACCCGCGGGTCGGCGATCTGGGCGGCCCCGGCCTCGCCGTGGGCGGCGGCCCCGGGCAGGTAGTGGGCCAGCCGGCTGTCCATGATCACGGCGATCGCGGCGGCGCCGAGCACCGAGCCCACCTGCCGGGTGGCGTTGTAGACGCCGGCGCCGGCGCCGGCCTGGTGCATCGGCAGGTTGCGGTTGGCGGTGGTCGCGGTCGGGGCCCAGATGAAGGCGTTCCCGACGCCGATCAGGGCCATCGGGATGGCGAGCTCCCACACCGGGACGCCGGGCTCGAGGCGCCAGACGAGCGCGAGGAAGCCGACCAGGCTGGCCGCGAACCCGAAGCCCAGCACCCGGCGCGGGTGCTGGCGGTCCGAGAGCCGGCCGACCAGCCGGGCGAGCAGGATCGACATCACCGCCATGGGCAGCATCAGCAGCGCCGCCTGGGTGGGGGAGTAGCCGCGCACCGCCTGGGCGTAGAGCATGAGCGGGAAGCCGAAGGACGCGGCGGTGGCCCCCATGCAGGTGATCGCGATCGTCGACACCGAGAAGTTGCGGTCGCGGAACAGGTCGAGCGGCACCAACGGCTCGGTGCGGTTGAGCCGCTGCCACACGATGAAGGCGACCAGCAGGACGCCGCCGCCGGCGATCATCGCGATGATCCAGCTCGCCCAGTCCATCTGGTGGCCCTCCTGGATGCCGAAGCAGAGCAGGAACATCGCCCCGCCGGACAGGGCGACCCCGATCCAGTCGAACCGGTGTGCGTGGGTGGGCAGCGCGGGGACCAGCCGCCACGCCATCGCGAAGGCGAGCAGGCCGACGGGCAGGTTGATGAAGAAGATCCACTCCCAGCCCAGGCCGTCGGTGAGCACGCCGCCGAGCAGCGGGCCGACGACCATCGCGACGCCGGCCGTGGCGCCCCACACCGCCATCGCGCTGCCGCGCTGGGCCGGCGGGAAGATCCGGGTGATGATCGCCATCGTCTGCGGCGTCATCAGCGAGGCGCCGAGGCCCTGCACGACCCGCGCCACGATGAGCGCCTCCACGGTCGTGGTCAGGCCGCACCACAGCGAGGCGAGGGTGAAGACGGTGAGACCGATGAGGTAGAGGTACTTCGCGCCGTAGCGGTCGCCGAGGCGGCCGGTGATGAGCACCGGGACGGCGTAGGCCAGCATGTAGGCGCTCGACACCCACACCACGTCGTTCACGGACGCATCGAGGTCCTCGATGATCGTCGGCGTCGCCACGGTGACGATCGTGAGGTCGACCAGGATCATGAAGAACCCGATGACCAGCGCCCACAGCGCCGGCCAGGGGTTGGTCGTCGCCTGTCCGGGAGCGGGCGGGGCGACGGATCCGAGAGAGTCACTGGTCACGAACACCAGTCAACACCCGAACGCCGACAGGTCTTCCCCGCCGGTCAGAATGGGAGCATGAGCATCACACCCGGTGCCGACCTGATGGCCGGCCCGCCCCCCACGCACCTGCCCGTCGACCCGGCCGAGGCGCTCCTCGCCGAGGGCCACCAGCCCGCGGACGTCGTCCGCCGGCTCCCGTCGTCGCCGCTGGCCTGGGCGACCCTCGCCGAGCAGGCCCGCGACGGTGGTGCCGACGACGTCACGGTCTACGCCTATGCCCGGGTCGGCTACCACCGCTCGCTCGACCTGCTGCGCCGCAACGGCTGGAAGGGCCACGGTCCGGTGCCGTGGGAGCACGAGCCCAACCGCGGCTTCCTGCGCGCCCTCGCCCTGCTCGCCCTCACCGCCCGCGCGATCGGCGAGACCGACGAGTGGGAGCGCTGCGCCACCTTCCTGCGCGACTCCAGCCCGACGGCGTACGACGCGCTGCTCGGCTGAGCGAGGCACCTCGATGGCGGGAGACCTGCCGCGCCTGGGGCCCCGGGTGTGGTGGGTCTACCTCGCGGTCGACACGCCCAAGACGGTCGGTCAGCTCGCCGCGGACGCCGGCATCGCGCCGGGCTCGATCCGCGGCCATCTGCGCAAGCTCGAGCGGGCCGGTCTGGTGCGGATGAGCGCGGAGCCGGGCGCGGAGCCGATGTGGACACAGGCGCGCGAACTCGACCCGGCGACCCGCTACCGGATCGTCGGCCGGGTCGAGCGCGGCCGGCTGCGGCAGCCCGACGATGTCATCGCCACCCGAGCACCCGCGCCGCCGCTGGTGGTGGCCGTGGCGCCGGCGGGGTGCATCCGGCCGGTGAGTCGGCCCTGGTCGCTCCGGGCTCAGGACCGGACGGCCAGGTAGGCGGCCGCGAGCAGCAGGATCAGGCCGAGGGCGGCCGCGATGGGTAGGTCGCTCGCCCGGGAGGCGCGGTGCGCCCGGGTGGCGGTGGGACGCTCGCCGGCCGGGACGGGCTCGGTCGCGCGGTGCTTGCGGGTCAGCTGGGTGGTCCGCATGGGATCTCCTTCTCCGAGACGTACACCTACCGGACGGGATCCGGCGGCGTTCATCACGCGGATTTCGAGGATTTCCGCAGACGGGCCTCAGAGGACGAGCAGCGAGCGCACCTTGTCGTGGCCGAGGGCGGCGAACAGCGTGGGCAGCCGGGGGCCGCGCTCGGCGTCGACGAGCAGCTCGTAGAGCAGCTTGAAGAACGCCTTCTGGTCGGCCTTCACCTCGTCGGTGGGGGCGTCGGCCAGGGTCATCCCCCGCGCGATCTTGGGTACGCCGTAGATCACCGTGGTGAGCATGTCGAGCTGGTCGTCGGCACCGTAGGCGGCGGCGAGTCGCTTGACCAGGAGCCCGATCCAGAGCGCCTCCTGCTCCGAGAGCGACCCGAGCCGCGCGGCATCGGCGGTCGCGCGGACCGTCGTACGCTCCTCGGGGTCGACGTACGACTCGATCCAGGTCGCCGCCTTCGACAGCCGCGGCTCCAGGTCGGCCTCGCTCGCGCCGACGGTGCGCGCGGTGATCGCGCGCGAGCCCGCGGTCACGTCGGCGACCGACGACAGCATCCGGAACGGTACGACGACCGTCGGGGTCGGCAGCGTGCCGGCGGTCGAGGTGGCCGAGGCCCGCTCCCAGGCGAGGACGGCGGCGTCGCGCTTCTCGGGGACGGCGGCCTTCTTCGTGAGGGCGTCCCACTCGTCGTAGAGCCGCAGCACCTCCTGCCCGAAGTCGACGTTGAAGGCCTGCTTGGGCTGCCGGCGCGCGTAGAGCCAGCGCAGGATCGGCGCCTCGAGGATCCGCAGTGCCTCGGCCGCGGTGGGGACGCCGCCCTTGGAGGACGACATCTTCGGCATGCCGGCGACGCCGACGAAGGAGTAGCCGACGAAGGACGGCGCGGAGCCGCCGAAGATCGGGCCGACGATCTCCTTGCCGACGGTGTACGACGAGCCGGGGGAGGCGTGGTCGACGCCGCCGGGCTCGAAGTGGACGCCCTCGTAGGTCCAGCGCATCGGCCAGTCGACCTTCCAGACCAGCTTGCCCTCGTCCTGGGTCGCGACGTTGGTGACATAGGAGTCGCCGCACACGTCGCAGGTGTAGGCGAGGTCGGTGGTCTCGTCGTCGTACGACGTGAGGGTGACGGTGTCGCGGCCACAGCCGCGGCAGTAGGGCTTGTAGGGGAAGCGGGACAGGTCATCGCTCGAACCCTGTCCGGCGGCGTCTGTGTCATCCGGCTCGGCCGTCGACTCCTGTGCGCCCTCGACCTTCTTGGTGCGGAACCGGGCCATCA
Organism: Nocardioides sp. L-11A; assembly: GCA_029961745.1. Taxonomy (NCBI): domain Bacteria; kingdom Bacillati; phylum Actinomycetota; class Actinomycetes; order Propionibacteriales; family Nocardioidaceae; genus Nocardioides; species Nocardioides sp. L-11A. The sequence goes on from CP124680.1 coordinate 837,654, forward strand.
CGGTCTCGATCTCGCCGCGCTTGCGGATCGCGGTGAGGATCTGCTCACGATAGGTGCCGGAGCGGTACATCGCGGTCTGGTCGACCTCGACCATGTCGCAGCCCATCTCGACGAGCGCGGCCCGCAGCGGCGCCTTGTAGCGCTCGCCCCAGTTGGCGAACTCCCCGGTCGGGTCGGGGACGGCCGACAGCGGGCGGCCGATGTGCTCGTTCCAGGCGGGGTCGATGCCGGCCGGCACCTTGCGGAACCGGTCGTAGTCGTCCCAGCTGTGCAGGTGGCGCACGTTGATCCCGCGCCGGCGGATCTCCTCGGCCACGAAGTGGACGGTGAGGAACTCGCGCAGGTTGCCGAGGTGGATCGGCCCGGACGGGCTGATCCCGGACGCGCAGGTCACCAGGTCGGGCAGGGAGCCGCCGTTGACCTGCTCGGCGTGACGCAGCGCCAGGTCGGCGGTCCGGGTCACCCAGTCGCTGGGGTCCTGCTGCCGGCCGTCCTGCTGGTTGCGCTGTCCTCGTGCCACGACGCCCAAGCCTATGGCGCTACGGCGCGGGAACCAGCATCGCGTACGCCGCCGGCAGCACCCGCCACGTCCGCGAGCGCACCGGGCCGTCGATCTCCCCGTCGCTGTTGCAGTCGAAGGGCGTGCCGCTCACCCGGACCGTGCGGCCCCGCAGGATCCGCACGTCGCCGTGCGCCTCGTGCCGGGCGAACGGCAGCCGGACGAGATAGCCGAGCCGTGCCAGCGGGCCGGTCGGGGTGGCGATCAGCACGTCCACCTGGCCGTCGTGGGGCTCGGCGTCCGGGGTGAGCTCCGTGCCGCCGCCCACGGAGGCGCCGTTGCCGACCGCGACCATCAGCACCGGCCGGTCCACGTCGACCACGACCGCGTCGTCGACCTCGACCCGGACCCGGAGGCTGGGCGGGTTCAGGGCCGTCTGCAGGGCGCCGATCGGGTAGCCGATCCGGCCCAGCCGGGCCTTCCACCGGGCGCCGCGCTTCCCGGCCTCGGCGCCCGCGCCGAGATGGACGCTGTTGACGGTGACCTGCTCCCGGTCGTCGACGACCAGGTCCGTGGCGCGGGTCGCGCCCCCGGCGATCACCCGGGCGGCCGCCACCGGTTCCAGCGGGAGGTCGAGGGTGCGGGCGAAGTCGTTGCCGGTGCCGAGGGGGATCAGCCCGAGCGTCCGACCGGCCAGCTCGCCCCGCGTGTGCAGCGCCTGGACGACGGCGTGGATGCTGCCGTCGCCCCCGGCCACCACGATGGTGCGTCGGCCGGCCGAGGCCAGCACGTCGTCGAGCTCCTCGGGGGACGAGGTGCCGCGGACCTCGACCTCGGCGCTCTCACGGAGCACCGCGAGCGCGGCGTCGACCGCCTCCTGGTCCGCCGTCCCGGCGTCACTGTTGGTGATCAGCAGCAGCGGAGGGGTGGCCACGCAGCCACTTTAGGCCCAGCACGGGCAGCACCGCCGCGACGACGGTGACCGCCGCGCAGGCGCCGGCGATGGCGAGCAGGCTCGCCCACGGCACCGTCAGCGGTACGTCGTCGAGGCCGGCCGTCATCGGGGCGCGCAGCAGCACGGCGACGGTCACGGTGACCGCCGTACCGAGCAGCAGGGCCGCGGTGGCGACCATGGCGGACTCGGCGAGCACCATCCGGCGCACCTGGGCGGCCGTGGCGCCGACCAGTCGGGTGACCGAGAACTCCCGGCGTCGCTGCAGGCTGCCCATGAGCAGGGTGTTGGCGATCGCGATGCCCGCGTAGAGCCCGGTCGGGCCGAGGATCGCGATGAGGCCGACCTGGTTCTGGTCGCGCTGGGCCCGGTCGATGCGGGTGATCCACTGCTCGGCACTGAGCACGTCCCCGCCGCCGGCCCCGGAGCCGGCCAGCGCGGTGCGCAGTCGGGCTGCGTCGGCGCCGGGCGCCGGCAGCACGAACCAGGTGCCGGTCGGCTTCGCGCCGTGGGCCCGGGCCAGCCTCCGGGGGAGCAGCAGGTCGTCGTGCAGCGTGGCGGCGTCCTCGACGACGGCGACCACCCGCAGTCGCATCCGGGCACCGTCGGGGAAGCGCACCCGTACCTGCGAGCCGAGCCCGAACCCCGCGTCGAACACCGCGGACCGGCTGATCGCCATCGTGCGGCCGGTCAGCCGGGACAGGTCGCCCGCGTGGGTCCGGATGCCGCGGGTGGCGACGGCGGTCGCGGGGTCGATCCCCTCGGCCGTCCAGTCACTCGCCAGCTCGCCGCCGGTCGCCACGGCGACGGTGTTGCGGCCGTCGACGACGGCGCCGGCCGGTGCCGTGGGCGCCTTCGTCGTGCCGGTCACGACGACCGGGGCGACGAGCTGCTGGCGGGTGATGCCCTGGTCCCAGTCCGCGGCGAAGCTCAGGCTGAGGATCAGCGAGCCCGCGATCGCGGAGATGGCCAGCACCGGCGCGGCGAGCGAGGTGGTCCGGCGGGCCTGGTCGCCCACGTTCGCGCGGGCCAGCCCGAGCACGGGGTGCTCGCGGACGGGGACGGTCAGCGCCCGCACGAGCAGGGGGAGCAGGACGGGGCCCCAGCAGACCAGGCCGACGACGACCAGCTCCGGCACGAAGATCGAGAGCATCAGCGCCAGCACCGGGTCGCCCGCCCGGATCCCGACCAGCATCAGCCCGGCCCCGGCCAGGCACAGCGTGCCGACGACCCCGCGGACCACGCCGATCCGGCGGCCGGTGTCGGTCGCCTCGAGCAGCGCCTGCGCGGGCGGCACCTTCGCCGCGCGCCGGGCCGCGGTCCAGGCGCCGAGCAGCGCGACGACGACACCACAGCCGGCCGAGATCAGCAGGGGGAGCAGATCCCAGGTGAGGGGGACCCGGCCGGGCGTGACGCCCTGGGCGGCGAGCAGGACGGCGAGCGCCAGTGCGACCAGGCGGCCCAGGGCCGCGCCGGTGGCCGCTGCCAGGACAGCGACCACGAGGGCCTCGACGCGCACCTGGCGCCGTACCTGGCGCGGGGTGGCGCCGATCAGGCGCAGCAGGCCGAGCTCGCGCCGCCGCGCGGTGACGGCGAAGCCGAAGGTGCTCGCCACGACGAAGATCGCCATGAACCCGGCGAAGCCGGCCATCACCCCGAGCAACGAGAGCGTGTCCTGGACCTCGGGGCCCTGGTCGCCGATCGAGACGGTCAGTACGACCACACCGGCGATCAGCGCGACCCCGAGCGCGACCGCGACGAACGAGCCGGCGTAGAGCGCCCGGTGCTGGCGCACCGAGCTGAGCCCGAGGTGGAGCGAGGCGGGCATCACCGCTCCAGCTCGCTCATCGCCGCGGCGATCTGGGCCGCGGTGCCCCGGGCGAGGTGGCCGACGACGAGTCCATCCTCGAGGAAGAGCACGCTGTCGGCGTACGACGCGGCGAGCGGGTCGTGGGTCACCATCACCACGGTCAACCCCTCGGCGTCGACGGTCGAGCGGAGCAGCTCGAGCACCTGGCGGCCGGTGGTGCGGTCGAGGGCCCCGGTCGGCTCGTCGGCGTACACGACCTGCGGGCGGGTCACCAGGGCCCGGGCGATCGCGACCCGCTGCTGCTGGCCGCCCGAGAGCTCCGCGGGACGCCGCCGCTGGTGCGCCTCCAGCCCGACCCGCGCCAGCGCGCCGGCCACCTCGGCGCGGGCGGGACGGCGGCCCGCGAGCCGGGCGGGCAGCGCCACGTTGTCGTACGACGTGAGTGCAGGCAGCAGGTTGTAGGCCTGGAAGACGAAGCCCATCGCGCTGCGGCGCAGCCGGGTCAGGGCGGCCTCGTCGAGCCGGCCCAGATCGTGGCCGGCGACGAGGACCCGCCCCGACGTGGGGCGGTCCAGCCCGGCGGCGCACTGCAGGAGCGTGGACTTGCCGGAGCCGGACGGGCCCATGATCGCGGTGAAGCTGCCGGGCGCGAAGGCGTGGGTGACGCCGCGCAGCGCGTCCACCCGGCCGGCGCGGGAGCCGTAGCTGCGGGTGACGCCGTCGAGGACGATCGCGGGCGGGGCGAGGGTCGCGGTGCTCATGACGACGAGCCAACCGCGCGCCGGCCGGCCGCGCGCTGGCCCGGACGCGAGAGCGGGGGTAGCGCGGACGCCACCCTCGCGCGGGCGCCCGGGCCCCTGCCGGCGTACTCGCGGATCCCTACGCTGGGCGCATGCCCCGACCGGAGTCCGCCTGGAGTGCACTGCGCGGCAACCCGGTGCGGTTCCTGCTGTCGTCCTGGCCGTGGCGCGCGCTGGCCTACCTGGCGAGCACGGCCGTCGTCGGCTTCGCCCTCCTGGTCGTCCTCCTCGCCCTGCTCCTGGCCGGTGCTATCACGGCCGTCGTGGTGATCGGCTTCGTCCTCATCGGCGCGATCCCGCTGGTCGCGGTCGCGGTGCTGGCCCTGGAGCGGCGCCGGATCCGGCTGGTGCAGCCGCGCGCCGTACCGCTGGGGGAGCCGCGCCCGCCGGTCGCCGGCGGTCCACGGGCGTGGGTCCGGCAGCGGCGGCGGGAGCCGCCGTCGGGCCGCGAGGCCGGCTACGTGGTGCTGCTGGTCACCCTGCTCTGGCTGGTCGACGCGGTGGTCGCGTTCAACGCGGTGTTCCTCACCGGCGTCTTCGTGGTGGCGCCCCTGATCGCGGCGGTCGACCAGGTGGTCGTCTTCGCGTGGGCCCCGGACTCCGCCGGCGAGGCGCTGCCCCTGCTGCTGATCGGGGCGCCCCTCAGCTACGCGCTGAGCGCGTACGTCGTCACCGCGATGGCCGCGGCCCAGGCCGCCCTCGCCCGGCTGCTGCTCGAGCCGGGCGAGGAGGAGCTGGAGCGCCGGATCCGCCAGCTGCGCCGCTCCCGGCTCGACCTGGTCGACGCCTTCGAGACCGAGCGCCGGCGGATCGAGCGGCACCTGCACGACGGCGTCCAGCAGCGGCTGGTGGCGCTGAGCATGACCCTGGGCCGCGCCGAGCTGGACGTGCCGGAGGGGCCGGGACTCGACCTGGTCCGCCAGGCGCACCGCGAGACGGAGGCGGCGCTGGCGGACCTGCGCGAGGCGGTGCGCGGCATCCATCCGCGGGTGCTGGTCGACCACGGGATCGCGGCGGCCGTGCGCGAGGTCGCGGACCGGATGCCGGTGCCGGTGACGGTCGGCCTCGACCTGCCGCGGCTGCCCGCGCCGGTCGAGGCGGCGGCGTACTTCGTCGTGAGCGAGGCGCTGACCAATGTGGCCCGCCACGCGGGCGCGCGCACGGTCGGCGTGGCCGGCTGGCTGGCCGGCGACGACCTCGTGGTGACGGTGACCGACGACGGCGTCGGCGGTGCCCGGATCGGCGCGGGCACCGGGCTGGCGGGTCTGGTGACCCGGCTCGACGCCCTCGGTGGCACCCTGGGCGTACGCAGCCCCGAGGGCGGGCCGACCGAGGTGAGGATGGAGTGCCCGTGCCGGACCGAGGCCCCGTGACCGGATCGCTGACGGGCTCCCTGACCGGCGGGCGCCGGCTGCGGGTGGTGATCGCGGAGGACCTGGCGCTGCTCCGGGAGGGCCTGGTGGGCATCGTCGAGCGCGCGGGACACGAGGTGCTCGCCGCGGTGGAGACCGCCGAGGCACTGCTCGCCTTCGTCCGGCGGGATCCGCCCGACCTCGTCGTCACCGACGTCCGGATGCCGCCCGGTCACTCCGACGAGGGCCTGCGCGCCGCGGCCGCGATCCGCGCCGACCACCCGGGCATCGGCATCCTGGTCCTGTCGCAGTACGTCGCCGACGCCTATCTCGACGGCCTGCTCCAGACCGACAGCGGCGGCGGCACCGGCGGGATGGGCTACCTGCTCAAGGACCGGGTCGGCCACGTGCGGGAGTTCCTCGACAGCGTCGACCGGGTCGCCGCCGGCGGCCTCGTCGTCGATCCCGACGTGGTCCGCCAGCTGCTCTCCCGGCGGCGCGACGACGGCCCCCTCTCCGCGCTGACCGAGCGCGAGCGCGAGGTGCTCTCGCTGATGGCCGAGGGGCGCACCAACGGCTCGATCGCCGCCGCGCTCGTCGTCAGCGAGGCGGCGGTGCGCAAGCACGTCGGCAACATCTTCGCGAAGCTCGACCTCGACCCGGACAGCGACCGCCGGGTCTCCGCTGTCCTGACCTATCTGCGTGGCTGATCGCCACCCAGGGCGCCGGTCTTCGGCAGAAGTTGCCGACGTACGGTCCGCGGGAGCGTGGTTGGATCCGGTCCATGAGCACGGCCGAGAGCACGCCCCGCCGCTGGACCGCACGTGAGCTGATCGACCTGGTGCTCGACGAGGGCTCCTACGAGTCGTGGGACGTCCCGGTCGACATCGGCGGTCACGACGAGGCCTATCAGGCGGAGCTGCGGGCGGCGGCGGAGAAGGCCGGCACCGACGAGTCGGTGCTCACCGGCCGCGGCACCGTCCGGGGCCGGCCGGTGGCCTTCGTGGTCAACGAGTTCCGCTTCCTGGCCGGCTCGATCGGCGTCGCCGCCGCGACCCGGATCGCCGCGGCCGTGCGCCGCGCGACCGCCGAGGGCCTGCCGGTGCTCGCGAGCACCTCATCCGGTGGCACCCGCATGCAGGAGGGCACCCGCGCGTTCGTGAAGATGGTCGAGATCTCGCGGGCGCTGATGGAGCACCGCGCGGCGGGCCTGCCCTATCTCGTGCACCTGCGCCACCCCACCACCGGTGGTGTCTACGCGTCGTGGGGCTCCCTGGGTCACGTGACCGTCGCCGAGCCGGGCGCACTCGTCGGCTTCCTCGGGCCGAAGGTCTACGAGGCGCTCAACGGTCGGCCCTTCCCGCCCGGCGTGCAGGTCGCCGAGAACCTCGCCGCCCACGGCGTGATCGACGCGGTCGTGCCGGCGGAGCATCTGCCGGCGCTGGTCGACCACGCCCTGGGGGTGCTCGTCGACCCGGCCGGCGAGGCCGGCCTGGAGCGGCGTACCCCGGTCGAGGCGGGGACGATGCTCGACCGCCCGGTCTGGGAGGACATCGAGGCCACGCGCGCGGCCGGTCGGGTGGGGGTCCGCGACCTGATCCGGTACGGCGCCGCGAGCACCCTGCGCCTCAAGGGGACCGACGAGGGGGAGCGCGACGACACCGTCCTCATCGCCCTCACCCGCCTCGACGGCCGCCCGTGCGTGCTGGTCGGCCAGGACCGCTCCCGCCAGACGCCCGCGACACCGATGGGCCCCGGCGCGCTGCGCGAGGCCCGGCGCGCGATGGAGCTCGCCGAGGAGCTGCGGCTCCCGCTCGTCACCGTGATCGACACCCCCGGCGCCGAGCTCTCCCCGTCTGCCGAGGAGGGCGCGATGGCCGGTGAGATCGCCCGTTGCATCGCGGGCCTGGTCACCATGACGGTCCCGACCGTGTCGGTGATCCTCGGCCAGGGCTGCGGCGGTGGCGCGCTCGCCCTGCTCCCGGCGCGCACCGTCCTCGCCACGTCCCGTGGCTGGCTCTCGCCGCTGCCGCCGGAGGGGGCCAGTGTCATCGTCCACGGCGACCCGTCCCACGCGGCCGAGATGGCGGCCCATCAGAAGGTCGGCGCGCTCGACCTGCTCGCGGACGGCAACGTCCACGGCGTCGTACCGGAGCGGGACGACGACACCCCCGAGACGCTCGCCCGGGCGGTCGTGGCGGAGATTGCCGCCCGCCTCGCCGACCCGGCGCATCTGAACGTCTGAGAGACGCCGACCCGGCGCGTCTGAACGTCTGAGAGACGCCGACCCGGCGCGTTTGAACGCGCCGGGTCGGTGGTTCAGCTGACGACCATGTCCTCGCCGGCCCAGAACGCCCGCATGCTGGTGATCCGGCCCTCGTCGTCGAAGGTCATCACGTCGATCGGCGCGAGCGTGAAGGTCTGGTCGCCGGCCTTGGTGACCAGTTCGAAGGAGAACGCCGCCTCGTTGCCGGCGACCCGGGCGCAGAGCAGCCGCCCGGTCTGCTCCAAGCCGTCGAGGGCGGCGTAGAACTCGGCGATCTGCTCGCGGGTGGTGCGCACCTCCGAGCCGACCGGGTCCTCGACGGTGGCGCCGTCGGCGTAGAGCGCGACGACGTCGGCGGAGGCCCCGGTGGCGACGAGGTCGACGTAGGTCTGGATGGTCTCGAGGATGGTCTCGCGGCTGGCGCCCATGACGGCTCCTTGGTTCGGTTCGGTCGGATGAACTAGAACGTGTTCTCGTTGCGCCGAATCTAGCCCCAAGGTCGCGTTTTGGTAACGTGACGCCGCAAGAGCCCCGGTCTTGCCGGGGCTTCCTGCTTGTCCGACACCAGCAAGAGAACCAGTGGTGCGTTGAGCAGCCGTCCTCGCGGACGGAGGGACTCCGTCCGTGCGAAGGAGCAACCAAGATGCCTGCAATCGTGATCGTCGGAGCCCAGTGGGGCGACGAGGGCAAGGGCAAGGCCACCGACCACCTCGGCAGCCAGGTCGACTACGTCGTCAAGTTCAACGGCGGCAACAACGCCGGCCACACCGTCGTCATTCGCCGAGAATCAGGTGACGTTGAGAAGTACGCCCTCCACCTGCTGCCCAGCGGCATCCTCACCCCCGGCTGCACGCCGGTCATCGGCAACGGCGTCGTCGTCGACATCGACGTCCTGTTCCAGGAGATCGACGGCCTCGAGGCCCGCGGCATCGACACCAGCCAGCTGAAGCTGAGCGCCAACGCCCACGTCATCGCCGACTACAACCGCACCCTCGACAAGGTCACCGAGCGCTTCCTCGGCTCCCGCAAGATCGGTACGACGGGCCGCGGCATCGGCCCGACCTACGCCGACAAGATGAACCGGATCGGCATCCGGGTCCAGGACCTGTTCGACGAGAAGATCCTCACCCAGAAGGTCGAGGGCGCCCTCGAGCTCAAGGGCCAGATCCTGACCAAGGTCTACAACCGCCGCGCGCCGTCCGTGGCGCAGACCGTGGAGGAGCTGCGCAGCCACGCCGACCGCCTGGCGCCCTACGTCTGCGACACGGGGCTGCTGCTCAGCCAGGCGCTCGACCGCGACGACGTGGTGCTGATGGAGGCCGGCCAGGCCACGCTGCTCGACGTCGACCACGGCACCTACCCGTTCGTGACCTCCAGCAGCGCGATCTCGGCCGGCGCCTGCACCGGCACCGGCATCCCGCCGACCCGCATCGACCAGGTCATCGCGATCGCGAAGGCGTACACCACGCGCGTCGGCGAGGGCCCTTTCCCGACCGAGCTGCACGACGACAACGGCGAGTTCCTGCGCAAGGCGGGCTGGGAGTACGGCACGACCACCGGCCGCCCGCGCCGCTGCGGCTGGATGGACACCGTCATCACCCGGTACGCCGCCCGGGTCAACGGCGTCACCGACTTCGTGCTCACCAAGCTCGACACGCTCACCGGCCTCGCCGAGCTCCCCGTCTGCGTCGCGTACGACGTCGACGGGGTGCGCCACGACGAGATGCCGGTCAACCAGACCGACTTCCACCATGCCGTGCCGATCTACGAGAACCTCCCCGGCTGGACCGAGGACATCTCCGGCTGCCGCAGCTTCGAGGAGCTGCCGAGGGCCGCCCAGGAGTACGTCGAGTTCGTCGAGGCGCGCTCCGGAGCGCGGATCTCGGTCGTCGGCGTGGGCCCCGAGCGCGAGCAGGCGGTCGTCCGGCACCCGCTGCGCTGAGCCGCCCCGATCCGGGCGTCGGGTGGGCCGGCCGTGGCCGGCCCACCCGACCTCACCCGACGAGCTCGAACCCGTCGTCGCACTCCGGCGCGCAGGCCAGCGAGCCCCACTGCTGCGGGTCGCCGAAGGACGAGCCGTCGGAGAGCTGCACGAACAGGTTCAGCCCGTCGTCCTCGGTCCCGTCGTTGGCGGCGTAGCGCAACTGCACCAGGTCGGCGTCGCCGTCCCCGTCGACGTCGCTGAGCGCCTGGCCGGTGAGGCCGCTGTCGTAGAGGTTCCTGCGCGCGTCGTCGACCGAGATCCGGGTGCGGAACCACCGCGTGCGCGGCGCGAAGGCGTCGTCGGCGATGTCGTAGACGAAGATCGCCCGGCCGGTCGCGTTCGGGGCGACCAGCTCGTCCGCACCGTCGCCGTCGACGTCGCCGACCAGCCACTGGGCCAGCAGCGGGTTGACCGCCTTGCCGCCCAGCACCTTCTCGGCGACGGCCACCAGGGTGCCGTCCTCGGGGCGGAGCAGCCGTAGTACGTCATTGCGCTCGGCGTCGGTGCCGAAGTAGACGAGCTCGTCGCGCCCGTCGCCGTCGAAGTCGCCGGCGACGGTGCTGCTGTCGGACAGCTCGGAGGAGTACCACTGCCGCGGCGCGGCGAACCCGCGGTCCTGGGCCAGGGCGACGTGCAGGCCGTCGAGCTCGTCGGTCTGGTCGCCGTACAGGACCAGGTCGTCCCTCCCGTCGCCATCGAGGTCGCCGACGCTCGCGCTGTACGGCTTGATGTCGAAGACCGGGTCGAGGTCGAGCTCGGTGGTCCACCGCTCGCCCGCGCCGGGCACGACCACGACGCTCAGCCGGTCGTCGTCCTCGTCGAGCCAGACCACGTCGGTGCGCCCGTCGCCGTCGACGTCGCCGAACCTCGGCAGGCCGGCCTCGGCACCGGCCCGCTGCGGCGACCCGAACTGCAGGCCGGACGACGGCACGGTCCAGACGGAGAGCGGGTTGAGGGCCTCGAACCGGGTCTGGTGGACCAGCACGTCGCCGTACCGGTCGCCGGTGAGGTCGCCGGCCACGGTCGCGGTCGGCTCCTCCCCGTCGGGGGACGCCGGCGGGGAGTCGTCGTCGCGTACGACGAGCCAGCCGGTCACGCCGGCCGCGAGGGCGAGCACCACGACGCCCGCCACGACGAGGGACCACCGGGACCGTCCGGATGGGGGAGGAGGCGGAGGCGGGGCCGCGTCGCGTACGACGGTGCCCGCTCCCGGCGCGGACGCAGGGCCCTCGACGACGCCGGCCGGCGCGGCCGCCGCCAGCCGCTCGAGGTCGGCGCGGAAGGAGGTGGCGTCGGGGTAGCGGTCGGCCGGGTCCTTCGCGAGCGCCCTGCCGAGCACCGCGTTGAGCTCCGCGGTGAACCCGGCGGTGCCGGGCAGCCGCGGCACCGGCGCCTGCTGGTGCGCGAGCGCGATCTGCGCGTCGGTGCCCTGGTAGGGCTCGCGCCCGGTCAGGCACGCCCAGAGCACGCAGCCGAGCGCGTAGACGTCGCTCGACGGGGTCGCGGGCAGGCCCTCGGTCCGCTCCGGGGAGAGATAGGACCAGGTGCCGGCGACCGTGCCCGCGGCGGTCGGTGCCGGGCCCTCGGCCCCGTCGGCCCCGTCGGCGCCGTCCGTGCGGGCGATGCCGAAGTCGCAGAGATAGGCGTGCTGGTCGGCGGTGCCGGGGTGCCGGATCAACACGTTGGAGGGCTTCACGTCGCGGTGGACGACGCCGGCGCGGTGCGCGTCGGCCAGGCCGCGAGCGAGCTGCGCGCAGAGCTCGAGCGCCTGCGGGGCGGGCATCGCGCCGTGCTCGCGCAGCCAGCTCCACAGATCCCGGCCGTCGACGTACTGGGTGACGATGTACGGCGTCCCGTCGACCTCGTCGTGGTCGTGGATCGCAGTCACGTGGGGTGAGTCGAGCCGGGCGAGGGCTGCCGCCTCGGCCTGGAACCGGGCCCGGAACTCGGGGGACCGGGCGAGTACGCCGGTGATGACCTTGAGCGCCACGGTCCGCCGCAGCCGCGGGTCGGTCGCCGCGAAGACGACGCCCATGCCGCCTTGGCCGAGAACCCGGTCCAGCTGGTAGCGGCCGAACTGCTCGCCGACGCTGGGCACACGCATGAGATTCCCCCCGAGAATCGTGGTCAGACCTGGGTCAGTGTGCCCCAGAGTCCCGGTGACCACGCACGCGACCGTCGGCGACCGACGCCGACCGCCTAGGCTGGGCGTCCGTGAAGACCCTCGTGATCGGCACCGGCGGCCGCGAGCACGCGCTCGCCCTCGCGCTCTCCCGCGACCCGGGGGTGAGCGAGGTCCATGTGGCCCCGGGCAACCCGGGGATCGGCGCCTTCGCGACGCTGCACGAGGTCGACCCGATGGACGGCGCGGCCGTCGCCGCCCTCGCGACCCGGACCGGCGTCGACCTCGTGGTCGTCGGCCCTGAGGCACCGCTCGTCGCGGGGGTCGCCGACGCAGTCCGCGCGGCCGGGGTCGCGGTCTTCGGCCCGTCGCGGGCCGCCGCGATGCTCGAGGGCTCCAAGGCGTTCTCGAAGGAGGTCATGGCGGCGGCGGGCGTGCCGACCGCGGGCTCGCGGACCTGCACCACCCCCGAGGAGGTCGCCGCCGCGCTCGACGAGTTCGGGGCGCCGTACGTCGTCAAGGACGATGCCCTGGCCGCGGGCAAGGGCGTCGTGGTGACCCGCGACCGGGCCGAGGCGATCGCTCATGCGGCGGGCTGCGGCCGGGTCGTGATCGAGGAGTTCCTCGACGGCCCCGAGGTCTCGCTGTTCGCCCTGTGCGACGGCACGACCGCGTACGCGCTGCAGCCGGCGCAGGACTTCAAGCGGATCCACGATGGCGGCCGCGGCCCCAACACGGGCGGCATGGGGTCCTACTCCCCGCTGCCCTGGGCGCCCACCGACCTCGCGACCACCGTGATCGACACGGTCGTGCAGCCCACGCTCGACGAGATGGCCCGCCGGGGTGCGCCCTTCGTCGGCTGCCTGTACGTCGGCCTGGCCCTCACCGCGGCCGGCCCGCGGGTGATCGAGTTCAACTGCCGGTTCGGCGATCCCGACGTGCAGCCGGTGCTCGCCCTGCTCGCCTCCCCGCTCGGCGAGCTGCTGCATGCGGCGGCCGAGGGCCGGCTCGGCGACGTCGCGGCGCCGCGGTTCCGCGACGGTGCGTCGGTCACCGTCGTGCTCGCCTCCGCCGGCTACCCCGCGTCGTCGTCGAAGGGCGACGTCATCACCGGGGTCGGCCGCGCCGGCGGCGTCAGCGATGTCGACGTCATCCATGCCGGGACGGCGATCGTCGCCGCGCCCGAGGAGGGCGACCCCGGGCACCGGCACCTGGTCACCGCGGGCGGGCGGGTCCTGGCCGTCCGGGCCGTCGGGTACGACATCGCCGACGCGCGGGCCCGCGCGTACGCCGCCGCCGACCTCATCGCCTTCCCCGGGATGCAGCGGCGCTCCGACATCGCGGCGGAGCCGCTCGGCGTGGTCGAGGGTGCCTCGCTCACCGATGACTGACCTCCCCGCCGTACGCGAGGCGAGGGACGCCGACCTCGATGCGGTCGCCGCGATCTACGCCCGCGAGGTCCGGCAGGGTCACGGCACCTTCGACACCACGCCGCCGCCACGGGCCACGTGGGAGCGCAAGCTCGCCTCGGCGCATCCGGGCGACCACTTCCTCGTCGCCGCCGCCGACGGCGCGGTCCTCGGGTTCGCCTACTCCGGTCCCTTCCGCGACCGCGGCGCCTACGACCGCACCCGCGAGGTGACGGTCTATCTCGACCCGGCCGCGACCGGGCGGGGCCTCGGACGTGCGCTGTACGGCGAGCTCCTGCCGCGCCTGGAGGCGGCCGGGATGCGCACCGTCCTGGCCTGCATCGCGCTGCCCAACGACGCGAGCGAGGGCCTGCATCGGGCGTGCGGGTTCGAGCGGCAGGGCGTGCTGCGCGAGGTCGGTCGCAAGTTCGACCGATGGATCGACATCGCGTGGTGGCAGCGCCGGCTCGCCGGCTGAGCGCCTGTGGATCGCGGTGGTCGGTGGTCCGCGCGCGAGTGGCAGAGTGGCGCCATGGCTGAGTCCGCCGAACAGGTCCATGCCCGCGTGATGGCCGTGGCCGACGAGCACGGCCGGGTGCCGCTGCCGTCCGTCGCCTCCTGGGACGTCTTCCCGTGGGAGGTCGTCGACGGTGCGCTGGCGGCCAAGCCGCTCGCGGCACCGGGCCCGGAGGAGCCACGCGAGGGTGAGGGCGGGGTCGACTGCACGGCCTGCGCCGACGGGCCGCGCGGGGTGATCTGGACCAACGACCGGTGGCGCCTGCGGCACCTGTCCGAGCGCAGCGGACTGCCGCTGGTGCTGATCCTGGAACCGTCGGCCCACCTCGACCTCCCGGACCTCGACGACGCGATGGCCGCCGAGCACGGTGTGCTCGCGGTCCGGATCGCCCGGGTCGTCGAGGGACTGCCGAACATCGCGCGCTGTCACGTGCAGCGCATCGGCGACGGCGCCGAGCACCTGCACACCTGGTTCATGGCGCGCACCGCCGGGCTGTCGTCGATCCGCGGCTCCTTTGCCGTCGACTGGGACGACATCCTGCCGCCGGGGCCAAAGGACGTGTGGCGCGGCGACCTGGCCACGGTCGCCGAGCGGCTGGCGGCGTACGACGGCCGGGCGGTGCCGCTCGATGACTGATGACCGCCCCGCCGGGGTGGGGACCGCGCGCCTCGAGCTGGTCCTCTGGGACGAGCCGACGGTGAGCGCGATCCGTGCCGGCGCGCGGCTGTCGGGCTGGCACGACGACTTCCCCCGCGAGGACGACCGCGGCGCGGCGACCCTGTGGCGTGACGGCGATCCGTGGGGTCCGCGGTCGATCGTGTCGCGCAAGCAGCGTCTCGTGATCGGCTCGATCGGCTTCTTCGGACCGCCCGAGCCAGCGGCCGACGACGTGCCCGAGGTCGAGGTCGGCTACGGCCTGGTCGCCGCCGCCCGCGGCTACGGCCTGGCCACGGAGGCGCTGTCGGCCCTGCTCACCCGCGCCGACGCCGCGGGCGTCCGGGTCCGCGCCTCGATCGCGCCCGACAACGCCGCCAGCCTCCGGGTCGCCGCCAAGACCGGATTCACCGGCATCCGGGGCAGCACCGAGGACGGCGAGCTGGTCCTGGTGCGTCCGCGGCGCTGACCCGCCCGTGGATGACGTCGCCGCCGAGTTCCCCGCCTCCGTACCCTGTCCGTGCGCGTCGCCCGCGGGTGGCGACGGCGGCAGAGGAGCGAGCCGATGGGGATCTTCGACAGGTTCCGCAAGCGCAGGCCGGGCGACGACACGACCGAGACGGCCGGAGACGCGGGGCCGGCGCGGCTGCCGGAGCCCGACCCGCCGGCCCACCCCCTCAACCAGCAGCCCGAGGGGTTCCGCCTCCCCGGCGACCTCGGTCTCCCCGCGGACACCGAGACGCGACTGCGCGCCTTCCTCTGGGACGGGGTGCTCACCAGCGCCGAGCCTGATCTTCTCGACGTCTGGGGCGAGGAGATCGCGGCCGAGGGGATCGGTGACGAGCAGGCCGACCGCGCGTTCGAGGCGGTGCTGGCGGCGCGCCGCGCCCAGCAGGCGTCCTGGGGTCCGGACGACGTCCTCCCCTTGACGTCGGCGTTCGCCGCCCTCGCCGACGCCGGCATCGTGGCCCGGGAGAACTTCTCGTGCTGCGGTACCTGCGCCTCGGCGGAGATCGCCGACGAGCGGGACGACTCCCGCACCTGGCGCGGCTACGTCTACTACCACCAACAGGACACCGAGAGTCTGCTCAGCTCGCGGTCGACGTACGTCGGCTACGGCGCGTTCCTGGACGCGTTCATGACCGAGGAGGAGTGGCTCGCGCTGTCGGACGCCGACAAGGAGGCGACCTACGAGCGCCTCACCGTCGACCTGATGGTCGGCGATGTCCTCCCGGTCCTGGAGCGGCACGGCGTCCGGGTCGAGTGGAACCGCGAGCTCGGCACCCGGATCCTGCTCGACGACGTCGACACGGTGGTCCTCGTCTGAGCCGGTGCGCGCCTCCTTGCGGTGATGTCTGTGGAGGGCGGCAGCAGGCTCCGCTCATCCGTGCTGGTCTTTCCCCGGGCCCGACGACGGGCCAGAATGGCGGGGATGGATGTGTCAGTGGCAGCCGCGGAGGAGACCGACGGGCTCCGGCGCGTCCCCATGTCCTACGAGGAGTGGCTCGCGCTCCCGGACAACGTCAAGGTCGAGTGGGTCGACGGCGAGGCCGTGTTCCACATGAGCGGGTCGCCCGACCACCAGGACGCCGCGGCCAACCTGCTGATCCTGCTGCGGCACTCCTTGACCGGCGTCAAGGTCTATGCCGAGGTGGCGGTGCGGCTGCCCCGCAACCGTGTCCGGATCCCGGACCTGCTCGTCACCGAGCGACGGCCCGAGGGCCACCACGTCACCGAGCCGCCGATCCTGGTGGTGGAGGTGCTCTCGCCGAGCACCCGCAACGAGGACCTGTTCCGCAAGTCGCTGGAGTACGTCGCCGGCGGTGTCGGGCAGTACTGGATCGTCGACCGCAGGCTGCACAGCATCGACGTGCTGGCCAGCACCGATGGCGAGTGGAGCGTCCTGCTGCACCTCGACGAGGAGACAACGACCGGTGAGGTGACCGTCGGCGAGTTCGGCGTCGTCCCGCTCGACCTGGCCGCGATCCTCGGCGGCTGAGCCCGCGGCTCCGCCGGATGCATGCGATTCGGACCTGGTCTCCGGGGATGGGAGAATCAACGTCCGTGACCGCGTCGAACGTCGTACCCAATGTCTTGGCCACCCGCTACGCCGCCGCCGACCTGACCGCGATCTGGTCGCCCGAGCACAAGATCGTCCTCGAGCGGCAGCTGTGGATCGCCGTCCTCAAGGCGCAGAAGGACCTCGGGATCGACGTCCCCGACGGCGTGGTCGAGGCCTACGAGAAGGTCGTCGAGGACGTCGACCTAGCGAGCATCGCCGACCGGGAGCGGGTCACCCGCCACGACGTCAAGGCGCGGATCGAGGAGTTCGCGGCGCTCGCGGGCCACGAGCACATCCACAAGGGCATGACCAGCCGCGACCTCACCGAGAACGTCGAGCAGATGCAGGTCAAGCAGTCCCTCGCGCTGCTGCGTGACCGCGCGGTCGCCACCCTCGCCCGGCTCGGCCGCCTGGCCGCCGAGCACGAGGCCACCGTGATGGCCGGTCGCAGCCACAACGTCGCCGCGCAGGCGACCACCCTCGGCAAGCGGTTCGCGACCGTCGCCGACGAGCTGATGATCGCCGTGGAGCGGATCGAGGACCTCCTCGGCCGCTACCCGCTGCGCGGGATCAAGGGCCCGATGGGCACCGCGCAGGACATGCTCGACCTGCTCGGCGGCGACGCGGATGGAATGGTCAAGCTCGCCGAGCTCGAGCGTCGAGTAGGGCAGCACCTCGGCTTCGACCGGGTGCTGACCAGCGTCGGGCAGGTCTACCCGCGCTCCCTCGACTTCGACGTGCTCTCGGCGCTGGTCCAGCTGACCGCGGCGCCGTCCAACCTCGCCACCACCATCCGGCTGATGGCCGGCAACGAGATCGTCACGGAGGGGTTCAAGGAGGGCCAGGTCGGCTCGTCGGCGATGCCGCACAAGATGAACACCCGCTCCTGCGAGCGGGTCAACGGCCTCGCCGTCGTCACCCGCGGCTACCTCTCCATGGTCGGCGAGCTCGCCGGCGACCAGTGGAACGAGGGCGACGTCTCCTGCTCCGTCGTACGACGGGTCGCGCTGCCCGACGCCTTCTTCGCCGTCGACGGGCTCTTCCAGACGTTCCTGACCGTCCTCGACGAGTTCGGCGCCTTCCCCGCCGTGATCCAGCGCGAGCTCGACCGCTACCTGCCCTATCTCGCCACCACGAAGGTGCTGATGGCGGCGGTGCGCAACGGTGTCGGCCGCGAGAGCGCGCACGAGGCGATCAAGGAGGCGGCGGTCGGCACCGCGCTCGCGATGCGCCAGGGCCAGGCCGAGAACGACGTCTTCGCCAAGCTCGCCGCCGACGAGCGCCTCGGCCTCACCGAGGAGCAGCTGCAGTCGCTGGTGGCGGACCCGATCACCTTCACCGGTGCGGCGGTCGCCCAGACCCAGGCGGTGTGCCGTCAGGTCGAGGCGGTCGTGGCCGCGCACCCCGGTGCCGCCGACTACCACCCGGGCGCGATCCTCTGACCTTCGATCCTCCGTCGGCGCGGATCGTCGTCCCCTTCCCGGTCCCCGCGGACCGGGCGTTCGACTATCTCGCCGACCCGCGGCACCGGCCCGCCTGGCAGTCCTCGCTGCGCGCGGTCGCCGACGTCCGGCCGGACGACACCGCCTGGACCGACGTCACCGTGGTGCCCGGCATCCGGCCGCGGATGCGCACCACCGTGTCCGAGCGCCCGCACCGCTGGGGCGAGGAGGGCCGGTGCGGCCCGTTCCGGGCCCGGCTGGACCTGGTCTTCGCCGCGGACCCCGCGGCTGCGGGGCGGAGCGTGGTCACCGCCGCGTTCGCCGTACGCGGGCTGGGTCTCGGCCCGGTGCTGACCCGCGCCGCTCGCCGGGCCGTGGCGGCCGACCTGCGCCGCGCGGCGCGGGCCCTCGGGGGCGACTGATCCGACCCGCTGCCTGCGACCGTCGGTAACATTCCGGACCTACTGGCCGGTAACCACTGTCCAAGCGGCGGCGCTGCCGTTACATTCCTCCGAACTTGTGATGTCGGTCACAGTCGGAGGGAGCGCGGGTGCTCGCTGTCCAGAACCTCGAGGTGGTGTATGACGACGTCGTGCTCGCCCTGCGTGGGGTGAGCCTCGGGGTCCCGGACGGCCGGATCGTCGCGCTCCTGGGTGCCAACGGCGGCGGCAAGTCCACGCTGCTGCGCTCGCTGTCCGGGCTGCTCGACGTCCACGACGGCGAGATCCGCAAGGGCACGGTGACGCTCGACGGCGACCCGGTCGGCCAGCTCGGCCCGTCGGCGCTCGCCCGGCGGGGGATCAAGCACGTCCTGGAGGGCCGCCGGGTCTTCAAGGAGCTCACCGCCGAGGAGAACCTCCGCGTCGGGGCGTACGCCGACCGGCGCAACCTGAAGGCCAACCTGGAGCGGGTCTACGGGCTGTTCCCGGTGCTGCGCGAGCGCCGCGACGGCCAGGCGGGCCTGCTGTCGGGCGGCGAGCAGCAGATGCTCGCCATCGGACGGGCGCTGATGTCGGACCCCCGCTACCTGCTGCTGGACGAGCCGTCGCTCGGCCTGGCGCCCAAGGTCGTCGAGCAGATCCGCGACATCGTCGTCGAGATCAACGGCCAGGGCACCGGGATCCTGCTCGTGGAGCAGAACGCCACGATGGCCCTGGAGATCGCGCACCACGGCTACGTCCTGGAGAACGGCCGGGTCGTGATGGACCGGCCCGCCGCCGAGCTGCGCGAGGACGCCGACGTCAGGGAGTTCTACCTCGGGCTCGGTGCCGAGGGCGAGGTGGCGTCGTCGTTCCGCAATGTCAAGCACTACCGACGGCGCAAGCGGTGGGCCTCGTGAGCGGCCCGGGCAGCGCCGTCCTGGAGTTCGAGGACGTCCACCTGTCCTTCGGCGCGGTCAAGGCGGTCAACGGCGTCGGCTTCACGGTCGGCGAGGACGAGCTGTTCGCGGTGATCGGTCCCAACGGCGCGGGGAAGACGAGCATCTTCAACGTGCTCTCCGGGGTCTACCGGCCGCAGCAGGGCCGGGTCCGGCTGCACGGCACCTCGCTGCTGGGCAAGCGACCGCCGGCCATCGCCCGGCTCGGCATGGCCCGCACCTTCCAGAACATCGAGCTGTTCGCGAACCTCACCGTCCTCGACAACCTGATGCTCGGGCGCCACCAGCACATCGGCTACGGCACCTTCGCCGCCCTGGCCTGGATCGGGCGGGCCCGCAACGAGGAGCTGCGGCACCGCCGCCGGGTCGAGGAGATCGTCGACTTCCTCGACCTCGAGCAGTGGCGCAAGCTCCCGGTCGGGCTGCTGCCGTACGGCGTGCAGAAGCGGGTCGAGCTCGGCCGGGCGCTGGCGATGGAGCCGCGACTGCTGCTGCTCGACGAGCCCGTGGCGGGCATGAACCTGGAGGAGACCGAGGACATGGCGCGCTACATCCTCGACATCCGCGACGAGCTGCGGATCCCGATGATCATGGTCGAGCACGACATGGGCCTGGTCATGGACATCGCCGACCGGGTCCTGGTCGTCGACTTCGGGACCCCGGTCGCGACGGGCACGCCGGCCGAGGTGCAGCGCGACCCCGACGTGATCCGGGCCTACCTCGGGGGTGCGTCGGTATGAGCACCCGCACCGTCGTGACCCGGATCCGCGACCGCGCGCGGGCGACGCCGAAGGGCGTGGCGATGCGCGAGAAGCGTCTCGGCATCTGGCACGAGATCACCTGGGCCGACTACTGGGACACCGTCCTCGACGTCGGCCACGCCCTGCTCGCACTCGACGTGCGTCCGGGCGACCGGGTGTCGGTGCAGAGCGAGAACCGCCCGGAGTGGCTCTTCCTCGACATCGCGACCGTCGCCGTCCGCGCGATCACGGTGGGCCTCTACCCGACCAACCCGACCGCGGAGACGGCGTACCTGCTCTCCCACAGCGGCGCCTGCCTCCACCTCGCCGAGGACCAGGAGCAGGTCGACAAGGCGCTCGGGGTCGAGGACGTGCCGCGACTGCGCCGGATCGTGTACGTCGAGCCGCGCGGCCTCTCGCCGTACGACGACCCGCGGCTGATGACCTGGGCCCGGCTGCTCGAGCTCGGCCGGGAGCACCGGGCCGCCCACCCCGGCGCGGTCGAGGCGCTCGTCGACGCGGCCGAGGCGGACGACGTGATGACCCTCGTCTACACGTCGGGCACGACCGGGCCGCCGAAGGGCGCGATGCTCACCGTCGGCAATGCGGAGTTCGCCCTCGAGACGGTGCTCGAGCGCAGCCCGTTCGCCGACCCGCCGCCGGGCCCGCGTGACCTGACCCTGTCGTACCTCCCGCTGTGCCACGTCGCGGAGCGGGTGCTGACGACCTGGTACAACGCCGGGGCGGGCACCCAGGTCAACTTCGCCGAGTCGATCGAGACCGTGCCCCAGAACCTGCGCGAGGTGCAGCCCTCGCTGTTCTTCGCGGTGCCGCGGATCTGGGAGAAGCTGCTCGCGACCACCCGGATCAAGCTCGACTCCGCGACCTGGGCCAAGCGCCGGTACGCCGCCTTCTGGCTGCGCCGCGCCGACCGGCTCGGCGCGCGGCTGGCCGCCACCGGCGGGCGGCACACGGTCGGCACCCGGCTGGTGTACGCCGTCGGCTGGGTGCTGTTCTACCGCGCACTGCGCGACCGGCTCGGCCTGCGGCGCGTGCGGCACGCGAGCAGCGGCGCGGCCCCGATCGCCCCGGAGGTGCTGCAGTTCTTCATGGGGATCGGGGTGCCGATGCACGAGCTCTACGGCATGACCGAGAACACCGCGATAGCGACGGCGAACCGGCCGGGACGGGTGCGGCTCGGGACGGTCGGCGAGATCCACGGCGGCACCGAGGTGCGCCTCGACGAAGCCACCGGCGAGATCCTCACCCGGCACGCCGCGGTGTTCGCCGGCTACTGGCAGGACCCCGAGGCCACCGAGCGCACCATCAGCGCCGACGGCTGGCTGCACACCGGCGACGTGGGGGAGTGGGTCGACGGCACCCACCTGCGGATCACCGACCGGATGAAGGACATCATCATCACGGCGGGCGGCAAGAACGTCGCGCCGTCCGAGATCGAGAACGCCCTCAAGGCATCGCCCTTCGTCAAGGAGGCGGTCGTCGTCGGCGACGGCCGCAAGTACCTCACCGCGCTGATCGGCATCGAGCTCGACACCGTCGGCGCCTGGGCCCAGCAGCAGCGACTGGCGTTCACGACCTACCGCGACCTCTCGGGGAAGGCGGAGGTCCGGGCCCTGGTGCAGGGCATCGTCGACGACGTCAACAGCCGCCACAACCCGGTCGAGCAGATCAAGCACTTCCGGATGCTGCCCAAGGAGCTGGACCACGAGGACGGCGAGCTCACCGCGACGCAGAAGGTCAAGCGCTCGGCGATCGACGCGATGTTCCACGACCTCGTCGAGGAGATGTACGGCGCGGGGCGGGAGGGGGCGGCATGACCCAGTTCCTCGGCGCGGTCGCGGGCGGCGTCGGCCTCGGCTCCATCTACGCCCTGCTGGCGCTGGGCTTCGTGATCATCTACAAGTCGATGCGGGTGATCAGCTTCGCCCAGCCCGCCTTCATGCTGGCCGGAGCGGTCCTGGTGTCCTATCTCTCGCCGTCGATCGGCTTCGTGCCCGCCGTCGTCGTCGGCGCGATCGCGATCGCCGGGGTCGCGCTCGTGGTGGAGCGGGTAGCGATCCGGCCGATGGTCGGCAAGGCCGTCTTCGTGATCGCCATCATCACCATCGGGATCGACATCGTCGTGCGGGTCGTGGCGGGCGCCTTCATCGGCCGCGACCCCCGCCAGGTCGGCGATCCGTGGGGCATCGATGCCTGGGAGGTCGGCGGCGTCTACATCGCTCACCGCCACATCGCGGCCTTCCTCGTCACGACCGTGCTGGTGCTCGCACTGTTCGCCTTCTTCCGCTGGACGCCGATCGGCCTGGCGATGCGCGCCTCGGCGCTGGACCAGGAGGCGGCGATGGCCCAGGGCGTCAGCGTGGGCGCGGTGTTCGCCGTCTCCTGGGCGCTCGCGGGCGGGCTGGCGGCGGTGGCGGGCGTGTTCGCCGCGAGCGGGCGGACGATGGACCAGAACCTGTGGCACATCGCCCTCGCCGCGCTCCCGGTGATCATCCTCGGCGGGCTCGACTCGCTCGGCGGTGCGGTGCTCGGCGGGCTGTTGATCGGCGTGGCGCAACAGGTCGTGGCGTCGTACCACCGCCAGTGGTTCCCCGGTCTCGACACCAACATCGGCTCGATCACGCCCTATCTGGTGATGCTGGTGGTGCTGCTCGTCCGGCCCTACGGCCTGTTCGGCACCAAGGAGGTCGAACGGGTATGAGCATCGGGACTCCGTGGGGACGGCCGGAGCTCTACACCGACTACCAGCAGGACATGGCGCTGCTCAACACCCGTGCCAAGGCGGTCGGGGTCGCTGCGATCCTGGTCGTCGCGGCCCTGCTGCCGCTGATGGTGGCCGACGACCTCCTCGTCATCCTCGGGGGCGGACTGGTCCTCGCGATCGGCGCGCTCGGGTTGAACCTCGTCACCGGGTACGCCGGACAGGTCTCGCTCGGCCACGCCTTCTTCGTCGGGGTCGGTGCCTACACCGCCGCGGTGATGGCCGGGGACCCGGACGGGCGCTATCTCGGCCTCGGCATCGACTTCATGCCCCTGTGGCTGCTCGGCGCCGGTCTGGTCGCCGCGCTCTGCGGCGCCCTCGTCGCTCCGCTGGCGACCCGGCTGCGGGGGCTCTATCTGGCGATCGTCACGCTCGGGCTGGTCTTCATCGGCCAGTACCTCTTCTTCGAGTGGAACGATCTGAGCGGTGGTCCCCAGGTCGGCCGCGAGGCCGCGAAGCCCGAGCTGTTCGGCATCGAGTTCACCGTCGACAACGGGTTCAAGGGCGGGTGGACCGAGGAGCAGAAGCTGTTCTGGCTGTTCCTGGCGATCCTGGTGATCGCCGCCGTCGCCGCCCGCAATGTCGCGCGCTCGCGGATCGGCCGGGCCTTCGCGGCGATCCGCGACCGTGACGTGGCCGCGGGCGTGATGGGCGTGAACCTCACCCACTACAAGATCATCGCCTTCACCCTGTCGTCGTTCTACGCCGGCATCGCGGGTGCGCTGATGTACTCCGCCAGCGGGCACTTCACCCCGGAGTCCTTCAGCCTGCTGATGTCGGTCCAGTTCATCGCGATCGTGCTGATCGGCGGCGTCGCGACCGTGTCCGGGACGATCATGGGCGCGCTGCTCATCGCGCTGCTGCCGCGCATCGCGGGCGAGCTGCCGGCCTTCGTTCCCTTCCTGTCCAGCTCGGCCAGCGAGCACCCGAACGTCTTCGAGTTCGAGCAGGTGATGTACGGCGTGCTGATCGTCGCCTTCCTGCTGTTCGAGCCGCGGGGACTCTTCGGCATCTGGCATCGGATCCGCACCTATTGGAAGAGCTTCCCCTTCTCGTACTGAGCCGGGGACCCCACCAGGAAACCCAGGAGGAACCGTGAATCGTAGGTCGAGAAGGCTGGGCGTCCTCGCCAGCGCCCTGACCCTGTCCGTGGCCGTCACGGGTTGCGGTCGTGACGACGGCGGTGACGGCGACGGCGGTGGCGGCGCCGCGCCGGGCGTCACGGACGAGGCGTGCCCGGACGCCGTCGACGACAGCAAGGGCTGCATCTACCTGGGGACGATCACCGACCTCACCGGCGTCTTCAAGGGCGTCGGAGAGCCGTTCACCGCCGGGCAGAAGGCGTTCTGGGACCAGGTCAACGCGGACGGCGGAGTAGGCGACTACGAGGTCAACGTGTCCGAGTACGTCAAGGACAGCGGCTACGACCCCGAGAAGCACGCCGAGCTCTTCAACGAGATCAAGGACGACATCCTCGCGGTGACCCAGTCCCTCGGGACCGCGCACACCAACGCGATCCTCGAGGACGCGACCAACGAGTCGATCCTGCTCGGCCCGGCGTCGCTGGGGTCGAACTGGATCTTCGACGACATCTCGATCGAGGTCGGCTCGAGCTACTGCACGGAGGCGATGAATATCGTCGACTATGCCGCGGACGAGGGCGGCAAGTCCGTCGCAGTCGTCCACTTCCCGGGCGACTACGGCGACGACGCGATGGTCGGCGCGCGGATCGCCGCGGAGGAGCGGGGTCTGGAGTTCACCGACATCACCACCGGAACCGTCGACGGTGGCGACGACCAGTCCGCCGCGGTGGCGGCCGTGCTTAAGGCGAAGCCGGACTACGTCGTCATCGCCACCAGCCCGAAGGAGGTCGCCGCCGTCGTCGGCGGCACCGCGCAGCAGGGCTACCAGGGCCGCTTCATCGGCTCGATCCCCAGCTGGAACGCGGCCATCCTCGCCTCCCCCGCCGGGCCGGCGATCGAGGCGATGTACCTGCAGGCGTCGTCGTTCCCCACGTGGGACGCCGACACTCCGGGGATGGAGAAGATGCGGGCGGCGGCCGGCGACACCGCACCCAACGACTGGTTCTCGATCGGCTTCAGCAGCGGCTACGTGATGAAGGCGATCCTGGAGCAGGCGATCGAGGACGACAAGCTCGACCGCGAGGGCATGGTCGATGTCGCCAACAGCCTCACCGGCATCGACAGCGAGGGCACCCTGCCCGAGGGCACGGCCAACTGGGCGGGCGACCCCAACGAGGACGCCGTCCGGGTCACCCAGCTCAACAAGGTGGACCAGTCCGCGTCGTCGAAGGTCTCCGTGGCCGTCGACCCGTTCACGGGCGCGACCGCGGAGGGCTATGAGTTCAGCGAGCCCTGCTACCTGATGAAGTAGCCGGCGAGATCGACGGCCCGCCGTTCCCCCGGGGACGGCGGGCCGTTGTACCTGCGTGCGCCCTCTCCGACTCCTCCGCCCGCTCGTCGCGCTGGCCCTGGTCCTCGGCGGCCTCGGCATGGCCGGGCCGCCCGCGGCCGCGGCCGCCGGTGTCATCACCGGTCACGTGACCGACGGCGAGGGGGACCCGATCGCCGGGGCGTCGCTCACCCTCTACACACGGACGGGCACGCTCTGGATCCAGGCGGGCACGACGTCGACCGATGCCACGGGCCGCTACGACACCTCCGCGCTCTCCCTCGCCGCGACCGGGTATCGGCTCCGGTTCAGTGCGAGCGGCTACGCCACGGAGTGGTACGACGACGCGCGAGCGCCGCGCAAGGCGACGACCCTCGCGCTGTCCTCGGCGGACGTCGTCATCGACGCGCAGCTCACCAGCGCCGTTCCCGTCGCGGGCGTCGTGAGCGACGATGCGGGGACTCCGGTCCTCGGCGCGCGTGTCGCGGTGCTGCAGAACGGGGGAGACGGCGTCTGGGACGTGGTCGCCGAGACGACGACCGGCACCGGCGGCTATGCGGTCGCGGTGGCACCCGGCACCTATCGGGTCAGGGCGGAGGGCAACGCCCTTGCCGTCGGCGGCGGGCAGGAGACCTACGGCTACGGCACGCGGTCGTACGACGGCGGAGCGGATCTCGTCGTACCCGCCGGAGGTGCCAGCGGTGTCGACATCCGGTTCGCTCCGCTCGCCCACGTCTCCGGCGTGGTGCGCGACCTCGACGGTCACCCGATCGGCGGCATCACCGTGTCCGCCTCCGGCACGTGTGGCGAGGGCTGCGGCCTGACCCCCGTGGCCAGCACGAGGACCGCCGCCGACGGGACCTACACCCTCCGGGCGGTCCCGGGGAGCTATGCGATCCGCTTCGACGACCAGGACGGCGCGGCCTGGTTCGAGGAGCGGTGGGCCGACGGGGCACCGATCACGGTCGGTGCCGCCGGTGTGGACGGGATCAGCCCGCGTCTCGTGGCCGCGCGCACCATCACCGGGCGGGTCAGCGTCGACGGTGTGGCGCGGGGCTTCGCACGGGTGTCGTGGCGGGACGCGTCGGTCGTCCCGTCCGAGCCGTGGACCGAGGACGACTGGACGTTCAGCAAACCGGACGGCAGCTACTCCCTCACCGTTCCCGAGGGCTCCTATCTGGTCCGGTTCCGCGACCCGACGATCCACCGGTGCGAGTTCTACGCGGGCGCCGGGATGCTGCAGGACGCGACGACCATCGAGGTCGGGAGCCAGGACCGCGCCGGCATCGACGCCAACCTCACCTCCGCGGACGCGGGGGACTGCACCGGTGCCGACCCGGGACGCAGCATCGCGAACGTCCAGCGACCGGTGATCACCGGCCCGCCTGAGGTCGGCCGGACCCTGACCGTCACCCCGGGCGTGTGGGAGCCCGGCGACGTCGAGGTCCAGTCCTACGTGTGGTCGGCCGGCGACGTGATCGTGGCGACCGGCCCCTCCCCGACGTACGTCGTGCGGCCGGGTGACGCGGGCCGGAGCATCGTCGTCCAGGAGATCGTCACGGCCGCGGGCTTCACCGAGCCGGGATTCGCCGAGTCCGACGCCCGGGGGCCGGTGATCGACCCGGCGGCGTGCGCGGCGGCCGCCGGCGCGATCGCCGGGGCGAGCACGGCGGCGACGGCCGCGGCGACGGGAGCCGATGCGGCGAGCACCAAGGCGGCCAAGGCGGCGAAGAAGCTGAAGAAGTTGAGGAAGGCGGGGGCCGCGAAGCCCAAGGTCGCCAAGGCGAGGAAGCGGGCCAAGGCCACCCGGAAGGCCCTCGCGGCCGCGCGGTCCGACCAGGTGGCGGCGAACGCAGCGGTCACTGCTGCCCAGGCCGCGGTGCCCGCCGGCTGTTGACCCGGATCGGGCTCAGACGCTTCTATGGGTTGACAACCCATAGAAGCGTCTCAGGCCGGCTTGACGTCCAGCACGACCTCGAACTCCAGCAGGTCGGCACCCGTCGCGACCGGCTTGCGCGGGGCCTCGCCCGCAGGCGCGGCGTGGGCCGCACGGGCGTCGCCGTCCCGCCAGGCGGCGAAGGAGGCCTCGTCGGCCCACTGGGTGACGACGAAGTAGCGCTGCTCGCCGGCCGTCGGCCGGAGCAGCTGGAAGCCGAGGAAGCCGGGGGCGCCCTCGACCGCCCCGGCCCGGGCGGCGAACCGCTTCTCCAGCTCGGGTCCGGCGTTCGGAGGGACCTGGATGGCGTTGATCTTCACGACGGACATGGATTTCCTTCGGGTCGGTGGGCTTCCGCGCAGGGCACGCCCGTACGCGATCTGGCCCTCGCGGCGGCGATCCCGGTGGAGTACCGCGAACGCCCACCGTCGATTCGGCTCTGTGAGCCTATCCAGTCACGACACCTGTCGGCCTATGTGCGTCGGTGGAAGCGGAGGTCGCCGTTGGGGAGGCGGTCGTGGATGAACGCGTGGTCGTGGATGCGGTGATGGTGGTGGTTGCAGAGGCTGATCGCGTTGGTGAGGTCGGTGGGCCCACCTTCGGACCAGGGGTGGAGGTGGTGGGCTTCGGTCCAGGCGGCGGGGATCGAACAGCCTTCGGCGCGGCAGTGTCGGTCGCGGAGGCGGAGGGCGCGGCGTTGGGCTCGGGTGAAGAGCCGGGTCCGGCGGCCGAGGTCGAGGATCTCGCCCTGGCCGCCGAGCACGACGGGGATGATCGTGGCTTGGCAGGCCAGACGGCGGGCGTCGGTGGCGGAGATGGTCTCCTCGCCGTCGCCGGCGATCACCCCGGCGGTGGCGAGGTCGGTGAGGAGCTGCGCCAGGGACAGCGTGACGAGGACGGTGGTCGCGTCGCCGCCGTGTTCGGGCAGCCGGTCGGGGTCGAGGGTCTCGAGCAGGGCTGCGAAGGCGTGGGCGTAGGCCCGGTGTTGCGGCACCCGCTCCCCGGTGCTGGTCCCAGTCCCAGCCCCGGTCCCAGTGCCGGTCTCCCCGGTGCTGGTCCCGGTGTCGGTCGTGGGTGTGCTCTGGCCTTGTCGGGGTGAGGTGTAGGCCTGGAGGTAGGTCCGGAGTCGTTGGGCGACGGTGGTGGGCAGCCGGCCCCAGATCCGGGTGGTCCCGTCGCCGAGGTCGCGGAAGCGGAGGGACGCCTTCTCGCGGGCGCGTCGTTCTTCGTCCTCGAGCCGCTTGCCGTCTTCGGCCTCGGCGACCTCGGGCGCGATCACGTCGAGGATCCGGCGGCCCAGCCGTTGCAGGTCGCGGGGTGGGTGGTGGGCGGCGTAGGCGATCAGGGTCTCTTCGGCCGACGCGGCGACCGCGGGGCCGAGGTCGGTGGGGAGGTCGTCGATGGCCGTGGTGATGACGCGGGCCTGGGCCGCGGACACGGCGCCGGTCCGCATGCCGGCCGCGACAGCGGGGTGCCGGTCCAAGGCCGTGGCGAGGTGTAGGTCGGCGCGGGTGGTGCGGGGGTCGGCCTGGGTGGCGTGGGCGAGCCAGGCAGCCACATCGTGGGCGCCGTGCGCGGTCGCGATGTCATCGCTCGCGGCGAGGATCCGGGCCTTGAGTTCAGCGACCTGGGCTTCGGCCCGGGTGAGCTCGACCAGGGCGGACTCCTTGTCCGCGGTCGTCATGAACACCGGCTGCACGTGCGCCACGCCCGTCAACGCGGCCCGCACCCCGGCAAGGCACCCCACGATCGGGTGCGGTGGTGCGAGAGCGGCGGTGGACATCGGCTGCCTCCTTCCGGTGGGCGCGACAACAAGGTCTCGCCTTCCAGGAGGAGCCTCGGCGGCTCAGCGGTCGTAACGCACCTGGCAGGTGCGCGCCCTGTCCTGCAACGCTGGGCCTCAGGTCCCCGGGACCACTCTGAGCATCCCGCCGTACGGCCTGCTACCACCCTACCACAGATCTCGAACATATGTTCGAAGGCTGTGGAAACGGCCACCTTCGCGCGGCTCAGGGGGTGCGTCGCCGCCGGCCGGGGGCACCGACGACCGTGAGGCCGCCCCCGAGCAGGAGTGCGCCGACCAGCAGGTGCCACCACTCCAGCCCGGACCCGGTGGCGGGCAGGGCGCCGGCCTCCCCGGCGTCGGCGCTCTGCCCACCGGCTCCGGGGCCGTTCCCGCCGGCACCGCCCTTGCCGCCCGTGCCCTTCCCGCCGCCTGGTGCGGCGCCTGCGCCGGGGGCGCTGCCGCCCGGTGCCCCGGCGCCCGGGTCGCTCGTGCCGGGACCGGGCGTGCTCGCAGCGGTGACGGTGAGCACGGCTGTGCCGGTCACGGTGTCGCCGGGGGCGGCGAACACCGCGCCGAGGCCGCCGGTAGCGAGCCGCTGCAGCAGGGGCGGTGCGGGCACGACGTACGAACCGGTGACGGTCAGCTCGCCGGCCCGGGCGGACCCGCATGCGTTCTCCGTGCACGTCCCGGGCTCGGTCACGGTGAAGGTCGTGGCGTCGGTGAGGTCACCGACCGGGTTGTCGTAGGCGTCGAATCCGTCGGTACGGAACACCTGCGTCTGGCCGGCCGTGATGGTCGCGGTGCCCGGGGTCACGGTGACGCGGTCGACCGGGCCGGGGACGACGGTGAACTGTGCGTCCGCGGTCATGCCGTCGTGGGTGCCCGTGATCGGGTACGACGCGGCGACGGTGCTGGAGCAGCGGGTGGCCTCGCACGTGGCGCCGGGCGCGGTGGTGAAGGTCGTCTCGTCGGTGACGTCGCCGATCACGTTGTCGTACTCGTCGTAGGCGGTCGCGGTCAGCTCGACGGCCGTGCCGGCCGGAACCGTGGTGTTCGGCGGGTCGAGGGAGAGGTGGTGCGCCGCCTCGGGGATCACCGTCAGGAAGCCGCTGAAGATCCAGCCCGCCTCCTCGTCGACCTCGACCCCGTTGACCGACGTGACCCCGATCAGGTAGATGCCCGTCTTGGTCGCCCCGCAGACCAGACCCGTGCAGGTCGCGCCGGCGCTGGCGCGCAACTGGACGCGACCCGGCATGTCGGAGGCCTCGACCAGGTTGCCGTAGCGATCCATGATCCCGGCGTAGAAGGCCTGCGTGCCGCCGGCGCGGATCACGGCGTTGCCCGGCGCGAGGCCACTGAACGCCCGGATGCCATCGCTGACGACCGTCATCGTGGTGGTCGCGCTGAGGGCGCCGAGGCGGGCGGTGACGACGTGGTCGCCGGCGACCGTCGACGTGCAGGTGTCGGCGCTGCAACCGAGATGGCGCTTGCCGTAGGGGCTCTGCCAGGTGCCCGCCCCCTCGATGGCAAGGGTGGCGTCGTCGGTGACGGTGCCGAGCGGCTCGCCGCCGGGGCCGTAGGCGCGCACGACGAAGGTTCCCGGTTGGCCCGCCAGGACGCTGGGCGTCGTCGGCGCGACGTCGATCCGGGCGACGCCGGCGGTGGGGCGGGTGTCGGCGTGCACGTGCAGGGTCGCCGTCGCCGTCCGGCCCTCGTGGTGCGCGGTGACGAGATAGTTGCCCGGGACGGCCGCGGTGCACGAACCCGCGGTGCACGTGCCCGGCGCTTCGATCGTGTAGGTCGCTCCGTCCGCCGGCATGCGGTTGCCGTGCGCGTCGACGAGCGCCGCCTGGAAGTCGTGGGTCGCGCCGACGGTCACGGCGGCCTGGACAGGAGCCACCGCGAGCCCCACGGGCGCGGCGGGCGACACCTCGATCCGCGCATCCGCGCTCAGTGCGGAGCCGGCGACACTCACCAGGATGCGATACGTGCCCGCCGTGGTGAGGGTGCAGAGACCGCCCAGGCAATCCTGCTCGGCGGCGAAGTCCGGTACGCCGTTCGCGTTCACCGGCCGGGCCACGACCGTGGCCCGTTCGGTGACGTCGATGTAGTGGCCGCTGGTGGTCAGCCCCCGGACGGTCAGCGGCACCGGGGTCCCGGCCGGGACGGTCGCCCGGTCCGGCTCCACAGAGAGGCCGGCGAGGACGTCGTCCCCCGGCTCGCCCACCAGGGTGGAGGTGGCCGTCTGCGTCGGGTCACTGCGCAGGCTCGCCGCGATGGTGAACGTGCCCGGCTCGGTCGGCCAGCATCGGACGCTGGCGGGTTCGGGCGTGCAGTGAAGTCCGGCGCTGGGCGCGAACTCGACGTCGTCGGCGTCGTCGACACGGTTGCCGTACTGGTCGGCGAGCTTCGCCTCGAAGACCCGGTTGCCGCCCACCCCGACCGTCGCGGTCGCGGGCCGCAGGATGATGCCGGTGGGCTCGTCGGGAGCGATATGCAGTGCGGTGAAGGCGGTGAAGCCGCCCCAGGTCGCCTTGAGCGGGAAGCGGCCGCTGGTCGTCGACATGCACGAGCCCGCGGCACACGATCCGGCGTCGCCCACGAACTCCACGACGGCCTCGTCGGTCACGTCGGTCAGCGCCGCACCCCCGACGCCGATGGTCCACACCTCGTACGTCACCGCGACACCCGCCCGCGTGGTGCCCGAGTGCGGATCCAGTACGAGCCCGGTCGGAGTCGGCGCCGGGTCGGCCTGCTCGGCCGGGTCGGCCGGTTCGGCCGGTTCGGCCTGCTCGGCCGGTTCGTCGCGCTGGGGCGGCGAGCTCGGCGTCGGGTCGCTCTCCGGCGACGGCGACGGCTCCGGCTCGGGTTCCGGCTCCGGCTCCGGCTCCGGCTCTGGCACGGGCTCGGGCACGGGCTCCGGCTCCGCAGTGGTCTCGGCGCCGGCGGCACCGGAGTCGGCTGTCGTCGCGGCCGTGGAGGGAGCCGGGGACGCGGGGTCGTCGGCCGCGGCGGGCGCGTTGCCCGTCAGCAGGAGCAGGGTGGCTGCGCCGAGAGCGAGGGCCACGGCCGGGCGACGGCGTGCGCGCATGGGGAGGACTCCGATCGGGGGACCCCGCAGGCCGGTCACGCTGCGGGCGACTCCACCGAACGCCCCCGACCCGGTCCCCGGCAACACATCTCGCCATGAAGTCGCCCCGAATGTCACCCCAATGCCGGCGGCCGGCCGGTCGCTGGTCTCCGTATGCGACACGCTCGACCCGAAGTCTGGTCGGCAGCGTGGCGCACGGCCGCGGAGCGGCACGGAGGCCGGCCATGGGCCCGGAGGGTCCGTGCGTCGGTCTCCGTATGCGACACGCTCGACCCGAAGTCAGAGCAGGTCCAGCTCGATCGCCCGCTCGAGGACGGCCTTGCGGGAGCTCACGCCGAGCTTGCGGTAGATCCGCTGCAGGTGCGTCTTCACGGTGTTCTCCGACAGGTGCATCGCGGCGGCGAGCTCGCTCCGGCTCGGGTGGCGCGCCAGCGCGGCGAGCACTGCCCGCTCCTGGCGGGTCAGGGCGACGACCGTGTGCGCCGCGACGAAGCAGGCCGGCACGGTCCCGGCGAGATGGTCCTGCACCGCCAGGCTGCTGCGGCGCGCGGCGGTCCGGCGCAGCGCCGTGACATCCTCCGGGGGGAGGTACATCAGGTGCAGGCGTGCCCCGTCGGGACCGACCTGGGCGAGGACCCGCTCCAGCAGGGCCGCCGCGGCCTCCTCCTGGCCGGCGCGGACGGCGGCCGCGGCGCCGAGGACCAGCAGCGCGGCGAGGGAGCGTGTCGTGTGGCCCGCGCGCGCCTCCCATGCGGGGAGCGACGCCAGCGTGCGGCCGGCGTCGCCGGCGAGCAGGCCGGACAGCGCGCCGGCGGGGGCGAGCTGACCGGCGTACCTCGTCCGGGTGCGCAGGACGGTCGTGGCGCGCGCATGGTTCCCGGCGGCGAGCCAGGCCGCGGCGAGGGCGCCGCGGACCGCGGCGGCAGCGACGCTGTCGCCCATCACGGGAGGTGCCGGCGTGCGGCGCAGCTGCTCCTCGACCCGGCGCGCCTCGGCGGCCGCGGCCCCGAGTCCGATCTGCGCGTGCAGCAGGGTCCAGGTCAGCAGCGGCCAGTGCTCCGTGGTGTCGCGGAAGGTCGCGTCGTCGAACGCGGCCGCGGCACCGGCGAAGTCGAACTCGTCGAGCAGGAGGGTGGCCACGCCGATCCGGCCGAGCGCGTTGACGTACGAGCGCTCCTCGCCGGGGCGCCAGGCGTCCGGTGCGATCAGGGCCCGGGCCGAGCGCGCCTGGACGGTCCGGCCCTCGACGGCCCCGAGCCCGACGGCGTAGACCGCGGTGTGGTTGCGCACCACGGGGTCCGTGGCCATGGCGACCGCGCGGGATGTGGTGTCGCGCGCCCCCTCGGGGTCGCCGGCGAGGAACTGGGAGTAGGCGAGGTGCCGCAGCGCCATCGGCCCCAGGAAGGCCACCCGCTCGCGGTCGGCGTCAGGCATCCGGTGGTGGAAGGCGAGCGCCTCGACCGCGGCCCGGCCGGACTCCTCGACCCGACCGAGGAGGCGCAGGCTGACCACCTTCGCGACATAGCCGAGGAGGTACTCGCCGGCGGTCGGGTTCGGGAAGCGCGGACCGTCCCAGCGTGCGGAGATCCGGAAGTAGTCGGCGGCGGCGCCCCGCAGCGACGGGTCGCGGAAGCAGGCGAGTCCGCGGCCGAAGGCGAGGGCGGGGAATTGGGTGAGCGCCCGGCTGGGCACGGAGGCGAGATGGCGGTCGACCAGGCTCGTGGAGTGGGCGTCCTGGGTGGTGACCACGACCGCCGCGTAGACCCGGGCCGCGATGCTGAACAGCCCGGCGCCCACGGCCATCTCGAGCGCGGCCTCGTAGCTGCCGTGCCGGTGCAGCCAGGCGGCGCTGCGCTCGGCGGCGCGGCGCTGCTCGTCGGCCGGCCGGCGCCGGGCCTCGGCGAGCACGGCCTCGCGCAGCGACTCGACGTACTGGAAGACCTGGTGGCCGGGCGCGAACGGGATCCAGCGGCCGAAGCCGTTCCACTCCAGGTCGTCGAGCATCTCCTTGACCTCGGCGGGGCCGGCGACGCCGGGCAGCCCGGCGGCCAGCTCCAGCGCCAGGTCCGCGTCGAAGTACGGCGGCACGCTGGTCGCGAGCACGAAGGAGTACGCCGCGCCGCGCTCGAGCTGGACCCGCAGGTCCTCGGCGACCAGGGCCTGCCAGGCCGGGTCGTGTTGGCCGCCGACCGGCCGGGTCCGGTCCTGGGGGCGGGCGAGCATCGCCGCACGCAGCGCCAGTGGGTAGCCGTGGGTCGCGGCGTGCAGCGCGGGCGCGCTGTCCGCCGTGTCCGGGTTGCCGAAGGCGGCGACCAGGTCGTGGGTCTCGTCGACGGTGAAGGCGAGGTCGTCCTCGGTGAGGAGCTGCACCTCGTCGCGCAGGCTGCGGGCCGGTGCGGCCAGCCCACCCGGGGTCCGGGTCGTGACGACCACCCGCAACCGCGGGACCAGCTCGACCAGTCGCAGCAGGTCGGCGTCGACCTGCGCGGCCGTCGTGCGGACCTTCTCGTAGGCGTCGACCACCAGCAGCGGCCGGGAACGACCGGCGAGGCCTCGGGCGATCACCGCGGCGGGGTCGGCACTGGACTCGATCTCGGTCAGCAGGCCGGTCCCGGCGCCGTCGATGAGGCCGGCCCGGCCGGCGCCGGCCAGCACGGTCTGCCAGAAGGCGGAGGGGGACTCCAGGTCGTTCTCGAGGGTCACCCAGACGACATCGACGCCGTCCCCGGCCTGGTCGAGGGTCGCGACCCAGGCCCGGACCAGGCTGGTCTTCCCGAAGCCGCTGGGAGCCGCGACGACCGTCAGCCGCGGGCCGGACCGGTCCAGTGCGTCGTGCAGGCGGGCGCGCCGCAGGAGCACGGGACTCCCTCCGGCCATCGCTCCTCCTCGACCCGAGTCGACGAGACCATCATCGCGCACGCCGGGTACGGGAGGGGCAGGAGGTGCGACCCGGATCGGCCTGGGGGGAGTGGGCCGTCCGGGTCGCACCGGTCTGCCGGCGTCGTCGCCCCACCCGCGACGCCGGTGCCGCTGCGCGCCGTCCGCCGGTGCGGGGACACGCGCCGCGGGTCAAGCCAACGCCCACCCCCGTGGCGCCGGCAACGCCGGGAGGCGGATGTCGCCCGTCATGTCACCCACGGGCCCGGTCCGGCGGCTCATCCGATCGGCGTGGCCGTGACCACGAGGTTCTTCGTGTAATGGAAGCGCCCGTTGCGGTAGGTGACCCTCCCGGTGCAGGTGACGAGGGTGAGCTGGTGCTCTCCGGCGGTGGAGACCGTGGCGCCACCGAGCCCCTTCGCCCGGGGTTGGGTCGTGATCGTGGCGATCCGGTAGCGCTGGGCCGCGCCGGTGGCGGTACGGACCGTGATGACCTGTCCGGGGCGGGCCCTGCGGAGCTTGCCGAAGGCGCCGGGGCGGTCGCCGCGGTCGGACACGTGGCCGGCGATGACGGTCGAGCCGACGGACTCGCCGGGAGCGGCGGACCCGTTGAGCCAGCCGCCCTTGGAGATGTCGGCCGGGATCCTCATCGAGCCCTTGCGCATGCCGACGGTCTCGACGCTGGCCCGCAACCCCACCGCGGGGACGCTCACCTTGACCGGGCGGATCCTGCGAGCGGCGGTGGAGCCGTCGGCACGGACGCCGGAGTAGCCGGTGCTGACCTCGACCCGGCCGAGGTCGGGACGGTGGACCAGGGTGGTGGCCCCGGCCGCGCCGCATGACTGCGTGGCCGCGAGGTTCCGGCTGTCGGCGCTCGTCGTGGCGACCCAGGTGTAGTAGCCGGGGCGGGTGACGGTGACCGCCGGGAGCGGGATGCGGTCGTTGCCGGGCGTGAAGGACACCGTTCCGACCGCGTCGGCAGGAGTGCACATGGCGGCGGAGGGCTTCCTGGCCGGGCCGTAGAGAGTGGCGGTGCCGGTCGTCGTCCGGCGAGCGTGGAGGCCGGTGATGGTCACCTGCCCGGTCAGCGCGAGCGGCTTGGTCCGGCCGTTCCGGGTGACCTTGAGCGTGGCCTTGGCGGGCGCGGTCACCGAGATCGTCGGTGCCGTCGTCGGGCCGGGCGGAGCGGTGACCGTGACGTCGACAGTCGCGGTGTCGCAGACCGCGGTCGGGATGGAGGTGTCGCAGACCTGGTACTCGTAGGAGTCCGCGCCGGAGAACCCGGCAACCGGTGTGTAGGTGATCCCGCCGGCGCCGACAGAGGTGTCCCCGTGGGCGGGCGCCGAGGTGACCGTGGGCGCCGCCAGGTCCTGTGCCGAGGCCGAGATGTCGTTGCCCGTGACGTCGGTGGTCACCGGGGTCGCGGCATCGGTGACCACCGAGTCGTCGACCGCCGTGACGGTGTTGGTGCCGACCGTGACCTGGACGGCGACATCGGCGCACTGCTGGGGCTCGGACTGGTCACACAGGTTGAGGGTGTAGCTGTCCGGTCCGCTGTAGCCGGGATCCGGCAGGTAGTCGACGCGGATCGGCCGGTCCCACGGCACGTCGTAGATCGCGATGCTGCCGTGCTGGGGGTTGCCCATCGACCAGATGTGGTCGGTGGCGAGCGGAGCTCCGTTGGTGCTGGCCAGGCCGGACAGCGGTGTGGTGACCGGGGTGTTCTGCGGCGTGCTCACGGTGCCGGGCGTGAAGACGTTCTGCACGGTGACGCGGAGGTCGGCCGCGGCGCAGACGTGGGGTGAGGTCTCGTCGTCGGTGACCCGGTAGCGGACGATGTCGAGCCCGGAGAACCCGTGGTCGGGGGCGTAGGCGATCCGGCCGTCGCCGGCGACGTTCGCGGCGCCGTTGGCGGGGCCGCCGACCACGGTCGGGAGTGACATGGCCGGGTTGGCCGGGATCTTGGCGTCATTGGCCCGTACCGCGGTGAACACGGACATGGGAGCGGGAACGGACGCCGTGTCGTCGGCGGCGGTGATGCTCACCCTGCCCAGTCGGACGATCGTCTTGGCGTCCTGGTCGGTGACGAGCAGGTCACCGGAGGGCATGGCCGCGATCCATCTCGGCGAGCTGCTGCCCCAGACCGTGAGGGTCTCCTGGTCGTAGCCGCTGCCGTTCGGGATCAGCCGCAGCACCCGGTTGTTCCCGGAGTCGCCGACGAGGAGGGTGCCGTCGGGCTGGACGGCGACGCCGTACGGGTTGTCGAGACCGAGCGCGACCACGGACCTGGTGTACGTCGCGCCGGACGGGCTCAGTCTCACGATCTTGTCCTCGTCGGCCCAGTCGG
Source organism: Nocardioides sp. L-11A (assembly GCA_029961745.1). Classification (NCBI taxonomy): domain Bacteria; kingdom Bacillati; phylum Actinomycetota; class Actinomycetes; order Propionibacteriales; family Nocardioidaceae; genus Nocardioides; species Nocardioides sp. L-11A. The sequence goes on from CP124680.1 coordinate 874,872, forward strand.
CGACGAAGACGTTGCCGTCGGCGTCGACGGCGACACCCCGCGGACGCTCGAGGCCCGAGCCGACCAGCGAGCTCGTGTAGCTGCCCCCGGACGGGGTCAGCTTGTGCACGTCGCCGCTGGAGTTCTCGGAGAAGTAGACGTTGCCGTCGGCGTCGACGGCGACCCCCGAGGGTCGCTGCAGGTCGGTGGCGAGCACGGTACGGGCCCAGGTGTAGCCGGTCCGGGTCAGCTTGACGATCTCGTGCTCGCCCTCGTCGGCGTAGTAGACAGCGCCGACGCTGTCCATCGCGATGCCCTGCGGGTCGATGCCGCCGGTGCCGTCGATGGTGTTCGGGGTGTAGCCGGGGCCCCACGCGGTCGCCACCATCGCGTAGCCGGAGTCGGCGAGCCAGATGGTGTTGTTGGCGTCGCTCACGATGCCGTTCGGTTGCCGGAGGTTGGAGATGACGGTGCTCCGGGAGGTGTACGCGGAGGTCGGCAGCAGGCCGCAGCCGGTCGGGGACGTGACGGCGACGGTCACCGTGGCGATGTCGCACAGCCGAGACGGGTCACCGTTGTTGTCGTCGCCGATCCGGTAGCGGTAGGTGTCCGTGCCGTGCCAGCCGGCGTTGGGGGTGTAGGTGACGGTGCCGTCGTCGTTGACGGTCGTCGTGCCGTGGGCGGGAGCGCCGATGATGACCGGCTTGTCGCGGAGCCTGACGTTGGACTCGTCGTTGGCGCGGACGTCGGTGGTCACCGGCCGCGGCGCGCTCGTGGTGGCGGTGTCGTCGGTCGCCCGCAGTGTCGTGGGGCCGAAGGTCCAGAGCTGGTCGAACGAGGAGACGTGGACGGCGTCGTCACGAACCTGGAGGGTGGTGGCGTACTCCGTGCCCCAGGGCGCGTAGAGCTGCTTGGCGGCGTAGCCGGAGCCCGACGGAGCCGCGGTCCACACGCCGGGGTCCTCACTGGTGCTGACCCAGATCGTGCCGGTCTCATCGACCTGCACGCCCTGGCCGCTGCCGAGACCGGTGACGGCGTTGGTCTGGGTCCAGCCGGCCCCGGTGTCGACCGCCTTGACCACCCGGGTGTAGCTGGCGACGTACACCGCTCCGTCGTCGTCGACCGTCACCTGGTGCGGGACGTCCAGGCCGCTCACCACCTGGGTCTGTGCCATGCCCGATCCGGTCGCCAGGCGGACCACGCCGCCCGAGCCGAAAGAGGTGGCGTTGACGCTGACGAACAGGTCGCCGTCGGGCGCGACGTCGATGCCGCCGAGGTTCGCGAGGAGTCCTCCGCTGTAGGTGTCGGCGATCGTGTAGCCGGCCCCGGAGGGGGTCAGCTTCAGCACCTCGCCCGGATAGCGGGTCACCCACAACGTGTCGTCCTGGCCGATCGCGATGGCGGTCACGTTGCCCACGCCGGTGGCCACGACCGTGCGGTCGTGGCCCGATGCCGTGGGGGTCAGCCTGACGATCTCGCCGGTCTCGGAGTCGGTGACGAAGATGCTGCCGTCGGCGTCCACGTCGAAGTAGTTGGGGTAGTCCGTGCCGGTCTCGACCGGGAGCCGGGTGTCCGCGCCGGTGGTGCCGACCGGGTCGCAGGCGTTGCCCGGGGCGACGGTCACGGTGACGGTACCGGTGGCGCAGACGCTGGCCGGGCTGCCGTTGTCGCGGACGGCGTAGGAGTAGGTGTCGGTGCCGGAGAAGCCGGCCGCCGGGGTGTAGGTGATGGTGCCGTCGGCGTTGATCGTCGCGGTGCCGTGCTTGGGGTTCTTCGCGATGGTCGGGTTGGCCAGGGTGGCGTGGGCGGCGGTGACGTTGTCCAGCACCGGCGTCGTGACGGCGTTGCCGAGCGTGGTGTTCACGGTGCCGGCGACAGCGGTCAGGGAGGCGCGCGTCGCCTTCAGGACGCGGCTGTTCCCGTTGTCGACGATGTAGAGCGCCCCGTCGGGCCCGGCGGCGACGTCTGTCGGGTTGTCGAGGCCGGTGACCGGCAGCGTGGTCTGGGTCCAGGATCCGCCGGACGGAGTGAGGACCACGATCCGGTGGTTGTTCGAGTCGGCGACGTAGACCACGCCGTCCGCGTCCACGGCGAGCCCGCGCGGGTGGCTCAGGCCGGTGGTCGGGATCGTCTGGCTCGTCCAGGTCCCGCCGGTGTGCGTCGAACGCACGACCTCGCCGGGGAAGTTGGTGGAATAGACGCTGTCGTCCGGTCCGACCGCGACCCCCCACGCATCGGCGCTCGCAGCGCGGACGACTGACGTGGTCCAAGGAGAGGTCGAGGAGAGTTTCAGGATTCGACCACCGGTCCCGCCGGGTTCCGCCCAAGCCGCGACGTAGGCGTTGTCGGCACTGTCGACAGCCACGTCCATCGGGATGGGGATACCCGTCGGTGAAGGGCTCTCCTGCTGGTAACCGGAGCCGTTCCACAGCATGCGGACGAGGTCGTCGTCCGACGAATTGACCGCCCAGACGTTGCCGGTGGTCTCGACCGCGACGCCCGTGACGTTGTGGAAGCTCCCGGGCAGGTCGATGCTGGTGTAGCCGCTCCCGGACGGGGTGAACTTCCTGACGTCGGCGTCGGGGGTCCAGTCGCCAGCGAAGACGCTGCCGTCCGCGCCGACCGCGACGGCCGTGACCAGCCACCAGCCGGTGACGACTTCCGAGACCGTGTAGTCCGAAGCGGACGAGCCGAGCGGGCCGCAGGGCTGCGTCGGCGCGGCCTGGGCGGTGGGCGCGACGGCGGCGCCGAGGCCGACCGCGACCAGTGTTCCGGTGGCGGCGACCAGTCCGGAGAGAGCGAGGTGCAGAGACTTCTTCATGGTGGTTCTCACTTCTCCCGGGAGACGGCGCGGACCAGGCACTGGGTGCCGTCCGGGGCGGTGAAGGCGCGCTCGGCGGTCCAGGCCTCGCTGCCGCCGGCAGGCACGGCGACGGTGGTGGCGGCGGAGTCGACGATCCGGGCCTGGGCGTCGGTGAAGAGGACCAGCACCGTCAACCTCAGGTCCTCGCCGGACCTGTTGCCGGCGGTGCCGGTGGCGGCCCAGCCGCCGTCGGTGGCCTCGCAGCCGGTGAGCGCGACCTGCTCGTAGAGGTCCGGCACGTTCTTCAGGGCCTTGCCTGTGGGCAGCTTGTGCTGGACGCCGACGAACGTGGGCACCTTGTCCTTGGCGGGCCTGCCCAGTACCGGCTTGTCGGCCTCGTCGCCCTTCTTCTCCGACGTGCCGTCCGACTCGCTGCCCGAGCCCCTCGTCACCCCCGACGCCGGCGACAACTTGTCGGCCTCGGCGCCGTCTCCCGAGCAGCCGCTCAGAGCGAGAGCGAGCGTGAGGGCGACACCGACCGCGCCGAGAGCGCGACGGTAGGGGAGGGCATTGCGGGGAGCGCGCATGGTGGGAAGCAGCTTTCGTTCCGTGGTGCGGAGGACACGGACCGGCGGGTTCAGCGAACCGTTGGGCCGGCCTGTCGAACAACGAACTGTCGTGAATGTTGCCTGCCGGCGGCTCATCCGATCGGTGTGGCGGTGACCACGAGGTTCTTGGTGTAGTGGAAGTTGCCGTTGCGGTAGGTGACGCGGCCGGTGCAGGTGACCAGGGTGAGTTGGTGGCCGCCGGTGGTGGAGGTGGCGGTGCCGGTGAGTCCCTTGGCACGCGGCTGGGTGGTCACGCTCTGGATGCGGTAGCGCAGCCGGGTGCCGTCGGCGGTGCGGACCGTGACGATCTGTCCGGGGCGGGCGTTGCGGAGCCTGCCGAAGGCGCCGGGGCGGTCGCCGCGGTCGGAGACGTGGCCGGCGATGACGGTGGAGCCGACGCTCTCGCCGGGTGCCGCGGAGCCGGCGAGCCAGCCGCCGCGGGCGGTGTTGGTGGGGATCACCATGTTCCTCTTGCGGATGCCGACCGTGTCGACGCGGGCGTCGAGCCTGATGCCGGGGATGCTGATCCGGGCGGGGCGGAGCTTGCGGCCGTGCGCCGAGGGATCGGCGACGACCCCGGTGTAGCCCGTCTTGACGGTGACCTTGGCCGGCAGCGCGGGCCGGTGGACCAGGGTGGTCGAGTCCGGCGAGCCGCACGACTGGGTGCTGGCGGTGTTGTCGCCGTCGGCGCTGGTCGAGGCGACCCAGGTGTAGTGACCTGGCCGGGTGACCCGGACCGGCGGGAGCGCCGTGGTGCCGTTGACTGGTGCGAAGGGCACGGTCGCGACGGCGGCGGCCGGGGTGCACATGCCGGGGCCGGGCTTCCTGGCGGGGCCGTAGAGGGTCGCGGTCCCGGTGATCGCCCTGCCGGCGACCCGGGTGGCGGGGTTGATGCCGGTGATGGTGACCGAGCCGGTGAGGGCCACGGGCTTGACGTTGCCGGTCTTGGTGACCTTGAGGGTGGCCTTGTCGGGGGCGTGGACGGTGAGGGTGGGTCCGCTGGTCGGGGCCGGCTTCGGCTGGACGGTGATCTTGATGGTGGCTTCGGTGCACTGCACCGGAGCCGAGGTGTCGCAGACCTGGACGGTGTAGGCGTCGTCCCCGCTGAAGCCGGGGGTCGGGTTGTAGGTCACGGCGCCCGTGTCCGGGTCGATGGTGATCGTGCCGTGGATCGGGGCCGTGACCGAGGTGGTCGCGGCCGGGTCGAGGGGCATGCCGGTGACCGTGGCGTAGTCGTCGAGACCGGTGGTGACGGGGGAGTTGTACGCCGTGGTGATCGTCGCGCCGGTGGTGAAGACGTTGTCGACGGTCACGGTGACGGTCGCGGTGTCGCATATCGGCGTCGGGTGCGACGTGTCGCAGACCTGGTAGTCGTAGGAGTCCTCGCCGGAGAACCCGGCATCCGGGGTGTAGGTGATCGTGCCTCCGGTGGCCGACGTGTTGCCGTGGGCGGGGCCCGACGACACGGTCGGGTCGCCGAGGGCCTGGCCCGAGGCGGAGGTGTCGTCGACCGTGACGTCGGTGGCGACCGCCCTTCCCACGGTGGTCGAGGCGGTGTCGTCACCAGCCGTGACGGTGTTGGCTCCGACCGTCACCCCCATCATCAGGTCCGCGCACTGGACCGGCGCCGAGGTGTCGCAGACCTCGATCGTGTAGCTGTCGGCCCCCGAGTAGCCGGAGGTCGGGCTGTAGGTGACCGCGCCGGTCGCCGGGTCGATCGCGATCACGCCGTGACCGGGAGCGGTCACGGAGGTCACCGACGCCGGGTCGAGGGGCCTGCCCGAGGTGGTGACGTGGTCGTCGAGGGCCGTGGTGAGCGGCGTGTTCTGCGGTGTCTGCACGTCCGGGCCGGGGAGGAAGCCGTTCCGCACGGTGATGGTGACCGCACCCGTGTCGCAGATCGGGGTCGGAGTGCTGGTGTCGCAGGCCTGGTAGTCGTAGGAGTCCTCGCCGGAGAATCCGGTGGCGGGGGTGTAGGTGATCCCGCCGGCTCCGACACTCGTCGTCCCGTGCCCGGGTCCGGAGGTGACGGTCGGGTCGTCGAAGGCCTGGCCGGATGCGGAGACGTCGTTGTCCGTGACGTCGGTGGTCACCGCGGTCACGACATCGGTGGTCGCCGAGTCGTCCACGGCCGTGACCGTGTTCGCCTCGACGGCGACGGGCACCGTGATCGTCGTGCACTCGACCGGATCGGCGGTGTCACACACCTGGACCCGGTAGGAGTCGTCGCCGCTGTAGCCGTCGTCGGGCGTGTAGGTCACTGCGCCGGTGGTGCCGTCGATCGACAGCGAACCGTGGTCCGGCGCCTGGTCCTGGGTGACTGCGGTCGCGTCCAGTGGCTTGCCCTGGGTGGTCGCGATGCCCGCGAGCGGGGTCGTCACCGGCTTGTTCTGCGGCGTGGTGACGCCGGGGCCGGCGGTGAACACGTTGGGGACCGTCACCGTGACCTCGGCGGAGTCGCAGACGTCGATGTGGAAGTAGGCGACGATCCCGATGAACTCGGCGCTCCCCTCCAGCGTGACCCGGGTCTGGTAGACGTAGTGGTCCGTGCCGGAGAAGCCGGCCTGCGGGGTATAGGTGATCCGCCCGTCGGGCTCGATGCTCGCCGTCCCTCCGTCGGGCTGCACCGACACCGTCGTGACGGCGTCCACGCCGTCGATGCCGGTGTCGTTGGCGTGCACGTCGGTGGTCACCGGGGTCTGGAGGGTCGTCGCCGCGGTGTCGTCCTCGGCGTTGATGCCGACGGTGACCATCATCAGGATGTCGTCGTTCTCCGGGTCGGCGACGATCAGCCGCTCGTTGTCGGGCGCGACGATCCAGGTCGGCGTGCGCGCGTCCCACCGCTGGGCCACGGTCTGGGCGTAGCCGGAGCCGTTCGGCGTCAGCTGGAGCACGCGCCGGTTGCCGGTGTCGGCCACGAGGACCGCGCCGTCGGGACGGACGGTCACGCCGATCGGCTCGCTGAGGCTCGTCGAGACCACGCTCTGGGCGTAGTCGGGTCCCGACGGCGTCAGCTTCACGACCCGGCCGTTGCCACGGTCGACGACGAAGAGGTTGCCGTCGGCATCGACGGCGACACCGCGCGGGTTGTCGAGGCCGGAGGCCACGAGCGAGGAGGTGTAGGCCCCGCCGGACGGCGTCAGCCGGTGGACGTGGCCGCTGCTGCGCTCGGTGAAGAAGACGTTGCCGTCCGCGTCGACGGCGACGCCGGCGGGGCGCTGGAGGTTGCCGGCGAGGACGGTCCTGGTCGGGTAGCCGTTGTCGTCGTCCGACCAGGTGAGCTTCACGATCTCGTGGTCGCGCTCGTCGGCGTAGTAGACGTTGCCCTGCGTGTCGGCGGCGATGCCCTGGGGGTCCAGGTCCGGGCGGTCATCGATCGTCGACGGTCCGGCGCCCGGAGCCCAGGCGCTCACCTTGGCCCCGGCCGCGTCGGAGATGAAGATGAAATTCCTCGGATCGACCGCGATCCCGGTCGGCTCGACGAAGTCGCCGTCGCTGACGACGATGTCGTAGCCGTACTCCTTCGACGGGATGTCGCCGCAGCCGTCGGACGTGGTGACGGTGATGCTCACCCGGGCGACCGCGCAGACCTGCGCCTCCTCGTCGCGGATCAGGTAGTCGTAGTGGTCGGTACCGCTCCAGCCGGGCGTCGGGGTGTAGGTCACCGTGCCGTCGTCGTTGACCTCGGCGGTGCCGTGGGCCGGGGCCGCGGCGATGCTGGGCATGCCGAGCGTGGCGTTGGTCGTGTCGTTGGCACGCACGTCGGTCGTGACGGAGCCGTTCGCCCCGGCCGTGGTGGAGTCGTCCCTGGCCCCGATCGTCGCCGGGCCCAGCAGGATGACCTCGTTGATGCTGGCGTCGGTGGCGACGACGGTCCCGTCCGGACCGACCGCGACGCCGGCCGGACCGTTGTCGTCGCCCCAGCCGGGCAGGTCCGACTCCGTCCAGCCCGATCCCGAGGGGGTCAGCACGAGGATCCGGTCGTTCCAGGTGTCGGCGACGTACAGCCGGCCGTCGTCGTCGAAGGCGAGCCCCTCGGCGTCCTGGACCGAGCTCGTGACGGTGACGAGGTCGTGGCTGCCGCCCCCGAGGTCCTCGAGCCGCTGCACGCCGTCGGAGCTGAGGACGAACACCCGGTCCTCGTCGTCGATCGCCACATCCTGGCCGTACTCGAGACCGGTGGCGAGGACCTGCTGGCTGTACGACGAGGCCGCGCTCAGGCGCAGCAGCTTGCCGTCGGCCCCGCCGGCGTCGCTGGTGATGACGTAGAGGTCGCCGTTGGCGGCGACGTCGATGCCGGCCGCCTGGGAGAGGTCGGCTCCGGTGGCGATCGTGGCGCTGGTGTAGGTCGAGCCCGACGGGGTCAGCCGGACCACCGTCCCGGTGCTCCAGGAGGTGACGTAGAGCCTCCCGTCGCCGGCGATCGCGAGGTTGGTGACGCCCGGCAGGCCGGTGGCGGCCACGGAGCGGACGTAACCCGATGCCGTGGGGGTGAGCTTGACGATCTGGCCGTTGTCGGGGTCGGGGACCAGGACGTTGCCGTCGGCGTCCACCTCGAGATCGCCCGGATAGTCGATCCCCGCCGGCAGGATGGTCCGGGCGTGGCCGCCGGTGGTGCCGAGCGGGTCGCAGGCGTTGCCCTGGGCGACCGTGACGGTGACCTTCGTGGTCGCGCACACGGACCCGGAGGTGTCCCGCACGGCGTAGGTGTAGCTGTCGGTTCCCGAGAAGCCGGCGGCCGGGGTGTAGGTGATCGTGCCGTTCGCGTTGACGCTCGCCGTGCCGTGCGCCGGGTTCTCGGCGATGGTGGGCGCGTCGGCCAGATCGGTGCCGTCGGTGCTGTCGTTGTCGAGCGCGTCGGTGGTGACGGCGTCGCCGGAACTCGTCGTCGCGGTGTCGGCGACGGCGTCGACCGCGACGGGGGTCAGCTTGACCACCCGGCCGTTGCCGGTGTCGGCGACGTAGATGCTGCCGCCGGCGTCGACCGCGAGGTCCTGGGGCTGGTCGAGGCCCTCGGTCGGCACGGTCCTCTGGTCGTCGGGCGCCCCGCCGATCCGGACCAGCCGGTCGTTGCCGGTGTCCGCCACGACGAGGGAGAGCACCGCGTCGGACGGGTCGAGGTCGAGCCCGCCGGGGGACGACAGTCCGGTCGTCGGGAGCGGGTTGCCTGGGGTGTTGCCGGGGATGTTCAGCGAGCGCACCGTGTCGCCCATCGTGAAGAACAGGGTGTTGCCGGCCACGGAGACACCGTGGACCTCGGTCGGCAGCGGGAGCGACTGCACCCCGGAGGGGGTGTAGCCGCCACCCCCCGGCGACAGCTTCGTGATCCGCTGGTGGGCGGTGTCGCCGATGAAGACCGTGCCCGTGTGGTCGACGTCGAGCGCACCGACGGTGCCGCCGAGGCCCCAGGCCACGTTCTCCTGGGTGTAGGCGCCGCCCGACGGGACGAGCTTCTCCACCCTGCCGTTGGGCCGGTCGATGCCGTAGATCGTGCCGTCGGTCCCCACCGCGAGGCCGTACGGCGCGAAGTTGCCGCCCGCGGTGGTGCGGGCGTAGCTCCCGCCCGACGGTGTCAGCTTGTCGACCTGGCTGCCGTTGCCGACGTAGACCACGCCGGCGGTGTCGACATCGATGCCACGGGGGGTGGTGAGCCCGGTGGCGATGGTCGACTGGCGGTAGCCCGACGCCGCCAGGGTGTCGCAGCCGAGGAGGGGGGCCGCGGCCCGGGCGGGCACGGCCGTCGTGGTGGCGGCGACCAGTGCGCCGCTGACGGCGAGTGCTGCGGCGAGTGCGATCCGGTAGAGCTTCATGGTGGTCCTCACTTCGCCTGGTTGACGGCGCGGACGACGCAGAGCGTCCCCGCGGGTGCATCGAAGTCGCGCTCGGCGATCCAGTCACCGGTCTCGCCCGGGCCGACTGTGACCGAGGCCGTCGCGGAGTCGACGCTGCGCCCCTGCGGGTCGGTGAAGAGAACCAGCACCGCGAAGGCCTGCTCCTCGGCCCCGGCGTTCTCGGCGGTGCCCTCGGCCCGCCAGCCGTCGGCTGTCGCGGCACATCCGGTCGGCGTGACGTGCTCGTAGAGGTCCGGGTCGTTGTCCAGCGCCGCGCCCTTCGGGAGCTCGTGCCGGACACCGGTGAAGGCCGGCGCGCTGCGCTCCGGCGGCATCGCCCGAGCCTCCGCATCGGCCTCCGCGTCAGGCGATCCGCCCGAGCATGCGGTGAGGGTCAGGAGGGCCGCTGTCGCGGCGCAGGCCGCCGCCAACCGACCGCAGGAGGGCAGGCCGAGCAGGGTGAGGATGCGGGGAGCGCGCATGGTGGGGAGCAACTTTCAGTCCGCGGTGCGGACGATGCGCACCGGCGGATCAAGCGAACCTCCACCATTAGCCGGGTGACAATGATCCGCCCCGGATGTCGCCCGCCGGGTCACCCGCTCCTGGTCGTCATCGCCCTGCTTGCCGTCGTCGAGGTCGCCAGCGGCGTCATCCAGGGCTATTACGGCCCGATCATGGTCGACATCGCCCACGACCTCGACGTCCGGTACGCCGACCTCAACTGGCTCGAGGCCTCCCAGCTGATCTTCTCGGCCCTGGTCGTCCCGCCCCTGGCCCGGCTGGGCGACCTGGTGGGGCACCGGCGGGTGCTGGTGCTCGCGACCGCGGTGACGGCCGCGGCGACGTGGGGGATCGCGTTCGCGCCGAGCTTCCCGTTGATGCTGGTTGCTTGGACGGTGCAGGGCATCTACGTGGTCTGGCTGCCGATCGAGGTCGCGGTGATCCACCGCCGGACCGCCGGCCGCCCGGACCAGGGCCGGGTCACCCGGCGCGTGGCCGCCATCCTGGTCGCCACGCTGGAGCTCTCGGTCATCGTCGCCGCCGTGCTCGCCGGTCAGCTCGCGGACCGGGTCTCGGTGACGACGATGCTGGTCCTGCCGGCCGTCGTGGTCACTGTGTGCCTCCCGGTCCTCGCGTTCCTCGAGGAGGTACCCGGCGAGCGTGGCGGCCGGTTCGACTGGGGCGGGCTGGCCCTGATGGCGGTGGCCGTCCTGGCGGTCCTCGGCGGTCTGGTGCTGATCCGGCTCGACGGGGCGGGGTCCGTGCCGGCCTGGCTGCTCGTCCTCGCCGGGGCGGCGCTGCTGGTGCCCTGGTGGCGCTACGAGGCGCGCCACGTCGACCCGATGGTCGACGTCCGGCTGTTGTCCCGCCCCGCCCAGTGGAGCGTGCAGGCCACCGCCTTCCTCGTCGGCATGTCGCTGCTCGGCGCGCAGGTGCCGCTGTCGACGTACTTCCGCAGCGACCCCGCGGTGCACGGCTACGGCTTCGGCCTGACCGCCGCCGAGGGCTCGGCGCGGATCGCGCTCTATGTCGCCTGCCTGGCCGTGGGCGCGCTGTCGCTCGGGCCGGTCAGCCGTCTCCTCGGCGCCCGGCGGGCGATGATCGCCGGCTGTGTCGTCTACGCGCTGGGGTACGCCGCCTGGCTGCCGCTGCACGGCAGTCCGGGCGCGGCCTGGGGGGTGATGGCCGTGATCGGGCTCGGGACCGGTGGCCTGGTGGCTGCGATCCCGGCGGCCGCGGCGGCCGCCGCGCCCGCCGACCGGGTCGGCTCGGCGACCGGCCTGACCAATGCGACCAAGACCATCGGCGGGGGCATCGCGTCCTCGATCTTCGCGATCTGCCTGGCGAGCACCGGCTCGCTCGGGGTCGGCGGAGGCAGCCTCGGCGGCTACTACGCCGTGTGGTCGATCTGCGCCGCGTCGGGACTCCTCGCGGCGATCGTGCTCGCCGTCACGGCACGCGCGGCCGCACTCAGCGCTGCGCCAGCAGATCCAGCTCGATCGCCTTCTGGATGACCGCCTCGCGCGAGTTGACCCCGAGCTTGCGGTAGATCCGCTGCAGGTGGGTCTTCACCGTGTTCTCCGACACGTGGAGCGCGGCGGCGGCCGTGGCCCGGGTGGGGTGCTGGGCGAACGCCGCGATGACGGTCCGCTCCTGCGGCGTCAGCGAGGCGGCCACGATCTCGCCGGTGATGCAGTCGGGGACCGGCGCGGCGAGGTAGTCGCGCAACGCCGAGTCGCCCTGCTCGGCGGCCAGCGCACGCAGTCCGGCCAGGTCGGACGCGGGCAGGTACATCAGGTGTGCCCGGGCGCCGGTGGGCCCGACGATCGCGAGGACCCGATCGAGCAGGGCGGCCGCCGTGTCGGGACGCTCCGAGCGCAGCGCCGCGGCGGCGCCGAGGGTGAGGACGGCGGCCAGCGACCGGGTCGTGTGCCCGGGGCGCGTCTCGAGCCGGGGCAGCGTGCCGAGCGCATCGGCCGCCTCACCGGCGAGCAGCCGGGCGAGCAGGACGGCGGGCGCCAGCTGGCCGGCGTACCGCGTCCGGGTGCGCAGCAGGGGGCCGGCCTTGGTCCGGTTGCCCGCGGCCAGCCAGAGCACGGCGAGGGTGGCGCGGACCGCGGCGCCGCCGAGGCTGTCGGCCGTGCCGGGCGGCGCGGGGGTGCGGGCGAGGGCGGCCTCGATCCGGTGCGCCTCCGTGGCAGCGTGCCCGAGGCCGAGGCGGGCGTGCATCAGGGTCCAGGTGACGAAGGGCCAGAACTCCGAGGCCGTGACGAACGGGCAGTCGTCGTACTCGGCGATCGCCGCGGTCAGCTCGAAGTCGTCGAGCAGCAGCGCGGCCTGCCCGATCCGGCCCATCGCGTTGACATAGGTGTGGGTCTGGCCGGGGCGCCACGCGGCGGGGTCGACGTGGGCCTGGGCGGCCCGGGCCTCGCCGCAGCGGCCGTCGAGGGCGTTGAAGCCGACGGCGTAGACCGCCGTGTGGTTGAGCGTCTCGGGGCGGGTGCTCATCGTGATGGCCCGGGTGGCGGCGGTGCGGGCCGCCTCGACCTGCCCGTCCTGGAACAGGGAGTAGCCGAGGTGGCGCAGCGTGGTGGCGCCGAGGTCGGCGACGTGGTGCTGCTCCCCGTCGGGGATGGTGTCGAAGTGGGCCAGGGCCTGCTGGGCGGCGCGGCCCGAGTCGTCGAATCGGCCCAGCGCCCGCAGGCTGGCGACCTTGGCGGTGTGGACCATCAGCACCTCGCCCGGCGTCGAGCCCGGTGCGGGCTGGCTGACCGAGGCGGGGATCCGGAAGTAGTCGGCCGCCGCGCCGAGGGTCGCCGGGTCGCGGTGGCACGCCAGCCCGCGGCCGAGCGCCAGCGCGGGGTACTGGGTGAGCGCGCGGCTCGGCACGCTCGCCAGCTGCCGGTCGAACCGGGCGGTCGTGATCGTCTCCGGGTTGCTCGCCACCAGTGCGGCGTAGCCCCGCCCGGCGACGTCGTACTGGCGGGCGCCGACGGCCACCTCGAAGGCGGTCTCGAAGTTGCCGTTGCGGTACAGCCAGGTGGCGGCGAGCCGGGCGTGCCGGGCCTGGGTCGGCGCCGGCAGCCGGCTCGCGTCGGCGAGCATCGCGGTCCGCAGCGACTCGACGTACTGGAAGACCTGGCGTCCGGGCGCGAACGGGATCCAGCGTCCGAAGCCGTTCCACTCGAGCTCGGCGAGGGTCTCCTTGACGTCGGTCGTCCCGGTCAGGTCGATGGCGAGATCCGTGTCGAAGTACGGCGGCAGGCAGGTCGCGAGCACCAGGTCGTAGGCGGCACCGGTGCCGAGTTGGATGCGGAGGTCCTCGGCGACGAGCGACTGCCAGTCGGGCGCGGCCGGGTCGGCGGCGGCGCGGGCCAGCGAGAGCATCCCCGCGCGGACGGCGAGCGGGAAGCCTCCGGTCGCGGCGTGCAGGGCCTCGGCCCGCTCGGCGAGGCCGGGCTCGCCGAAGGTCCGCAGCAGCTCCTGCGTCTCCTCCTCGGTGAAGGCGAGGTCCGTGCCGGTCAGCAGCTCGACCTCCCCGCGCAGGGTCCGGCCGGGACTGGCCAGGCCGGTGGCGGTCCGGGTGGTGACGACGATCGTGAGCTCCGGGCAGAGCCGGACCAGCTGGGCGAGGTCGGCGTCGACCGGGCCGGTGTCGTCGCGCAGCCGCTCGTGGGCGTCGACCACCAGGACCAGGGGCCCTCGGCCGGTGAGGGCGCCGGCGACGAGCGCGGGCAGGTCGTCGGCACGCTCCACGTCGTCGACCAGTCCGGCGGCCTCGTCCGCGGGCAGGACGCCGAGGCGGCCGGCGTTGGTCAGCACGGCCTGCCAGAAGTTCGACCGCGCGACATGGTCGGTCTCGAGGGTGACCCAGACGACCGACCCGCTGGTGCGGGTCGCCACCCAGCACCGGACCAGGCTGGTCTTGCCCGAGCCGCTCGGCGCGGACAGCACCACCAGACGCGGCTCGTCCCGATCCAGCCGTTCGTGCAGCCGGGGACGCGCGAGCAGGACCGGTCCCGTCATGAGTCGCCACCTTTCGGGGTGACTCTAGTGTCGGGGCGCCTCCCGGGGAACCGAATCCCAGACTGACCCCGAGGTCAGGCCCGGGCCTCGCCGCCCCAGTTCGCCAGCTTCGTGGCGATGTCGTGCAGCCGGCTCTCCGGGACGCCCTCGGCCTCGAAGGACAGCTGGACGTGGTCGTCGGAGGTGCGGGCGAGGCCGACCCTCCCGGACTCGGGCAGGTGCTCGATGATCCGGACCAGGCGGTTGCCGATCCGGCCGAGCTGTGAGGCGTGCTCGTCGGAGAGCTGGCCGAGGGCCTCGGGCTCGCGGTGGTGGAGGGTCAGGCCGAGCCGGTCGCCGGCGTCGTGGCGGGCGAGGATCCAGACCTCGTCCTCCCAGATCACCTGGCCGGGGGCGAAGGACGTGCTGTCGATGAGCGGCTGCGCGGACTCCGTCATGGCCTCACTCTGCCACCCGTCCTCCCGGCCTCGCCCGGCGCCCCTGGTGTCTGTGCGGTTCACCTACCGAATTCGTCGCCGCGGAGCCCGGTTCACGACAATTCCGGTAGGTGAACCGCACCTGGCCGGCCCCCGCGGTGCAACGATCCTCCCGGAGCCGGACATGGGAGAGGCATGAGCGACATCTCGGGCCCGGGCCCCGCCCGGGAGGACGACTTCCGCCGGCTGTACGCCGCGCACTTCGACGCGGTGCTCGGCTTCGCCCTGCGCCGCACCGACCGCCCCGAGGATGCGGCCGACGTCACGGCCGACACCTTCCTCGTCGCCTGGCGCCGGCTGGGTCACGTGCCGCCGGGGGAGGGAGCCCGGCCGTGGCTCTACGGCGTCGCGCGGCGCACGCTCGCCAACCACCGTCGCGGGGAGGGACGCCGGGCGGCGCTCGGCGATCGTCTGCGGCTCCAGATCGCCCATGCCATGGCCGATCTGGCCGACGACGTGGTGCACCGGGCCGACGTGACGGCCGCGATGAAGCGGCTCAGCGCCCGTGACGAGGAGGTGCTCCAGCTGCACCTGTGGGAGGGACTGGAGCCGCGGGAGATCGCCGAGGTGCTCGGTCTCCCCGCGACCGTCGTACGGCCGCGGCTGTCGCGCGCCCGGACCCGACTGCGGGGCCTGCTCGGCAACGATCCGCCCGGCGCCGGACATCTCCCTGCAGAACCCATCACCTCGACCCCGAAGGAGGGCTCCCGATGAACCGCACGATCACCGACGCCGGTGTCGCGGGCCTCGCCGTCCGGGAGGGTCGCGCCGAGCTGCTGGAGGAGATCATGACCCTGACCCCTGTCGAGACCCCCGATCCGATCGCCCCGTCACCGCTTCGCCGGATCGTGCCCGTCCTCGTCGCCGTGGCGGCGGTCGCGGCCGTGGTCGCCGGAACGGCCTGGCTCGGCCGACAGGGCGACGACGGCTCCGCCGTGACCGCGACGCCCGGTCGGGGCAGCGGCGAGCTCGCCGTCCTGGAGGCACCGGGCTGGGTGTTGACCTATGCCAGGGTCGACGACCACGGCGGCGACCTGGTCTACCGGAGCGGCGACGAGGCGGATCTGGAGATCAACTGGCGCCCCGCCGACGCGTACGCCGGATATGTGACCGATCGCGAGGACATCGGGGTCAGCGAGGATGTCGAGGTGCTGGGCGCTCCGGCACGCCTGTGGGCCTACGCGGACGACGACCACACGGTGATCCGCGAGGTGGTTGGCGAGCACACCATCGAGGCGCGGGGCACGGGCCTCTCCAAGAGTGCCTATCTCGGGTTGCTCGACCGGCTCACGCCGCTGGATCCGGCCGACGCCCGCGACCACCTCCCGGCGAAGGCGTTCGCCGACGCCGGCTACGAAGCGCCGGGAAGCTATCGTCCGCTCATCCCGGAGCGGCCCGCCCTGATCCGGGACCCGGGCTGGTCGCTGGGCATGGAGGACCATCAGTACTTCTATGAGCGCGGCCGCGCCCAGGTTCTCATGTCGCCGGTCGGCGGAGTCGAGGACCCGTTCGTCTACGACCGCTACCTCGAGGCCGACGTCCGCGAGGAGATCACGGTGCTGGGCGAGCGGAGCCTGCTCGCCGAGTGGAAGGAGGCGGACGGCACGCAGTACCGGGTTGCCGCCGTGCCCGCCACCTCGACCTCGGCGCTGATCTTCGAAGGCACCGGGCTGACCCGCAAGGAGTTCCTCGAGGTCGTCGCCTCGGCGGAGTGGGTCTCACCCGAGGAGTACGCGGCGGCGGTCACCGGACAGGGCTGAATAGGCTAGGCCCGTGACGCTCGCGAACATTCCGCCCGCCCCGGAGGTCCCCGGCGCCCGCCACCTGCACTCCGGCAAGGTGCGCGACCTCTACGAGCTCACCGAGGGGCCGCACGCCGGCAAGCTCCTCATGGTCGCCAGCGACCGGCTCTCGATCTTCGACTTCGTGCTGGAGACGACCATCCCCGACAAGGGCGAGATCCTCACCCGGATGTCGCTGTGGTGGTTCGAGCAGCTGGCCGACCTGGTGCCTCACCACGTCGTCTCGACCGACGTGCCGGAGGCCGTGCGCGGCCGCGCCGTCGTCTGTGAGCGACTCGACATGTTCCCCGTCGAGTGTGTGGCCCGTGGCTATCTCACGGGGTCCGGTCTCCTCGACTACCGCGCCTCGGGGGAGGTGTGCGGCATCGCCCTGCCGGCCGGTCTCCAGGACGGCAGCCGCCTGCCCGAGCCGATCTTCACCCCCGCGACGAAGGCCGAGCTCGGCGACCACGACGAGAACGTCTCGTACGACGCGGTGGTCGCCACGGTCGGCGCGGACGCCGCCGCGGCCCTGCGCGACCTGACCCTGCGGGTCTACGGCCGGGCCGAGGAGATCGCCCGCGAGCGGGGCATCCTGCTCGCCGACACCAAGTTCGAGTTCGGCCTCGTCCCCGGTGGCGACGGCCGGATCGTCCTCGCCGACGAGGTGCTCACCCCCGACTCCTCGCGGTACTGGCCGGCCGACGATTGGCGACCCGGCCGCGCGCAGCCGTCGTACGACAAGCAGATCGTGCGCAACTGGGCCCTCTCGCCCGAGAGCGGTTGGGACAAGGCCTCGGGGGAGGCCCCGCCGCCGCTTCCCGCCGAGGTGGTCGAGCGCACCCGCAGCCGCTACCTCGAGGCCTACGAGCTCCTCACCGGCGAGCGGTTCTGACCCGCCCGGGCGGTGCCATTCGGGCGGGGCGCGCGGGGCAGTAACACGCTGTCCACCGCACTCCCCGGCGGTTGTCCGCGTCGTTCCGGTCGAGATCGGCGCCTTCCTGCGGAGAAGTGGAGGCCAGTGCGGTGGACGGCGTGTTACTTGCCGGGGCGACCGGCTAGTCCCGCGCCCGACCGCTCCGGCGAGCCCCTGGGCCCACGACCGATGACCGGACTCACGTCCGGCCAGTAGTTTGTGCGCATGACGAACCTCGCCGAGTTCCTCGAGAACAGCGCCCAGAACTTTCCCGACCGCACCGCGATCGTCTTCGGGGACACGCGACTGTCCTATCCGCAGGTCGACGGCGCGGCCAACCAGGTCGCCAACCTCCTGGTCTCGCGCGGGATCAAGCCCGGCGACAAGGTCGCGCTGAGCTGCCCGAACCTGCCGTACTTCACGATCATCTACTTCGGCATCCTCAAGGCCGGCGCGACCGTCGTCCCGCTCAACGTGCTGCTCAAGGGCCGCGAGGTCGCCTACCACCTCGGCGACTCGGACGCGAAGGCCTACTTCGCCTTCCAGGGCACGCCGGAGCTCGCGATCGGCGCCGAGGCGTACGCCGGCTTCCAGGAGGACCGCGACAAGGGCGGCTGCGAGCACTTCTTCGTCATCACCGCCGACCCGACCGCGCCGTCGCCGATCGAGGGCACCGAGACCTTCGGTCAGGCGCTCGCCGGTCAGGCGCCGACCTTCGACACGGTCGCCGTGGACGACGACGACACCGCCGTCATCCTCTACACCTCCGGCACCACCGGCCAGCCCAAGGGCGCCGAGCTGCGGCACCGCAACATGCGCGACAACGCGCTGTCCGGCACGGACCTGTTCGGGGCCGACCCCGCCCGCCCGGACACCTACCTGTGCGTGCTGCCGCTGTTCCACTCCTTCGGCCAGACCGTCATCCAGAACGGCGGCTTCGCCTTCGGCGGCACCGTCGTGATGCTGCCGCGCTTCGAGGCCGCGCCCGCCATCGGTCTGATGCTCAAGGAGAAGGTCACCTTCTTCGCCGGCGTCCCGACGATGTACTGGGGGCTGCTCAACGCGCTCGACGACAGCGTCGACGTGAAGACGCTCGCCGCCCACCTGCGGGTCGCGGTCGCCGGCGGCGCGGCGCTCCCGGTCGAGGTGCACCACCAGTTCGAGGAGCGCTTCGGCGTCACCATCCTCGAGGGCTACGGCCTCTCCGAGACCTCGCCGGTGGCGAGCTTCTCGCCGTTCGGCTCACCGGTGCGCGTCGGCTCGATCGGCACGCCGATCCCCGGTGTCGAGATGAAGCTGCTCGTGCCTGAGACCTGGGACGAGGTCACCGACCCGGACGGCATCGGCGAGATCGCCATCAAGGGCCACAACATCATGAAGGGCTACTACAAGCGGCCCGACGCCACCGCCGAGGCGATCGACGCCGACGGCTGGTTCCGCTCCGGGGATCTCGGCCGCAAGGACGCCGACGGCTGGTATTACATCGTCGACCGCTCCAAGGACATGATCATCCGCGGCGGCTTCAACGTGTATCCGCGTGAGATCGAGGAGGTCCTCCTCACCCACCCGGCGGTCTCCCTCGCGGCCGTGATCGGTGTCCCGCACGAGAGCCACGGTGAGGAGATCAAGGCGTTCGTCATCCTGAAGCCGGGCGCGAGCGCCACCCCGGAGGAGATCGTGGCCTGGGGCAAGGAGCAGATGGCGGCCTACAAGTACCCGCGCATCGTCGAGATCGTCGAGGCCCTGCCGATGACCGCCACCGGCAAGATCCTCAAGCGCGAGCTGAGTTGAATTGGTCGAGCGTGTCGCCCCATCGAAGGCGGCGCACAGGCCCTCCGGGCCCATGCTTGCCTCCGATGCGCTGCGCGCGGGGCGACACGCTGCCGACCACGCGGTCGGGACCGGCGGTGGGCCGAGTCCGCCTGGCGGCCGGCCTGCGCCGGTCGGGGCCGAGCGGGCCTCCTATCGAAGGCGGCGCACAGGCCCTCCGGGCCCATGCTTGCCTCCGATGCGCTGCGCGCGGGGCGACACGCTGCCGACCGCGCGGTCGGGACCGGCGGTGGGTTGAGTCCGCCTGGCGGCCGGCCTGAGTCGGTCGGGGCCGAGCGGGTCGCCTATCGAAGGCGGCGCACAGGCCCTCCGGGCCCATGCTTGCCTCCGATGCGCTGCGCGCGGGGCGACACGCTGCCGACCACGCGGTCGGGACCGGCGGTGGGTTGAGTCCGCCTGGCGGCCGGCCTGAGTCGGTCGGGGCCGAGCGGGTCGCCTATCGAAGGCGGCGCTGCGTCAGCTGAACGGGTTGGGCAGGGCGCCCGGGAGCTTCGCGAGGAGCTCCCGGGCCTGCGCCGCCACCTTGTGCTCGACGAGCACCTCGTAGCGGGTCGCGACGACCGAGCTGACCGACGAGAAGTCCCGCTGCCCCCGGGTGACGGCGTAGCCCGCGAGGGCGAAGACCACGCCGAACGCCAGGCCCAGCAGGACCGTCGAGGCGATGATCGCCAGCGTGTCACCGGTGCCGAAGAAGCTGAACAGGACGCCCACGAACAGGCCGAACCAGAGCCCGCTCATCGCGCCCCCGGCCGCCACCCGGCCGCTGGTGAGGCGTCCGGTGATCCGCTCGACCTGCTTGAGGTCGGTGCCGACGATCATGCAGTTCTGGACCGGGAAGCCCTCGTCGGCGAGGAAGTCGACCGTGCGCTGCGCGGTCGTGTAGTCGTCGTACACCGCGAGCGACTGGGGGAACTCCAGCTTCAGCAGTGAGGAGCGGGCGTACGCGCCGGGTGTCGGGTTGCTCATGCCCCCAGTCTGCCCCTCGTCCGCGAGGGGAGCGCGGAATCGGTCGCCACGCGCCGCGCCACTAGACTGCGGGCCGTGGCCCGAGTCGTCGTAGCTGTCATGCCGAAGCCCGAGATCCTCGACCCCCAGGGGAAGGCCGTCCAGGGCGCACTGCCCCGGCTGGGCTTCGCCGGCGTGACCGACGTCCGCCAGGGCAAGCGGTTCGAGATCGAGTTCGAGGGCGAGGTCACCGACGCGATCCTCGCCGAGGTCGACAAGATGGCCGAGACCCTGCTGTCGAACCCGGTGATCGAGAACTACACCGTCACGGTCGAGCAGGGCGTCGCGCGGTGAAGGTCGGCGTCGTCACCTTCCCCGGCTCGCTCGACGACGTCGACGCGCAGCGCGCGGTGCGGATCGGCGGCAACGAGGCGGTCGCCCTCTGGCACGGTGACGCCGACCTCAAGGGCGTCGACGCGGTCATCCTGCCGGGCGGCTTCTCGTACGGCGACTACCTGCGCTGCGGGGCCATCTCCCGGTTCGCCCCGGTCATGGACAAGGTCGTCGAGGCCGCCGGCGCGGGCATGCCGGTCCTCGGGATCTGCAACGGCTTCCAGATCCTCTGCGAGTCCCACCTGCTGCCCGGCGCGCTGATCCGCAACGATCACCGCAGGTTCGTGTGCCGCGACCAGCTGCTGCGCATCGAGAACAACCGGACCCCCTGGACCTCGGCCTACGCCGCCGGCCAGGAGATCCGGATCGTCCTCAAGAACGGCGAGGGCGGCTTCGTCGCCGACGCCGAGACCCTCGCCCGGATCGAGGGCGAGGGCCAGGTCGTGGCGCGCTATCTCGAGGTCAACCCCAACGGCTCCCTCGACGACATCGCCGGTGTCGCCAACGAGCGGGGCAATGTCGTCGGCCTGATGCCGCATCCCGAGCACGCCGTCGAGGAGCTGACCGGCAGCGGCCTCGACGGGCTCGGCTTCTTCACCTCGCTCGTCGAGACCGCCTTCGCCTGACGCTCCCTGCCCGCGGACGTGTGCCCCGGCCCCGGACCCGCCCCAGTGGGGCCCGGGGCCAGGAGCCGGCTCAGTGCCCGGTGGGGGTGAGCCGGCGGTTGAGTCCGGCGCGCCCGACGGCGTACGAGCCGCATGCGGCCAGCACGACACCGATGACAGGTGGCACGCCGAACTCGGTCTCCTTGGCGATCCAGGCGGCGCCGCTGGCGACCGCGTAGACCGCGAGGTTCATGACGTTGAGGGCCGGCAGACGCTCGCCCTCGGGCATCCCGCCCCGGCGCCAGCGGGCGTAGTAGTCGCCGATGATCACGCCGCCGAGCGGCGGGATGAAGACGCCGAGCAGGACCAGGTAGTCGACGAGGTGGTTCTGCACGCCGACCAGGGCGAGGACCGTGCCGATGACCGAGCCGTAGATGACGAACGGCGTCTTCCGGGGCTTCTCGAACAGCTCCGCGCCGGCGACGCCGAAGGCGTAGGCGGTGTCCGCATTGGACTTCCACAGGTTGCCGAAGAGCAGCACCAGGCCCCAGGTGACCAGGCCGAGGTCGTAGAGCACGAGGACGAAGTCGCCCTGGCCGAAGGTCATCGCGCCCGTCGCGCCGAAGAAGATCATCAGCCCGTTGCCGATCAGGAAGCCGATGACGCAGGCGACCAGTGCCTGGCTGCCGGTGCGGGCGAAGCGGGTCCAGTTGGGTGCCTGGGTGCCGGCCGAGACGAAGGTGCCGACCACGGTGGTGATCGCGACCGCCATGGTCATCGAGCCGTTGGGCTCGACATCGGCCAGCCCGGACCAGCCGCCGACCTCCTCGAGGGAGCGGAAGAGCACCCAGAACGCGAGGATCAGGATGAGCGGCGTGGAGATCGCGGAGACCCAGTACATGCCGCGATAGCCGTAGCAGGCGGTCAGGCACATCAGGATGCTGGTCAGGATCATCACGGCGGCCTTGGCGGCGCCGGACTCCCACTCGAAGGCCTGGGCGGTGAGGTCGCCGATGGTGCCGATGACGACGCCGTACCAACCGATCTGGGTGCCGCCGAGCAGGATCGAGCCGAGCTTGCTGCCGCGGTGGCCCAGCACGTAGCGGGCCATCACGACCGTGGTCAGGCCGGTGTTGGCGCCGATCCAGCCGAGCAGGGCGACGTACGTGCCGAGGATCAGCGAGCCGAGCAGGATCACCCGCAGCAGCTCGCCGAGGGCGAAGGCCGAGCCGAGCTGGGCGCCGGCCAGCATCGTCGGCGTGAAGACGGTGAAGCCGAGCAGCACGACCGCCAGGGAGATGAACGACTTGCGGGCTTGCGCCGGGACCGGCGTCACCGGGTAGTCGGGGTCGACGACCGCCGCGGCGGCCTCGCTGCCGGGCCGTGCCTGGTCGCTGGAGAGGGTCATGCCTCCTCCCCGATGTCCTCGGCCCACAGGTCGGGCTTCTCGCGCATCATGGTGTCCATCAGCTCGCGGCAGATCGGGTCGTCGAGCACGTCGACCACGACGCCGCGCGAGCGCAGCCACTCCTCGGAGGCCTGGAAGCTCCGGTTCTCGCCGACCACGATCCGCGGGATGTCGTAGAGCACCGAGGTGCCGGCGCACATGAAGCACGGGGAGAGGGTCGTGTAGAGCGTGCTCGCCCGGTAGATCTTGGCGGGTAGCCGGCCGGCGTTCTCGATGCAGTCGGTCTCGCCGTGCCGGATCGCGGAGCCCTGCTGGACGCGCCGGTTGCGGCCGACGGCGAGGACCTCGCCCTCGTGGACGAGCGCGGCGCCGATCGGGATGCCGCCCTCCTCCCAGCCGATCCGGGCCTGCTCGATGGCGAGGCCGAGGAACCTGCGGTCGTCGTCGGTGATCATGGGCTGCCTCCGGTGAAGTCGGTGTGTCGGGGCTCACATCACCAGAGGCGCCACGCGGCGACAAGGGACATAATGTCCGGCATGACCTGTGATTCTCCGGACAGAGCGTCCTAGTGGGGGCAACTCTCGCCGAGGTGCTGGCCCTCCCGTCGTTCCGGGCTGCCAGCACTGAGGTGCTGCACGGCGACGTCGAGCGGGTCCAGGTGCGCTGGGTGCACTCCTCGGAGGTGTTCGAGATGGGCGCCCTGCTCGCCGGGGGCGAGGTGCTGCTCACCACCGGCCTCGGCCTGCACGGGCGCACGGCCGACCACCTGGCGGCGTACGTCGACCAGCTGGCCGACGCCGGCATCGCGGCTCTCGCGCTGGAGCTGGGCCGCACCTTCTTCGCCGTACCCGAGCCGATCCTGTCGGCTGCCCGCCGTCGCGATCTGGCGCTGCTGGCGTTCCCGGCGATGGTGCCCTTCGAGCGGATGGTCGAGGACTTCCACGAGCTGCTGGTCCGCCGCCGGGTCGCGGCGGGCGGCGACGCCGGCGACGCGGGCTGGCGGGCACTCACCCAGGTGGTGATCGAGGGCCGGGGCCTGCGGTCCCTGCTCGACGAGGTGTCCCGGCTCGCCGGCTGCGCGGTCGAGCTGCGCGACCCGGAGGGACAGACGGTCGAGCGCAGCCGGATCGCCTCGGTGTCCGACGACGCCGAGATCCGCACGCCGGTGCGGGGGCCGGCGGGACCGGTCGGCACGCTGCGGCTCCTCGGCACGGAGAGCCCCGAACGGCTGCGGCTGGCCGAGGTCGCTGCGCACGCCGTCGCGCTCGAGGTCGGCCGGGGGAGCGGGGCCGGGCACCGTCCTGGCCCGGCCCAGTCGCTGGTCTCGGACCTGGTGGCCGGCGTCGTGGTGTCCCGGGCCGACGTCCTGCGCCGGCTGGCCGCGCTGGGCTGGCCGCCGCAGGAGGGGCGCCACCTGGTCGTCGTGGCGGTCGAGGTGGATGCCGCCGTGCCACTGACGGACGCGGCGGCCGCCGTCGAGGCGGCCTTCCATGACGACGAGCGGGCCGACCCCGCGGTGCTGGTCGGCGTGAGTGGCGGACACGTCGTCGTGGTGCATCGCGGTGGCCGGCGCCCGGTGCCGGCACAGGTCCGCGACGAGCTGACCGCGGCCCATGACCGGCTCGTCGCCCGGCTCCCCGGGCGGGTCCTGGTCGCGGCCGCCACTCCGGTCGCCGACCCCGGCGATCTCGCGCCGGCGGTCGGCCGCGCGCGACAGGTGCTGCGCACCGCCCGGCGCTACGGCCGGCGCGACGGGGTCGTCATGGAGCGCGACGTCGCGGCGCACCGGCTGGTCACCTCGTCGGTCGATCCGGCCGCGATGCGCGGGTTCGTCCGTGAGCAGATCGGCCCGCTCATCGACCACGACCGCGAGCACCGCAGCGAGCTGCTGCGGACCCTCGACGCCTATCTCGCCTGCTCGCTGTCGAAGGCCCGGGCGGCCGACCTGCTCGGCATCCGCCGCCAGTCGCTCTACGACCGATTGACCCGGATCGAGCGACTGCTCGGTGTCTCCCTCGACGAGCCGGACCATCGCACCGGGCTCGGCATCGCGCTGCTCGGCTGGCGGATGCGGACCGGTCTCGACCCGCAGGTCGGCTTCGGCGGCTGACCTGGGGGTCCGTTCCCGTCGCGACGGTGACCTACGAGGCGCCCCCAGCCAGGAGGGAGGCCCAGTTCTTCTTGGTCCACTTGTCCTTGACCTTCTGGCCGGCGCGCGCCTGCCAGCCGTGGATGCCACTCCTCAGCAACTTGTTGTACTTCTTCGACATCTTGCCCGGGTAGAGGCTCTGCTCCTGCAGCAGGCACTTGAGTGCCCGGACCTGCTTGGGCTTGGCCTTCCTCGGGGTGATCTTCTTGTAGTTGGCCAGGTCGACCTTGACGCCGCCGCAGCGCGGCGGGGTCCCGTTGCCCAGCTCGAGCCAGTTGCTGTCGATGTTGATGGTCACGCCGCCCCAGGTCTCGTTGTGGCCGCCCCGGTACTGCTTCATCCGGTTGCCGGGCCGCCAGCCGTCCTCGGCGATATAGCTGGTGGAGGTGTTCGCGACGCCGTCCCAGCGGGCGATCCAGATCCGGTCGGGGAGCACGACGTCGGTCCGGGCCTGCCGGCGCGCGTCGTCGAGGATCCGGATGCCGGAGCCGGCGCTGGAGTAGACGCCCGACACGTAGCCGAGCTCGCGGGTCCGGGTCGTCCAGCCGCTCAGGAACGCGAGGGACGACTCACGGCAGGTCGCGTCCTTGTAGTTGCCCCAGCCCTCGAGGTCGTACCAGAGCGTGCTGCCGGGGACGATCCCCAGCGCCTGGGCCGCGGCCACGGCGCTGTCCGCCTCGGCCGTGCCCTGGCCGCGGGCGGCCGCGTAGCCGCCGGCGGCGGCGTTGCTGATGGTCGGGTCGATGGCCGCGCCGTAGCGGGGGAAGCGACCCACACAGCTCGACTGCGGGCCGAGCGTGATCGGGAGCAGCCGCCAGCCCTTGGCGAGCTGGGTCGACACCCAGGTGGGGGTCAGGTTCTTCTGGGTCCGGCAGAACCGCGAGGCGCCGGAGATGTAGATCCCGACCGCGCGGAAGGGGGAATGGGCCAGCCAGGCGTCCATGTTCTTCTGCGACTGGGTCTCGCACTGGTCGAAGCCGTAGCCGGTGAAGTCGCCCGGTGTGACCGGGTTGGTCGAGTTCGCGGCCAGGTTGATCGGCGCGTCGACCGGCGCGTCGACGGGCGCGTCCGGGTCCGCCGCCCGCGGCGTTCCGCCCAGCGGGGTCAGCAGGGCCAGGGTCAGCAGCACCGCCAGCGCACCGGCGGCGGCACCCGCGATCGGGACGCGGAACCGGTGGCCGGACCGGGGATGGGCGGACGGGGGAAGGGGCCGGGAAGGCATCGCAGACTCCAGGGGAAGGGGAAGCTTTCGGGCGGGGAGCCGAGTCACGATAACCACAACTTTCACATCGGTAACAGGCCTCCCGGTGAACTACAACTCTGTAATTCGCATACGGTGGCGGGGTGGCGCTGCAACCGGGTGACTCCTTCGGTCGGTACGACGTCACCGGACGGCTCGGTCGCGGTGGGATGGGCGTGGTCCTGGCGGCGGTGCACCGCGACCTCGACCGACCGGTCGCGCTCAAGGTGCTCGCGCCGCATCTCGTGGACGACGCGGCCTACCGGGCCCGCTTCCTGCGCGAGGCGAAGGCGCTCGCCCGGCTGGACTCGCCGTACGTCGTGCGCGTCTTCGACGCCGGCGAGGAGGACGGCGCGCTCTTCATCGCCACCGAGCTGGTCGCCGACGGGGATCTCAACCAGCTGCTGCGCGACGAGGGCCCGCTGTTCCTGCCCGACGCCGTGGCGCTGGTCCGCGACCTGGCGCTGGGGCTCGGCACCGCCCACGACGTCGGCATCCTGCACCGCGACATCAAGCCGTCCAACGTGCTGGTCTCCCGGCAGCCGGACGGCCGGATCCGTCCGGTGCTGTGCGACTTCGGCATCGCCGCCGTCGCCGACCTCGCGCAGCTCGCCACCACCGGCGCCGTCGGGACGCCCGGCTACATGGCGCCCGAGCGGCACCAGGGCGCCGACGCGACGGTCGCCGCGGACGTCTACGCGCTCGGCTGTGTGCTCTGGGCGGCGCTCACCGCGCGGGCGCCGTACGAGGGGGCCACCGGCCAGGTCCTGCTCGGCCACCTCCAGGGCCCGGTCCCGCAGCTGCCGGCCTCGAGCACCGACGCCGCGGCGGTCAACGAGGTCCTCGCCCTCGCGATGGCCAAGGACCCCGCCGCCCGGTTCGGTACGACGGCCGAGCTTGTCGCCGCGCTCGACGCGATCCCGCTCGACGACGCCGAGCCCACCCTCGTCGACACCGGTCCGCCGACCCGGCCGCGTCCGGCGCTCGCCACGCCGGCCGGACGTCCCCGGCGGGTCTCCTGGCCGATCGGACTCGTCGTCCTCGCGCTCCTCGTCCTGGTCGTCGGCGCGGCCGCCTGGGCCCTCACCCGCTCCGACCCGTCGCCGTCGCCGCGCGCGGACGCCGCGACGACCGGCGGGGCCGAGCCGGAGTCCGACCCGCTGCTCAGGGTGTTCCCGCGCGCCGCCGACTGCGAGGTCGTGCCCGATCCCAAGTCGGCCCGGCTGCGGGCCCGCTGGTGTCTCGACGACAGGTCGTCGGTGTACTACGCCCAGTGGTGGGACGGGGAGGCCATGGACGCCAACTACCGCGACCGGACCGAGCGGGGCTACGCGTACCGCTCCGACCTGCGGGCGGCCTGGGTGGAGCTCGCCGAGGTCGACCGCGGGCTCTGCCGGCGCAAGCTCGCCCTCTGGTACGACGACCCCGCGGCGCCGTACTCGGTCACCGTCTGCGCCGACACCGAGCGGGCGGTGCTCGTCGCGCTCGCCGACCTCGACCTGCCGCGGGGCGCCGACGTGGCCGCTCGGGCCCAGCCCGCGTCCGACCCGCTCGTCGCCGCCTTCCCGCGCGCCGCCGGCTGCACGGAGGTGGCCGAGCCCAAACCGAGGCGGCTGCGGGCCAGCTGGTGCCACGACGAGTCGTCCGCCGTCTCGGTGCACTACACCCAGTGGCGGGACTGGGAGCTGATGGACGACAACTACCGCCGCGACGCCCTGCGGTCGGCCGACGTCCGCGACGACCTCGAGGCGGCCTGGGTCGCGATGACCAAGGCGGACGGCCGGGACCGGGGGCGCAAGCTCGCGGTCTGGTACGCCGACCGCGGCGCGCCGTACTCGGTGACGATCTACGGCCCGACCGAGGCCGAGGTCCTGGGCGAGCTCGCCGACCTCGACCTGCGGCCCGGCGCCGAGGTCGCTCGCAGTCACGGGGGCTGAGCCGATCAGGGCGATCGGACCGGCCACGGATACCCTTGGGGCCGTGGCCGACACCGCTTCCGCACCCGCCCGTCCGACGCTCGACACCGTGGCCGTGGCGGCCGGTGACCCCGACCGGGAGCAGCCCTGGTCCGAGCTGGGCCTGAAGGCCGACGAGTACGCCCGGATCCGCGAGATCCTGGGCCGCCGGCCCACCGGGGCCGAGCTGGCGATGTACTCGGTGATGTGGAGCGAGCACTGCTCCTACAAGTCCTCCAAGGTGCACCTCAAGCAGTTCGGCGAGCTCGCCCAGGAGACCCCGATCGGCCCGATGCTCGCCGGCATCGGCGAGAACGCCGGCGTCATCGACATCGGCCAGGGCTACGCCGTCAGCTTCAAGGTCGAGAGCCACAACCACCCGTCGTACGTCGAGCCCTACCAGGGCGCCGCGACCGGCGTCGGCGGCATCGTCCGCGACATCATCGCGATGGGCGCGCGCCCGATCGCGGTCATGGACCCGCTGCGCTTCGGCCCCCTCGACGCCGATGACACCCACCGCGTGCTGCCCGGGATCGTCGCGGGCGTCGGCGGCTACGGCAACTGCCTCGGGCTCCCCAATATCGGTGGCGAGGCGGTCTTCGACGAGACCTACCTCGGCAACCCGCTCGTCAACGCGCTGTGCGTCGGCGTGCTGCGTCACGAGGACCTCCACCTCGCGAAGGCGTCCGGTGAGGGCAACCTCGTCGTCCTGTACGGCGCCCGCACCGGCGGCGACGGGATCGGCGGCGTGTCGGTGCTGGCCTCCGAGACGTTCGACGCTGACGGCCCCGCGAAGCGCCCCAGCGTGCAGGTCGGCGACCCGTTCATGGAGAAGCTGCTCATCGAGTGCACCCTCGAGCTGTTCGGTGCCGGCGTGGTCGCCGGCATCCAGGACCTGGGCGGCGCCGGCCTGTCCTGCGCGACCTCCGAGCTCGCGTCCGCCGGCGACGGCG
This sequence comes from Nocardioides sp. L-11A, assembly GCA_029961745.1. NCBI lineage: Bacteria > Bacillati > Actinomycetota > Actinomycetes > Propionibacteriales > Nocardioidaceae > Nocardioides > Nocardioides sp. L-11A. Next base: position 903,271 of record CP124680.1, read on the forward strand.
GCATGCTCGTGCACCTCGACAAGGTGCCGCTGCGCGACTCGACGCTCTCGCCCGAGGAGATCCTCATGAGCGAGAGCCAGGAGCGGATGATGGCGATCGTCGAGCCGGGCGACATCGACGCCTTCCTCGCGATCACCACGAAGTGGGACGTCGAGGCCGCGGTGATCGGCGAGGTCACCGAGACCGGTCGCCTGGTCATCGACTGGCACGGCGAGACCGTCGTCGACGTACCCCCGCGGACCGTGGCGCACGACGGGCCGGTCTACGAGCGTCCGTACGCCCGCCCCGACTGGCAGGACGCGCTGCAGGCCGACGGCGCCGAGAAGCTGGCCCGGCCGCAGACCGGCGCGGAGCTGCTGGCGACGCTGCGCACGCTCGTCGCGAGCCCGAACCTCTGCGACAAGTCGTGGATCACCGACCAGTACGACCGCTACGTCCAGGGCAACACGGTCCTGGCCCAGCCCGCCGACTCCGGCATGGTCCGCGTCGACGAGGAGACCCATCTCGGCGTCTCGGTCGCCACCGACTGCAACGGCCGCTTCGCCAAGCTGGACCCGTACGCCGGCGCCCAGCTCGCGCTCGCCGAGGCCTACCGCAATGTCGCCACCGGCGGAGCGCTGCCGCTGGCGGTCAGCGACTGCCTCAACTTCGGCTCGCCCGAGGACACCGACGTGATGTGGCAGTTCGCCGAGGCCTGCCGCGGCCTCAAGGACGCCTGCGCCGAGCTCGGCATCCCGGTTACCGGCGGCAACGTCAGCCTCTACAACCAGACCGGCGAGACGGCGATCCTGCCGACCCCGGTCGTCGCGGTGCTCGGAGTGATCGAGGATGTGCGCCGCCGTACCCCCTCGGCCTTCCAGGCCGCCGGCGAGCAGGTCGTGCTGCTCGGCACCACCCGCGAGGAGCTGTCCGGCTCGGAGTGGGCCCACGTGGTGCACGGCCACCTCGGCGGCCTCCCGCCGCGGGTCGACCTGCGGGCCGAGCGCAACCTCGCCCGCCTGCTCCAGGACCTGGTCGGCGTCGCGACCAGTGCCCATGATCTCTCCGACGGCGGCCTGGCCCAGGCCCTCGCGGAGGCGGCGATGGTCAGCGGCATCGGCGTCTCGGTGCGCCTCGAGGGCGACCCCTTCGTCGGCCTGTTCGCCGAGTCGGCCGCCCGTGCCGTCGTCACGCTCCCGGCCGGCGACCTCGACGAGCTGCGCGCCCTGTGCGCCCGCCACGACGTCGTGATGACGGAGCTCGGCACCACCGGCGGCGACGTCCTCGCCGTCGAGGGCCAGTTCGAAGTGCCTGTCGCCGAGCTCCGGGAGGCCTGGAGCGCCACCCTGCCGGATGCGCTGGGCTGAGCGGTCCTCCGCTACGGCAGCCGGGTCCGGTCGGTCACGGTCAGCTTGATCTGCTCCGGCGCGTCGATCGTGCCCCAGGTCGAGGTCCGGCCGAGCTCGTAGCGCTGCTTGATCACGAGGTTCCGCGGCGCGTCCTCGCCGACGTCGAAGAGCACGTGGAAGACGGCGCTGCAGTTCTGGTTGGCGATATCGGGGCAGGTGCCCCGGCCGGCGTCGCGGATCACCTGGACGGCCTTCGACCCGCCGAGGGTGAAGACGCCGTCGACGGTGCCGGCGTAGTAGATCGCGCCCGCACTGAGGTCGGCTGCGGCCTCGTCCCAGCGGCCGAAGGCCGTCTCCACCGTGGTCGCGAGCCAGGTGCGACCGTCGGCGGCCCATGCGTCGCCGGCGTACGGCAGCCGGACGGGCGGCGTCATGGTGCAGGTGAAGGACAGCTCGCTGACCGTGACGGCGCGGCTCGGTCGGACCGCGCCGCCGCAGGGCACGGCTTCGCCGGTCGCCGGGGCCAGGTCGTAGAGAGGCGCCGCGGCGCCGGAGTCGACGTCGCCGGTCGTCAGGTCGGCGGTCTGCACGACGCCGTCGAAGTCGACCTTCAGCTCGGGCCCGTCACCCGACCCGCGGACGGCGACGAAGAAGGACTCCGGGCCCTCGGTCGAGACCTCCGGCGGCGGGATCCGGTAGGACGCACCGTCGACGATCAGGTCGACCACCGGCGTCGAGGTCGTCTCCAGGTAGCGGGCGTAGGTGCCGAGCGAGGTGGTGTCGTACTGCCAGCTGACCGGCATGAACACCTCGCCGTCGGCGGCGCTCAGCTTCTCGAGCTGGCGGGTGTCGTCGGCGGAGATCTCGCGGACCGCCTTCCCGACGGTGACCAGCAGGTTGCCGATCGGCAGCGCGATCGTGGTCTCGCTCCCGCTCTCGGCGATCCCCGCGTCGTGCCGGGCCGGGACCACGTCGCCGGCCGCGATCCCGGCGGGGTCGCCGCCGCAGGCGGCGAGGGCGGGCGCGAGCAGGAGCAGGCCGAGCACGCTCGCTGAGCGTCGACGAGGGAGCATGGGCCCCATTGTGGTGGCTGGCGTCATCCGGTGGGTGCCGGACTCGGATCTGGGACGTCGGGCACGGGCCACTCGGCCGGGCGCGGCACCGCCCGGACCGACCGGGCCAGGGTGGGCACCAGGGCGACGACGGCGGTCAGTGCGCCGAGCGCGAGGACGGCGTCCCGGCCGCCGCCGAGCGTGAGCAGGGCGCCGGCCAGCGCGGGGGCGACCGGGATGGTCAGCATGGACGCGACCTGCATCGTCGCCTGCATCCGCCCGGCCAGTTCGGGCGGCGTGATCAGCAGCCGGTAGGAGCCGAGGGCCGCGTTGCCGGCCGGGTTGAGGAAGATGCCGACGGAGGAGGCGAGGGCGAGCGCCGTCGGGTGGTTCCACAGCGCGAGCGGCACGGCGAGCGGCACGAAGCTCCAGGCCCCCAGCAGCACCAGCGCCCCGGTCGGGAGGCGTTCGATGAGCGCGGGCGCGGCGAGGGCGCCCAGGATGCCGGAGGCCCCGACCGCCGTCTCGGCCAGCCCGATCTGCCAGGCCGGGAACCCGGCCTCGACCAGGCGCAGCAGGGCGACGAAGAAGAGCGCGTTGACGACCAGGTTGGCGGCCGGTGACCAGCACAGCAGGATCCGCAGGAAGCGGTGCGTCCACAGGAACCGCAGGCCCTCGCCGAGGTCGTGCAGGGGACGGCTCCGGGCAGCGCTGCTCGGCCGCGGCTCGGGTGACAGGTCGGTGCGGACCCGGCCGAGCAGGGCCCAGCCGAGGGCGTAGGTGAGGGCGTCGGCGGCGAACGGTGCCCAGCGGGCGACGCCGTACAGCGCGCCGCCCAGTGGCCCCCCGAGCAGGCTGGCGATGTGCTGGCGGGCCTGCTGCTGGCTGAGCGCGGTCGGCAGGTCCCCGCGCGCGACGACCCGGCGGACCGCCGAGTTCTCCGCCGGCGTGAACAGGCCGGCGACCACGCCGCTGGTGACCGCGACCGCGAGCAGGTGGGGGAGGGTGAGCCGTCCGGCGAGGCCGGCCGCGACCAGCGAGGCGTGCAGGCCGGCACCCGCGCCGAGGGAGAGGCGCATCAGCCGCAGCCGGTGGCAGCGGTCGGCGAGCACGCCGGCCGGGAGCAGCATCGCGACCATCCCCACCAGGTACGCCGCCTCCGCGACCGCCGCCCACAGGACCGAGTCGGTCAGTGCGTAGGTCACCAGGGGCAGCGCGAAGGTCATCACCCGGGTGCCCAGCTCGGTGACGGTCGCCCCGATCCAGAGCGCGGTGAAGTCGCGGTTGCGCGCCAGCGAGCGGTAGGAGGTCATTCCCGCACCGTAAGTTGCGCATCTATAGTTGCGCAAGGGTATGTGCGCAATAGGTCCTGCGCATGATCGCTAGGGTGGCGTCATGGTGATGTACGACGACCCGCGGATCCTGCGCGCGATCGCTCACCCCACCCGCAACCGGGTCCTCCACGAGCTGTCCGCCGCCGGCTCGCTGCGCGCCGCCGACATCGCCCGGCTGCTCGACATCCCGGCCAACCAGGCCAGCTTCCACCTGCGGCAGCTGGCGAAGTACGGCCTGGTCGAGGAGGACCCCGACGCCGGGCGCGACCGCCGCGACCGGGTCTGGCGGCTGGTCGACCCCGACGGCATCCGGTTCCGCACCGCCGACATGCTGGCCCAGCCCGGCGGGCGTGCCGCGTACGCCGTCTTCCAGCGCAACACCGTCGCCCGCGGCCGGCACCTCGTCGAGCGCGCGCTCGCCGTCGACGGCACGGACAACCCCGGCCGCAGCGTCTCGGAGTGGTCGCTGCTGCTGAGCGCCGACGAGGCCCGCGCACTGATGGAGGAGCTCGCCGAGGTCGTCGAGCGCCGGCGTGAGGCCGGCCGCGCCCGCGGGCCCGGCGAGGATCGTGAGACCTACTCGGTGTTCCAGCTCATCCAGCCCTATCCGGAGGACGACGTCTGATGCCCGCCCGGCTCAAGCCCGCCCCTGACGGCGACGTGGCGGCCGCCCTGGCCCGCCTCGCGTCCGGTCCGGCCGAGCGCGCGGACCTCCGGCTGCTCACCAAGCACTTCCTCGCGCTCCTGGAGACCCGCGCGCCCGGACGCTCGGTCGAGGTCCGGGTGCCGCCCTACGCCGCCGTGCAGGTGATCGAGGGCGTGCGGCACACCCGCGGCACCCCGCCCGCCGTCATCGAGACCGATGCCGCCACCTGGATCGCCCTCGCCACCGGAGGACTCGGGTGGGCGTCGGCCGTCGCCGACGGCCGGGTGCGGGCCAGCGGCGAGCGGACCGACCTGACGCCGTACCTGCCGCTGGGGTGAGGGGGCTCAGCCCTCCAGCTCGCCGGCCAGGGCCTCGGCCCCGGCGCGGTCCAGGTCGCCCGCGATCTGCACCTTGCCGTCGGTGATCGCCGACTGGATGACCGGCGCGGTGATGATCGTCCCACCCGCGACGATCGCGACCTGCTGTCCCGTCCCGACCAGCTCCCGGGTGAGGTCCGCGAAGGCCGAGGCTGCCTCGTCGTCGAACTCGACCGCGACCGTCCATCCGGTGCCGTCCGCGCCGAGCACCGCCTCCGCGTCGTCGACGCCGCCGACGATGTCCGCCGGCGCGAGCCGGTAGGCCGTGCCCTCGTCGTCGCAGGCGAGCGCCTCCGCCGCCGGGTCCGGCTGGGCGGCGGCGGGACAGGCGTCGGCCGCCATCGCGAGCACCCGGCGGACCTGCACCGGCTCGGCCGGCGTACCGGCGTCGTCGGTGGGGGAGGGGGTCGCGCGGTCGCCCCCGCTGACGCTGTCGTCGCCGTCGTCTCCGCACCCACCGAGGGCGAGGGCGAGGGCCGCCGAGGCGGCGATGGTCACGAGGGTCCGAGAAAGTGCCATGGCCCGATCCTGCCCCCTATGTTGAGAGGCATGTCCGGACCCGTCTCCACCACCGACCTGCGCACGCGCCTCGCCGAGCTCCTCCCGGGTGTCCGATCGGACCTCGAGGCCCTCGTCCGCATCCAGTCCGTCAGCGCCGACCCCAGCCGCCTCGACCAGGTCGAGGTGAGCGCGCGGGCGACCGCCGACCTCTTCGCTGCCGAGGGAGTGGACGTGCAGATCGTGCGCGCCTTCGACGGCGCCCCGCCCGCCGTGATCGGCGAGAAGGTGGGGCCCGCGGGTGCGCCCACGGTGCTCCTCTACGCCCACCACGACGTGCAGCCCGAGAACGACCACGCCGAGTGGGACAGCGCGCCGTGGGAGCCGACCGAGCGCAACGGCCGGCTCTACGGGCGCGGTGCCGCCGACGACAAGGCCGGCATCATGACCCACGTCGCCGCCCTGCGGCTGCTCGGCGACGACCTGCCCGTCACCGTGCGCCTGTTCATCGAGGGCGAGGAGGAGGTCGCCAGCGCGACCCTCCCGCAGCTGCTGGAGAAGTACGTCGACGAGCTGCGCTCCGACGTCATCGTCATCGCCGACTCCGGCAACTGGGACATCGGCGTCCCCGCGCTGACCACCAGCCTGCGCGGCCTGGTCCGGGTCAACGTCGAGGTCCGCACCCTCGGCCACGCCGTCCACCAGGGCATGTGGGGCGGCCTCGTCCCGGATGCCCTGATCACCCTCTCGCGCCTGATCGCCACTCTGCACGACGACGCCGGCACGGTCGCCGTCGCCGGCCTGCACAGCGGCCCGGCCGCCGACATCGACTACCCCGAGGAGCGGCTGCGCGCCGAGTCCGGCGTCGCCGAAGGCGTGGAGTGGATCGGCTCCGGGCCGGCCGTCGAGCGGCTGTGGACCCAGCCCGCGCTCTCGGTCATCGGACTCGACGCGCCCAAGGTCGACGGCTCCTCCAACACCCTCATCCCGTCGGCCCGCGCCCGCCTCGCGCTGCGTACCGCCCCCGGCGAGACCTCTGAGAACGCGCTGGCCTGCCTGCGCGCCCACCTCGAGGCGCACGTCCCCTGGGGTGCCCAGCTCTCGATCGAGGTCGTCGACACCGGCGAGCCGATCGCGCTCGACGTCACCGGCCCGGCGTACGACGCCGCGCGGGCGGCGTTCACCGAGGCCTGGGACGGCACCGCGCCGGTCGACATGGGCGTCGGCGGCTCGATCCCGTTCATCGCGGAGTTCCTGGAGTCCTTCCCCCGGGCCGCCGTGCTGGTCACCGGCGTCGAGGACCCTGACACCCGCGCCCACGGCCCCAACGAGGGACTCCACCTCGCCGAGTTCGAGAAGGTGCTGCTCGCCGAGGCGCTGCTGCTGCGCAACCTCGGCCGTCGTTGAGTTTCCCCGTTCTCGCCGTTGAGTTGCCGCATCCTCGCGCTCGAGTTGCCGCTGTCGAGGTGTCGAGTCTGCGCGGTGCGCAACTCAATGGTGAGGATGCGGCAACTCAACGGCGAGGATGCGGCAACTCAACGAAACAGACCTAAGTAGAGTGATCCGCTAAACTAACTTCCATGACGGTGACGATCCCCTCGACAGCCCCTCGCGCGCGTACCCGGGTGGCGGTGATCGGCGGTGGCGCGAGTGGGGTGCTGACCGCGATCAACCTGCTCGTCCGCTCGCACGACCCCGGCTTCGAGGTCGTGGTCCACGAGGCCAGCGGGATCGTCGGCCGCGGCGTGGCGTACGGCACCAACGACTGGCGGCACCTGCTCAACGTCCGGGCCCGTCACATGAGCGCGTTCCCGGACGCCCCGTCCGATCTCCTCGACTGGGCGCAGCGCACCGGCCGCAGCAGCGACCCGCAGGGCTTCCTCCCGCGCGCCGACTACGCGATCTACCTCCAGGACCGGCTGGCCGACGTCGCCGACGACCGGCTCCGGATCCGGGCCGGGCGGGTGCTCGACGTCGTCCGCACCGGTGCCGGCTTCGAGCTCGTCACCGAGCGGTCCAGGTCGACCGCGGACGCCGTCGTGCTCTGCCACGGGAACCAGCCGCCCCGTCCGCTCGCCACGGCGGACGGGGCGGCGCTGCCCGACGCGTCCTGGCACATCGCCAACCCGTGGGAGCTGGGCCGCCTGCGCACGCTGCCGGCCGACGCGCGGGTCGTCGTGGTCGGCACCGGCCTGACCGGCATCGACACCGCCATCACCCTGCTCGAGGACGGCCCGGCCCGGCACGTCACCCTGGTCAGTCGCCACGGCCTGCTGCCCAAGCCGCACGTCGGCCAGGCCCACACCGCGTGGGTCACCAAGGTCCCCGACGACGCCGTGACCGCCGACGCGATCGCGGCCGCGGTCGCCGAGGAGTGCCGGGCCGCCGTCGAGCGCGGCGTCGGCTGGCGGGCGGTGGTCGACGGTCTCCGCCCGCTCACCCAGGAGCTGTGGCGCCGGCTCCCGCTCGCCGAGCGCCGCCGCTTCCTCGACGTCCACGCCCGCGACTGGGAGGTACGTCGGCACCGGATGGCGCCCGAGGTCGCGCTGCGACTCCAGTCCTACCGGTACGACGACCGGCTGGACCTCCGGGCCGGCGGTCTGCACGCCGTCGTGGACCTCGGTGAGCGGTGTCGGGTCACCCTCGCGCCCGGCCAGGAGCCGGTCGAGGCCGAGGCGGTCGTCAACTGCACCGGCCCGCTCGCCGACGTGCGGCACAGCGGCGACCCGCTGCTGCGCGCTCTCGTCGCCCGCGGCACGGTCGCGCCCGATCCCCTCGCCCTCGGCATCGACGCCACCGTCGACGGCGCCGTCCGCGACGCCGGCGGCCGGGTGGTCGACGGGCTCTTCGTCGTCGGCCCACCGCGCAAGGGCACGCTGTGGGAGTCGACCGCCATCCCCGAGATCCGGGGTCAGGCCGCCCAGGTCGCGACCGCCGTGGTCGAGCGCGCGTCTCGTCGGGTCGCCGCGAACTGAAGGATCGGGAGCCCGGCCGGTAGGCTTGCGCAACGTGTGCGGAGTCTTCGGAGTATGGGCCCCGGGCGAGGACGTCGCGAAGCTGACGTACTTCGGTCTCTACTCGCTGCAGCACCGCGGACAGGAGTCCGCGGGCATCTCGGTCAGCAATGGTCGGCAGATCCTCGTCTACAAGGACATGGGCCTGGTGTCCCAGGTGTTCGACGAGAACACGCTGGAGTCGTTCGCCGGTCATCTCGCCGTCGGTCACTGTCGCTACTCGACGACCGGCGCGAGCACCTGGCAGAACGCCCAGCCGACCTTCCGACCCACCGAGGACGGTTCGATCGCCCTGGGCCACAACGGCAACCTGATCAACACCGCACACCTCGCGGAGCTGGTCAAGGCGCTGCCGAGCGACGACGGCGAGCTCGACATCCACGCCCGCAACCTCGAGTCGTCCACCAACGACACCAGTCTGGTGACCGCGCTGCTCGCCCACCACCCGGACCAGTCGCTGGAGGCCCGCGCGCTGGAGCTCCTGCCGCAGGTCCAGGGCGCCTTCTCCTTCGTGTTCATGAACGAGAACACGCTCTACGCCGCCCGCGACCCCGAGGGCATCCGACCGCTGGTCCTCGGCCGTCTCGAGCGCGGCTGGGTCGTCGCCAGCGAGGACGCCGCGCTCGCCACCACCGGCGCGAGCGTCGTGCGCGAGGTCGAGCCGGGCGAGCTCATCGTCATCGACGAGGACGGCCTGCGCTCCCACCGGTTCGCCGAGCCGCGCCGCAAGGGCTGCGTCTTCGAGTACGTCTACCTCGCCCGCCCCGACGCCACCATCGCCAACCGCAGCGTCCATGAGGCGCGGGTCGAGATGGGCCGCCAGCTGGCCCGCGAGTTCCCCGTCGAGGCCGACCTGGTCATCCCGGTCCCCGAGTCCGGTACGCCGGCCGCCTCCGGCTACGCGCTGGAGAGCGGCATCCCGTTCGGTCAGGGCTTCGTCAAGAACGCCTACGTCGGCCGCACCTTCATCCAGCCGTCGCAGACCCTGCGCCAGCTCGGCATCCGGCTCAAGCTGAACGCCCTCGAGCACATGATCCGCGGCAAGCGGATCGTCGTGGTCGACGACTCGATCGTGCGCGGCAACACCCAGCGGGCCCAGGTCCGGATGCTGCGCGAGGCCGGCGCGACCGAGGTCCACGTCCGGATCTCCTCCCCGCCGGTGAAGTGGCCGTGCTTCTACGGCATCGACTTCGCCACCCGCGCGGAGCTGATCGCCAACGGCCTCGACGTCGACGAGATCGCCGCCAGCGTCGGCGCCGACAGCCTGGGCTACATCTCGCTGGAGGGCATGGTCCAGGCGACCGGGCAGCCGGTCCAGACGCTGTGCACCGCCTGCTTCACCGGCGAGTACCCGATCGAGCTCCCCGACGAGAGCTTGCTCGGCAAGCACCTCCTCGAGGCGACGCTCCAGCCGAGCACGCACGGCGAGGCCCTCCCCGTCTTCAACAATCCATGATGGGCCGAGCGGGGTCGCCCGATCGAGGACGCCGCACGGTCCTCGCTTCGCTCGCACCGCGGACGCCCTCGATGCGCTTCGCGCGGCGCGCCACGCTGCCGGCAACACCGCAGATTAAGGAATTGCATTGACTGACAACGCCTACGCCCGCGCCGGTGTCGACATCGAGGCCGCGGACCGCGCCGTCGACCTGATGAAGGAGTGGGTCGAGAAGGCCCGCCGTCCCGAGATGCTCGGCGGCCTCGGCGGCTTCGCCGGCCTCTTCGACGCGAGCGCCCTGACGGCGTACCGGCGGCCGCTGCTGGCCACCTCGACCGACGGCGTCGGCACCAAGGTCGCCGTCGCGCAGCTGATGGACAAGCACGACACCATCGGCTTCGACCTGGTCGGCATGGTCGTCGACGATCTCGTCGTCTGCGGCGCCGAGCCGCTGTTCATGACCGACTACATCGCGACCGGCAAGGTCGTGCCGGAGCGGATCGCCGCGATCGTCAAGGGCATCGCCGAGGCGTGCGTCGAGGCCGGCTGCGCGCTCGTCGGCGGCGAGACCGCCGAGCACCCCGGCCTGCTCGACCCCGACGAGTACGATGTCGCGGGCGCCACCACGGGCGTGGTCGAGGCCGACGCCCTGCTCGGCGCCTCCCGGGTCCGCGCGGGTGACATCGTGATCGCGATGGCCGCCAGCGGCCTGCACTCCAACGGCTACTCCCTGGCCCGGCACGTCTTCTTCACCCAGGCCGGCTGGACCGTCGACCGCCACGTGGAGGAGTTCGGCCGGACCCTGGGCGAGGAGCTCCTCGAGCCCACCCGGCTCTACACCAAGCCGTGCCTCGCGATCGCCCGCGAGACCGAGACCCACGCGATGGCCCACGTCACCGGCGGCGGCCTGGCCAACAACCTCGCCCGGGTGATGCCGCCCGAGCTGAAGGCGACCCTCGACCGCGGCAGCTGGACCCCCGCCCCCGTCTTCGACGTCGTCCGCTCGGTCGGCGAGGTCGCGCAGCCCGACCTCGAGGCCACCCTCAATTGCGGGGTCGGCATGGTCGCCCTCGTCGCGCCGGACTCCGCGGACGCCGTCGTGGCCCGCCTGGGCGAGTTCGGGATCGACAGCTGGGTGGCCGGCGAGGTCGCCCCCGACCCGGCCCGCCAGGGCACCGTCGAGCTGGTGGGTCAGCACCCCGGTTGGTGACCTGCGCCTCATCCGCGCGCGCCACGCGCGCGGAAGGGCCTCCCGGCGTGCGGGAACAGCCACCGGCCATGTACCGTTGGACCCACGAGACTACGTATTCAGCAGTCCGGGGCCCGGAGGGCTCCCGGCCAAGTGTGCGAGGGGGCTGGACCCTATGGGCCGCGGCCGAGCGAAAGCCAAGCAGACGAAGGTCGCGCGCGACCTGAAGTACCGCACTCACGACACGGATCTCGGCGCACTCGCGCGTGAGCTCCATGGTGAGTCCGAGGATGTCGGCAGGACCGACGAGGTCGACGACATCGACGACAAGTGGTCGGACTACGCCGACCGTCGCGACTGAGCTGAATGGCGCGGGCGCGTCGCTCGTTCCTCGCGCCGCGCTGCCGCGCCGCAGCCGAGTTCCGTGGTCGTCACGTTCGCGTGGCGGCGACACCGTCGGCTCGCGGAAAGACTCGGCTCCTCCGCTGCGGTCGCTCGTTCCTCGCTCCCTGCGCTCCGTCGCCATCGCTTCCCGCGATGACCGACGACGTGGGTCGACGCGGATCGGGTCAGGCGGGGGCGGCCTGTCGCATGACCACCACGTCTCCGTGGGTGCCGTAGCCGGCCAGCCGGCCGCCGTACCTGGTGCCGTCGAACGTCACCAGCCGCCACTCGTCGCCCGGCACGTCCGGGTCGGGCGGTACGACGGTCGGCCACGGGATGTTGGTGGGGTACGGCGCGGCCAGGGTGCCGATCTCGGTCATCGTCGTGTCGAAGACCGGGAAGCGGGCCCGGACGGCGCGTCGGTTGTCCCTGCCGTCGCTGGCGAGGACCCGCCAGTCCTCGCCCACACGGAGCAGGGTGGTGCCCTCGGTCGCCCGCCGGTCGGTCGCCGCGCCCCGCAGGGCGAGGTGGTCGAGTGAGGGGCCGGCGGCGAGCAACGGGTGGAAGTCGAAGAACCTCCGCGCGCTGACGTAGCCGACCAGCCAGCCGCCGTCCGGCCCGTCGGGACGCACCAGGTACGGATCCCACACGCCGACGCTCGGGCCGTCGGTCGGCACCTCCAGCCGCCGGGTCGCCAGCACGTGCCGCCCGCGGGTGAGGTTGTCGGTCGCCGTGGCGAGGGTGATGCCGAGGGCGCCCGGCGCCCGGTCGGCCCGGCGCGCGGGGAAGTCGGACCAGGTGCTGGTCGCGACCAGCCAGCGGTCGCCGTCGCGGACCAGGTGGGTGGCGTGGTCGCCGTACACGCCGGGACGATCGGGACGCTCGAAGAACAGGTCGCTGCGCCAGGAGAGGTCGCCGGTCGCCGACAGCGCCCACACCGACGTGTGCGCGGTGTCGAAGAAGCCGGGCCCGGCGCTGGTGGCGGTGAGGAGCACGTCGGTCCCGACCCGGTACGGCGACCCGTCGGCGTGCGTCACCAGCCGGACGTCGCGCAGCCCGAGCTGACCGAAGCTCCCTGCGCGCACGTCGCTGACCGGCCCGGACACGGCCGGCCGGAGTCCCGCCAGCCAGTCGGGGTCCCGGGTGTCGGGGGCACCGACCTCCCGCAGGTCGATCCGCCCCCGCGCGACCCAGGTGCCGCCCTCGTGGGTCAGCACCGCCAGGTGGCTGCCGGTCAGGGTCAGGCCGAGCCGGGTGGGCGGCTCGCCCACCCGCCCGTACCTGCGGCTGCGCAGCGGGTGCTCCGCGCCGTCGACGCGCACCAGCAGCGACGCCCGGCCCTCCGCGAGCCGTACCGCCAGGCGGGTCCCGTCGGCCCCGTCCAGGGCGAGCTCGGTCGCCGCGCCGCTCTCGACCGCCGCCTCGACGGCTCCGAACGGGGCGCGGAGCGGGAGGCCCTCGGCCGCCACCAGGGTGATCGGGCGGTGGCGGGCGGCGATCTCGAAGGACGGCAGCACCCGCGAAGGCTACGCGGCTACATCCCTGCTCGGCGCGGGGGCTGGTCGATGAGCCGCTGGGCTGTGAACCCGGCGCCGGGGGCGGAGCCGGCTGGTGCGGGAGTGTCCCGAGGGGAGAGCACCACCCTAGCCGCCGTCGCCGTCGTGCTCCGCAGTCAGGTGTTTACCAAGCCGCGCCCCACCGTTGGGCAACGCTCGCCGGTGCCGACGCATACCAGACCACACAAGGATCTCCGGAAGTGACGCCTGACACATCCGCCTCGGGGCGGGCCCCAGGACGGTCGGGCGGCGGACTCCTTGAAGGGTTGAAGCAACATGCGTGGACTCATTCGACTTCTGGCGGGCCTGACGGCGGTCCTCCTCGTCGCGGCCGGCTGCGGTGGCGGCGACGGTGACGGCGGCTCGGGCGACGGGAAGACGCGGATCGCCGCGATCTTCTCCGGACCGACGACGGACGCCGACTACAACGCTCTCGGACTCGAGGCGCTGAAGGCGGCCGAGAAGGACGGCGCGGAGGTGTCGTACTCCGAGAGTGTCGCGGTGCCCGACATCGAGCGCGTGCTGCAGGAGTACGTCGCCGACGGCTTCAACGTGATCTGGACGCACGGCTCGCAGTTCTACGAGGCCACCGCGAAGATCGCGAAGCAGAACCCCGACGTCCGCTTCATCGGCGAGTTCGACGGTGAGCCCGAGGGCCAGCCCGAGAACGTCTGGGTCATCGACCGCAACTTCCACACGGTCTTCTACCCGATCGGCGTGCTCGCCACGAACCTCACCAAGAGCGGCAAGGTCGGCTACCTCGGCGGCCTGAGCCTGCCCTTCTCCTACTCCGAGGTGCACGCCGTGGAGCAGGCGATCGCCGACAGCGGCAAGGACGTCGAGCTCAACCCCGTCTGGAGCGGCGACTTCAACGACACCGTCAAGGCCCAGCAGCTCACCAGCCAGCTGCTCTCCGGCGGCGCGGACGTCATCGTCACCTCGCTGAACCTCGGCGTGGTCGGCGCGTTCAAGGCGGTCAACGACACCGCCCCGGGCGCGGCCTGGGTGACGGTGAAGTACACCGACAAGTCGCAGAACGGTCCCGAGCACTACGCCGCCACCGTCCTCTACGACTTCGTGCAGCCGCTGACCGAGATCCTCGCCGACATCGACGGCGACACGACGACGGGGCACTACGTCATCGGGTTCGGCCAGGGCGCCAGCGTCCACGTGGGCGACAACGTCCCGGCCGAGGTGAAGGCCGAGGTCGAGAAGGCCGTCGCCGGCATCACGGACGGCTCGATCGAGGTCGGCCTCGACCAGTCCGAAGTGAAGTGACCACCATGGAGAACCCGCGTCTGGAGATGCGGGGGATCGTCAAGACCTTCGGGCCGGTCACCGCCCTCGACGCTGTCGACCTCGTGGTCGGGCGCAACGAGGTGCACGGTCTGCTCGGCGGCAACGGCGCCGGCAAGACGACGCTGATGAACGTCCTCTACGGGCTGTACCGGCCCAACGCCGGCGAGGTGCTCCTCGACGGCCAGCCGGCCAGCATCAGCTCGCCGAAGGACGCCATCGCCGTCGGGGTCGGCATGGTCCACCAGACGTTCCTCCAGGTCGACAACTATACCGTCACCGAGAACATCGTCCTGGGCACCGACGTGCCCGGCCCGCTCCGCCTCGACCTCTCCGAGGCCAAGGAGCGGATCCGCGAGCTGAGCGAGCGGTTCGGCCTCACCGTCGACCCGGACGCGGTCGTCGAGGAGCTGCCCGTCGGCGTCCGCCAGCGGGTCGAGATCCTCAAGGCCCTCTACCGCGGCGCGAAGCTGCTCATCCTCGACGAGCCCACCACCAACCTCACCCCGCAGGAGGTCGACGACCTCTTCGGCTCGATGCGGGCGATGGTGGACGACGGCATGAGCGTCGTGCTCATCACCCACAAGATCCGCGAGACGCTCAGCGTCTGCGACCGGATGACGGTGATGCGCGACGGCCGCCGGGTCGAGACCATCGAGCGCGCCGACACCGACGCCGAGCACCTGGCCGAGAAGATGGTGGGGAGTACGACGGACCCGGGGGCCGCGGTGGACGCCGCCGCTCTCGGGGCGGTGGACGCCGAGAAGGTCGAGGAGGTCCTGTCCTCCGTCGGTACGACGACCGCGGTCGCCGTCCGGGACCTGGTCGTCGTCAACGACCAGGGCCACGAGCTGATCCAGGGCTTCGACCTGGAGCTGCGCGAGGGCGAGATCGTCGGCATCGCCGGCGTCGCCGGCAACGGACAGGTCGAGCTCGCTGAGGCGCTGGCCGGCGTACGCCCCCTGCGCGCGGGCTCGGTCGAGGTGACGGGGCGCTCGATGGGCGGCCTGGCGACCTCGGCGTGGCTGGAGCACGGCGTCGCCTACGTGCCGGAGGACCGGCACCGCGACGGCATCCTGCCGACCGCGAGCATCACGGAGAACCTGGTGCTCGGCTCGCAGCGCAGCGACCAGGTCCGCAAGCGTGGGCTCATCGACTGGGGCGCCGCGAAGCAGCGGGCCGTCGACGCGATCGCCGAGTTCTCGGTGCGCGCCAACGGTCCGGGCACGCTGGTCGGCGACCTGTCCGGCGGCAACATCCAGCGGGTCATCCTGGCCCGGGCCTTCGCCCGGCAGCCGCGGATGCTGATCCTGCACAACCCGACGCGCGGCCTCGACATCGGCTCGACGCGATTCGTGTACCAGCAGGTGCGCAAGGCCACCGCGGCCGGCTGCGCCGTCCTGCTGATCTCCGAGGACCTCGACGAGGTGATCGCCCTGTCCGACCGCGTGATCGCGCTCTACCAGGGCTCCAAGGCAGGGGAGTGGCAGCACGGATCCGTCGACGCCTATGCCGTCGGCCGCAGCATGACTGGACTGGGAGAAGCCCGTGTCTGAGACCCTGACCGCTCCACCGGCGCCGCCGGCCGAAGCGCCCGCGAAGCGGCCCTCCCGGGTCGCCGAAGCGCTCTGGCTGGTCATCCCGTACGTCGTCTCGGTGGTCCTCGCGTTCGTCGTGGGCGGCCTGATCATCGCGGCCATCGGCCGGGATCCGTTCGCCGCCTTCGAGTCGGTGCTGACCACCAGCTTCAACACGCGGTTCGGCACCATCGAGACCCTGCACAAGTGGGTGCCGGTGCTGCTGTGCGCCTACGCCTTCGCCATCCCGCTCGCGACCGGCAAGTTCAACATCGGCGCCGAGGGGCAGTTGCTGGTCGGCGCGACGGGCGGTGTCGCGCTCGGCATCCTCTGGTCCGACCTGCCGATGATCGTGCTGCTGCCCTGCGTCCTGATCGCCGGAGCCCTCGCGGGCGCCGTGTGGGCCGGGATCGCCGCCTTCTTGATGACGAAGTTCCAGGTCAACGAGATCCTCAGCACCGTCGTGCTGAACTTCATCTCCTTCCAGCTCATCGACTACGTCGCCAGCCACGTCTGGCCCGACCGCGGCGCCGGCCACCCGGCGACCACCCCGGTCGGGGAGGGTGCGCTGCTGCCGGGCATCGGCCAGGCCCCGCCCATGCACACGGGTGTCCTCCTGACCGTCCTCCTCGTGATCGTGATCGCGGTGTTCATGCGACGTACGTCGACCGGCTTCGAGATGCGCGCGGTGGGCGCCAACCTCCGCGCCGCCCAGGTGCACGGGATCCGCACCTCGCGACTCGCCGGCGCGGGTCTCGTCGTGGGCGGCGCCGTCGCCGGCCTGGCCGGTGCGATCGAGGTGGCCGGCGTCCACGGCAAGATGCTCGAGGGGATGCAGTCGAACTTCCTGATCCTCGGCATCATCGTCGGCCTGATGGCGCGGGGCAGCATGCTCGCCTTGCCGTTCATCGCCTTCGGCATCGCGGTCCTCGAGGTCGGTGCCGGGTCCATGCAGCGCACCGCGCAGGTGCCCGTCGAGATGGTCCTCATCATCGAGGCGCTGATCCTGCTGTTCCTGCTGTTGTCCGACATCGCCCGAGCGAAGATCCGGAGGTCCTGACATGGGTGAGATCACCGAGTTCCTCACGCTGATGATCCCGGCGATGGTGCCCTTCCTGCTCGCGGCGCAGGGCACCGTGCTCAGCGGCCGGGCCGGCGTCTTCAACGTCTCGCAGGAGGGCCTCATGGTCCTGGGCGCCGCGGTGGGCTTCCTGGTCAGCTTCAAGGCCGGCAGCAACACCGTCGGCATGGCGGCGGCCTTCGCGATCGCCGGCGTCTTCGGCCTCGTGCTGGCCTACATGACCACCCAGCTGCGGCTGGACCAGTTCGTCGTCGGCCTGGCGCTGTACTTCGCCGCGCTGGGGGCAGCGGGCCTCCTCTACCGCGAGGTCATCGGCATCACCATGGAGCCGCCGCTGATCCCCACCCTGGAGGACAAGCCGATCCCGCTGCTCTCGGACATCCCGTTCCTGGGAGAGGTGCTGTTCGACCACGACCTGGTGGTCTACCTCGCGTTCGCGATCTCCCTCGCGATCTGGTGGTTCATGTACAAGACCCGCAGCGGCCTGGCGTTCCGGTCGATCGGCGAGAACCCGAAGGCGGCCGACAGCCTCGGCATCAACGTCACCTGGGCGCGGACCTGGTCCACGGTGGTCGGCTCGGGGCTGGTCGGCATGGCCGGCGCATACCTGCCGATGGTCTACACCGGCCTCTACACCGAGGGCATGGTCGCCGGTCGCGGCTGGCTGGTCATCGCGCTCGCGTTCCTCGGTGGCTGGCGTCCCCACCTCGTGGTCGCCGGCGCGGCCTTCTTCGCCGGCATGGAGGTGCTGGCGCTGCGGGCCCAGGTCGCGGGCATCGGGATCCCGCACCAGTTCGTGCTGATGCTGCCGTACGTCGCCACGCTGCTCGTGATGGTGTTCGCGTTCCGCTGGGCGCGGCAGCCGTCGTTCCTGGGGCGCAACTACGACCGCGAGAGCCGCCTGGTCGGCTGAGCCGGACCGCCCCGGTCCCCCAGACGCGAAACCCCCGCTCGATGAGTCCCGGCGGGGGTTTCGTGCTGCCCGGGCCCCTTCCGACCGGCATCCCCTGATCGGGGGATGCCGGTCGGCGACCGCGATCGAGGGATGTGCGGGCCGGCCCCGCGGACCAGGGTTGGCGACACGCCCGCCGGCGAGGACCGGGGGCGACGACGCCGCAACCAAGGAGGGTCCGATGGGCTCACGCAACAGTGTCACCGAGATCAACGAGCTGTTCGTCGAGGCGATGAACGCCGGCGACCTCGACCTCGCCCTGTCCTGCTGGGACGAGGACACCGTCTTCCAGACCGCGCCGGGGACCGAGCCGGTCAGCGGCACCGCCAACCTGCGTGACGCCCTGCAGGCCTTCATCGACACCGATCCCCACCTCACCATCGAGGAGCTGCACCGGGTCGAGGCCGGCGACGTCGCGCTGGTCGCCCTGCGTTGGCACCTGACCGGCACCGGACCCGACGGCGCGCCGATCGAGATGGGCGCGGTCGACAGCAACGTCTTCTGCCGGCTGCCGGACGGCACCTGGAAGATCCGCATCGACAACCCGTTCCACTCCGCCCACCTCGGGTTCTGAGATGACGAGTGTCCTCGCGCCGCAGCGGCTCACGCTCGACGCGCCGCTGCCGCACCTGATCGGGGGCGAGGAGGTCGCCGCCGACCGGACCTTCGCCGCGGTCGAGCCGAGCACCGGGCGGACCTGGGCCGAGGTCGCTGCCGGCACCGCGGCGGACGTCGACCGGGCGGTCGCCGCGGCCGGCGCGGCCTTCGAGCAGTGGCGGACCAGCTCCCTGGACACCCGGCAGGCCTGCCTGTGGGAGGTGGCCGAGCGGCTGACCGCGTCGGCCGAGCGCTGGCCCGCGCTGCTCGCCACGGAGAACGGCCGGGCGATCCGCGAGGCCGGGCTGATCGACGTACCGACGGCCGCCGAGATCTTCCGCTTCTTCGCCGGCGTGGTCCGCGACCTGCACGGCCGCAGCCTGCCCTGCGGGCCGGGCGCGCACGTCGCGACCTCGCCGCGCCCGCTGGGCGTCGTGGCCGCGCTGGTGCCCTGGAACTCGCCGCTGATCTCGGTGGCGCACAAGCTGGCGCCGGCCCTGGCCGCCGGCAACACGGTGGTCGTCAAGCCCAGCGAGCTCGCCTCGGTCAGCACCGTCGAGCTGGTCCGGATGATCGCCGACGTGTTCCCGCCCGGCGTGGTCAACGTCGTCACCGGGCTGGGACCCGAGGTCGGCCAGGCGCTGGTCGCGCACCCCGACGTGGCGAAGGTCAGCTTCACCGGCGGCACGGAGACCGGCCGCCGCATCCTCGGGCGACTGTCCGAGCGCCTGGTCCCCGCGCTCATGGAGCTCGGTGGCAAGGGCTCGATGGTGGTGTGCCCCGACGCCGACCTGGACACCGTCACCGAGGACGTGCTGACCGGCATCTTCGCCGCCAACGGCGAGGTCTGCTTCGCCGCCTCCCGGCTCCTGGTGCACCGCAGCCTCCACGCCGAGCTGCTGGAGCGGGTCTGCGCCCGGGCCGAGCGGATCCGGGTGGGGGACGCCCTCGACCCGCAGACCCAGCTCGGGCCGCTGATCTCCCGGGCGCACCGCGACGGCGTCGCCGCACGGGTCGCCGCGGCGGTCGCGGAGGGCGCCGAGCTGTGCACCGGCGCCCGGGTGCCGGACCTGGGCGCCGACCTCGCGGGCGGCAGCTACCTGACGCCGACCGTGCTCTCCTCCCCGGAGGGCACGACCTCGGCCTCGTGCGAGGAGTTCTTCGGCCCGGTCCTCACCGTCGAGGCGTGGGACGACGAGGACGACGTCGTACGCCGCGCCAACGACGTCGCCTACGGCCTCGCCAACGGCGTCTGGTCGACCGACCTGGCCCGGGCACTGCGGATCGCGGACCGTCTCGAGTCCGGGATGGTCTGGGTCAACACCTGGTTCGCCACACCGCTCGGACAGCCGCAGGGCGGGGTCCGGGCCAGCGGCTTCGGCCGCGAGGGCGCTGCCTCGACCCTGCTCGAGTACACCTCGACCAAGGTCGTCCACGCCAGCCTCGACAGCACCCGACCCCCGATGTGGACCTGACGGTCCCACCCTGAGGAGAACGACCATGGACTTCCGACTCGATGAGCACAGCCGGCTGCTGGCCGGGATCGGCGCCGAGCTGGCCGCCGACTTCGCGACCCGCGCCGACCAGCACGACCGTGAGCGCAGCACCGCGACCGAGAACCTCGCCCGACTCCGCGACGAGGGCCTGTACGCCGTCGCGCTGCCGCAGGACCTCGGTGGCCAGGGCGCCCGCACCACACAGTGGCTCGCCTTCGTCGAGGCGCTCGCCCAGGGCGACGCCTCGACCGCGCTCGGCTTCAACATGCACTACGTCGCCACGCGGATCATCTCCACGCTGGACGTCGTCCCCGCCGAGGCGAAGAAGCGAGCCGCGGGGCTGGTCCTGGACGGTGCCCTGATCTGTGCGCCGCTCTCGGAGCCGGCCGCCTCCAGCCTGCTGCCGGCCAGCTATGTGCCGACCCTGTCGGCGCGCCGGGTCCCGGGCGGCCTCGAGGTGAGCGGCACCAAGATGTTCGCCTCGCTGTGGGAGGCCAGCGACTACGCCTTCATGTTCGCCCACCCCGAGGGGGTCGCGGACCCGACCCATGTCGTCGGCTTCCTGATGCCGACCGACCAGCCGGACGCGATCACCGTCGTCGACGACTGGGACACCCTGGGCATGCGCTCGACGCGCAGCAACCAGGTCCGGATCGACCGGGCGTTCGTGCCCGACGACCTGGTCCTGTGCGAGTTCGACGACTTCATCGGGCACTGGATCATCGCCCAGGCCCACATCGCCTGGGGCGGCTACACCGGCTGCTACCTGGGCGTGGTCGAGGGCATGGTGTCGTGGCTCCAGCAGGCGCTCGGGACCCGCGCGGCCAAGGGGTACGACCAGCCGATGGGCTACCACCCGACGATCAGCAGCGTGGTCGGTCACGCCACGACCCAGGTCGAGGCGGCGCGGCTGATGATGTACCAGGCGGCGTGGGAGGCGGATGTGCGCAGCGGCCCCAGTCTGGAGACCTGCGGTGCCTTCCTGCGCGCGAAGCTGATGCTCGCCACCGCGATCAACACCGTCGCGACGCTCGGCACCACCGCGGGCGGGCTCAACTCGCTGCTGCGCTCGCGCTCCTACGAGCGGATGCTCCGCGACGCGACCACGGGGCCGATCATGCCGCCCAACGCGCTGGCCTGCGCCGAGATGGCCGGGCTGGTCGCGATGGGCCTCGACCCGAGTCAGGCGCCCGCGCTGCGGAGCGCGTCGTGACCGCCGGCCTGGTCGGGGAGCCGATGCCGCTGACCGGGCCGGAGCTGTCCGAGTCGGCCTTCCGACGGGCCTGCGCCCAGTTCCCGACCGGCGTCACGGTGGTGACGGCCGCGCACGCGGGGGACCTGCACGGCAGCACGGTCAACGCCTTCAGCTCGCTGACGCTCGCGCCCGCGCAGGTGCTGGTGTGCCTGGCCCGCACGTCGCGGACCTGGCCCGCGATCGAGCGCTCGCGGCGCTTCGCGGTCAACGTGCTGGCCCGCGACCAGGTCGATGTGGCGCGGCTGTTCGCGACCAAGGAGCCCGACAAGCTCGCACGCGTCCCGCACCGCTCGGACGACGGCGCGCCGCCGGTCCTGCACGGCGCGGCGGCCTGGTTCGAGTGCGACCTCGCCGACGCGATCACCAGTCACACCCACCGGATCGTGATCGGGCGGGTCGTGCGGCTGATGGTCGACGAGGACCGCGACCCGCTGGTCTTCGCCCGCGGCCGGCTGGACGGGTGACGTGCCGGGCACGGTCGGGGTAGCGTCGGCGGCGGCCTCGGGCGCCGCCGGCAGGTGAGTGACGCGGAGCGGAGAGACCGATGCGACCAGAGGATCCGGTGCCCCCGGCGGCGCTGCCGCCCGCCCTCGCCGCGGACCTGGTGGCCGCCCGCTCGGTGGAGGAGATGGTCGACCGCTTCCTCACCGAGGCCATCGACCGGCTCGGCGCCTTCGCGGTCGGTGTCTACGTCCACGACCAGGCGACCGGGCAGCCGGCCTTCACCGAGGTGCGCGGGCTCGGCAGCTACTACGTCCGCAGCTACGAGCGCCACGGCCGGGACCAGGATCCCGTCGTCCAGGTCGCGATGAGCAGCCACGCGTTGTGCGACAGCGACGCGTTGATGCCCGAGGAGCAGTGGCGCCGGCTGCCCGTGGTCCGCGAGATCTTCGGGCCGCACGCGATGGCCCGGGTGCTGTGCGCGCCCTTCGTCGTCGACGGCCGCGTGGTCGGCACGCTCAACCTCGCGCGTCATGACCAGCAGCCCCGCTTCGACGACGCCGACCGCTCGGCTGCCCGCACCGCGGCCGCGGTCCTCGGCACTGCGGTGGTCGCCGTGAACGAGCGCACGGCGCTGGCCCGCGAGCGCGACCAGCTCGTCGCCGCCCTGGACCGCTGCCGGACCCCGGTCGTCGTCACCGACCTGCGCACGGCCGTGCGTCACGTCAACGCCCCCGCCGCGGAGCTGGTCGCGCGGACCGGGATGACCGGGCACGAGCTGTCCCTGCTCCTCGAGTGCGACGAGATGCGGGCGGTGCGGCCCTGGGTCGGCGCCACGACCGTCGTGGCGACGTCGCAGCGCCTGCCCGGCGACGCCGACGTCGTCGTCTCGATCCTCGACGTCGGCGAGCCCGAGCGCGGCATCGACCCGGCGCTGCGCAGCGCGCTCACCCCGCGCGAGGCCGAGATCGCGGCGTGCGCCGTACGCGGGCGCAGTGACCGGGAGATCGCCGCCGAGCTGTTCCTCAGCACCCATACGGTCAAGCACCACATGAAGGCCGTCTACGCCAAGCTCGGCGTGCACAGCCGCGCCCAGCTGGTCGCCCGGCTCCGTGAGTGACGTGTCGATCGGGGAGGAGGTGGCGCCGTGCCGCCCGACAGCGTTCTGGGGAAGACCCGGCTGATCCTGGAGTGCTTCGGTGCCGACGACGCCGACCTCTCCCTCAGTGAGATCGCCCGCCGCACCGGCGTCGCCAAGGCGTCCGTGCACCGGCTCAACCGGGAGCTCGTCGCGTGGGGCATGCTCGAACGGGCGGGGGAGCGCTACCGGCTCGGCCTGCGCGCCTTCGAGCTCGGCGGCCGCGTCGCGCACCTACGGCTGCTGCGCGACGCCGCGCGGCCGGCGATGGAGCGACTCAGCGCCGCGCTCGACGAGACCGTGCACCTCGCGGTGCTCGACGGCCACGACGTGTTGTACGTCGAGAAGGTGGTCGCCACGACCCGCGCGACCCGCTCGTCGCGGATCGCGGGCCGGATGCCGGCCCACGCGACCGCCACCGGCAAGGTGCTCCTCGCCCACGGCCCGCCGGGGCTCGTCGAGTCCGTGATCGCCCACGGGCTGCCGCGCCGGACGGCGCGCACGGTCGCCGCGCCCCAGCGGCTGCGCGACCAGGTCGCCCGGGCCGCTCGCGACGGCTACGCGGTGGAGTTCGAGGAGGTCAGCGCCGGCTACTGCTCGGTCGCGGTCCCGGTCCCGCCGCCGGCCGGCGGCGACGCGGTGCCGGCGTCGCTGTCGGTCACCGCGCCGACCGTGCGGGCCGACGTCCGCCGGTTCGCGTCCGCGCTGGCGGCGGCGAGCCGGGGGATCCGCCGCCCGGGCCCGTGACGCCCCCTATCCGGGTGGCGCATCCATCCCGGGCGTGGACAGGGTGACGGAGAACCGTCGCAGGTCGGTGCGCCAGCAGCCGACGTCGAACATGTCGGTCCAGGCGCGCCAGCTCCCGGCGGCGCCGCCGGCGATCCGGCGCCATCCCTCGACGGCCTCGTCGAGGAAGGTCCCGTCCAGCTCGTAGCGCATCGTGTGCGCGAGCAGGATCCGGCGTCGTCCCGGGGTCAGCTCCGCGAGGCGGGCGACCGACCGGGCGAAGGCCGCAGGCTCGGCGCCCGGGAGGTGGGCGTACGAGACGCCGGCGACCAGGACGTCGCCGGCCAGCACGATGCCGGTCGCGTCCTCGACGAGGACGACGGAGTCGGGACTGTGACCGGGGCAGTGGATCACCCGGAGGGCCCGGCCGCCGAGGTCGATCTCGTCGCCGTCCTCGAGGAGACCGGTCGGGACGGAGCCGGGCACGTGGTAGCCGGCCAGCTGCTCCATCGGGAGCGGGCGGGGCGTGAGCAGCCGGTCGCGGTGGTGGAAGAAGGTCTCGTCGGCGAGCCGCGTCTCCTCGTGCGCGGCCAGCATGCGGCCGGCGTAGCTCTCGAGCCAGGCGATGTCCCGCGGTCCGTAGGACGTGGCGAGCCCGGGGACGGCGGCGGGATGGGCGAGCACCCGATCGAAGTGCCGGTTCCCGCCGCGGTGGTCGAGGTGGGCGTGCGAGTTCACGGCGACGACCGGGAGGTCGGTGATGCCCGCGACCACGCTGCCGATGTCGCCGAGCCCGAGGCCGGTGTCGAACAGCAGCGCGCGCTCCGTGCCGACCACGAGGAAGCAGTTCACATGTCCCGGCTCGGAGATCAGGTGGACCCCGTCGCCGATGGCCGCGACGGCGAACCATGCTTCGGTGAAGCCGTCGCCGGTGGACCCGCCGGTCACGCGGCGGCCCCCTCGGCGTCGGTCGACGGCGCGACCGGACCGGACGTGCGGGCGATCAGGCGGTGCAGCACGATGGTGAGGAAGGTGCCCAGGGCGACGCCACCGAGGAAGAAGTCGCCGTACACCAGGCCGAGCGAGCCGGTGCCCAGGCAGAGGCCGACGGCGGCCGGGATGTAGTTCTTCGGCTCGTGCAGGTCGACGCCGTTGTCGATCCAGGTCCGCGCGCCGATCACCGCGATCAGGCCCACCAGGTAGACGAGGATGCCGCCGATCACGCCACCCGGGATCGCGTAGATGACGGCTCCCAGCTTCGGCGAGCAGCCGAGTGCCATCGCCATCACGCCGGCCAGCACGTAGGCGAGGGAGGAGTAGACGCGGCTCGCGGCCATCACGCCGATGTTCTCCGCGTAGGTCGTGGTCGCGGAGCCGCCGACGGCCGCGGAGAGGGCGGTGGCGGCGCCGTCGCCGATGATGGCGCGTCCCATCGAGCTGTCCAGGTCGGTGCCGGTCATCTCGGCCACGGCCTTGACGTGGCCGATGTTCTCGGCGAGCAGGACGACGACGATCGGGAGCACCACCACGATGGCCGACCAGGAGAACGACGGGGCGGCGAAGTCGGGGAGGGCGAACCAGGCCGCGTCCCCGACCTTGCTCCAGTCGACCCGGTCGTAGCTGACCGTCTCGCCGTCGACGGTGCCGCTCAGCGGGCCCCAGATCCCGTCCGCCGCCCACGACAGCGCGTAGCCGATCACGATCGTCAGCAGCACGGCCAGCCGCGACAGGAAGCCCTGCAGCCGCCACGACAGGACGACGACCACGATCAGCGTCACGATCGCCATCGTCTGGTCCTTGGTCCAGAAGTCGCCGAGGATCGGGGCGATGTTCAAGGCGATGAGCATCACGACCGTCCCGGTCACCAGGGGCGGGAGCCAGGTGTGGAGGGTTCGCGCGCCGACGGCGTGGACCAGGGCGCCGACGCCCATGAGCACCACGCCGGTGACCAGCATGGCGCCGGTGACCTCCGCGACGCTGCCGCCCTGGCCGTAGATCGCGAACGCCGGGCCGATGATGGCCGCGGACGAGCCGAGGTAGCTCGGGATCCGTCCCCGGACGACGGCGAAGAAGAGCAGGGTGCCGACGCCGCTCATGAACACGGCCGTCCCGAAGGGCAGGCCGATCAGCAGGGGGAACAGCACCGTCCCGCCGAACATGGTCAGCACGTGCTGGACCGAGATGCCCAGCATCCGGCCCGCGCTCAGCCGTTCGTCGGGGCGCACCACCTCGCCCGGTCGGATCGTCTTCCCGTCGCCGTGCAGCTGCCAACGCATCATTGCTCTCCCCCTGGAGGGTCAGGACGCGGGCCCTGCACCCGCGCACGCACCTGTCTGACAGGTAGACCAAGAGTTGTCGAACAGGTGGCGATGCGGATGTCAGACAGATGTGCAATTCTCGGGCGGATCTTTGGGGGAAGTTGACCGTGACAGATCCGGGTCGCCCTGCTCCGGCGCTCTCCTCGCGTCCTTCGCTATGCGCGGTCGGCCAGCTCGCGCGTGGCCTCGGCCGCGCTCGCCAGCCAGCGCTCGACGACCGCGACCTCGGCGGCGTCGAGGTCGGCCAGCGATGTCCGCAGTGCGTCGGCCAGTGGTCCGAAGAAGGAGCCCGCGACCCGGCGGGCGGACCCGGTGAGGGCCAGCAGCTGGCGGCGGCCGTCGGCCGGGTCGGGTCCGCGCTCGACATGGCCGCTCGCCTCCAGTCGCCGCAGCAGGGCGGAGGTCGCCGGCGCGCTCAACCCGATCGCGGACGCGAGCAGGCTGGGCGTCATCGCGGCACCGCGCAGGCTCGCCTGGTGGAGGTGGGCGAGCGCGTCGACGTCGGTCGGGTGGAGGCCGTGGCGACGCGCGAACAGGTGGGTGAACCGGTTGAGCTCGTAGGAGAACCGCTGCACCAGGACCGGTGCCCGGGTCCCCGGGGTGTCGGGGGCGGGGGTGTCGGCGGGAGGAGGCATGCGCATATCCTTCCATCATGGAACCATCTGCCGCGGTCGCGCGCCTGTTCCGCCCGCGGGTGGCCTGGATCCTGCCCGTCCTCTACCTCCTTGTCGGAGGCGCCCTTGTCGGAGCGCTCGGCACGGCCCCCGTCGACCGGGCGGCGACCGACAAGCTGCCCGACGGGTACGACGCCACGGAGGTCGTCCGCCTCCTCGAGGACTTCCCGTCCGGCGACGGTCAGCTGGCGGTGGTGCTGTTCACGGCCGAGCGCACGCTCACGCCGGCCGAGCAGGAGACGCTCGGCGAGGTCTTCGCCCGCGCCGCGGGCGGCGCCGCGCCGGCACCGCCGCAGGCAGCGGCGGACGGCACCGCCCTGGTCGGTGTGCTCCCGATGCCGAGCACGGACGCCGCGCGGCTCGCCGACGACGTCGAGGAGTTGCGGGCCGGCGTACGCGCGGACCTGCCCGACGGGGTCCGGGCCGAGGTCACCGGCCCGGCCGCGATCCAGGGCGACCTGGCCCGGGTGTTCGAGGGTGCCGACCTCACCCTGCTCGCGGTGACCGCGTCGGTCGTGGCGGTGCTGCTGATCATCACCTACCGCTCGCCGGTCCTGTGGCTGGTGCCGTTGCTCGTCGTCGGTCTCACCGACCGGCTCGCGGCCGTGGCCGCGACCCATCTCCTCACCGCGCTCGACGTCGCCTTCGACCAGTCGACGACGGGTATCCTCTCGGTGCTGGTGTTCGGTGCGGGCACCGACTACGCGCTGCTGTTGATCTCGCGCTACCGCGACGAGCTGCGCCGGACCCCGAGCCGGCCCGAGGCGATGGCCCGCGCCTGGACGCGCACGGGCGAGGCCGTGCTGGCCAGCGCGGCCACCGTGGTCGTGGCGCTGCTGGCGCTGCTGCTGTCCGCCTTCCCGACCACCCGCGGCCTGGGCCTGGCCTGCGCCATCGGCGTCGTGGTCGCGGCGTTCGCCGTCCTGGTCGTACTGCCCCTGGCCCTGGTGGTCTTCCCGCGGTGGATCTTCTGGCCCCGCCGGCCGGTGGTGGGGGAGCCGGCCCTCTCGGAGGGGCGCTCGTTCTGGCGCCGGGTGGGCGACGTGGTGGCGCGGCGGCCGGTCCGCGCCGCGGCGGCGGGTCTGGTCGTCCTGGCGGTGATGGCGAGCGGCATGCTCGGCATCCGCAGCGGGCTGTCGGAGGCCGACCAGTTCATCGACACCCCCGAGTCGATCGCCGCCGCCGGGCGGCTGGCCGCCTCCTTCCCGGCCGGCAGCGCCGACCCCGCGGTCGTGCTGACCCGGGCCGACGTCGGGGCCGTCGTCCGGGCGGCCGAGGGGGCCGACGGTGTCGAGTCGGCACGACCGGCCGGGGAGCACGACGGCCGGAGCCGCATCGACGTCGTGCTCGCCCACGCGCCCGGTACGCCGGAGGCCCGGGCCGACGTCGCCGCGCTCCGCACGGCGCTGGCCGGGTTCCCGGACACCCTGGTCGGCGGCACCGATGCCGAGGACGTCGACACCGACGCGGCCACCGGCGCCGACCGCGGGCTGATCCTGCCGGTCATCCTGGCCGTGGTCCTGCTGGCGCTGGGTCTCCTCCTGCGCTCGGTGGTGGCGCCGGTCGTGCTGGTGCTCACCGTGGTCGCGACCTACCTGGCGGCCCTCGGCGCGGGGTGGCTGCTGAGCACCGGTCTGTTCGGCTTCGACCGGCTCGATGTCGGCGTGCCCCTCCAGGCGTTCCTGTTCCTGGTGGCGCTCGGCGTCGACTACAACATCTTCCTCGTCGCGCGGGCGGCCGAGGAGGCGCGCCGCCACGGGGCCCGCGAGGGAATGCTGCGTGCGCTGGCGTCCACCGGCGGGGTGATCACCAGTGCGGGCATCCTGCTCGCCGCCGTGTTCGCCGTCCTCGGCGTGCTCCCGCTCGTCGTCCTGGCTCAGCTCGGCATCGTGATCTGCGTCGGCGTGCTGCTCGACACGCTGCTGGTGCGCACGGTCCTGGTGCCGGCCGTCGCGGTCCGCCTGGGCGACCGGTTCTGGTGGCCGCGGCGGGTCGGCGAGGACGCCGGCCGGGCATGAGAGCCGGAGGAGACGACGAGACCCCCGCCGGAGTCCGGCGGGGGTCTGGTCTGCGGTGGGCAGGGGCGGGGTCGAACCGCCGACCTATCACTTTTCAGGCGATCGCTCGTACCAACTGAGCTACCTGCCCAAGCAGTCGCCTACCTTACCGGAGGGTGCGCCGACGTACGAAAGCGGCGGCGACATCCGATCGATCCGGCCCTCGGTGCACGCTCGCGATGAGCGGGCGCACCCCGCCGGGCACTATGCTGGCGCGCGCCGTGCGGACCTGTCCGCGCGGTGGGCCCCCATCGTCTAGCGGCCTAGGACACCGCCCTTTCACGGCGGGTACGCCGGTTCGAATCCGGTTGGGGGTGCGCTTGTCCGTCGACGTGGCTCCCGATTGGGACTCACGGAGGTGGATGGGTTAGAGTTCCATCCGCTTCACCGCGCGACAGCAAGGTGAGCGAATGGCCCTGTAGCGCAGTTGGTTAGCGCGCCGCCCTGTCACGGCGGAGGTCGCGAGTTCGAGTCTCGTCAGGGTCGCCAGCAGCCCGGATCGCAAGGTCCGGGCTTCTTGCATTTCCGGGCCGCCGGTCAGGTGCCACCGTCTGCCGGCTGATCCACCTGTTCCGAGGGCCCGCCCGACGATCAGGTCGAGGTCGTGCTCGCAGACGTACGTCGGTTGACCACGACGAAACCTGTGGGTGAGTGGCCACCGAGGTTCTTCGGCATCGGCGCATCCACGGACGGCCGCACCGACAACGCACGTCGGGCCGACGAGATCCTCGCCGAGGGGTTCGGCGCTCGCCGGTCGTGATCATCTGCGATACGGGCCCGATCTTCGCGGCGGCCGATCGCCAGGACGCCGACCACCATGCCTGTGTCGAGCTCTTCACCGGTCTGCGGCTGGCAGGCAGACGTCTGCTGTTGCCGCAGACCGTCTTGGTCGAGTGGGTTACCTGCTCGAGGCCAAGGTGGGGACGTTCGCAGAGGTCGGCCTTCCTCAAGTCGATCGCAGGTGGGAGCGTCGAGCTCGCGGATCTCACGCCGTCGGCTGTCACTCGCATCGCCGGGCATCGCGACACGGGCACATCGGCACTTCCGGGTCGCACGGCCCCGGACACGTGGACGCGTTCACCCTCCTGGCACAGCC
Organism: Nocardioides sp. L-11A; assembly: GCA_029961745.1. Taxonomy (NCBI): domain Bacteria; kingdom Bacillati; phylum Actinomycetota; class Actinomycetes; order Propionibacteriales; family Nocardioidaceae; genus Nocardioides; species Nocardioides sp. L-11A. Next base: position 932,788 of record CP124680.1, read on the forward strand.
ATGACCCTGAAGTCTGGACGCTTCTCGGAGTCGACTCAGTTTCCGACGACTGCCTGCGTCGAACTGCCCGTAGCGGACTTCTGGATCTGCAGAATTGAGTGCGTTCCTGCACGGCCCACGCGACAATGACCGTGACCCGAGGAGGACGTCAATGCGTCGTGAGATCGCGTTTCGCGCGGCGGTGGGCACCCTCTATGGGGTCGCAGCGGTCGCCTGCCTGGTTCTCTTGCGGGGAGTCGAGACTTTCTGGGATGTGCTGGCGATTGTCGTCGGCAGCGCCGGCCTGGCCGGGCTCATCCACTGGCTGGCTCTGCGGGTCTACGAGAGTCGGTACAGGCGGCGTGTTGTCGAGCAGTAGACGCATCACCTCCATGCGCCGCGCCATGCCATGTCCTGGCTCGTGCCATGAGTCCGTAGTCGTTCACCGTCGGTGTCCGGTGTGAGCTGCGTCCGTACGTGTGGCGGCGCCAGCAGACGTGCACGCCACCGGTCCGTCGGCACATGCCGTGGTCCCCGCGGACGTGGGCGCGGCACGTGGCGCGACAAGTGGTTGCGCGCGGTGGTGCTCGACTCATTGGATCGGTTGGGGCTCCTTGTAGAGGACATGGGCCGAGGTGAGCGGCCTTCGGCCGCGAGGCGCTGGGTGCCCCCGGCACAATGACGCCATGCCCGTCGAGATGAGCCCCGAGGACTTCGATGCCCTCGTCGACCGCGCCCTCGACGACATCCCCGAGGAGCTGGCCCGCCTCGTGCACAACGTGGTCGTGCTGGTCGAGGACGAGCCGCCCGAGGGGGAGCCCGACGACCTGCTCGGCCTGTACGACGGCGTGGCGCTCACCGAGCGCGGCGGCGGCCTGCTGCCGCAGCTGCCCGATCGGATCTTCCTCTTCCGGGGGCCGCTGCTGGACATGTGCGACGACGAGGACCACCTCGCCGAGGAGGTCCGGATCACCGTGGTCCACGAGGTCGCCCACCACTTCGGGATCGACGACGCCCGGTTGCACGACCTCGGCTACGCCTAGCTCGGGGAACCCAGGGTCCGGTTGCTCCGCGGGTGTAAGCCGTGCGTAAGTGGCTCGCCGGAGCCTGGGGCGCATGATCGAGATGACAAGAGACAAGAGGTCGTCCGGCTGCCGCCGCAGCCGGACGGCACTGGCAGCGACGGCGACGCTGGTGGCGGTGGTCCTCGCGGGCCTGGTGGCTGCGCCCGGCGCGGGAGCGGCCCAGGCGCGCGACACCGGCGCCGCGGCGGCGAAGAAGGGCGTCAAGTGGGACCGGATCAGAACGGACTCGTGCCCCTGCGGCTTCAACCAGCGCTGGAACTGGTTCGCCTCGTTCCTCAAGGACAAGGGCGGCGTGGGGGTCGTCGCGACGGTCTACCCGTCCTCGGCGCCGTACCGCAGGACGGCGGCCCTGTTCCAGGCGGAGTGGCATCCGAAGGGGCAGGTGCTGCGCCTGCGCGATCTCAAGGCCGATGGCGACGCGTTCTACGTGACGCTGCTCGGCTCGGACACCGGCACGTCGTACGGGTCCTACCGGGTGCCGTCCGGGCAGCGGTCGACGACGCTCCGACTCGATGACGAGATCTTCGACGGCGAGTCGCTCGAGATGTACATCAACGACAGCCTCAGGCCGGGCGGCTACGACGACATCGACTGGGACCAGTTGGTGAGGATCGACCGGTTGTACGGCTGACGGCGTACAGCTGAGGAGGCCGCCCGGAGCCTCGCGGCCCCGCGACCGGTGCCCCTACCGGCCGCGGGGCACTTTGCCTACGCTGGTGAGGTGTCTCTACGGGTGATGGGCACGACCGAGGTGATCGGAGCCGCGGGCGATCGGGAGCGGATCACCGGGCGTCTGCAGCGCACACTGCTCGCGACGCTGGTGGTCAACGGCGCGGGCTGGACGCCGCCGCACGTCCTGATCGAGGCGCTGTGGCCGGACGACCCGGGTCCGGGGGCCGAGGGCCGCCTGCACGTCCTGGTCCATCGCCTCCGCGCGCGGATCGGTGACGGCGTCGTTGTCCGGGGCGAGCACGGCTACCGCCTCGATCCCGGCGTCGAGGTCGATGTCTGGACGTTCGAGCGCGCGATGAGCTGCTGGCTGCGCGACCACGGCCGGCTGACCCGCTCCGGTCTCGCGCTGGAGCGGCTGGAGCAGGTGCTCGGGCTGTGGCAGGGGCTGCCTTTCGCCCAGCTCGACGACCAGCGGGTCGCCGCGGAGCAGGCGCGGCTGCTCGAGATGCAGGTGTCGGGGCAGGAGACTCGGTTCCAGCACCTGCTGGACCGGGGCGAGCACGTCGTCGTGCTGCGCGACGTCGTGTCCCTCGCGCGGCAGCACCCCTGGCGGGAGCGGCTGCGGGTGGTCTGGATGACCGCGTTGCTGCGCGCCGGGCGCCGGGCCGACGCGCTTCGCCTGTACGCCGAGGCCGAGCGGGACCTGCGCGCCGAGCTCGGGGTCGAGCCGGGGCGTGAGCTGCAGGAGCTGCGGCGACTGGCGGCCAGCGGCGACTGGGCCGGTCCCCTCGCGGCACCGGCCGTGACAGCGGATCCGGACTCAGCGGGCGTCGACGGCCGCCATGCCGCCGGTCAGCGGGAGCTGGCGGAGCGCTGGGCCGTCGCCGGCAGACTGGGTGAGGCGTTGCGTCTCCTCGGCCAGATCGAGGTGCACTGTCGGGCCAACGGCCTGCGCGACGAGCTGGCCCTGCTGCTGCGCTCGATGGCGGTGGTGAACTGCCAGATCGGCGACCTGGAGCGCGGCCTGCGGCTGGTCCGGGAGTCGGTGGACGTGGCGGAGCAGCCCGGTCCCGCCGCGCTTTCTCGGGTGTCCGAGGCGCTGATCCTGACTCACCTGCGACGTACGGACGACGCCGAGCGGGTCCTCGCCGCCCTCGCGCCCGACCAGTGGACGCCGGGGCCGGCGGTGCTGTGGTGGCGGGCCCGGGCCCAGGTGCTGCGGCGCCGCGGTGTCCAGGACGGCGCGGTCATGGCGGCGCGGCGAGGCGTCGCCCTGGCCCGGAAGGGCGCGGATCCCGGGTACCGGGCCCTGGTCCACGTCGACCTCGGCAGCGCGCTGCGCGATGCCGGGGACCGGACCTGCCTGGGGTGGTTCCGCTCCTCGGTCGAGCTGGCGCGTTCGGCCGGTGCGCGACCGGCAGCGGCACTGGCGCACGGGGCGACCGCGAAGGCGTGGCTGCGGTTCGACGAGCCCGGCCGCTCCGCGGTCCACGGCCGCGAGGCCCTGGGCCTGGCGCGGGAGTGCGGCGCCTGGGGACTGGCCGGTCGGGCCGCGCTCCGCCTCGCCGACGCGACCGAGCTGCTCGGCGATCCGGTCCGCGCCGCGTGGTACCGCACCGAGGGCCTCTCGCACTACCGCCGCGTCGACTATCCCCTCGCGCCGCGGGAGCGCGACCGGGTGGTCGCCCTGGTCGCCGCGGCCGAGGAGTCCCTGGTCACGTCCTAGCCCCCGGTCGCCCGGAATCCCGCCGCGCAGGCCGCCAGTCCGAGCACGATGGTGACGCCGGCGTACGCCGCGCCGCGCCGCGGGCCGAGGTCGCGTGCCTGCACGGCGAGCGAGGAGTACGTCGACAGCCCGCCGCAGAAGCCCGTCCCGACCAGGGCCAGGGTGGAGCCGCCGACCGACCACCCTGCGCAGGCGCCCAGCACCAGACTCGCGATGGTGTTCGCGGCGAGTGTGCCGCGGTGCCAGAGGCCGTCGAAGCGCTGGCCCAGCGCGTAGCGCAGGGGCGCGCCGACGGCGGCGCCGAGCGCGACGAGGAGGACGTTCATCGCGCGCTCACAGCTCGTCCTCCGCAGGCAGCGGCGGCGCCAGCAGGCCGACCAGGTTGACCGCCACCAGGCAGGCGATCAGGGTGCCGGCGACATAGGCGAGCGCGAGACCGGCCCGGCCGTCGGCGAGCAGCGCCCGCGCCTGCTCGGACGTGGCGGAGAAGGTCGTGTAGCCGCCGAGCACGCCGGGGCCCAGCGCCGCCGCCCAGACCGCCGAGCGGCGGGCGAGGGGGAGCAGCAGCAGGGCGGCGAGCAGGGTCGATCCCGAGACGTTGACGGCGAACGTCGTCCAGGGGAAGCCGCTGCCGTCGGCGACCAGCTCGGTCGCGGCGTACCGGGCGACCGCGCCGAGCGCACCCCCCGCCGCCACGGCCAGCAGCAGCCGCGGGTGGAGGGCAGGCGTCATGCCTGGAGACTAGGGCGCGCTCCGGAGCCGTTGCCACTGCCCTGCCAGGCGACCGGCGGGGCGCCGACGGCCTGGCGGCGGAACTCGCCGAGGAACCAGATCTGGAAGGACCGCTGCTCGGGGGTACGGGGCGCGGTCAGCAGCCGCTGGGCGCGGGAGAACTCGTCAGCCGCGTCGAGGAGGTCGATCAGGCCGCCGATCTGCCGGGCGGTCTCCCGCGGCATCCGCAGCCGCAGGTCGATCGTCGCGCGGCCGTCGGCGTACGCCTTGTCGACCTGCTCGCGGCCCATGTTGGCGCGCAGCGGACGCTCCAGGGCGTCGAAGTGCTCGGAGAGCACCTTGGCCAGGGGGTAGTCGTCCTCGTGGGCGAGGGCGAGCAGCCGGATCTCGCGGCGCAGGTCGCGGTAGTGGCGCTGGAAGCGCCCGAAGGCCCCGATCGGGACCCCGTTGATCTGGACGCCGACCTCGCCCACCCGGGTGTGATCGGCCTGGAGGGACGGCATGCTGTGGGTCTGCTGGTAGGGCGCGCCCTCGGTCTCGGACAGTTCGGGCGCCGGCTCGAACCACACGGCCTTGCCGTCCTCGTCGATCTCGGCCCCCCAGGCCACCGAGGCCCGCGAGACGATGTCGAGGCCACGGCCGACGGTCGTCAGCGCGGCGAGCTGCTCCTCGTCGAGCTCGTCGAAGGCGTCGAGGTCGAAGGCGTCGATGTCGAAGCCGCTCGCCTGGGTCGAGGGCTGCGGCGGGATGACGGAGGCGTCGTGCACCTCGAACCGGGGGTGCTCGGCGGTGCCCCGCACCTGGAGCCGGACCGGGGCGGTGCCGTGCAGGACCGCGTTGGTGACCAGCTCGGAGACGGCGAGCTCGGCGCAGTCGGCGAGGTCCTCGCGACCCAGCTGACCGCAGGTCTGGACCACCCAGCGTCGTGCGTCGTGCACGATCCGTGGCCCGGGGGCCAGGTCCAGGGTCTGCCGGTGCTGCACGGAGGAACCTTCCGGGGTCTCGTCCGGTCGATGGAGGTGGGGATCCCGGGTGCGATACCCCGCCCGGGACACCACTAAACCAACCTCCTCCGGGTTGTTGGGTGACGGTCCGACCCGCGTGTGACCGAGCAGACCTTGACGTCGGGTTGGGGGTCGTGCGGCCGAAGCGGAAGAATGAGACCCGAGGACGTCATCGTGTCGTCATCCGAGGTGCCCAGGAGGAAGCCATGGCAGCAGGCGATACTCAGCCCGACCTGCCCGACCGCATCATCGTCCCGCGTTCCGACCGTCACCAGGTCGTCGTCATCGGCTCCGGCTTCGGTGGCCTCTTCGGCACCAAGCAGCTGCGCAAGGCCGACGTCGACGTCACCATGATCGCGAAGACGACCCACCACCTCTTCCAGCCGCTGCTCTACCAGGTGGCGACCGGCATCCTCTCCGAGGGTGAGATCGCACCGCCCACCCGCGAGGTCCTGGCGAACCAGAAGAACGCCCAGGTGCTGCTCGGCGAGGTCACCACGATCGACCTCGAGAGCCGCCAGATCACCTCGCACGTCCTGGGGCGCGAGATCGTGACGCCGTACGACTCGCTCATCGTCGCCGCCGGCGCGGGCCAGTCCTACTTCGGCAACGACCACTTCGCCGAGTTCGCCCCCGGCATGAAGAGCATCGATGACGCCCTCGAGCTGCGCGGCCGGATCTTCGGCGCCTTCGAGATGGCCGAGCTCGGCGCCTCCCGCGGGGAGAACGTCGACCACCTGCTGACCTTCGTGGTCGTGGGCGCCGGCCCGACCGGCGTGGAGATGGCCGGCCAGATCGCCGAGCTGGCCCACCGCACGCTGACCCGCGACTTCCGGGCGATCTCGACCCGCCACGCCCGCGTGATCCTCGTCGACGCCGCGCCGCAGGTGCTGCCGCCGTTCGGCGCCAAGCTCGGCAAGTGGACCCAGGAGAAGCTGGAGAAGCTCGGCGTCGAGGTCATGCTCGGCGCGCTGGTCTCGCAGGTCGACGAGCGCGGCCTCACGGTGAAGTACAAGGACGGCAGCGAGGAGCGGATCGAGGCGGTCGCCAAGGTCTGGGCCGCCGGCGTCCAGGCCAACCCGCTCGGCAAGCAGCTCTCCGCCCAGACCGGCGCGCCGCTGGACCGCGCCGGCCGGATCTCGGTCAACCCCGACCTCACCCTCCCGGGCTACCCCGAGGTGTTCGTGGTCGGCGACATGATCTCGCTCGACAACCTCCCGGGTGTCGCGCAGGTCGCGATCCAGGGGGCGAAGTACGCCGCCAAGGAGATCGAGGGCCGCCTCGACGGCAAGCCCGCCCAGCCGCCGTTCAAGTACTTCGACAAGGGCTCGATGGCCATCATCAGCCGCTTCCGGGCCGTCGCGATGGTCGGTCAGCTCCGGATCACCGGCATCCTCGCGTGGCTGATGTGGCTGGTGGTGCATCTGTTCTACCTCACCGGCTTCAAGAACCGGGTGACCGCCGTGCTGCGCTGGGCGGTCTCCTTCCTGGGCCGGGGCCGCTCGGAGCGGACCTCGACGGAGCAGCAGATCTTCGCCCGGGTGGCGCTCCAGCGCCTGGCCCGCGGCGCCACCGACCTGGTCTCCCAGCCCGGCGAGTACGACGAGGCGCAGCGCCGCGCCGAGCTCGAGGCCCAGGCGGCCGAGGAGGCGCGGCTGAGCGACGAGAACAAGCGGGGCGTCAAGGTCGGCTGAGCCGGCTGCAGGAATCGCCGGTCGACCGGCGATTCCGGCACTTGTCGTGCGTTGCAACGCCCGACAAGTGCCGGAAATGCCCGACAAGTCCGCATCTCAGGCGCCTCGTTCGCGGATCGCGCGGGGCAGGATGAACACGCCCTCAGCCTCGGCGGTGACGCCGTCCGGACCGATCAGGTGCGCTCGGGCCCAGGTCTTCACGCCCTCCTCGCGATCGATCCAGGCCTCGGCGCGCAGGTCGCCCAGCGGCGTGCCCCGCCGGTAGACGATCGTCAGGGTGCCGGTCATCCCCGGCCGGCCCGCGGCCCCCACGGCATGCCCGAGGATCTGGTCGAGGAGCAGCGACACCACCCCGCCGTGGACCAGACCCGGAGGCCCCTCGTACGCCGCGCCGCAGTGGAACTCCGTCGTCGCCCGGCCGGTCGGGTCGCTGATGACCTCCAGCGGCGGTGCGATCGGGTTGCGCAGCCCGATGACCGGGTTGCCCCAGGGCCGGCGTCGCCCGCCGGTCAGGTTCTCCTCGCCGAGGGTCCGGACGCGTCGCACCTTCCGCAGGCGGGCGACCGCCGCCTCGACGTCGGCCTGCGCGGCGCGCACCTCGTCCTCGTCGACGTCCGACATCACGCACAGGTCGACCAGCTCGCGCGCGGCCGCGGCGAGGGGTCCCCACGCGGCCGCCTGACGCGCGATCTCGTCCGCCGGCGTCTCGTCGGTGTCGGGGAGGTGCCAGTTCATGTCCGTCAGAGTAGAACACGTTCTCGTTTCGGGCGCGGGCAAACCCCGTTGACCGGCAGTGATGGGATGGGACCATGACCGCGCTCGTCGATCCCGACCTCTCCCGCTGGCAGTCCTGGGCCGCGATGGTGGCGGACTTCGACGGACCGGGCGAGATGCACGGCTCGGGGTACTGGAACCTCGACGGCGACCCGGTGCCCACCCGCGCGGGCTGCGCGGCGTTCGTGACCATGACCGAGGCCACCTCGACCGCCGACCTCGACGGCACCCGGGTCGCGTCGACGTACTTCTGGATCGCGGCCGACGCCGGCGCGGCCGACGACGACCTGGTCGGCTTCCTGCACCTGCGCCACACGCTCAACGCGTGGCTCTTGGAGCAGGGCGGTCACATCGGCTACTCCGTGCGGCCGGGCGCCCGCCGGCGCGGCCATGCCGTGCGTGCGCTCGCGCTCGGCGTCCAGGCGGCGGGTCGGCTCGGGATCGAACGGGTGCTGGTCACCTGCGACCACGACAACGAGGCCTCGCGCCGCACGATCGAGGCCGGCGGCGGTCGGCTCGAGGACGAGCGCGCCGGTCGACTGCGCTTCTGGATCCCTACGGCCGGCTGACCGGGTCGTCCAGCGTCGCGCCGGCATCCGCGCCCTCGACCTCGTCGGCGGGCGTGGGCCGCAGGCCGGGGCGGAGGCGGTAGAGCACGGTGGTGAACCAGTGCGGGTCGACCATCGACCGGGTGATCACCACCAGGGGCAGGCCCTCCCGCTCGATCAGCACGGTCCAGCGGCGCTCGCTCGGCTCGCCCACGATCGCGATCGGCGTGTACGGGCTGGCCACGTCGACGATCTCGGTCTGCCCGTTGCGCCGGATGCTGAGCTGGCCGCGCCGGATGGCGAGCTCGGTGGTCGTGCACCCGGCGCGCACCGCCCAGACCACGAGCAGCAGGAAGCCGAGGATGCCCGCCGCCCCGACGGTCGCCGATGTCGGCTCCCGCACCGCGGCGTACGACGCCGCGCCGGTCGCCGCGAGGACCGTGAGCAGTACCCAGGAGAGCGCCCGGCGGATCCCGCCGCGGACCGGGAACTGGGCGTCGGTGCTGGCGTTGAGCGCGGTCAGGTTGTCCTCGGGCTCGGTCCAGCGGCCGTGGGTGACCTCGGGTACCGCGCGCACCCGGGGCGGGGGCGCCGGCCGGACCGGGTCGGTCGCGGGCGCCGTCGCCTCCGGTGCCTGTGCCGGTGTCGTCGGGTCCGCTTCCGGGTCCGCTTCCGGCTCCGCGGGGGCCGCGCGCGGCGGCTTCGGCCTCCGCGGCAGGTCGGCGCGCAGCGCCTCGACCACGGACCGGCCGAGATCGGTGCTGTCCAGACCGCCGGCCTGGGCGATCCGGGGCGGCGGCTCGGGCGGCGTTTCGACGCCGAGCGCCTCGAGGACCGTGCGGCCTGCTCGGGTGGAGTCGGCTCGGGTGGAGTCGGCTCGGGTGGCGTCGGTCCGGCGTGGAGCGGGGGAGGCGGCCGGGGCGAGGCCACCGCCGCGGGGCGCACCGACGACCCGGGCGTCGCGCGCATAGGTGGCCCGCTTGTTCAGCCAGGCGCGGATGCTCTCCGTGTCCGGACCGAACTCGTCATTGCTCCCCACGAGCGAGTCCTCTCTGTTCCCTCTCCGCCGCTCAGGCTACTCCGCACCGGACCGGACCGTCGCCGGTCCGGTGGTCCCGTCCGGGTAGTCCCAACGGACCAGGCCCGCGTGGTCCTTCCCGCCCGGACGGTAGATTGAGAGCGATTCCCAGTCCGATGGCCCTGTCCTCAGGAGGTCCGGTGACCGACACCCGCCCCGCCGTGCTCCGGCCGACCCGGCAGCGCCGGGCGATCACCGATGCCCTGGCCCAGGCGGCCGACTTCCAGAGCGCGCAGGAGATCCACGACAGTCTTCGGCGCACCGGCGACAAGGTCGGCCTCGCCACGGTCTACCGGACGCTCCAGGCCATGGCCGAGGCCGGCGACGTCGACGTCCGCCACAATCCGGCCGGCGAGGCGACGTACCGGCAGTGCAGCGACTCGCACCACCACCACCTGGTCTGCCGCTCCTGCGGTCGCACCGTCGAGATCACCGGCTCCGCCGTGGAGCGGTGGGCGCGGGCCATCGCCGACGAGCACGGATTCACCGAGGTCAGCCACACCGTCGAACTGGTCGGACTGTGCGCCGACTGCGCGCGGCGGCAGGCGCAGCGCTCGGAGTAGAGCGCTCGGAGTAGGCCGTGCGGGGCTCGAACCCGCGACACTCGGATTAAAAGTCCGGTGCTCTACCAACTGAGCTAACGGCCCGGGGCGAGCCTAGTGGTCGGCCCGGGTGCGGTCGCGATCGCCCGGGCGCGTGACGCACCGCGGAACAACGGCGGCAGGTAGCGCACCATCAGCGCCGACCAGACCGTATGGGTGATCAGCGGGGCCTGGAGGCCGCCCGAGGCGCGACGCTGGAGGCCGAACAGGGTGCCCATGACGCCCGCCGCGAGGACGAGGGCGGGGTTGCGGGTGGTGGCGGTGGCAAGCGTGTACACCGCTGTCGACCGCGCGACCGGGTTCCTCCCTCCGAGGGCTGCATACAGTGCGCCGCGGAAGAAGATCTCCTCGCCGACCCCGTTGGCGAGCGTGGTGGCCAGCACCCTCCGGTCCTCCCCCTCGTGTGCGAAGCGCAGCACCCGCGCCACCGCGTCACCGAGGAGCGGGACCCGCCGGGTCAGCAGCGCCCCGGCGTAGAACACGCCGAAGGCCGCCACGCCGGTGGCCACGGGGGTGAGGATCGGGCGGCGCAGCGTCGCGTCCCGGTTCTCGATCCAGCCCAGGTGGAGCGGTCCGGAGGCCAACCCGCCGACGCTCCACACTCCCGCGACCGCGGCGGTCGAGAGGTAGAACTCGCGTGATCCCGGGGCGGTGGAGAGCGAGGCGCCGAGCAGGCCCGCGCCGGCCACGGCGGTGGTCGCCACCACTCGTCGTCGGCGGCGATGCTCGGCCGGGGTCGCGGCGACCTCGGTGACCACGACGTGCGACAGCGGCCTGGGCAGCAGCCGGTCCAGCCGGTTCCGGGGACTCATCGACCGCCCGCGCGCTCCATCAGGGCGACCCGCACCGCGTCGTCGTAGGCCATCGGCTCGAAGGGGACCACCTCGCGGATGCCGGACTCGGTGACGACGACCTCGTTGACCATCGAGTCGACCAGGTGGCGACCGGACCGGACGTCGACATCGGTGACCAGCGCCAGCCAGCGCGAGGACAGTCCCGGCGTCAGCAGGGGAACGGGCACGATCGGGAGCCGTCTCCCCTCGACGGCCGCGACCCGTTCGAGCATCTCGGCGTACTCCAGGACGTCGGGTCCACCGATCTCGAAGACGCGGCTCCGGGCAGCAGGATGCTCGAGGACGCCGACCAGGTAGCGCACGACGTCGGCGACGGCGATCGGTTGGGTGCGGGTCCGTACCCACCGCGGCGTCACCATCGCGGGGAGGTGCTCCACCAGCTGGCGCGTGATCTCCCACGAGATGCCCCCGTGGCCGACCACGATGCCGGCGCGCAGGACGGTGACGGGTACGCCGCCGGCGGCGAGGCGTGCCTCCACCTCGCGGCGACTGCGCAGATGGGGCGAGAGGTCGTCGCCGTCCTTGCCCAGGCCGCCGAGGTAGACAACCTGGTCCAGCCCGGCCCGCGCCGCCGCGGTACCGAAGGCCTCGGCGGCCCGGGCGTCGCGCGCCTCGAAGTCCGCGCTGTCCAGGGAGTGCACGAGGTAGTAGGCCGCGCCGCAGCCGCGCAGTGGTGCGACGAGCGACGCCGGGTCGGCGACGTCTCCGCGGACGGGGGTCCCCGGTCCGTCGTACCGGTCCGGATGGCGGGTCATCACGCGGACCGGGCGTCCCTGCTCGACCAGGGCGGCGACGAGCCGACGGCCGACGAACCCGGTGCCGCCGGCGACGAGGAGGGGGCGGCTCACCCGCTGACCCGGGCCATCGCGGCACCGCGCGCGGGGGGCAGCAGTTCGGGGGAGAGGCTGAGCAGCCACGCCCGCGCGGTGAGCCCCGACCCGGCCTGGGCGGCGGCGGAGCGCCAGGCGTCGGCGTAGCGGAGCATCGTGGCGTCCCGCGCCTGCTCGCGGTCGCCGTGCCGGCACAGCTCGAGCCGCCAGGTGACGCCACAGGTCGCGTCGTAGAAGGCCAGGAAGGCGTCGACGTCGCCGGTCGCCGCGCGGGTGAGCAGGCGGCGCAGCTCCGCGTCGGGTACGGCGGTGCGGTCACCCGGGTCCGTGGGCGCCGCACCGACGTGCGGTCGCGGCGTTGTTGCCGTCCTGCTCATGGGACCTCCCCGAAGTTACACAAGATCTTCAACGATCTGTTTAAGATTAGACTATGAGCATGGACCAGGGCACCGGCGTCGCGCAACCCCCGGTCGTGGTCGAGGTCGACGAGGACGCCAGCACGCTCACCATCGGTGAGCTGGCCCGCAGGGCGGGGGTGAGCCCCGCCGTGGTGCGGATGTGGGAGTCCCGCCACGGGTTCCCCGTCGCGCGCCGGCTGATCAGCGGCCACCGGCGCTACACCGAGGCCGACGTCGATCTCGTACGGCAGGTGCTGCGCCGCAAGACCGCGGGGGTCCGGCTGGAGGTGGCGATCGCCGAGGTGGCGGGCAGTGCGGTCCCGGACAGCCCGTCGGTCTTCGCCGAGCTCCGCCGGCGCCACCCCGCCCTGGCGGTCCACCGTCTGCGCAAGTCCACGCTCATCGCCCTGTCCTGGGCGATCGAGGACGAGTGCTGTGCCGTCGCCGACCGTCCGGTCCTCTTCGGCGCCTTCCAGCGCGGCAGGTTCTACGACGTGTCGGCGGCGCGGTGGTCAGAGCTCGCCCGCGTCGCACGCTCGGCGGTCGTCCTCGCCGACCAGTGGGATCCCGGCGCGCGGACGCGTCCGGGGCCGGTCCGGGTCGACCTCGCCCCCGACGCGCCCATGCGCCGGGAGTGGGCCGTGGTCTGCGACGCCCCGGACTCGACGGCGTGCCTGTCGGCATGGGAGCTGCCCGGACAGGCCGCGACACCGGACCGGCAACGGATCTTCGAGACACTGTGGACCGTGGACCCCTCCGCCGTGCGCGACGCGGCCCGGGTCGCGGCCTCGGTGGCCGCCGCGGGCGGGTCGGGCGAGGCGAGGTCGTTGCTCGACGAGCTCGCCGAGCCACCGGCGCCGCGGCCGCCGACTCCACCGGGCGTGACGGCGCTGTTCAACCGCGTCCTCGCCTACGTCGACCGGCTCGGGTGAGCCTGCCCGAGCGGTTTTCCGGACCGTCACATGTGTGTTGCGGAACCTTCATGGGCGGACCGAAGTTCGTTGCGCTCGAGAGGTTCCGCTGCGGCCGCGGATTGGTAGGGTCGACGTCGCAGCGACTGCAGTTCTCGAAGGTGAACGCCTGCGGAGTCTGTGGCCGACGGCGTGTCTGGTTTGTGGTGGCCCCATCACGGTCGGAGCGACGCGTCATCGCAGCCGCTGCGGGCCGTCGAGGTGGCGGCTCTCGCCCCGATACGAGGAGTAACGAGCACTATGGCTCAGGGCACCGTCAAGTGGTTCAGCGCCGAGAAGGGCTTCGGCTTCATCGAGCAGGAGGGTGGCGGCGACGACGTCTTCGTCCACTACTCGGCGATCCAGTCCCAGGGCTACAAGTCCCTGGAGGACAACCAGAAGGTCGAGTTCGACGTCACCCAGGGCCCGAAGGGCCCGCAGGCCGAGAACGTCCGTCCTCTCTGACCCGTTCCGAGGACACCTCATCCCCCGTGGGGCCCCGCCGGTCGGCGGGGCCCCACGACGGTTTTCGCCCCGCCGAACTTTTCCGCAATTTTTGGGTTTGCCGAGGTCGCGGCGGGGGATCATGGTGTCGGAAGACCGCGCTGGGCTCGGCTCGAGGAGGGGAAGGATGGCCGATCAGTTCGACGTCACCCTCGAGGACGGCGAGCTCCTCACGGAGGTCGAGCTGACCACCAACCTGATCATCGCCGCCAGCGCCAGCGACGACCGGCTCTCGGTCGAGGAGATCGACCGGATCCTCGGCGTACTGCATTAGTTTTTGTCTGCACGAGCGTGTCGCAGATCGTGCTCGCCGCCCGGGGCCTCGCAAGCTCAGCCCCGCGGGCGTCGCACGATGCGGCTTCGCCGCCGTGCGCCACGCTGCCGCGCACGCGGTCGAGTAGGAGCGGGCGAGGCCGTGCTGGCGGCCACACGCCGCGCGGACGCCACGCTGCCGCGCATGCCGTCGGGTAGTGAGCGGATGGAGTTGTCCCGGCGGCCACACGCCGCGTGGACGCCACGCTGCCGCGCGATGGTCAGCAGGTCGCGAACAGCACCGGCCCGTGGCTGAGGTCGGAGAGCACGAAGGTGCCCTCGACCGGCGTCATCGCCATGGTGAGCACGCGCCCGGACGCGACGACCCTGCCGAGCGCGAACCGCTCGGGGAAGGTGCCGCCCTGTCCCGGGGCCGGCCCCGCGGCCAGGCGGGAGCGGCTGTCGGCGTCCGCTCGGGCATGGTCGTCCTTCTCGAAGGCCATCGCGACCCGGATGTCGCCGCCCGGCTGGGCCGCGATCGCGAACCCGGTCAGCGGGTGCACGCCGCCGGCCTGCTCGACCAGCTCGGTAGCCCGGGTCCGGTCGGCCGGATCGGCATCCGTCATCGCGAGCGCCGAGCAGGCCTGGTCCCCGGTCGCGACGGAGGCGCTCAGGGCCGGTCCGACGGCCTCGACGACGTCGCTGACCCCATCGTCGGTGAAGCCACGCGCCAGGTCGCCGCGCTGTTCGAGGAAGTCCGGGTCGTCGCTGCCGGCCACGACCCCGGCGTCCTCGTCGATCGCGACAGCCGCGAGCTCGGGGGTGACCGGTCCGCCGAGCCCCTCGAGCAGGTCGACCCCGCCGCGCCACACGCCGTCGGCGTCGTCGGGCTCCGCGAAGCCGATCGCGCGCAGCCGTTCCCGCAGCCCGGCCACGTCGAATTCGTCGGGAAGGCCCATCAGCACCAGTGCGCCGTCCGCGCCCTGGGTGAACAGCTCCCACTCGAGGGTGGCGGGGGAGAGGCCGATCTCGTCCTGGATCGTCGGCGCCGACGCGTCGAGGGCCGTGGTCGAGGACAGGTCGTGGTCGAAGGCGTCCCGGAGGAAGTCCTCCACCTCGGTGCCGGTGGACGTCGACGACAGGTCGGCCTCCAGTTCCTCCCGGACACCGGCCCAGTCGGTCCAGCTGAGCCGCGCGGCCGTGGTCGGCGCGAGCGTGAGCGCGTCGGCGAACCGGGAGCGGTCCTCCGAGCGCAGTCGCCAGACCACGACGACGGCAGCGGAGATCACGAGTGTCGCGACGAGCAGGAGCACGATCCGGCGGCGACGCATGCCCGTACCCTAAGGGCGGGGCCCTAGTCTGGGCCCGTGCCCGACATCCTCGCTGCCGGCGTGGTCGTGTTCCGTCCCGGACGCGAGGTGCTCCTCGTGCACCGCCCGAAGTACGACGACTGGTCGTTCCCGAAGGGCAAGCTCGACCGTGGAGAGCACCCCACCGCGGCCGCGGTCCGCGAGGTCGCCGAGGAGACCGGCGTCCACGTCCGCCTCGGCCCGCCCCTGCTGTCGCAGCGCTACCCCGTCGGTCGGCGGATGAAGACCGTCCACTACTGGACCGGTCGTGTCGTCGGCGACGACGACGTGTCGGCGTACCGGCCCAACGACGAGATCGACGCCGTCGCCTGGGTGCCGGTCGACGAGGCTCCGGCCCGCCTCAGCTACGACCACGACCGGGAGACGCTCGCCGCGGCGCTCCGGGTGCGTCGACGTACCCACGCAGTCGTCGTCCTGCGCCATGCCCGGGCCCGCTCGCGCAGCGCCTGGCGCGGCGCGGACGCCGGGCGCACGCTGCTCCAGGTCGGCGAGACCGAGGCGGACCGGCTGGTGCCGCTCCTGGCGGCCTACGACGTCACCCGCATCGTCACGTCCACCAGCACCCGCTGCGTGCAGACCGTGCGCCCGTACGCCGAGACCGCGGGCTTCCCGCTCGACCTGCGCCCGCGGCTGAGCGAGGAGCACGCCACGCCGAAGGCGGTGGCGAAGGTCGTCGAGGACCTGTTCGACACCGAGAACGGGAGCGTGCTGTGCACCCACCGCCCCGTCCTGCCCCTCGTGTACGACGCCGCGGGGATCGAACTCGACCCCGAGTCCGGACTGGCCCCCGCCGAGGTGCTCGTCCTCCACGTGCGCAAGAGCCGCGTGGTTGCGCTCGAGCGTCACCGTCCTCGTTGAGTTGCCCCATCCTCACCGTTGAGTTGTCGCGAACTCACCGTTGAGTTGCCGCGAACTCAACGGTGAGTTCGGGGCAACTCAACGGCTGGTTCGGGGCAACTCAACGGAGCGGGTGACCGCCGCCACGGGGTGTCCCCGCCCCGACCGCCACTGTTCACCGTTCGTTCAGATCGGTCGGGGAGTTGTGTTACCGACGCTGCCTAACTTCACGATCGTCCTACTACGTATCGAGGGGCGGGAACCGATGCCCCTCACCTCCGAGAGGCGAGTTCCTTGAACCTCAAGTCCATCCGCCGCACCGCGGTGCCCGGTATCGCTGCGCTGGCCCTGCTGATGAGCGCCTGCGGCGCGTCCAACGAGGACGGCGGCAGCGACAACGGTGACTCCGCCAGCGGCCTCAGCGGCAACCTGAAGGGTGGCGGCGCGACGTCGCAGGAGAAGGCCCAGGAGGCGTGGAAGACCGCGTTCCAGGGTCAGAACGACGGCCTCACCATCGACTACGCGCTGCTCGGCTCGACCGACGGCCGCAGCCAGTTCACCAGCGGCGCCCTGTCCTTCGCGGGCTCCGACTCCTACATCGCCGACGAGGAGCTCGACGCGGCCAAGGAGCGCTGCAGCGGCAACGTCATCGAGGTCCCGGCGTACATCTCCTCGATCGCGATCGCGTTCAACGTCCCCGACGTCGACACCGTCAACCTCGACGCCTCGACCATCGCGAAGATCTTCGACGGCAAGATCACCAACTGGAACGACAAGGCGATCGCCGACCAGAACCCGGACGCCACCCTCCCCGACCTGAAGATCTCGCCGGTCCACCGCGCCGACGACTCGGGCACGACCAAGAACTTCACCGACTACCTCGGCAAGGTCGCCTCGTCCGACTGGGGCTACGAGGCAGAGGACGCGTTCCCGGTCTCCGGCGGTCTCTCCGCGGAGGGCACCTCGGGTGTCGTCAAGCAGATCGGCGACGTCGACGGCGCGATCGGGTACGCCGACGCCAGCCAGACCGGCGACCTGAACGTCGTCTCGGTCAAGGTCGGCGAGGAGTATGTCGCCCCGTCGCCCGAGGGTGCCGCCAAGACCGTCGCGGTCTCGCCGGTCGTCGAGGGTCGCGACGCCACCGACATCGCGGTCGACGTCGACCGCAACACCACGGAGGCCGGCGCCTACCCGGTCATCCTGCTGTCCTACCTCATCGCCTGCGAGACCTACGAGGACCAGGCCGAGGCGGACAACGTCAAGGGCTACCTGAGCTACATCGTCTCCGACGAGGGCCAGGCCGAGGCGGCCGACTTCGCCGGCTCCGCGAAGCTCGCGCCCGAGACCGCCGCCCAGGCGCAGGAGATCGTTGCGGGCATCACCGCCCAGTGAGCTCCACGTGAGGGGTGAGGACGGCGTTCGCGTCCTCACCCCTCACGGCCACCCCGGCACCACCCGAGCAGCACCCCGAGCAGCACCCCGAGCAGCACCGAGCATGAGGTGACACCAGTGACAGCACCCGCCGCCGAGGCCGAGGAGGCCTCCGCGAACTGGGCAAGGGCCCGCGCCGGCGTCGGCGACCGTATCTTCGCCGGCAGCGCTCTCGCGGCCGGCCTGACCATCCTGGCCGCGCTGGCCGGCGTCTTCATCTTCCTCGCGATCAAGGGTGCGTCCGGCTTCACCAAGCCGGCGGAGGTCTACGGACCCCACGCCGAGAGCTTCCTCGGCTACGTCCTCCCGCTGCTCGTCGGGACGTTCACCGCCTCGATCATCGCGCTGATCATCGCGGTCCCGCTGTCCTTCGGCATCGCGCTGGTCATCAGCCACTACGCGCCGCGCTGGATCGCGGCACCGGTGGCATACGTGATCGACCTGCTCGCCGCCGTCCCCTCGGTCGTCTACGGCCTGTGGGGCGCGTTCTTCCTCGCCAACAAGCTCGTGCCGATGCACGTGTGGCTGCACGAGCACATCGGTCCGATCCCGATCGTCGGCAACCTGTTCGGCGAGCCGAACCCGGCCGGCCGCTCGGTGCTGACCGCCGGCATCGTGCTCGCGATCATGATCCTCCCGATCATCACCGCCATCACCCGTGAGGTCTTCTCGCGTACGCCGCGGCTGCACGAGGAGGCCGCGCTGGCCCTCGGCGCCACGCGCTGGGAGATGGTGCGGATGACCGTCTTCCCCTATGCCCGCTCCGGCATGGTCTCCGCCGTCATGCTCGGCCTCGGCCGGGCGCTCGGCGAGACGATGGCCGTCACGATGGTGCTCTCGGTCGGCTTCGACCTGTCCTGGAACATCATCGCCACGTCCAGCCCGACCTCGATCGCCGCCAATATCGCGCTCAAGTACAAGGAGCGCAGCGCCGACCTGCTCAACGTCCTCGTCGCGACGGGCCTGGTGCTCTTCCTGATGACCTTCCTGGTCAACTTCCTCGCCCGCTGGATCGTGGGCCGCAGTGAGAGGCGGATGGCGAAGTGACCACCCTCGAAGAGGTGCAGACGCGGGTCCACATCCCGCTCGTCCAGCCGCGGCTGCCGCGGCAGGCGCCCGCGATCGTCGGCGTGATCGCCGTCGCCTTCGGTGCCCTCCTGCTGGTGCTCGGTCTCGGCATCGTGGGCGCCGTCATCCTCGGCGCGGTCGCCTACCTGGTCGCGCTGCCGGTCTGGTCGCTGGTGATCGAGGGCCGCCGCGGCGCCACCGACCGGCTGATGACCGGGCTGATCTGGACGTCCTTCGGCATCGCCGTCGTCCCGCTGGTCTCGCTGATCTGGCGGGTTGTCAGCAAGGGAGCGGGCCGGATCGACGGCACCTTCCTCAGCTACTCGTTCTTCAAGACGCAGATCGACCAGCCGGTCGGCGTCTACCACGCGATCATCGGCACCCTGCTGGTCACGCTCGGCGCCGCGATCATCTCGGTCCCCGTGGGCGTGATGGCCGCGATCTACCTGATCGAGTACGGCAAGGGCAACAAGCTCGCCAAGGCGATCACCTTCCTCGTGGACGTGATGACCGGCATCCCGTCCATCGTCGCCGGCCTGTTCGCCTTCGCGCTGTTCACCCTGATCTTCGGCCCGGCCTACGTGTCCGGGTTCGGGGGATCGGTGGCGCTCTCGCTGCTGATGATCCCCATCGTGGTGCGGGCCACGGAGGAGATGCTGATGCTGGTGCCCGACGACCTGCGCGAGGCGTCGTACGCGCTCGGCACGCCGAAGTGGAAGACGATCGTGCGGATCGTGCTGCCCACCGCGCTCGGCGGCATCCTCACCGGCGTCACCCTCGCGACCTCCCGGGTCATCGGCGAGACCGCGCCGCTGCTGCTCATCGCCGGCGCCACGGACCGCACCAACATGAACCTGTTCGACGGCGCGATGACGACCCTGCCGGTCCTCATCTACGGACAGAACCTGCGGGGCGACGCCCCCGCCGAGGCGATCGCCTGGGGCGCCGCCTTCATCCTCATCGTGATCGTGATGGTGCTCAACCTCGCAGCACGCATCGTCGGCAAGATCTTCGCGCCCCGAAACAAGTGACCCGCAGGGTTTGAGAGGCAAACAGTCATGGCCAAGAGCATCGACGTCTCCGACGTCAACATCTACTACGGCGACTTCCTCGCGGTGGAGGGCGTCAACATGACGATCCGCGCCGGCGCGGTGACCGCGTTCATCGGCCCCTCGGGATGCGGCAAGTCCACCTTCCTGCGCTCGCTCAACCGGATGCACGAGGTGATCCCGGGCGCGCGGGTCGAGGGCAAGATCGTCGTCGACGGGCAGGACCTCTACGAGCCCGGCGTCGACCCGGTCGCCGTACGCCGCCAGGTCGGCATGGTCTTCCAGCGCCCCAACCCGTTCCCGACGATGTCGATCTACGACAACGTCCTCGCGGGCCTCAAGCTCAACGCCGGCAAGATGAAGAGGTCGGCGGCCGACGACATCGTCGAGAAGTCGCTGCGCGGCGCCAACCTGTGGAACGAGGTCAAGGATCGGCTCAACAAGCCGGGCATGGGCCTCTCCGGCGGCCAGCAGCAGCGCCTGTGCATCGCCCGCGCGATCGCCGTCGAGCCGCAGATCCTGCTCATGGACGAGCCCTGCTCGGCGCTCGACCCGATCTCGACGTCGGCGATCGAGGACCTGATCCACGAGCTCAAGGACGAGTTCACGATCGTGATCGTCACCCACAACATGCAGCAGGCGGCACGGGTCTCGGACGACACCGGCTTCTTCAACCTCAAGGCGACCGGCGAGCCGGGGCACCTGGTCGAGTTCAACCCGACCAAGAAGATGTTCGCGAACCCCGACGACCCCTCCACCGAGGCCTACATCTCCGGTCGCTTCGGCTGAGCCGGGCCGCCGCAGAACGATGGGCACACGGGACGGACGCCACGACGTCCGTCGCCAGTCCGTGCGCGCCTACCTCCACCGCTGGGTCGAGTCCTCGGGGGCACAGCTCCTCGTGGTCGACCCCACCGACGACGGGGGTGCGCTGGCGGAGGCGATGGCCGGGCGCGGCGTGCATGTGACCTGGGTCGGATCGACCCTCGACGGCCTCGTGGAGTTCGGGCGCACCGATCCCCACGCGGTCGTGGTGACCCCCGAGGCGCCGGGCATCCCGGCGGCGGAGTTCGTCGACGTGATCCGGCAGCACGGGGCGCCGTACGTCATCGCTGGGTCCTGCCTCGCGGCGGACGCCGGGACGGACGGCGTGGGGGCCCTCATGCTCGCCGGCGCCTCCGCGGTCGCCGTGCGGCCCTACGCGCCGCAGCACCTGTGGGAGCTGCTGACCCACGCACCGCGCTCGCTCGCCGAGCACGCCCGGCTCGAGGTGGGGCCGCTCGCGCTCGACGCGACGGCATACAGCGTGCGGGTCCACGGTGAGCGGATCGCGGACCTGCCGCTCAAGGAGTTCGAGCTGCTGCGAGCGCTGATGCTCGCCTCGCCCGGCGTGGTCACCGACGACGAGCTGCGCGACGCCCTGTGGGGCACCGACGGCAAGCGGCCGGGCGGCAACACGATCGCCATGCACGTCACCCGGCTGCGGACGCGGCTGGGCGGCGTCGCGGACGTACGCCGGATCCGGGGACGCGGCTACTCGCTCACCGTGAGCTGAACGCCCGAGCCTTCGATGGTCGACACGCTCGGCCCAGGAGGTCAGCGGCCGGCAGCGTGGCGGCTGCGCGCAGCGCATCGGGGGCGAGCATGGGCCCGGAGGGTCTGTGCGCAGCCTTCGATGGTCGACACGCTCGGCCCAGGAGGTCAGCGGCCGGCAGCGTGGCGGCCGCGCGCAGCGCATCGGGGGCGAGCATGGGCCCGGAGGGTCTGTGCGCAGCCTTCGATGGTCGACACGCTCGGCCCAGGAGGTCAGAGCAGGATGAGGCGGAGGATCTCGTAGCAGCCCCAGGCGGCGAGCGCGGCGGCGGGGAAGGTCGAGACCCAGGCCAGCAGGATGGTGCGGGCCATGCCCCAGCGGACCGCGGAGAGCCGCTTCGTCGCGCCGGCGCCCATCACCGCGGAGGTGATGGTGTGGGTCGTCGAGATCGGGGCGTGGAAGACGAAGGCCGTCGTGTAGAGCACGCCCGCGCCCACCGATTCGGCAGCGAAGCCGCGTGGCGGGTCGAGGTGGATGATCTTGCGGCCCAGCGTGCGCATGATCCGCCAGCCGCCGGCGTACGTGCCGGCGGAGATCGCGCCCGCGGCGGCCAGCACGACCCAGATGGGGAGGTGGTCGATGCTGTAGTCGCCGGGATAGGCGATCACCAGGGTCAGCAGGATGACGCCCATCGTCTTCTGGGCGTCCTGCAGGCCGTGGCCGAGCGCGAGGGCGGCGGCGGAGATGGTCTGCATGCCGCGGAAGCCGCGGTTGATCCGGTGCGGGTTGCTGCGGCGGAAGATCCACAGGATGGCGGTCATCACCGCGAAGGCGGCGCAGAAGCCGAACAGCGGCGACACGACCATCGGGATGAGCACCTTCTGCACGATGGTGTCCCACTTGACGCTGACCCCGCCGGCGATCGCCGCGCCGACCAGGCCGCCGATGAGGGCGTGCGAGGAGGACGACGGCAGCCCGAAGTACCAGGTGATCATGTTCCAGATGATCGCGCCGAGCAGGCCGGCCATCACGATGACGAGGCCGTGGTGCACCCCGACGAGCAGCGTGCCGCTCTTGTCCTCGATCGTGATCACGTCCGCGACCGTCTTGGCGACCTCCTGTCCGAGGAGCGCGCCGATGAAGTTCATCAGCGCGGCCAGCGTGAGCGCGATCCGCGGCGTGAGAGCGCGGGTCGAGACCGAGGTCGCGATCGCGTTCGCGGCGTCGTGGAAGCCGTTGGTGTAGTCGAACGCCAAGGCGATGACGACCACGGCGATGACGATCGCCAGGGTGAGGGTCATGGGAGGACCGGTCAGCCTTCCTTGACGGCGATCTGCTCGACGATGTTCGCGACCTTCTCGAACGCGTCGATGGCGCTCTCGAGCGACTCGACGATGTCCTTGAGCTTGAGCACCTCGATGGTCGGGTACTCCCCGGAGAACAGCTTGGCGAGGGTGCGCCGGTGATTGCGGTCGCCGGCGTTCTCGAGCCGGTTGATCTCGATCCAGTAGTCGTCGAGCGACTGCATCGACTGCAGGCGCGGCATCGCGGCCGCGGTCAGCTCGGCGCAGCGCTGGAGCACCTCGACCTGCTCGGAGAGCTCGGCGGGGAACGCCACCTGCACCTCGTAGAGCAGGATCAGGTCGACCGCCTCGTCCATCATGTCCATGACGTCGTCGAGACCGGAGCCGAGGTCGTAGATGTCCTCGCGATCGAAGGGCGTGACGAAGGTGCTGTTGACCTTCTTCACGATCTCGTGGGTCGTCTCGTCGGCGGCGTGCTCGGCGGCACGCATCCGCTCGGCGACGGACCCTTTGTCCGAGGACTCGGACAGCATCTCCGCGAGGAGCTCGGCGCCGCCCACGAGGTGCTGGGCCGACTGGGTGAAGAGGTCGTAGAAGGAGGTATC
This sequence comes from Nocardioides sp. L-11A, assembly GCA_029961745.1. Classification (NCBI taxonomy): domain Bacteria; kingdom Bacillati; phylum Actinomycetota; class Actinomycetes; order Propionibacteriales; family Nocardioidaceae; genus Nocardioides; species Nocardioides sp. L-11A. The sequence continues at coordinate 955,668 of CP124680.1, forward strand.
GACCGGACGCAGACGTAGACCCACATGGACTCCCGTTGAGGCGGAGGCGAACGCGCTCATGCTAGGGGACCACGAGTGCGTGAATGCAACTGCGGGCGCACTCCCCACCTGTGGCGCGGCGCACGCGGCCACGTTGTCGCAGGTCAGAGGCCGTTCAGCCGGCGGTACGGCGCTTGCGCTGCTGCTCGATGAGGGTCTCTTGGAGGTGGACCGTGCCGTCGTTGCGCTTCCACTCGCCATCGGAGCCGAGCTCCCACGCCTGGGTGGTCGGGGCGAAGGCGAGGTCCAGGAGGCGGCGTACCTCGTCGCGGCTGGCGTCGGGCAGCCGTACCAGGACCTCCACGCGGCGGTCGAGGTTGCGGTGCATGAGGTCGGCCGAGCCGATCCAGGTCACCGGCTCGCCGCCGCCCTCGAACGAGAAGACCCGACTGTGCTCCAGGAACCGGCCCAGGACGGAGCGGACCCGGACGTTCTCGCTCAGGCCGGGTACGCCGGGCCGCAGCGCGCAGATGCCGCGGACCAGCAGCTCGACGGGCACCCCCTCGCACGAGGCGAGGTAGAGGGCGTCGATGGTCTCCTCGTCGACGACCGAGTTGGCCTTGAACCGGATCCCGGCGGGGCGGCCGGCCCGGTGGTGGTCGATCTCGGCGCGGATCTGCTCGATGAGGCCGGCGCGGACCGAGTCGGGCGCGACGAGCAGCTGCTCGTAGGTCGCCTTGCGGGACCAGCCGGACAGGTTGTTGAACAGGTGGGCGACGTCCTCGCCGATCGCGTCGTCGGTCGTGAGGAGGCCGAGGTCCTCGTACATCCGCGAGGTCTTCGGGTTGTAGTTGCCCGTGCCGATGTGGGTGTAGCGGCGGATCCCGCCCGCCTGCTCGCCCTCGTCGCGCACCACCATCGCCAGCTTGCAGTGGGTCTTCAGGCCGACCAGGCCGTACACGACGTGGCAGCCGGCCTGCTCGAGCTTGCGGGCCCAGCGGATGTTGGCCTGCTCGTCGAAGCGGGCCTTGATCTCGACCAGCACCAGCACCTGCTTGCCGGCCTCGGCCGCGTCGATGAGGGCGTCGATGATGGGCGAGTCGCCGGAGGTGCGGTACAGCGTCTGCTTGATCGCCAGCACGTGCGGATCGGCCGCGGCCTGCTCGATGAACCGCTGCACCGACGTGGCGAACGAGTCGTAGGGGTGGTGCAGGAGTACGTCGCGGCGGCGCAGTGCCTTGAACACGTCGACCGGGGCCGCGGACTCGAAGTCGGCCAGCCGGGTGTGGGTACTCGGCACGAAGGACGGGTACTTCAGATCCTCGCGCGGGAGGTCGGCGATCGAGTGCAGGCCGCGCAGGTCGAGCGGCCCGGGCAGCCGGAACACCTCGTTCTCGCTGATGTCGAGCTCGGAGACGAGCAGCTCCAGGACCGAGGGCGCGATCGACTCCTCGACCTCGAGCCGCACGGGCGGCCCGAACTTGCGGCGCAGCAGCTCCTTCTCCAGGGCGGCGAGGAGGTTCTCGGCGTCGTCCTCCTCGACCTCGAGGTCCTCGTTGCGGGTGACCCGGAAGGTGTGCGCCTCCAGCACCTCCATCCCGGGGAACAATCGGCGGAGGTGGGCGCCGATCACGTCCTCCAGCGGTACGAAGCGGGCGTTGCCGAGCGCGACGAAGCGGTCGAAGTTCGAGGGCACCTTGACCCGCGCGAAGAGCTCCTTGCCGGTCTTGGGGTTGCGCAGCACGACCGCGAGGTTGAGCGAGAGGCCGGAGATGTAGGGGAAGGGGTGCGCCGGGTCGACGGCCAGCGGGGTCAGGACCGGGAAGATCCGGTCCTTGAAGAGCCGCTTGCACTCCTTCTGCTCGTCGCGGTCCAGGTCGGCCCACCGGACCAGGTCGATGCCCTCGGCGCTGAGTGCCGGGATGACGTCGTCGTGGAACACCCGGGCGTGGCGCTGACTGAGCTCGGCCGAACGGCGCCAGATCGCCTCGAGCACCTCCAGCGGCATCAGGCCGCTGGCCGCGCGGACGGCGAGACCGGTCGCGATCCGGCGCTTGAGACCGGCCACCCGGACCATGAAGAACTCGTCGAGGTTGCTGGTGAAGATCGCCAGGAACCGGGCCCGCTCGAGCAGCGGGAGCTCGGTGTCCTCGGCCAGTTCGAGCACGCGCTCGTTGAACCGGAGCCAGGACAGCTCCCGGTCGACGAACCTGTTGTCGACCGACTCGATCGCCTCCACCAGTGCGGGATCCGGGACGTAGCCGCACTCCTGCGCGCCGTCCCTCTCGTCGGGCACGGCGCTCAGGGTGCCGGTGTCGGCCTCCGGCAGGAGGGACGTCGGCTGCTGCTCGGTCGACATGCTCGCGAGTGTGGCACCTCCGGGTGAACGGCAGGTGACTCCTGCGGGGACGGCCGTACCCGAAGTATGTTGAATCCCGTGAGCATGCGAACCGCGATCGAGTCCCGTGCGCTGACGACGGTGATGGGACTCCCGCCCCGGGTGCAGCGGGTGCTGTCCGGCGGGCCCCTCGTCCTGGACGGTCAGACACTCGCGGACGACCTGCGCATGATGCTGACCCTGCAGCGCCTGGCCGGCAAGGGCGATCTCGCCGGCGGGGGCGTCGTCCAGGGACGCACGGCGCTGCGCGAGAACGCCGCTCTCGCCGGCGGCCGGCCGGCGATCGGCAGCGTCCGCGACCTCGCCGTGGCCGACCTGCCGGCCCGCCTCTACGAGCCGTCCACGCCGGTCGGGCGGGGGCTGCTGCTGTTCTTCCACGGCGGTGGCTTCCTCTACGGCGACCTCGCCTCCCACGACGCGCCGTGCCGGGTGCTCGCCGAGCGGTCGGGCGTACGGGTGCTGGCGGTCGAGTACCGCGTCGGTCCCGAGGCCGCCTTCCCCGCCGCCTTCGACGACGCCGAGGCGGCGCTGCGCTGGGTGCACGAGCACCACGGCGAGCTCGGCGTGGACCCGGACCGGATCGGCGTCGCCGGCGACTCCGCCGGCGGCAATCTCGCTGCCTACACCGCGATCACCGCCGCCCGTGCCGGCCTCCCGCTCGCCTTCCAGCTGCTGGTCTACCCCTGCACCGACGCCGATCGCGCCACCGACAGCCTCCGGTTGTTCGGCGAGGGGCTCTACCTCACCGCCGAGTCGATCGCGTCGTTCAACGACACCTACCTGCCCCGCCCCGAGGACCAGGCCGACGAGCGGATGAACCTGCTCGACATCGACCTGCCGCCCGGACTCGCTCCGGCGTACGTCGTGACGGCCGGCTTCGACCCGCTGCGCGACGAGGGCGAGCAGTACGCACGACGGATGGCCGACGCCGGCGCGGACGTCGAGCTGCGCCGGTACGCCGACCAGATCCACGGCTTCTTGAACATCGTCGGCGTCGGCCGGAGCAGCCGAGGTGCCGTGCGCGAGATCGCGGGCCGGCTCCGGGCTGCTCTGGGATAGCCGACCCGTCGCATCTGAACGTCTGAGAAGCGCCGACCCGGCGCGTTCAAACGCGCCGGGTCGGCGTCTGTACGACGTTCAGATGCGACGGGTCGATGAGCAGGCGACCTCGACCCGGCGACGGGTCGGGCATCAGAGGTCGGGACGATGTTCGCGCAGCTGCCGGACGAAGGCCTCGGCGTCGACCATCGAGCCGTCGATCACGAACGGGTCCAGGCCCCGGCGGGGGAAGCGCACCGCCCAGCCGGGGTCGCCGGGGCGACCGACCATCTCGACCCGCGTGGCCGGCTTGCGGATGTCGAAGCGGTGGGTGGACTCGCCCTGCTCGACGTAGACCACGCCACGCACCACGCTGACCTCGACGGGTACGACGCGCGTGCGCGCCGCGGCCCAGCCGAGGCCGACCGCGATGAGCACCATGACCACGCCGAACGGCGTACCGAGCTTGCCGTTGACCAGGGTCAGCAGCGCGACCATCGCGGCCACGATCGCCGTCGCGCCGAGCACCATCGAGAGCACCCGGGGGTCGCTGCCGTCGCCGGTCAGCCGGTCACCGGCGGCCGGCTCACCCTCGAACAGCGACAGCGACTCCCCGCCCTGCGTCTGCAGCGCACTGACCTGCGCCCGAGCGCTCTCCAGCTCGGCGGCGAGCCGGACGACCTCGTCCTGGCTCGCCGTGAGCCGACGGGCCAGGTCGTCGCGCTCCAGGCGGAGGGCGACCACCGGGTCCACGTCGGGCTGGGTCATCGGCTCCGGGTCACAGATCCTGACGCCACTGGCGCAGCGCCTCCAGGAAGATGGGTGCGTCGACCATCCGGGCGTCGATCACGACCGGCGACATGCTGCGCCGCAGGATGAGGACCCGCCACGACTTCGAGCCCGGCGTACCGGTCTGCTCGATCTTGGTGTTCGGGCTGGTCAGGTCGAAGGTGCTGTTGGTGTCGCCCTGGGTGACCTTGAGGACGCCGGTCTCGTCGATGGCGACGCTGCGCGAGGAGTTGCTGGCCTTGAGCGCGTAGCCGAGCAGGATCGCGGCCACCACGGTCAGGGTCGCGCTGAAGGCGATGTCGTCGGCGAGGGTGCCCTTGATCGCCATCCGGCCGACCATCGCGGCCAGGCCGATCGCGCCCAGGATCGCCAGCGGGGCGAGACTGTCGCTGCCGCGCTTGGCGTGGAAGGGCACCCGCTTCACCGTCGGGCCTGGCGCGGCGACCGCGGCGGCCACAGGGGCGGGCTCAGGCTCGCGCTGGGGCTCGGGCTGGGGCTCGGGCTCGGGGTGGAGTGCCTCGGGCTCCGGCTCCGGTTCCTCGACCACGGGCTCGTCGACGACCGGCTGCACCAGCGTCGCAGGCTCGGCCTCCGGCCCAGGCTCGGGCTCGGGCTCAGGCTCAGGCTCGGGCTCCGGCTCGGGTTCAGGCTCCGGCTCGGGCTCCGGCTCGTCGTCGATCAGCTCCGCGGCGAGGGCGTCGTCGTCCTCCGCCGCGACGTCGAGCGTCTCGAGGTCGTCGAGGAACTCCTCGGTCTCGTCGGTCTCGGCGGGCGTGCTCGCCGTCGCCCGCCACTGCTCCAGCAACGAGGGGGTCCGTCCGGCGGGTGCGTCGAGCGCGTCCTCGGCCGCGGACTCGCCGGTCTCGGTCGTGACGGCGAGGTCGACCTCGGGCTCCGCCACGGGGGCAGGGGCGGCCTCGGCGGCGAGACGGGCGCGGATCTGGGCCATCTGGGCGGCGAGATCGCCGACCGGTGGGACGTCCGACGCCGGCTCGGCCTCGACCAGGGCCTCGACGTCCAGCGGCGCGGGCTCGAGAGCGGCGACCGGCTCCGGCTCGGGCTCGGGCTCCGGCTCGGGCTCCGGCTCGGGCTCCGGCTCGGGCTCCGGCTCGGGCTCCGGCTCGGGCTCCGGCTGATCGTCGACAGGTACGGAGATGGCGACGGACTCCTCGGGGAGGGACTCCTCGGGGAGGGACTCCTCGGGGAGGGACTCCTCGGGGATGGACTCCTCGGGGAGGGACTCCTCGGGGAGGGACTCCTCGGGGATGGACTCCTCGGGGACGGACTCCTCGGGGAGGGACTCCTCGGGGAGGGACTCCTCGGGGATGGACTCCTCGGGGACGGACTCCTCGGCGACGGACCTCTCGGGGACGGACCTCTCGGCGACGGGGGCGGCGACGGGGACGTCGGTACTCAGCTGGGCCTGGATCTGGGCCACCTGCTGAGCGAGGGCGGCGGCGTCGGCAAGAGCGCGCTCGCGTTCGCGGGCGAGCTCGGCGGCGCGGGCCTCGGCCTCCTCGCGGGCCCGGGCGTGCTCGAGTGCGCGCTCCTCGGCCTGGACCAGGTCCGAGCGCAGGCCCTGGACCGCACTGGCGTGCGCCTCGGCGGCGAGCTCGAGCTGCTGGCGGGCGTCCTCCTCGGCGAGGCGGCGGGCCTCGGAGGCGTCCACGGCGCGGCGTTCGGCGGCCTCGGCGGTCTCGAGCGCGAGGCGCGCCATCTCGGCCTGCTCCAGGGCGGCCTGCTCCGCGGCGCCGCGGGCCTGGTGGGCCTCCTGGGCGAGGCGGGCGTGGTCGGCGGCGGCCTGTTCGGCCGCGGCCCGCTCCTCGACGGCCTGGCGGGCCAGCGCGCCGTGCTCCTGGGCGCTGGCGGCGGCCTGCTCGGCCAGCAGCCGGGCCCGCTCCTCGGCGGCCTCGGCGGCGCGGTGCGCGTCCTGGGCCAGGGCGGCCTGCTGGCGGGCGGCCTCTTCGGCCAGGGCCCGAGCCTGGGCGATCTCCGCGGAACTGCGCTCGGCGGCCTCCCGCTCCTCGAGCATCCGACGGGCGAACTCGGCGTGCTCGGCCGCACTCACGGCGGCCGCCTCGGCCATGACGCGGGCCCGCTCCTCCGCGGCGGCGCGCTCTTCGTGGGCCAGGCGAGCGGCGGCGGCGTACGACTCGGCGGCCGATTCGGCCTCCTGCCGGGCCGCGGCGGCGCTGCTCACCAGCTCGGCCTGCTCCTGCGCGCGGGTCTCTGCGGCCTCCCGGGCGGCGTGCGCGGCCGCGGCACGCTCGGCCTGCTCGACGGCGTGCCGCTCGGCCTCCTCGCGCCGCGCGGACTCGGCGTCGGCGAGCTCGGCCCGCTCCCGGGCGGCCCGCTCCGCGGCCTCGCGGGCGGCGGCCTCGGTGCGGGCGAGCTCCTCGGCCTCGGCCCGCGCCCGATGAGCCAGGGCAGCGGTCTCGGCCTGCTCCTGAGCCAGGCGGTCGGCCTCGGCGCGGGCTTCGTTGGCGAGCTGGGCCGCCTCCTCGGCGGCGAGTCGCTCGGCGGCCTGCTCGGCGGCGGCCAACTCGGCGTCGCGGCGCAGCCGGGCGGCGAGCGCGGCGACGACCTCCGCGTTGTCCGGTACGCCGGCGGCGTCGTCCGCCACCGTGCCGTCGGTCTCGGTCGGCGTGACCAGCTCGGCCTCGATCTCGGCGCGGGCGTGCGCCAGGACCTCCTCCGGACGGCGCGGCGTCTCGGTGCCCTCGGTGATGTTCGGGATCGGCTCCTCGAGCAGCGGGGGCTCGATGACCTCCGGCCGGGGCCGGGCCTGAGGCTTCGGCGCCGCGCTCGCACCGGGGCGTCGGCGGAGTCGGGCCAGGCCCTTGGGCTGGGGTACCGGTGTCGGCTCGGCGAAGCCGGCGTCGACGGCGGCCGCGATCACCCGCTGACCGGCCTCCTCGTCGCTCACCCGTCGAGCGGGCGGCGCCTGCTCGACCGGCTGCTCGACCGGCTGCTCGCCCTCGGCCGCGGCCTCGATCTCCGCCTCCGTCGGGGCCGGGGCGTCGAAGGCGTCGGCCGTACCAGCGCCCTCGTCGTGCCAGACCTCCGCGGTGAGCGGGTCGACCTCCGGGACCGGGGCGATCACCCCGAGCGAGTCGCCGAAGGGTCGTTGCGTGGCGCGGGCGATGATGGCCGACCAGTCGCCGGCGTCGGGCGCGTCCGGCCCCGGCTCCGCCGCGCCGTCTCCTGCCGCCTCGGCTCCCGCCGCGGCGTCCACCTCGGCCGCGGTCCCGGCAGTCGGCTCGCCGGCCGCGTCCGGGTCGTCCAGGTCGTTCGCGTCGTCCAGATCGTTCGCTTCGTCCACGGCGCCGGCGGGCTCCGAGCGCATCCGCTCCAGCCGGTCGGTCAGCGTGCCCCGCAGCGTCGGGTCGTCGGTGGTCGCGGCCGAGCCGGCCTCGAACTCCCGTGGGTCGATCTCCGTCAACGGCCGGCCCAGGGATCGGTCGATGACGCTGGCCCAGTCGGTGCTCGTCGGGGCCGTGAGGGCGTCGGCAGCCGAGTCCCCGGCCGACTCGTCGCCGTCGTCCGCGTCATCGTCTGCGTCACCATTGTCTGCGTCACCGTCCGCGTCCTCGGCCGCACGAAGCGTCCCGGTGCGACTGCCGACGCGTGCCACGATGTCGTCGACGGGCTCGTCGACCGCGACCACGGGACTCTCGTCGGCCTCCTCCTCAGGCGGCACCGAGGTGTTGCTGCGGCGCAGCAGCTCCTGGATGTCGTCGGCGTCGAGCTCGCCGACGACCGGCCCGTCGTCGGTACGCCGCCGCAGGAGTCCCCTCCGTCCCCGGCCGCGTCCGGGACGCGCCTCAGCGAGCCGGGAGTCCTCGGGACCCGGCTCGCCGTCGGTGACAGAGCTCATGGTGGGTAAATCTACTCAGCGGTCGCCGAGTTACGGGCGAGTTCCGGGCGCTGGTACTGCACGTGGGTGTCGGCCGCCGCATGGTGGAAGCCGAGATCCTCGTAGAGCCGTCGCGCGGGGGAGTTGTCCGACTCGACATACAGCAGCACCTCGGCCACGCCGCGCGCCTCGAGATGGTGCAGCCCGGCCACGGTGAGCACCCGGCCCAGTCCCCGGCCCTGGGCGGCGGGGGAGACGCCGACGACGTACACCTCGCCCAGCGAGGAGTCGTGCTGCTTGGTCCAGTGGAAGCCGAGCAGCACGCCGTCGTCGTCGACGGCGAGGAGCAGGCCGGCGGGGTCGAACCACGGTTCGGCCATCCGCTCGGCCAGGCCGCCGGCGTCCAGTGCGCCCTGCTCGGGATGATGCGCGAAGGCGGCGGCGTTGACCGCGAGCAGCGCGGCGCCGTCACCGTCGCCGTAGCCGCGGATCCGGACGCCGGCGGGCGGCTCCACCGCCGGCAGCGGTACGGCGGCGGGCCGGCGCATCACCCACAGCTCGCGGGTCCGGGCGAACCCCCAGCGGGCGGCGAGCGCCCCCGCGGCCGGGTGGTCGCCGTGCGACCAGGCACTCAGCGCCCCCGGCTCCGCGACGGCCAGGGCGCCGAGGGCGGCGCCCAGCCCCCCGCCGCGGGCCGACGGCGCGACGACGAGGTCGAGCTCGGTGCCGCGGCGCAGGGCGAACCCGTCGCCGCTCACCCAGGCCCCGATGCCGTCGAGCCCGTGATGCTTGAGTCGGAGGGTCACCGCCTCGTCGACCGGGTCGGTCCCGTCGATCTCGCGGCTGGCGTCGCGGACCCGGCCGATCGCATCGAGGGCGGGCGCGTCCGTCAGCAGGGAGAGCTCCGAGGTCACCCTTCCGACCGTAGCGGGCGCGCCGAGTCGGGTTGACGCAGGTGTGCCTGGGTGCGGGTCCACTCCTGGATCCGGGCGGTGAGCGCGCGGCCGACCAGGTCGTGCGCCTCGGGGGAGAAGTGGAAGCCGTCGGGGACCGCGTCGTCACGGACCGGGTACGCCGCCGAGACGATCTCGTTGGTGGGGAACACCTGCACCTCGCTGTCGCCCCGCGCCTTGACGGCCACCGCGAGGAGCCGGTTGAGGAGGTCGACCCGGTGGGGCATCCCCGGGAAGAGCTGCACGCCGTAGGTCCCCGGCAGCGGCGTCTCCATGAGGATCACGAGGGGACTCTGGATCTCCCGGACCCGGGTGGTGGCGCGCATGATGTCGGCGACCGCGTTGCGGACCCGGCGCTCGCCGTACCGAGGCGGGAGCCGTCGGTCCAGCGCCGTCTGGGCACGCACCAGGGAGCGCCACAGCGGCCGCAGCACCTTGGTCCGGTACGCCGTCGAGAGGCGTCGCGGCAGCCAGGTGAAGGCATTGGCATGGCGCTCGAGCCAGTTCGGCCAGATCAGGTGCAGGGTCTCGTAGTGGCCGACCATGTAGATGACGACATCGGGCGAGAAGCCGACGACGTCTCGTTCCCAGGTGCGCACGACGGTCGACGTCGGCATCCCGCCGACCGTGACGGAGCGGACCTCGGTCGGCTGTCCCGACGCGAGCAGCTCGCGCTCGATGACGCGCGGGAACCCCAGGTCACTGCGCGGCCCGCTCATCGGGCTGGTCCAGCCGGCCGTCGATGCGCCCCGGATGAAGATCCGGGTCGGGAGCCATCCGGTCTCGTTCACGGCACGAACCCTAGGGGATGGCGCGAGCGCGTCGCTCGTTCCTCGCGCCGCGCTGCCGCGCACGCGGTTGGCTTGGTCAGGTGGGCCCGTTCGTGTGGCGGCCACACATCGGCACGACGCGAAGCGCCGCCCTCGTCGGCTCCGGTCGCTCCTTCGTCGCTCCCTACGCCTTCTCGTGCGGCGTTCACGCCGTGGCCTCGACGGTGTGGGATGGCGCGATCAGACGCCGTGGTTCTCGACCTCGGGGGCCGGAGCGGACTCGGTGTCCTTGGTGGGCAGCACGAACCGGTACCCGACGTTGCGGACGGTCCCGATCAGGGTCTCGTTCTCGGGGCCGAGCTTGGCGCGCAGCCGCCGGACGTGGACGTCGACGGTCCGGGTGCCGCCGAAGTAGTCGTAGCCCCACACCTCCTGCAGCAGCTGCTGGCGGCTGAACACCCGACCGGGATGCTGGGCGAGGAACTTGAGGAGCTCGAACTCCTTGAAGGTGAGGTCGAGGGTGCGGCTGCCGACCTTCGCGGTGTAGGTGGCCTCGTCGACGACGACCTCGCCGGAGCGGATCAGGTGGGCGTCGGGGTCCGCGGCGTCGCGGGCCGCGGTGAGCCGCCCGATCGCCAGCCGGATCCGGGCCTCGAGCTCGGCCGGGCCGCAGGTGTGCAGGACGACGTCGTCCATGCCCCAGTCGTGGTGGACGACGGCGAGGCCGCCCTCGGTCACGATCAGGAGGACGGGGACGTCGGTGCCGGTTGTGCGGATCAGCCGGCACAGGTCGCGGGCTCCGGCGAGATCCTGGCGGCCGTCGACGAGCAGGAGGTCCGAGTCGGGTGCGTCGAGGAGGGCGCTGCCCTCGGCGGGCAGGATCCGCACCTGGTGGCCGAGCAGGGCGAGCCCGGGCAGCACCTCGGCCGAGGGCTGCAGGGCGCTGGTCAACAGCAGGAGCGTGCTCATCTGGCCTCCTCGCCGGCGCCGCGTCGCGGCGGCACCGAGTCGAGACCGAAACGCACCGTTGGGCCCCGGCCAGTTTTCTGATGGGGGACGATACCGACATAGGCACGCAGCGGGGAAGGGTCGTCGAGGTGAGTGAGACGCAGGTCATCCGGGTCCGGTACTGGGCGGCCGCCCGCGCGGCGGCCGGGATCGCGGAGGAGGAGGTGGCCGTCAGCGGACCGGTGAGCCTCGCCGAGCTGCGGGCCGAGGTGGTCGGCCGGCATCCGGGCACCCGGCTGCCCGACGTCGTCGGCATCTGCTCGGTGCTGGTCGGCGAGCGGCCGGTCTCCTCGGAGGACCCGGCGGCCGTGCTGGTCCGCCCCGGCGACGTCGTCGAGTTCCTGCCGCCGTTCGCCGGAGGCTGAGGACGCCTTCGCGGAGCGGCCGGACCTCCTATACTCCCCGGGTGCTCGCCTCCTCCCGAAAGCCCCGCCCGCCCGGGCGGTATCGGGCCGACAGCATGGCCGTCACGGCCTGCCTGGTGCTCCTGGCGGTGGTGCTGGCCGCGCTGGCCAGTCAGGGCACGATCGCGCTGATCGTGGCCGGTGCGGTGGCCTTCTACGTCCTGATGCTGGCGCTCGTCGGACGCGAGCGCACGGCGGTCTTCACGCTGATGGCGGCCTTCGCCACCGCGCCGATGTACAAGGGCCTGGCGCCCTCGGCCAGCTCGCTGGTGACCGCCACCGACGGCCTGGTGGCGCTCGGCGTCCTGCTGCTCGCCCCGTCGCTGTTCAACAAGCGGATCGAGGTCCCGGGCCTGTTCGCCTTCGGCGTGACGGTCGTGTTCGTGATGTCCTCGATCGCGTCGGTGGCCTCGCCGGAGCCCGCGAAGAGCTACCTCACCATGATCCTGTGGCTGGGCGTCATGGCCGGGCTGCCGGCGGTCTTCGCGATCTGGCGGCCGAGCGACGTCGTGTTCGACCTGCTGTGCTGGTGCTACGTCTTCGGGCACATGGTCAGCTTCGGCTACGCCATGTACTACGGCCCCTCCAACCAGGGTCGGTACGGCGGCCTGGCGACACATCCCAACTACTTCGCGCAGGGCGGCCTGATCACGTTCTGCGTGCTGCTCTACCTGCTCTACCGCCATCGCACCTGGCTCGTGCGGATCGTGATCGTCGGCGCCGGGGCCGTGTGCGGCGCGACGATCTACCTCAGCGGCAGCCGGGCGGCGATGGTGGTCGCCGCCGTCCTGATCCTGATGATCCCGGTCGTCGAGCGCTCGGCGATCATGGGCTTCCTCTACGCCATCGGCGGGGCGCTGTTCGTGATCGCGATCCCCATCCTGGTCGACATCAGTGGCGAGACGTCCTCGCTGGGCCGGTTGGTGGGCGGCAGCAGCTCGGGCTTCTCCGACCAGGCCCGCGAGCTCGGGCAGCAGAGCGGCATCGAACGGTTCCTGTCCCAGCCGTTCATCGGCACTGGGCTGATCGACCTGTTCGAGATCCACAACATGTACCTCGAGATCGCGGCGGCCATCGGCGTCTTCGGCCTCGCGGCGTACCTCTGCGTGATTTTCGTGTTCGCCCGGCCTTTGTTCAGTGACGTTCCGCATCGTCGGCTGTTGTATGTCGCGTGGGCCTTCATCGGGTTCGGCGCGACAGTGCCGGGCTTCTACGACCGCAGCATCTGGTTGCCCCTCGCCCTGGGTGCCGTGGCCGTGATGGAGTACCGCCGAACAACACCCTGGTTCCTGTCGGAACGACCGTCAGGAACGCCCCCCACGGCGCTCGCCCCGGCCGGCGCCGCCCCCCGAAAGGCTGATCGATGACGCTCGTCCGCAGCGGCGCCCACCTGGCCAAGCGTGTGCGCCAGACGCCCCAGTTGTTCCGCAACTTCCCGGAGGTGTTCTGGGACCTCGGGACGCACCGGACGCGCCTGCGCCGCAAGGAGATGACCTTCCGGATGCGCAACGGGTACGTCGTGACCTGCCCCAACGTCAACGGCGCCCGCTTCCCCCTCTACGAGATCTTCGCCGACGACGCCTACCACCTGCAGGAGCTCACCGCCGGTGTCGACGCCGACGCCGCCGTGCTCGACGTCGGCGGCCAGATCGGCAGCTTCTCGCTGGCGCTGGCCGAGGTGCTGCCGAAGAGCCGGATCCACGTCTACGAGGCGTCGCCGGTCTCCGCCTCGTACATCGGCCGCAACGTCGACGACAACGGCCTCGGCGCCACGATCACCGTCCACGGCGAGGCCATGGCCGGCGAGCCCGGCGAGTTCACCTTCGTCGACAGCGGCACGGCCAGCGGCCACAACGGCCTCACCGCGCCGGGCTGGATGAAGGAGCAGGGCGCCACCGAGGTGACCGTGCCCGCCCAGTCGTTCGACCGCGCGGTCGCCGAGATCGAGGCCGAGGGCCGCTCGGTGCAGATCGTGAAGATGGACGTCGAGGGCGCCGAGTACGACATCGTGCTGCGCAGCTCGCCGGCGTCGTGGGCCCAGGTGCGCAAGGTCGTCATGGAGTACCACCCGGTCGACGGGCACACGCTCGACGAGCTGCTGGCCTTCTTCGCCGCCGTCGGGCTCGAGCCCGGCCGCCACGACCCCGGCCTGCGCCCCGGCCTGGGGGTCATCTGGCTCTCGCGACCGGCCTGACGCTCCGTGAGCCGCCTGCCGTCGCAGCTGCAGCCGCTGTGGCCGGTCGTCAAACGGGGGCACCGCTGGGGTGCCCGGGTGCTGGGTGCCGCGGGCCGGCGTACGGTCGGACCGGCGCGCGGCCTGCCGCGCACCGGCAGCGAGCGGTCCCGCGACACCGCGCTGCTGGAGCCTGCGACCACCCGCATCGTGTCGGTCGGCGAGGCCTTCACGGTGCGGCGCACCCTGCCCGTCGGTGAGCCGCCGGCGCACTGGTACTTCGCGGACCGGCTGGAGCAGCGGGTCCCCGAGCGCTTCGTCCTGGAGCTGACGGAGGGGCGGCTGCAGGGCCGGCACGCCGCGGTCGTCACGACCGGCGGCGTGCTCGACCTGGAGACCAGCCACTACTTCGACATCGCCGGCTGGCGCGAGCACCCGGTGTTCTGGAACCCCCGCCCGCGGCCGGCCGCGCGGGTGGACGGCACCGTGGCGGTGCTCGCGGCCCGCGGCACCGGCCACAACTACTACCACTTCCTCATCGACGGCCTTCCGCGGCTGGCGATGCTGGACGCGGCCCATCCGGGCCTGCGGCCGGATCGCTGGGTCGTCGACACCGCCACGCGCTACCAGCGGGAGCTGATCGCGATGCTCGGTCTCGAGCAGGACCGGCTGGTCGCGCCGGGCCCCGGCTTCTCGCTGCAGGCCCGGCGGCTGCTGGTGCCGTCGCTGCCGAACGTGAGCACGCTGGTCTCGCCGGAGACCAGCGCCTGGCTGCGGGACCGGCTGCCGCCCAGGGCGGCGGCGAGCGGTCTGCCGGACCGTCTCTATGTCACCCGGGGGACGACCCCGAACACCCGTCGGATGGTCCAGGAGGAGGCCGTGGTCGCGCTGCTGCGCCGGCGGGGCTTCGCCGTCCTCGACCCCGGCACGGTGAGCGTCCAGGAGCAGATCGACCACTTCGCGGCCGCCCGGGTCGTGGTGGCACCGCACGGCGCGGCACTGACCAACCTGGTGTTCGCGCGCGACGGGGTCCGGGTGCTCGAGCTGTTCGCGCCGACCTATCTCAACGGCGGCTACTGGTCGATCGTCGGCAACATCCCCGAGAGCCGCTACCGGTACGTCGTCGGCGACGGTCCCCGGGCGTCCCGCCCCGGTCGTCCCCAGCGGGGCGTGATGGACGACATCGACCTGGCACCCGCCCGGGTGGAGCAGGCGCTGGACCGGCTGCTGGCCGACTGACCGCGAAGGTCAGCCTGCGGACAGGCTCAGGCGACCTCGGTGTTGTCGGCCCGCGGCGAGGCGTGCTCGTCGAGCGCGACGACGGAGCGGGAGCCGCTGTTGCGCGCGATGAGGTCCATGACCTCGGTGTAGCTGAGCGACGGCTTGAGGTGGGCGACGATCAGGACCGTGCGGAGCAGGATCGTGAAGTCGAGCCGCAGCCGGTAGCCGTCGATGACGGCGTGGCAGTAGGCACCCTCGATGCGCAGCCGCTCCGAGTCCGTGAGCGCGTCGCGGCCGACCAGCTGGGCGGGGCCGGTGAGGCCCGCCGCGGTGAGGAACCGGTCGCCGGCGTAGGAGTACTCGTCGAGCAGCGCGTTCATCACGTTGGTCGGCAGCGGCCGGTTGCCGACGATGCTCATCTTGCCGCTCAGGACGTGGACGAGCTGGGGGATCTCGGTCAGCCCGCACTTCTCGAGGAGGCGTCCGGCCCGGGTGTAGAGGGGGGAGTCGGGGGCGATGTTGAGGAAGCGGGTGCTGGTGACCGGCACCGTGTCGCGGTTGACCAGCCGGTCGGCGTTCTTGACCATGGTCCGGAACTTCACGACCTTGGTCGGATCCCCGCTCCCGACGAGGCGGTTGGACCGGTAGAAGACCGGCCGCCCCGAGGTGATCAGGACCAACAGCGCGCCACCGGCCACCGCCGGCAGCCACACCACCGCAGCCAGGCTGACCACGACCACGTCGAACACCCGCTTGATGTGCATCCGCTACTCCCGTGCTCTCCCGGTCGACCCGCTGTCCCTAGCGCCCCCCAGCGCGCTGCGGCCTCGTCCCGATGAGAGACTCAACGAGCGAAATGCGAAAGAGATACTCCTCACGGCCAGCCAAATTCGCGCGTCCGCTCCGACGGTCCGCCGGGCGTCGCCCAGGTCGGGGTCGAGAGCGGTGCGCGAGAGCCGGTCGTACGACGCGTGCAGGCGGTGCCAGGGCGCGCCGCCGCGCCCTGGGCGCAGACGTCCCGGGTAGAGCACGGCGAGCGTGGCCCCGTGACGCGCGGCCCGCTGCTGGAGCAGCTCCTCGAGCAGGCACTTCCAGCCGCCGTAGTAGCGCCGGTCGTCGCCCGGTGCGAGCGCGATGACGGTGGAGACGAGGACCACCTCGACCGGCCGGCCGCAGGCGAGCACGTCGTCGACGTAGGCGAGGTCGCGGCGGACCGCGGCGAGGTCGGCCTCGAAGTCGGGCTCCACCGGGTGGACCGGGCCGAGCGCCGCCACGACGAGGCGCACCGGGCCGTCGGGGAGCGCGCGGACCCGGTCGGCGAGGCCGTCGCCCGAGGCGTCGACGACGTCGGCCGGGGCGAGTCCGGTCGCGACGGCGACGGCCTCGACGTCGGCCGGGTCGCGCGCGATCGCCAGCAGCGGGGATCCACGGAGCTCGTCGGCGACGGCCCGGCCCAGCCGGGTCTTCGGGCCGAGGAGGACCGTCGCGGCCGGACGGCTCACCGGCCGGCCTGATGCAGGATGGTCTCGAACCGGTCGGCGCACCCGGCCAGCGCGAACTCCTGCTCCGCGAGGTCCCGCGACGCCTCGCCCAGCTCCTCGCGGAGCTCGGGGTCGGCGACGACCCGCGCGACCCAGGCGGCCGCCTCGGGCAGCGAGTGGGCGTCGGGGGCGACCACCGCCCCGCCGGCCTTGCTGATCAGGGCCGATGCGAGGTTCTCGCTCGGCATCATGCCCAGCACGGGCCGGCCCGCGCAGAGATAGGACAGGGTCTTGGACGGCACCGAGAAGGCGCCGGCCTGCTTGTCCAGCAGGACCACGAGGACGTCGCCGGAGCCGAGCACCTCGGACAGCCGCTCGTAGGGCTGGAAGGGCAGCAGCGTGACGGGTACGTCGAGCCGGCGGGCCTCGTCGCGGATCACCTCGATCGCCGGGCCCTCGTTGACCACGACCAGGCGGACCGGTCGGCCCGCGTCGATCACCTGGCGGGCCAGACCGACCAGCAGCGTCGGGTCGTGCTTGAGGCCGAGGGTGCCGGAGTAGAGCAGGGTGGCGGTGTCGTCGAGCTCCTGCTCCTTGGCCCAGCTGTTGGTGCGGGGCACCGGCACGATCTCGTCGAGCGGTGCCCAGTTGGGGATCACGGTGACCTTGTCGGCGGTGCCCCACTCCTCGTGGACGGGGACGAAGGAGGGCGCGATCACGACGATCGCCGCCGCGCGGCGCGAGACCCAGCGCTCGGCGATGCTGAAGGCGGTGGCGACGAACCGGAACAGCCCGCCGAGCTTGTCGCCGGCGAAGGACCGCACCGCGACGGCGTAGACGTCCTGGTGCCACAGCACCCATGGCCGGCGCAGCAACGCCATGCCCAGCGCGAACACGACCAGGGTCGGGATCTGCGCGTTGGACAGCATCGCCGTGTGGGCCCGGGTGCGGCGCACCTGGCGCAGCAGCTGCCAGCCGACGACCGCCTCGATCAGGACCCGCTTGGCGAAGCGGTCCTTGGCGATCGGATCGGTCGGGCCGACCGGGTCGAAGACCAGCGTCTCGCCCGCCTCGGCCCGCAGGTGACCCTTGCCCGACACCCACCCCGGGCAGAAGGAGTGGGTGACGGCGTGCCCCCGCCGGGCGAGCTCACGGCTGAGCTCGACCTGGAACGGGTGCCCGGAGTAGTCGTGGACGAGGATGCGCACGTCGGGGAGGAGCGCTCAGCCCTGGGCGCGCTTGACCTGGTCGTAGACCCACGCGTAGGTCTTCGCGAGACCGTCGGCCAGGGTGATCGACGGCTCCCAGCCGAAGACCTCGTTGATCATCGTGTTGTCGGAGTTGCGCCCGCGCACGCCCTGCGGCGCGGACAGGTCGTACTTCCGCTCGCACTTGATGCCGGCGATCTCCTCGACGATCGAGTAGAGCTGGTTGATCGAGACCAGCTCGGCCGAGCCGAGGTTGATGGGCTCCTGGAGGTCGCTCGCCAGGATCATCTGGGAGCCCCGCACGCAGTCGTCGACGTACATGAAGCTGCGGGTCTGCTCGCCGTCGCCCCAGATCTCCAGCTCGTGCCGGCCGGAGATGACCGCCTCGGCGATCTTGCGGCATACGGCGGCGGGCGCCTTCTCGCGACCTCCGGTCCAGGTGCCCTCCGGACCGTAGACGTTGTGGTAGCGGGCGGTGCGCGTGATCAGGCCGAAGTCCTCGGCGAAGTGGCGGGCCATCCGCTCGCTGAAGAGCTTCTCCCAGCCGTAGCCGTCCTCCGGCATCGCGGGATAGGCGTCGGCCTCCCGCAGCGCGGTCACCGCGGTGTCCGTCTGCTTGTCGGCGGCGTAGACGCAGGCCGAGGAGGAGTAGAAGTAGCGCTCGACATCGTACTTCTGGGCCGCCTGGAGCATGTGGGTGCTGGTCAGCACGGTCAGCATGCACAGGGCCTTGTTGTTCTCGATGAAGCCCATGCCGCCCATGTCGGCGGCGAGCATGTAGACCTCGCGCGCGCCGGCGGTCGCGGCCTCGGCGGCGTCGAGGAGGGAGAGGTCGGCCTGGACGTTCTCCGCGTCGGCGTGGACCTGGTACCACTCGTCCTGCGGCTTCACGTCGACCACCCGCACGGACTTGCCCTGCGCCAGCAGGTCGGCCGCGAGATGTCCTCCGATGAAGCCGCCGCCACCGGCGACCAGCACGTCCACAGGCCGAGCCGTCATGTTCCCTCACTCCTTTACGTTTCAGCCCCCCAGCTGCATGCGGATCTCAACGACCCAGGGGCGTCCACGTCACGGGACCTCAGTCCCGTTCGTCCTCAATTCCCGAGGACGTCGAGGAGGAGGCCGGCGACGAGCTCCTGCTCCTCGGGGTAGGGGTGGTACGGCGCGCCGTCGGGTCGGGGCGGGACGGCCCCGGCGATCCACGGATCCGCGGAGCAGATGTCGTGCCCCTCGCTGGCCGTCCACACGTCGACGTACGCGGCGCCGCTCTTGCGGGCCGCGGAGGAGACGGCGCTGTTGAGCGAGACGAGGGCGTCGTAGGCGAAGGGGACGTCGCCCGCCGCGAGCGGGAGCTGCGCGCAGCCCGTGGTCGCGGGAAAGGTCTGCGGATAGCCGACCAGGAGGATCCGGGCGTCGGGGGCCCGGTCGCGGACGGCGGTGACCACGTCGACGAGCCGGTCCCGGATCGTGCCGATGTTGTCCAGGGACTCCGGGTTCTCCGCCACGAGATCGGCGCACGGAGACCCGGTCCGGTCCTGCTGGCCGGCAAGGACGCAGTTGACGACGAGGACGCCGAACACGTTGAAGTCGTTGCCGCCGAGCCCGATGGTGACGAGCGCGGTGTCCTCGCCGACCGCGTCCAGCTGCGGGGGCACCGCGTCGCCGCGCGACGGCTGCTGCGCAGCGGTGACGTTCTCCGTCGTGGCGCCGCCGCAGCTGACGTCGGTCAGCTCGAGGTCGAGCGCGCGGGCGATGCGGTGGGGGTAGTTGTCGAGCGAGCGCAGACACCCGCCGGAGGCGGGATCGAGCTCGCCGGTCAGATAGCCGGCGGTGTAGGAGTCCCCGAGTGCGACGTACCGGTCGCCGGCCTCGATCGGCCGGTCCGGATTGCCCTCCGGCACGCGCCGGGCCGTCGGGCATCCGGCCAGGAGCAGGGCGAGCGCGACGACGACGGCCGCGCTGCCGCCGCGCGTCGGGATGCCTCGACGTCGTGCGTGGCGATGCATGCCGGACAACCTACGTCGGCCCGTACAGGCGGCGCGGCCCCGGCGGTCGGCTTGGGCTCGGTTCAGACGGGCTTGCGGGCGGTGACGTCGAGGACGATGCGGGGGGCGAGCCCGCGGTCGACGAACTGGTCCATCACCTTGCTGCCGGCCTTGAGCGCCCGGCCGCGCAGGCCGGCGAAGTAGAGGTAGAGCTCCGAGGAGAGGCTGTAGCGGGCCTTCGGCGTCGCCACGACGTCGGTGTAGCCCAGCCGGGTGAGCTGCAGCTCCATGCTGGCGGGCGTGTGCAGGATCCGGTGGTGGGTCGGCAGCCGGCGGTCGGACACCTTGGTGACCCGGCCGTCGGTCGCCTTGGCCACCCCCAGCGCCGCCTTGTCGGCGAAGGTCCGGTGCGGCGTCTGCAGCACCAGACAGCCGCCCGGGCGGAGCAACGTGAGGGCGTCGGCGAGCAGGTGGTCGCCGTTCGGCACGTGGGCCAGCACGCACCACATGGTGACGATGTCGAACTCGTCGCGGTGCCCGAGGGTGCCGATGTCGCCGAGCTCGAGCCGGACGCCGTGCCGCTCCTCGGCCAGGCGTACGGCGGCCGCCGAGGTCTCGTTGCCGAAGACCTCGCACCCGAACTCGTCGCGGGCCAGCTGCAGGAAGCCGCCGTCGCCGGCGCCGACGTCGAAGACCCGGGTCCCGCGTCCCGACCCGACCAGGTCGAGGCTGGCCCCGAGCATCTCGCGCCAGATCTCCGGCCGGCCGCCGTCGCGCTTGGCGGCGACGTATGCGGCGTACAGCTCCGGGGTGATCTGCTCCTCGTCGACCACCTGCGGCGGTGCGTCGTCGAACTCGCCGTGCGCGGACATCCCGCAGACCGGGCAGGTCACGATCGTGCGGCCGGTAGCGCGGGAGGCCGGCATCCTGCGAATCCGCTGGGATCGGCACGCCGGGCACTGCTGGACGTCGGGCATGGGGCTCCTTCGCGCGAATGGGCCGGGCGGGTGCCGGGTGGGCGCCGGGTGGGGCACGGCCTCGTCGGCGGGACGGATCCTAGGGCACGACCTCGCGGGTCGCGCCCGCATTGCTCGCATTGCGCGTGCTGCGCGCGGCTCACTCCAGCGTGTCGGTGAGGAGGTCGGCGACGGCCTGCTGCTCCTCGGGGAAGGGGTGATAGGCGAAGGCGTCGCCCCGCTCCGGCTCGGCCCCGGCGATCCACGGCTCCTCGGCGCAGATGTCGTGTCCGTCGGTCGCCGACCACACGTCGACGTACTCGACGCCCATGGTGTCGGCCGCCGTCCGCAGCGTCTCGGTGACCTCGCGCGCGGCGCCGTAGGCGAAGTCGACGTCCCCCTTGGCGATCCGCAGGTCCGGGCAGGGCCGCGCCGGCGGGAAGGTCTGCGGGTAGCCGATGAGGATCACCCGGGCCCTCGGCGCCTTCGCGGCGACCGTGCGGACGATCCGGGCGAGCGCGTCGCCGACGGCGGCCAGGTTCCGCTCGCCCTTGTCCTCGGTGCCCTCGGCGAGGTCGGTGCACGGCGATCCGTCGGGATCGCTCTCGGCGAGGCTGACGCAGGTGCCGATGACGATGCCGTACAGGTCGATGTCGTTGGCGCCGACGCTGAGGGTGACCAGGTCGGTGTCCTCGGTGACCGCCCCGATCTGCGCGGGGATCTCCGTCCCGCCGTCCTTCTCCTGCGGGGAGAGGACGTCGCGACTGGTCGCGCCGCCGCAGCTGGCATCGACGAGGTCGAGGTCGAGCCGCTCGGCGACCAGCCTCGGGTAGTTCGCCAGCGAGCGCAGGCAGGCCCCGGACGCCGGGTCCGTCTCGCCGGTGAGGTACGCCGCGGTGTACGAGTCGCCCAGCGCGACGTAGCGGTCACCGGCCGCGATGCTCCGGCCCTTGTTGGCCGCGGCGTCGTGGCGGGGCTCCTCGTCGGGACCGCCGCAGGCGACCAGCAGGCCACCGGCCACGAGGAGGGCGAGGCTGACGGAGGCGGCTCGCCGACGACTCATGGGGCTCGATGATACGAGCCGCGGCCCAGCGGGCCGCCATCCGCGTCCCGACGGAACCTGGTCGGCGTCCGGACGTTGTCCCTAGAGATTTCGCCCGTAGGCGACGGCGTCGCGAGCGGCGCGCAGAGGCGACACCGAGGGGCGCGAGCTCCTAGGATTCGCCGGACCCCCAGGAGGAAGTGGCACGTGGACATGGCCCCCGCAGAACCCGACGAGGTCGCCCAGTCGACCCCCGCCCAGCACGTCCAGGACGAGGAGGCGGCGTGGCGCGCCATCGTCGCCGACGTCCTCGGCGACGGGGCCGAGCTGGTCTCGGTGAGTCGGTACATCACCGACAGCCGGACCTATCGCACCGCCGACAGGCTGGCGAAGATCCGCCGGATCGACCCGGCGTGGCCGGCGGACGCGGGCATGGAGGTCGAGGCCGGGTTCCTGCGCTCGCTGGGTCGCCAGGTCGACTACACCCAGCGTGACGGCTGGGAGGTCTCGCTGCAGGAGGTGCTGCCGGGCAGCACCTTCAGCAGCCACCTGTTCGACCAGCAGGAGACGTCGTTCACGACCGGCGACCGGATGCGGGTGCTGCGCTCGCTGGTGCCCGAGCTGCGGGCGCTGCACCGGCAGGGCATCTCCCACGGCGACCTGCGCACCGACAACATCCTGGTCGAGGGAGAGGCGGTGCGCCTCGTCGACTTCGACCGCGCGGCCCGCACGTCGCCGCGCCGCGCGGCGTTGCGCGACTGGGTGGGGGTGGGCGGTAGCCCGACGCCGTTCTGGAAGCTCGCGGCGGTCTCCCTCGCGCCGAAGAGCCTCACCGCGGCCCGTCGGCTGCGCTACCAGCTGGTCAAGAACCGGCCCGCGGCCACGGTCCCCGGCGAGCCGCGCGACGTCGCGCGACTGCGCGACGCCTGGCACCTCGCCGAGCAGTCCGCCGCCAACGCGCGCGGTCAGGGTCTGGCCTACTACGCCTTGAGCTACCGCGGCCGGCACCTCTCGGGTGAGCGCGCCTGGCCGCTGCGCTGGGACCCCATCGCGGCCTCGGTCGACTTCACCGGCAAGCGGATGCTCGAGCTGGGCTGCAACATGGGCCTGCTCTCGAACTTCGCGAAGATGCACGGCGCCGTCGAGACCCACGGCGTCGACCACGACCACACCATCGTCGACGCGGCGCGCGCCGTCGCCGACGCCTTCCAGACCGGCTCCACCTTCGAGCAGCTCGACCTGATGGGCGCGGAGAAGTGGGAGGAGCGGCTGTCGGGCTACGACCTGGTCACCGCCCTGTCCGTCGTGCACTGGCTGCCGGACCGCGACCGGGTGCTGCGCTTCCTCGCCCAGCACGCCGAGCTGCTCTACGAGGGCCACGACGAGCTCCCCGACGAGATCGCGCTGCTCAACTCGCTCGGCTTCGACCGGGTCGACGTCGTCCTGCGCACGGAGCGGGACCGGCACGTCCTGTACGCGCGGCGCACGGGCGGCTGACGTGGCGCTCGCCGTCGCGGCGGCGCGCAGGGACGCCGAGCCCCTGCGCGTCGTCATGCTGGCCACCGGTCTGACGGGCTACCTCGATGCGAAGTTCCGTGCCCTGGTCGGGCGCGGGGTCGAGCTGTTCGTGATCACCCAGGCCAAGCGGGACAATGTCGCCTACGAGCGGTTCCCGCTCGAGGACGTCGCCCGGGTGCACGCGTGGCACGAGCTGCCGACGGGGGAGGAGCTCAACCGCCTCGTCGACGACTTCGCGCCGCACGCGATCCTCGTGCACTCCTGGCACATCCCGCCCTACCGCGAGGTGCTCAAGGGCCGTCAGGACCGGTGCCTGCGGGTCTGCTGGATGGACAACAACTGGCTGGGCACCCCCCGCCAATGGGTCGGCCGGGCGACCTCGCGCTGGTTCCTGCGGCCGATGTTCGACGCCGCGATGGTGCCGTGCGAGCGGACCGAGACCTTCGCCCGCCACCTGGGCTTCGCGCCGGACACGATCCTGCGCGGCAGCCTGTGCGCCGACACCGACCTGTACGGCGCCGGCCCGTGGCCCGGCGCCGAGCTGGCCGGCCGCGGCGCCTTCCTGGCGGCGCTGCGGATGGTGCACCACAAGGGCGCCGACGTCCTCGCCGACGCCTACCGTCGCTACCGCGCCGCCGTGACAGAGCCGTGGGACCTGCACCTGGCCGGCGTGGGGCCGCTGGAGGCGGACTTCGACGGCGTGCCCGGCGTGGTCCGGCACGGGTTCGTGCAGCCGCGCGACCTGGCCGGCCTGTTCCACCGCAGCAGCGCCTACGTGAACCCGTCCCTGGCCGAGCCCTACGGCGTCGTGCTGCACGAGGCCACCGCGGCCGGCCTGCCGGTGATCACCTCCGACATGGTCGGCGCCGCGCCGACGATGGTCCAGGACGGCGTCAACGGCTACCTCTACCCGACCGGGGACGCCGTCGCGCTCGCCGACCGGATGGCCCGCATCAGCACGGCCGGCCCGGCGCGGCTCGAGGAGATGTCGGCGGTCAGCAAGGCGCTGTCGATGCGGCTCTCCCCGGCCGCCTGGGCCCGCAACGTGGAGGACTTCCTGCGCTCCTGCTGAGCCTCGATCCGTGGATGGCCACCTACTACGCGACACTCCAGCGGCGCGTTCGCGGCGTTGCGGACGCTCGACAGCCAACCAGGATGCCTTCGCGCCCGCGCCTTGCGCCCGCACCCCTGGAGTGCCGCTCGCGACGGCGCCCATCCACGGATCCAGGCTGAGCCCGCTCAGCGCTCCCGGAAGAAGACCCCGTCGGCCTGGAGCACCGCGCCCGACGCCGCGGCGAACCCGGGCTCCAGCCCGGTCAGGACGAACCCGGCGTCGTACATCCGGGTGATCGCCTCGTCGACGAGCATGCCGCCCTCGTAGGTCGTCGTGAACGACAGCTCCAGCTGGACGCCGACGCAGTGCGCCAGGGTCCGGGCCGCGCCGTCGAGCACGGGGCGCTCGAAGCCCTGGGTGTCGACCTTGAGGAAGATCCGCTCCCCGCGGACCGGGAGCTCCTCCACCAGGTCGTCGAGGCGGCGCACGCGCACGGTCTCCGTGCCCACGTACCCGACGTGCGGGGCGGCCGCGGCGTGGCGCTCGCCCATCGGCAGGAAGGAGCTGCTGTCGCTGTTGGACGCGACGTGGATGTCGGCCGTGCCGTTCTCGGCGCCCAGGCCCACCTGGACGGTGTGCCAGCGCGGATCCGTGGCCGCGGCGGCCGAGAGGGCCGCGTACGGCGCGCTCATCGGCTCGCAGGACACGATCGGGCCGCGGTAGCCGAAGTGGCGCAGCTCGGTGCCGTAGGTGCCCTTGGCGGCGCCGACGTCGAAGACCAGGTCCACGTCGCGGGCGTCGAGCTGGGTCTGCAGGCGCACCGCCGGGTGACGGCGGACGACGAAGCCGCGGTCCGCGACGACCTGGATCGCCGAGCGCAGGGCGCGCGAGGTGAGCTGCCGTCCCAGGTTCTGCTCCATGGGTGCACACCGTAGCGGTGGTCCGCCGTCCGGCGTGCGGCTATGCTGCGGCCCTTCCTGGATCGCGACCGTGGGGTGTGGAGAGGTGTGATGACGACCGTTCTCGTCGAGCCGAGTCCGGTCGGACACCGGTTCCAGGCCGTCGCCAATGTCGCCCGGGTCGCGCTCCGCAGCGGGGACGTCGTCCTGCTGACCTCGCGCGGGGCCACCGAGCACGAGGCCTTCGGCGACTATCTCGGCGACCTCGACGTCCGCGTCGAGGAGGTGTTCGATGGCGTCCTGCCGGCGACCCGCGTGATGGCCGCCGCGGCGGCCGAGGTGTGCCGGCGTGCGCCGGCCGCGCCGGGGGAGCGGCACACCATCGTGGTGATGGACGCCGACCAGGCGCTCAAGCGCTGGTGGTTCGAGGCGCCCCGCATCCTGCGCGGGATCACCCCGCGCCCGCGCGTGGTGTTCATGCTGACCCGCTACCCGGCCAAGCTGGGCCTGGGCGACACGACCGGCTGGAAGCTGCGGATCCCGAAGGCGACGCTGGCCGTCGCGGCGATGGCGACCCGCACGCTCGACCGCACGGCGGGCTTCGCCGGTCGTGACGACCTGACCCCCGGCTGGATCGTGAAGCGCACCCGCGACCCCGACCTGTGCGACGCGCACTCCCGCGACCGCGCCCGGCACCGCGCCGAGCTCGACCTGCCGGCGGAGCGCCGGATCGCGGGCATCTTCGGGGTGATCAACGAGCGCAAGAACGCCCGGCTGGTCTGGGAGGCGATGGGGGAGGCCGGCCTCGACGCCGACCTGCTGCTCGCCGGCCCGATCGCGCCCGAGGTGCTGGCCTGGGCCGAGGCGCTGCCCGCGCAGGAGCGCGGCCGGGTGATCGTGCGCGACGGCTTCCTGGCCGGCGACGTGCTCGACCGGCTCGTGGCGTCCGTCGACGTGGCACCGATCATCCTGACCAACAACGGGCCCTCCGGGATCATGGGCAAGGCGCTCGCCGCCGAGGTCCCGGTCGTCACCGCCGGCTCGCGGGTGCGGGCGCGCGAGCTGGTCGCGACCGACGCCGGCGAGGTCGCCGAGCTCGACGCGCCGAGCATCGGGGCCGCGATCGCCCGGGTGTTCGCCTATCCGCCCGACCGGGAGCGCGCCAACACGATCCCGCCGGCGACCGCCGAGGAATTCGCGGAGAACCTGCTGGGCGTCGACTCGTTGGGACGGGTACGCCGTCCTCGCTCGCGCCAGCGCGCCTGACCGAGCAGCGGCCCCCACGATCCCCCAGGAGGCGTTCCCCCGATGAGGCTTCACCCGTCCGAGCACCCGCGGCTCTACGCCGCCGCCCGCGCGACCGCGCACGCGGTCAACACCCCGATCGCCAAGCGGCGGATGGGGAAGGCCGCGGCGGCGGCCCAGCGCCCGATCAAGCTCGAGATCGGCGGCCTCTCCGACCGGGCCGGCTGGCTGGTCGTCAACGTCAACGCGCGCACCCGCAACTACCTCGACGCCACCGGGCCGTGGCCGTTCGAGGACGGCGCGCTCGACGTCGTGTACGCCGACAACATGATCGAGCACGTCCCGCTGGAGGCCGGCCGCCGGATGTTCGCGGAGGCCTACCGCTGCCTGCGGCCCGGCGGCGTGATCCGGCTCGTGACCCCGGACCTCGGCAAGCACGTCGAGCTCTACCTCGCCGGCAGCCGCTCGGTCGAGGACGAGGTCGGCGGCTTCTACCGCTCGCTCGGCCTGACCGTCGAGCACCCCACCGACCTGGTCCGGGTGCCGATCGCCTCCTTCGGCCACCACACCGGCTACCTGTACGACGTCGCGTCGCTGTGCGCCGAGCTCACCAAGGCGGGCTTCGCCGACGCCCAGGAGTGCTCCCTGTCCGACAGCCGGCACGACGCGCTGCGCGGACTCGACAAGCGCACCGGTGAGGGCGGCGCGCAGATGGCGATCGAGGCGGTCCGGTGAGCTCCCCGGCCGACGGTCCGGTGGCGGGTCTCACCACGTCGGCGGGCCTCGGCTTCCGCGACCTGGTGTTCTCCGACCTGCTGCGCTACCGGCCCGACGTGCGACCGTCGTGGCCGGCCGTCGCGATGAAGGCGGTGTCCAACCCCGGCCTGGTCGCCTCGGTCATCCTGCGGGCCCAGCAGATCGCCGTCCGCCGCGGCCGGACCCGGCTGGCCTTCCTGCTCCGCTCCATCGGGATGATGCTGGTGAGCGCCGACTTCGTGCCGGGCATGGACGTCGGCCCGGGCCTGCTGATGCCCCACCCCAACGGCGTCGTGATCGGCAACGGCCTGCGGGTCGGGGCGAACGTCACCTTCGGCGGCGGCGTCACCGCAGGCGTGAAGCAGCCGGACACGCCACCGGAGGAGGACGGCTTCCCCACGGTGTGCGACGGAGCGATCGTGCTCGCGAACGCGGTCCTGGTCGGCAAGGTGACCGTGGGCCGCTACGCCCAGGTCGGCGCCAACTCCGTGCTGCTCTCCGACGCCCCGGAGCGCGCGGTGATGTTCGGGGTGCCCGCCCGCAAGGTCGCGGTCCGCGAGGCGATCATCCCGGGCTCGTACGAGCGGATCGAGTAGCCGACCGAGGTCGGCCGCACGGCCGGCAGCGTGGCGCACGGCCGCGAAGCGGCACGGTGTGAAGCCCGCGGGGCGAGCGAAGCGAGGCCCCGGGCGGCGAGCGCCGTCTGCGACACGCTCGGCCCAACAAGTCAGTCAGCGGCAGATCTCGCAGGAGGGCGGCCCGAGCTGCGGGTCGTGCGCGGCCACGAACTCCTCGACGCGCGGCGAGTGGATGATGCCCTTGTGGGCGGCGACCTTGTCGACGTCCCAGTCCCACCACCTGATCCGCAGCAGCGCCTCCCGGACGGGCTGCTCGAAGCGGTACTTGATGTGCTTGGCGGGGTTGCCGCCGACGATCTCGTAGGGCTCGACGTCGCGCACCACGACGGCACGCGTGGCCACGATCGCGCCGTCGCCGATGGTCACGCCGGAGGAGACGATGGCCTCGTAGGCGACGAACGCGTCGTGCCCGACGGTGATCGGCCCCTTGTTGTGGATGGCGTCCGGAGCCTGGACCCACTCGCCGTTCTCGACGTGCGCGTGGACGGTCGTGACCCAGTTCGCGTGGTGCAGGCCGCCCGGCATGAAGATCGCCGTCGGGTTGACGCCCGCGTAGCTCTTCACGTGAACGGGCTGGCCGTCGTTCTCGACGGTCTCGACGATCTTCATCCACGGGTAGGACGGGTACTCGAAGGTGAGCAGCCGCTCGTCGAGCTCGTCGAAGTGACGCAGCTGGGGGCCGTCCACCCAGCGTCGGACGCTTCGCCTGAGCCGGGCGGCGATCTTCTCGCGGACGGTCCTGGGAGCAGGGACGCGCATGTCGGCGGTCATGGGAGAGGAGGCTACCGGTGGAACGCCCGTCGTGACGTCCGAGTTGCGGCTATGGTTGGCCCGCCATTTCCGGGCGAGACGAGGAGCACGCTGGCATGCAGGATCGGGTCGAGCAGGTCGTTCGAGAGTTCGTCGCGCGGGTGAAGCCCGAGGCCGGTGAGATGACCGTCGAGACGCCGCTGTACGCCGACGGCGTGGGTCTGGACTCCCTGGAGGCCGCCGAGCTCTCCGCCGTCCTCGAGGACGAGTTCGGCACCGACCCCTTCCAGGGCGAGACCATGCCCGAGACGCTGAGCGACATCGTCTCGTTCTACGCGACCGCCTGAGCCGGGCCCGGACCCGCGTGATCGAGTTCCTGCGCCGCGGCGCGGAGACCGGGCCGGAGCGGCCGGCCGTGGTCACCCACGAGCGGAGCGTCTCGTACGCCGAGCTGCTCGCGATGGCCGAGCGGGCCGCGACCGGGCTGGCGGCGCTCGGCGCCGACCGGATCGCCCTCGCCGACCACGAGGCGGCGCCGGTCGTCGCGATGATGGCCGCCGGCGCGGCGACGGGGGTGGAGGTCTGCCTGCTGCCGCCCGACGACGCGGAGCAGGTGCTCGAGCTGGTCGCGCGCTTCGACCACCCGGTGGTCCTCACCGATCGCGACGACCTGCCGGGGGCCGCACTGCCCGACGGGGTACGTCGGGTCGGCCTCGCCGAGCTGCTCGCGACTCCCGCGCAGAGCGCTCCCGGCGACCTGCCCGCGCACCGGCCGCACCTGGTGCTCACCACCGGCACGACCGGCGCACCGCGCGGCGTCCGGCACGACTGGGGCCGCCTGGTCCGCACCACCGCGCACGTGCGGCCCGCCGCCGACGAGCGTTGGCTGCTGGCGTTCGGGTTGCACCAGTTCGCAGGGCTCCAGGTGCTGCTCCATGTCTTCGCCGCCGGCGCGACCCTCGTCGCTCCGGCGCCGCGCCGTCCGCGCGAGGGTCTCACGGCCATGCGGGAGCTCGGCGTGACCCACGCGAGCGCCACGCCGACGTACTGGCGCTTCCTGCTCGCCGAGCTGCGCGCTGACGGGGGACCGGTCCCCGGCCTGCGCCAGATCACGCTGGGCGGCGAGGCGATCCCCGGCCCGCTGCTGGGCGAGCTCGCGACGACCTTCCCCGACGCCCACGTCTCCCAGGTCTACGCCGCGTCCGAGTTCGGCTCCACCGGGTCGATGCGCGACCGCCGCGCCGGCCTGTCGACCGCGGTGCTGGAGCGCGGCGAGGACGCCGACATCGCGCTGAAGGTCGTCGACGGCGAGCTGTGGATCCGCTCGCGGACCGGCATGGTCGGGTACTACGGCGAGCCCGACATCGACCCCGAGGAGTGGCGGCCCACCGGCGAC
The DNA here is from genome assembly GCA_029961745.1 of Nocardioides sp. L-11A. Taxonomy (NCBI): domain Bacteria; kingdom Bacillati; phylum Actinomycetota; class Actinomycetes; order Propionibacteriales; family Nocardioidaceae; genus Nocardioides; species Nocardioides sp. L-11A. Next base: position 985,185 of record CP124680.1, read on the forward strand.
CTGGTCGCCGTCGAGGACGGCCGCCTGGTGTTCCTCGGCCGCTCCTCGGAGATCATCAACGTCGGCGGGGTGAAGGTGCACCCGCTCGTCATCGAGGAGCGGATCGGCGCCGTGCCGGGCGTCGACGTGGCCCGGGTCTACGGGAGGCGGAACCCGATGACGGGTCAGATCGTTGCGGTGGAGGTGGTGGCGTCCGCAGGCGCGGACACCACCGCGATCGACGCCGCCATCCGGGCGGCGTGCGCCGACCTCCCGTCGGCGTCCCGCCCCCGCAGCATCCGGTTCGTCGACGAGGTCAGCACGACCGGGAGCAAGATCGTCAGGAGACAAGCACCGTGAGCGAGACCAGCACCGCCGAGCCGCGCGTCGTCGTCGTCACCGGCGGCAGCCGGGGACTCGGGGCCGGCATCGTGCAGGCCTATCTCGACGACGGCGACATCGTCGCTACCTGCGCCCGCAGCAGCACGCCCGAGGTGGAGAAGTGGCAGGGCGACCCCGCCGTCGCCGACCGCTTCCTGTTCCGGCCGGCCGACGTGTCGAGCTCGGCGGACTGCGCGGCCTTCGTCAACGCCGTCATCGAGAGGTACGGCCGCATCGACGTGCTGATCAACAACGCCGGCGTCGCGCGCGACGGCGTGATCGGGCTGACGTCCGACGAGGACATCGACGTCGTGGTCGACCTCAACGTCAAGGGCTCGCTCTACATGGCCCGCCAGGTGAGCCGCCGGATGATGGTCAGGCGCAGCGGCACGATCGTCAACATCTCCTCGGTCGTCGGCCGCTCCGGCTACCGCGGCCTCGCCGTCTACAGCGCCACCAAGGCCGCGCTGGAGGGCATGACCCGCGCGCTGGCCCGCGAGCTCGGCACCCGCGGCATCACGGTCAACGCGATCGCGCCCGGCTACCTGCGCACGGAGATGAGCCACGGTCTCGACGAGGAGCAGCTCCAGCAGATCGTCCGTCGTACGCCGGCCGGGCGGCTCGGCGACCCCGAGGACATCGCCCGCGCCTGCCAGTTCCTCACCGACCCACGCAACACCTACCTCACCGGCCAGGTGCTCGTCGTCGACGGCGGCCTGACCGGCTGACCGGGCCCGCCGCCCGGGTCAGTACCAGGGGCGGCGCAGCCCCCGGGCGGCCGCGTAGGTGCCGTAGGCGAGCTCGGCGGCCCGCCGGACCCGACGCGTCTCGTAGGGCGCGGCCAGCGCGGCGTCGTACCGCGTCAGGGCCTGCTCCCAGGCGACCTGCAGCGTCTGCGCGGGATCGGAGTCGGGCCGGATCCGGCGGGCGACGTGGGTCCACAGCTGCTCGTCGAGGCGGGTACGCCGGGCGAGCAGCTCCTCGGTGCGCCCGTCGAGCTCGGGCCCGAGACGTGGGCGGCGCCGGCGCGGCACCGAGACCCGCTCGTTGAGCCGGATGTCGGGCAGCTCGAGCCCGATCGCCTCGCCCAGGTGCTCCAGGAAGCGCGGGTCCTCGACCAGGCCGACATGGTCGAAGCGGTCGAGCGAGTCGAGTGCGGCGCCGAGGACCTCCTCCTCGTGGCGGTCCTCGATGAACGACGTCGGCGTCAGCAGCGGGTGCGGCCACGCGAGGAAGCGGGTGATCGTGTTGTCGATATTGGGCGCGATCATGGCGTGGTCGAGGTAGTCGCCGAGCCGGCCGCGGGCGACCCGGAAGGCCACCGAGCCCGCATGCCCGAAGTGGCGCAGGTCGAAGTCGGACAATGCGCGGCTGTGCACCCACTGCGAGAGCACCCGCAGCCGCGGGTGCCGCAGGATCGTGACCTCCTGGCGGTCGTCGTACCGCGCGCGGGTGGTGCCGGGCGCGACGTGGCCGGTGATGAAGTCGCCGTCCTCGGGCAGTTCCTCCGGGCTGCGCACGAAGGTCGCGGCCGCCTGCGGGCGGAGCGCGTCGAACCGGTCGTAGCCGCCGACGAGGGAGAGGTCGACGCGGTAGACGGTCGTCGCGTCCGCGGGCAGTGCCGCCACGATCGCGTTGCGCACGGAGGTGCCGGCGCACTTCGGGATGTGGTTGAAGATGAGAGGTCGTTGGGGGGACGGCGCGCTCACGGAACTCCTTTCGCGGGCCCGGCGGCGTTCGCCGCGCACCCATCGGGCCCGGGTTCTCCAACGACCGTCCTGGGCCCGGCGTTACCCGTATCCTGCACCCGTGTCGACGTCCTCCCCCGCCACGTCCGTGTCCGCGGCCGACCGGCACCGACCGGTCCCGTGGTGGCTGCTCGCCGGGGCGGGTGTGCTGACCCAACTGCTCACCATGGCCAGCGGCATCATGGCCGCGCGGATGCTGGGTGTCGAGGGCCGCGGCCAGGTCCTGCTGGTGGCGACCCTCGGGGCGGTCGCCGCGCAGCTGACGCTCGGCGGCGGCCTGCCCAACGCGATCACCAAGCAGCTCGCGGAGCGCGGCATCCCGGCCCGCGACGGACTGCGCGGACTGGCGCGCTCCTGGCTGGTGATCGGCCTGGCGGCCGGCGCGGTGGCGGCGGCGTACTTCGTGTTCGTCGACCGCGACCGGCTCGGGGTCGACACGGCCCTGCTCGCCGTCGCGGTCGTGCTCACCGCGGTCAACGCGATGGCGGCGCGGATCCTGATGGGGGCGATGCTGGGGGAGGGGACCGAGCCGATCCGGATCGCGCTGACCGGGGTGCTGCCCCAGGCGGCCGTGGTGGTCGCCTTCGGCGTCTGCCTGGCCTTCGATTGGAACCTCGGACCGGTCGGTGTCCCGTTCGTCATCCTGGCGTTCAGCGGTGGCGTGCTGCTGGCCCGGATCCGGAGCCTGCGTCCCTCCCTCGGCCCGGACGCGCCGCGCCTGGACCGCGACGAGCTGCGCAGCCTCGCGCGCCGCGGGCACGTGAGCAGCGTCGGACCGATCGACGGCCTCCAGCTCGACCGCTTCCTGGTGGGCTCCCTGCTCGGCAACACGATGCTGGGCCTGTACGGCGTCGCCTCGGCCCTCTCCGCGCTGCACAACGTGCTGGGGATGTCGTTGGCCGGCGTCGCGCTGCCGCGGCTGGCGGTGCTGCAGACCGACCCGCCGGCAGAGCGGGAGTACGTCCGGCGCACGCTGACCCTGACGGTCGTGCTGATGCTCGTGATCACCGTGCCGCTGGAGCTGGCGATGGAGCCGCTGGTCCGCTGGACCTTCGGCGCGGAGTTCCTCGGCGCCGTCGAGTGCGCCCGCTGGGTCGTGCTCGCCGCGTGCCTGCTGGGCACCCGCCGGGTGCTGATCGCGGTGCTCCAGGCCCGCGACCATGCCCGGTACGCCTCCGTCGTGGAGTTCGTCCTCGCCGCCGCGCTCGCGGCCGGCATCGTGGTCGCGGCACTCAACGACAGCATCGTGCTGGTCGGCATCCTGCTGACGGCCGTGGCGGTCGCCGCCTGCCTGCTCCTGGGTTTCGGGGTGCTGGTCACGACGGCGTCCGGGCGCGTCACGGAGTCCGGGTCCGCGAAGTCTGCCGCCGACGGTGCCGCCGGTGCGTAGGATCCCGGCCATGTCGAGTGTCGAAACTGCTCCCGAGGTCGCCCCGACGGCGGCGGAGCGCACCACCCATGTGCCGTTCACCGGCCGGGTCAAGCGCCTCCTCTCCCGGTTCGCGCCGGGCTTCCTGATCTCCTTCCTCGACCGCGTGGTCTTCCGGGTCCGCCGGGCCCGGATCCGCGGCGTACGCCGGGTCTTCGGCTGGCTCGGCTACAACGTCGCCCACCGGGCCGACTACTACTCGACGCTGCCCGTGCTGGAGGAGATCGAGGAGACCCGGGCCCGCTGGGACCGCCCTTCGGGCCTCCCGGGCCTCGACGTCGACCTCCCCGCGATGCGGGAGCGCCTCGACGGCCTCGCCGCGCGGTGGGAGGCGGAGTTCGTCGCCGAGACCGGCGACTACCTCGCCAACACCCGGCGGGGCTTCGGCCCGGGCTACCCGGAGTTCGACGCGCGGACCCTCTACTACATGCTGCGCGAGCACAAGCCGGCCCGTTACCTCGAGGTCGGATCCGGTCTGTCGACCTACTACGCCTCGCTCGCCGGCCGCCGCAACGCCGCGGAGGGCGCGCCGCTGCAGATCACCTGCGTCGAGCCGTACCCGTTCGACGCGCTGCGCTCGCTGCCCAACTTCCAGCTCGTCGAGGGCTTCGTCCAGGACGTCCCCACCGCGCGGTTCGAGGAGCTGGAGGCGGGCGACCTGCTGTTCATCGACTCCTCCCACTCGCTCAAGATCGACAGCGACGTCGCGTACCTCTTCCTCGAGGTGCTGCCGCGGGTCAAGCCGGGTGTGATCGTCCACATCCACGACGTGCCGTTCCCGTTCAACACGCCCTATCCCGCCGACACCTGGCTCTTCGGCGAGCGGTGGCCGGTCTACTGGAACGAGGCGATGGTGGTGCAGACCTTCCTCGCCTTCAACAAGGAGTTCCCGATCGAGCTGTCGGTGCCGATGCTGCGCCACGACGACGAGGCGGCCCTGCGCCGCGGCCACCCGCGCTACGTGCCGCTGGCCGACGATCCCAACCCGCCGTCGTCCCTCTGGCTGCGCCGGGTCGGCTGAGGACTCGCACGACACAGCCCGCGAACGACACAGGCCCCGCCGTGGCGGGGCCTGTGTCATGTCCGGGTGCGTGAGGTCAGCGCGGCGCGGCGCGCTTGCCTCCCGATGCGGAGCCGCCGGAGCCGCCGGAGCGCCCGGACTTGCCGCGCTCGGGGCTGGTCTCCTCGTAGTAGTAATAGTAATAGGAGCCGATCGCGCGCTTGGCGACCATGTTGACCACGATGCCGTAGAGCCGACCGCCGACCTGGTTGAGCCGCTTGACCGCCTCGGCCACCTGGTCGCGTGTGGTCTCGGCATGGCGGACGACCAGGATGACGCCGTCGCCGATGGTGGCCAGGACCGAGGTGTCGGCGACGGGCAGCAGCGGCGGCGCGTCGATGATCACGATGTCGTACGACGCCCGCAGCCGCTGCAGCAGGTCCTGGGTGATCCGGGACTGCAGGATCTCGGTCGGGTTCGGCGGCTTGGCGCCGGACGCGAGCACGTGGAGGCCGCTGGCCTCGTGGACCTGGATCGCGTCGTGGATCTCGGTGCGGCCGATGAGAGCCGTCGTGAGACCGATCGCCGGGTCGAGGCCCAGGGTCGTCGCGACCCGGGGCCGACGCAGGTCGGCGTCGATGATCAGCGTGTTGCGGCCGGTCTGGGCGAGGGCGACGGCGAGGTTGGTGGCCGTCATGGTCTTGCCCTCGCCGGGCACGGCACTGGTGATCACCAGGCAGCGCGGCTGGTTGTCGAGGTCGATGAACTGCAGGTTGGTGCGCAGCAGCCGGAACGCCTCGGTGCGCGCGGCGAAGCCGCCGAGGTCGGTCAGCAGGGGAGCGTTGCGCATGTCGGTGTCGAAGCCGACGCTCGCCAGGACCGGTGCCTCGGTGATCTCGCTGACGTGGTCGGCGGTCCGGATCGTCCGGTCCAGCAGCTCGCGCACGAGCGCCAGGGCGATGCCGAGCAGGAGGCCGACGAGGCCGGCCACCACCAGGTAGAGCGCCGTGCGGGGACTCACCTGCGAGGGGTTGTAGCTCGCCTTGTCGGTGATCTGGGCCGTGATCTGGGGCGACTCGCCCGACGACGTCCCACCCGGGGTCTCCAGCTCGGAGATGTAGCGGGTGAACTGGTCGGTGAGGACGTCGTTGATCGTCTGGGCCTGGCGGGCCGACGTGTCGGTCACCTTGAGCTGGATGAGGGAGGTGGTCTCGACGACCTCGGCGCTGATCTCGCCCGCGAGCTGGCCCGGCGTCATGTCCAGGTCGAGCGCGTCGATCACCCGCTGGGAGAGCTCCTCGCTGCGCGCCAGGTCGGCGTACGCCGTGGCCCGGGTCTGCGCGAAGTAGAGCGCGGTGATCGCGTCGGTGCTCTCCCGCACGTCGACGCTGAGGAAGACGGTCGACTTCGACTCGTACTTCGGCGTGAGGACGACGAAGCTCAGCAGGGAGGCGACACCGACTCCGACCACCATGAGTGCCACGACGCTGAGCCACCTTCGCCGGAGTACTCCGACGAACTGTTTGAAGTCCAAAGTGTCGACCCTCGTCCTCGCGTGTGGGGGCAGTGTGATCCGGCACGCGGCCGGCGGTCGAAAGTGTAAGCGGTCACTGCGCCCGATGGCGCAGGACGCCACACGTCGGCGCCCGAAGTCGCACTATGCTCGCCTCCATGTCGACCGAGCGGCGCCGCCGGCGCCGCAGCCGGCCGCGGACACCCATCGAGCGCGTGCGACACCGGCTGCGCCGGTTGACGCGGAGCCGGCACCGCGGCCTGCTGGTCCTGGCGGCGGTGCTGCTGGCGGCGGGCACCTGGGTGGGCTGGACCCTGTGGTCCACCAGCCGGGCGCTGGCGGAGGTGTCCACCCGGGCCGAGGTGATGCGAGCCGCGCTCGTCCGCGGCGACGCCGACGGCGCCCGGCGGGCGATGGCGGAGTACCGCGACGCCGCCGAGACCGCGCGCTCGCGCACCGGCGGCCTGACCTGGGCGGCGCTCGAGCGTTTGCCGGTCCTCGGCGACGACCTCGACGGCATCGCCGTCGTCGCGGACGTGCTCGCCGATCTCGGACGCGACGGGCTCCCGCCCCTGGCCGACGCCGCGGAGGAGGTGTCGGGGGAGGCGTTCCGTCCCGACGGCCACACCTTCCCGGTCGACGCGATCGCGGGGCTGGCCGACCCCGCCGAGCGCAGCGAGGCGGCCTTCGACCGCGCGGACGCCACGCTGGCGGAGGTCGACCCGAGCTCCTTCGTGGGGCCGGTGCGGCAGCGGTTCGACGAGCTGCGCGACCTGGTCGTGGACGCGCGCCGGACCCTCGGCACGACCTACCGTGCCGCTCGACTGATCCCCCGGCTCATCGGCGACGACCGGCCGCGCCACTTCCTGCTGGTCCTGCAGAACAACGCCGAGGCGCGCAGCAGCGGCGGCCTCCCCGGAGCGCTGACCCTGGTCCGGGCCGACCGGGGTGAGGTCGAGGTCGTCGAGCAGGCCGATGCCGCCGACCTCGGGAGCTCGGACCAGCCGATCCTGCCGTTGAGTGCCGAGGAGCGCGAGGCCTTCGGCGACCTGCTCGGCGTCTATCCCGTCGACGCGACCCTCACCCCCGACTTCGGCCGGGCCGCGGACCTGCTCCGCACCCGGTGGCAGCAGGCCCGTGGTGGCCGCGTCGACGGCGTCATCTTCGTCGACCCGGTGGCCGTGAGCTACCTGCTGACCGGCACCGGCGCGGTGCCCGTGCCCGGCTACCCGGCGGTCACCGCGGACACGGTGGTCGCGGCCGTCGAGAACCAGATCTACCGGCTCAGCGAGGACCGGGACGTGCACAGCGACTACCAGCAGGCGGTGGCGGAGGCCGTCTTCGACGCCTTCGCCGACGGCACGGGCGACTCGGTCGCCGTCCTGACCGGCCTGGTGCGCGGCGTCCAGGAGGGCCGGGTCCGGCTCGCCCTGACCGAGCCCGAGGCGCAGGCGGAGATCGCGGGCACCACGATCGCCGGCGAGTTCACCCCGGAGGGCGGCACCGAGCCTCAGGTCGGCGTGTACCTCAACGATGCCGGACCCACGAAGATGCAGTACTACCTCGCGTACGACGCGCGCGTCTTCGCCCGCTCCTGCACCGAGGGGCGCCAGGCGATCGCCGGCGAGGTCGAGTTCCACAGCGACACCCCGCCGGACGTCGGGCAGCTGCCGCCGGCGATCACCGGGGCGACCTATCCGGGGGTCCGGGTCGCGCCCGGTCACCAGCTGCTGGTCGTCTACCTGACGACCCCGGTCGGCGGGAGCCTCGAGGAGGTGGCGGTCGACGGACGGCCGCAGTCGATCGACGCGGTCCCGTTCGAGGGCCGCGACCTGGTCCGGGTCGCGGTCTCCCTCGCGCCCCAGGCGCGGCACCGGCTCTCCTTCGTCATGCGCGGCGGCCCGGGCCAGGACGGCGACATCGAGGTCGAGGTCAGCCCGGGCGCGCGCCCGGTGAGCTCCAACGCGACGGTGCCGTCGGCCTGCGCCGTCCGCTGAGCTGACCCCGGACGGCGGGCCGGCCCCATCTCTTTACCTTCGGGACACCGCGGCGCCACGGAGCGGGGGCGAGGTGGTCACCCGGCATCGTGAACATGGCTGCCCGTGCCCCCCACCCCCCAGGTGGCGCGACTGGCCGATGCCCTTCTCGTCCCCTCCCTCGATGACCGGCTGATCGATCTGGTCGGCGCGCCCGGCTTCGTCCCCGTGGCCTTCCTGCTCGCCTTCGCGGCCGGCGCCGCCCACGCGGTCGGACCCGGCCACGGCAAGAGCCTCGCCGCGGCGTACCTCGTCGGCTCGGACGGCAAGGTGCGCGACGCAGCCTGGCTCGGCGTCTCCGTGGCCGTCATGCACACGGTCTCGGTCCTCGTCGTCGCCGTGGCGTGGACCTTCCTCTCCCTGTCCGACCTGCTCTCGCTCGAGCGGCTCACCAGCGCACTGCAGCTGTTCGCCGGGTTGATGGTGATCGGGGTCGGCGTCTGGCTGCTGCGCCGACATCTCCGCGTCGGCGGGCACGGGCATGGGCACGGGCACGGGCATGGGCACGGGCACGGACATGGGCACGGACACGGACATGGGCACGGACACGGACACGGACCCAGCCGGCCGGGGCTGGTGCTGCTCGGCATGTCCGGCGGCCTGACGCCGTCGCCGGCGGCCTTCCTGGTGCTGGTGACCGGTATCTTCACCGGCCGCTCCGGGTTCGCGCTGCTCCTGGTGATCACCTTCGGCCTCGGTCTGGCCACCGTGCTGTTCGGGGTCGGCCTGCTCGCCCTGGCCGGCCGCAACGTGGTGGTGCGCGCCGCCGAGTCGCGGGCTCTGGTCGCCGCGGCCACCCGGGTCGCGCCGGTGCTCGCGGCGGCCAGCATCACGGTGATCGGCGGCGTGCTGACGACGACCGCGGTCGGGCAGTTGGCGGGCGCCGCGTGACCGGCCCGCTCGCGGCGCATCCGTTCGGCGATCCGCAGACCGTCGAGATCGCGGCCGGCGCCGACGACCCCTCCGTCGTCCACGTCACCTGGAAGGTCGGCGCGGCCGACGATCTCACCCTGCTCGGCATCCACCTCGGGGTGCTGCCCGAGGACCGGGTCATGCTCGACGGGGCGATCAGCTACGACGCCGGCGACGCAGCGCTCGTCGAGCAGGCCCCGGAGGTCCAGGCCTATCTCCTCGAGCACGTCACGGTCCGTGCCGCCGGCCAGGAGTGCGCCGGCCGGGTCGAGGCGACCGGCGACCTGATCGCCGACGGCGCGGACCTCGTCTTCTCCTGCGCCGTCCCGCCCGAGGTCGCCACGGTCGCGGTCGACACGCTGACCGACCTGCACCCGGCGTACCGCACCCTGGCCACCGGGCCCGACGGCCAGCACCAGGTCTACGGCGCGGACGCGCCCAGCCATGACTGGACGCTCGCCGTCGGCACGGGTGTCGGCCCGGCCGGCACCACCACGCGGGCGCAGTCCCTGGACACCGGGACCAGCGCCGCCCTCCAGATCGGCGGCGTCCTCGGCGCCGTCCTCCTCGTCGCCGTCGCCGGGGCCGCCGTGGCCCGCCGCCGGCGCCGGGTCACTCCCACCCCCACCCCGTAAGGAGACATGTCGTGCCCGCACGACCGATGCGCAGGCTCCGGCTGCTCACCACCTCGGTGCTCGCCGCGGCCGTCGCCTCGGGTGGCCTGCTGGCCACGCCGAGCCAGGCTGCCCCTCCCGCAGTCCCGACGCTGCTGCCGGACGCCCCGGCGGCGACCGCCGAGGCGGCGCCCACCCCGGACATTCTCGATGTCGGCTTCCCGGACGGCGTCCCCACCGACACCGCCCAGTCGCTGACGCCGATCACCTACGGCACCCCGACGTACGGCACCGACGCCCGGCAGGGCCCGGTGATGACGGTGGACGGCGTCGACGACGCGGTCGGCTTCCCGTTCGAGGATCAGTGGCCCAAGCTCACCACCGGCGCCAGCATCGAGTGCGTGTTCCGGGTGAACACCTCGATGCCGGTGGTCCGCGAGATGGACCTCTGCTCCGACAAGGAGGCCGGTGGCCTCTCGATGTACGTCACCGGCGGCAACCTCGGCTTCATGGGCCACATCGGCGGCGGCTACAAGAGCGCCCTGACCCCGATCGAGGGCGACCGGTGGTACCACGCCGTCGCGACCTGGGACGGCAGCCAGATCAAGCTGTACGTCAACGGCCAGCTCGCCCAGACCGCGGCCGCCAGCGGCGCGCTCACCTTCCCCGTGGCGACCGCTCAGCGCTTCGTCGTCGGCGCCGACGCAAGCCCGACCGGCATCGGGCAGCCGGCGCCGCCGAGCACCTTCGCGGCCGCCGGAGTCTTCTCCCGCGCCGTCACCGCCGACGAGGTGAAGGCCCTCGCCGCGGAGTGGGACACCGCCGTCCCCACGCCCGATGCCGACGTCCTGGACGTCGACTTCGCGGACGGTACGCCGAAGGAGCGGGTCCGCGACCTCGCCGTGAAGACCTTCGGCAGCCCCACGATCGCGCGCGACAACGCGCTCGGCCGTGACGCCGTGACCTTCGACGGCAACGACGCCTATGGCTACGCGCTCACCCCGCACTGGGGCGAGATCAGCAACGCGGTCACCCTCGAGTGCACGTTCCGCTACCTGGGCACGCTGCCCCGGAGCACCGAGGCCGCGGTCTGCTCCGGCAAGGAGGCCGGGGGCCTCTCGATCTACCTCAACGAGGACAAGGTCGGCCTGATGGCGCACATCGGCGGTGGCTACAAGACCGCCCGCGCCACCTTCAGCGCCAACCGCTGGTACCACGTCGTCGGCCTGTGGACCGGCACCGAGATCAAGCTGTACGTCGACGGCGTGCTCGCCGCGACGACGCCCGCGACCGGTGCGCTGACCCTGCCCAACGCCACGGCCCGGGCCTGGACGCTCGGCGCCGACTCCTCCCCGAACGCCGGCGCCCAGTTCTACGCCCCGGCCAAGCTGGCGAACGCACGCATCTACAGCCGCGCGCTGAACGACACCGAGATCAAGGCGCTCGACATAGCGGCCTTCGGCGAGCACCCGGACGCCGGCGTCAGCCTGAGCTCGTCGGTGCCGGCGGCCGGGGACCACCTCTCCGCACCCGTCGAACTCGATCTCGACATCGCCCACGAGGACAACGCCACCGGCTGGACCTACCTCCTGGACGGCAAGCCGATCGCCGAGGGCGACCTGGTGGGCCCCGGCCTCCAGGCGGGCCCCCACACCCTCACGGCCTCGGCCGTCGACGTCTTCGGCAAGGACATCGCCTTCTCGATCCCGTTCGGGTCCGACACCATCCCGACCGGCGGCGGCACCGGGTCCGGCGAGGGCAAGGGCGTCGTCCAGCTGTCCGCGATCGCGACCAGTCCTGACGGCAGCGACGTCACCACCACCTTCCGCGAGGCCACCGCGACCGTCGCCGACGGTGGTGTCCAGGGTGTCGTCCAGCAGGTCCCGACGACGCTCGACTTCGAGCACGAGGACGAGCAGCCGATCGCGGGCGCCCTCACGCCCGACGACGGCGAGGCGAAGGCCAGCGCGACCAGTGGCGACATCCCGTTCCAGCGCTTCGACGTCGAGGTCGGCGCCGCGGTCGCCGGCCAGCAGGTGGTCTGGAAGGGCGTCGTGGACCCCGAGCGCTCGGTCACCCTGCGGGCCTGGAACACCCAGACCTCCGCGTGGGTCGAGCTCGCCACCGCGCGCGGCGTACGTGACGGGGACACCGTCCTCAACGCCGTCGTCCGCCCGGCGCTGGTGGACCAGGGCACGGTGCACCTGCTGGTGCTCGGCACCGACCCGTTCGCCGACGACCTCGGCCCGCGCGACGAGAGCGCCGCGGAGTCGAAGGACAGGTTCGAGGACCCGGAGGACTACGACTTCTCGCTGGCCCACTTCACCGACACGCAGTACCTCGCCGAGGGTGCCGCCGGCGGCACCTACGACGACTGGGACGGCAACGTCGAGCCGTCGGATGTGATGAAGGAGGAGGAGCGGGCGATCTGGGATCGCGCCTACCGCGCGACGACCGAGTGGATCGCCGAGGAGGCCAAGGACCGCAAGATCGCCTGGGCCGGGCACACCGGCGACATCATCGAGAACGACTACAACAACCCCCTCGCCACCAACGGCTCCGGCCAGCTGCTGTACCCCGGGCTCGACGAGCAGGTGACCCGGGAGTTCGCCTTCACCTCCGACGCCCAGAAGGCGCTGGACGAGTCGGGCATCCCCAACCAGGTGATCGCGGGCAACCACGACAACCAGCTCGGCAACGAGACCGGCCCGACGTCGCGGTTCAACCAGTACTACGGCCCCGACCGCTACTACGAGGTGGCGAAGGGATGGCCGGACGGCGCGTCGTACCACGCCTGGGACGAAGCGACCGACACCGAGGGTGAGGTCAGCACCCCGGGCCGGGACAACCAGAACAACTACATCCTGTTCTCCGCCGGTGGACTCGACTTCGTCGCCGTCGGCCTGTCCTACGGCGTCACCCAGGAGGAGGCGGACTGGGCCAGCTCGATCTTCGAGCGCTACCCCGACCGCAACGGCATCCTGCTGACCCACGCCTATATCGCGCCCTCCACGGCCAAGGACGGTCGCGGCGCGAGCTTCTCCGGTGACGGCTCCAAGCTGTACGACGAGGTGGTCACCGCCAACCCGAACGTCTTCCTGATCCTCGCCGGCCACGAGCACGGTGTCGGGACCAACCTGAAGACGGGCGTCGGCGCGACGGTCCAGCACAATGTGGTCGAGCTGCTCGCGGACTACCAGTTCTACAAGGTGTCCGCGCGCGAGCTGTGGCCCGACAAGGTCGACGACAGCGGCAATATCGACCTCGACGGCGACGGCGTCACCGACCACAAGGCGACCGACCTGCTGCAGTTCGGCGCCAGCTGGCTCCGGCTGCTCCAGTTCGACGTCGAGCGCTCCGAGGTCAGCATCGACACCTACTCGCCGCACTTCGACAACTTCGGTGCGACCGAGTACGACGACCGCAAGCGCTACAACGGCGCCGAGGACAACCTGGTGCTCCCGGTGGACCTGTCCAGCCGCACCACGACGTTCTCGACCGACGGGCTCACCGTGGTCACGCCGACCGACACGGTCATCGGCACCCGCACCGCGACGTCGGGCTGGCCGGCCAGCGTCGCCTGGAGCGGCCTGAAGGAGGGCCAGGTCTACGCGTGGACCGCCGAGAGCCGGACGGCGACCGGTGAGCGGATCGGCTCGATCCGCCAGTTCGGCACGGTGTTCCGGGCGACCGCCGCCGGCACCGACGTCACGGCTCCGACCCTCCGGGTTCCGGAGGCGACGACGGTGACGGTCGGGGAGTCCTTCGACCGGCTCGCCGGGGTGAGCGCGACCGACGACGTCGACGGGGACGTCACCGCCGAGGTGAAGGTCGTCGGCGACGTCGACACGGACACGGCGGGCACCTACCCGCTGACCTACGTGGTGACCGACAGGAACGGCAACCAGGCGATCGCCTCGCGTGCGGTCCGCGTGGTCGAGGCGGTCGACAGCCGAGCGGTCAGCTCGGTCGCGGTCGGGAACGCGTCGGCGGTCTTCGGCCGGGCCCTCACGCTGACGGCCCAGATCGGCCCGTCCGCGGCCACCGGCCTGGTCCGCTTCCTCAACGGCGAGGAGGTCCTCTGCGAGGCGACGGCGTCCGGCGGCACCGCGAGCTGCGCCGTACCCGTGCTGCCGCCGCCGGGCGACTATGTCGTCGTCGCGTCCTATGTCGGCGACCAGCACCACCAGGAGTCGCAGAGGTCCTTCGTGCTGAAGGTCGCGGACCCGGCCGCCGGCGCCCGGACCGACCCCCGGCTCAGGGCGAAGGCCACGAAGCCGTCCCTCGCGCGCGGCGCGAAGGTCGTCCTCAAGGCCAAGGTCGCGCCGGCCGCCACCGGCCGGGTCGTGTTCAGGAGCGGCGGGCGCCGGCTGTGTGTGGCGACGATCGAGGACGGGGTCGCGCGGTGCACGGTGCGCCTTCGGCCGGGCACCTGGAAGATCAGGGCGAAGTACGCCGGCAGCGCGACGTACGCCAAGGACAAGGCGGTGTTCACCGTCCGCAAGCGGTGAGGTGCCGTTGAGTCGTCACTTCTGACCCCGTCGGGTCGTCACTTCTGCACCTCGCCGAGGCGACGGTGTCCAGGAGTGACGACCCGACGGGCCCGCCCGGCCCCTGGAGGCGGGGGCCGGAGGAGCGGTCTCAATATGTGGATGTGCGTCTCATGATTTGGAACACCGAGTTCGTGGATCGGGGAAAGCCGCCTAGGCTCTTGCCCATGTCGACGACCCTGCTGCTGACCAAGCGGCGCGCGGTGGACAACTGCCGCGTCAGCTCGGCGCTGTGTCGACCCTGCTGACGGGTCTCCCTTCCTGAGGGTTTCCGAGGTCCCGGCTCTCTGCCACCTCGCCCGTCGCCTCCCGCGGCGCTCGCGTGCGCCCAGGCGCTCGTCCTGTGCGTACGTCGTGCTGCCCGCCAGGAGCACGTGCAGCAGCACCGTCCGTTCCACCGCACATCGCAACCACCGATAGGAATCATCATGAGCCGCGAGAATTCGCTCGTCTCCACCCAGTGGGTCGAGGACAACCTCGGCACCGACAAGGTCGTCGTCATCGAGGTCGACGAGGACACCACGGCCTACGACAAGGGCCACATCAAGGGTGCCATCAAGCTCGACTGGACCACCGACCTGCAGGACCAGGTCCGTCGCGACTTCGTCAACAAGGCTCAGTTCGAGGCACTGCTGTCCGAGCGCGGCGTCGCCAACGACGACACCGTCATCCTCTACGGCGGCAACAACAACTGGTTCGCGGCCTACGCCTACTGGTACTTCAAGCTCTACGGCCACCAGGACGTCAAGCTCATGGACGGCGGCCGCAAGAAGTGGGAGCTCGACAGCCGCGAGCTGACCGACGAGCTGCCGCAGCGCGCCGCGACCACCTACGTCGCGCAGGAGCAGGACCGCTCCATCCGCGCCTTCCGTGACGATGTCGTCGCCGCCATCGGCGCCCAGAACCTCGTCGACGTGCGCAGCCCCGACGAGTACGCCGGCCGCCTCCTCGCCCCGGCCCACCTCCCGCAGGAGCAGTCGCAGCGCGCCGGCCACATCCCGACCTCGGTCAACGTCCCGTGGAGCAAGAACGCCAACGACGACGGCACCTTCAAGTCGGACGCCGACCTGCAGGCGCTGTACGCCGAGGTGGGCTTCGACGAGGACAAGGACACCATCGCGCTGTGCCGCATCGGCGAGCGCTCCTCGCTGACCTGGTTCGTCCTGCAGGAGCTCCTCGGCAAGAAGAACGTCAAGAACTACGACGGCTCGTGGACCGAGTACGGCTCCCTCGTCGGCGTCCCGATCGCGCTCGGCGACGAGCCCGGACTGGCTGACGGGACGCGCGCCTGATGTGCGGCGCGAAGGTCGGCGGCCTGTCGCTTGACGGCGTCAACGTCGCCAAGGAGGCCGTGATCCAGGGCCAGGTCGTGCGGGGCAGCGGAGAGGACGCGGCGCCCGTGGCGAGCGCCTACGTCCGGCTGCTCGACCAGACCGGCGAGTTCACCGCGGAGGTCCCGACCTCCGCGACCGGCCACTTCCGGTTCTTCGCCGGCGACGGCCAGTGGACGCTGCGCACGCTCGCGCCGAAGGCCGACCCGGTCGACCGCGTCGTCCAGGCGCAGACCGGCTCGGTGGCCGAGGTCCTGATCACCCTCTGAGCCCACACCACAGCGGTCCGGACGACCAGGCGGGTTCACCTGGTCGTCCGGGCCGCTGTGTGTTCCGGTCAGCTCGCGGGGACCGACGAGATGGTCGCGAAGTGCGGCGTGTCCCCACCCGGTACGCCGCGCAGCCCGCGGCCCGGCGTACGCATGGTGATCCGCACCCGGTCGGAGCGGAACAGGTCGTGGGAGAACTCGAAGGGCGTTCCGGTCGTGTCGTAGGTCGTCCGGGTGATCGAGACCAGCGGGTCGCCGACGGCGACGGCGAGCAGGGCCGCCTCCTCGTCGGTCGCGTGCACGACCTCGACGACCTCCTCGGCGTCGGCGATGACGACGCCGTAGTCGTGCTCGATCAGCTCGTAGATCGAGCCGCCCAGCGACTGCTCGAGCAGGCCGGGGAAGCGGTCGGCGGGCAGCCGGGCGTGGTCGAGCGAGAACGGCGTCCCGTCGGCCAGCCGCAGTCGGCGTACGTCGACGACGAGGTCGCCCTCGCCGAGCTGGAGGGCGCGGCGGGTGGCCGCGTCGGCGACGCCCATCTTGGTGGCGACGACGCGGGTGCCGGCGGAGTAGCCCTGCCGGGCGAGGTAGGCGGGGACGCCGACGACCTTGGTCAGATCGTGCTCGACCTTGGCGTGGTTGATGAAAGTGCCGCCGCCGCGTCCGGCGACGCGGCGGACCAGCCCGGCCTCCTCGAGCGCGGCGAGCACCTGGCGCAGGGTCGCCCGGCTGACGCCGTAGTGCTCGGACAGCTCGCGCTCGCTGCCCAGGCGGGCGCCCGGGGGCAGGGTGCCCGCGCCGATGTCGGTCAACATCCGGCGCCGCAGGGTCTCCGCGACGGCGTGCTCGTTGGCCATGCCTCGCTCCTCCTCCGGCGTGTCCCGGTGTCCGGCCCGATTGGTCTGACCAGGTGGATGAAACGGTACCCGACCGGGCTCAGATCTCCTCGAGCGCCTGGAGCGATTCGGGGAGGACCTGGCCGCCGTCGACGACGAGGCTCTGGCCGGTGACGTAGCCGGCCTCCTCGGTGGCGAAGAAGAGCGCCGCGTTGCCGATGTCGGCGACGCTGCCGAGTCGCTTCTGCGGCACGCTGGCGGCCATCGCGGCCAGGTAGTCCTCGCCGAGCCCGTCGAGGCCCTCGGTGGCGACATTGCCCGGCAGCACCGCGTTGATGGTGATCCCACGCGGCGCGAGCTCCAGCGCCGCGGTGCGCACGAAGCCGAGCTGGGCGGCCTTGCTGGCGCCGTAGTGGGACCAGCCCGGGTAGCCGGTGTGCGGTCCTGTGATCGAGGAGGTCACCACGATCCGGCCGCGACCGCTGGCGGTCAGCGCCTCCAGGCAGGCCTGGACGGCGAACACGGTGCCGTCCAGGTTGGTCGCCATCACGGTGTGCAGATCCGCGGCCGTCATCGCGTCGAGCCGGGCCGCGGGGAAGATGCCCGCGTTGGCGCACAGGACGTCGATCCCGCCGTGCCGCTCGATCGCGGTCGCGGCCATCCGGTCGCAGTCCTCGCGGGAGCTCACGTCCGTCACGGCGTACGACGTCGCGCCGCCGATCTCCGCGCACGCGGCCTGCAGCGCCGTCTCGTCGCGCCCGGTGACGAGCACCCGGGCGCCGGCCCGGGCGAAGACCGTGGCGATGCCGCGGCCGATGCCCTTGCTGCCGCCGGTGACGACGACGGAGCGTCCAGCGAGTGAGGTGAACATGGGTCCTCCGATTCGGATGGGGGTCAGGCGAGGGTGGCGCCGCCGGACGCCACGTAGCGGTGGGCCAGCTCGACGGAGCCGACCGTGTAGCCGGGGCCGAGCTCCTGGCACTCGCGGGAGTGGGCGTGCGAGCCCATCCAGGCGACGAGCAGCAGCCGGCGCAGCATGACGAAGGTCGGCAGCATCGCCTCGTGCTCGGCGGCGAGTGCGATGACGGATCGGTAGCCGCGCAGCCAGGCGTCCTGCCACTGCGCCAGCCGCGGGTCGTGCTCGATGAAGGACACGGCGGTGCCGAAGTCGTACATGAACCACGACAGGCCGCAGTCGTCGAAGTCGATCACCGTGACCTGGTCGCCCTCGACGAGCAGGTTGGCCAGGCGCAGGTCGGCATGGACCAGGCCGAACCGGTCGGCCCCCGTGCCGTACGCCGTGAGCCGCTCCCGCACGATCGCGGCCGCCGCGCCGAGCGCCTCCTCCTCGGCGGGCCCGACGCCGAAGCCGTCCTGCCAGCGGCCCCAACGGGGCCGGGCGCCGAGTGAGTGCTCCCAGTCCCACCGGAACCGGTGGAAGCCGGGCGGCGGGGTCCAGGAGCGGGCGTGGACGTGCATCCGCGCGGTGATCGCGCCGAGCGTCTCGAAGTCGGAGGTGCCGAGGGCGACGTCGTCCGGCTCGATGCCGGGCACCAGCTCGAAGAGGACGCAGTGCCGCTCCTGGCCGTCGACCACGACGGTGGTCACCCGCTCGCCCTGGTCGTTGGGGATCTCCGCGGAGGTCGCCACGCCCGACTCCGCCCGCAGCGCGGCGAGCCAGGCGAGCTCGCTCTCGATGTCGGTGCGGGAGTGGTAGCCGACCCGGTGCACCCGCAGGATCGCGGTGCGGCCGGGCTCCTCGACCAGGAAGGTGGCGTTCTCGGACAGGTTGATCATCCGCAGGGTGCGCGCCGGGCTGAAGCCGTAGGAGGGCAGGGCCAGCTCGGCGACCCGGGTGTCGACGGCCGCGGCGACGGCGCTCATCAGTGCTCCCGTCCCTCGATCGACTCCAGGACGGAGGTGATCCGGTCCCGGGCCACCTCGACCTCCTCGGTGGTGCCGCTGAGGTACAGCCGCCCCGCCGCCCCGATGAACTGGACGTCGACCATCGTGATGCCCGGCGCCGCACGCTCCGCCTCGTTGGCGGCCACGGCCGCGAACAGGGCGGGCGTCATCTCATAGACGAGCAGCGACTGTCCCGGCATCACCATCGACCCCGATCGGTTGCGGTTGAGGATCACCGCGTGCTGGTCGGTGATGTGCTCGATGATGTCGTGATAGAGCACCCGCGGGCGGAGCTGGTCGCTGGCCGAGCTGCCGGTGCCGTCGAGCACCGCCTGGCCGGCGGCGGTGACGTCGGCCAGCGACGACGCGTGCAGCTCCAGCACGCCGAACTGCCGCTCCACGAAGAGGATCCCGGGCTCGACCGAGGGCACCGCGCGCAGCGCCAGGTCGATCACGCGCTCGATGGCGAGCGCGGGGGCGACCTCGATGATCAGCGCGTGGTCGCCGGCGTACGGCGGGTAGCCGCGGGCCCGGGTGGGCGTGCCCAGGTAGGCGGCGAACTGCGGCTGCAGGTCCTCGACCATCAGGTTGACCCGCAGCTCGGTGCCTGCGTGGGTGGCGGTCATCGGACCTCCTCTTCTCGGGATGCTGGCGTGACGACGGCGATCGGGCTACTTCGCGCTGACGTCGAAGTGGTTGCCGAGCTCGGCGTGCGGGCGGGGGATGACGTGGACGCTGACGAGCTCGCCGACCTGGGAGGCGGTCTCGGCGCCGGCCTCGGTCGCGGCCTTGACCGCGCCGACCTCGCCGCTGATGACGACGGCGACCAGGCCGTCGCCGACCTCCTGACGGTCGGTGATGGTGACGTTCGCGGCCTTGACCATGGCGTCCGCGGCGGCGAGCGCGGCGACGAAGCCCTTGGTCTCGATCATGCCGATGGCGGTGCTGGACATGTGCTGCTCCTTGGTTGTGCGGTGGTTGTTGCGGTGGTGGGTGTCAGCCCGTGGGCTGGGAGTCGATCGAGCCGATGACGAGCGCGTCGACGGGTGGTGGGGTGCCGGGGAACCAGGCGGCGGCGACGGATCCCTGCGCGACCAGGACGGTCTCGCCGACCCCGCTGCCCAGGACGTCGAAGGCGACCAGGCGGCTGCCGCCGTCCACCTCGACCTCGAGGAAGGCGCCGTTCGGCAGGCCGTCGATCCTCTTGGTGGACCAGACATTGCCGGTCACGACTGCTCTCAGCATCAGCGCTCCTTCTCGATGGGGACCCCCAGCGCGCGAGCCCTCTCGCGCGCCAGGGGAGTCAGCACGGCCCGGCGGCCGAGGACCAGGCGGCGGCCCGCCTCGGCGGCCGCCTTGACCTGACGCTCGGTGACGGCGCCGGTGTCGATCCGCTGCACCGGCCGGGCCTCCGGTACGGCGCCCGCGGTGCCCCCCTCGAGCCGGAAGCGCAGGCGCCCCGCCCGCAGGTCCTGGCGGTTCTTGGGGTTCTCGAACAGGGCGAGCAGCTGGCGGGCGAACCGGTCCAGGTCGGCGTCGTCGGCGATCCGGACCGCCTCGACGCGCTCGCGCAGCGCGGGCGGCGTCACGTGCTCGGTGCCGGCGACGCCGGCGGGAGGTGCCGGCACCGCGGCGACGGGGGCGGCCGGGGGAGCGGGCGCCCCCGCGGGACCGGCGAGGTCCGCGACGACCTCGCGGACGACGTCCGCGATCAGGGCCCGCAGGTCGGGAGAGGTCACGTGAGCCCTCGCAGGGCGTCCTCGGCCGCCTCGGCCGCCTGGCGGACGTCGGCCTCCTTGCCGGACAGGTAGACCCGGCCGGTGGCGCCGATCATCCGGTAGTCGACGACCTTGATGTCGGCGGCCTTCTCGGCCTCGTTGGTCGCCACGATCGCGTACGACGCCGGCTGCACCTCGAGCACGTACATCGACTCGCCCGGCAGCACCATCGACCCGATCTTGTTGCGGTTGATCAGGAAGGCGTGCTGGTGGTCGATCGAGCTGATGATCTTGCTCGCGAGGATCTGCGGCCGCACAGCGCTGCCGGCGTCCGCGCCGAGCGCGTCGAGCACGCCCTCGGCGGCGGCCTTGACCGAGCCGGTCTCGCCGTGGAACTCCAGGTAGCCGAACTGCCGCTCGACCACGAGGACGCCGGCGGCCACCTCCGCATGCTTGAGCGCGACGTCGGTGATCGGCTCGATGTCGATGCCCGGTGCCACCTCGATGATCTGGGCGGCCATGTGGGCGCGCGGGAGGGTGCCCTTGATCCAGGTGCCGAGGTAGCACAGGGTCTGCGGCTGGAGCCGGTCGATGAAGATGAAGGAACGCAGTTCAGCCATGGGTCAGCCCTTGATGAGGTGGGAGAGTTCTTCGACGACGAGACGACGGACCTGCTCGCGGAAGGCCGCGTCCGAGGAGCCGCCGAGCCGGTCGACGACCGCGTCGACGGTCGAGGGCAGGGTCGAGGGCGAGGGCACGGCCGTGACGGCGCGCGGGTCGTTGGACGGCACCGGGTACGCCGGCACCGGCGTGCGGTGCTCGGCCCACGGGCTCAGCCCGGCATAGGCGGGCATCGCCTCGGCAGGGTCGCTGTTGTAGGCGATCCGCGTCCAGTCGACGAGGTGCTTCGGCTGGAGGTTCTCGCCGAGCGCGCTGCGGCCGACGAAGCCGGTGCCGATCGTCATGGTCGGGGCCAGGTTGGTGTCGAGACCTGAGCTGCCGGTGCTGTTGCCGACGTTGACCGACACCCGCAGGACCGGCACCTCGGCGGCGTACCTCATGACGGTGGCGGGGTCGGCGGAGTGGATCGCCGCGCTGTGCCCGGCCCCGGCGATCCGGATGATCGCCCGGGCGGTGGCGATGCCCGCCGTCGCGTCGGGGACGCGGATCAGGCCGAGCACCGGCGAGAGCTTCTCGTGGGTGAGCGGCTCCTCCGGCACGGCCGTGTCGAAGGGGGCGACGAGCACCTTCGTGCGGGGGCCGACCCGGATCCCGGCCTGCTGCGCGATCCAGGAGGCGTCCTTGCCGACGACGTCCACGTTGAGCCGGCCGTAGGGGAACATGTAGTCGCGCAGCCGCTGGGCGTCGTCGGTGCCGAGCACTGCCGCACCGGCCCGCTCCAGCTCGCGCACGAGGCGGTCGGCGACCGCCTCCTCGGCGATGAGCACCGACTCGTTGGTGCACAGCACCGAGTTGTCGAAGGCCTTGCTCTCGACCAGGCGCTGCGCGGCGGCGCGGACGTCGGCGGTCGCGTCGACCAGGACCGGCACGTTGCCCGGTCCGACGCCGATCGCGGGGTTGCCCGAGCTGTACGCCGCGCGGACCACACCGGTCCCGCCGGTGGCGAGGATGACGTTGGTGCGGGCGTCGCCCATCAGCGCCTCGACGAGGGGGATGGTCGGCTCCGCGATGCTCTGCACGATGCCGTCGGGCGCACCGGCCTCGACGGCGGCCCGGGCGAGCAGCTGCGCCGCGTCGTGGCAGCACTCCTTGGCCATCGGGTGCGGACTGACCACCACGGCGTTGCGGGTCATCAGCGCCAGGATCACCTTGAAGAACACGGTGGCGACGGGGTTGGTCGACGGGGTCAGTGCGAGCACGACGCCGGCCGGGCGCGGCACCTCGACGATCTTGTCGTCGACGCGCACCCGCGGCGTGACGAGGTCCTGGCCGGCGTAGGTGTCGAGGAGGCCGCGCGAGCAGGCCTGGTTCTTGCGGACCTTGTGCTCGACGACGCCGAAGCCGGTCTCGCGCACGGCCCACTCGGCGTACTTCTCGGCGTGGGCGTGCGCGGTGTCCGCGACGGCCCGCACGATCCGGTCCACGTCGCTCGCGGAGTACGACGCGTAGGCGCGCGCCGCCCACCGCGCGCGCTCGAGCAGGTGGCCGGCCGCGCCGGGTGCGGTGACGGTCTGGTGGAGCTGGTCGGACATCAGCTGGCCCTCCGGCGCGACAGAGCGGGATCGGCGGCCGCGCGGCCGATGGCCAGCGCGGTGCGGTCGAGGAGCTCCTCGACCAGGTCGGGCGTCATCAGGATCCCCGGCTTGTACTGCAGGACCCGGGGGTCGAGGGTGGAGAAGATCGCCCACACCCCGAGCTCGTAGAGCTGGCGCATGACGTACTTCGCGCCCTCCGGGTGCGCGAACTCCAGGCCGAGCACGACCCCGTTCTGGCGGATGCCGACGAACCAGTCCGGGTACTGCGCCTGGACCTGCCGCAGCCCCGCGCCGACCCGGTCGGCGATGTAGTGCACCATCGAGCGGACCTCGGGGCGCCGGGTGATCTCCAGCGTCTTCAGCGCGGCCACACAGCCGAGCTCGGCACCGCCGAAGGTCGAGATGTGGCCGAAGCCGTCCTCGCGCAGCCAGGCGCCCGCGCGCTCGCTCAGCAGCACCGCCGCGATGGGGTAGATGCCGCCGGACAGGCCCTTGCCGCTGACCAGGATGTCGGGCTCGATGCCGTGCTTGGTGATGCCCCAGAGCTCGCCGGTGCGCATCAGGCCGGTCTGCACCTCGTCGGCGATGAAGAGGGCGTCGTACTTCTCGCAGAGCGCCTTGACGGCCTCGAGGTAGCCGGGCTGGGGGAGGGGGAAGCCGTAGGTCGCCGGGATCGTCTCCATGATCACGGCGGCCACGTCGCGTCCCCGGAGCGCCTGCTCCATCGCGTCGAGGTCGTTGAAGGGGACCTGGGGGAACTCCTCGGGCCGGTCGGCGAGGAAGAGCTTGGCGAAGCGGTCGTCGCCGGTGGCCACGGCGAGGCCGGTGTGCCCGTGGTACGCCTTCACGATCGAGACGATCTTGCGCTTCTGCATGGAGTGACGCGCGCTCTTGAGCGCGATGTCGATCGCCTCGCCGCCGCCGGAGGCGTAGGCGACCTTGGTCAGTCCGGCCGGAGCCGACTCCACGAGAGCCTCGGCGAGCGCCGTGCGGCCCAGCGAGGGGAAGTGGTGGTTGCCCACGTCGAAGCGGTCCATCGCCTGCTTGACGGCGGCGACCACCTCGGGATTGCGGTGCCCCAGGTTGTAGGTGCCGCCGTTGAGGTGGACGTCGATGAGGCGGCGGCCGTCCATGTCCCAGAGCAGGTAGCCCTCGCGGCGGTCGATCACCAGGTCGACCCCGCTGTCCGACCAGAACTTCGTCTTGTCGGGGTTCCAGTACTGCGCCGACTTCTCCAGCATCTCTGCCTTCGAGTCGAAGCTGAACGCGTCGTAGTCGTGCATCGCCATCCCTACGTGTCGGCGGCCGCCCCGTGCGGACACCGGAAGCCGTGTGCTGAGGATCCTGTTTGGTCAGACCGAAAAAGTCAATGGTCAAAACTCAAGAAAATTGTCTGACCCAAAACCTTGATTTGGTCTGTTCGGTAGTGCCAGCATGCGTGGCCTGGTGTGAGCCAGGACACAACCCGGACGTGCCGCCTCGGCACGGGAGAGAGAGTCCGCATGTCTGCAGAGGAGACGCGCGCCGTACCCGAGACCGGCGCGAAGGTCCAGCGCCTCAAGCCGAACGCCGTCGGCCTGGTGGGGGTCATGTTCATGGCGGTCGCGACCGCCGCGCCGATCACGGCGATGGTCGGCAATGTGCCCATCGCGATCGGCTTCGGCAGCGGGGCGAACGCCCCCGCCGGCTATCTCGTCGCCACGATCGTGCTCGGTCTGTTCGCGCTGGGCTACTCCGCGATGGCCAAGCACATCACCTCGACCGGAGCCTTCTACGGCTTCATCTCCCACGGCCTGGGCCGCGTGGTGGGGATGGGCGCCGGGGCCCTCACCACCCTCGCGTACGTCGTGTTCGAGGCCGCCCTGGTCGGGATCTTCTCGTTCTTCGCGGCGAACTTCTTCGCGACGCACACCGGACTGGACATCTCCTGGATCTGGTACGCGCTGCTCATGCTCGGCGTGAACTCGGCGCTGACCTACTTCGACATCAACCTGACCGCGGTCGTGCTCGGCGTCTTCCTGGTCACCGAGATCGTGATGCTCGGCGCGATGACGGTCTCGATCCTCGCCTCCGGCGGTGGTCCCGACGGCTGGTCGCTGGGCTCGCTCAACCCGCTCAACGCCTTCCAGGGCCTGGAGGGCAGCGTGACGAACGCGGACACGGGCGCCACGCTCGTCGTGGCCGGCTCGGCCGGCATCGGCCTCTTCTTCGCGTTCTGGTCGTGGGTGGGCTTCGAGTCGACCGCGATGTACGGCGAGGAGTCGCGCAACCCGAAGCGGATCATCCCGCTCGCGACCATGCTGTCCGTGCTCGGCATCGGCCTCTTCTACGTCATCGTGTCCTGGTCGGCGATCGTCGGCACCGGCCCGGACAACGCCGTCGCGCTCGCCCAGGACAGCGCCACCGCCGGCCAGATCTTCTTCGGGCCGGTCGAGCAGCACCTCGGCCACGGCGCGGTCGTGCTCTTCGAGTTCCTGCTGATGAGCGGCTCGTACGCCTGCGGCATGGCCTTCCACAACTGCGCCTCGCGCTACATCTACGCGATCGGCCGCGAGGACCTGGTGCCCGGCTTCGGCAGGACGCTCGGCGCCTCGCACCCACGACACGGCTCGCCGTACATCGCGGGCTTCGTGCAGACCGGCGTCGCCACCGCGATCGTGCTGCTCTTCTTCGCCACCGACCGCGATCCCTACGGCCAGCTCTACGCACTGATGGCGATCATGGGGACGACGGCGATCATGATCGTCCAGGCCCTCGCGGCGTTCGCCTGCATCGCCTACTTCCACGTCCAGGGCAAGCACCCGGAGACGGCGAACTGGTTCCGCACGCTCACCGCGCCCCTCATCGGCGGCGTCGGCATGATCTACGTGATCTGGCTGCTGATCGAGAACGCCGGCTTCGCGGCGGGCTCCGCGGCCAGCGACATCGTGTTCAAGCTGTCGCCGTGGGTGGTCGGCGCGGTGGGCGTGGCCGGCATCGGCTTCGCCCTGTGGGCCAAGCGCTTCGCCCCCGACCGCTACGACACCATCGGCCGGATCGTGCTCGAGGACACCCAGGAGCGGTCCGGCTGACCCCCGTCGTACCGGACAGAACGGTCGTGGATCCGTCGAATTCGCAGCAGTTCTGTCCGGTACGACGAGGGCGCGGGGAGAGTAGTCTGGGTCGATCGTCAGCAGGGAGAACCGATGAGCAGCCGTCCTTCGCCGCTCGACCTGGTGGCCGACGTGGCTGCCATCTGCGTCGAGCCCACGCCCGCGACCGTCCGGGCCACGGCCGTCCTGCAGCGCATCGGCGAGGCCATCCCGCTCGAGGCGGCGGCGCTCTCGACCTTCGACCCGGTCGAGGAGCGCCATCTCACCATCGCCGAGATCGGCTACTCCGATCCGGTGCTGACCTATCTCAACGACGGCTTCGTCAACGGCGACCCGGCGTTCCTCACCATGCGCTTCCGCAACCCCCGGCCGCTGCGCTGGTGCGACATCCCCAACTACCGCGACATGTTCAGCGCGCACGAGGTGTTCATCCCCGGCGGTTTCGCCGAGGGGTCGACGACCTGTCTCTTCACCCGCGACGGGCGCTACACCGGGGCGCTGCACCTGAGCTCCGACTCCCCGTTGCCGATCAGCGACTCCGCGGTGGAGATCCTGATCGCGCTGCAGCGCGTGATCGCGCCGCTGATGGACGCGATGCGCCCACCGGAAGGGCACAGCTGGACCGAGCTCCTCGAGGACGCCGCCGAGGCCGGCCTGATCACCGCCGACCGCCGCCTGGTGGCGCTGCCGGGGCTGCGCCGGGACCGCTGGCTGGCCGACGACTCCCCACTGACCGCGGAGCTGCTGGCCCGCCCGGACGGCCCGCCGGCCCGGTTCGCCTGGGTCTCGCCCTCGGGACGGTGCCACGAGGTGCGCACCACCCGGCTGGCGACGGGCGTGCTGGTCACGCTGCGCGAGGCGGCGGCGCCGTACCGGCTCTCGCCGCGGGAGGTCCAGGTGCTCACCCTGGTCGCCGCAGGCCTGGGCAACCCCGGGATCGGGCTGTCGCTCTCGCTCAGCCCGCGCACGGTCGCCACCCACGTCGAGCACATCCTGGCCAAGCTCGGCTGTGCGACCCGGGTGGCCGCGGCGAGCAAGGCGGTGGCCGAGGGCATCGTGCCGCTCACGGTCTCCACCCCGTCCACCCCCCTGCTCGCGCGCACCTGACGCCTTCGCGCGGCCTCAGGCGTCCAGCGCGACCGGCGTGCCGATCGTCCAGCCGCCGTCGACCAGCAGGTTGTCGCCGACCACGTGGTCGGCCAGCGGGCTGGCCAGGAAGAGCACCGCGTTGGCGACGTCCTGCGGGCTCGCCCAGCGACCGCGCGGCGTCTGGCCGGCGAGCGCGTCGTGGGTGGCCTGGTCGTAGAGCGCGGTCATGTGGGTCGTCACGAAGCCCGGCGCGACCGCGTTGACGTTGATCCCCCTGCCCGCGTAGTCCAGGGCGACCTGGCGGGTGAAGTTCACGATCGCGCCCTTGGTGGCGCAGTATGCCGCGAAGCCGGGATTGCCCCGGAAGCCGCTGATCGAGCTGATGTTGACGATCTTGCCCGGCCTCTCGCGGGCGAGCAGGCCACGCACCATCTCGCGGGTGCAGTGGAAGGTGCCGTCGACGTTGACCAGGAACTGGGTGCGCCAGGTCTCGTCGTCGGTCTCGTGCACGCTGCCCTCACGCAGCACCCCCGCGTTGTTGACCAGGATGTCCAGTCCGCCGAGGCGCTGGTCGAGGTCGGCGAACACCGAGGCCACGTGGGCGCTGGCCGTGACGTCGAGCTTCACGAACTCGGCCGAGCCGCCCGCGGCGGCGATCACCGCGGCGGTGGTCTCGCCGCCCTCGCGGGCCTGCTCGGTCAGGTCGGCGACGACGACGTGCGCGCCGACCTGAGCCAGGGTGGTGGCGACGGCGCGGCCGATGCCGGAGGAGCCTCCGGTGACGACGGCACTCTTGCCGGTGAGGTCGATCATGATCGGTCCCTTCTTCAGTGGTGGGTGGTCGGGCGGGTCACTCGGCGCCGCACCAGTCGAGCGCCAGCGCGGCGTACGTCCGAGTGGCCAGGTGGACCTCGTCGATGAGGCAGTACTCGTCGTCGGCGTGTGCGACCCGCAGGTCGCCCGGGCCGTAGCTGATCGCCGGGATGCCCGCCGCGGTGAGGAAGGAGCAGTCCTCGACGGCGCAGAAGCCGGCGACCGGAGGCGGCCCCTGGTACGCCGTCTGCCCCGACACCCGCTCGTGGGCCGACGAGACGGCGGCGGTGATCGCGTGCGCCGCCTCGCCGGGGTCGTTGGCGGGCCAATTGAGCTTCCACTCGACCACCGGCGGGTGCTCGCGCAGCCAGCCGTCGGTCTGCGCGATCGCGCGGATCTGGGCCTCGACCTCGGCCTTGACGGTCGCGGGGTCGTCCTGCGGCGGGTACCAGATGCAGTACTCGATGGTCATGTACTCCGAGAGGATGAACGGCACGAGCACGCCGTGCGGCCCGCCCTGCACGACGCCGGGGTGGATGGTGAAGTGGCCCGGCGCGAAGAGCGGGTGGGTCTTCGTGAACGCCCACTCCTCCTCCAGGCGCTGCATGGCCTGGAAGACGAGCATCCCCTTGTCGATCGCGTTGACGCCGACCGCGCTGCCGCCGCCGCCCGCGCGGATGGTCTGCCCGCGCATCGAGGAGTGCGTCGCCTTGCCCTGCACGGTGACCGAGAACCACAGCAGTCCGGGCGTCACCGGGATCACGCCGAGGTTGGTCGGCCCGCTCGGCTCGGCCACGACGGCGGCGTCGGCACGGTAGCCGTGCTCGATGGTCGAGGTGACACCGCACTCGTGGTCCATCACCTCCTCGCCGACGACGGCCTCGATGATGAGGTCGCCCTCGAGCGCGACGCCCGCGCGCTGCAGGGCCTTCACCGCGAACGCCTGGGCGACGAGGCCGGCCTTCATGTCGCTGGCGCCGCGGCCCCAGACCCGGTCGCCGTCGACCCTGCCGGAGAACGGGTCGCCCGAGGTCCACCGGTCCGGATTGCCCGGCGGGACGACGTCCACGTGGCCGTTGAGGATGAGGGACCGGCCCCCGCCGGTGCCCTTGAGGGTGCCGACCGCGTTGTCCCGGCCCTTCTCGACCGCCCAGTACTCCACGTCGGCGCCGGCGTCCTCGTAGATCTCGCCCACGAGGCGCGACACCCGTCCCTCCAGGCCGACCACGTCGTCGTACACCTGACCGGGGTACTTGGGGTTCACGCTGGGGATCGAGATGACCTCGGAGAGGGTGGCGACGAGGTCGTCCTTGAGGGCGTCCACCGCCGCCAGCACGCGGTCGTGGGTCTCCTGCGATGTCATGGGAACAGCTCCTTGGGGGGATCGGGGGTCGGTCGGGGATCAGTGGGTCGGGGCGAGCGACGGCTCGGGGCGCGACCGGCCGGCCTCGAACAGCTCCTCGACGCGGCGGCGCTCCTGCTCCGGCTGGGGCAGCGCGTAGGCCAGGACGACGTACACGACGAGGTTGATCGCGAGCGCCACGACGCCGCCGGTGAGGCTGCCGAGGCCGGGCATGTCGTCGGGGTACTGCCAGGTGAGCACCGCGGCGATGAGGAAGCCGGTGCACATGGAGACCTGGGCGGCCGTCTTGGTCCCGCGCTTCCAGAACATGCCGAGGAACATCGGTACGGCGAGCTGGACGATGCCCTGGTAGGACATCTGCGCCAGCAGCTGGAGCCGTGGGTAGTCGAAGGCGATATAGGCGACCACGGCCGAGGCGAGCATGTAGACGACCATCGAGCCCTTGGCGACGACCTTCAGCTGGAAGTCGGTGCGCGGCGAGATGACGTGCACGATGTCGTTGGCGATCTGCGCGCCGCAGACCTGCACACAGCCGTCGATCCAGCCCATGCTCGCGGCGAGCACGATGACCAGCGCCATGCCGAGCAGCCACTGGCCGCCGCGGTCGTAGAGCAGGGTGAACCAGCCGTCCTGCGGGGCGCCGGCGATATCGGTCATCGACGCGGCGGCGAGTGCCACGAGGGTGAGCATCAGGTAGAACCCGCCCGCGACGAGCATCGTCTGCAGGGTGCCCTTCTTGACGCTGCGGACGCCCTTGGCCGTGTAGATCCGCTGGTAGCTCGTCGGCCAGCACAGCGAGCCGATGACGCCGGTGACGATGAGGGAGAAGAGGTACCAGGGACCGTAGGAGCCGCCGTCGCCCGGGACGACGAGCAGTGCGTCCGGCACGTCCTTCAGCGCCGTGAAGCCGCCGGAGTCGGCGGGGCCGAAGAGGATGCCCAGGCAGACCAGGGCGGCCAGCACGTAGGCCACGATGCCCTGCACCAGGTCGGTGATGACCAGGCCGCGCATGCCCATCTGCACGGTCCAGATCTGGCGGACCGCGATCACCACGACGCCGACGATCAGGCAGGTGGTCACCGACCATTGCCCGAAGCTGGCGAAGCGGAAGATCAGGCCCATCGCCTGCATGCCGAGCACGATCCACGGGAACAGGCACACGACGCCGATCGCGCTGGCGATCACCCGTACGGCCTGGGAGTCGAAGCGCAGGCCGAGCATGTCGGGCTGGGTCTTGAGGTCGTAGCGCTTGCCCCAGAGCCAGGCCCGCTCGGCCATCAGGTACATCGCGGTGACGCCCAGCAGCGAGTAGGCCAGGGCGTAGAAGCCGAGCACGCCGGCACTGACGCTGAGGCCGAAGAAGGCGGTGTACGTCGCGCCCGGCCACCACGAGTTGGTGTAAGACATCGCGATGTACCAGCTGGTGAACGAGCGGCCGCCGACGGCGTAGTCGGAGAACGACTTGGCGTTGCGGTTGGTCGCGTAGAGCACGAACACGATGAGCGCGAAGAACGCCGTCAGCATCCCGAGGGTGACGGCCATGGAGCCGGTCATGGAGGTCATCAGGCCGCCACCTCCTCGGGCTCCTCGCCCACCTCGCCGCGGATGTTCTCGAAGGTCCACAGCAGCCAGACGGCGCCGGTGGCGAGCAGGGCGTCGAAGATCCAGTAGGCGACGCTGAACGGGACGCCGAGGATCGGACTGTCGATGCCGCTGCCCGCCAGGTAGAGCGGCGGGAAGACGGCGAGCAGGATGCTGGCGCCGAACAGCAGCCAGAAGATCGTCATCTTGGTTCGTGACGACATCGCACGGATGGCGCTTCTCATGGGTCCTCCAGGGTTCGGTCTGACCGAGATGGCCCGAAACTATGTGCGCCAGGTCACGTCCGGTATCGGCTCATCTGCCCGAGCTCGGGGCCCGCGGGTCGGGAGGCATCCGTCAGTTGACGGATGCCCACGCCTGGGAAACCCGCCCACGCCTCGGACGCCCGTGGTCGGACCGATCGGGCCGGCGTGGAATGGGTGCGCCCTCGCCGACGTTGGAGAACACCGTGACCGGAATCGTGCTGCTCGTGCTGGCCGTCGTCGTCGCGGTCGGCTTCGGCCTCCACCGGCGCCGCACCGACGGCCGGTTCGCGACGGCGGTCCCGGCCGCCCCGACCACGTGGACGGCGGTCGCGGGCGCCGTACCCGACGCGGCGCTCGGCGAGCGGGCGACGCTCGTGCAGTTCTCCAGCGCCTTCTGCGCGCCC
Source organism: Nocardioides sp. L-11A (assembly GCA_029961745.1). Classification (NCBI taxonomy): domain Bacteria; kingdom Bacillati; phylum Actinomycetota; class Actinomycetes; order Propionibacteriales; family Nocardioidaceae; genus Nocardioides; species Nocardioides sp. L-11A. The sequence continues at coordinate 1,016,230 of CP124680.1, forward strand.
TGCCGCACCACCCGGGTGGTCCTGGCCGACGTCGCCGGCCGGACCGACGGCGTCGCGCATGTCGAGATCGACGCCGAGCAGCACCTCGACCTGGTCCGCACGCTCGACGTCCGGCGTACGCCGACGACGCTCGTCCTCGACGGCGCCGGCCACGAGATCACCCGCGCCGCCGGCGCCCCGCGCCGCGAGCAGGTGCTCGCCGCCCTTCCCGCGCTCCAGGAGTCCTGATGACCGACAGCACCCCCCGCGGGATCGACCCGCGCGGCCCGCGCTTCACCGCGGCGATCACGCTCGTGGTGTTCGCGGCCGCGCTCCTGCTCTCCGACGCCGCTCCCGGCGTCGCGGCCGTGATCACCGGCGTGCAGGCGGTGCTCTTCGCGATCGGCGCCGGCCTCGGCGTCCAGAAGACCCCCACCGGCCTGCTGTTCCGGCGCCTGGTCCGCCCGCGGCTGGCCCCGCCGGCCGAGCTCGAGGACCCCGCGCCGCCGCGCTTCGCCCAGGCGGTCGGCCTGGTCTTCGCCGTCGTCGCCACCATCGGCTTCGCCACCGGCGCGGTGCTGCTCGGTCAGGTCGCGGCGGCGTTCGCCTTCGTCGCCGCCCTCCTCAACGCCGTCTTCGCCTTCTGCCTCGGCTGCGAGATGTACCTGGTCGGACTGCGGCTCTCCCGTCGCAGCGCGGCCTGATGTGATCGTCGTACCGGACATTCCGGTCGTGATTCAGGCGATTTCGCGACCGTTCTGTCCGGTACGACGATGCGCGAGCCAGCGTTCGCGATCGGCGGGGCTGAGCGAGCGGCGCCGGGCGACCGTCGAGGTGTCGACCCACCAGTCCGGCTGCTCGATCGTCCACGCCCGCGTCCCGCTCCCGGCGCGCTGGTAGGCGCCGTCGAGGCGGTGCTGGAACCGGCGCTGCTCGCCGGCACCACCCATCATCGTCACCACCTCGATGCCGAGGCGCCGGGTGAGCTCCGTCCGGTCGAGGTCCTGGCTCCGCCGGCGCCCGGCCTCGTGCACGCTGCCGTCGTACTCTCCCGCGACGCCCGCCTCCGGATCGAGCAGGTCCGGCGTGAAGAGGTGATTGCCGGCCAGGTCGAAGACCGGTCGGTTGCACAGCAGCGCGCGCTCGTGGCGTCGCTGCCAGAACCGCCGCATGACGACCTCCATCGGCGACCACACGTTCTCCTCGGCGTGGTCCAGGGCCGCTTCGAGACGCTTCTTCCCGGGCCGGCTGACCAGGAGCGCGGTGTGGGACCGCAGTTCCGCGACGCTGACGAGGTCGTCGTACGCCGCCATCTCGATGGCGCGCAGCGCCCCGATCTCGTCGCGAGCCACACGGGCCTCGTAGCTCACTGACCGCACCGGAACGGTGATGGGCAGGCCGTCGACGACGGTCACGTCACCGGGGAAGAGCCAGTCCTCCGACACGAGGACGCCGCTGCGCCTGCGCTTCGCGTGCCGGTCGCCCACCGCGACGGGGACGGGCAGCGGCGTACCGTCGGCGGCGCGGCCCTCGAACCAGCGGGCCCCTTGCCAGTGGAGCGCCGCCCAGCCCGTCGCGGCGCCTCCGTCGGGCAGCGCGGCGACGGCGTCGACGATCCGCTGCGCGACGGTGTCCGGCGCTCCGGCCGGCCGGTAGCGACCGGGCCCGACCCGGTCCCAGGCCGGCCCGCGGGCCTGGCCGGGCGTCGGCCCGGTGAGTCCGCGGGGATCGATCCGCGTCGGCGCGACGACGCCCGGCCGGGTGAGGTGCAGGTCCATCCGGAGAGGATCCGCCGTGGGGCCGATTCGTGCTCGGGCTCATCCACAGGGCTCGTCGTACCGGACATTCCGGTCGTGATTCAGGCGAATTCACGACCGGAATGTCCGGTACGACGGTCAGGGGGAGTCGAGGAGGACCGTGAACGGACCGTCGTTGACGGACCTGACCTCCATGTCGGCGCCGAACACCCCGCGCTCGACGTGCGTCCCGGCGGCGGACAGCGTGGCGCACACCGCGTCGTAGAGCGGCTCGCTCACCGGTCCCGGCGCGGCCGCGATCCAGGTCGGGCGGCGACCCTTCCGGGCGTCGCCGTACAGCGTGAACTGGGAGACGACCAGCACGGGGGCACCGGTCTCGCCGACCGACCTCTCGTCGTCGAGGATCCGCAGGTCGCGGATCTTGCGGGCCATCCAGGCGACCTCGGCCGCCTCGTCGTCGTGGGTGACGCCGAGATAGACGAGCAGCCCCGGTGCGTCGATCGCGCCGACCACGGCGCCGTCCACTACCACGGACGCCGACGACACCCGCTGCAGGACCGCCCGCACGTCAGTAGACCAGCGCCTGGACGCCCTCGCCGAGCGCCTCCTCGACGAACACCGGTGCTCCCGCGATCCGTACGCCGGGCAGCAGGTCGGCCTCGGTCAGCGAGCGCCGCGCCGCGCACTGCGCGCAGACCGTCACCCGCCCCGCGGCGAGGACGGCGTCGAGGAGGTCGGGCAGCGGCGTCGCCAGCGGCAGCTCGAACTCGGCGGCCCGCCCGGGGACCGCCAGCCAGGATGCCTCGCCGGTCAGCCAGAGGGACACCGTCACCCCGGAGACGGCCGCAGCGCCGGCCACGGTGAAACCCTGGTTGCAGCGCTCGGGCTCGTCCGCACCGCAGGTGACCTTCACGACCAGAGAGCGCGACATGCGTCGAGCCTAGATGAGCGATTCCTGGGGCGTGCGGCCCCCCGAGCGACGTCCGGTGGACGAAGGCGGCCGACCGCCGCCGGATCACGCGGGCTGGGTCGGGGGCACCTCGGCCGGGGGAGTGGCGGCGGGCAGCGGGATGGCGGCCTCCACCAGGAAGCCGCCGCCGTGCGGACCTGCTCGGAGCCGGCCGCCGTGGAGGCGGACGCGTTCGCTCAGCCCGGCGAGGCCGAAGCCGGAGCCGGCTGCGGTGGGACCGGCGCGGGTGGCACCGGAGTCCTCGATCCGGATCCGGAGCCGGTCCTCGTCGTGGGAGAGGGTGACGGTGACGGCGGCGCCGGGAGCGTGCCGGGCGGCGTTGGTCAGCGCCTCCTGCACGATGCGGTGCGCGGTGGTCGCCACCTCGGGGTCCGCCGGCAACTCGCCGGTGATGCTGATCCGCAGGCCGGTGCCCGCCAGTCGCTCGGCCACGGCGACGAGTTCGCCGGACCCGAGGGCGAGCGGCGCGTCGTCGAGCATCGCGTCGAGGTGGGTGAGCTCGGTGAGCGCCTGCTCGCCGGCGTGCAGGGCGTTGTCGATGGCGGAGCGCGCTCGGTCCGGGTTGCGGCCCGCGAGCACGGCCGCCGCCCGGGCCTGGAGCACCATCGCTCCCACGGCGTGGCTGGTGATGTCGTGCAGCTCGCGGGCGATCCGCAGCCGCTCGGAGGCGACGGCATGGTCGAGGCTGGCCTGCAGCTGGGTCTGCGCATCGCGGATGCGGCGGTCGATCTGGTGGTGGGTACGCCGCCGGACGGTTCCGGCCAGGGCGGCGCCGTACGCGAGAATGCCGACACAGAAGGGGATCACCGACAGGGTCAGCGAGGTGTGACTCAGCGCGGAGAGGGTGACGGTGAGCACCAGTGCGGCCGGCGCGAGCGCCGTCGCCGCGCCCTGCCGGTCCCGGAGCGAGCCGACGGTCCAGGCCAGCAGGGCCAGCGTGGCCATCTCGCTGCCGCCGTGGGGGAGGGCGACGTCGAGGACCCAGGCGAGCGCGAGCGGCACCGCGCAGGCCAGCGTGGCCGTCACCGGCGCGGCTCGCCGCGCGGCGAGGGTGAGCGGGATCAGGACCGCCAGCGCGAGGGCGAGGGTGCTCGCGTCGGCCAGCATCGCCTCGCCGAGGCCGAGCAGGGCCAGGGCGACGCCGAGCAGGGCGTCACTCGACCGCAGCCGGCTCGCACCGGCGTCGGGCTCGTCCCGGGCGGCGTGTCCCGGTCCGGCTTCGCGGCGCGTCTCGGCGGGCGCCGCCGGGGAGCGCAGCAGGCCGAGGACCCGGCGCAGGTCCGCGACCGCCGTCTCGCCGCGGGTGCCGACCCGTTCCAGCAGGTCGCGGTCGAGGGTCGCGGCGGCGCGGGCGGTGTCGGCGTGCATCGCGCGGACGGCGTCGCCGACCACCCGCAGGGAGTTGGCCAGGATCAGCGTCCGCTCCCGCTCCACGACGGCTGCGGTGAGGCTCGCGTGGTCGCGCTCCTCGAGGTCCTGGGCGATCGTCCGCCGGGCCTGCACCTGGGTGGCGCCCTCGGCCGCGACGCGGCCGACGAGCCAGGTGCCGGTGAACAGGAGCATGCCGATCACGGCGCGGACCGCCTCCAGTCCCGTCCCGGCGATGACGGCGATGAAGGCGGCGAGCACCGCGAGACCGGGCCACGGAGCGACCCGGCGTCCGGTCAGGTACAGGCAGGCCAGGGCCGGCAGCAGGCCGGCCGCGTTCTCCGCGGGCGCGCCCAGCAGGAGTCCGAGCGCCTGGGTGCAGCCGACCACGGCCGCGCCGGCGAGCGGGTATCGGGCCGCACACAGGCCGCCGACGGCGAACCCCGCCGGGAGCACCCAGAGCAGCGGCTGCGCGACCTGCGCCAGGAAGATGGCCGACCAACCGCCGAACGCCGACGCCAGGCCCACCGCGTCGAGGGTCGGGCGCCACTGCATCCGCGCATGCTAGATCGTCGGGCGCTCCCGTGACAGGTTGCGCCGGCAGCCGCTGACGTCCGCGCGGAGCCCAACTAGACTTGGCCCTCGTGGCCTTCGAACTCCCCGACAACCTGCACCCCAACTGTGGTCCCATCGCGTGGCTGCTCGGCACCTGGCGGGGCAACGGCCACGGCGACTACCCCACCATCGACAAGTTCCAGTTCGGCCAGGAGCTGATCTTCACCCACGACGGACGGCCGTTCTTCCACTACATGGCGCGCGCCTGGATCGTCGACGAGCAGGGCGAGAAGGTCCGGGACGCCGCCATCGAGACCGGCTTCATCCGCGGGGTCGGCGACGGGAGGTTCGAGATCCTGCTGACCCACAACACGGGGATCGCGGAGATCTGGCACGGCGAGGCCGACAACGGCAAGTTCGAATGGACCACCGACGCCGTCGCGCGCACCGAGACCGCCAAGGAGTACGCCGCCGGCAAGCGCCTCTACGGCAACGTCGAGGGCGACCTGCTCTACGCCTTCGACATGGCCGCGATGGGCCAGGCCCTGCAGCCGCACCTGTGGGCGAGGCTCAAGCGTGCCTGACGACCACGATCACGATCACGACCCCGACTGGCGCGCGGCGCTGCGTGAGAAGGGCTACCGGCTGACGCCCCAGCGGGAGCTGATCCTCGGTGCGGTCGACGCGCTCGGTCACGCGACGCCCGACGAGGTCCTGGCCCACGTCCAGCAGACCGTGAGCACGGTCAACCCTTCCACGGTCTACCGGACCCTGGAGGTGCTCGAGGAGCTGGGCCTGATCCGCCACGCCCATCTCAGCGACCGCTCCCCGACGTACCACTCGACGCGGGGGCACGTGCACTTCCACCTGGTGTGCCGGGGCTGCGGCGACATCATCTCCGTCGACGCCGCGGAGGCGGCGCCGTTCGTCGCGATCCTCGCCGACCGGGGGTTCACGCCGGACCTCGGTCACCTCACCGTCTTCGGGCGCTGCGCCCGGTGCGAAGGAGAGACCGGATGACCACCGTGCTGACCTACGGCACCTTCGACCTGTTCCACATCGGCCACCTCCGGCTCATCGAGCGTCTCGCCGACATGGGGGACCGGCTGATCGTGGGCGTCTCGACCGACGAGTTCAACGCCGGCAAGGGCAAGCGCTCGGTCGTGTCGTACGACGACCGGGCGGCCATCGTCTCCGCGATCAAGGGGGTCGACCTGGTCGTCCCCGAGCGGTCGTGGGAGCAGAAGCGCGCCGACATCGTCGAGCACGGCGTCGACCTGTTCGTGATGGGCGACGACTGGGCCGGGAAGTTCGACGAGCTGTCCGACGTTTGCGAGGTGAGGTACCTGCCACGCACCTCGGGTGTGTCGAGCACCGAGATCAAGGAGATGCTCCGCACGCTCGACCCGGCACACATCGAGGAGATGCAGACAGCCCTCGGCACCCTGACCCGCCTCCTCGAGCACTACCGGGACCTGACATGAGCACCGATCTGCGCACCAGCCCCCTCCTCGCCCTCCCCGGCGCCGTCGCCGGCGAGGGCATCGACGCCGGCGTGGCCGCCCACTACGGCAGCCTGTACGGCGAGCAGCGGGCCCTGGCGGCCGGCGAGGGCTTCGTCGACCTCTCGCACCGCGACGTCATCCGGGTCAGCGGCCCCGACCGGCTGAGCTGGCTGCACTCGATGACGACCCAGTACTTCGAGGGCCTGGAGCCCGGCCGCTGGACCTCCGCCCTCCTGCTCGACGCCCAGGGCCGGGTCGAGCACGCCTTCTCGGGCGTCGACGACGGCGAGGCGTTCACCGCCCACACCGAGCCGGGCAGGGCGGCCGCGCTGCTCGACTTCCTCGACCGGATGCGGTTCATGCTCCGGGTCGAGGTCGCCGACGTGACCGCCGAGCTCGCCGTGGCCTGGCGGCCGGCAGCCGCCGGTGGCAAGCACGACCTGGTGCCGCGCGAGCAGTTGGCGTCGTACGCCGAGGCGGCGGGTCCGGCCGCCGGACTGTGGGCCTACGAGGCGCTGCGCATCGCCCGGGGCGAGCCGCGCCTGGGCCTCGACACCGACGAGCGGACGATCCCCAACGAGGTCGGCTGGCTGGCCCTCACCGCCGACCCGGACCAGGCCTGGCTGCCCGCCGTCCATCTCGACAAGGGCTGCTACCGCGGTCAGGAGACGGTCGCCCGGGTGCACAACCTGGGCCGTCCGCCGCGCCGGCTCACCCTGCTCCACCTCGACGGCTCCGAGAACCGGCTGCCCGCCCGTGGCACGGAGGTGCTGCCCGAGGGCGCTGGCCGGGCGGTCGGCGTCGTCGGCTCGTCGGCGCGCCACCACGAGCTCGGCCCGATCGCCCTCGCCCTGGTCAAGCGCAACACCGACGTGGCCGCCCCGCTGGTCGTCGACGGCCTGCCCGCCGCCCAGGAGGTCCTCGTCGACCCCGAGATCGGACTGCACTTCCGCCCCCAGCGCTGACCCGCCGCGGACTCGACCCGCACAACGGACTCGACCCGCACACAACGCATCGACCCGTCGCGTTCAAACGCGACGGGTCGATGCGATCTGGGCGTTCAGATGCGCCGGGTCGGTGGTCAGCCGTTGATCATGCCGGCGCCGACGGTCACGCCGGTCGCCTCGTCGATCAGCACGAACGAGCCGGTGGTGCGGTTCTTGGAGTACGGGTCGCACAGCAGCGGCACGGTGGTGCGCAGGGTGACCCGGCCGATCTCGTTGACGCCGAGCTCGTTGGTGCCCTGGTCGCGGTGCAGCGTGTTGACGTCGAGGCGGTACTGGATGTCCTTCACCAGCGCGCGGCCCGTGCGGGTCGTGTGCTTGATCGCCAGCTTCTGCCGCGGCTGCAGCGGGGTGGTGGTCATCCAGCAGATCATCGCGTCGATGTCCTGGCTGGGCGACGGGGCGTTCTTGACCCGGGCGATCATGTCGCCGCGGGACACGTCCACGTCGTCCTCGAGGTGGACGGTGACGCTCATCGGCGGGAACGCCTCGGTGATCTCGGTGTCGAAGAGGTCGATCTTGGCGATCTTCGACGTCATGCCCGAGGGGAGGACGACGACCTCGTCGCCCGGCTTGAGGACGCCCCCGGCCACCTGCCCGGCGTACCCGCGGTAGTCGTGGAACTCGTCGGACTTCGGCCGGATGACGTACTGGACCGGGAAGCGGGCGTCGATCAGGTCGCGGTCGGAGGCGACGTGGACGTGCTCGAGGTGGTGCATGAGCGTGGGGCCGGAGTACCACGGCATGTTCTCGGAGCGGGTCACCACGTTGTCGCCCTGCAGCGCCGAGATCGGGATGACCTCGAGATCGGGGACGTTCAGCTTGGTCGCGAACTGGGTGAACTCGGCGTAGATCTTCTCGTAGATCGCCTGGTCGAAGCCGACCAGGTCCATCTTGTTCACGGCCAGCACGAGGTGCGGGACGCGGAGCAGGGAGAGGATCACCGCGTGCCGGCGGGACTGCTCGGTGAGGCCCTGGCGGGCGTCGACCAGCACCAGGCCGAGGTCGGCGGTGGAGGCGCCGGTGACCATGTTCCGGGTGTACTGCACGTGCCCGGGGGTGTCGGCGATGATGAACTTGCGGTTGGGTGTCGCGAAGTAGCGATAGGCCACGTCGATGGTGATGCCCTGCTCGCGCTCGGAGCGCAGGCCGTCGGTCAGCAGCGCGAGGTCGGTGTAGTCGTATCCCTTCGCCTCGCTGGTGGCCTCGACCGCCTCGAGCTGGTCCTCGAAGATCGACTTCGAGTCGAGCAGCAGGCGGCCGATGAGGGTGGACTTGCCGTCGTCGACGGAGCCGGCGGTGGCGAAGCGCAGGAGGTCCATGTTGGTCGCGGACATCAGAAGTAGCCCTCCTTCTTGCGGTCCTCCATGGCGGCCTCGGAGAACCGGTCGTCACCGCGGGTCGCGCCGCGCTCGGTGACCCGGGCGACCGCGACCTCCTCGATGATCTCGGGGATCGTGCTGGCGGCGGACTCCACGCAGCCGGTCAGGGTCAGGTCGCCGACGGTGCGGAACCGGACGGTGCGCTCCTCGGCGACCTCGCCGTCGCGCAGCGGGTTGTGCTCGCTCTCGGTCAGCAGCATGCCGTCGCGCTGGAACACGCGGCGCTGGTGCGAGAAGTAGATGCTGGGGATCTCGATGCCCTCACGGCCGATGTAGTCCCAGATGTCGAGCTCGGTCCAGTTGGAGATCGGGAAGATCCGCATGTGCTCGCCCTCGTGCAGGCGGCCGTTGTAGAGGCTCCACAGCTCGGGGCGCTGGTTCTTGGGGTCCCACTGGCCGAACTCGTCGCGGTGGGAGTAGACGCGCTCCTTGGCGCGGGCCTTCTCCTCGTCGCGGCGGCCGCCGCCGAAGGCGGCGGTGAAGCCGTTCTCCTCGATGGCGTTGAGCAGGGTGCCGATCTGCAGGCGGTTGCGCGAGGTCTTGCCGTCGTCGACGACGATGCCGTCCTTGATGGCCTGCTCGACGCTGGCCACGATCAGCTTCACCCCGAGGCGGTCGACCCAGTTGTCGCGGGTGGCGAGGACCTCCGGGAAGTCGTAGCCGGTGTCGACCTGCAGCACCGGGAACGGGATCTTCGCGGGGTAGAACGCCTTCTCCGCGAGGCGCATCATCACGATGGAGTCCTTGCCGCCGGAGAACATCAGCACCGGCTTCTCGAACTCGGCCGCGACCTCGCGGAAGATGTGGATCGACTCCGCCTCCAGCTGGTCCAGCTGGCTGAGGCGGTAGTCGCTGTGCGTCTGAGTCATGCCTGGGCGACCTGTCCTTTCGGGGGTTCCACTGCCTTCAGGGCCCGCTCATCGTGCCATGGCGGACGGGGTACGGCGGCATTCGTGGCCGCCTCTCAGACAAATCGACGAGTTTGCCGCGGAGTCGTCCCCCTCGGTACGCCGAAAGCGCCTGCGCCGGGGTCGTGCCGTCACTACGATCCGCGCGTGGGGATCCGCGCGTGAGGCTGGTCATCGACGTGCTCGGCGCGCCCGCCGACTCCGGTGGCATGCGCCTGTACGCCGAGCAGCTGCTCCGCGCCTGGCAGCAGGTCGCCCCCGACGACGAGCTCGTCGTCGTCGGCGCCCCCTGGGTGGCCGGGGTCCTCGCCGGACATCCGTCGGCGAGCGTGCACGTCGTCCCCGAGGGCTTCGCGGCGCGGGCGTTCGGGCAATGGGTCCGCGCCGGCCTGGTCGCGCGCCGGTGCGGGGCGGACGCGCTGCTGTCGGTCAGCCCGCTGGTGAGCCCGTTCGCGGGCAGGCGGCCGCAGGTGTGCATCGCGCACGACTGGCGCCACGTGAGGCACCCGCACGAGTTCCCGCGGCACCAGCGGCTCTACCGCCGGCTCTGGGCATGGTCAGCCACCCACGCGACCCGCTCGATCCAGATCTCCTCCAAGACCGACGCCGAGACCGCCCGGATCGCGCCGCGGGCGCGCCGGGTGACGGTGGAGAACGGCCAGGATCACCCCCGGACCTGGCCGGTCGCGCGTCCGGAGGCCGACGCCGACCCCTTCGTGGTGACCTACGGGCACCACCCCAACAAGCGCCCCGACCTGGTCGTTCGCGCGCTCCGGGTGGCCCACGAGCGGCTGGGCTCCCGGCCCCGCCTGGTGGTGCTGGGTGCGGCCGGGGGACTGCGCGAGCAGCTGCGCCGGACCGCGGCGGCCCACGGCCTGGAGGACGCGATCGACTTCCCCGGCTACGTCGCGACGCCGGTCTACCAGGAGCTCATCCAGCGCTCGCGGCTCGTGGTCCTGGCGTCGTCCGACGAGGGTTTCGGGCTCCCGGTCGCCGAGGCGCGCTACTTCGGGATCCCGGTCCTGTCCACGCACGACAGCGGCCTGTCCGCGATCCACGGCGACCGCGTCGTGACCGCCGCGGCGACCCCCGACGGCCTGGGCGCTGCGATGGCCGCGCTCCTCGCCGAGCCCGAGCGCAGGCGCCCGCCCGCCGTGGTCGCGAGCTGGGCCGACACGGCCCGCGGGATCCGGGGCGTGCTGGTGGAGGCGGCGCGGCGCCCGGCGCCCGGCCGGGTCACCTGAGCGGCATCTCCTACGCTGCACGTCGTGTCCGCCGACTTCGTCGCCCGCCTGGGCTCCCGGGCCCCGGCGCCCGACGAGGTGCGGTCCGCGTGGGAGCTGGGCGACTACCTGGCCCTGCTCGACCGGCCCGGGCTGGCCGACGAGCCGAGCGCGATCACCCGGCGGGCCGGCCGGCTCCGGCGCCTCGACCCGGACCGGCTGCAGGCCGTCCTCGCGGCCCTCGCGGACCCGCCGGCGGCCGAGCTCAACAAGGCCCGCATCGCGACGGCGGCCGGTCTCCCCGTCACCACCCTCTCGCCGTACGTCGACGTGCTGGTCCGCCTCGACGTGCTGCGTCTGCTCCCCGGCTGCCGGGCGGCGGTCGCCAAGCGGGCGATCGGCCGCCCCGCGGCGGTCTTCGCGGACCCGGCGCTGGCCCGCCACCTCACCGGCGTCACCAGCGCCGGGCTGGAGGACCTCGGCGGCCGGCGCCTGCTCACCGGCCTGCTGCGCGGCGCCGTCGCGGCCGAGCTGCTGCGTCAGCGCGGGACCAGCCGGGTCGAGCACCGGGTGAGCCACCTGCGCGAGCGCAACGGCCTCGAGGTCGATCTCGTCGTCGAGCTCCCCGACGACAGCCTGTTCGGCATCGAGGTACGCACCGCCGCGAGCCTGCGACCGCACCAGTTCAGCGCGCTGCAGGCGCTCGCCCGGCGCGCCGGCGGCCGGTTCCGCGGCGGGGTGGTGCTCAACACGGCCCCGCGCGGACACCGCTACGGCGCCCGGCTGTGGAGCCTCCCGATCGCCACGATCTGGGAGTGAGCCGGACAGGTCGTCGTGTCTTCTCGATTCGGAGGTCGCGACGCCGGCAGAGGACTAGCATCACCGCCTATGTGGGGCAGGTCGGTCGACTGGTCCGGCGCGCTCGGGGCGCTCGGCGATGCGGCGGCGCAGGTCGTCAGTGCTGAGCCGGTCGGTCTCGCGGTCGTTGGGGTGGTGGTGGCCACGCGCGTCCTCGACGGACGGCATGCGTTGCAGCCGTGGCGGTCCGCCCGACGCGCGCTGTTCGGCCCGCTCGGCCTGAAGCGGTTGCGGAGTGCCGAGGCCAGGACCGGTCATGCCGTCGCCCGGAGGCTCACCTTCATCATGAGGAATCCTGATGCGGTCGATGACGTGGCGCTCGTGGTCGCGTACGTCTGTGGCAGTGACCGTCGTGACCTGGTCGCCTATCGGACCACGGAGTACTCGGCGCTCCGGGCCCTGGTCGCCGAGGGTCTCGAGCGCCGGCACGAGGGCCTGCGCGTCCGGTACCTGCTGAACGAGCGCTGGCAGGAGAACCGGGCGTTGCTCATCGACATCCGGGACTACTGCCATCAGTTCCGGGACCTGATCCAGGCGCGCTATCCGAAGCGAACCGACCAGGCGAGGTTCGCCGAGGCCGTGTCGGCCGTCACGGGCGCCGTCGTCGTGGCCGACCTCGCCGCCGGGGAGACGGATGCGGCCGACCGGGTCGTGGCCTGGCACACGGGAGAATGGCACGGGCGGGCGGGCCTGCCTGCAGGTGCGCGGGGCGCGCGCCGCCCGTACGACCTCGCAGTGCGACGGTCGGACGGGACGGCGAATCCCGCTGACGCTCCCCGGCTCGGCGAGTACAACGGACGCATACCGACTCTCATCGGCGTCGAGGTCTGTCAGCTCGAGGGGTCGGACGGCGTCGCCATCGTCCTCGAGACCGGCGAGTCGGACTACCGGAGCACGGAGCCGCCCCTGGCCCCGGAACGACCCGATGGCTGGCAGTGCAAGAAGCTGTTCCCGGCCGCCAAGGACCCGTACCTGCAGAGATTCCGACTCGCCGAGGACGGGACGGGCCATGGCCGAACGGTCGGAGCGCGGGCTCTCCCACGCGAGGACGGGCCGCGGCGAGCCGTCCTCCTCAACGGCAAGATCGGCATCATCTCCGTCATCGACGACCAGCCCTTCTTCGTCCTCATGGCGCGGTCCGACAAGGTGTCCAACGGGCGGATGGGTCTCGGACCGGCCGCGGGAGGAGTTGTCGAGCTGTCGGTCGAGGGGGACGCCCGGGACGCGGACAGATTCGGTGCGGTGGACGTCATGGCAGGCATCCGACGCGAGCTCAGGGAGGAGCTCGGACTCAGGACGACCGAGGTGCAGTCGGCCGCCCGAGCCGTCTTCCTGGCCACCTCGCGAACGCGACCACGTCCCGACCGTTCGGGACGTCTCGATCCCGACACCGGCGAGCTGGTCGCGACCGTCCTCGCCGTCGGCGTCACCCACCTGGGGCCAGAGGACTTCGCCCGACGACGCTTCGATGCCTCGCCGGGACGCGGTCTCTACGAGTCCCGGGGGCTCGTCTTTGTACCGATGGGCCGGTCGGCCGACTCCTTCGCTGAGACGCTGATGTGGGGCACCTATGATGCGGCGGCGCTGAGCGCGGCCAGGCCCTGGCAGGTGGTGGGGGAGGAGGTGCCCGCCCCGGCGACCACCGAGCGCCCCGTGCCGAGCGATCGGCAGTCGATCCAGGGGAACCTCGATCAGGCCGCGCTGGTGGCTGCTCTCTACGCGTCGGCGACGATCTTCGGGACGCAGGCGACGATGGACGCGTTCGTGGCCCAGGTCCATGGCTCGCCGTTGTGGACGGTGACCTGGCCGGAGCAGGCGGCGGGGTCGATGTCGCGCGTGTGCAGGCAGCCGAGGTCGCTGCTCGAGGACGAGGAGATCTTCGACAGATGGATGAAGAACACCTGGGGCCACGTCGTCCGCGCCGACGCCTTCGACCGCGATTGTGAGCCGGAGCGGGGCGCGGCGTCGGCGGCGACCGCCGCGCGGCAGCCGACCGCGCCGAAGCCGAACCTCAGGGACGAAGAGAAGAGTGCGCGATGAGCCCCGATGAGTCCAGCGACCGCCGGGACGACCTGGTCCTGCGGACGGACCGCTTCGCTGCTGTCATCGCCCCCGCCCCGCCGACGGCCTTCTGCGCCTGCGAGGGATGCTCCCCCTCGGCCGGTGGCAGGGCGGCGCTCATGCTGGCCGGGATCCTCCATCACCGACTGGATGGCGACCCGGACCTGACCGCGCTGCTGGACAGGTGGAGTGCGGACTTCCCGGACGCGACCCGGCGCTGCCAGGCGGCGGGTGCCGACTGGCGTGTCTCGGCGGCGATCCTCAACCACGTGACGAGTGAGCTCTGGCTCGTCGGGAAGGTCTCAGCCCACCTCGGGGATCACGACCTCCGGACTCCCGGCGGTCGGACCACGCTCGGCCCGACCCCGGTGTCACGGGGCCAGTGTCTGGTCCGGAGACTGTCTGCGGGAGTGGTCCTCAGGCTGAGCAGCGACTACGACCAGGCGTACGGCCCCGCGTCGTCGATCGAGGTGACGGTCTCGAAACCGACGGGTGAATGAGCCGTGGACTCGTTCGCCCAGCTGAAATCTGATGTTGGTGGACCCGTCGACTCACGGTGACGGCGCCGTGTGTCGTGGCCCGTAGAACTCGTGCCATGAAGATCTCCGTCTTCGGATGCGGCTACCTGGGAGCCGTGCACGCGGCATGCATGGCCTCGCTCGGCCACGAGGTGGTCGGAATCGACATCGTGCCCGAGCAGGTCCGGGCCCTGAGCCGTGGTGAGGCTCCTTTCTTCGAGCCGGACCTCCCCGGCCTGCTCGCGGAAGGCGTCGCCGGAGGGCGGCTGAGGTTCAGCGTCGACCCGGGCGACGCCTCGCCCGCGACGGTCCACTTCGTGTGTGTCAACACGCCACAGAAGAAGGGCGAGTACGGGGCGGACCTGAGTCATCTGAACGCGGTGATCGAGAGCATCCTCGCCGTGGTCAAGCCAGGTGACGTGATCGTGGGCAAGTCGACGGTGCCGGTCGGGACGGCGGAGCGGTTGCTGGCGCGGATCACGGCCGTCGAGCCGGAAGCCGAGTTGTTGTGGAATCCGGAGTTCCTCCGCGAGGGCCACGCCGTCCAGGACACCTTGAGCCCGGACCGGTTCGTCTACGGCTATGTCGACGGCCCTCAGGGGCGGGATGCGGCGGCGAAGCTGGACGAGGTCTACGCGGTGGCACTGTCCGACGGCGTGCCGAAACTGGAGACGGACCTCGCGACCGCGCAACTGGTCAAGGTGGCCGCCAACTCGTTCCTCGCGACCAAGATCTCGTTCGTGAACGCCATGGCCGAGCTCTGCGAGGCCACCGGGGCCGACGTGACGCAACTGGCGGACGCGATCGGCTACGACGACAGGATCGGTCGCAAGTTCCTCAACGCGGGCCTGGGCTTCGGCGGTGGCTGTCTGCCGAAGGACATCCGGGCCTTCATGGCCCGCGCCGGTGAGCTCGGCGTCGACCAGGCTCTGACCTTCCTCCGCGAGGTCGACTCGATCAACATGCGCCGCCGGGTGCGGATGGTGGATCTCGCCCGCGAGGTGTGCGGCGGATCGATCGTCGGTCGCCGCCTGGCGGTACTCGGGTCCGCCTTCAAGCCGGACAGCGACGACATCCGTGACAGTCCCGCCCTGAGCGTGGCGGCGCAGATGCAGCTCCAGGGGGCTCGGGTGCTGGTCACCGACCCCCGTGCGATCGACAACGCGCGCAAGAAGTGGCCAGACCTCGAGTTCGCCTCCACGGTGGAGGAGGCCGTCGCCGAGAGTGAGGCGGTGCTCCTGCTCACGGAGTGGCCGGAGTACGTTGAGCTCGATCCGGCCGACCTCAAGCGGCTGGTTGCCGTGCCCCGCATGATCGACGGCCGGAACTGCCTGGAGCCCGCGCGGTGGCGCGCGGCGGGGTGGACCTACCGGGCGCTCGGCCGCCCCTGACCCTCACCCGCCGAGGCCAGAGCGGGCTGACCGGCCGGTCGGTCCGGTGGCCCGAAGGGACTACCCGGTCTTACCCCGTTCAGGGGACGGATCCGGTGGGTCCGGGCGGGTACCGTGGTTTCAGCAGGAGGGGGACCACCATGGAGATGCTGATCGGAGTCGCGGGAGCGATGTGGGTCGCGGCCGCAGCCGCGTTCACCTTCGGGGTCGGCCGCGCGGCCGCCGACGACGCGCCGTTCCGGGGCGAGGAGTCCCCGGAGTTCCGCCCCGTCGGCTGACCCGGTCCAGCGCTCAGGTCCGGCGCTCAGGTCCGGGCGCGCTTGCGCTCCCGGCTGCCGAAGGACTCGATCTCGGCGACGGTGGGGGCACCGAACATCGGCAGCCCGAGGCGCTTGCGCAGCAGCCCCCACACGAAGGGGACCAGCACCAGCATCGCCACGCCGATCGCGGCGACCAGCATCGCCTCCAGCGTCTCGTGCCCCTCGCCGAAGGGGTGCAGCCCGGCCTTGAACAGCAGCGCCACCCCCGACATCGTCAGCACGATCACGATGCCCCGGCGGATGAACGACTGGGGCACGCGGGGCGCGAGCCGGGAGCCGATCAGGGTGCCGGGCACCGAGCCGACGACCAGCGGGATCACCAGCTCCCAGTCGAGGCCGTGGATGGCGATATTGGCCAGCGCCGCGCTGAGCACCAGCGGCACCGCCTGCACCAGGTCGGTGCCGACCAGCCGGACCGCGGACAGACCGGGATAGAGCATGAGCAGCGCGATCATGATGACCGAGCCGGAGCCGACGCTGGTCACGCCGACGAGGAGCCCGCCGAGCATGCCGACCAGCAGGGTCGGGACCGGCCGGATCCGTGGGTTGTCGTCGGGCAGCGCGCCGCCGCGTCGTACCCGCTTGAGGTTGATGTAGAGCCGCAGGGCGTAGGTCGAGGCCGCGAACAGCAGCGCGATCCCGATGCACAGCTTGAGGGTGTCCTCGAGGTGGGCCGGGTCGTCGGTCAGCGCCTTGACGAGATAGGGCCCGACGAACGCCATCGGGACCGACCCGAGGATCAGCCAGCCGGCGAGTCGCAGGTTGGGCGAGCCCTCCCGGGCGTGCGTGATCGCGCCACCGGTCTTGTAGACCGCCGCGGCGGTCAGGTCGGCGGTCACGATCGACGCGGTGTGGCCCACGCCGAGGAAGATCAGGGCCGGCGTCATCAGCGCGCCGCCGCCCATGCCGGTCAGGCCGACCACGACGCCGACGAGGAAACCGGCGGCCGCGATGGAGAGCGCGGTCAGCGTCAGGACGTCCACTACGGCGCGTCCGTCGGCTCGGGCCGGGCCAGGCGGCGCAGCACCGCCTGGAGGAGCGCATCGATCTGGTCGGCCGACACCTCGGCCGCGGCCTTGCCGCGGCGGTAGGGATCGCGGATCTCGTGGTGGTCGGCCGTGCCCGCGCGGCGGTGCCCGACGGCGGTCACCAGCTCGGCGCCGTGCAGGTGTGGGTCGACGCGGTCGACCGACTCGGCGAACTGGCCCAGCGTGAACGCCTTGCGGAACGCGCCCGGCACCTCCTCGAGCACGAACTGTCGGTGCGCCGCCTCGGCCGTCAGGACCAGGTCGGCCGCGGCGATCAGGTCGTCGGTGAGCGGGCGGCTGGCGAAGCCGCCGAGGAGGTCGTTGCCGACACCGCGCTCGGCGAGCACCTCGGCCATCGTGCGGTCGACGGGATGGGCGTTGAAGCCGTGGGTGCCGGCGCTGGCGAACTCGATCCCGCCGCCCGGCCCCGACAGGGACCGCGAGCGGAGCTCCATGTACGCCGAGCGGCAGATGTTCGCGGTGCAGACGAAGAGCACGCGCAGCGGCCGCGCCCCGGACGTCGCGGTGCGGGCGCCGGTGGGGCCGGGCGCCGGTTCGGCGTCGGGGCCCCGGACCGAGCGCTGGGCGACCTCCTCCGGGTCGACCGGCGGCAGCGCCCCGGGCGAGGGCCCGGCCGCCGGGGACTCCGGCGGGGAATCCGGTGGGGCCGGCCGTGGGGTCGCGGGCACGGTCAGGTCGGCGTACCCGGCGGAGCGCAGGGCGAGCACGACGTCCTCGAGGGTGTCCTCGATCGAGCGGCCGGTCGTGTCGACCCGGACGTCGGCGTCGGCCGGCTCCTCGTAGGGGGAGGAGATGCCGGTGAACTCGGGGATCTCGCCCCGCCGCGCCTTGGCGTACAGGCCCTTGCGGTCGCGCCGCTCGCACTCCTCCAGCGGCGTCGCGACGTGGACGAGGAAGAAGGCGCCGCCGGCCTGGTCGACCATCGCCCGCACCTGCTGGCGGGTCTCGTCGAACGGGGCGATCGGGCTGCAGACGGCGAGGCCGCCGTGCCGGGCGATCTCGGCGGCGACCCAGCCGATCCGGCGGATGTTGGTCTCCCGGTCCTCCTTGGAGAAGGTGAGCCCGGCCGACAGGTTGCGGCGGACCACGTCGCCGTCGAGGCTGGTGAGACTGCGGCCGCCGTGCTCGAGCAGCCGGTCCATCAGGGCCCGCGCGAGTGTGGACTTGCCGCTACCGGACAGGCCGGTGAAGAACAGGACCAGGCCCTGCTCGTCGCGGCGCGGGCGCTCGGCGGCGGCGATGTCGGCCAGTGCCGGCAGCAGGTGGCCGCCGTAGGCCAGCTCGACGACGGGATCGGTGTCGGCGTACGACGTCAGCACCGAGATGCGCAGCGCGGGGTCGGCCAGCGAGGCGTGGTCGGCGAGCGGGACGGCCACGACGTCGGCGTTGATGGTCGCCGCGACCCGCTGGGTCGCGCGGAGCAGGCCGACCGGGCTGACCGCAGGGGTACCGGCGCCGACCAGGGCGACCAGGACGACGGGGCCGAGTCCGCGCAGCTGCTCGACCTGGACGTCGGTCATCAGGTCGGTGACGGGGACGAAGGTGCGTCCGGCGTACTGCTCGCGCACGGAGGCGGGCGAGAGGTACAGGCGGCGGAAGGGCCCGAACTGCGCGTGGGTCAGCGGGGTCACGGCCAGGCCGCGCAGCACGCTGGAGACCCGCGCGAGGGGGAGGCCCTCGGGGTCGACCAACTCGATCTCGTTGCCCTCGTCGAGGTGCAGGGAGAGGTCGTCGGGCAGGGAGAGCGTGAGGGGACTGCCCGGCTCGTTGAACCCGCGGATCGGGGCGGCCGCTCCCGACGTCAGCAGCTCGAGGTCGTCGAGCTCGCGCTGCGTCGGGCAGTGCTGGGGCAGGGGCGGGGGTGGCACACGGGTGATCGTACAGAGTCGAGTGAGTTGATCCCCTTTGAACAGTGCAGGCGGACACCTGGCACCCGGAACCGCTTGTGAACGAGTTCACGTTCCGGGTGCTTGCTCTTTGCTAACTGTTGCTAGCACCATGGTGTCCATGGCCAAGGGCAAGGTGGGAAAGACCGTCGGGTCGCTGGGCGACTACCTCAAGGAGCAGCGGGTGTCCGCCCGTCTCTCCCTGCGGCAGCTCGCCGATCAGGCGGGCGTCTCCAACCCGTACCTCAGCCAGATCGAGCGCGGGCTCCGCAAGCCGTCGGCCGAGGTCCTGCAGCAGATCGCCAAGGCGCTGCGGATCTCCGCGGAGCAGCTCTACATCAGGGCCGGGATCCTCAGCCCCGATGACGGCGTGGGGGGATCGGTCGAGCTCGCCATCGTGAGCGACACCGGCCTCACCGAGCGACAGAAGCAGTCGCTCCTCGATGTCTACGCATCGTTCCTCGCGCTGAACGCGGCCGACCCGGAGGGCCCCGCACCGGCCGCCGCCGCGCAGGAGGACGCGCCAACCAACACCGAGACGGAATCCGACCCCGTCGCCAACGAAGGGTGAACTGACCATGCCGAAGCTCGAGCTCCCGAAGATCGAGATCCCGACCCTCGACCTGCCCAAGGTCGACCTTCCCCGCGTGGACCTCCCCGAGCTCCCCGCGGCCGCCGCGAAGCCGCTCTACGCCGGCGTCGGCGCGACCGACCTCGCCGTCGAGAAGGTCCGCAGCTACGTCGCCGACGTGCAGGCTCGGGTGAACTCCTATGTCACCGACGTGCAGAAGGACGTCGCCGCTCGTGTCGCCGACGTGCAGAGCACGGTCACCGGCACCGTGAAGGGCTTCGAGCTGCCCGAGCGCAAGCGCCTGCAGACCAAGGCCGTCGCCAGCCTCTCCGAGCGCCGCACCCAGGCCGAGGCCCGCATCGCCGGCATCCAGGCCGACGCCAAGGCGTTCCCGGCCAAGGTGCAGAGCTCGGTCAAGGGCGCGTACGACGAGAACGTCGCCACCGCCACGGCGCTGTACGCCGACCTCGCCAGGCGCGGCGAGGGTGTCGTGGTCAAGCTGCGCACCGGCGAGGCCCCGAAGGCCCCGGTCGCCGCCGCTCCCACCCCGGCCGCCGCTCCCGCCGCCCCGGTCGCGAAGGCCCCGGCCGCCAAGAAGGCGCCCGCCAAGAAGGCCGCCGCGAAGAAGGCGCCGGCCAAGAAGGCCGCCGCGAAGAAGGCCCCGGCGGCGAAGAAGGCCCCGGCCGCGAAGGCCCCGGCCGACAGCTGAGCCCGGCGCTCCCACCCCTTCGGCCCCGAGGCGTCCGCCTCGGGGCCGAACTGCGTCCCGTGCGCGACCGCGGGCCAACTACGATCGCCCCATGAGCGGTGGGTTCGTGTGGGCGTTGGGCGACGTCGAGGGCTGGATCAATGTCGGCATCGCCTTTGCGCTGCTCGTCATCAAGATCTTCGCGTTCGTCAGCTCGCTGCTCTACTCCGGGGAGTCGTACGTCGCCGCCGACAAGCTCACCAAGCCGACCTGGACCGCGATCCTCGGCGTGGGCGTGCTGCTCCAGGTGGTGCCGATCAACCTCTCGATCATCAACCTGGCCCTGCTCGTCGCCGCGCTGGTCTACCTCGCCGACGTGCGCCCGGCGCTCGCCGGCCTGCGCCGCCGTTGATCGACCCGGCGCGTTCAAACGCGCCGGGTCGGCGGTCGTGGGGCGTTCAGATGCGCCGGGTCGGCGGGACGTAGGGTCGACGCATGAAGGTTCTCGTGACGGGCGGCGCCGGTTATCTCGGGTCGATCACGGCCAAGGCGCTGGAGCAGGCCGGGCACACGCCGGTCATCCTCGACTCGCTGCTGAGCGGCCCCCGGGCCTACGTCGGTGACCGGATCTTCTACGAGGGCGACATCGCCGACCGGGCGCTGCTGGCCCGGATCGTCGCCGAGCACCCCGACCTCGAGGTCACCGTGCACATGGCGGCGCGGATCGTCGTACCGGAGTCGGTGGAGCAGCCCTACGGCTACTACCGCGACAACGTGGCCAAGTCGCTGGAGATGTTCGACGCGCTGACCGAGCTGGGCAAGCCGCGGATCCTCTTCTCCTCCACGGCGTCGCTCTACGCCCTCACCCCGGCGTTCGAGGTCACCGAGGAGGATCCGGTCGACCCGACCTCGCCGTACGCCCGGACGAAGCGGATGATGGAGCAAGTCCTCGAGGACCTGGCCCGGGCCACCGACCTGCGGGCGATCATCCTGCGCTACTTCAACCCCATCGGCGCCGACCCCGACCTCACCACCGGCTACCACCTGCGCGACGCGACCCACGTCGTACCCCTGATGGCGCAGACCGCGCTCGGCTTCCGGGAGAGCTTCACCCTCACCGGCACCGACCACCCGACCCGCGACGGCACGGGCATCCGCGACTACATCCACGTGTGGGACCTGGCCCGCGCACACGTACGCGCGGTCGAGGAGTTCGACCGGGTCCTGGAGCAGGTCGGCACACCGTCCACCTACCTCAACCTCGGCGCCGGCGACGGGGTCACCGTCCGCGAGCTGCTGGCCGCCGTCGAGCGCGTGGTCGGCCGGCCGATCCCGGTCGTCGAGGCGCCGGCCCGGCCGGGCGACGCGGCCGGTGCCTACGCCAACGCCGACAAGGCCGCGGAGCTCCTGGGCTGGCGCACCGAGCTCTCGCTCGACGAGGCGATCGCCTCCGCGCTCGCCTGGGGTGAGAAGCGGAAGGACGTGCTGGGGTACGCGTGACCAGCGTCGCCGCGCGTCGGGCCCCGCTCGCCGGCCTGCTGGCCGGCGCCGTCCTGGCGGCGGGCTGTGCGGGCCCCGCCGGCCCGGGCGCGAGTACGCCGGGCGCCGGCTCGCCCGCTCCTGAGTCCTCGGTCGCCACGTTGCCGCCGAAGCCGCCGAAGCCGCCGAAGCCGCCGAAGCCGCCGAAGCCGCCGAAGCCGCTGGCCGGCCGGGTCGTCGTCCTGGACCCCGGCCACCAGCTCGGGAACGCCCGGTTCCCGAGCGAGATCAACCGCCGGGTCGACGCGGGCGGGTTCGCCAAAGCGTGCAACACGACCGGCACGGCGAGCGACGACGGCTACCCGGAGGCCACCTTCACCTGGGAGGTGGCCGTCGAGCTCCGCAAGCGGCTGCGGCGGCTCGGGGCCCGCGTGGTGCTGACCCGCGACGACAACACCGCGGACGCCTGGGGGCCGTGCATCGACGAACGGGGCCGGATCGGGAATCCCGGCGGGCCCGGCCCGACCGCCGACGCCCGGGTGAGCATCCACGCCGACGGCAACCGGTCGTCGTCGGCGCACGGCTTCCACGTGATCCGGCCCGGCCGGCGCGACGGCTGGACCGACGACGTGCTCGTCCCCTCCGAGCGGCTCGCCGTCGCCCTGCGTGACGCGCTGGTCGAGGCCGGGTTCGCGCCGTCGACGTACCTCGGCGAGGACGGGATCGACGTCCGCACCGACCTCGGCACGCTCAACCACTCCGACGTCCCCGTCGTGATGGCCGAGCTCGGCAACATGCGCGACCCCGGCGACGCCGCGGTGATGGAGCGCGCCTCGGGCCGCCAGCGGTACGCGCGCGCCCTGGCGAGCGCGATCCGCGCGTTCCTCGCCGGCTGAGCCGGCCCACGCGTCAGTCGCGCGAGTGCTTGCCGAGCGGCGGCATCGACATCGGCGCTGCCGGCATCCGCGCCGGTCCCGGGATGGGCTCCGCCGCCGGTCTCTTGGGGCGGCGCGTGTGGCGTTCGATGTGCGGACATCCACGCGGCCCGTGTTTGAGCACGCATCGCACCTTGCGTCGGAAGCGGCGGAACGACATGACCAACTCCAGGGGGGAGGGAGCACCCACAATTCCCGAGACCCCTTGACGGTAACACCGGGTGCGTGGGTTGGGGAGCCGAACGGCGAGGTGAATGCGAGGGGTAGGTTGACCGGCATGGGGATCCGGGCGGGCCACTGGGACGACTGGGCCCTCGAGGGGCTGCTGGGGCGCAAGGAGAGCACCGGTCAGCGGGTCAGCCTCGTCGTGCCCGCGCGCAACGAGGCGGCCACCGTCGGTGCGGTCGTGGCGCGCGTCCGTGAGGCGCTGATGGACACGGTGTCGCTCGTCGACGAGGTCGTGGTGATCGACAGCGATTCCGTCGACGACACCTACGCCGTCGCGGAGTCCGCCGGGGCGCGGGTGCACCGTTGTGCCGAGATCCGCCCCGACCTCGGCACCCACCCCGGCAAGGGCGAGGCGATGTGGAAGTCGCTGTTCGTCACCACCGGCGACCTGGTGGTGTTCATGGACGCCGACCTGCACGACTGGGACACCCACTTCGTGCCCGGCCTGCTCGGCCCGCTGCTGCACCACCCCGAGGTCCAGCTGGTCAAGGGCTTCTACGACCGACCCGGCGCCGACGGCCCGCTCGAGGGCGGCCGGGTCACCGAGCTGGTCGCGCGGCCGCTGATCGCGCTGCTCTTCCCCGAGCTGGGCGGGCTGGTCCAGCCGCTCGCGGGGGAGTGGGCGGTGCGCCGTACCTGGTTCGCGGGGCTCCCGGTCCCCACCGGGTACGCCGTCGAGCTGGCCGCGCTCGTCGACACCGTGCGGGCCGCGGGTGCCGAGGGGATCGCCCAGGTCGACCTCGGCGTGCGAGCCCATCGACACCAGGCGCTGCGCGACCTCGGCGGCATGGCGACCCAGATCCTCGCCGCGGCGCTGGCCCGGGCCGGTGTCGCGGTTCCACTACCGGATTCGTCGTCCGCAGCGGTCGATGGCGACGATTCCGGTCGTTGCGTGGCGACCCAGGCGGTGCTGCGACAGTACCTGCGCGGGCTCGAGCCGGTGGAGCGCGTCGTGCCGACCCTCGAGCGACCGGCAGCGGAGGCATACCTGTGAGGCTCGGACGACAGGCGTTCGGCGACGACGAGGCGCTGATGATGGCGATCGTCAACCGGACCCCGGACTCGTTCTTCGACAAGGGCGCGACCTGGGCCGAGGACGCGGCGTTCGAGCGGGTCGCCGCGGTGGTCGCGCAGGGCGCGGAGATCGTCGACATCGGCGGCATCAAGGCCGCGCCGGGCGTCGAGATCTCGGCGGCCGAGGAGAAGGACCGGGTCGTCGACTTCGTCGCCCGTGTCCGTGAGACCTACCCGGACCTCGTCATCTCGGTCGACACCTGGCGGGCCGAGGTCGGTGCGGCCGTGTGCGCCGCGGGCGCCGACGTCCTCAACGACGCGTGGGGCGGCGCGGACCCCGAGCTGGTCGACGTCGCCGCGGAGTACGACGCCGCGATCATCTGCACCCACACCGGCGGCGTCACGCCGCGCACGCGCCCCTACCGGATCGAGTACGACGGGCCGGGCGGGGTGGTCGCCGCCGCGATCGCCGACACCGTCGCCTACGCCGAGCGCGCGTTGGAGGCGGGCGTCGCGCGGGAGTCGATCGTGATCGATCCGGCCCACGACTTCGGCAAGAACACCTTCCACTCGCTCGAGATCACACGGCGCCTGGGGGAGATGGTCGCGACCGGCTGGCCGGTGCTGGTGTCGCTGTCCAACAAGGACTTCGTGGGCGAGACCCTCGGCCTCGACGTCGGCGAGCGGCTGCTCGGCACCCTCGCCGCCACGTCCGTGTGCGCCCTCGCCGGCGCCCGGATCTACCGGGTCCACCAGGTGGTCGAGACCCGACAGAGTGTCGACATGGTGTGGTCGATCGCCGGGCGCCGGCCGCCGCTGCGCGCGATCCGGGGCATCCAGTGAGCGCGCTCCCTGTCGCCCTGGTGCCGGGCGTCCCGGCCCTGCTGCCGGCGTACTCCTCGCTGGAGGACCCGGTCGCCGAGCTGCGGGCGGCCTGCCTCGCCGCTGTGGGCGGGCTGGGCCCGCGGGTGCGGATCCTGGCGTCCGGGCCGAGCGGCGGCCGCGTCGCCGCCGCGCTGGTCGAGGCCGCCGGCGCCGCCGTCGTCGAGGACGGCGAGACCGGCGTGCTCGTCGTGGGCAACGGCTCGGCCAAGCGCACCGAGAAGGCCCCCGGCCACTTCGACCCGCGCGCCGAGGAGTTCGACGCCGGGCTGCGGCGTACCTTCGCCGGCATCGACGCCGCCCTCGCCGCCGAGCTGTGGGCCGACACCGACTGCCTGGGGGTGCTGCCCCCGCTCGACGAGGCCGAGGTGACCTACGACGACGCGCCGTTCGGCGTGCAGTACTGGGTCGCGCGCTGGCGCTGACCCGCCACACTGTCGCCATGGACGTACGCAACCGCCCCGGCTGGCAGGTCGCCGCGATCGGCGCCGCCTGCTTCGTCGCGCTGCTGTGGGCGATCGAGCTCATCGACGTCGCCGCCTCCCACCGGCTCGACGGCTGGGGGATCCGGCCGCGGTCGGGCGAGGGCCTGCTGGGCGTCCTGGCCGCGCCGCTGCTGCACGGCGGCTGGGGTCACCTGGTCGCCAACACCGTGCCGGCGCTGGTGCTCGGCTTCCTGACGCTCGCGACCGGCCTCGCCCGCGGCCTGGCCGCGACCGCGATCATCTGGCTCGTGGGCGGACTGGCCGTCTGGCTGGTCGCCGGCGGCGACTCGGTGCACCTCGGGGCGTCCGGGCTGATCTTCGGCTGGCTGACCTACCTCGTGGTGCAGGGCTTCGTGGACCGCAAGCCGGGCGAGATCGCGATCGGCCTCGGCGTGCTGGTGATCTACGGCGGGGTGCTCTGGGGCGTGCTGCCGGGCCAGACCGGGGTGTCCTGGCAGGGACACCTGTTCGGGGCGATCGCCGGTGTGGTCGCGGCCGTCGCCGTGAGCGAGCGGCGCCGAGCGGTGACGGTGTGAAGCCACTGCGCTGGCCGTTGTTGTGGGCAGCGGTGTGGAGCGGGCTGCTCCTGGTGGTCGTCGTGCTCTCCCTGGCGCCGCCGCCCCCGTCGCCCGACGTGCCGCAGGGCGACAAGTGGCAGCATCTGCTGGTGTACGCGAGCCTGGCCGCGGTCGCCCTCCAGATCTTCCGTCCCGGCCGTCCGCTGGTGCTCGCCGCGGTGCTCGTCGTGGCGCTGGGTGCCGGCCTGGAGCTCGCGCAGGGGGCGCTCACCGACGACCGGATGATGGACCCGCGCGACGCGCTCGCCAACACCGTCGGCGTCGCGCTGGGCCTCCTCACCAGTCGGACGCGGGCGCGGGACCTGCTGCTGCGCGCCCTGGGAGATCCCGCGGCCAGGTGACGCCTGCTGCGCGCCGCGATACACGGGCACTGGTGGCGTTGGCGTCGCTCGAGGGGCGGCCCGGCACGTCTTCGCTCCGCCGCCTTGCCATCACCCGTGTCTCACGACGCTCGCGACGGCATCACCTGATCGCGGAATCTCCTACCCTCTCGGACGTGAGTGCTGACGAGCTGCTGATCGACCGCGACCGCCTCGGCCGCGGCGTCCTCGAGGTGACCTTCAACCGGCCGGAGCGTCGCAACGCCTTCACCAAGGACATGTACGCCGGCCTGCGGGCGCTGTGGGAGCAGACGGCGGAGGACCGCTCGGTGCGGGTCGTCGTGCTGCGCGGTGCCGGGGGCAAGGCGTTCGCCGCGGGCAACGAGATCAGCGACTTCGTCGAGGCCGACGCCGTCGACTACGAGAACTGGATCCGGGAGATGTTCGAGCGCCTCTGGGCGCTCCCGCAGGTCACCATCGCCGCCGTCGACGGCGTCTGCGTCGGCGGCGGCCTCGCCGTCGCGACCCACTGCGACCTCCGGGTGGCGACGGAGTCCTCGCGCTTCGGCTATCCGATCGCTCGCACCCTCGGCAACGCGCTCTCCGGCACGGTCCTCTACCGCTGCCAGGCGATCTTCGGGGAGTCCCTGACCCGCGAGATGCTGCTGGCCTCGCGCCTGGTCACCGCGGACCGCGCGTACGCCGTCGGCGCGCTCGCGGCCGTCGTACCGGACGCCGCGGCGCTGGATGCCGAGGTCGCCGAGCTCGCGGCCGGCATCGGCCAGGCGTCCCGGGCCACCATCGAGACCACCAAGCACCAGCTGCTCACCCGGGCCCGCCCGGCCGAGGCATCCATCGAGGGCGAGGAGGCACTGCTGCGCGAGGTCTACACCGGTCCGGACTTCACCGAGGGCGTGCGGGCGTTCCTCGCCAAGGAGAGGCCCGCGTTCAGCCGGTGATGCTCGTGGGCGGCGCCGCGCTGTAACACGCCGTCCGCCCGTCTGGTCGCCACCTGTCAGCAGAATCCGGCCGGAAGTCCCGCGATTCCTGCGGACGACCGACCGGTAGTCCGGCGGACGGCGTGTTACAGCTCCCGCAGACCGGCCGCCAGTGCGGCGATCTGCTCCAACGGCGGGTCGTAGCCGGGGAAGTAGCAGCACACCCGGTCGACCCCGGTGACGTCGCCGAAGCGGCGCCCGATCTCGGCCGCGCACTCCTCGGGAGTGCCGGCCACCGCGATGGTGTCGAGCAGGGTGTCGTCGACGAGGGCGACCATGGCGGCGACGTCGCCGAGCTTGGAGAGCCGGTTGAGCTCGGGCTGCAGGTCGGCGCGGCCCTCGACCTCCAGCACCGGCCTGTACGCGGGCGTGGAGCCGTAGAACGCGAGCAGCGCGCGGACGCCGCCGCGGGCGCTGCGCACCTCGGCGTCGGTGCGGCCCATCGCGACGATCGCCTGTGGATGGATCGCGAAGTCGGCCGCCGCGCGACCGGAGCGGGAGAGGCCCTCGGCGACCGCGGGCAGGGTGCGCTCGAGGAGGTGGCGGCGGCTGTGGAAGGGCATGACCAGGAGCCCGTCGGCCACCTCGGCGGCGGTGCGGGTCATCACCGGCCCCAGGGCGCCGAGGAGCACCGGCGGCGGTCCGTACGGGTTCGGCCCCGGGACGAAGGTCGGCGGCATCAGGGTGTGGGTGGTGTGCTCGCCGCGGAACTCCAGTCGCTCGCCGGACTGCCAGGAGTGCAGGATCGCCTGCACCGCGCCGACGATCTCGCGCATCCGCGCGGCGGGCGGCGACCACCGGGCGCCGTACCTCTTCTCGATGTGGGGCCGGATCTGCGAGCCCAGGCCGAGCCGGAACCGGCCGCCCGACATCAGCTGGAGGTCCCACGCCGTGTGGGCCAGGTGCATCGGCGAGCGCGGCATCGCGATCGCGACGTTCGTCATCAGGTCGGCGTCGACCCGGCCGGCCACCGCGGCGAGGGGGAGGAAGACGTCGTGCGGTCCCTCGAAGGTGAACAGGCCCGCCGCCCCGGCCGCCGCCAGCTCCCGGGCGCGGAGGACGGACCGATCGGGGCTGGCGTCCAGCTGCAGGTCGAGGAGCACCCGCCCATCCAAGCGCGCGCGGGCTCACCCGTCGACCGCGGGCGGTGATGTGCTCAGGCGGTGTTGACGATGTAGACGTCGCACTGCGCGTGGTGGGCGACGGCGGCGGGGACGCTGCCGAGGACCCGGGCGATGCCCTGCATGCGCCTGTTGCCGACGACGACGAGGGTGGCGTCGAGCCGCTCGGCCTCGGCGAGGAGCGCGTCGGCGGGACGGGCCTGGACGGCGGCGGAGGTCACCGCGCCGCCGGCGCCGACGAGGCCGGCGAGCCTCGCGGCGGTGCGGGCGGCGATGTCGGCGCTCTCCTCGGAGACCGAGACGGTGAGGCGCTCGCCGCCGGCCTCCACCTCGGCCGACTGCTCGCGGCTGTAGGCGCACACCACGTGCAGGGCCGCGCCGGTCGCGGCGGCCAGGCGCGCGGCCGTCTCGGCGGCGCGCTCGGCGCGCTCGTTGCCGTCGACTCCGACGACGATCGTCCCGGTCATCTGCCACCTCCACCCACGGGTCCCGGCTCCGGCGCCGCGACGGTCATTCCATTGTATTGATGATTAGGAATGTGGCAAGGGTCGGCGGCGCCCGGCCAGGGCGCCGACGCCGGCCGCCAGGCAGACGGCCGCGAGGGTCAGTGCGGTCGCGCGCAGCGCGGCGTCGCCGCCGCCGAACACCTCCAGGAGTGTCACGCCCGCCGCCGAGCCGACCGAGAACCCGAGATAGCGCAACAGCTGGTTGAAGGCCATGGCGCTGCCCGTCTCCGCGGGCGGGACGTGCGGCACGATCAGCATCGGCAGTGAGGAGAAGGTGAAGCCGCTGCCGAGGCCGCCGACCGCCATGACGAGCAGGGCCTGGCCCAGGTCGTCGTGGAGCACCGCGAGCAGGGCCATCGCCGAGGCGAACACCGTCGAGCCGAACGGTAGCAGCCACTGCGGACCGAACCGGCGCGCGACGCGCAGCGCGACGCGGCTGCCGGTCACACTGAGCAGGGCGTACGGGACGAGGACCAGGCCCGCCGCGCCGGGGCCCGCGTCGAGACCCCACCCGCGACTGCCGTCGCTGCTCACGAGCAGCACCACGATGGTCAGGAGGCCGTACATGCCGGTCGCCAGGGCGAAGGCCACCGCGTTCGGGCCGCGCAGGCCCGGGCGCAGCACCAGCCGCAGGTCGACCAGCGGCTGTCCCCCACGGCGCGCCACCCGCAGCGAGCGGACGACCCACGCCGCCAGCAGGCCCGCGCCGGTCGCGGCCAGGCCGAGGACCGCGCCGGACGACCAGCCCCACTGCTCGCCCTGGCTGACGGCGAGGAGCAGGCCGACCGCCCCCACCGCGACCAGCCCGGCGCTCGGCAGGTCGACGCGCTGCGGCGCCCCGTCCGCGTGGCGGGGCAGGTGGCGGACGGCGAGCACGAGGGTGCCGGCGATCAGGGCCGCGCCGAACCCGTAGGCGCCGCTGACGCCCCCGTGCTCGGCGATGAACCCGGTGACCGGGTAGCCCAGGCCCGCGCCGGCGACGGTCGCGACCGACAGCAACGAGAGCCGCGAGGCGAGGCGCGCACCCGACCAGGCGTCGCGCGCCACGGCCAGCGCCAGCGGCGCCACGGCCAGGCCCAGGCCCTGCAGGGAGCGTCCGGCGATCAGGGCACCGATGCTGACGGGCAGTGCGGACAGGACGGTGCCGGCGAGCACCAGGAGCAGCGTCCCGAGGATCACCGGACGACGCAGTCGGCCGCTGCCCCACCGGCCGATGACCGGCGTCGCGGCCGCGGCGGTGACCAGGGTGGCGGTGAGGATCCACTGCGCCGTGCTGATCGGTACGGCGTACCGCTCGGCGATGCTCGGCACCAGCGGGGCGCCGAGGCTGCTGATGATCGCGGTGACGGTGGTGACGGCCGCGAGGGTCGCGAACAGCCAGCCGTCACGCTCCTCCGCCGACTCCGTCACGGCCCCCAGTGTCCCGTGCCCGGCGCCGGTCTCCGATGTCAGGCCACGGTCCAGGTGTCGCCGCCGTCGATGAGCCGCTGCAGGTCCCCCCGTCCGCGCGTCGCCACGGCCTCGGTGACCTGCGCACGCGTCTGGTCGTCGTAGGTGGGGCGGTCGACCTGGCGGAAGATGCCGATGGGGCTGCGGTTGAGGTAGCCGGCGTCGGTGAGTCGGGAGATGGCGAAGGCGGTCGAGGGGTCGGGGTGGTGGGCGTCGTGGATGAGGATCGTCTCGCGTGGGACGGAGGCGGTGTCGGCGACCTCGACGCCGCCGGCGGCGCGGACCAGGGCCTTGTCGCCCAGTCCGGTGGTCTCGTCGCGGGTGCCGAAGGTGATCGGCTCGCCGTGGACCAGCGGGATGATCGCGTGGGCTTTGGTGTCGTTGTCCTTGATCGCGTCGAAGGCGCCGTCGTTGAAGATGGGGCAGTTCTGGTAGATCTCGACCAGCGAGGTGCCGCGGTGGGCGGCGGCGGCGGCGAGGACGGTGGTGAGGTGCTTGCGGTCGGAGTCGATGGTGCGGGCGACGAAGGTGGCTTCGGCGCCGAGGGCCAGCGAGACGGGGTTGAAGGGGTGGTCGATGGAGCCGACGGGGGTGGACTTGGTGATCTTGCCGGTCTCGCTGGTGGGGGAGTACTGGCCCTTGGTGAGTCCGTAGATGCGGTTGTTGAACAGCAGGATGGTCATGTTGACGTTGCGGCGCAGGGCGTGGATGAGGTGGTTGCCGCCGATGGAGAGGGCGTCGCCGTCGCCGGTGACGACCCAGACGGAGAGGTCTTCGCGGGCGGTGGCGATGCCGGTGGCGATGGAGGGTGCGCGGCCGTGGATGGAGTGCATGCCGTAGGTGTCGAGGTAGTAGGGGAAGCGTGAGGAGCAGCCGATGCCGGAGATGAAGACGATGTTCTCGCGGCGTAGTCCGAGGTCGGGGAGGAAGGACTGGACGGCTTTGAGGACGGCGTAGTCGCCGCAGCCGGGGCACCAGCGGACCTCCTGGTCGCTGGAGAAGTCCTTGCCGGTCTGGGTCTCGCCGTCCGCGAGGGCCGGGACGAGGGCGGTGCCGAGCTGGGGCAGGGGCAGGTCGACGGCGGTCATGCGGAGGGCTCCAGGGTCGCGGTGACGTGGGTGAGCAGGTCCTGCGACAGCGCCTCGGCGCCGAAGGGCAGGCCGCGCACGGTGGTGATCGAGCGGACGTCGACGAGGTACTCGGCGCGCAGCAGGCGCGAGAGCTGCCCGAGGTTCATCTCCGGGCAGACGACGCGGTCGTAGCGGCGCAGGAGCTCGCCGAGGTCGTGGGGGAACGGGTTGATGTGGCGCAGGTGGACCTGCGCGATCGGGAGGCCCGCGGCCCGCACGCGCCGGCAGGCGGCGCCGATCGGGCCGTACGTCGAGCCCCAGCCGATGACGAGGACCTTCGCCTCGCCCGACGGGTCGTCGACCTCGAGCGGCGGGAGGGAGTCGGCGATCCGCCTCACCTTCTCGTCGCGGATGCGCACCATCGCGTCGTGGTTCGCGGGGTCGTAGGAGATGTTCCCGTGCCCCTCCTCGAGGGTGCCGGCCTTCTCGAGCCCGCCGATGCGGTGCTCGAGGCCGGCGGTCCCGGGCACGGCCCAAGGGCGGGCCAGGGTGTCCTCGTCGCGCAGGTAGGGCCAGAACTCGTCGAGCTCGCCGTCGGCCCCGGCCCTGCCGGACGCGTGGTTGGGCGCGGTCGCGAACGCCGGGTCGATGGCCGGCAGGTCCGCGACGTCGGGGATGGCCCACGGCTCCGAGCCGTTGGCCAGGTAGCCGTCGGAGAGCAGCATCACCGGGGTGCGGTAGGTGACGGCGATCCGAGCCGCCTCCACGGCTGCCGCGAAGCAGTCGGTCGGCGACTGGGCGGCCACGACCGGCATCGGCGCCTCGCCGTTGCGGCCGTACATCGCCTGCAGCAGGTCCGACTGCTCGGTCTTGGTCGGCAGGCCCGTCGACGGGCCGCCGCGCTGGACGTCCACGATCACCAGCGGCAGCTCGGTCATCACCGCGAGACCCATCGCCTCGGACTTCAGTGCGATGCCCGGACCCGAGGTCGCCGTCACGCCGAGCGCGCCGCCGAAGGAGGCGCCCACGGCGGCGCCGATCGCGGCGATCTCGTCCTCCAGCTGCAGGGTCGAGACGTCGAAGGCCTTGTGCTTGCTGAGCTCGTGCAGGATGTCGCTCGCCGGGGTGATCGGGTAGGCGCCCATCAGCACCGGCAGGCCGCTGAGCTGCCCGGCCGCCACCAGCCCGTAGGCCAGCGCGGTGTTGCCGGTGATATTGCGGTAGCGCCCCGCCGGCACCGGAGCCGGCTTCACGACGTAGGAGACCGCGAAGGTCTCGGTCGTCTCACCGAAGTTCCAGCCCGCGCGCAACGCCGCGATGTTGGCGTCGCGGATCGTCGGCTTCCCGGCGAACTTCGCGCCGAGGTACTGCTCGGTGCCCGCGACGTCGCGGCCGTAGAGCCAGGAGACCAGGCCCAGCGCGAACATGTTCTTGGAGCGGGCGGCGTCCTTGCGGGACAGCCCGAAGTCCTTGACCGCCTCGACCGTCATGCCGGTGAGGTCGAGGGGATGCACCGCGAAGTCGGCCAGCGAGCCGTCCGCGAGCGGGTCGGCGGCGTACCCGACCTTGTCGAGGGCGCGCTTGGTGAAGTCGTGGGTGTCGACGATGATCGTCGCGCCCTTGGGCAGGTCGCCCAGGTTGGCCTTCAGTGCCGCGGGGTTCATCGCGACGAGCACGTCGGGCCGGTCGCCCGGCGTGAGGATGTCGTAGTTCGCGAAGTGCAGCTGGAAGCTGCTGACGCCCGGGATGGTGCCCTGGGGCGCCCGGATCTCGGCGGGGAAGTTGGGGAGCGTCGAGAGGTCGTTGCCGAAGACCGCGGCCCCCTGGGTGAAGCGGTCTCCGGTCAGCTGCATCCCGTCGCCGGAGTCGCCGGCGAAGCGGATGACCACGCGATCGAGCTCGGTCACGGTCGAGGACACGGTGCTCCTATCTCTGATAATGATTCCAATGTAATGTGGCGCTCTCCGGAGTGTCAATCGAGGAGGAGGGCCCATGGACAGCAGCTCGGCGGTCGCCCTGGTCACCGGCGGCGCGCGCGGCATCGGCGCAGCCATCGCGGAGGGCGTGGTCGCGGCCGGAGGCCGCGTCGTGGTCGCCGACGTCGACGAGCGGGCCGGGGGCGCCCTGGTCGAGCGGCTGCGCGGCGGCGCGCGCTTCGTCCCCTGTGACGTGACCGAGGAGGACCAGGTCGCGGCCGCTGTCGAGGCCGCGGCAGAGCTGGGCCCGCTCGACGCGGTCTTCGCCAACGCCGGGGTCGTCGGCGTCACGGGCCGGATCGAGGACACCGGGCTCGCCGACTTCCGGCGCACGACGGACCTGCTGCTCACCAGCGTCTTCCTCACGGTCAAGCACGCGGTGCGCGTGATGCGGCCCCAGGGGCGCGGAGCGATCGTGTGCACCGCCAGCGTGGCCAGCGTGCGGGGCGGCCTCGGTCCGCACGTCTACACCGCCGCCAAGCACGCGGTGAAGGGGCTCGTCGAGTCGGTGGCCGTCGAGCTCGCGCCGTCGGGCCTGCGCATCAACGCGGTCGCGCCCGGCGGCACCGTCAGCTCGCTGTCCGCGGGGCTGATGGGGGACGCCGACGACCTCGCGACGCCGTACCGTCGCCTGGCCGCCGCCTCCTCCAGTGGCGTGCCGACCACGTCGGCCGACATCGCCGACGCTGCTCTCTTCCTGGCGCACGCCCCGCGGATCAACGGCGCCTGTCTGGTCGTCGACGGTGGAGACGACGTGCTGGCCCAGAAGGGGCGCTCGTACTACGGCTGACCCGTCGGGCGCTCACAGGGTGAGCGCGAGCTCCCGGGCCTGCTTCGTCGCGAACACCAGGCGCCGCGGGGCGTAGGCGTCGCCGATGACGTCGGCCGCGATCCCCCGGGCCCGCAGGGCGTCGGCGAGAGCCGTCTCCGGGACCGCTCCACAGGCCAGCACCACGCTGTCGGCGCCGGCGATGTCGCGCCGCTCGCCGGAGTAGACGTGGCGCACGACGACGCGGCCCTCCTCGATGAGCACCGGCTGCTCCGAGGCGCGCAGCACCACGCCGCGGGCGTCGAGGCGGCCGAGGATCGAGCCCAACGAGTAGCGGCTCACCAGCGGCGCCGGGCCGGCGGTGCCGTGGACGACGGTGACGCGATGACCGCGCCCGGCGAGGTGGTCGGCGACCGACAGCGGCGGCAGGTGATCGTCCTGGGCGAGCACGACGACGTGCTCGCCGAGCGCCGCGTCGCCGTCCAGGACGTCGACGGAGGTGTGCACATGGGGCAGCTCCGCCCCCGGGACGGCAGGACGCCGCGGCGACGCGCCCGTCGCGATCACCACCCGGTCCGCGCCGTACGCCGCCACGTCGGCCGCGCACGCCGTGCGCCCCGTCTCCACCCGCACCCCGGCGGCGGCCAGGCGCCGCTCCTGCCAGGCCAGGTAGGCGCGGTAGTC
This sequence comes from Nocardioides sp. L-11A, assembly GCA_029961745.1. Classification (NCBI taxonomy): domain Bacteria; kingdom Bacillati; phylum Actinomycetota; class Actinomycetes; order Propionibacteriales; family Nocardioidaceae; genus Nocardioides; species Nocardioides sp. L-11A. The sequence continues at coordinate 1,050,717 of CP124680.1, forward strand.
CTCGTGTCCCGGCGCCCGCGCGGCGACCCGCAACTGGCCGCCCAGCGCGTCGCCGCGCTCCCACAGCGTGACGTCGTGGCCGCGCTCGGCCGCGATGCCCGCGGCCTCCAGGCCGGCAGGTCCGCCGCCGACGACGAGCACGCGGCGTCGTGCGTCGGCGGCGTGGACGGCCCGGTCGGCCTCCTTGCCGGCCCCGGGGTTGACGGCGCACGAGAAGGGGGTGCCCTCGACGATGCGGCGGCTGATGCACTCGTTGCCGCCGACGCAGGGTCGGATGTCGGCGGTGCGTCCCTCGCGCGCCTTCACCAGCAGCTGCCCGTCGGCGATGATCGCCCGGGCCATGCCGACCAGGTCGGCGTGGCCGGCGGCGAGGACGTCCTCGGCGACCGCGGGCCCCGTGACCCGGCCCGTGTAGACGACGGGGAGGCCGACCGCCCGCTTCACCGTGCCGGCCAGGCCGGACCAGGCGGCGGGGCGGTGGTGGTGGGACTGGATGTAGGACGGGTTGCCCCAGGGGCTGCCGATCGCGCAGGACAGGTAGTCGACGTAGCCGCTCGCCTCGAGGGCGCGGGCGATCGCGACGGCGCCGTCGGGGCCGTCGACGCCGTAGCCGCCGGGCTCCTCCTCGCGCAGGTTGAGCCGGACGCCGACGACCCGGTCGGGGCCCATCGCGGCGCGCAGGCCGGCCAGGATGCGCAGCGGGAAGCGCAGCCGGCCGGCGAGGTCGCCGCCGTACTCGTCCTCGCGGCGGTTGGTCAGCGGGGAGAGGAAGTACTCCAGCATGTCGTCGTGGTTGAGGTGCAGCTCGACGCCGTCCGCGCCGGCGGCGGCGACCTGCTGCGCGCCGTGGGTGTACTCCTCGACGAACCAGTCGATCTCCTCATCGGTCAGCGCGTGCGGGACCTGGTTGACGATCGGTCCGCTGGGCACGGGGGACGCCGCGTGCGGCATCCCGCCCTGGAGGATCATCTGCACGGTGAGGATCGTGTCGTCGGCGTGGAGGAGCTGCGCCAGTCGGCCGACGCGGTCGAGGAAGTAGGGCTGGCGGAAGTGGCCGTCGTACTGCGCGCCGACGCCGGTCGGCTCGAACCCGGGGGCGAGGTGGTTGCGCACGTGGGCGGAGACGCCGTCGACCCAGCCGGCGGAGGTGCGCGCCGCCCAGTAGCCGAGATGCCGTTCCGCCTCGGCGTCGGTCCCCCACAGGCTCGACACGACGTGGGCGTGCGGAGGCAGCACGACGCGGTTCTTGACCGTCAGCGGACCGAGCTCGATCGGGGAGAACAGGTGCGGGAAGGACACGGCGAGCCTCCTGGGCGGACATGGCACTGTGCCATTGATCATGAATATGGTATTCATAGATAGGACCCAGGACGCAAGGACGGAGCAGCGGATGACCGAGGTGGACGACTTCCGGGACGCGGTCGCCGGCGCACTGGACGGCGCCTGGCCGGCAGCCGTCGACGCCGCATCGGCCGACAGTGCCAAGGTCGCCGAGATCGCCGCCCAGCAGGGCTGGTACCAGCTCGGCCCGGAGGGCGCGGCCGACTACCTCGTCGCGGCCGTGCGGACCCTCGGACGTCGCGCCTGCCCGCTGCCCCTCGCCGATGCGTACGTCGCCGCGCGACTGCTCCCCGACCTCGCGGACGCCGTCGGCGCCGGGGAGATGCGACCGGTGGTCGTCGCCGCGGGCCCGGGCCAGCCCCTGATCGTCGACGACGCCGGCACGGCCTCCCACGTGCTCGTCGTCGACACCTCCCTGGGCGCCCTCTCCCTCCGCGCGATCGCCGCCGCGGAGCCGGTCGACGGCCTGGCCCGACCCGCGTGGCGACGGGTCGTCGCCGGTGAGTCGGTGGCCGAGCGCACCCTCGACGCCGACACGCTCGCGGACGCCGTCGCCGTCCTGCGCCTGGCCGTCGCCGCCCGCGCGGTCGCCGCGGCCGCGCGAGCGCACGAGCTCGCGGTCGAGCACGCACGGACGCGCCGTCAGTTCGGGCGCGCGATCGGCGCGTTCGGCGCCGTCCAGCAGCGGGTCGCGGCGTGCCAGATCGACCTCGCCGCCAGCGACGCGCTGATCGACGAGGCGGTGGGCGCCCTCGTCGCGGGCCGTGGCGACGGCCCGCTCGCCGCCGCGCTGGCGGCCCGCCACGCCCGCACCGCAGCCCAGCGGGTGCTCGCCGGTGCCCAGCACACGCTCGGCGCCGTGGGCTTCTTCGAGGAGCACGAGGCCGCCTGGCTCTTCCGGCGGGTGCACGCCGACCTGTCGCACCTCGGCGCGGACCTGCTCGACGACCGACGAGCCGACGGCGTCGCGGCCCGGCTGCTCGACGGCGCGCGGCTTCCCCACTTCCACCTCGGCGAGCGGGCCGAGGCGTTCCGCGGCGAGGTCCGCGACCTGCTCGCCCGGCACCGCCGGGGCGACGACTTCGACGTCGAGGCCCTCCGCGCCGAGATGGACGAGCAGGCACTGTTCGCCCTCAACTGGCCCGAGGAGCACGGCGGCCGCGCGGTCTCGGTCGAGGAGCAGGTCGTGCTCCACGAGGAAATGAAGTACGCCGGGGGGCCGGTCGACCGCGCGATGAGCGCCACGATGCTGATCGGCCACTCGCTCCTGCGCCACGGCAGCCCCGAGCAGAAGGCGCAGTTCCTCCCGCTCCTGCATGCCGGCCGGATGGCGTTCTGCCTGGGCTACTCCGAGCCCGAGGCCGGCTCCGACCTGGCCTCCCTGCGCACCCGCGCCGTGCGCGACGCCGCGACCGGCGAATGGGTCATCGACGGCCAGAAGCTGTGGACCACCCGCGGCCACACCGCCTCCCACGTGTGGCTCGCCGTCCGCACCGACCCGGACGCCACCCCTCGCCATGCCGGGATCACCATCTTCCTGGTGCCGATGGACACGCCGGGCATCACGGTGCAGCAGCATGTCGCGCTCTCCGGCGAGGTCTCCTGCACGGTCTTCTACGACGGCGTGCGGGTGCCCGACGCCGCCCGGGTCGGCGAGGTCGACGGCGGCTGGAAGGTGATCACCGACGCCCTCACCGCCGAGCGCGTGGTGATGGGCGGGGTCGCCGCGACCCTGCGCCGCCACTTCGACGAGCTGCTCGACGAGCTGCGTGACCGCATCGCCTCCGGCGGCGCGGTCGACGCGCTGGACCGCGACCGGGTCGCCTGGGCGGGGGCCCGGCTCCAGGCCGCCCGCGCCCTGGTCCTGCGGGCGACGCGCTCGATGGACGGCGGCGGCGACGCCCGGCTCGCCGGCCCGATGGCCGCGGTCTTGAGCGGTGACCTGGCCGAGGAGCTCGGCCGGACCTGTCTCGACGTCCTCGGCCCCCAGGCCGCCCTGGCCGGCCGGTACGACGCCGCGATCCGTGTCGCGCCGATGTACGTCATCGGCGGCGGCACCAACGACATCCAGCGCGGCATCATCGCCCGCGGCCTCGGCCTCCCGCGCGAGTGACCATGCGAACGGAGCCCACCGCCCCGGCCTCCCTGCGCGTGGTGCAGCATGCGTACGGCGGCCCGGAGGTTCTCGAGCACGCGGTCGTGGACGTCCCTCGTCCCGGCGCCGGCGAGGTGCTGGTGCGGATGGCGGCCACCTCGGTCAACCCCATCGACGTCAAGACGCGCGAGGGGAGAGGCGCCGCCGCATCGTTGGGCGCGTTCCCGATCTCCGTGGGCTGGGACGTCGCCGGCATCGTCGAGGCCGTCGGCGAGGGGGTCGCCTCGCTCGTCGCGGGACAGCGGGTCTTCGGCATGCCCCGCTTCCCGCAGCAGGCCGCCTCCTACGCGGGCCATGTCGTGGCTCCCGCGGAGCATCTGGCCGCGCTGCCGGAAGCGGTCGACGCCGCGACCGCCGGCGCCCTGCCGCTCGCCGGCCTGACTGCCCTCTCCGCCGTGCGCGACCTGGCCGAGGCGCGCCCGGGCCGACGGCTGCTCGTTCGTGGCGCGGCGGGCGGCGTGGGCCACCTCGCGGTGCAGATCGCGAAGATCCTCGGTGCGGAGGTCGTTGCCGTCGACCGTGCCGAGAAGGGGGAGTTCGTCCGAGGGCTCGGGGCGGACGAGTTCCGAGACGACGCCGACGGAGCGTCCGTGGCGCCGGTCGACGCGGTCGTCGATCTGGTCGGCGGCGCCGCCTTGGCGGCGTCCGTGTCGGTGACCGTCCCGGGCGGCGTGGTCGTCTGCGTACCGGGCGGAGCCGATGCCGGCCTGGACGAGCTCGCGGCCCGGGCGGGAGTGCGCGCGCGCCGCGCCGCCGTCCGCCCCGACCGCGACGGCCTGGAGACCCTCGCCCGCTGGTGCGCGGACGGTGCGCTCCGCGTCCACCTCGCGTCGCGGTTCGCCCTCGAGGACGTCGTCGAGGCGCATCGCGCACTCGCCCGCGGTGGGATCCGCGGCAAGATCGGCATCACCGTCGATGCCGGAATCCCATGACCCGAGCACCTTCCGTCATTCGACGATCTCACTGGAGGACACCATGTCGCTGAAGTTCGGCCTCGCCATCATGAACGACTTCCCGCCGGACGTCGTCCCGGCGTCGCGGGTCTCGATGCTGCGCGAGCAGGTCCGCGCGGCCTCCCAGGCCGGGATCTCCTCGGTCTGGGTCCTCCAGCACTATCTCGGGAGCATGCCGACGCTGCAGCCGGTCCCGCTGCTCGCCGCGCTCGCCCAGGACGCCGGCGAGATGACGCTCGGCACCAACATGTTCATCCTCCCGTTGCGTCACCCGGTCGAGGTCGCCGAGGAGTTCGCCACCCTCGACCATCTCACCGGAGGCCGCGCCGTCGCCGGCTTCGGGATGGGCTACCGGGAGAACGAGTTCGAGTCGTTCGGGATCCCCATGGACGACCGGGTCGGCCGGTACGACGAGGGGGTGCGCCTGATCCGCCAGCTCTGGACCGGTGAGCAGACGACCTTCGACGGCCAGCACTTCCGCCTGTCGGACCAGCGGATCAGCCTCCCGCCGGTGCAGCCCGGCGGCCCGCAGATCTGGATCGGCGCGGGCCCCCACAAGAAGGGGGCGGAGCGGGCGGCGCGGCTCGGTGACGCCTGGATCGTCCCGCCCCACGTGACGCCCGAGCGGCTCGCCGTGGTGCTCGGTCACTATCGCGCGGAGCGGGAGCGTCTCGGCAAGTCCACCTCCGAGCTCGTCGTCCGTCGTGAGCTGGTGCTCGACGACGACCGTGACCGTGCCCGCGCGATCGGCGTCGCGGCGCGGGGCGCGCTCACCCAGAAGTACGCCGCGTACAACGCCCCGCAGCAGGGCGACGCCTACAAGCACCTGCAGACCGACCAGGCGGCCGAGGAGGTCGCGGACGCGTCGTACCTGTTCACCGACCCGGCCTCGGCCGTGGCCGCGCTCAAGGACCTGGAGGCCCAGGGCCTGACCCACATCGTGCTGCGGATGCAGTGGTACGACCTGGGTCAGGACCAGGTGCTGGCGACGCTGGAGAAGTTCAAGAACGAGGTGCTTCCGGCGTTCCGCTGAGGCGGTCCGGGCCGGCGGTCCCTCACGGAGCCGCCGGCCACCCCGTCGCGAGGTCGGTCGCGAGGTGAGGGGTGATCGTCTTGTGCCGGAACCGGGCGACGCCCTCGGTCACGTCGACGATGTCGAGGTAGGTGCCCCAGCCCAGCCCGCTCGCGGCGGCCTCGCGGGCGGTGAAGACGAAGTACGACGCCACCTCGACGACGCCCGGCTCCAGCGGGCGGGTGCGGACGTTCATGATGAAGTGCCGCTTCTCCGAGGCGCCGGCCAGGCGGTCGCGGTAGAACCCGGTGACCGCCTCCCGCCCGGCGAAGTCGCCGGCCGGGACGCTCAGCACGCCGTCCTCGGCGAAGAGGGCGGCGACCGCCTCCGGCGTCGGGTCGTCGAGCACCTCGGCGTAGGCGTGCAGCAGGTTGCGGGCGAGCTCGGCCTCCTCGAGCCGGGCGACCCGCTCGAGGAGGGCCTGGAGGTCGGTGGTCATGCCGACACCTTCCTACGCTCCCAGGGAGCGAGCGCCCGCAGCTCGTCCAGTGGTACGGCGCCGGCGACCGCCGTCCGGCAGCGCATGAGCGGGCCGGGCATGCCGGCGCCCGCGACCGCGCGGACCCGGCCGTCCGCGACGTAGGCGACGAGGAAGGCCGCGTCGGCGAAGGAGCCGGCGAGCAGCACGGCCTCGTCCTCGGCCCGCGGGAGGCCCAGGACCTGCACCTTGGTGTCGTACTGGTCGGTCCACAGGTAGGGGACCTCGGTGTGGGCCCGGCGGGGTGCGCCGCGCAGGTCGGCCAGCACGTTGCGGGCCACCGTGGCGGCGAGGTCGCCGGCGGCGGTCCAGTGCTCGAGCCGGAGCCGGCCGCCGCGGGGGCCGGGCACGGAGGCGACGTCGCCGACCGCCCACACCCCGGCGGCCGAGGCGGCCCCGTCGGCGTCGACGACCACGCCGTCGGTGACCGCGAGACCGGAGTCGCGCAGCCAGGCGACGTCGGGGGTGCCGCCGACCGCCGTGACGACGAGGTCGGTCTCCCAGCGCGAGCCGTCGTCGAGGGTCGCGGCGCGCACGCGCCCCGCGTCGTCCTGTTCCAGGCCGGCCACGGTCGTGCCCAGGTGGGTCCGCACGCCGTGCTCGCGGTGCAGGGCGCCGACGAACGCGCCGACCTCCTCGCCCACGACGCGGTGCAGCGGCTGCGGCAGCGGCTCGACCAGGTCGACCGCGAGGCCGCGGGTGCGCAGCGCCGCGGCGATCTCGCTGCCGAGCACGCCGGCGCCGACGACGGTGGCGTGGGCCGCGCCCTCGGCCGCGTCGCGCAGGGCGAGGCAGTCGTCGTAGGTGCGCAGGGTGTGGACGCCGGGGACGCCGGCCCACCCGGGGACGTCGCGCGCGATCAGGCCCGTCGCGACGACGATGTGCTCGCCCTCCACGACCGCGCCGTCGGCGAGGGTGACCGTCCGACGGGCGGCGTCGAGGGCGGTCGCCCGCACGCCGATGCGCAGGTCGAGGTCGAGCTCGGCGTACCGGTCCGCGGCGCGCAGCAGGGGCGGCGCGACGGGCCCCGGATCGACCAGCAGCGCCTTGGACAGGGGCGGGCGATCGTAGGGCAGGTGCTCCTCGGCGCCGACGAGGGTCAGGGCACCGTCGTACCCCTCGCGGCGCAGCCGCTCGGCGGTCCGGAGGCCGGCGAGGCCGGCGCCGACGATCACGACACGTGCTGGTTCCATGGACGGGACTCCTCGTTCTGTGGCTGGCGTCACGCCGCACGATACGGTATGTTTCATTATCAGCAATAGACACCCGTGAGGCGATCCGTCGCCAGAGGGAGGCCCGACTCCATGTCGTTGAGCGACCGGCCCGAGCTGTTCATCGGTGGCACCTGGCAGCCGCCCCGCGGTGGGGAGGTGGTCGAGGTCCGCAACCCGGCGACGCGAGAACTCGTCGCAACGGCCGCGCTGGCCGCCCCGGCGGACGTGGATGCCGCGGTCGCGGCCGCCCGCACGTCGTTCGACTCCGGCGTCTGGGCCCGCACCTCGCCCGAGGAGCGGGCCGAGGTGCTGCTCCGCGCGGCCGACCACCTGGAGAAGCGAGCGGCCGAGCTGGCCGTCAGCATCACCTCCGAGCTCGGCTGCCCCCTGTGGTTCAGCGAGATGGCGCACGTGCCGAACCCGATCCGGCACACGCGCTACTACGCCGAGCACACCCGCTCCTTCGCCTACGACGAGGTCCGTACGGACGGCCGCAACACCAGCCTGGTCACCCAGGAGCCGGTCGGCGTCGTCGCCGCGATCACGCCGTGGAACGGACCGCTCAGCACCCCGTCCCTGAAGATCACGCCGGCGCTCGCCGCCGGCTGCTCGGTCGTGCTCAAGCCGCCGCCGGAGACCCCGCTGACGGCGTACGCCTTCGCCGACGCGCTGCTCGAGGCCGGACTCCCCGAGGGCGTCTTGAGCATCATCCCGGGCGACCGGGAGGCGGGGGAGCACCTCGTCGAGCACCCGGACGTCGACAAGATCGCCTTCACCGGCAGCAGCCTCGCCGGCAAGAAGATCATGGCCGCCGCCGCCCAGCGGGTCGCCCGGGTCACGCTCGAGCTCGGCGGCAAGTCCGCCGCCATCGTGCTCGACGACGCCGATCCGTCGGTCGTGGTGCCCGCGCTGCTGCCCATGGCCATGATGGTCAACGGCCAGGCCTGCATCGCCCAGACCCGGGTGCTCGTGCCCCGCTCCCGCGAGGCCGCGTTCGTCGACGCCCTCGCCGCGGCCATGGCCGCCCAGCGGGTCGGCGACCCGATGGCCGCCGACACCAAGATCGGTCCCATGGTCAGCGAGCGCCAGCGCGACCGCGTCGCCGGCTACATCACCCTCGGCCGCGAGGAGGGCGCCCGCGTGGTCACCGGCGGGGAGACCCTCACCCTGCCGCCGGAGCTGGCGGGCGGCTGGTTCGTGCCGCCCACCCTGCTCGCCGGCGTCGACAACGGGATGCGGGTGGCCCAGGAGGAGATCTTCGGTCCCGTCGTCGCCGTCATCGCCTACGACGACGAGGACGACGCCGTGCGCATCGCCAACGACTCGGTCTACGGCCTCTCGGGCTCGGTCTGGAGCGCCGACGACGACCGCGCGGTCGCCGTCGCGCGGCGGGTCCGCACCGGCATGGTGAGCATCAACGGCCGCCCGCAGGCCTACGGTTCGCCGTTCGGCGGCTTCAAGCAGTCCGGCATCGGCCGGGAGATGGGCCCCGAGGGCTTCGCCGCGTTCCTGGAGACCAAGTCGATCGCGATCGGCTCGTGACCGGACCGCGCGGGCGCCTCGCCGGCAAGGTCGCTGTCGTGACCGGCGGCGCCAGCGGCATCGGCGCGGGCACCGTGCGGGCCTTCCACGCCGAGGGGGCCAGCGTCGTCGTCGCCGACCTGCAGGTGGCGGCGGGAGAGGCACTCGCCGCCGAGCTCGGCGAGCGCGTCGTGTTCCGGCGCACCGACGTCACCGACGAGGCCTCGGTCAGCGCCGCGGTCGACGCCGCGGTCGAGAGCTTCGGACGGCTCGACGTCATGTTCAACAACGCCGGCATCATCGGTGCCGTCGGCCCGATCGACCGCACCCGCACCGAGGACGCCGACCTCACCATCGCCGTGAACCTGCGCGGGGTCCTGCTCGGGATGAAGCACGCGGCGCGGGTGATGAAGCCGCAGGGATCGGGTGTCATCATCTCCACCTCCAGCCCCGCCGGCGTGATGGGTGGTGTCGGCGCCCATGTCTACAGCGCCGTCAAGGCCGGCATCATCGGCCTCTCGCACTCCGTCGCCGCCGAGCTGCGGACCTTCGGCGTCCGCGCCAACGTCGTCATCCCGGGGGCCGTGGTCTCGCAGATGACCGCCGACCTGGTCGCGGGCGACGCCTCCGACCTGGCCGGGGCCGAGGCGGCCCTGGACCGCTCCCGCTACATGGGCCGCCCCCTGCAGCCCGCCGACGTGGCGGCCGGCGTCGTCTACCTCGCCAGCGACGAGGCCGCGTTCGTGACCGGCATCGTGTTGCCGATCGACGCCGGCATGACCGGCGCCGGCGGACCGTCGCCGATGGCCGACGAGAAGTACGCCGACCAGGCCGGCCGCCGCGAGGCCGGCCGCCGGGTCGGCCGGACCAGCCCCGAGGAGGAGTGATCCGTGGTCACCCGTGAGTCCGTCGACGCCCTGCTGAATCCCCGCACCTTCGCGCTCGTCGGCGCGAGCGACAAGTCGACCTTCTCGACCCTCGTGCACACCAACCTGGTGGCCGCCGGTCACCAGGACCGCACCTTCCTGGTGAACCCGCGCCGAGCCGAGGTGCACGGGCGCGCCACGCATCCGACCTGCGTCGCGGCAGCCGAGGCGGCCGGCCGGCCGATCGACCTGGTGCACGTCATGGTCCCCGCCGCCGCGGCGGCCGACGCGCTGCGCGACGCCGCCGCCGCGGGTGCCCGCGCCGCGGTCGTGCTCAGCTCCGGCTGGTCCGAGACCGGGCCGGAGGGCCGGGTCCGGCAGGACGAGCTCGTGGCCCTCGCCGACGAGCTCGGCATCGCGATGCTCGGGCCCAATGTCCTCGGCCTCGTCAACGTGGCCGCGGGCATCCCCGCGATGGCGCTGTCCGACCCGCCGACCGAGGCCGGCCCGGTCGCCCTGGTCTCCCAGAGCGGCGCGAGCTGCGGGGCGATGAAGGAGTTCGCGGCGATGGCCGGGGTCGGCCTGTCCCACGTCCTCACCGTCGGCAACGAGGCCATGGTCACCGTCGGCCACCTCGTCGACGCCCTCGTCGACGACGACGGCGTGCGTGCGGTCGCCGTCTTCATGGAGAGCATCAAGCAGCCCGAGATCTTCGCGGCGGCCGCGCGCCGCGCCGCCGCCGCGGGCAAGGCGGTGGTCGTGCTCAAGGCCGGCCGCAGCGAGCTCGCCGCGCGGGCCGCGGCCTCCCACACCGGCGCGCTCGTCGGCGACGACCGGGTGGTGGACGCGATGCTCGCCGACCTCGCCGTGATCCGGGTCGACACCATCGAGGAGATGCTGGTGACCGCCGGGATCGCCGCCCACACCGGTCCGCTGACGCGCCCGGGCATCGGCGTCGTGTCGATCTCGGGCGGCGCCTGCGACATCGTCGCCGACCTCGCCGATGCGGTCGGGGCCGAGCTGCCCGAGCTGTCGTCGGCCACGACGGCGGCGCTGCGCGCGCGGATGCCGGACTTCGGCCACGCCCACAACCCCCTCGACATCACGGGCGCGGCGATCATCGACCCCACCCTGTGGACCGACTCCGTCACGGCCGTCGGCACCGACCCGTCGGTCGGCGCGGTGCTCGCGGTCAACAGCCTGCCGTGGCGCGAGGACGGCAAGCCGTTCTACGGCCAGCGCTTCGTCGACGCGATCGGCGCGGGCGCGGCCGCCTCCGACGTCCCGGTCCTCTACGTCACCCAGACCAGCCAACCGGTCGGTCCCGAGGCGCGTGAGGTGCTCCGCTCCGGCGGCATCGACCACGTCGTGCCGGGACTCCGGCTGGCGGTCGACGGGGTCGCCCGGGTCGCGCTGTGGTCGGCCCGCAGGGAGCTCCCGCGACCGCGCGCCGGTGCGCTGGACCTCCCCGAGATCGGCCGGCTGAGCCCGCAACGGCCGCTGTCCGAGGCCGAGGCCCGGACCCTGCTGGAGGCCGCGGGCGTGCCGACGGTCCCGTCGTGGCACGTGCGCTCCCCCGACGACGCGGCCAAGGCCGCGGCCGAGTCCGGTGCGCCGCTCGCGATGAAGATCGTCTCCGCCGACATCGGGCACAAGAGCGACATCGGCGGCGTCCGCCTGGGCGTCGACCCCGCGGCCGCGGCGGCGACGTACGACGACCTCGTGGCGACCTGCGCCGCCGCTCGGCCGGACGCGCGGCTCGACGGTGTGCTGATGTCGCCCATGCGGGCGCCTGCCACCGAGCTCCTCGTCGGGGTGACGCGGGACGAGGACTGGGGCCTGCTGCTGGCCGTCGGACTGGGCGGCGTCCTGGTCGAGGTCCTCGACGACGTCGCGCTGGCGCCGCTGCCGGTCGACGAGTCGACCGTGCTGCGCATGCTCGCCGGCCTGCGCGGCTCGGCCCTCCTCGACGGCGTCCGGGGCCGGCCCGCCGCCGACCGTGCCGCGATCGCCGGCGCCGTGGCCGGGATCGGTCGGCTCGCCGAGGCGATGGCCGCGGCACACGGCGCCGCCTTCGACGGGCTGGAGGTCAACCCGCTGCGGGTCGACGGCGGCCTCGTCGAGGCGCTCGACGCCCTCGTCACCTGGTCCGGCACGCCCGGCCAGCCCTGAGATCACCGAGACCAGACCACCGAGACCAGACCACCGAGACCAGACCACCGAGACCACGGACCGAGGAGGACGCACGGAATGCTGCGCGACAAGAGGGTGCTGATCACCGGCGCCGCCCAGGGGATGGGCCGGGAGATCGCCATCGAGCTGGCACGGCAGGGCGCCGCCTTCGTGACCGTCGCGGACCGCAACCTGGCAGGCGCCGAGGAGACGGTCGCCGAGGTGCGCCGGGCGGGCGGCGAGGGTCTCGCGCTGGAGGTCGACCTGACCGTGTCCGCGGAGGTCATCGGCATGGTCGAGCAGGCGGTCGCCGCCGGCGGGGGACTGGACACCCTGATCAACAACGCCGGGATCATCGACAGCGTGCTCACCCCGGACGCGGCGGTCGACACCCTCCCCGAGGACGTCTGGGACCAGGTGATGGCGGTGAACGTCAAGGCCGTCTACCTCGCCACGAAGGCCGCCGCACCGCATCTGCGGGCCTCGGGCCGCGGACCGTCGGTGATCAACGCCGCATCGGTCGCGGGGATGACCGGCTACGTCTCCCCGGCGTACACCGCCAGCAAGGGCGCCGTCATCCAGCTCACCCGCTCCTCCGCGATCTCGCTGGCCCCGGAGATCCGGGTCAACGCGTTCGCGCCCGGCTCGATCGAGACGCCGATGTCCCAGTCGGTGATCGCGGCGGCCGAGGACCCCGAGGCACAGCTGCTGCGGATGACCGGCGCCCACCTGATCCCTCGGTTCGGGCGGGTGGGGGAGGTCGCCAAGGTGGTGTGCTTCCTGGCGTCCGACGACGCGTCGTTCCTCACCGGGGTGATCCTCCCGGTCGACGGCGGGACGACCGCATGGCGCGGCCTGCGCTCGTGAGGCCGGAGGCGCCCGGGACGGTCGTGGACTACCGGTTCACGCTCGCCAACGAGCGCACCTTCCTCGCCTGGATCCGCACGGCCCTCGGGCTCTCGGCCGCCGCGGTGGCGGTCGTGCACCTCGTGCCGGCCGACGCCGTGCCGCTCGGGTTGCGCGCCGCCATCGGACTCGTGCTCGCCGGCGTCGCCGTGTACGTCGCCGTGGCCGGCGTCGTGCGCTGGCGCCGGGTGGACCGCGCGATCGAGGCCGGAGCCGCCCTGCCCACGACCGGCGCCGCCGTCGTCCTCGCCTGCTGCGTCGCCGGATGCGGCGTCCTCACCGTCGCCGTCGTGGCGATGGCCCTCTGACCGCTCCCTCACCTGGAGGTCCCGTGCCCGGCCAGCGTCCCTTCGAGCCCTACCGCGACTTCGACGGCGAGGTGCGCACCACGATGGCGGCCTCGACGCCGTCGTGGCCCGATCCCCCGCCCCGGCGCCCCGGTCGGCCCAATGTCGTCGTCGTGCTCGCCGACGACCTGGGCTTCTCCGACATCGGATGCTTCGGATCGGAGATCCCGACCCCCCATCTCGACGCGACGGCGGCCGCCGGAGTGCGCTACGCCAACTTCCGGGTGACGCCGCTGTGCTCGCCGACGCGGGCGGCGCTGATGACCGGGCTGAACGCGCACGCCGCCGGCATCGCCTTCCCGACCCACATCGACCCGGGCTTCCCCGGCTACCGCTCCGAGCTGCCGCTCGACCAGCCGGTGCTGCCCGAGATCTTCCGGGCCAACGGCTACGCCACCTTGATGGTGGGCAAGTGGCACCTGTGCAAGGACGAGGACTTCTCGGAGGCCGGCAGCCGGCACAACTGGCCGCTCCAGCGGGGCTTCGACCAGTACTACGGCTTCCTCGAGGCGCTCACCGACTTCCACCATCCCCACCGGCTGATCGAGGGCAACTCGGTCGTGCACGTCGACGAGTACCCCGACGACTACTACCTGACCGACGACCTGACCGACCGTGCCGTCCGGATGGTGCGCGAGGTACGCGCCGCCGATCCCGACAAGCCGTTCTTCCTCTACTTCTCCCACGGTGCGGTGCATGCGCCCATGCACGCGAAGGCCGAGGACGTCGCGCGCCACCGCGGCCGGTACGACGTCGGGTGGGACGTGGTCCGGCAGCGGCGCCTCGCGCGGCAGATCGAGCTGGGCATCATGCCGGAGGGCACCATGCTCCCGGAGCGCAACGGGGAGGACGGCCTCGACGTCGGTCCCTGGGACGACCTGTCCGCGACCGAGCGACGGGTCCACGCCCGGCAGATGGAGGTCTACGCCGCGATGGTCGAGGCGATCGACCGCAGCGTGGGCCGTCTGCGCGAGGTCCTCGCCGAGCTCGGGGAGCTGGACAACACCGTCATCGTCTTCAGCAGCGACAACGGGGCCGCCCGCCTGACCGACCAGAACCGCCCCGGCCCCAGCTGGGCCACCCGCGCCGACACCGGCACGGCGTCGTACTTCGGCTACATGCAGAACCCCGACGTGTGCGAGATCGACGAGCGGCTGCCCGAGATCCTCGACCGGCTCGGCGGGCCGACCACCTGGCCGCACTACCCGCGCGGCTGGGCGATGGCATCGAACACACCCTTCCGGCTGTACAAGTTCAGCACGCTCCGGGGCGGGCAGCAGTCGCCGTTCGTCTTCTCGTGGCCGGCGCGCTTCCCCGACGGGGGTGACGTGGTGCGCGGGCAGTACACCCACATCACCGACGTCCTGCCGACGCTGGTCGACCTCCTCGAGCTGGAGGTGCCGCTGGCTCCGGCGGCCGTCCCGGGCGCCGACCCGGCCGGCACGAGCTTCGCGGCGACCCTCGAGCAGGCCACCGCGGAGTCCGCCCACGGCGAGCAGTACACCGAGTGCGTGGGCAACCGCGCCTTCTATCGCGACGGCTGGGAGGCAGCCACCGTGCGCCGCCCGCTGACGCCCTTCGAGGACGAGACGTGGCAGCTCTTCCACGACTCCGACCCGACACAGGCCCACGACCTCGCGGACCGCCACCCGGAGAAGGTGGCCGAGCTGGTCGCCGGCTTCGACCGGGCGGCCCGGGCCCATCAGGTCTACCCGTTGGACGAGGGGTCGGGCGTGAAGTTCCTGCAGCGCCCGCCGGCGCCGCAGCCGCGGCCGGTGCGGATCCTCGCGGGCACGCCGACGCTCGAGCGCCATCGGGCCGGAGCGCTGGTGCAGGGTGCGACGTGGCGTGTCGAGGTGGACTGGACCTATCGCCCCGGCGACGAGGGCGTCCTGGTGGCCCACGGCAGTCAGGCCGCCGGCTATCTCGTCTTCGTCGAGGACGGCGCTCTGCACTACGAGCACAACGACTTCGGCACGCCACGACGGTTCGGCCCGCTGCCGCTCGCCGACGGGGCGACGGGCCTGGAGCTCGCCGTCACCACCCGCGCGGGCCGGTGGGACGCCGTGCTGCGCCTCGGCGACGGCACCACGCTGGACCTCCCGGGACTGCGCCGGTTCGGCGGGTTCTTGCCGTTCGAGGGGATCGACGTCGGGATCTGCCGCAGGTCGCCGGTCTCCTGGGAGCTCTACCGCAGGCGGCGGTCCTTCCCCTACACCGGCGAGATCCGCTCGGCCACGTATCACCCCGACCCCGACGTGGCCGCCGACCTGGCCGCGCGACTCGCCGAGGCCCGCCGTCTCGCCCTCGACACCCAGTGAGCGCGCGGGGCGACACCGTCGACCTGCCCGGCGGGCGGTTCGCGATGGGCTCCGATGCGTTCTACGCCGAGGAGGGGCCGGTCCGCGAGGTCGAGGTCGGGCCGTTCGCCATCGGCACCACTGCGGTGACCAACGCCGCGTTCGCCAGGTTCGTCGCGGAGACCGGTCACGTCACCCGTGCCGAACGACTCGGTGCGGCCGTGTTCGTCGTCCCCGACGGACCCGTCGACCTCGCCGAGCCGACCTGGTGGCACCTCGTGCGCGGCGCGTCCTGGCGCGCCCCGGAGGGCCCCGGCAGCGACGTGACCGACCGCGCCGACCATCCGGTCGTGCAGGTCGACCTCCGCGACGCCGCCGCCTACGCCGCGTGGGCCGGCGGCCGGCTGCCGACGGAGGAGGAGTGGGAGTACGCCGCCCGCGGCGGCTCGTGCGACGAGTACCCGTGGGGGCCCGTGGCCCGGCCCGGGGGAGCGGTGCCCGCCGTGGTGTGGGACGGCGACTTCCCCGTGGTCGGCCCCGCGGGGTGGGGAACGCGTCCGGTGGGCGGTCACCCGCCCAACGGCTTCGGCCTCCACGACGTCGTGGGCCAGGTGTGGGAGTGGACGACCACGCCGTACCGGGAGCGCGAGAGCGGGTGCTGTGGCCCGCGGGGGAGCGACCCGCTGGCGGCCGCGGACCCGCCGCGGGTGCTCAAGGGCGGGTCCTTCCTGTGCGCCGACAACTACTGCCGGCGCTACCGTCCCGCGGCGCGGATCGCCCTCGCGAGCGACTCCGCGAGCGCCAATGTGGGCTTCCGCTGCGCATTTCCCCGAAATTGATGCGCATGGTCTCTTGACCTGCTGGCAATCTAGGCTAATGATATTCATGGCGCGTGACCGACGTCACGACCATGAACCGAGGCCACCGAGGTGGCCGTCAGATCCGCAGGATGGAGAACCAGGTCAGATGGCTGGATTGCGAAAGTCGCAGCGGGTCAGTGTGCTGGCCGCACTGGCTGTGGTGGGGGCGACCGCCCTCACGGGATGTGCCGAATCGGGCGGCTCCACCTCGTCGGGAGGCGACGGCGTCGACGCCGGTGCCACCCTCGAGGAGTACCAGAAGGCGTTCGAGGACGTCGATCCGATCGAGCTGCGCACGCAGTCTCCTGCCCCGAAGGGCTCCGTCACCGGCGCCAACGTCGAGGCCTACCTGAACGCGATCACGGAGTGGTCCGACGGCAAGGTGACCTTCGACGTCGCCTACTCCAACGGCGTCGCGGAGCCCGGCGAGACCGACAAGGCGCTCGTCGACGGTCGTCTCGACATCGCCCAGGTGCTCCCGATCTACAACCCGTCGGAGTACCCCGCCAACAACATGCTGATCGAGGCCGGGTTCATCTCCAACCACAGCCCCGTCGCCGGCGTGCTGCAGTCGAACGCCTGGCCCAACGAGGTCGCGTTCAACACCCCGGAGATCATGGCGGAGTACGACGACCACGGCATGGTCCCGCTCGTCCCGATCTACAACTCGGGATCGAACGCGCTCTTCTGCAGCGACAAGCGCACCGGGCTGAAGGACATCAAGGGCATCACCGCCGCCTCGGGTGGCACCGCGCAGAGCCACCAGATCGAGGCGCTCGGCGGCGAGGCGACCTCCGTGCCGTACCCGGAGCTCTTCGAGAGCCTGCAGCGCGGCGTCGTCGACTGCACCATCTCCAGCCCGACGGTCGGCGTCCTCGGTGGGTTCATCGAGGAGGCGCCGCAGGTCGTGCTCGACGAGGAGGCCGGCTTCGCGCTCGCCCCGGGCGGCATGGCCTTCAGCAAGACCACGTGGGACACCCTCCCGCTCGTCGTCCAGCAGCTGTTCTGGGACCGCCTCGACGTCTTCATCGAGACCAACCTGACCGGCAAGATCTGGCCCAACACAGTCGACGCGGTGACCAAGGCCAAGGCGAGCGGCGGCGGCTTCTTCTCCTTCGACGACGACGCGCGCTCCGCGCTGCAGGGCGCCAACGAGGAGCTGCTGTCCGGTCTCGGCGAGAAGGACGCGATCGAGGACGCCCCCGCGTTCGTCGAGGACATGCAGACGGCCGCCGACAGCTGGCTCGCCGCCGTCGGCGAGGTCGGCATCGACGACGAGGTCGGGTTCAACGACTTCGACACCTGGTACGACGAGGGCAAGATCGATGTCTCGGCCTTCATCGACAAGCTGATGGCCGACGTCTTCGAGCCTCACCGCCCGAGCTGATCCTCCGCGACCGGGCCGCGCACGCGGCCCGGTCGCACCCTCTACTCCTGGAGCTCGCAATGACCGAACCGCAGCCGAAGTCACGGGCCACCCGTGCCGTGGAGCTGGCGATCGAAGTCCCGGCGGTGGTGGTGACCTTCGTGATGATGGTCCACATCACGGCCAACGCGATCAGCCGCACCTTCTTCGACAACCCGATGCCGAACACGCTGGAGATCACGCAGTACTGGTATCTGCCGATCGTCGCGTTCCTCGGCTTCATCGCCGCCCAGCTGCGGGGACAGCACGTCGCGGCCGACCTCCTCTACGAGCGGTTCCCGGCCGTGACCCGCAAGTACGTGCTCGCGGTCGTCTTCCTGCTGGCCGCCGCCGTCTCGCTCGGCTTCGCCCGCTACGGCTGGGACGAGGCCGTCCACGCGATGGACATCCGCAAGACCGCCGGCGTCAGCGACCTGCCCGCCTGGCAGCCCTACTTCCTCGCGCCCATCGCCTTCGCCTCGCTGACCGTGCAGTTCGCCTACGCCGCGATCCACGCGCTGGTGAAGGGGGCCGACGAGGGTCCGGCCGGCGACCCCGACGAGCTGCTCGTGCTCGAGCAGTTCGCCGCCGACGAAAGGGGTGCTTGATGAGCATCGACACGCACACCGCCGACGCGGTGCCGGCCGACGAGCCGCAGGCCGCGGGCTCCGGAGCGGCGCCCACCGCCGCCACGTCCCCGCCCGGCGCCGGCGCCGGCTCCTGGGTCGTCTTCACGGTGACCATGGTCTTCGTCGTCGGCTCGACGATCGCGATGTTCCTGCCGCTGGTTCCCGAGGCCATCGGCATCGCCGCGATCGTCTTGATGCTGTGCCTGATCTTCCTGCGCATGCCGGTCGCGGTCGCGATGATCATCCCGGCCCTGCTCGGCATGTATGCCCTGCGGGGCGAGCTGCTGGTCGAGAGCACGCTCACCACGCTGCCCTACAGCCAGGTCGCCGAGTGGACCCTGAGCGTCGTCCCGATGTTCATCCTGATGGGCCTGCTGCTGTGGAAGGCGGGTCTCACCGAGAGCGTCTACGCGGCCGGGCGGCAGTGGCTGGGCTGGATGCCGGGCGGCCTCGCCGTCGGCACCAACATCGCCGGCGCCGGACTGGCCTCGGTCAGCGGGTCGTCGGTCGGGACGACCTACGCTCTGGCTCGCATCGGCATCCCCGAGATGCTCAAGGCGGGCTACGACAAGAGGCTCGCGATCGGCTCGGTGATCGTCGCCGGTCTGCCCGGCCAGCTCATCCCGCCGAGCATCATGATGGTGATCTACGCCGGCATCGCCGAGGTCCCGATCGGCCCGCAGCTCCTCGCGGGCATCGGACCGGGCGTCCTGGTCGCGGTCCTGTTCACCCTGATGATCGTCATCTTCGCCCGCCGTTGGGCACCGGACGCCGGGGCCGCCACGGCGGGGGAGCCGGTCACCTGGAGCACCCGGTTCGGGAGCCTCGCCAAGATCTGGCCGGTCCCGATCCTCATCGCGGTCATCGTCTGGGGCATGTTCTCCGGCACCTTCACCGCCACCGAGGCCGGTGCCGTGGCCGCGGTCGTGTCGCTCCTCATCGCGCTCATCTGGCAGTGGGGCAAGAAGCCCCTGCGCACCATCGCCGACGGGGCCGTGGCCGCCGTCAGCAGCGTCGGCGCGATCTTCTTCATGCTGGTCGGCGTCGAGGCCCTCTCGCGGATGTTCACCCTCACCGGCATCAGCACCGGATTCGCCGACGTGGTCGAGTCGATGGACCTGAACCGGGTGTCGTTCCTCCTGCTGATGATGGTCGTCTACATCGTGCTGGGCACCTTCATGGAGCCCCTGCCGATGATGGTGCTGACCATCCCGATCCTGATGCCGACCCTGATCTCGCTCGACATCTCCCTGCTCTGGTACGGCGCGTTCGCGGTGCTGATGGGCGAGCTCGCGGTCGTCACGCCGCCGGTCGGGATCCTCGCCTTCATCATCCACCAGATCACGAAGGAGCCCGAGGTCAACCAGGGCCAGAACATCCGGCTCAACGACGTCTTCAACGCCTGCTGGTGGTTCATGCCGATGGCGATCCTGGTGACCATCGTGCTCATCTTCTTCCCGGAGATCAGTACCTGGCTGCCCGACCTGGCCTCCGACAGCGCCAAGTAGCCCGGACGAATCCCCGCAACCCTTCGAAAGGAAGGCACCTCCCGCCATGACCGAGACCCGCCGCGGCTGCCCGGTGAGCCACACCGACTACACGGGTCACGCCCCGATCCTCAGTCACTACGGCCTGCTCGACGCGGACCGCGAGGAGGCCCGCTTCCTCTACAACGACACCACCGAGCGCGGCTTCTTCATGCTGCAGCGCTACGACGACGTGCAGGAGGGGTTCCAGCAGCACGAGACCTGGACCACCGCCGTGCGCAGTGCGCTCCGGCCGGGCCTCGGCGAGCCGCTGCTCCCGCAGGACCTGAACGGCCAGCCCCACGTCAAGCTGCGCCGGATCCTCAACCAGTTCTTCGCGCCCGCCGCCGTGCGGCGCATGGAGCCGATGGCCAAGCAGCGGTGCATCGAGCTGATCGAGGAGATGAAGGGCGCGGGCAGCTGCGACTTCGTCAAGGAGTTCGCGATCCGCTACCCGACCGACATGTTCCTCGCGCTGCTAGGCCTCCCGGTCAGCGACGGGGAGCAGTTCCTCGAGTGGTCCGACGACTACTTCGGCGCGCTGCTCGCGGGCGACCCGGGCCGGGCCGAGGCCGCGAAGACCAGCATCATGAAGTACTTCGACGAGGCCGTGAACGAGCGGCGCGCCAACCCGCGCGACCCCAAGGAGGACATGGTCTCCCGGCTCGTGCAGGCGCGCATCGACGACGAGGCGCTCACCCACGACGAGATCCTCACCATCTGCCTCACGCTGATGCTCGCGGGCCTCGACACCACCCGCAGCGCCCTGGGCTACATCTATGCCCACCTCGCCCAGCACGACGCCGACCGGCAGGCGATCATCGACGACCCGACGCTGATCCCCAAGGCGGTCGAGGAGTTCCTCCGTCTCTACCCGCTGGTCTTCCAGGCGGGCCGCGAGGTGCAGGAACCGCAGGACTTCAACGGCCTCGAGCTCGAGAAGGGCGACGTGGTCTGGCTCGGCATCGCGCAGGCCAACCGCGACCCCCGGAAGTTCGAGGACCCCGACCGGTTCGACGTCGCGCGCCACAACGCCAACCAGCACCTCGCCTTCGGCGGAGGCCCGCACCGTTGCCTCGGCATGCACCTGGCTCGCCTGGAGCTCAAGGTCGTGCTGGAGGAGTGGCACCAGCGCATCCCGGAGTACCGCATCAAGGAGGGCACCGAGCTCATGGAGCGTGGCGTCCAGCTGAGCATGTCCTCCCTCCCGCTCGAGTGGGACGTCTGAGCCATGTTCATCGCCATCGACGAGAGCAAGTGCATGGGGCACGGACGCTGCTACGCCGTCGCGCCCGACCTGCTGACGGACGACGATGAGGGGTTCGTGGCCGAGCGCGGCCGCTGCTGGGAGCTCCCGGCCGACCTCGTCGGCCAGGCCCAGGACGCCGCCGATGCCTGCCCGGAGGGCGCGATCAGGGTCACGGAGGCAGCGCCCGCCGATGCTTGAGCACCTCCGCGTCCTGGACCTCACCGACGAGCGGGGCCTGCTGTGCGGGCGGCTGCTCGCCGACCTCGGCGCCGACGTGGTCCAGGTCGAGCCGGCGGCCGGCTCCACCGCCCGCCAGGCTCCGCCGGTCGCCGACGGCGCCGCCGCGAGCTCGATGTACTGGGAGACCTTCGCCGCCGGGAAGCGCGGCGCGGCCTTCGACCTCGACGACCCCGAGGCGCTCGCGCGGCTGCGCCGGCTCGCCGGCGTCGCCGACATCGTCGTCACCTCGTGGCCGCGCGAGCGGCTGGAGGCGCTCGGGCTCGACCCGGAGAGCCTGCGCGGCGACCGTCCCGAGCTGGTCTACACGGTCGTGAGCGCCTTCGGGTGGGACGGCCCCAAGGCGGGGTACGCCGACACCGACCTCGTCGTGTGGGCCGCCGGCGGGCCGCTCGCCCCCCACCGCGACGGCGACCTTCCGCCCCTGCGGATCAGCGTCCCGCAGGCCTACCTGCACGCCGCGGCCGACGCCGCGGCCGGCACCCTGATCGCGGTCCTGGCGCGGGGCGCGACCGGGCGTGGCCAGGTCGTCGACGTCACCGCCCAGGAGGCGGTCGGCGTAGCGACCCTCGCGCGCGTGCTCGCGACCGCGGTCGGCGACGACCACCCGGAGTGGCAGACCACGCCCGGGCGGCGTACCGGTGGCCGCACCGACCAGAGCGGCAGCGGCGCCGCCACGCCCAACAGCCTGAAGAAGTGGCACTGCCGCGACGGCATGGTCGAGCTGCACCTGTCCATGGGTCCGGCCGCCGGCGCGTTCACCAACAACCTCTTCGCCTGGATGAGGGACGAGGGCGCCGTCGACGAGCCGGTCGCCTCGTGGGACTGGCGCGTGGTGCCCGACCGGCTCGTCGCCGGCGAGCTGTCCCACGACGACCTCGACGTGGCCCGCGCCGCCGTGCGCGCGTTCCTGCTCACCAAGACCAAGGCCGAGGTCCTCGACGCGGCCATCCGCCGCCGCCTGCTGTGCATGGCGATCTTCGACATGGCCGACATCGCGGGCAGCCCGCACCTGGCGGAGCGCTCGTTCTGGGGGCAGGTCGACATCGGCTCCGTCGACGTCCGGATCCCCGGCCGGATGGCCCAGGTGCTCGGCCCGGAGGGGCCGCGGGTACGCGGCCGGGCGCCGCTGCTCGGCGAGCACACCGACGTCGTACTGAAGGAATGGCTGCGATGACGACCGACGCACTGTCCGGGCTGAAGGTGCTCGACCTGTCCTGGGTCGTCGCGGGCCCGCTCATCGGCCGCACGCTCGC
Source organism: Nocardioides sp. L-11A (assembly GCA_029961745.1). NCBI lineage: Bacteria > Bacillati > Actinomycetota > Actinomycetes > Propionibacteriales > Nocardioidaceae > Nocardioides > Nocardioides sp. L-11A. The sequence goes on from CP124680.1 coordinate 1,073,204, forward strand.
CGACTTCGGCGCCACGGTCGTGCGGGTCGAGTCGAGCGTGCGGGTCGAGACCGCCCGCCTCATGCAGCCCTTCCACGGCGGCGTGCAGGACAAGGAGGGATCCGCGCTCTTCGGCAACTGCAACGCCGGCAAGCTCGGCCTCACCCTCGACCTCAAGTCGGAGCAGGGTCAGGAGGTCGTGCGCGACCTGGTGGCCTGGGCCGACGTCGTCGTCGAGTCGTTCTCGCCGGGTCAGCTGCGGAAGTGGGGTCTCGACTACGAGACGCTGAGCGCCGACAAGCCCGACCTGGTCATGCTCAGCACCTCGATCGCCGGGCAGCGCGGCCCGTGGTCCACGCTCGCCGGCTTCGGCAACGTCGGCTCCTCCCTCAGTGGCTTCCAGCACCTCGTCGGCTACGAGGACCGGCTGCCGATGGGGACCTTCGGGCCCTACACCGACTACGTCGGGCCGCGGCTGGCGCTGGTCACGCTGCTGGCCGCCCTGGAGAACCGGCGCCGGACCGGAGAGGGCGCCTACATCGACGTCTCCCAGGTCGAGGCGGGCGTCTTCTTCCTCTCGCCCCAGGTCGCCCAGTTCGGGTACGACGGCACGATCGCCGAGCGGCACGGCAACCGGGACCCCCGGTTCGCGCCGCACGGCGTCTTCGCGTGCCTGCCGGTCGACGGCAAGGAACGCTTCGTGGCGGTCGCCGTGCGCAGCCACCAGGAGTGGCGCGCCCTCGCACGGGCGATGGGGCGCCCCGACCTCGCCGACCGCGCCGACCTCGCGACGGACGAGGGCCGGCGGGCCGCGCAGGACGAGCTCGAGGCGGCCGTCGCCGACTGGACGGCCGGCCGGGACGCCACGGACGTCGAGCGGACGCTGCAGTCCGTCGGCGTGCCCGCCCACCTGGCCGTCACCAGCGACGACTACCCGGACGACGACCAGCTCGCGCACCGTCACCACCTCGTGGAGCTGCCGCACCCGCGGCACGGAACCACCTGGGTCGAGGGGCCGCGCTCCGCGCTGTCCGAGACACCCGGCCGACCGCGCAGCGCCGCGCCGACGCTGGGCCAGCACAACGAAGAGGTCCTCACGGAGATCCTCGGCTACGACGCCGAGCGGGTCGCCGTACTCACCGAAGGAGGGATCCTGCGATGACCGCGGCAGCGGACACCGAACAGGACTGGCAGGCCGACTGGCAGCCGGTGATCGACGCGATCGGCACGGACTTCGCCGAGGGCGCGATCACCTGGGGCGGCGATGCCGTCGAGCGCGGCGCCGTCCGCCGCTACCTCGAGCCCCTCGAGCTCGACTGCGCCCTGCACACCGACCCGGAGGTCGCCCGCGCGGCCGGACACGCCGACGTGACCATGCCGGCGACCGGCGTCATCGCGTGGACCATCCCCGCAGCGTGGCAGCCCGGCCAGGTGCTGTTCGACAGCGCCGATCGGGACGCCCAGCCCGTGCACAGCGCGATCAACAACGCCGACATGACCCTCGGGCCGCGCACCACCGGCTTCTTCGGCACCGACATCGAGGTCGACTTCCTGCGCGACGTGATCGCGGGGGAGCGGATCGGACGGCGCGGAAAGACCCTCCTGAGCTGCAAGCCCAAGGAGACCGCCGTCGGTCGGGGCGCCTTCATGACCTGGGAGAGCGAGATCGTCACCGAGGAGCTCGAGGTCGTCGGCCGGATCCGGATCGGCACCTACGCCTACGTCCCGCATGCGAAGGATGCCGGGAAGGCCGGGAAGGGAGACGCCTCGTGAGCGCCGAGACCCCACTGCTGGAGGGCCGCCGGTTCGAGGACGTCGCCGTCGGCGAGCGGCTGCCCGTCGTCGAGCTTCCGCTGACCGTCTACCGCCTGGTGATGGCCGCGGGGAGCAACCGCGACTTCAACTCGATCCACCACAACAGCGAGTACGCCCGGGCGACCGGCGCGGAGGAGATGTACGCCAACACCTCCTTCCTGATGAGCGCCTGGGAGCGCAGCGTGCGCGACTGGATGGGGCTCGCGGGCCGGATCCGCGGCATCCGGGGGTTCCGGATGCGCAGCTTCAACTACGCCGGCGACACGCTCCGCGTCGTCGCCGAGGTCGCGGCCACCCGCCTGGAGGGCGACGTCGGCGTCGTGGAGATCGCCATCCGTTGCGAGAACCGCTCCGGCGTCAGTGTCGGACCGGGCGTCGTCGAGGTGGAGCTGCCGCGTCGTACCGACGACGGGGCCACCGCCGACACGACCACCGCCGACACGACCGCCGCCGACACGACCGCCGCCGACACGACCGCCGCCGACACGACCGGACAGGAGACCCCGTGACCGCCGCCATCGCCGGACTCGGCATGACCGAGATGGGCAAGATCTACGGCCGCACCCCGACCCAGCTCGCGGTCGAGGCGATCAGCCGCGCCGCCGAGGACGCCGGGCTCGGCCTCGCCGACATCGACGGCCTCTACGTCAACCCCGGCGTCAAGAACGACACCGACCTGCGGCTGCAGTCGAGCCTGCAGATGCGGCACACCCGCCTCCTGGCGACCATCCAGGGCTTCGGCTCCTCCGCCGGCCAGATGGTGCAGTACGCCGCGATGGCGATCGACGCCGGCATGGCCGAGGTCGTCGCCTGCGTGTACGCCGACGCGCCGCTGAAGGAGGGCAAGCGCGCCGGCGCGGCGTACCCCGGCCAGGCCCGGGCGATGGAGGGTGTCGGCTCGCTGCCGTTCGCGGCCGGGCTCAAGGCCGCGCCGGAGCGGTACGCCGTGGCCGCGCGACGGCACATGGAGACCTACGGCACCACGAGCGAGCAGCTCGGCGCCGTCGCCGTGGCGGCGCGCCAGTGGGCGGCCATGAACCCGGCGGCGCAGATGCGGGAGCCGATGACCCTCGAGGACCACCAGTCCTCGCGGATGATCGCCGACCCGCTGCGGCTGCTCGACTGCTGTCTGGTCAGCAACGGCGCGGTGGCGATCATCGTCACCAGCGCCGAGCGCGCGGCCACGCTGCGGCAGCCGCCCGTCCACGTGTGGGGCTGGGGCCAGGGCCACCCGGGCTACGTCAACCGCCGCGACAGCGAGTTCGGCCTCGTCACCGGTGCCGCGCAGTCGGGTGCCGACGCGCTCTCGATGGCGGGCGTCGGCGTCGAGGAGATCGGCGTGCGGGAGCTCTACGACTGCTTCACCTACACCACGCTCATCACGCTGGAGGACTACGGCTTCTGCGCCAAGGGCGAGGGCGGCGAGTTCGTCGCCAGCGGCGCGATCGCGCCCGGCGGCTCGCACCCGACCAACACCGGCGGTGGCGAGCTGTCGTCGTTCTACATGTGGGGGATGACCCCGCTCTCCGAGGCGGTCATCCAGGCGCGCGGTCAGGGCGGCGAGCGCCAGGTGGCCGATCACGACCTGGTCATGGTCAGCGGCAACGGCGGCGTCCTCGACTTCCACTCCACCCTGATCCTCAGCCCCCACCCGAAGACGAGGTGACCCCGATGTCCCTGGCGCCCTCCGCGGCCCCCTCCCCGGCCCCGGTCGTCCGCGACGACCTGTCCGGCCCCTTCTTCGACGCCTCCGCCGAGGGGCGCCTGCTGCTGCGCTACTCCCCGTCGAGCGGCGAGTGGTCGGAGCCGGCCGCGATGGTCTGCTCGCTCACCCAGGCTGCCGACCTCGAGTGGCGCGAGGCCTCCGGCCGCGGCTCCCTCGTGTCCTGGACGGTCAAGCCCGGCCGCCCGCGCGACGACCAGCCCGCGGTCGACACGGTGATCGGCATCGTCGAGACCGAGGAGGGGCCCTGGCTCACCCTCCTGCTGCCCGAGGTCACGGACCGGTCGGTGCTGCGCGTCGGCGCGTCCGTCGTCGTCGGCTTCGTCCAGCCCGAGGGGAGCGAGCACCTTCCGGTCGGCCGGCTCGTGGGCTGAGCGCCGCTGGGCTGCCCTCCGCTCGGTCAGAAGGTGACGATGGTCCGCGCGGTGGTGGCGTTGTCGATGTCGTCGAGCGCCGCCGCGAGCCCGTCGAGGGAGACCGTGGCGCCCTGGAGGGCGTCGAGGTCGAGGCGGCCGGAGAGGTACATCTCGGCATAGAGGGGCACGTCGACCCGCAGCTGCGTGCCGCCGAGCCGGGAGCCCTGGAGCCGCTTCTCGGCGAGCAGGTCCGCGGCGGGCAGGCTGATCGTGTCGCCGGGCCGGGCGAGCCCGACGACGGTGGCGGTGCCGCGCGTGCCCAGCATGGCGAACGCCTGGGCGATCGTGGTGGGCAGGCCGACCATCTCGAGCGCGTGGTCGACGCCGCCGGTGAGGTCGAGGACGGCGGCGACCGGGTCGGTCGCGGCAGCGTCGACGACGTCGGTGGCGCCCATCCGGCGGGCGAGGTCGAGCTTCTCGGGCATCCGGTCGATCGCGACGATGCGCGACGCGCCGGCGAGCGCGGCGCCCTGCACCGCGCTGAGCCCGACACCGCCGCAGCCGACGACGGCGACGGTCTGGCCGACGCGGACGGCGGCGCTGTGGCGCACCGCGCCGAGTCCCGTGATCACGGCGCAGCCGAGCAGGGCGGCCTTGTCGAGAGGCATCGCGGCGGGCACCTTGGCGACGCTGGACGCCTGCAGCAGCATCTCCTCGGCGAAGCTGCCGATCCCGACGAACTGGGTCACCGCACGGCCGTCGAGCGTGAGCCGGGGCGAGCCGTCGGTGCGGGTACGACGCAGGTCGGTGCAGTGCTGGGGGTGGCCCTGGCTGCACCAGGCGCAGGTCCCGCAGGAGCCCGCGGGCGCCACCACGACGTGGTCCCCGGGAGCGAGGCCCGCGACGTCGCGGCCGACCTCGACGACGACGCCCGCGGCCTCGTGGCCGAGCACCGTGGGCAGGCCGAGCGCCGGGTTCCCGCCGGTCTGGCCGTGCCGGTCGGAGTGGCAGATGCCGGTGGCCGCCGTACGGATCCGCACCTCGCCCGCGAGGGGAGCCTCCACCCGTACGTCCTCGAGCACGACCCGCTGGTCGAACCCGTGCAGTACCGCAGCCTTCACGTCGATCGTCCTCTCTCTTGCCTCTGTGACGGACGCTACCGTAGATTGTTGATCATCAAAACCATGGATTGACGTCCGAGGAGGAGGAAGAGTGGCCGCGATCGACGTCGAGACCCGAGGTCCCCACGACAATGTCCGGTGGATCACGATCAACCGTCCCGAGCGGCTCAACGCCTACGACCTCGACATGGCGCGCACGCTGATCGCCGCCTTCGAGGACGCGGCGTCCGCCGACGCGGTCGTGCTCACCGGGGCCGGTGGCGCGTTCTGCGCCGGCGGTGCGCTCGACCAGCTCGGGGAGCCGGACCCGGAGCAGCTGCGTGCGCTCTTCACCGGCTCGCTGCGCCTGGTCGACGCCATCCGCTCGTGCCCGCGGCCGGTCATCGCCGCCGTCGACGGCCCGGCCGCCGGCGGGGGGAACGAGCTCGTCGTCGCCTGCGACTTCGCGATCGCCACGGAGCGCTCGACCTTCGGCCAGACCGGGCCCCGCGTGGGCTCCGCGCCGGTGCTCGGCGCCACCAACCTGATGGCGGTGCAGATCGGCGAGAAGCGCGCCAAGGAGATGGCGATGATGTGCCGGCGCTACTCCGCCGAGCAGGCGCTCGCCATGGGCCTGGTCAACGAGGTCGTCCCCGACGGCGGTCTGGAGGCGGCGGTCGAGCGGTGGCTCGGCGAGATCGAGCGACTCAGCCCCCGCTACCTCGAGATCGCCAAGATCAGCTCCAACCAGTGGTGGAACGCCTCCAAGGACAACATGTCCGCCGGGCTCGGGATGCTCATCCAGGCCATCGGCAGCGAGGACATGCGCGAGGGCGCCAACGCCTTCCTCGAGAAGCGCAAGCCCGACTTCCGCGCCGCACGGCGCGCCCAGCACCAGCCGACCGAGAAGGACGACCAGTGAGCCTGCGTCACTACCGCGACCTCCAGCCCACGTTCGCCGACCGCGCCCAGTGGGCGCTGCCGACCGTGTTGCGCCACCACGCCGCCGAGCGGCCCGACGCGGTCTGGCTCGACTGCCCCGAGGAGGGCCGCACCTGGACCTACGCCGCGACGCTCGCGGCCGCGGAGCGGGTGGGCCGCAGCCTTCTCGCGGCCGGGGCCGAGCCCGGCGACCGCGTGGTCCTCGTCGCGCAGAACTCCTCGCAGTTCGTCCGCACGTGGGTGGGCACCGCGGTCGCCGGCCTCGTCGAGGTGCCGATCAACACCGCCTACGAGCACGACTTCCTCGCCCACCAGGTCAGCACCGTGGAGGCGACGCTCGCCGTCGTCGACGACGTGTACGCCGCGCGCTTCGTCGCGATCCCGGACGCCGCCAAGTCGATCCGCAAGTTCTGGGTGATCGACACCGGGTCGCGGGACGAGGCGCTCGCCACGCTGCGCTCGGCCGGCTGGGAGGCCGCTCCGTTCGAGGAGCTGGACGAGGACGCCACCGCGCCGGGCGTCGTCGAGGGCACGATCGCCCTGCCCGACGTCCGCCCGCAGGACCTCGCCTCGGTGCTGTTCACCTCCGGCACCACCGGTCCCAGCAAGGGCGTGGCGATGCCGCACGCCCAGATGTACTTCTTCGCCGACGAGTGCGTTTCGCTGGTCCGGCTCACCGCCGACGACGCCTGGATGTCGGTCACGCCGCTCTTCCACGGCAACGCCCAGTTCATGGCTGCCTACCCGACACTCGTGGCGGGCGCCCGCTTCGTCACCCGCAGTCGGTTCTCCGCGAGCCGCTGGGTCGACCAGCTCCGCGAGAGCCGGGTCACCGTCACCAACTTCATCGGCGTGATGATGGACTTCATCTGGAAGCAGGAGCGCCGCGACGACGACGCCGACAACCCGCTGCGGGTGGTCTTCGCCGCCCCGACCGCAGCGACCCTCGTCGACCCGATGAAGGAGCGGTACGGCATCGAGGCGTTCGTCGAGGTCTTCGGCCTCACCGAGACCTCGGCGCCGATCATCTCGCCGTACGGCGAGGCCCGGCCGGCCGGCGCGGCCGGACTGGCCGCCGACGAGTGGTTCGACGTCCGGCTCGTCGACCCGGAGACCGACGAGGAGGTCGGCATCGGCGAGATCGGCGAGCTGGTCGTGCGGCCGAAGGTGCCCTTCATCTGCTCGATGGGCTACTTCAACATGCCGGACAAGACGGTCGAGGCGTGGCGCAACCTCTGGTTCCACACCGGTGACGCCCTGCGCCGCGACGAGGACGGCTGGTTCTACTTCGTCGACCGGTTCAAGGACGCACTGCGCCGCCGCGGTGAGAACATCAGCTCCTACGAGATCGAGACGTCGATCCTCGCCCACCCGGCCGTCGTCGAGTGCGCGGTCATCGCGGTGCCCGCCTCGAGCGAGGCGGGCGAGGACGAGGTGATGGCCTACGTGATCACGGGCGGCGACGTCCCGCCGCCGACGCCCGAGGAGCTGTGGACCCACTGCGACGGCCGGATCCCGTCGTTCGCGGTGCCGCGTTTCCTGCGGTTCGTGGAGGAGCTGCCCAAGACGCCCTCTCAGCGGGTCCAGAAGGCCAAGCTCCGCGCGCTCGGCGTCACCGACGACACCCACGACCGCGAGGGCTGAGTCGTGCATCCCTACCGCACCGTCCTCTTCGTCCCGGCGCACAAGCCGGAGTGGGTCTTCAAGGCGCTGGCGTCGGGAGCCGACTGCGTGGTCCTCGACCTCGAGGACTCCGTCCCGCAGGACCTCAAGCCCGGAGCGCGGGCGACGGTCCGCGAGACCCTGCCGAAGCTGCGCGCCGAGCGTCCCGAGGTCGGCCTCTTCGTCCGGCCCAACGGGCTCGCGACCCGGCTCGCCGGCGCGGACCTCGAGGCGGTCGTGTGCCCCGAGCTCGACGGGGTCTTCGCGCCGAAGATCAAGGACGCCACCGACGTCCTGCGCTGGGAGACCCTCATCGACTGGTTCGAGGCGCGCAACGGCGCCGAGGGCCTGGAGATGATCGTCCCGGTCGAGATGGTCGACGCCATCACGAACTGCTTCGAGATCGCGGCCGCCTCGCCCCGCGTCGGCGCCATGATCGGCCCGACCTCCGAGCACGCCGACATCGCCCGGGCCGTGGGCTTCCGGCAGTCGCGGGAGGGATCGGAGACGCTCTACCTGCGCAGCCGCATCCTGCTGGCGTGTCGGCAGTACGGCCTGCACCCACTGACCGCCCTGTGGGAGGACCTCGCCGACCTCGAGGGCCTGCGGGAGTTCGCCGACTACGGCTTCCAGCTCGGCTTCCGAGGAATGGTCGCCATCCATCCGAGCCACGTGCCGGTCGTCAACGACGTCTTCACGCCCTCCGACGAGGAGGTCGCGTACTACGCGGAGCTCGTCGCCACCGTGGACGCCGCGGTGGCCCGCGGGGAGGGCGCGGTGCGCTTCCGGGGCCAGCACGTCGACCTGGCCCATGCCGACAAGGCCCGGGACTGGCTCGCGCACGCCCGGCTCGTGCGGGGAGAGTCACCGGGTCGATGAGGGCCTTCGTCCTCGACCGCGACGGGTGGGGGCTGGCCGACCTCCCCGACCCCCGGCCGGGGGCCGGGCAGGTCGTCGTCCGTACGACGGCCGCGGGCCTGTGTCACTCCGACCTCACCCTGGCGAGCCGGTCGGTCGACCAGCATCCCTTCGCGCTGCCCCTCGTCCTGGGTCACGAGCTGGCCGGCACGGTGGAGGCACTCGGGCCCGGTGTCGCCGAGCATGCCGGGATCGAGGTCGGGGCCGCGGTGGTCGGCTACGGCCCTCGGGGCTGCGGTCGGTGCGGCCGGTGCGCGAGCGGCGCCGAGAACTACTGCCGCACCCCCGGTCCGCGGCTGCCGCCCGGACTGGGTGCGCCCGGCGCACTTGCGGAGCTCGTCGCGGTCGACGCCGATCACCTGGTGCCCGCCCCCGGCGTCTCGCCGGCCCAGGCGGCCGCGCTGACCGATGCCGGGCTGACGGCCCGGCACGCCCTCGAGCGCGCCGTGATGGCCGTCGGCCTGCCCGCCGAGGAGACCACCGTCGTCGTCATCGGGGTCGGCGGTCTCGGGCACGTCGCCGTCCAGCTCGCCCGGCGGGCGGGCAGCAGGCTGCTCGCCGTCGACCGGCTGCCCGCCAAGCGGGAGCTCGCGGCCCGCTGCGGAGCCGACCACGTCCTCGCTCCCGGGCCGTCGCTGGCGCGCGCGGTGCGCGAGCTGACCCAGGGCCGCGGGGCCGATGTCGTGCTGGACCTGGTCGGGTCCTCGTCCAGCCTGGACCTGGCCTCCGAGGTGGTCGCCATCGGCGGGATCGTCTCCATCGTCGGCGTCGGCAGCGGTCGCCTGGCGGTCGGCATGCACGCGCTGCCGCTCGGGGTGCGCACGGATCTGCCCTACTGGGGGACCCGGCCGGAGCTGGTCGGGCTGCTCGGACTGGCCGCGGCCGGAGAGGTGCGGGTCGAGGTCGAGGAGGTCGGGCTGGAGGCCGTCGAGGCCGCCTACGCGCGCCTGGCCGCGGGCGAGGTGCTGGGTCGCGCCGTCGCGCGGCCGCGCGGTTGACCCTTGCGCGTGATCCGAATCACTGATAAGGATTATATCCATCATCAGCGCTAGGAAAGGTGCCCCCATGCTCACAGTTCTGCGGACGGGGTGGCGGTCCCGCGGCGCCGCGCTCGCCGGTCTCGCCGCCGCGACGCTCGCGCTCACGGCGTGCTCCGGCTCGTCGGCGACCGAGGAGACCAACGCCGGCGGCAGCAGCATCGAGTACGGCGCCGACAAGTCGGCGTACGTGGACGCGCTGGCCGACATGGATCCGGTGACGCTCGCCATCCAGTCGACCGGGCCGAAGGGGTCGGCGACCGGGCGACGCTTCGAGGACTACGCCGCGGCCGTCGAGGAGTGGTCGGGCGGGAAGATCACCTTCGAGTTCACCTACTCCAACGGCATGGCGCCTCCCAACGAGGTGCACCTCGCGCTGGCCGACGGTCGGCTCGACATCGGCTCGGTCATGCCGGCCCTGGTGCCCGACGACCTGCCGGCGGCCAACGCCCTCGGGGACCTCAGCCACCTCGGCCGCCAGACCCCCGTCGACTGGATGCTGCAGTGGCACGGGATCATGCTCGACCTGGCGGCCGCCACCGACGACGTCGACCGCGAGTACGAGAAGCACGGGATGAAGCTGCTCCTGCCCGCCTTCGGGTCCGGAGCCTATATGCCCTACTGCACCGATCCGGGCGCCTCGACCGACGAGCTCGACGGCCGGGGGGTCGCGAGCCAGAGCAAGGTCCAGAACCGTGAGGCCGAGGCGCTCGGCCTCACGCCGACGTCGATCAGCTACGCCGAGATGTTCGAGGGCCTGCAGCGCGGTGTCATCGACTGCGCCTTCAGCACCGTCACCGGCGCGGCCCTGGGCGGCTTCATCCCCGCGGCACCGCACGTGGCCTACGCCGAGGAGGAGGGCTTCAACGCCCCGGCCGGCACCATCGCGATCAGCCTGGCGCGCTGGAACGAGCTGCCGCTCGCGGCGCAGCAGCTGATGTACGACCGGCTCGACGTGCTCCTGCAGGCCAACTTCGAGGGCGCCTGGGAGAACACCGCGGCGGCCGTCGGGGCCGTGCTCGACGCCGACGGCGCGCTCACACCGTTCGACGCGGACGTCGTGGAGCGGCTCGCGGACGTCCACGCCGCCGTCGAGGAGGAGGTGGCCGGCACCGATGCGGTGACCGACGGCGAGGCGCTCGTCGATGCCGCGCGGGAGGCCGAGACGGAGTGGGCCGGCCGCATCGACGCCCTCGGGATCGACGGGGTCGGCACGTCGTACGAGGACTTCCCGGCCTGGTACGCGCAGGGGGCCCCCGACCTGCAGCCCTACTTCGACGCCCTCTGGGACGGCGCGATGGGCGATCGGCGGCCGTCGTGAACTTCGAGCCCGATCCCGACCACGACGACATCAGGCAGGGGATGCGCGACCTCTGCGCGCGCTTCCCGGACGAGTACTGGGCGGAGCGGGACGAGCGGCACGAGTTCCCCTGGGACTTCTACCGCGCCGTCACCGACGCCGGCTGGCTGGGCCTGACCATCCCCGAGGAGTACGGCGGCGGCGGGCTGGGCGTCACCGAGGCGGCGATCGTCGAGCGCGAGATCGCAGCGTCCGGGGCGGGCATGGGTGGCTGCAGCGCGGTGCACATCGGGATCTTCGGGTTCGAGCCGATCCTGCGTCACGGCAGCGAGGAGCTGAAGCAGCGCTTCCTGCCCCGGGTGCCGAAGGGCGACCTGCAGATCTCCTTCGCCGTCACCGAGCCCGACGCCGGCACCGACACCACGAACCTGTCGACGTTCGCGCGCAAGGTCGACGGGGGCTGGCTGGTCTCGGGGAAGAAGGTCTGGATCTCCAACGCCCAGCAGGCCGAGCGGATGCTGCTGCTGGCGCGCACGACACCGAAGGAGCAGTGCGCACGTCGTACCGACGGGCTGACGGTGTTCTTCGCCCCCGTCGACCGGGAGCGGGTCACCATCCGGCCGATCCCGAAGATGGGCCGCAACTCCGTGGACAGCAACGAGCTCTTCATCGACGACCTCTTCGTCGCCGACGAGGACGTGGTCGGCGAGGTCGGGCGCGGCTTCCAGGTGATCCTCACCGGCCTCAACGCCGAGCGGGTGGTCGCGGCCAACGCGATGCTCGGCATCGGCGAGGCGGCCCTGCGCCGGGGCGTGCAGTACGCCAAGGACCGCGTCGTCTTCGGCCGCCCGATCGGGCAGAACCAGGGCCTGTCCTTCCAGCTCGCCGAGGCCAAGATCCGGATCGAGGCCGCGGACGCGGTGCTGCAGCGGGCGACCTGGCTCGTCGACCAGCAGCGCCCCTGCGGCGCGGAGGCCAACTACGCCAAGTGGCTGTGCGCGGAGGCCGGCTACTACGCCGCCGACGTCGCGCTGCAGGTGCACGGCGGCATGGGCTATAGCAAGGAGTTCCACGTCGAGCGGTACTTCCGCGAGGCGCGGCTGATGCGGATCGCCCCGATCAGCCAGGAGATGGTGCTCAACTACGTCGCCGAGCACGTGCTCGGCCTTCCGAGGAGCTATTGATGCGCGGGTTGTACTTCGAGGAGTTCGAGATCGGGCGGGTCTACCGCCACGCGTTCCGCCGCACCGTCACCGAGATGGACAACGTGCTGTTCACGTCGCTGACCATGAACGTCGCGCCCATCCACCTCGACGCGGAGTACGCGAAGACCACGATCCACGGGCGCCCGCTGGTCAACAGCCTGTTCACGGTCGCGCTCATCGGGGCGTTCCACGTCCCGGAGCTGACCATGGGCACCACCTTGGGCAACCTGGGCTACGAGGAGGTGCGGTTCCCCGCGCCGGTGTTCCACGGCGACACCCTGCGCGGCGAGACGACGATCCTCGACAAGCGGGTCTCGAAGAGCCGCGACGACTCCGGCATCGTGTGGTTCGAGCACCGGGGCTACAACCAGGACGACGTCCTGGTGATGACCTGCAAGCGCGCCGGACTGATGCTCCGCACGCCGGCGGAGGTGTCCGCGGAGGTGCCCGCGGAGGCGGCCCGATGACGACCACCGCTGCTCCCGCCTTCCCCCACGTCTTCTCGCCGATCACGATCGGCACGATGCGCCTGCGCAACCGGGTGATGGTGCCGCCGCACGGCTCCGGCATCGGCAACCTGTGGGGCACCGAGGCCGAGGCCGAGATCCACATGGCCTACTGGGAGTCGCGCGCCCTCGACGGCGCCTCCTGGATCGACGGGGTCCGCGGCCGGGTGCGCAACCCGGTCATCCCCGGCTTCGAGACGGGCGGCTACGGCGCCGAGACGATCGGCAACTACCGCCAGCCCAACTACGTCGAGCGGGTCCAGGAGCTCGCACACCGGCTCCACCGCGCGGGCGCGGTCGTCACCAGCCAGCTCACCGTCATCGGCGGCGTGCCGCAGTCGCCCGGCCGGGTGCTGAGCTCGCCGCTCACCAACACTCGCCCCCACGTGATGTCGGTGGCCGACATCGCCGAGTACGTCGAGGAGTACCGGTTCAGCGCGACGCGGGCGCGCGAGGCCGGACTCGACGGCATCGAGCTGCACCTCAACCACGACGACATGCTCGAGTGGTTCCTCTCGCCGCTGACCAACGACCGCACCGACGCCTACGGTGGCCCGCTCGAGAACCGGGCACGGTTCGCCCTCGAGGCGCTGCGCGCCGTACGGGACGCGGTCGGCAGTGAGCTGACGGTGGGCGTCCGCTTCAACCTGCGCGAGGAGATGCCGGAGGGCTACGACGAGAGCGGCGGCGTCGAGGTGGCCCAGCTGCTCGAGTCCACCGGGCTCGTCGACTACCTCCACGCGGTCGTGGGCTCGCCCTGGGGGGATCCCAGCTACATCCAGCCCCAGTACTACGGCGCGGCGCAGTGGGCCGAGCTCGCCGGTCGCGTCCGCGCCGCGGTCGCGCTGCCGGTCGTCTACGCCGGGCGGGTGACCACGGTCGAGGTCGCCGAGCAGGTGCTCGCCGCGGGCCACGCCGACGTGGTCGGGATGGCCCGCGCCTACCTCGCCGAGCGCGACCTCCTCACCAAGGCGCGCGAGGGGCGCGCCGTCGAGATCCGCCCGTGCATCGGCGGCAACGACTGCATCAGCCGCCAGTACGCCGAGGGCCTGCCGTTCGGCTGCGCCGTCAACCCGCACGTCAAGACCGAGGTGGACGGACGCTGGGGCGAGGGTGCGCTCGGCGTCGCCGCACGGCCTCGCGACCTCCTGGTCGTCGGCGCGGGCCCGGCCGGCCTCGAGCTGGCCGCCCTCGCCGCGGAGAGCGGCCACCGGGTGCGCCTGTGGGAGGCGGCCGACCACATCGGTGGGCAGCTCGCGACGGCGGCCAAGGCGCCGACCTTCGAGCGGTACGCCGACTACCTCGCCTGGCAGGGCGCGCGGCTCGCGCGGCTCGGGGTCGACATCGAGCTGGGACGCCGGGCGAGCGCGGACGACGTCGTCGCCGCGGGAGCGGAGATCGTGGCCGTGGCGACGGGCGCCCGGCCGCACCGCCCGGCCATCCCCGGTGTCGACCTGCCGCACGTGCTCGACGCTGCCGACGTCCTCGACGGGGCCGCGGCCGTCGGGCACCGGGTCCTGGTGGTCGCGCGCGACGACCACCTGCCGCCGCTCACCGTGGCCGACCTGCTCGCCGGCCGGGGGCACGACGTCACCCTCGTCTACGGCGCCGCCCAGCCCGGGCAGCTGCTCGGCAGGTACATCCTCGGCGGCATCCTGGCCCGTCTCCACGGCCGGGGGGTCGCGTTCCGGCAGCTGGAGGAGGTGCGGGCGATCCGCGCCGACGGGGTGGACGTGCGCCACGTCTACACCTTCGCCGACGCGGCGCTCGACGGCTACGACTCGGTCGTGCTGGCCTGCGGTGCCGACAGCGACGCCTCCCTGCACGCCGAGCTCGTCGGCCGGGTCCCCGAGCTCCACCTGCTCGGCGACGCCTACGCGCCGCGCCGCCTCTCCTTCGCCACCCGCCAGGCCTACGCCCTCGCCGACCTGCTCGCCACGGCGCCGTGACGCGCCGCCGGGGCGCGCTGGTGGTCGGCGGCGCCGGCGCGATCGGCGCTGCCTGCGTGGCCGCGCTGGTGCGCGACGGGGCGGCGGTCGTGGTCGCCGACGTCGACGCGGACGCCGCGGCGGAGGTGGCCGCGGCGGCCGGCGCGGCCGGCGCCGTCGGGCTCGACGTCACCTCGCCCATCGCGGTCGGGGCCGGTGTCGCGCGGGCCGCGGAGCTGCTCGGCGGGCTCGACGTCGCCGTCAACCTGGCGGCCGTCGGCGGACCGGCCGCACGGCTCCACGAGTACGACGACGCCGCCTGGGAGCGGGTCGTCGACGTCAACCTGCACGGGACCTTCCGGTGCCTGCGCGAGCAGGTGCGCGCGATGCTCGGGACCGGGGGCAGCATCGTCGTGGTGTCCTCCGTCGGCAGCGGGGTCGGCTTCGCCGGCGCCGCCGCCTATGCGACGTCGAAGCACGCCTTGACCGGGCTGGTCCGCTCGGCCGCCCTGGAGTACGCCGGCGACGGGATCCGGGTCAACGCCGTGGCGCCGGGCTTCGTCGACACCGGACTGCTGCGCTCACGGCGCTCGCCGGACGAGATCCGGCGCCTGGAGGCGGCCCATCCGCTGGGCCGGCTCGCCGACGTCGACGAGGTGGCCGCGGTCGTGCGCTTCCTCGCCTCGCCGGACGCGGGCTTCGTCACCGGCTCGTGCTACGGCGTCGACGGCGGCTTCCTGGCCGGGGACACGGCGCTGCTGCGGCCTCAGGGGTAGCGGGCGACGAGCCGGCCGGTCACCTCGCCGGCGTGCAGCCGGGCGAGCGCGCCGGGGATGTCGTCGAAGCCGATGAGCTCGAGCGCGGGGGAGAGGTCGCCGGAGGCGAACATCTCGTAGACGGCGGCGATGTCCTCGACCGTCCCGCCGCGCGAGCCGAGCAGGGTCACCTGCTTGAGGATGAGGGCGTTGGTCGAGATGGTCGACTCGAGCCGGCCCATCCCGACCTGGACGACGCGACCGTGCTCGCGCACGACCTCGACCGCCCCGGCGGTCGTGGTGCCGAAGCCGGCGAAGTCGACCACCACGTCGAGGCCGACCCCGGCGAAGTCGCGGATGTCGGGGGCGACCTCGCGCACGCCGAGCTCGCGGGCCATCGGCCACAGCGAGCGCTTGGGCTCCGCGGCGTACACCTCGGCGCCCCGGAGGACGGCGATCCGCGCGCCGACCTGGCCGAGGCCGCCCAGGCCGATGATGCCGACCTTGTCACCGGCGCCGACCTCGCCGCGCACGACGACCGCGCGGTACGGCGCCCGGCCGGCGTCGGTGCCCGCGGCGGCGAGCTCGTCGGAGAGCCCGTCGGGGACCCGCACGAGGTCGGCGGGGTCGGCGAGCGTCAGTGGCCCGTAGCCGCCGTCCCGGCCGAGCCCCGGCCGGGTGGTTCCGGCCGGGTTCACCGCGACACGCTCGCCGAGCGACCAGCCGGTGACCCCCTCCCCGAGGGCCGCCACGACCCCGGCGATCTCGTGCCCGAGCGTGAGCGGGAACGGGCCGACCCGCTCGGTCCAGGTCGCGTCGTGAAGGATGCCGACGTCGGTGTGGCACAGGCCGGCGGCTCGCACGGCCACCAGCACCTCGCCGGGGCCCGCGACCGGCTCGGGCAGCTCGGTCAGGCGCAGGGGCTCACCGGTGCCCGTCATCTGCCAGGCGCGCATGGCCACCGCTCAGCGGCCCGTCCAGCGGGGAGCGCGCTTCTCGACGAACGCGAGGGCGCCCTCCTTGGCGTCCGCGGACTCGCGGACCGGGTTCACGAACGCCTCCTGGCGCTCGAACATCTCCGCCAGTGGCCAGTCGACGGAGCGCACGAGCACCTGCTTGGAGGCCGCGAGGGCGAGGGGCGCGTTCGCGGCCACCTCGTCGGCCAGCTCGAGGGCTGCGGCCAGCGCCTCGCCGGGCTCGGTGATCCGGTTGACGAGGTGGACGGCGGCGGCGTCGGGCGCCGGCCACATCCGACCGGTCAGCACCAGCTCCATCGCCAGGTGGTAGGGGATCCGCCGCTGCAGCCGCAGCAGGCCGCCGGCCGCGGCGGTCAGGCCCCGCTTGACCTCGGGGAGGCCGAACCGGGCGGCCGACGAGGCCACGACCAGGTCGCAGGCCAGGACGATCTCGAAGCCGCCGGCCAGGGCGTAGCCCTCGACCGCGGCGATCACCGGCTTGGTCGGCGGCTGCTTGACGATGCCCGCGAAGCCGCGGCCCTCGACGACGGGGCGCTCGCCGCGGGCGAACCCCTTGAGGTCCATGCCGGCGCAGAAGGTGCCGCCCGCGCCGGTGATCACGGCGACGCTGAGGTCGTCGCGCTCGTCGAGCAGCGTGAGCGCGTCGGCGATCTGGTGCGCCATCGCCATCGACATGGCGTTCTTGGCGTCGGGCCGGTTCATCGTCAGCACGAGCACGCGGCCGCGCTCCTCGACGAGCAGGTCGGTCTCGGTCACGACGGTCTCCTCCGTGGTCATCGCGGGCTCATCCGGATCGCGCCGTCGAGGCGGATGGTCTCGCCGTTGAGGTAGGGGTTCTCGATGATCTGCTGGGCCAGCATCGCGAACTCGTCCGGCTGTCCGAGCCGGGCGGGGTTGGGCACCTGGGCGCCGAGACCGTCGCGGATCTCCTGGGAGAAGCGCGCGAGGATCGGGGTGTCGAAGACGCCGGGGGCGATGGTGTTGACGCGGATGCCCTTGGTGGCCAGGTCGCGCGCCGCGACGAGGGTCATGCCGACCACGCCGGCCTTGGCCGAGGCGTAGGGGATCTGCCCAACCTGTCCCTCCCAGGCGGCCACGGAGGCCGTCAGCACGCACACCCCGCGCTCCTCCCCGAGCGGCTCGTTCACGGCCATCCGCGCCGCGGCGAGGCGCAGCACGTTGAAGGTCCCGACGAGGTTGATCTCGATGAGCTGCCGGTAGAGGTCCAGGTCGCCCGCGTTCCCGTCGCGGTCGACCAGGCGCACGGTGCCGCCCCTGCCGGCGCAGTGCACGAGCGTCCGGAGGGGGCCGTGCTCGACCGCGATGTCGAGTGCGGCGTCGACGGCCGCGGGGTCGGTGACGTCGGCGGCCGCGTAGGAGCCGCCGAGCTCCTCGGCGAGCTCCTTGCCGAGCTGCTCGTTGAGGTCGAGGACGACGACGTGCGCGCCGGCACGTGCCAGGCGCCGTGCGGTCGCGGCGCCGAGGCCGGACGCACCGCCGGTGACGAGCGCCGAGGCTCCGGTGAGGTCCACGTGGTTCTCCTTCGGTCGGGTGGGCGCGGCTCAGAGCCGCTCGATGATGGTGGCGTTGGCCATGCCGCCGGCCTCGCACATGAGCTGGAGGCCGAGGCGCTGCTCGTTGTCCTCCAGGGCGTGGAGGAGGGTGGTCATCAGGCGCGCTCCGGACGCGCCGAGCGCGTGGCCGAGGGCGATGGCGCCGCCGCGCGGGTTGACCCGCGCGGGATCGACGTCGAACTCGGCCAGCCAGGCGAGGGGGACCGAGGCGAAGGCCTCGTTGAGCTCGACGTGGTCGATGTCGCGGACGGACAGACCGGAGCGGGCCAGGACCTTGTGCGTGGCGGGGATCGGTCCGGTCAGCATGAGCAGCGGGTCGTCCCCGACCACCGCCATGCTGTGGATCCGGGCGCGCGGGGTGAGCCCGAGCCGCTCGGCCCGCTCGCGCGACATGAGCAGCAGCGCGCTGGCGCCGTCGGTGATCTGCGAGGAGTTGCCGGCCGTGACGGACCAGTCGATCTCCGGGAACCGGGCGGCCAGCTCGGGTGTCTCGAAGACCGCCCGCAGCCCGGCCAGGCGCTCGGCCGTGGTGCCGCGCCGGATCGTCTCGTCGCGATCGGCGGGGCCCTCGGGCGTCGCGATCGCGATCACCTCGCGGTCGAACGCTCCGGAGTCCTGGGCGGCGGCCGCCAGCTCGTGGGAGCGGGCGGCGTACTCGTCGAGCTCGGCACGGGAGAGCTTCCAGCGGGCGGCGACCAGCTCGGCCGCGACGCCCTGGGAGACCAGGCCGGGCGCGAACCGCTCCGCCACCCGCGCGCCGTACGGGTCGGCACCCATCCGCGCCGAGCCCATGACGACGCGGCTCATCGACTCCACGCCGCCCGCGACGACGGCGTCGGCCTGTCCGGAGGCGATCGCCTGCGCGGCGAAGTGCACCGCCTGCTGGCTGGATCCGCACTTGCGGTCGATCGTCGTGGCCGGCACGTGCGGCGGGAGCCCGGCGCCCAGCCAGGCCATCCGCCCGGGCGTCGCCGACTGCTCGCCGACCTGCGAGACGCACCCGACCATGACGTCGTCGACGGTGCCCGGGTCCAGGGCGGGGCTGCGGCCCAGCAGGGTCTCGATCGTCTGCGAGAGCAGGTCCACGGGGTGCACGCCCGCGAGGGAGCCCTCGGGCTTCCCGCGGCCGCTCGGCGTGCGCACGGCGTCGACGACCACGACATCGGAGAGGGTGCGTCCAGTCACCCCTAATGCTTATCATGATATTCATCAAGTGTCACGAGCCCTTGACATCCGACCGGGTGGCAAATCTAGGATAATGATTACAACCGTGAAGGAGGATGTCGTGCCGAACGACGAGTACGCGGAGATCCGGCAGCTCGCCGCTCAGGTCGCCCGCGACGTGTACGGGCCGGTGGCCGAGGAGATGGACGTCAACCGCACGCCCGTGTCCCGCGAGCAGCGCATGCAGCTGGGTGAGCTCGGCTTCCTCGGCATCGCCCACCCCGAGGAGTACGGCGGCTCCGGAGCGCCCCTCGCCCAGGCGCTGGTGGTGGTCGAGGAGTTCGGCAAGGTGTGCCGCCCCGCCGCCTTCCAGATCTTCGAGGCGAACACCGGCCCCGCCCAGGTGATCACCCACCTCGGCACCGCGGAGCAGAAGCAGCGCTGGCTGCCCTCGATCATCAGCGGGGAGAAGACGATGGCGGTGGGCATCTCCGAGCCGGACGCCGGCTCGGCCGCCACCGACATGCGCACGACCGCCAAGGTCACCAACGGCACCGTCGTGATCAACGGCAACAAGCGCTGGATCTCCAACGGCGGCGAGGCCGACCAGTACGTCGTCTACTGCCGCCTCTCCGACGCGCCCGGCGCCAAGGGCATCGGCGCCGTCGTCGTCGACAAGGGCACGCCCGGCTTCTCCTTCGGAGCCGGCGAGCGCCTGATGGGCTTCCGTGGCATCCCGTCGGCGGACCTCTACTTCGACAACGTCGAGGTGCCCGAGGAGAACATCGTCGTCCCCGCGGGCGGCTTCGGCAGGCTGTTCGGAGTCTTCTCGATCGAGCGCATGGGCAACACCACGATGAGCCTCGCCATCGGGCAAGCGGCGCTCGACAAGACGCTCAAGTACGTCGAGGAGCGCGAGCAGTTCGGCAAGCCGCTCATCGAGTTCCAGAGCATCCAGGTGATGCTCGCCGACATGGTGCTGCAGGTCGAGGCGGCGCGCCTGCTGCGCGACCAGGCCGCGGCGTCGGTCGACGAGAAGGGCATGCCCGACCCGCTCAAGGTCTCGCTCGCGAAGTGCACCGCCAACGAGATGGCCAAGCGGGTGACCGACCTCGCCATGCAGATCCACGGCGGCAACGGCTACACCGAGGAGTACGGCCTCGAGCGACTGCACCGCGACGCCCACGGCTGGGCGATCGCCGGTGGCACCCCGACGATGCAGCGCATCCGGATCGTGTCCGAGGTGCTCGGCCGCAAGTTCGACCAGCGTCGCTGACCCGTGACCGCCGCGGCTGCGGCAAGGAGGATGGACCCATGTTCGACCTGAGCCCGGAGCACCGGGAGATCCAGGCGGTCGCCCGCGAGGTCGCGGCCGCCGTCGCGCCGTTCGCCGACGAGGCCGACGAGTTCGTCGAGGTGCACCCCAAGGTGCGCAGCCTGCTCGCCGAGAGCGGGCTGGCCCGCCAGGTGGTCACCGCGGCGTACGGCGGCGCGTCCGACGTCCTGGACCCGCTGACCATCGCCGTCGTGCGCGAGGCACTCATGTACTCCTCCGCGCACCTCGACTCGCTCTTCGGCATGCAGGGGGTCGGCAGCTACTCGCTGTCCGCCGGCGGGTCCGAGGAGCTCAAGGCACGGTGGCTGCCCCGGGTGGCCACGCTCGACGCCATCGCGGGTCTCGCGCTCACCGAGCCCGATGTCGGCTCCGACCTGCGCGCGGTCTCGACGACGCTGGTCGCCGACGGCGACGAGCTCGTCGTCAACGGCCGCAAGTCCTTCATCACCAACGGTGGCGCGGCCGACTTCTACTGCACGCTCGTGCGCGAGGGCGACGGCTGGTCGATGGTCCTGGTGCCCGCCGACAGCCCCGGCCTGACCGTCGAGCGCGGCGCCGACCTGATCGCGCCGCACATCCTCGGCGAGCTGACGTTCACCGATGTGCGGGTGCCGGCCGGCAACCGGCTGGGCGTGCCCGGCAAGGCGTTCTCCCTCATGCTCCAGACCCTCGCCGTCTTCCGCGTCACCGTGGCCGCGTCCGGCGTGGGTCTGGCCCAGGCCGCCCTCGACGAGGCCCGCGCCCACGCGCTGGCCCGTGAGCAGTTCGGCAAGCCGCTCATCGAGCTGGGCGCGGTCGCGCAGGGCCTGGCCCAGTCCTGGACCGACGTCGAGGCCGCACGGGCCTTCGTCTACCGGGCCGCGGCGCTGGCCAAGGCCGACCCGCTCGGCCATCTCGACTACTCGTCGATGGCCAAGGTGCACGCGACCGAGGCCGCCGCGCGGGTGGTCGACCGCTCGCTGCAGACCATGGGCCGCTTCGGTCTGGTGCGCGGATCGAAGATCGAGCGCCTCTACCGCAACGCCCGGCCGCTGCGCGTCTACGAGGGCGCCACCGAGGTGCTGCTCGACTCGCTGGCGCGCCGGCTCGCGAAGGGTGCGCGCTGATGGACCTGCGACTGACCGACACCGTCGTCCTCGTCACCGGCGCGAGCCGTGGCCTGGGGGCCGCGATGGCGATCGAGCTGGCCCGCGAGGGTGCGTACGTCGTGGCCGCGGCGCGGTCGAAGGACAGCCTGGCCGAGGTCGCCGCGCGTGGCGACGGTCGGATCTCGACCGTCGAGGCGGACATGCGCGACGAGGCATCCGTGCAGGCGCTGGTCCCCGAGGTAGTGGCCCGTCACGGTCGCATCGACGGCCTGATCAACAACGCCGGCATCGCGCCGGCCGGCAAGTTCGCCACGCAGGACCCGGCGATCTGGAAGGACGCGCTCGCCGTCAACGTCGTCGCGCCGATGCTGCTGGCGCAGGCCGCCGGCGTCCGGATGATCGAGCAGGGCGGCGGGCGCATCGTGAACGTCGCCTCCACCACCGGCCTGCGCGGCAAGCCGTTCCTGGTGCCCTACTCCACGTCGAAGGGCGCCGTCGTGCGCTTCACCGAGGCGCTCGCCGCGGAGTGGGCGGCGAAGAACGTCCAGGTCAACTGCATCGCGCCCGGCGCCTTCGTGACCGAGGCGCAGAAGGCGGTCACCGAGTCGCCCGAGCTGCACGCCAAGCGGATCGCGAAGATCCCGGCCGGGCGGATGGCCGACCCGGCCGAGCTCGTGCCGCTGGCCTGCCTGCTCGTCTCGCCCGTGTCGGCCTTCACCACCGGGGCGACCTTCGTCGTCGACGGCGGCGAGTCCGGCAAGCTCTGAGAACCACGGAAGGACCCTTCGCGTGATCATCGACGCCCACGCCCACGTCTGGCCCGACAGGATCGCCGAGATCGCCCTCTCGGCCAACCGGCTGCCCGACCTCAACGCGCGAGGCGACGGCACGGTCGGCGGGCTGGAGGCCGACATGGCCGCCAGCGGCGTGTCCGTCAGCTGCTGCCTCGGCATCGCCAACGAGGCGCGCCACGTCGACTCGGTCAACCGCTTCGTCGCCGGTCTCACCTCCGAGACCCGTTTCGGGTTCGGCACGGTCCACGTGGAGCTCTCGGCCGAGGAGAACATCGCCAGTCTCCGGCGCCACGGTGTGCGCGCCGTCAAGATCCACCCGCTGTTCCAGGGCTTCGCCCTCGACGACCCGCGGCTGTGGGAGATCTTCGAGGCGATGGGGGAGGAGTTCGCCGTCATCACCCACGTCGGCGAGGGCGGCTCGCCCGAGGCGAACCGGCTGTCCAGTCCCGCGATGATCCGCGACATCGCCGCCCGGTTCCCCGGGCTGCGCCTGATGGCCTGTCACTTCGGCGGCTACAAGATCCTCGACGACGCCGAGGAGATGCTGGCGGGCGCCGACGTCGTGCTGGAGACCAGCTGGCCGCCGAGCCTGGCCACGCTGCGGCCCGAGCGCGTGCGCGACCTGATCCGCAAGCACGGTGCCGAGCGCATCGTCTTCGGCTCCGACTGGCCGATGACCAGCCCCGCGGAGGAGATCCGCGCGATCGACGCCCTCGGCCTGAGCGACGACGAGACGAAGCGGGTGCTCGGCGGCACGCTCGCCCGCGTGCTCGGCATCGACTCGCCCTGGGCCTGAGCACTCGGGCCTGAGCACTCGGGCCTGAGCACTCGGGCCTGAGCACTCGGGCCTGAGCACTCGGGCCTGAGCACTCGGGCCTGAGCACTCGGGCCTGAGCACTCGGGCCTGAGCACTCGGGGCGAGCAGCCGCGGGGAAGCCGTCAGGCGCCGTTGCCCCACACGATGGGCGCGGCGAGGATGTCGGGGAACTTCTTCTCCGCGTAGCGCAGGTACTGGTGGACGTGGTCGGCCATGGCATCGGCCGAGCGGACGGGATCGCGCTCGGCGATCGCCTCGTAGATGCTCAGGTGGGCCTTGTGCACCGCGACCCGGCGCACCTCCGGGTAGTCGATGCCGATCGCGGAGCCGTCGAGGATGCCGAGCAGCGCGTCGACGAGATAGCCGAACATGGCGTTGCCCGAGCCGTGCGCGATGACGTCGTGGAAGCGCTTGTTCTCCTCGAGGAAGACCGACTGGTCGTCGAGGTGGGCGTGCATCGTGTCGACGCTCGCCTTCAGGTCGGCGAGTTGGTCGTCCGACATCCGCTCCGCCGCCAGCTGGGCCATCATCGGCTCGAGACCACCGCGCGCCTCGGCGATGGTGCGGAAGGGCGCATTGGCGAACTGCAGCAGCAGGGTCAGCGAGGTGGCCAGGCTGGTGGAGTCCGGCTGCTGCACCACGGGGCCGCCGCCGGGCCCCGGCTTGAGCGAGATGACGCCCTGGAGCTCGAGGAAGCGCAGCGACTCGCGCAGGGTGCCGCGCCCGACCTCGTACTCCTCGAGCATGATCCGCTCGGGCGGCAGGCGGTCGCCGACGGTGTTGCCGCGGCGGTTGATGTCGCCGACGATGCGCTGCGCGAGCAGCATGGCCGTCTTCTGGGGCCGCATCGGGGTCGTGGTCATGGGTTCACCTCTGTGGTCGCCGGTGGCTGTGTGCCGGTGCCCGGCGGGTAGGGCTGAATCATAGGCAGGGATTGGGCGGTTCGTGGCGGAAGCCCCTTCCCGGCGGCGAGCCGCCGGACGGCGGCGACGACCTCCGCGCGCGCCTCGCGCGCTCCCGCCGACGCCGCGGTGAACCGCAGGAAGCCGTGGCACAGCTCGGGGTGCCGGCGCACGGTCACCCGGACGCCGGAACCCGCCAGGGCGGCCGCGAAGGCGGCGCCCTCGTCGTGGAGCGGGTCGTGTCCGGCGAGGACGACATGGGTGGCCGGGAGGCCGGCGAGGCCGTCGGCATGCAGCGGCACCAGGTCGGCCGTCGCCTCCGGGCGCGGGTGCCCGGCGAGGTAGTGGCCGAAGAACCAGCGCATGTCGGCCGCGCCGATGGGGAACGCGGCCGCCCGCGTGCGATACGACGCCGTGCTGTCCGGCAGTCCCAGGACCGGGTAGAGCAGGAGGAGGAAGGCCGGGGCGACGGGCCGGGCGCGCAGGGCGAGCGCGGCGGCGAGGTTGCCGCCCGCGCTGTCCCCGCCGAGTCCGAGCGGGCCGGCGTAGGTCGCGGCCGCCCACGCCCATGCGGCGGCCAGGTCGTCCAGGCCCGCGGGGAAGGGATGCTCGGGGGCGAGCCGGTAGTCCACGCTCACCACCCGCACCCCGGCGTCGCGCGCGACGAACCGGCACAGCTCGTCGGCGTAGTCGAGATCGCCGGTGACCCAGCCACCGCCGTGGGCGTACACGAGGGTCGCGCCCGGCGCGGAGACGGGCTCGTACACCCGGACCGGCACCGGCAGGCCGTCGTCCGGGCCGAGCTCGGTGACCGGCACGCCCGGGCCGTCGGCGCACAGCCGGTTCCCGGCCACGACGCGCTCGCGGGCCTCGGCGGGGGAGAGCTCGACCATGGGGACGTTGCTCGCGGCGGCGCCCCGCAGCGCGGCGAGCCCGACCTCGAGGTCCACCTGGAGGTCCGCCTCGGTGTGCGGCTCCGAGCCGGCGGGGCGGTCAGTCACTGACCACTCCGGCCGAGGCCAGCTCGGCCAGCTCGGCGGCCGACAGGCCGATCCCGCTCAGCACCTCGGCGGTGTGCTCGCCGACGGCCGGGACGCCGTCGTACGACGGTCCGGCGTAGGAGCCCAGGTGCAGGATCGGGCCGGGGACCAGGGCATCTGCCCCGAGGGCGCTGCCTGTCAGGGCGGTCAGCGTGCGCTCGGCGAAGTGCGGGTCGGCGACGATGTCGCTGGAGTCGTTGACCGCGGCCGCGACCACCTCGAACTTGTCGAGGATCGCGAGGACCTCGTCGCGCGGTCGCTGCTTGACCCAGTCGACGACGATCTCCTGCAGCGACTCGTTGTTGGCCATCCGGGCGACATTGGTCGCGTAGCGCTCGTCGGTCTGCAGGTCGATGCGGTCCATCGCCTCGAACAGCCGCATGGCGATCGCCTGGTTGGAGCCGGCGATGGAGAGCCAGCCACCGTCGGCGGCCTGGTAGATGCCGCGCGGGGAGGCGGCGCCCGAGGCGTTGCCGTGACGCTGCATGATCTCGCCGGAGGCGGTGTAGTTGAGCACGGCGTCGCCGAGGATGAACATCAGCGGCTCGTAGAGCGCGACGTCGACCTCGCTGCCCTTGCCCGTGCGGCCGCGGTCGAAGAGCGCCATCGCGGTGCCGTAGGCCGCGGAGATGCCGGCGATGGAGTCCGCGAACCCGAACGGCGGCGCCGTCGGCGGCGTGTGCGGCCAGCCGTTGAGGAAGGCGTAGCCGCTGGCGGTCTCGGCGACCGTGCCGAAGCCCGGACGCTCCCGGTACGGCCCGGTCTGGCCGAAGCCACTGACGCGCGTCATGACCAGGCCGGGGTTCACCGCGCTGAGCTCGGCGTACGACAGCCCCCACGCCTCCATCCGGCCGGGCCGGAAGTTCTCGATCAGCACGTCGGCGTCCGCGACCAGGCGCTGGAGGACCGCGCGCCCCTCCGGCCGCCGCATGTCGATCCCGACCGACCGCTTGCCGCTGTTGAGGCGGGCGAAGCCGATGGCGGCGCCCTCGTGGGCCGGCTGCCACTGGCGCGCGAAGTCCCCGTGGGTGGGGTCCTCGACCTTGATCACGTCGGCGCCGAAGTCGCGCAGCATCCGGCCCGCGGTCGGGGCGGCGTACATGGAGCCGGCCTCGATCACGCGCACGCCCGCGAGGGGCCCCTGGGCAGCAGCAGTCATGGGATGTCCTTCGCTCAGTCGAGGGTGAAGCCGGCGTAGTGGTCGGCGGCGACCTGGTCGCAGATGTCGCGGTAGTGCCCGACCCCGCCGAGGTACAGCGCGAACACCCGGGGCTTGCCCGGCACGTTGGCGCCGAGGTACCAGGAGTTGCCCTTCATGAACAGCGTCGGGGCGGCGACGTCGTAGACCTCCTGGGTCCAGCGGTCCTGCGCCTCGACGCTCACCTCGGCGGTCGTGATGCCGTTCTTGTACTGGTACTGGATGAAGTCGGTGATCCACTCGACGTGCTGCTCGATGGAGATCAGCACGTTGCTGATCACCGAGGGGCTGCCCGCGCCGGCGACCACGTAGAGGTTGGGGAACCCGTGGGTGCCGATGCCGAGGTACGTGCGGGGACCGGCGGCCCACGCCTCGGGCAGCGTGGCGCCGTCGACGCCGCGGATGTCGATCGCGAACAGCGGGCCGGTGAGCGCGTCGAAGCCGGTGGCGAGCACGAGGACGTCGAGCTCGTGGCGGGCTCCGCTCCCGAGCACGATCTCGTTGCCCTCGACCCGGACGATCGGATCGGCGGCGACGTCGACGAGCGCGACGTTGTCGCGGTTGAAGGTCGTGTAGTAGTCGATCTCCAGGACCAGCCGCTTGGAGCCGAAGGGGTAGCCCCGAGGACACAGCCGCTCGGCGGTCTCGGGGTCCTCGACGATCTCGCGGATGCGCTGGCGGACGAACTCCCCGGCCTTCTCCGCGGCCGTCTCGTCGGTGCGGAAGTCGCGGTACGCCGCGAGGATGTCGGGTCCGCCCTTCTCCCAGTGGCGGTGGAAGGTCTCCTCCAGGGCGGCGGGGTCGACGTCGAGGGCCGACTCGGTGCCGATGTGGCGGTGGGTGCCTCCGGGGTGGTGCCGTGCGATCTCGCGGTACTCCTGGAAGCGCGCCTTCAGGTCGGCGACGTACGCCGGGTCGAGGTCGTGGTTGCGCGCCGGGATGGCGTAGTGCGCGGTCCGCTGGAAGACCGAGAGGTGGGCGGCCTGCTTCGCGACCTGGGGCACGGTCTGCACGCCCGAGGAGCCGGTGCCGATCACCCCGACCCGCTTGCCGGACAGCTCGACCCCCTCGCGCGGCCAGTCGCCGGTGTGGGCGAGGACGCCGGTGAAGTCGGCGATCCCCTCGATGGCCGGCAGCTGCGGCTTCGAGAGCTGGCCGCTGGCCATGATCACGTGGCGCGCGACGAGGCGGTCCCCGCGGTCCGTGGCGACGCGCCACAGCGCGGCGGAGGCGTCCCAGTGCAGCTCGCTCACCCGGGTGTCGAAGGTGATGCCCGAGCGGAGGTCGAGTCGCTCGGCGACGAAGTTGATGTAGCGCAGGATCTCCGGCTGGGCCGGGTAGCGCTCGGTCCAGGTCCACTCCTGCACGATGCTGTCGTCGAAGGAGTAGCAGTAGTCGACGCTCTCGATGTCGCACCGGGCGCCGGGGTAGCGGTTGCGGTACCAGACGCCGCCGAGGTCGTCGTCGGCCTCGATGACGTGCACCGAGCGGCCCAGGGTGCGGAGGCGGTGGAGGCTGTAGAGGCCGGAGAAGCCGGCGCCGACGACCAGGACGTCGAGCTCGGCGGGGGGTGTGGCACGCAAGGCTGGGTCCTCTCCCTAATCAATGCTCATGAATATTAGCATTGTGGTGAGTGGGGTCACAAGGCCGGGTCGCCGGGGTGGCCGATGTGACGCAGGTTACCTTCGATCCCGAATTATGGTAGTAACCATCGTCATGATTAGCACATCATGGCGTGGCCGCCGTGTGGCCGCCTTCCTCCTCGCCGCCACCGCACTGGTGTCGGTGCCTCTCGGTGCCGGCGCGGAGCCCGGCTCAGCGCAGCGCGCGCCGGGCTCCTGCACGCCGGACGCGCTCGCCGGCCTCGAGGTGGTCGGGGCCGAGGTGAGCGCGGTCGACGCCGTCGCCCACGACGGCGGCACGACCCGGCTCACCGTGCCGCTCGGCTCGGCGATGCCCGCGCTGCCGCTGTGCGAGGTGCAGGTGACCCTCACCCACGGGGTCGAGGGCGGGCTGGGGCCCGACGAGGCGCGGGTCTGGCTCTGGCTCCCCGACGAGTGGAACGGCCGGCTCCAAGCCGTCGGTGGCGGCGGCACCCGGGCGACCAACGGCCCGGCCGCGATGGCGCCGGCGCTCGCCGACGGCTACGCGGTGGTCGCGAGCGACTCGGGCGTGCCCGAGGCGCGCCAGCCCAACATCTTCCTGACCGCCGAGCAGGACTTCGACTGGCAGCTCTTCGAGAACTGGACCTACCGGGGCGTTCGCGACATGACCGTCCTCGCCCAGGCGGCGGTCGAGGCGCACTACGGCGCGCCGGCGGCGTACTCCTACTGGAACGGCTGCTCCAACGGCGGGCGTCAGGGCATGGCGATGGCCCAGCGCTTCCCCGAGCTGTACGACGGCGTCCTCGCCGCCGCTCCGGCGCTGTACGGTGCCGACCGGCTCAACATGACGATGTCCTGGCCGGCCGTCGTGCAGAACGAGAGGCTGGGCGGCTTCCTGCCCACCTGCAAGCTCGCCGCGATGCGCGACGCGGTCCTCGCGGCGTGCGACGGCGACGACGGCGTCGCGGACGGCCTGGTCGGCCGCCCCGAGCTCTGCGACTACCGCGCGGCACTCGCGTCGGTGGTCGGGACGAAGCTCCCGTGCGGCAAGGTGAAGAAGCGCGACGCCGCCATCGCCGTGGAGATCTTCCGCGGCCCGCGCGAGGCCGACGGGCGGGCGGTCTGGTACGGCCACACGCCGGGCATCGACCTGACCGGCGGCGTCGTCCGGGTGCCGCCCAGCTTCGCGCTGCAGAACTTCGCGTACGCCGACCTCACGCACGACTGGCGCGAGGTCAGCACGCGCGATCTGGTCACCACCGTGCGCGCCCGCCTGCAGGGGCGCCTTGAGCTGCTCGCGACCGCCGACCCGGCGCTCGACACCTTCGCCGCGTCCGGTGGCAAGCTGCTGATGTGGCACGGTCTGGCCGACGGGCTCTTCCCGGCCGACCAGTCGATCCACTACTACGACGAGGTGCGGACCCTGTCCGGGGACGCGACCGACGACTTCCTGCGGCTGTTCCTCGCCCCCGGTGTCGACCACTGCCGTGGCGGTGCGGGGCCGCAGCCCGTCGACCCGTTCGACGCCCTGGTGCGCTGGGTGGAGGAGGGCGTCGCCCCGACCGTGCTCCCGGCGAGCGGTCCGGCGCCCGACGGCGGGACGCGGGACCGTGGGCTGTGCCCCTATCCGCAGGTGCAGGTCTACCGGGGCGGTGACCCGGACCTCGCCGCGTCGTTCGCCTGCGCGGACGCCTGAGCCGGCCGCCGTCCGGGACCGGCATCCGGTCCCGGACGGCGCAGCCGCACATCGCCGCATCCGGACCGAACGTCGCTCGCGGTGGTTCCTTTCGCTGCTGGCTGGCAAGCCCGTCAACATGCCCGCCCGGGCGGTGGATGCAACGCGCCTGCCAGCCGTTGACGTCTCCGACATCTGTCGTTGCACCGGATCACTGCCCTCGACGGCTGTCAGTTGTCCCGGCCCGGTGCCGCCTTGGAGAGTTTGTTGCGTGGGTCACCCTGCACGAACTAGTGAAAGGAACCTGGATGTCGCTTCCAGATCCGACCGCCCAGGACATTCGCGGCACCGAGGACTTCGCCCGAGTCGAGCACTTCTTCGAGTCGGTGCACGCTCCGGCATTCGGTGAGATCAGCAACGCCGACTCGCCGTCGGCATCCCCGGACGGGGAGGCGATCGCGTTCGCCGGGGAGGTGCTCACGGCGCTCGAGGGGCGCACGCGGACCCGGCTGTGCGTCGCAGACGCCGATGGAGCGCGGTTGCTCACCGACGACGACGCCGACGAGAGACACCCCCGGTTCTCCCCGGACGGGCGAGTGATCGCCTTCACCTCGGACCGCGCCGTCGCGGGCGTGCAGCAGCTGGAGCTCCTCGATGTGGCGAGCGGGAAGCTGCGGCGGACGCCGCCTGTCGACGGCACGGTGGAGTACCTGCACTGGTCTCCGCGGGGTGATCGGATCCTGCTCGGCGTCGCCGGCCTGGGCGCCGACATGTCCGGAGGTGAGGGCTCGGGTGGCATCGCCCAGGGCGCGGCCGCTCCGGAGGCGGATGCGGACTGGCTGCCGCACGTCGATGCCGGGGCAGCCGACGACCAGTGGCGCAGCGCCTGGGTCTACGACGTCGAGCAGGCCAGTGTCGAGCGGGTATCGCCGGAGCGCCTCAACGTGTGGGAGGCGGTCTGGTGCGGACCGGACGCCCTTCTCGTCGTCGTCAGCCCCACGCCCGACGAAGGTGCCTGGTACACGGCTGATCTCCAGCGCCTCGACCTGTCCACCGGCCGTCTGGAGAAGCTCTACAGCACCGACCGTCAGCTGGGATGGCCCGCGGCGAGCCCATCGGGCGACCGGGTCGGCGTCGTCCGCGCCGTCTGCTCCGACCGGTGGGTGGTCGCCGGCGACGTCGTGCTCCTCGGCGAGGACGGCCCCTCCTCGGTGGACACGCTCGGCGTGGATGTCACCCACCTCCAGTGGCTCGACGACCTCCGCCTCGCCTTCGCGGGCGTACGGGGCTTGGACTCGGTCGTCGGAGTGCATGACACCGCAAGCGGACGGACGGCCGAACTGTGGTCGAGCAACACGACCATCGGCTCGAGATACCCGTCGGCGTCCTTCCGCGAAGACGGGTCGGCGGCGGTCGTCCACCACAGCTACGACATCTATCCCGAGCTGGCCTGGCTGCGTGATGGGAAGACGCAGGTGGTCGCGAGTCTGCGCCATCGGGGAGCCGATCGCCGCGTCGAGGTCGCCGGGTCCGCCGAGCCCGTCACCTGGCTGGCCGGCGACGGGTGGGAGATCCAGGGCATCCTCTGCACGCCCGACGGTCCAGGTCCCCACCCGCTCCTGGTGAACATCCATGGCGGCCCCGTGTGGGCCTACCGCAACAGCTGGGCCATCGGCGGCGCGCTCACGCCGCTCCTCGTGAGCCGTGGGTACGCGGTGCTTCATCCGAACCCGCGGGGCAGTGGTGGTCGTGGCCAGGAGTTCGCCGAAGCGGTCTTCGGGGACATGGGCGGGGCGGACACCAACGACTTCCTCAGCGGGATCGACCACCTGGTCGATCGTGGGCTGGTCGATCCCGAGCGCGTCGGTGTCTTCGGCGGCAGCTACGGCGGCTTCATGTCCTCGTGGCTCGTCACGCAGGCCCCGGCGCGGTTCGCGGCAGCGGTGCCGGTCGCGCCGGTCACCAACTGGTACTCCCAGCACCACACATCCAACATCCCGTACTTCGACCAGATCTTCCTCAACGCCGACCCGCACGCGGCCGGTGGCCTCTACCACGACCGGAGCCCCGTGATGTTCGCCGACGGAGTCCGGGCCCCGGTTCTACAGATCACCGGGCTCGAAGACCGATGCACGCCGCCGACACAGGCGACGGAGTTCCACAACGCCCTGCTGAGCGCCGGTGTGACCTCGGTCTGTGTCTCGTACCCAGGAGAAGGCCACGGGATCAGGGCGTTTCCTGCCGTCATCGACTTCAGCACTCGAGTCGTCGACTGGTTCGAGCGTCATATGCCCGCCCAGACCTCTCCCGAGGAGGGATGAGATGTACCGCCGCATCCTGATGGTGCTCGTTATCGGCGTCGGACTCGGCCTCACCGCGTGTGGCTCGGAGGGTGGCGCGTCCTCCCGAGACTCCACTCTCAGGTGGGCGATATCGAGCGCCCCCCGCAGCCTCGACACCGCTCACGCGTTCGACGGCACCTCGGTGACCGTGATCAACGAACTGCTGGAGCCGCTGGTCGTCGTCGACCCCCAAGGGCAACTCGAACCCAAGCTCGCATCGTCCTGGCGCCAGACCGACGCGGTGACGTACGTCTACACGCTCCGTGACGACGTGACCTTCTGGGACGGCTCGCCCCTCACCGCCGAGGACGTCGTCTTCTCGATCGAGCGCCACCTCGACCCTGCCGTGGCGTCTGAGTACGGGACCTATGTGAAGGACATCGCATCGGTCACCGCGACGGGCGCGCTGGAAGTGACCTTCACGCTGAAGACGGCGGTGCCGGAGTTCAAGTACCTGGTCGCTCTCTTCTCGCACACCGTCAAGAAGAGCTTCGCCGAGGAGCACGCCGAGAATCTCGGCGACAGCAAGACGCTCACCATGGGGACCGGGCCCTACCAGGCGACCACGTTCTCTGCTGACGGCGTTGAAGTGACGCGCAATGAGGAGTACTGGGGCGAGTCCCCGACCTGGGAGGCGATCAGATTCGACGTCATCCCGGACGCGGATACGCTCCATCTGGCCGTCGACGGCGGCGAGGTCGATGGCACGTTCAACGTTCCTCTGACCTCCTCCCGCAACTGGGACACGCTCAGCGACACCTCGGTTCAGTACGTCGACGCCCCCATCTCGACGGTTCTGTCGATGGACACCACCGCCCCGCCGTGGAACGACGTGCACCTCAGACGAGCCGTGGCTCATGCGATCGACCGTGAGTCGATCGTCGCGTCGGTGTTCGGCGGGCACGGCAGGGTCTCGCAGTCGATCGTCGATCCGTCCCTGTGGAGCTTCCTCGGACCCGACGTGGAGGACTTCGACACGACGTTCAGCGACGTGAGGGCCTACGAGTACGACCTGGACAAGGCACGGGCGGAGCTGGCCCAGTCGGCGCATCCGGACGGAATCTCGTTCACCGTGACGTATCCCTCCGGACGGGCGAGTATCGGCAAGCCGTTGCAGGTCATGGCCGCGAGTCTCAAGGAGGTGGGCATCACGCTCACCCCGAAGGAAGTCCCCGCCAGCGAGTGGATCGGCTACATCTACGCCCACAAGGACCTCGGCGCGCAGATCCTCGGCGTCGCGGCCGACTATCCCGATCCCGGAGTCGCACGCCTGCTGCTCGGCAAGGAGAACGCGGTCCCCAATGCGTTCAATGTCGCGAACTTCACCTCTCCGGAGCTCGAGGACCTGCTGGAGCAGGAGAGAAGCGCGGACACGGGCACCCGGGTCGAAGCGATCCATCAGATCGCCAAGATCGCAGCGGAAGAGGTGCCCTACGTGCCGCTCTTCTTCCTCGACTCCACGCTCGCGCTGGGCAAGGACCTGCAGTATGCGGGGGACTTCAGCTACTGGACGCCGCTGCTCGACGAATGGGCCGATCGTGTCCAGGTGAGGAAGTGAGGTTCGCTGTCTGGCTGAGCGGCCGGCTCGCCGGGATCGCGTTGACCCTGCTGATCGTCTCCGTCCTGGTGTTCGGCATCCTCTATGTGACACCAGGCAGCGCGGAGCAGGTGCTGTTGGGGACGCGGCCGAGCTCGCCGGAGACGCTGGCGGCGATCAGGGAGCGCTATCACCTCGACGAATCGGTGGGATCGCAGTACGTCCACTGGTTGTCGAGCGCGGTCCGGCTGGATCTGGGCGAGTCGGTCCGCTCCGGCCAGGACATCTCGACGATGCTGTCCGAGCGGATGCCCGTCACGTTGTTCCTCGCGGCCTACGCTGCTCTGATCGCTGTCGTCATCGGTATCCCCGCCGGCTTGGTTGCGGGAATCCGGTCGGGAACCCTGACCGACCGGGCGATCACGGTGGCGACGACCATCTGCGTCAGTGCTCCGTCGTTCGTCGTGGGCTTCCTGTTGCTGTACGTCTTCGGGGTGGCACTCGACTGGTTCCCCAACTACGGCACGGGGGGCGGTCTCGTGGATCGCGCCTGGCATCTCACGCTTCCCGCGGTCGCCCTGGCGCTGGCACCGATGGCGATCTTGGCGCGGCAGACCAGGGCTTCCGCCTTGAAGGTCTACCACCAGGACTTCACGACCTTCGCTCGCGCTCGGGGTCTGCCGCGTCGCGTGGTGCTAGGACGGTACGCCTTGCGCAACAGTTCGCTGCCCGTCGTCACCACGGCCGGGTTGGTCGTGGGCTACTTCCTCACGGGAACCGTGTTGGTCGAGCAGGTCTTCGCCGTCCCGGGGATAGGCACGCTGATGATCGAGTCCGTGTCGACCAAGGATGTCCTCGTCGTGCAGATGCTGGCCTTGGTGATCGCGCTGTTCATGCTGTCGGCCAACCTCCTGGCGGATCTCGGCCATCTTGCGCTCGACCCGCGTGTTCGCAAGGGCGTGCTCGGATGATGCCCCCCGAGGCTCGTGAGCATGACGCCTCCGCCGTTGGGGCGCGGCGCGCCCGATGGGGCTTCTTGGTGCCCGTGTGCGTGGCGGTGACAGGCGTCGTCGTGATCCTCGCGGTGCTCGGTGGTTGGCTGGCGCCGCAGGACCCCGACCACCAGAACCTGCTGTCACCCGCTGCGGGACCCTCGTCCGAGCACTGGCTGGGAACCGACGATCTCGGTCGAGACATCTTCTCGCGGATCCTGACGGGCACACGCAGTGCCGTGGTCGGCCCGATCGTCGCAGCGATCGGCGTCACGGTCATCGGATTGCTGCTCGGCCTGCTGGCCGGCTTCCACGGCGGACGGCTCGAGGTCGTGATCATGCGCATCGTCGACCTCGTCTATGCCATGCCGGCCCTCCTGGTCATCATCGTCTTGATCGGTCTGTTCAGCGGCGGCTACTGGGTTGCGGTCGGCGTGCTCGTCCTCTTGGCGACGCCCGGGACGACTCGGATCCTGCGTGCGGCCGTGCTCGCCCAACGCGGTCTGCCGTACGTCGAAGCAGCGCGGACCGTGGGAGTCGGCAATCGTCGGCTGATCTTCGTCCATGTGGCACCCAATGTCCTGCCCACGGTGGTCACGAGCTTCCTGTTGGAGTTCGTCGGCGCGTTGGTCGCGTTGTCCGCCCTGTCGTTCCTCGGCCTCGGTGTGCCGCCGGGTTCAGCCGACTGGGGTCGCATGCTCGCCGAGAATCGCGGTCTCCTCGAGCTGAACCCGTGGGCGGTGCTGGCACCGGCGCTGATGCTGATGGTCACAGCGACCGCGGTGACGGTGCTCGGGGACTGGCTCTACGAGCGATTCGAGAAGGCGCGGACCTCCAGTGATTGAGAGTGCAGAGAACATGCCCGACGTGGACCCGAGGCAGCCAGCGGACCGACTCCTCGACGTCGAAGGACTGACCGTCACCCAGGTCGGTTCCGGCCGGCGCCTCGTCGACGGCATCGGATTCCATGTCGAGCGGGGCGAGAGCGTCGCGCTCGTCGGAGAGTCTGGCAGTGGAAAGTCCTTGACCGCCCGCGCGCTCATGGCTCTCCTCCCGCGTGGGCTCGCTGCGAGTGGGCGAGTTCGCTTCGATGGCAACGAGGTGTCGGCACACGGCGAGCGACAGATGATGAGTCTGCGGGGCCAGCATCTGGGACTGCTGATGCAGGACCCCTTCACCATGCTGAACCCGCTCACGACGGCGGGGACGCACCTTGCGGAGACCCTGCGCTCGACGACCGAGGGGGCGAGGCTCGATCGGTCGGCCCTGGACGCCGACATCGCCCGCCGCCTCGAGGAGGTGGGCGTCGTCGACCCAGCGGTGCCCGACAAGTACCCGTTCGAGCTCTCCGGCGGAATGCGTCAGCGCATCGCCCTCGCGACCGCGCTCGCCAAGGATCCCGAGCTCTTGATCGCCGACGAGCCGACGACGGCCCTGGACACCACGACCCAACGCGAGGTGCTGCGGCTGCTGCGCCGCGTCCAGCGCGAGCGGGAGATGGGGTTGCTGCTGATCACGCACGATCTCGCGGTCGCGTTCTCGCTCTGTGAGCGGATCATGGTGATGAAGGCGGGAAGGATCGTCGAGGTGGCCGATCCGGCCACCCTGCGGTCCTCGGCGCGGGACCCGTACACCGCGAGGCTCCTGGCAGCGGACCTCTCGTTCGGCGACGCACGACGCGAGCCGGCCGCTCGGTCCGTCGATGCGCCACCGCTGCTCGAGGTCACGAACCTGAGCAAGGACTTCCCTCGGCCGCGTCGAATGCGCAGAGCCGCCGTCCAGGGTGCCTCGGCGCTGGCGGACGTGAGCATCACGCTCACCGAAGGGCGCAGTCTGGGCCTGGTCGGAGAGTCCGGCTCCGGGAAGTCGACCCTGGCTCGCTGCATCCTCGGACTGGAGACCCCCACGTCGGGTTCCATCCGCCTCGATGGCCTGGAGCTCGGCCACTATGGCTCGCTGGCCAAGGCCGAGCTGCGACAGGCTCGCGGCGCCGTGCAATGCGTGTTCCAGGACCCCTACTCGACGCTGAACCCGGCTCACTCGATCTCCTTCATCCTGACGGAGGCGATCAGACACCGCGAGACAGGTGCGCTGAGTCGCGAGGAGGAGGAACAGGAGGTCCGCGAGCTCCTCGATCAGGTCGGCCTGCCGGCCTCGTTCGCAGGGCGGCGGCCGGTCGCGCTGTCCGGAGGCCAGCGTCAGCGGGTGGCGATCGCGCGTTCCCTGGCGATGAAGCCGCGTCTGTTGATCTGCGACGAGGCGCTCTCCGCGCTCGACGTATCCGTGCGGGCCCAGGTGCTGGACGTGCTCGAAGCCGTGCAGGCCCGGGGCGTGACGCTCCTGTTCATCACCCACGACCTCGCCGTCGCCCGCAAGGTGACCGACGACCTGGTGGTCCTCTATCGCGGCAAGGTGGTCGAGGCGGGGACCACGGCCGAGGTGCTGGACAACGCGCAGCACGACCACACGCGGAGCCTGCTGGCCGCTGTGCCGACCGGAGAGCCGGCATGGCTGGGCGGCCGGTGACACGGTCTGACCTCTCCCCGCTCCATCTCGCTCTCGGGAATATGGCTGGAAGGAACCTCTTCGCTATGCGCACATCGACGTCACCCCACGTCCTTCGGAGCTGTTCGTGACCGGCGCGGCAGCGGAATTCCCCGTGGGCAGGCGAGCTGCTTCGCGCAGAGATCCGAGCCCTGTCGGCGAGCCCATCGTCGAGCAGAACCACCGGGTGCCCATGCGTGATGGAGTCGAGCTTGCCCTCGATCTGGTCCGCCCGGACATCAAGGGCCCGCTGCCGGTGATCCTGACCCGCACTCCCTACGACAAGACGATGATGCGAACCGCGAGCATGGCGCAATGTCGGCGACTGGCCCAGGCGGGCTACATCGTTGCCTTCAGCGATTGCCGTGGCCGGTTCAACTCGGACGGTGAGTTCTTTCCCTACGTCAACGAGCACGACGACGGGTTCGACACCATCGAGTGGATCGCACAGCAGGACTGGTGCGACGGAAACGTCGGCATGTTGGGTGGGTCCTACAACGGGCAGGTCCAGTGGCAGGCCGCATCGCGAGTCCCGCCTCATCTGAAGGCCATCGTCCCCCTGGTCTCCCCGCCGAGCTCGCTGTGGCGCAACGAGCCGATCTTCAACGGCACCCTGAGGATGTGCATGGGGGAGTGGATGGTCGGCATGGGCCATCGGTCGTGGCACGACACCAGCTTCGCGAAGGAGCTGTTCAGTGCGCAGCGAGACTATTTCGAAGCGCTTCCCGTCTCCTCTCTGGGGTCGCGGGCCGGGGTGAACAACTCGTGGTGGCGGGAGATGCTGGAGCATCCCACGCTCGACGACTTCTGGAAGCGCGGACAGTACGACCACTACCGGGCGATGAAGGTAGCCGCCTTGAATGTCACCGGATGGTGGGACATGAACTTCCCGGGTGCGCCGCTCAACTTCGAGGCCATGCGACGTGACGCCGCAACGGCGGAGATCCGGGCGGGGCAGAAGCTCGTCATCGGTCCGTGGCCGCACCACATCAATCAGACGCGAGTGCTGTCGGGGGTCGACTTCGGCGAAGACGCCGTGGTGGACCTGGACGGCTACATCATCAGGTTCTTCGATCGCTACCTGAAAGGCGTCGAGAACTCGATCGACGACGAGTTGCCCGTGCACGTGTTCGTCGTCGGCGCGAACGAATGGTGGGCAGAAGAGGACTGGCCGCTGCCGGACACGGAGGAGATCGCGTACTACCTCCACTCGGGCGGTCGGGCCAACACGCTCAACGGAGACGGATGGCTGTCGACGGAGCCGCCTTCGTCGGCCGAGCCGGCCGACGAGTACATCTACGATCCTACCGACCCGGTCCGCGTGACGTGGCAGCTCGAGGAGGGCCCGGTCGACGACCGCGCGTCCACGACTCGCGACGGCGTGCTGTGTTACACGACCGAGCCTCTCGCCGAGCCGCTCGACGTCGTCGGTTGGGTGCGGTGTCACCTGGTGGCGAGCTCGTCGGCGCCGGACACCGACTGGCATGTACGCCTCGTGGACGTCCATCCCGACGGCAGCGCCCGCTTCCTGTGCCACGGGGCGCTGCGTGCCCGCTTCCGTGAGTCGTTCGAAGAGCCGACCTTGCTCACGCCGGGCGAGCCGACGACGTTCGAGTTCACGATGGATGCGGTCGGCGTGCGCTTCCTGCCCGGTCACAGGATCCGGATCGAGGTGGGTAGCTCATGGTTCACCCAGTACGACCGCAACATGAACGGCGGGGCGGTGAACCCGTTCCAGGAGAGCGAGCCGCGCACGGCGGTCCAGCGGATCTATCACCAGCCACAGCTCGCCTCGCACGTCGTGTTGCCGGTGATCCAGCGCCGGCAGCGACGGCAGTGACGCGACGTCGGTCTGCGCGCTGAACGCCGCTGCGCACACCAGAGGCCAGGGCGGCCCCCAACCGGGGCCGCCCTGGCCTCTTTCTCGACGAGCGGAGTGGTTGCCGGTCAGTCCCCCAGGCCCAGCGCTCGCAACGCGGCAGGGCCGAGACGACGACCGAGAGGGCCGCTGAACCACGCGTCGGCCTGGGACTCGGCCACGGCAGCAATGTGCCGGTCGTTCGTCCACGGCGTCACCCGGAGCTTCCTCCTCCTGTCCGAAGCCACCGGCAGTGGCGGAGTGACGGGCCTGCCGTGCCTGGCATTGGGCTTGAGTCGTGCCCAGTGCTCGTAGGTGACGTCTTCGTGGGGGAGCGGACGTCCTTGCACGATGGTGATCCTCCGGGGGCGCCTGCTCGTCGTGAAGAACGAGAGGACGGCATCGTCGAGCTTCGGCACGCCGTAGGGGAAGAGCGCATGGCTTCCCTCGTTGTCGACGGCGATCAACGACGTGTTGGGAAGCCGCGTGCCGGCCCGGTACCCGCCCTCCCAGGGTGTGGCGGAGTCGAGCTCACTCTGCACCACGACGGTCTCGGGATAGTCCCGTGGCGCGGCTGGCTTCCGCACGTCGGTCTCCCACCACCCACAGGCAGGCGCGCCCAGCGCGCCGATGGCGGCGAGGAACGGGGCCTTCGCTGTCATCTTTCGCTCGTGGTTCTGCCAGTACCGGAGACCTTGGGTCCACTGACCGTCGTTGCACAGGATGTAGTCGTAGACGAGGGTGTTGGTCTCGGTGACGGGACCCGTGGGTGTCCGTCCGTCGACCTTCTTCGGCAGTAGGCGTGCTGTGGAGACGCTTCGGCGGCGTTGCTCGGGCACGGTCGTGGTGCTGGCAAGGTGCATCAAGGAGGCCCGAGCTCGCTCGACCCCGTGCAGTCCCGCCAGGTGGTTCGATTCGGCCATCGCGATCACCGACCGCACGCTTGCGGCCGCATGGGGATAGTAGGCGTTGACATAGAACGCCAGGAACCCGGAGGCGTTGGACAACGTCCACTGCACTCCGGACGCGATCAACCCGATCTTGGCGACCGCGTGTTCGTAGCGCTGCAGGATCGCGTCGGAGTCCGTGCCGAGACCGTAGGTGTCGTCGTGGCGAGCGATCCACGGGATGATGCGCGCCTCGAACTGACGCTGGAACGCGATCGGCTGAAGCACGGTCCAGTTGTCCTCGAGGCTCGACCTGGTGGCGTCGATCGCGGAGTCGAGCAGGAACTTGCCGCCATGGGCGGGTCCGAACACTCGCGCGTACCAGTCCCCGAGCCAGGTGCCGTACGAGTAGCCGATGTAGTCGAGCTTGGGTACTCCGAGCAGATGCCGGATGAAGTCCATGTCGTAGGCGGTCTGCTCGGTGGTGATGGTCCGTACGTCGGGGTCCTGAGAGCAGGTCTCGCCCCTCGCCTGGGCCGCGGCGTGGGGGCCGTCGGCCGGATCGTAGGTGTAGGTGCACGGCACGGCGCTGCTCTGGCCCACTCCGCGAGGGTCGAAGCCGACGAAGTTGTGGCTTCCCCGCAACTGGGGACTTCGCGTGGCAAGGACCGTGCTCATGTCGAGTCCAGGGACGGTCGGCCCACCGGGATTGCCGAAGATCGTTCCCCGATATGCGGGGTCATCGATGTCGACGGTGCTGAGCTGGGAGACCGCGATGCTCCAGGTCAGGCCGTTGTCCGGGTCATGCCAGTCACGCGGCACCACCACCGTCGTACAGTCCGCGCTGGCGTCGAAAGCGCACGGGGACCACTCGAGCTGTTGGTCGGCGAGTGCCCCGGCGAGCGCGGCAGTATCGGGAACGACGGTCTTCGGCCTCGCGGGACGTGGCTGCTCGGCCTGGCTTCCCGCGACGGGCAGGCCGGCGACGATGACTGCGGCTGCACTCACCGATGCCGCTCCGCGAACAACATGGCGGCATCGCCGCCTACGACGAGTTCTCGGTTTCACCTTGTTCCTCCTCGAGATGCGCTCCTCGCGCTCGGCGGGAGCAGATCGGGCTGGGCGATGATGCGCCCCGCATGCCCGGCCCAGGCCGCTCGCGACGGCCTGCCGCCGGCACCGGGGATCTGATGCCGCGGCCGGACCAGGAGTGAGCCTCCTCTCGTTCGCGTGGCCCGCGGCGAACTCAGCAGACCACGCCGTGCGGGACTCGCGCGCCGTGCATTTGTCGCAATCCGGAGTCGCGGATTACGACAGTGCGTTCCTGGCGGATGCTGTCCGTGGGGGAGGGGTCAGGTCGCCCGATCGTCGACCACGAGCACGGTCGTGGTCGGTGCCGATGAGTCTTCAACCTCGCGCGGGCTGCAGGCCGATATAGCGGGACAGCCA
The DNA here is from genome assembly GCA_029961745.1 of Nocardioides sp. L-11A. Classification (NCBI taxonomy): domain Bacteria; kingdom Bacillati; phylum Actinomycetota; class Actinomycetes; order Propionibacteriales; family Nocardioidaceae; genus Nocardioides; species Nocardioides sp. L-11A. Next base: position 1,114,208 of record CP124680.1, read on the forward strand.
GGTGAGGAGGTGCGTCAGGAAGTCCGTGGAGTCCGGGAACCCGGAGACGCCGTGGCCCTGTCGTGGATACAGGACGAGCTCGGTGGGCACGCCCCTCCGGCGAAGTGCTTGGTGGAACATCACGGCCTGATCCGGCGGCGTGGTCCTGTCGAGCAGCCCGGCCGTCAACAGCGTCGGTGTCGTGGCGCCGTTGATGTGCGTCAATGGACTACGACTCCAGTACTCGCCGCCGGGGGCGGCGACAGCGTCCTGAAGGAAGAGCTCGTCGAACTCGGGGATGTTCGATGTGTAGTGCTGACTGACGCAGTCGACCACCGGCGAGGTCGGAATGGCCGCGGCGAACCTCGTGGACCTGGCAGCCAGCCAGGCGGACATCAGACCGCCGTAGCTGTTGCCGGTGACCGCCATGCGCGTGCCGTCGACGAGGCCTTCCTCGATGAGGCGATCGACACCGCTCATGAGGTCCTCGACGTCGAGGCCCACCATGTCGCCACGCACGCGGTCGATGAAGTCCTGACCGCGGCCGAGACTGCCCCGAGGGTTCACATGGAGGCTGGCGACTCCGAGCTCGGCCAGCAAGCCGGTGTACGGGTGACGCGTTCCGTGAGCCATCCCCCAGCGGTTGCGCCAGGCTGAGACCGGCCCGCCATGAACGTTGAGCAGGAGAGGGAAGGGGCCCTCCCCGGCAGGGAGGACGAGTATCCCCTCGATCGTCAGACCGTCCGGAGCCGGCCAGGAGAGGTTCCGCAGCCGTTGTCCGGCGGCGAGGTGGGCGTCTGCTCCGGGATGGCTCAGGTCGTAGACGGTGTGCACTCGGTCAGCCTGGATCCGCACCAGCCTGGGGTACCGGTGGAAGGACTCCGCGATCCCATAGATCCGGCCGTCGACGTCGACGCTGCCCTCAGGCGTCCACCCCGTGAGCGTCTCCGATCCGGACCAGAGGGGGCTGCACCTGCCGGTGGCGGCGTCGATCGTGCCCCCGACCGTGGTCAGTCCGCGCAGACCTACATAGCCCACCGCATCGCCCGCGCTACTCAGGCATGAGACGTCGACGTTCTCGGTGTCGAGTCGCGCACTCTCCCCCCATGGGTCCACGCGGATCACGTCGCCAGCAACCACGCCGCGGTCACTGCTGATGCTCTCGATGACCAGGAGGTGGCCGTCGACGCTGACGGGGCATGAGAGCTGCCGTCGGTCGACAGGCCGGTACCTCGCCTGGATGTCGCCGTTGTCGGTATCGATCACGGCGAGGTACGCGTCGTACCACGCCCCCTCGCCGGGACGGTCGGAGATCACCGCGACGACGCTGTCGTCGTCGATCCAGCTGGCCTCCCAGATGGTCCGGCCCTGGCCGTCCAGCGTCCGATACCGCCCTGTGGCCGTGTCGATGAGGACCAGTTCACGTGGTCGCTGGGCGCTGCCGAGGAAGGCCAGCGGGGCGGTGTCGGCGTAGCCGGTGGCGGTGGCGAGGTCGTAGTGATCTTCCTGTGCGGGCGCGACGACGGCGAGGAGGTGCCGGCCCGACCGCGCACCTGCCACGTTCTCGACCCGCCCGGGCAGTGACACTCGATGGGTTTGCCGGCCCTTCTCATCGCAGATCACGACCGAGGTGCCGGAACCCACGGCCAAGAAGTGACCCGCCCATGCGACGGATTGCGGCTCGAGGTCTACCAACCTCATGTCACCGCGGGACACGTCGATGAGGCAGAGGGCCGATCGGGCGGGCTCGGCAATGCCCGTCAGGATCGTCCCGATGCCCGCGACGGTCGCTCCGTCCGGGCTGACCCGAACGGAGCCGAGCCTGCTGACATGGCCGTAGGCGGGTGACTCGGTGCGATGAAGCCACTCCTCGACCAGTTCGCGGCAGGCATCGTAGTTCAGGACAGGCGGCATGGTCCCGACCGTAGAGAGAGGCGTGCGCGGCCGCCAGCCACACCTGACGTAGCCTCCCGTCGCCCGCCTCTACAACTGTCGAACCGGCTCAGGTGCTGTGCTCGGCTTGGGCCGGGGCATCGGCAGAAGGTGGCAAGCAGCCCGGTCCGAAGCGCCCCGTGAGAGTACGGTGCTCGCGTGGACTCCGAGCTCCAACAGATCGTCGACAGTCTGGGCCGTCGGCTTCGCCGTTCGGTGGCGATCGATGATCGAAACATCAGACTCCTGGCCTACACATCGCACCGGGCCGATGTCGATGACGCACGAACGGAATCGGTGATGCGGCGCGCCGTTCCGCAAGCCCTGGTGCGCCATGTCCACAGTGCTGGAGCGCACGAGGCCCAGGGATTCTTCACCGTTCCGTCGCTGCCCGAGCATGGCTTGTCGGTCGAGCGCATCGGGCTGCCTATCCGGCATGACCACGCGTTGCTCGGATTCCTCTGGCTCCTGGCATCGGATGGTCCCGTGACCGCGCAGGAGGCCGAGGCGGTCGAACAGGCTGCCCGTGCGGCCGCGCAGGTTCTCCATCGTGAGCAGTTCCTCGGCGAGTTGAGTCGGGGGCGCGAGCGGGAGCTGGTGCGTGACCTGCTCTCGCAGGAGCCCCGACTGCGTGGTGAGGCCTCGGACCGTCTCATCGACGAGGAACTCGTGGTGATCGGTCCCGTGGTGGTGCTCGTCGTCTCCGTGGGGCACCAGGACGGCGAGCCGCTCAGTGAACGAGACCGGCTTGCGGTGACGGTCGGATTGCTGCGTGGTCGCCAGCGGCTGCCTCCACGCACGGCCATCCAGCTGACGCGTCCCGACCATGGCATCTTGGTCATGATCCGTACCGGTGCCAGGCGGGAGGTGGACGCGGTCGCGGAGACCATCCATCGGGAGGTCTGTGTCGAGAGCGGCCGGGCGGCCGGAGAGTGGCAGGTGGGAATCGGCGGTGAACGCAGCGGGCTCCTGGACGCCCGTGCATCGTTCTCGGAGGCGAAGCGGGCCGCCGAGGTCGCCGGAGTGGTGAGGATCCTCGGGCCGATCGTGCGGTACTCCGGCCTCGGCGTCTACGGCCTGCTCGCCGAGCTGCCCCAGGACAGGCTGAGCCGCAGCATCCACCCCGGTGTGCTGAGGCTGATCGAGCACGACGCCGCCTCAGCCGACGACTCGCTGGTCAGCACCCTGGAGGCCTTCCTCGACAATGCGGGGAACGTGAAGCAGACCGCCGCGCAACTGTGCATCCATCGCGCCAGCGTCTATTACCGCCTCGAGCGGATCGCGAAGCTGGCCGACGTCGACCTGTCCAAAGGAGACGACCGGTTGGCTCTCCACATCGGTCTCAAGGTCTCCCAGCTGATCGGGCTGCGCTAGTGCCGCGTCTCAGAAGTTCTTGAACGCTTCGCGCCCAGTGCACGCACCCTGAGCACGCCGACCGACCAACAACTTCTGAGACACGACACGAGGAAGACCGTTGCTCGCCGCCGACTCGGCTGCTGTCGTGACAGAGGGCGAAGAGTCTGAACAGTCGTCGGTCCCGTCACGCCGGTGCGCCTGTCTAGCGTGACGGGTGTGACCGTAAAGAAGCTGCAACCATGAGCACAGGGCGGGACGTCATCGTCATCGGTGCGGGCGTGATCGGCTGTTCGATCGCCTACTCCTTCGCCAGGGCCGGCCGCGAGGTTCTCGTCATCGATCGAGCCAAAGGCCCTGGAATGGGATCCACGAGCGCGTCGTCGGCGGTGGTGCGCTTCAACTACTCGACGCACACCGGGGTGGCGGCTGCCTGGGAGTCCAGACAGGCTTGGTCGATGTGGGAGGACCACCTCGGTGGCACCGATGACGGCGCCCTTGCTCGGTTCCACCTGACCGGCGGATTGGTTCTGGACACGCCCGAGATCGACGCGGCGACGACGTGTCGTCTGTTCGAGCAGGTCGGCGTCCCCTTCGAGCGGTGGACGGCAGGTGACATCCGAGACCGCATCCCGGGACTCGACCCGGCCCGGTACTTCCCTCCGAAGCCAGTCTCGAGTGACGAGTTCTGGTCACCCGCTGACGGCGAGCTCGGCGGCATCTGGACGCCCGACTCCGGATTCGTCGACGACCCGTCGTTCGCTGCCCACAACCTCATGGTGGCCGCGCGGCGGCACGGTGCCGAGTTCGAGTTCGGCAACCCGGTGGTGGCGATCGAGAAGCGTGGTCAGCGTGCTGTGGCTGTGCGGACTCCCTCGGGACGGTACTCGTGTGACGTGCTGATCAATGTCGCCGGGCCGCATTCGACGGTGATCAACGACATGGCCGGTGTCACCGAGGAGTTCCGGATCCGCACGCGTCCCCTTCGTCAGGAGGTCCACGAACTCCCAGGCGATGGCCATGACTATCCACTCGTCGCCGACCTGGACCTCGGTACCTACTTCCGGCGCACCCCTGCCGGCAACGTGTTGGTGGGCGGGGCGGAGCCGGCGTGCGATCCCCTGCACTGGCTCGAGGACCCGGACGAGTTCAAGACCACTCCGAGCCACGAGGTCTACGAGGCGCAGGCCTATCGCGCCGCCCGCCGCCTGCCCGAGCTGGTGGTCCCCTCCGCGCCGCGAGGGGTCGTCGGCGTCTACGACGTCAGCAGCGACTGGGTGCCGATCTATGACAAGACCAGCCTCGGCGGCTACTTCGTCGCGATCGGCACGAGCGGCAACCAGTTCAAGAACGCTCCTGTCGTCGGTGAGTTCCTCCACGCGATCGTCACGGCCACCGAGGCCGGCATCGACCACGATCAGAACCCCGTCGAATACAAGCTCACGAGAACCGGCGTGCCTGTCGACCTGGGCGACTACTCCCGCCTGAGAGATCCTGCCCGGACGGCGGGCAACGTCATGGGATGACCTCCCGCCGGCGAGCTCGGGAAGGGACGTGGACGACGCCGAGTGCGACGCATCCTCGACCGCTGTCCTGCGCGGAATCGCAGGCCCGACGATGACGGAGGAGCGTTCATTCTGTCTCACCGTCGTGCTGGCCGGCGCTGACGAAGCCGCAGTGCTGTCGGTCGTCGCGATGCTCCACCGCCGGGCCGTCCCCCTCGACGAGTTGACGATGACCCGCCCCTGCGCCGGACGGAGAGTCGTGACGGCCATGATCGCTACGACACCTGCACGCGCACACCTGGTCGCGATGTCGCTGCGGAGCCTCGTGGACGTCGTCTCGGTCGAGCTGTGCCAACGATGAGTGCAGGCTCAGCCGCGGTTCTGCCAGACCACGACCTCGTCGAGCAGGGCGGGATGCTGCTTGGCGACGTACTTGACGTAGGCGGTCATGTGCGTCGTCATCAGGCTCTCGGCGCGCGCGCCGTCGCCGGCCAGGATCGCCTCGGCGATGTCGACGTGGGCCGCGTGGACGTCGTGCTGCCGGGTCTTGGGGAAGAGCACCGAGCGCACTCGGTCGCGGAAGATCTCGGCGAGCGACTGGCACACCAGGCTGACGAGGGTGTTCTCACCCATGGCGATGACCGAGGCGTGGAAGTCCGCGGTGATGTGGAGGTAGGTCTCGGTGTCCGGGGCGTCCGGGCCCGCCGCCGCGAGGTCGACGAGCTCGCGGGCCGCGTCGGAGCCCTTCTGCCGCTCCGCGGCGAGTCGCGCCGCCATCGGCTCGAGGATCAGCCGCGCCTCGTTGACCTCGCGGTAGGTCACCTCGGCGAACTGGAAGAAGAGCGAGGCGACCCGGCCGAAGTCCTCGGGGTGCACGCTCTGCACGACCGGCCCGCCTCCCGGGCCCGGCTTGAGGGCGATCAGCCCGCAGGTCTCGAGCACCCGCAGCGCCTCGCGCAGGGTGCCCCGGCCGACGCTGTACTCCTCCAGCATGTCGGCCTCCTTGGGCAGCTGGTCGCCCGCGCCCAGGCCGCGCCGCTTGATGTCGCGGAGGACCGACTGCGCCACGTTGTTGGCGAGCTTGTCCTTGCGGGTGCTGCGTCGGGTCGGTGCTCCGGCCGTCGTGCTCATCACAGGTCCTCCATGCGCATCATGATGAGGACATGATGGCCGCTCCCGCCCCCGATCGGGCGGAGGCGTGGCCGGTGGGGGCGGCTCCCTCAGCCCTCCTCGGCGGCCGCCAGGTCCGCGTGCGCCTCACGGAGCTGCCGCTTGAGGATCTTCCCGCTCGGGTTCTTGGGCAGCGCCTCGGCGAGCACGACGTACTTCGGCGCCTTGTAGCCCGCCAGCTTCGTCCGCGCGTGGGCGAGCACGTCCTCGGGTGTGAGCGCCGCGCCCGCTCGGGGGACGACGACCGCGGCCACGGCCTCCACCCAGCGCGGGTGGCTGACGCCGAAGACCGCGACCTCGGCGACGTCCGGATGCGCGTAGATCGCCTCTTCGACCTCGCGGCTGGCCACATTCTCGCCGCCGGTCTTGATCATGTCCTTCTTGCGGTCCACCACGTAGAGGTGGCCGGTGTCGTCGAGATAGCCGAGGTCGCCGGAGTGGAACCAGCCGCCACGGAAGGCCTCCGCCGTCTTCTCCGGGTCCTTGTAGTAGCCGAGCGTGGCGTGCGGGCTGCGGTGGACGATCTCGCCGACGGTGCCGGCGGGGACCGGCCGGTCCTCGTCGTCGACGATCCGGGTCTCGACGTTGAGTGACGGGCGCCCGGCCGACCCGGCGTAGGGCAGCTGCTCGTCGGGGCCGAGGATGGTGGCGAGCGGGGCCATCTCGGTCTGGCCGTAGAAGTTCCACAGTGCGACGCCGGGCAGGCGCTCACGCAGCTCGCGCAGCACCTCCACCGGCATGGGGGAGGCGCCGTAGTAGCCCTTGCGCAGGCTCGACAGGTCGGTGGCGTCGAAGTCCGGGTGGCGCAGCAGCCCGATCCACACCGTCGGCGGCGCGAAGAACTTCGTGACCCGGTGCTCGGCGATGCTCCGCAGCACGGTGGCCGGGTCGGGGCCGGGCAGGAGGATGCTCGTCGCCCCGAGGTAGACGTCGGTGCCGAGGAAGCAGTCCAGCTGCGCGCAGTGGTAGAGCGGCAGCGTGTGCAACTCGACGTCGTCGGCGCTCATCGAACCGTCGATGGCGCACGAGACGTACTGCCACAGCAGGGACCGGCTGCTCAGCAGCGCTCCCTTCGGCCGGGACTCGGTCCCCGAGGTGAACATCATCCGGACCGGATCGTCGTCGGCCATCGGTACGACGACCGACGGTCCGTCGTGCTCCAGCCAGCCGGTCAGGTCCTCCCAGCCGTCCGGCACCGGTCCGGAGGCGGCGAGCCGGATCACCCGGCGGACCCGCACCTGGGGGTCGGCGGCCGCGGCGAGGGCGGCGTCGGCGGTCGCTACCAGCGCCTCCTCGGCGACGAACCCGGTCGCGCCGCTGTGGTCGAGGATGAAGGCGATCTCATCGGCGCCGAGCATGAAGTTGATCGGCACCAGGACCACGCCGGCCCGGGCGGCGGCGAAGTCCAGCACCGCGAACTGCCAGCAGTTGTGCGCCAGCAGCGCGAGGCGATCGCCCTTGCCGAGACCGGCAGCGGCGATCGCGGCCGCGGTCCGCTCGACGTACCCCTCCAGCTCCGCGAAGGTCAGCCGCTGCTCGCCGTCGACGAGTGCGAGCTTGTCGGGGACGCGCTGGGCGGTACGGCGCGGGAGGTCGCCGAGGGTGTGCTGACGGGCCGAGGAGACGTCGCTGTCGCTCATGGCCCGAGGCTAGGAGATGCGAGGTTGGGCCCGCGTTGGACGGCCCTCAGGCAAGTGGTTGCGTCGCCGCGGTGATCCGCCGGGTCCCGGCCTTGGTCTGGCGCGAGGCCACCCGGCGGATCGCGCTGTTCGGGTCGGTGCCCTTGTCGACGAGGTACCAGTCGGCCTGCACGCGCGCGCTGGAGAAGTCGACGATCATGCAGCCGGTCTTGAAGCCCTCCGACCAGCGGATCCACGGGTTGGCGAGCGCGGCATTGGTGTTCAGGACGGCGTCGAGGAGGTTGCCGACGCCCGGCGCCACCTGGTTGACCATGGTCTGCAGCGACGGCGAGGCCACGCCCGGGGTGACGTACTCGACCGCGACCGACCTGCGGTCGAGCAGGTACCGGTTGGGACGCGCGGGGATCTCGCTGGCGAAGCTCTGGTGGACGTCGCCGGTGAGGATCACGACGTCGTCGATGCCGGCCATGCCGTCGACGATGCGCTGACGCTGGGCGAGGAAGCCGTTCCAGTCCTCGACGTAGAGCTGGAGCAGCGGCTTCTCCAGCTGCTGGGACAGCTTCGGGCCGAGCAGGTCGGTGATCTGGCCGGGGAGCTGGGGGAGCAGGACCTGCGGGAAGAAGGGGACCTGGTTGCCCAGCACCTTCCATCGGGCAGTGCTCGCGGCGAGGCCCTGGACCAGCCAGTGCTCCTGGTCGTCTCCGATCATCGACGCGTCGGGATCGGCGGAGGGCGCGCCGAGGGCGACGTACCCGAGCAGCATGCTCTTCGGCGGCTGCGTCCGGAACCGGCGCTCGTCGAGCATCCACAGGTCGACCTGGTCGCCGAAGACGAGACGGCGGTTGATCCGCTGCCAGTCGTCGGGGTCGGTGTGCCGGATCGGCAACCACTCCAGGAACGCCCGCCGCCCCGCGGTGGCGCGGGTGGCCCAGTCGCCCTCGGCGGCCGGGTCGTGGTTCTCGGCGCCGCCCTGCCAGGTGTCGTTGGCGATCTCGTGGTCGTCCCAGACGGCGACCATCGGGTGCGCGGCGTGCAGGTCCTGGAGGTGCTGCTCGAGCTTGTAGCAGCCGTGCCGCACCCGGTAGTCCGCGAGCGTCGTGCACTCGTGGAGCGGATCGGCGTTGCGCGGGTTCTTGGGGTAGCCGGCGATCACCCCACCGGGGGCGTACTCGTAGACGTAGTCGCCGAGGTGCAGGATCGCGTGCAGGTCGGTGCGGGTGGCGAGGAACTCGTAGGGCTGGAAGTAGCCCCAGTCGTAGTTGGCGCACGACACGACGCCGAAGCGCACCGGCGCCGAGGACCCGGCGGCGGGCGCGGTCCGGGTGCGGCCGGTGCGGGACGTCGCCCCGAGCGCCGTGAATCGGTACCAGTACGCCGTCGCGGGGGCCAGGCCGCCGACGTCGACGTGCAGCGTGTGGTCCCGCGCGGCCGAGGCGGTCGCGGTGCCCTGCTGGACGACGTGGGCGAACCCGGGGTCGCTCGCGACCTCCCAGGCGACGGTGACGTCGGGGCCCATGCCGGAGCCCGGGGCGGCCTCCACGGACGGCGTGACCCGGGTCCACAGGACGACGCCGCCGGGCAGCGGGTCGCCGGACGCGACACCGTGGACGAAAGGCGCCGACGCGGCGACCGCCTCGGGCCACGAGGCGAGCGCCAGGGCGGCGCCGCCGCCGAGTGCGCCGGCCATGACCGAGCGGCGGGACAGGCCACGGGGCCTGCTGACGGGAAGGGACGGGTCGGACACGGGGGCCTCCTGGGCGTACTCCCCGGCGCAACGACTCGGATGTGACCTGCGTTACGTCGTGCCGCCGACCTCGGACCGGCTCGAACGGTCGGTGAGGTCCGCGAGCGGCGTACCGAGCTGGAGGTCGAAGTCCCGCGCCTCCTCCCACACGGTGAGGGTGCGGGAGCCGAGGGCCTCGTCCGGCCCGGCGACGGTGAGGACGTAGCGGCCGTTGGCGGGACGGGGCACCTCGTAGCGGCCCTCGTGGTCGGTGCGCACGCTCGCGACCAGGCCGCCGGTGCCGCGGGTGAGGGCGACCAGCGCGTCGACCACCGGACGGTCGTCGGCGTCGCGGATGGTGCCGCGCAGGGTGAGCCGTTCGCGCAGCACGATCGGTGGGATCGGGGCGGCGCTGTCGAGGGTCATCATCCGCGAGCGCGGACGCCAGCCGTCGGCGGCGGTCACGACCAGGTAGTCGGCCGGCCGGGGGACCGCGGCGGCGAACCGGCCTTCGGCGTCGGCCTGGCCCCAGTCGACCGCCCGGCCGTCGGGCGTCAGCACGGTGACCACCGCGTGCCGGATCGGCTGGCCCTTGAGGCTGAGCACCTGGCCCTTCACGATCTGCGCACGGCTGGTGTTCTCGGCACCGGAGCGGTCCGCCTCCTCGGCGTACTCCCGCATGCTGAGCATGGGTACGCCGATCAACGCGGTCGCCAGCCCTGCGCCGGAGGCGATCCAGAAGATCAGCTCCAGGGAGTCCAGCGTCGGCAGCTCCCGGCCGCCCACGGTCATCACGGACGCGGTCGTGATCGCGGCGGTGACGGCGCTGATCGTGGAGGTGCCGAGCGAGCGGAGCAGGACGTTGAGGCCGTTGGCGGAGGCGGTCTCGGTGACCGGCACCGCGCGCATGATCAGGGTCGGCAGGGCGCCGTACACCATGGCGGTGCCGGTGCCGACGGCCACGGAGCCGACCACGATCTGGGCGAGGTCCGCGCTGTAGAAGACCCGCCAGAGGTAGGCGGTCCCCATCAGCAGTGCGCCGGCGACGAGGGTGACCTGCGGGCCGAAGCGCCGGATCAGCCAGGCCGACACCGGGGCCATCAGGCCGAAGGCCGCGGCGTTGGGGACCATCCAGAGGCCGGTGTGGAGGACGTCGAGGCCCTGGCCGTACCCGGTCGCCGCCGGCATCTGGAGCAGCAGGGTCGTCACCAGCATGTTGGCGAACATGGACAGGCCGGCGAAGACCGACGCGAGGTTGACCAGCACCACCGCGCGGCGGGCGGCGACCCGGACGTCGACCAGCGGGCGCGGGGTGCGCAGCTCGAGGGGGATCCACACCGCGATGAGCGCGACGCCGGCGGCGGCGCTGCCCACGGTGCGCGGCCCGAGCCAGCCCCACTGGCCGCCCTTGGAGAGGGCGAGCAGGATGGCGGTCAGGGCCACCGAGAGGATCAGGGCACCGCGCAGGTCGAAGGCGCCGCTGGTGCGGACCGGTGACTCCGGCAGCAGCCCGAGCGTGCCAGCGATCAGGACGATGCCGACGATGCCGGTGAGCCAGAAGGACGCGTGCCAGTCCATGTGCTCGACGATCAGGCCCGACAGCGGCAGCCCGACGCCGGCGCCGATCGCGAGGGTGGCGCTCATCAGGGCGACGCCGAGGGGCACCCGGTCGCGGGGCAGCTCGTCGCGCATGATCGCGATCGCGACCGGGATCAGCGCGACCCCGACGCCCTGCAGGGCGCGGGCGGCGATGAGCAGCGGCAGCACCTGGCTGACCGCGCCGAGCAGGGAGCCGGCGACCGCCACCCCCAGCGAGACCACCATCATCCGGCGTTTGCCGTACATGTCGGCCAGCCGCGAGATCGTCGGTGTCGCCACCGCGCCGCTCAGCAGCGTGGCCGTCACCAGCCACGAGGCGCTGTCGGCGGAGGTGTCGAGGAGCCGGGGCAGGTCGGGCAGCAGCGGGAGGAGCAGCGTCTGCTGCAGCGAGACCACGATGCCGCAGCACGAGAGCATCGCGACGATGAGGGCGGGACTCGTGCGTGGCCGGACGGGTTCGACGACCACGCTGGAGGCACCTCTTCTTCAACTACGCTGCAGTATGTGCACCGTATCTTCTCGACCAGCGTGGCATCGGTCTACTCCCACTACGTGACCAAGGTGGAGAAGAAGGGCCGGACCCGGGCCGAGCTCGACGAGGCGATCTGCTGGCTGACGGGCTTCTCGGAGACCGAGCTGCACGCCCATCTCGACGGCGGTACGACGTTCGAGGACTTCTTCGCCGACGCGCGACTCACCCCCGCGGCGAGCCTGATCACCGGCGTGGTCTGCGGGGTCCGGGTCGAGGACGTCGAGGACCCGCTCATGCAGAAGATCCGCTACCTCGACAAGCTCGTCGACGAGCTCGCCCGCGGCAAGGCGATGGACAAGGTGCTGCGGGGCTGATCGCGCTGCGGCCCTGCCCACCGCCTGGCCAGGGCCGGTCAGCTGGTGCAGGCGAGGTAGCTCGCCTCGACCGTGCGCTTCTTGCCGTTCTTCAGCAGAACGGTGGCGCCGAGGTCGGCGGCGGCGCTGTCGACCAGCGGCAGGGCGACGGCCCTGCCCTTCTTGAGCTTCTTGCCCTTGAGGGTCGCGGCCTTCTTGCCGTCGACGGTGAAGGTGACCTTGTCGATCTGCTTGATGCGCTTCTTCTTCGTGGTCAGCGTCGCCGTGCCGCTATGGGCTGCGCAGTTGCGCGTGCCCGGAAGCGCGACGTACTTGCCCGCCTTGCCGGACGGAGCCGCGCTGGTCGAGCCCGGGACCGCAAAGGTGATGGACGCCGTGCCGGAGGCGGAGGCGGAGGCATTGGTGTTCCTGCTCCCGCCGGCGTCCCCCTCGACATAGCCGCTGTAGGAGCCCGGGGGCAGGAGAACCGTGGTGGAGCCGCCGCCGTCGAGCGAGTGGCCGTAGAGATCGTGATAGGGGTCGCCGGTGTCGCTGTCGATGTAGGCCTCGATGTAGCCGGGTCCCTTGTGGTGGACGCTGAGGGTCGCCCAGAGCGCGACCGATGTAGTGAGCTCGAACCCGACCTCGACCCCGGACGTCGAGCGGACGCTGCAGATGGAGGTGCCCTTGCTGGCGGTCGCGGTGATGGTGCCGGTGAAGCTGGTCGTGATCGACTTCGGCAGGCCGCCGGCGGTGGTCGCGGACGACGTTGCCTGCAGAGTACTTGTGTTCGTCATGATGTCCGAGGGGTCGCCGTTGGCGGTGTACTGCGCGGTCGTGACGAGGCTAGTGGCGACGGGCGCGCCGTCCTCGCCCAGCGGCACGGCGGGCGTTGCCGGAGCGGCAGGGCCGGTGTTGGTGCACGCACCCGAATTGCTTGTGGACGCGTACGGATCGACGTCGAGTTGGGTGAAGACCGGAGCGGCCTGGGCCGGGGTGGGGGCGGCGAGCAGTGATCCGGCGGCGAGCGCGGCCGCCAGGCCGCCCGTGAGCACACGCGTGCGTACGGGAGTCATCAGAGGTTCTCCTTGCTCGAGGAAGGGAAGGCACGCCCAATCCCCGTCGGGAGTGCCGACCTTCGACCCTAGTGACGCGGCAGCCGGAGGACGCCGAGCTGGACGGTAAAGATTCCGCTGCATATGGGTGCTTGCCAACAGCTAGCACGTCCCATACTCTCGGTATCCGCAACTCCCGGTTGCACCTATCTACCGCACCAGCGTCGGTGCGTGGAAGCGAGGTCGCGATGCTTGCCCACGAACGGATCGGCTCGGGGGAGCCGCTCGTCCTGGTCCACGGGATCGGACACCGCCGCCAGGCGTGGTACCCGGTCGTCGACCGGCTGGCCCGCGAGCGTGAGGTCGTCCTGATCGACCTGCCCGGCCACGGTGAGTCGCCGGCGCTGGTGCCCGACGGCCGGCCGGTGCGCGACATCCTGCGCGACATCCTCGAGGACTTCTTCGTCGAGCAGGGGCTCGACCGTCCGCACATCGCCGGCAACTCCCTCGGCGGGCGGATCGCGCTGGAGGCGGCGGCGGACGACCTGGTCAGCAGTGCGACGACGCTGGCGCCCGCCGGCTTCTGGCGCAACAAGGTCGACTTCGCCTACATCCGCGCGGTCTTCACGGTGCTGACCGGCGCGGCCACGCTGGCCCGGCCGGTGGCGCCCGCGATCCTGAGCACCGCCCCGGGCCGGGCCGCCGCCTTCGGCCTGCTGATGACCAGGGGCCACAAGCTGAGCCCGGACGCCGCCCTCGGCGACCTGCATGGCCTGGTCCACGCGCGGCCCGCGCTGGAGACGATCATCGACGGCGGCTTCCCCTTCGACCGGCCGATCTCCCCGTCCATCCCGGTCACCGTCGCCTGGGGGACCCGCGACCTGGTGCTGCTGCCCTACCAGGCCGGCCGCGCCCGCCGGGCTCTCCCGGCCGCCGAGCACGTCACGCTGCCGAAGTGCGGCCATGTCCCGATGATCGATGACGTCGATCTGGTGGCCGACGTGCTGCTGAAGGGCTCGGGCCACCCACGGCTCGGCCGCACGGCGTACGACGTCGCCTGACCGCTACCGTGGCGGCGTGACCACGCCTGCTGACCTGACGACCTACGTCCGCTCGATGATCCCGGTCCTCGACGCCATGGGCGTCGAGGTCGTCGAGGCCGGTCGCAACACCGTGGCGGCCCGGCTGCCGGCCGCACCCAACGTCAACCACTTCGGTACGGCGTACGCAGGCTCGCTGTTCACCGTGGCGGAGGTCCTCGGCGGCCTCTACGCGAGCACCTCCCTCGTGCTCGAGGGAGCCGTGCCGCTGGTCAAGTCGCTCACCATCGACTTCCTCCGCCCGGCCACCACCGACGTGGTCTCCCGGGCGACACTGAGCGACGAGGTCATCGACCGAGTGCTCGCCGAGACCGCCGAGCGCGGGAAGAGCGACTTCGAGCTGGTCACGGAGGTCACCGACGCCGAGGGCACGGTCGTCGCGCGGACCCGCGGGCGCTACCAGATGCGGCGGTTCTGAGGTCCCGACTCCTCAGGACCCCGGTCCCGGTGCCGATAGGCATCACGCGCCTCGCAGCGAGCAAAGTAAAGGGATAGCCTGGGGCGTCAGCGGTCGCTGTGGGAGGGGATCGACGCCGGATGGACCTGGAGCTGCCGACCGAGGCGCGGGCACTGCTGGACGCGGTGGTCGCCATCGGGTCCGACCTCGACCTGCGCGGTGTCCTCAGCCGCATCGTCGAGGCGTCCTGCCAGCTCACCGACGCCGAGTACGGCGTCCTGGGGATCGTCGACGACGAGGGCGCCTTCATCGACCTGGTGCCCAACGCCGAGGCGGGGCAGCAGTTCGACCAGGTCGGGATGATGCCGAAGGGGCACGGGCTGCTGGGGCTGGTGCCGCGCGAGCGGCGCTCGATCCGGGTCGACCACGTGGCCGAGCATCCGGTGTCGTCCGGCACCTTCCCCGGCAGCCACCCGGTCATCGACCGCTTCCTCGGGGCGCCGGTGCTGGTCGGCGAGCGCGCGTTCGGGCATCTCTACCTCGGCAACAAGCGCGGTGGCGCGGAGTTCACAGCCACCGACCAGGCGCTGGTCGAGGCCCTCGCCCGAGCCGCCGGCGTGATGATCGAGAACGCCCGCACCTACGAGCAGGTCGAGTGGCGGCGGCGCTGGCTCGCCGCGACGGGCGAGGTCGGCCGTGACCTCACCGGGACCTCGAGCGCCGAGGAGGCGCTCGACGAGCTCGTCGTGTCCCTGCGCGACCTGTGCGGGGCGCGGCTGGTCGCCTACGTGCGGGTCGCCGGCGGCCTGCTCGAGATCCGGCAGACAGCGGGCGACTCCGAGGCGGCCGCCCCCGTGGTCGACCGGTACGCCGACCAGATCCGCGACGTCACGGCCACCCGGGTGCCCGAGCGGCTGCCGGAGGGCAGCGGCCGCACGACGCTCGTCGTACCGGTCGACACCCGGCTCGACGGGCCCGGCGCCATCCTGGTGGAGCACGCCGAGGAGACCCCGTCGCTGCGCGACATCATGCTCGACCTGGTCACCGTGACGGCCTCCCAGCTCGGCCTCATCCTCGACCGGCGGCAGGCGCTGCGCGAGCGCGCGCAGCTGCTCGTCGCCCGCGACCGCGACCGGATCGCCCGCGACCTGCACGACCTCGTCATCCAGCGCCTGTTCGCCACCGGCATGCAGCTGCAGGGTGCGCGCGACCTCGACACCGCCGAGCTGCGGGCCCGGGTCGACGGCACCGTCGCGGAGCTCGACGGGGCGATCAAGGAGCTGCGGTCGGTGATCTTCGAGCTCGGCACCGGCTCGGGCCGGTCGCTGCTGGAGGACGTCCGCGCGCTGCTGGGCGAGTACGCCGGCGTACTGGGCTTCCAGCCGCTGCTGCGGCTGCAGGGGCCGGTCGACCGGGCGCTCGCCCCCGAGGCTGGCGGACACGTCCTGGGCACCCTGCGCGAGGCGCTCTCCAATGTCGCCCGGCATGCGCGCGCGAGCTCGGCGAGCGTCGAGCTGACTGCCTCCTCGGCGTGGTTCCGGCTCCGGGTCGTCGACGACGGCGCCGGCTTCGACCCGGCCGACGTGGCGGCCGGCAACGGCACCGTCAACCTCCGCAGCCGTGCCGAGGACCTCGGCGGTCACCTGCTGGTGACCTCGGCCCCCGGCGCGGGCACCACCCTGGAATGGGTCATTCCGGCGGTCGGCTGAACCCCTCGGCCTCGACCAGCTCGGTCTCCGCGGCCGTGGCGATCCCGGGGACGTCCGGGCCCCCCGCCGTGGCCTGCGGGTCGCTCTCCGTCCGGACCGGGTCCGGCGCGACCACCGCGGTCGGCTCCGGCGCCGGGCCCGCCAGCAGCGGCCACAGGGTGCGCACCAGCAGGGCGGCCGCCGTGGCGCCCACCATCACCACGAGCAGCCGGGTCAGCGCCTCGTCGAGGGTCAGCTCGCCCTGGGCGGCGAGGACGGCGACGGGTGAGGCGAGGAGGGCGGCGAGCACGCACACCCGCAGGTCGAACATCATGGTCAGACTCCAGCTTCCAGTGCGGGCCGGGCGCCGGTGGCCGACACCACGGCCACCGAGCGGATCTCGTGGGCCGCCCCGAGCTCGGCGTACGAGAAGACGGGGAGGCGCTCGACGGTGGGCGCGACGAGACGGCGTACGGCGGCCCGGAGCGCGGGCGCGCAGACCAGGACCGGGCGTACGTCGGTGTTCTCGGCCGCCTGTGTCGCCTGGGCCAGGCCGAGCAGCACCTGCTGCGCGGCGTCGGGGTCGAGGACGACGACCGCGCCCTGCTCGGTGGGCCGCAGGCCCTCGAGCATCTGCTGCTCCAGCAGCGGGTCGAAGCTGATGGCGTGCAGCACGCCGTCGGTGACGTACGGCGCCGCGAGGGCGGGCTCGAGCGCGGCACGGGCCGCCTCGACCAGGCCGTCGAGGTCCTTGGCCACCGCGGCGCGCACGGAGAGCGCCTCGAAGATCCGGACCAGGTCGCGGATCGGGATCCGCTCCTCCAGCAGGGCGCGCAGCACCCGCTGGACCTCGCCCAGTGGGAGCTGGGTCGGGGTGAGCTCCTCGATGACGACCGGGTGGGTGCGCTTGACCACGTCGGTGAGCAGCCGGACGTCCTCGCGGCCGAGCAGCCGGCTCGCGTGCCGGTGCACGATCTCGGCGAGGTGGGTGGTGACCACCGAGGCGCGATCGACGACGGTCGCTCCGCCGATCTCGGCCTGGTGCCGCAGCTCGGCGGGGATCCACTTGGCGTCCAGCCCGAACACCGGCTCCCGGGTCGGGGTGCCCGGCAGTGAGCCCAGGAACTCGCCGATGGCCAGCACCGTGCCCCGCGGCGCCTCGCCCCGGGCCACCTCGGCGCCGTACAGGGTGATGGCATAGGTGTTCGCCGGCAGCTCGAGGTTGTCGCGGGTGCGGACCGGAGGGATCACGATGCCGAGCTCGCCGGCCACCTTGCGGCGCAGCGCCTTGACCCGGTCGAGCAGGTCGCCGCCGGTGCGGCTGTCCACGAGGTCGATCAGGTCCGCCGAGAGCTCCAGGCCGAGCGGGTCGACCCGGATCTCGGCCACCAGCGCCTCGGGGGTGTCGGGGGTCGCGACCAGCTCGCCGGCGGCCGCGTCGGCGTCGGTGCCCGCCGCCCCGGCGCCGGCGGACTCGTCGATCCGGCTGGCGCCCAGCAGCATCAGGCCACCGGCCACGAGGAACGGCAGCTTCGGCAGGCCGGGGATCACGCACAGCGCCAGCGCGCCGAAGCCCGCGACCCGCAGCGGCATCTTGCGCTGGAAGACCTGGCCGACGATGTCGGAGCCCATGTCGGAGTCGGCCACCGACCGGGTCACGATCAGACCGGTCGCGACGCTGAGGAGGAGGGCGGGGATCTGCGAGACCAGGCCGTCGCCGACCGAGAGCAGCGAGTAGGTGTTGATCGCCTCGCCGAACGGCATGCCGTACTGCGCCACGCCGATCGCGAAGCCGCCCAGCAGGTTGACCAGGGTGATCACGATCGCGGCGATCGCGTCGCCCTTGACGAACTTGGACGCGCCGTCCATCGCGCCGTGGAAGTCCGCCTCCGCGTGCACCTCGGCACGCCGCCGCCGGGCCTCCTCCTCGTCGATGAGCCCCGAGTTCAGGTCGGCGTCGATCGCCATCTGCTTGCCCGGCATGGCGTCGAGCGTGAACCGCGCACCGACCTCGGCCACGCGTCCGGCGCCGTTGGTGATCACGACGAACTGGATGACGAGCAGGATCGCGAACACGATCAGCCCGACGATGAGCGAGCCGCCGACGACGAAGTGGCCGAAGGTGTCGATCACCTTGCCGGCGTACCCGTCGAGCAGTACCAGCCGGGTCGCGCTGACGTTGAGGGCCAGCCGGAACAGCGTCATCACCAGGATCACCGAGGGGAAGGCGGCGAACTCCAGCGGCTTGTGGATGAACATGGCCACCATCAGCACCAGCAGGGCACCGGTGATGTTGAGCGCGATCATCAGGTCGAGCACCATCGCCGGCAGTGGCACGACCAGCATGACGACGATCAGCACGATGCCCAGCGGGACACCGAGCCGCGTCAGCGACTTCACGGACATGCGGTGGCTACAGCCTCTCGACCGGGCGCGCCGTCCGTGGCACTGCGGGGTGGCGCCGTCCTGGCGTCGGTGACCTCATCGGCCGCCCGCTCCTGTGGATGAGGGGTTGACGGGCTGCATGAACAACCGGTCGACCGGTGAAACTGGCACTTGTCGGGCGTTGCAACGCCCGACAAGCGAGGGAATCACCGGTCGACCGGCGATTCCTGCAGCGCCTCATCCCGCAGCCGCTCGCCGCCGGCGGGAGCGGGCGAGCACCTCGGGCAGGTCCCCGGTACGCCGAGGGGTGCGGTGCTCGCCGCCGTGCTGGCCGGCACTGCGGCGACTGAGCACGAACGCCAGCACCTGGGCCACTGCGGCCCACAGCTCCCGGGGGATCTCCTGGCCGACCTGGCAGTGGCGGTAGAGCGCCCGGGCGAGCGGCACGTCCTGGACCAGTGGCACCCGCTCCGCGGCGGCCACCTCCCGGATCCGGGCGGCGATGGCCCCGGCGCCCCTGGCGATCACCCGGGGGGCGCCCCGATCCGGGTCGTAGCGCAGCGCGACGGCCACGTGCGTCGGATTCACCAGCAGCACGTCGGCGGTCGCGACGTCGGCGATCATCCGGTTGCGGGCGGCGGCCATCTGCCGGGCCCGGATGGCGCCCTTGACCAGCGGGTCGCCCTCGGCCTGCTTGTGCTCCTGCTTGATCTCGCTGTGGCTCATCCGTAGCTGCTTGCCGATCCGCCGTCGCATCATGGCGTAGTCGGCCGCGGCCATGACCAGTCCGGCGATGGCGACGGTGAGCAGGAGGCGGGAGACCTCGGCGCTGACCTGGTGGAGGACGACCTGGATCGGGAGCAGCCCGCCCACCAGCGGCATCATCGCCTTGACCGCGCCCCAGGCGAGGAAGGCGACCACCGTGCTCTTGACCAGGACCTTCGCGCCCTCCCAGAAGGCGTGCGGGCCGAGGATCCGCTTCGCGCCCTGGATCGGGTTGAGCTTCTTGGCGTCCGGCTTGGCCAGCTTCGGCGCGAGGTAGAAGCCGCCCTGGGCCAGCGCGGAGACGACGCCGATGACCAGCACCATCGAGCCGAGGACGACGAGACTGACCAGGATGTGGCGGCCCGCGGCGGCGAGCAGGGTCAGCGCGAGCGACACCGACGGGTCCTCGGCCGAGCGCAGCGCGGTGGCCATCATGGTGCGCAGCGCGTCGAGCTCGTGGTCGAGCAGCGGCCCCATCGCGAGACCGACGACGAGCAGGCCGAGCCACCCGCCGAGCTCGGGGGTGCGCGGGACCTGGCCCTCCTTGCGGCCCTCCTTCTTCCGCTTGGGGGTGGGCTTCTCGGTCTTCTCCTCGCTGCTGGCGGCCACGACGTCAGCCCGCCCCGGCCATCGAGGACATGGCCTGGTTGGCGTAGTCGACGAGCCGGTCGAGCGCACCGGGCAGCATCGGGAAGGACAGGCCGAGCAGCAGCAGGGTCAGTCCGACCTTCGCGGGGAACATGACGCTGAGCGCGTTGAGCTGCGGCGCCACCTTCGTGAGCAGGGCCAGCGCCAGGTCGGCGACGAAGAGGACGGCGATCATCGGCAGCGCCATCTGCACCGCGACGGTGAAGAACATCGAGAACGCCGTCAGCAGCACGCCGTCCCAGCCGGAGATGTCGGGCATGCCGGTCAGCGGCAGGTAGCGGAAGGTGCTGAGCAGACCGCCGATGACGATCAGGTGCCCGCCCGAGACGACGAGCAGGGCGGTCGCGAGCAGTTGGTGGAAGCGCCCGAAGACGGTGTTGGAGTTCATCGAGAGCGGGTCCCACGCCGCGGCCAGTGCGAAGCCGCCGAACACGTCGACCAGCGCGCCGGCCGCGCCGATCGCGGAGAACAGCAGCATCGTCACGTAGCCCATGCCGACCCCGATCAGCACCTGGGCGGCGGTCGCGAGCACCAGCCCCGGCGTCGTACCGGGCAGCTCCTGGGCCGCCAGGGTCGGCGCCATCGCCAGCGACAGGCCGATCGCGAGGATCACCTTCGCCATGGTGGGGATGCCCCGCGTCGCGAACGGGGGGACGACGACCAGCCACGCCACCACCCGCACCGAGGCGAGCAGCAGCGCGCTGAGCGCGGCGCCGTCGACGGAGAGGACCACGGCTGTGCCTAGGAGCCCATCAGACGAGGAGGCCGGGGAGCAGGTCGAAGAGCTCGCGGGTGAAGGCCATCAGGGTGTGCAGCATCCAGTTGCCGCAGACCAGCAGCGCCACGCCGACCCCCACCAGCTTCGGCACGAACGAGAGCGTGAACTCCTGGATCTGGGTCATCGACTGGAACAGCGAGATGGCGAAGCCGATGACCAGCGAGGTCGCGAGGATCGGCGCCGACAGCTTGAGCGCCACCAGCATGGTCTTGAGGGCGATCTCGATGATCGCGGTGTCGGTCATGTCTCCATCACCTGGCTCACCTGGCTCACCTCGGCTCACCCGCTCCCGTACGACGCGACGAGCGATCTGATGATCAGCGCCCATCCGTCGACCATCACGAACAGCAGCAGCTTGAACGGCAGCGACACCATCACCGGCGGCATCATCATCATGCCCAGGCTCATCAGCGCCCCGCTCACGACGATGTCGATGACCAGGAAGGGGATGAAGATGATGAACCCGATGATGAAGGCGTCCTTGAGCTCGGAGAGCACGAAGGCGGGGATCAGGGTCGCGGTCGAGACGTCGTCGCGGTTCTCGGGGAGCTTGCGGTCGGCGACGCTGGTGAGCAGCTGCAGCTCGCCGTCGTCGGTGTTGTCGAGCATGAACTCCCGCAGCGGCTCCAGGCCGTCCTGGAAGGCGACCGAGGTCGTCTTGTCGCCGTCGAGATAGGGCTGCACACCCTCGTCGTTGATCTGCGAGAGCACCGGCGCCATGATGAACAGGCTCAGGAAGAGGGCGAGTCCGGCCAGGACCTGGTTGTTCGGCGTCTGCTGCAGACCGAGCGCGTTGCGGGTCAGGCCGAGCACGACGAGGACCTTCGTGAAGCTGGTGCAGGTGAGCACGATCGCGGGCAGCAGACTGAGCAGGGTCAGCGCGAGGAACACCAGCAGGCTGTGGCTGGGCTTGTCGGTCATCCCCGACAGGTCGATCTGGACGGTGCCGCCCTTGCCGGGGCCGTTCGGCCCGTTCGGCCCCACGGGCTCGGCGAGCACCAGCGCGAGCCGGGCGACCCCGCTCGACAGGGTCGTGGTCACGACGCCCGCTTCCCGGTGACGGCCGCCATGGCGTCCTTCCAGGTCTGCGGCGACAGCACGGACCCCGACAACGCACCGGTCCCGTGCTCCGCGGCAGGTACGCCGGCGGGCTCGGTGCCCGGCTCCGGCGGCGTCTGGTCCAGGCCGATCTCGTCCGGCTCCACCTCGGCGAGCAGGGTGATCTGCTGCTCGGTCGTGCCGAGGACGAGGATCCGGGTGCCGACCGAGACGACCGCGACCCCCTGGCCGCGGCCGAGCGCCTGGCGCTGCACCACCTGGATGGTCGCGCCGGCGGGGGCCTTGAGCCGGCGGTTGACCACGCGGGCGATGAGCAGCAGCAGCCCGACGACCAGCGCCAGCGAGCCGACCAGGCGGACGGCGAGCTCGCCCAGGCCCACGCCGCCGGTGCTGTCCAGCATCGGCGTCAGACCGCGGCGTTCGCGTCGAGGATCTCGGTGACGCGCAGGCCGAAGTCCTCGTCGATGACGACGACCTCGCCGCGGGCCACGAGCCGGCCGTTGACCAGCAGGTCGGCCGGGCTGCCGGCGGCCCGGTCGAGCTCGAGCACGGCACCGGGCGTGAGGGCGAGCAGGTCGCGCACCGTCATCCGGGTCCGGCCGAGCTCGACGGTCACCTCCATGTCGACGCCCTGGAGCAGCTCGAGTCCGCGCGGCGGCGCGGCGGGCGCGCCGAAGGCGGGGACGAACGGCGTGGTGTCCTCGCCGGCATCGGCCGGGGCGGCCGTCGTACCGGGGCCGGCGTCGTCGGCGCTGTCCGGGATCGGCTCACCGGCGCCGGCGAGCGTGGCCTCGGGGACCAGGACGGCGGCCGCGATGCCGGCGCCGATGAGGGGCACCGTCCGGAACGGACCGCCCAGCTCGGCGGTGATGTCGTAGCCCTCGACGTCGAGCGCGAGGGCGCGGGCCCCGCGGGCGTGCGCGCCGAGCCGGCGGGCCGCGGCGTCGAGGGCGGGCTGCACCGCGGCGGCCACGTCGAGCGCGCCGATCGGGCTGGACG
Source organism: Nocardioides sp. L-11A (assembly GCA_029961745.1). Taxonomy (NCBI): domain Bacteria; kingdom Bacillati; phylum Actinomycetota; class Actinomycetes; order Propionibacteriales; family Nocardioidaceae; genus Nocardioides; species Nocardioides sp. L-11A. Next base: position 1,136,808 of record CP124680.1, read on the forward strand.
CGAGCGCCTCCACCAGCTCGGTGCCGACGAGGACGACGACCGCTCCGGGGACCCCGCCGTCGAGCTCGGCGATCGCGCCGCCGGCGAACGCGGCGGTGACGTGCGGAGAGCCGGGCTGGGCCGGGCCCGGCGTCAGCGGGGTGACCGCCGGGAGGGGCGCGGCCGCCGCGACCGCGACGGCCTCGGCGAGCAGGGTGGGGTCGAGCACGTCGGTCATGGGGATCAGGACTCCTCGGGCGTGGTGACGATGAGGGCGGCCAGGTGCTGGCCGCGGGCTCCGGGGGTGGCATGGGCGAAGGTGTTGCCGGCGACGGTCACGTCCAGCGGGGCGGAGGCCGGGTGGCTCAGCCGCAGCACCGACCCGGGGCGCAGGTCGGCGAGCGTCGCCGGGTCGACCGGGAGCGGGCGGAACCGGACGGAGACCGCGACCGGAACCCGCTGGAACTGCTCCTGCAGCAGGCCCGCGGAGTGCGCGCGCTGCGCCCGCTCGCGGTCGGAGACGGCACCGTTGCCGGTGGCGTTGGCGAGGTGGGGGAGCAGGCCGCTGAACGGCAGGCAGACCGACATCCGGTGCGCGCGCTCGCCGATCCGGAGCTCGAGGGTCACCACGACCATCACGTCGGCGGCGCTGGCCACCTGCGCGAACTGGGGGCTGTACTCGATGCCGGTGATGGTCGGCTCCAGCGTCACGATCCCGTCGAGGGAGTAGCGCATCTCGCCGAGCAGCCGCTCGACCAGCCCGCGGAACACCCCGTCCTCGATCTCGGTCAGCGGCCGGTCGGGCTGCTCGTCGGAGCCGGGGCCGCCGAGCATGTGGTCGAGGCACGACATGGTGGCGAACAGGGGGATCTCGAGCACGCCGGTGCCCGGGATCGGGTCCGCGCTGAACAGCGTCATGTACGTCGACGGGCCGAGGCTGTCGACGTACTCCGCGTAGGTGCGCTGCTCGATGCCCGTGAGCGCGACCGTGCACACCGTGCGCAGCGAGCTGGTGAACACGGTGGTCGCCTGGCGCGCGAAGCTGTCGAAGCCGAGCTGGAGGGTGCGCTGGTGCTCGCGTGAGAGCTGGATCGGACGCCGGAAGTCGTACGGCGTGGGGTCGGCCGTGCGAGGTCGGCGGCGCGGCCGCTGGAGGGTCACGACGAGCCCATCGTCGCGGCGCTCACGGACCTGAGGGGTCGCCGGGACGCCGGGCGGTCAGGGTCCCGTGGTCACTTCGGGCCACCCAGGGTCCCGGGTGGGGTCCCAAAGGTCCCCGCGGGAGAGGGACCTATTGGGTGACGTACTCGGTGAAGTACACCTCCATCACCTCGCCGTGGTACCTCTCCTTCAGCCGCTCCACGAGCTGCTGGCGCAGGGTCTCGCGGACGTCGGGCTTGTTGACCTCCTCGACCGGGAGGCCGGAGAAGACCGTGATCGCGGAGTCGAGGGCCTTGCTGCCGTCGGCCTCCTCGGCGGCCGTGGTGAGCTGGAGCGCCATGCCCAGCCGCAGGTAGTGCCCGCCGGCCAGGTTCACCTGGATCGCCTCCAGCGGGGCGACCTCGCCCGGCTGCGGCTCGCCGTCGCCGGCGGGTTTCAGCACGAGGAACCAGGCCGCGCCGGCGAGCAGGCCGACGACGAGGAGGGCGATCCCGATCTTCCTCCCCCGCCCGCTCGATGCGGCCTCGGCCGGTGCGGTCGCGGGTGTGGAGACGCTCGTGGTCACGGTCGGTCCTCTCCTCGGGAGCGGGTAGGGGTGGCGACGGCGTCGGCACCGCCGTCGGTGCCGTCGCCGGCGGGATCGGCGGGCGCGCCCGGGCCACCGGGCGTGCCCGGATCACCGGGTGCGGTCGGTAGGTCGCCGAGCCCGGCCTCGCGGCGCAGCTCGGCGTACGCCTCGCCGAGCAGGGCGCGGGTCTCGGCCGGTTGCTGGCTCAGGACGAGGATGTCGACGCGCTTGTTGACCCGCTGCGAGCCGCGCACGGCGGGGTCGACCAGCGGCTTGGTGTGGCCGAAGCCGGTGGCGCGCAGACGCCGGGCCGGGATGTCGTGGCCGTCCTCGAGCCGGTGCAGCACGTGGACGGCGCGGGCGACGGAGAGCTCCCAGTCCGACGGGTAGTAGCGCGGCTTCACCGGCTCCTGGTTGGTGTGGCCGTCGAGCTCGATCGGCTCCGGCAGCGCGGCGAGCACGGGCGCGATGGTGTCGACGACCCGACGGCCGCGATCGGTCAGCTCGGCGATGTCGGGCTCGAAGACCACATGCTGGGAGACCAGGCTGACCACGAGGCCGCGGTCGTCGATCGAGGCCCGGACGTCGTCGCGCAGGCCCTGGTCGCGCAGTGCCCGGTCGATCTGCCGCCAGACCTTCAGCAGGCGGTCGGCCTCGGTCCGGGCGTCGCCGTACGCCCGCTGCCTGCGCAGCCGCTCGGACTCCTCGAGGATCTTCGCGACCGTCTCCTGCTGTGCCTCGGGGACCTGCGCGAGGAGCATCTGGTACGACGTCTCGCCGGGGTCGCTGGTGCCCTTGGCGTTGCTGATCGGGCTGGCCCCGTTGAGGATCGACTTCTCGCGGCCGAAGCCGTCCGCCAGGCCGTCCTTGAGCGCCTGGTACTTCTGCTCGTCGACCTGGCTCATGGCGAACATGACGATGAACAGCGCCATCAGCACGGTGATCATGTCGGCGTACGACACCAGCCACCGCTCGTGGTTCTCGTGCTCCTCCTCGCTCTCGCGCCGTCGGCGCCGGGGATGGGACATCTCAGGCCGCTTCCTTCAGCTGGTCCTGAGCGGGCAGCAGGGACTGGAGCTTCTGGGCGACGATCCGCGGGTTGGATCCGGCCTGGATGGCGGCGACACCCTCGATCACGATCTCCATCCGGGTGCTCTCCAGCTCGCTGAGCCGCTTGAGTCGCGCGGCGATCGGAAGCCACAGCACGTTGGCGCTGAGCACACCCCACAGGGTCGCGAGGAAGGCGGCGGCGATGCTGTGCCCCAGCGCCCCGGGGTCGGCGAGGTTCTCCAGGACGTGCACCAGGCTCATCACGGTGCCGACGATGCCGATCGTCGGGGCGTAGCCGCCGGCGTCGGTGAAGAACTTCGCGGCGTGCTTGTCGACCGCCTTCTTGGCGTGCAGCTCGGCCTCGAGGATCTCCCGCAGCTCCTCGGGGTCGGTGCCGTCGACGGCGAGGGTCACCCCCTTGACCAGGAAGGGGTCGTCGATGTCGCCCACCCGGCCCTCCAGTGCGAGCATGCCCTCCCGGCGCGCGGCGTCGGAGAGGCTGACGATCACCGGGACCACGTCGGCCGACGAGGCCACCTTGCCGAACAGGGCGGTCTTGGCGGAGGCCACCGCGTTCTTGGCGTCGTTCAGCGTCCCACCGGCGACGGCGACGCACAGCGTGCCGCCGAAGACCAGGAGCATGGGGGGCATCAGGAACAGGCTCGCGGGGCTGCCGCCCTCCAGGATGTTCGCGAGCATGATGACGCCGAGGGCGGCGCCGATCCCGACGGGAGTGGCGATGTCCTTCACGGCGTGACTCCTCGCGGCGGTACGGCGCTGAGCCTGCTCTGGCGCGTGGGCCGCACCGGTGGGATGGCCGAGGCGTCGGGCAGCGCGGCGCGGGCCACGATGGCGGCGCGGTAGTCGATGACCTCGTCGCGCACCTCGTCGAGGGACTCGGCCACGATGTACTTCGTCCCGTCGACCAGGGTCACCACGGTGTCCGGGGTGCAGTCGACGCGCTCGATCAGGTCCGCGTTCAGCAGGAACGTGGTCCCCGAGAGTCGGGTCAGCGAGATCACCGCGGCACCTCCGTGTGCGTGGCTGGCGTGTCTGGGGCGGGAGCGCCGTCCGTGGCGTTCCGCAGGTCCCATCGGCCGACGGCCCGGCGCCTTGAGCCTTTGGCCTGTGCCCGTGGAGGGGTGTTGTGGCGAGGGGCGCTCTCAGAGCATGAATCACGAACGATCGCGTCGTATCTCAGATTCCGTGATAGAGGGAGAACGGCGCTTCTCGACGAACTCATGCGCCAGGTCAGTGGCTCCGGGTGGATCGTCGCCGAGGTCGAGGTCACGCCTCGGGTCGAGCTGTCTGCAGCACGGCCTCTACCGCTCGCGCTGGGGACGCGCGACACCGGCCCAACGCGATCTGATGCGCGTCGTCGGCAACCTCCGAAGAGGCGGACCAGTGCCGATCGCCGACATCGCCGAGGCCATGGGCAAGCGAGTCACCGATCTGTCCAACGCCCGGCGGGAACTCATCCAGGAGGGCCTCGTCTACGCCCCCGAGCGCGGGGTCCTTTCCTTCACCGTGCCCGGCAGGCACGAGTTCATCGAACGCCAGGATGGAGATCGGGGACAGCCCTCAGCACGTGTCCGGTTCGGTCCGCAATCCCGGCACGGACGCAGGTCACCGCTTGATGTTGACCAGCTCCTCGAGCACCTGGTCGCTGGTGGTGATCACCCGGGAGCTGGCCTGGAAGCCGCGCTGGGCCAGAATCAGGTTGGTGAACTCGGCCGACAGGTCGACATTCGACATCTCGAGCCGGCCGGCGATCATCTGGCCGCGCTGGCCCTGGCCGGCGACGCCGAGCTGGACCGGACCGGAGTTGGCGGACTCGCGGAAGGCGGTGTCGCCGACCTTCTCCAGGCCCATCGGGTTGGTGAAGTCGGCGACCGCCAGCTGGCAGATGTCGCGCTGCACGCCGTCGGAGAAGACGCCGCGGAGCTTGCCGTCGGGGCCGATGGAGTACGACGTCAGGTCGACGCCGGGCGGCAGCGTGCCGTCGATCAGGTTCAGGTCGACGTCGACCGGGCCGCCGGTCGGCAGGCCCGCGCCGTCGAGGGCGTAGCCCTGCACCCGCATGCCGTTCGGCGCGACGAGCACGCCGGTCTGGTCGAAGGTGAAGGCGCCGGCACGGGTGTACACGTCCTCCTGGCCGTCGCGCAGCACGAAGAAGCCGTCGCCCTGCAGCATCAGGTCGGTCGGCCGGTTGGTGAGCTGGGCCGAGCCCTGACCGAAGTTCGCCATGGTGGCGGCGAGCTGCACGCCGAGCCCGATCTCGATCGGGTTGGTGCCGCCGCGCTCGGCGTTGCCGCCCGAGGCCGCGGTGAGCTGCTGGCTGAGGGTGTCGGCGAACACGGTGGTGCTGGCCTTGAAGCCGGTGGTGTTCGCGTTGGCGATGTTGTTGCCGGTGACGTCGAGCATGGTCTGGTTGACGCGGAGGCCGGAGATGCCGGCGAAGAGCGAGCGAAGCATGGTGTTCTCCTTCTCGGGTGGTGGTGCGGTGTGGCTCGGGGTCAGGCGGTCGTGGGCGGCGTGCCGCTGGGCGGTGCCGTGGTGCCCCCGCCGGTCGGAGTCGGCTCCTTGATCGTCGGTGCGTCGCCGACGCTGACCACGTCGGTCACGGGGACGGACGTGCCGTCGATGCTGAGGACCGGGCCGGTCGCGAGGTACGTGGTGCCCTGGACCACCCCGGAGCGCTCGACCCCGGCGGCGTCGTACCAGCGGACGGTCTGGCCGATCAGCGAGCTGGCGCCGAACGCGAGCTGGGTGCTCAGCAGCATCGCGGTCTGGTCGGCGACGTTCTGCATCTTCTCGAGTGCCGTGAACTGCGCCGTCTGGGCGAGGAACTGCGAGGAGTCGGTGGGGTTGAGCGGGTCCTGGTACTTCATCTGCGCGACCATGAGCTGCAGGAACATGTCCTTGTCGTCGCTCTTCGCCGCACCCGACGTGCCCGGGGCGCCGGGAGCGCCGGCGCTGCTGGGGGCCGCGGCGCCGGTCACGCCGTAGCCGATGCCTTCGGTGCTGGAGACGGACATCTCTTCCTCCTCACAGGGACCGGTCGAGGTGACCGGGGGTGGTCGGGCGGGTGGGGGTCGTGCTGCTGGTGACCGGGACCGTCTCGGGTACGGCGGCCCGGGGGTGCCGGCCCCCGCGCTGGTCGGGGTCGCCGGAGGAGCCGTCCCAGGCGGATGCCCCCTCGCCGCCGGCGTCGGCGGCGAAGGAACCCGGTCCCGACTGGCCGGTCGCCACGGCCGGGGTGGGCGTCGGCGGCGGGGCCGACGCCGGGCTGAACGGGTCGCGGATCAGGACCCGCGCCTCGGTGGCGCCGGAGCGCTCCAGCAGCCGCTGCAGCTCGGGAGCCCCGGAGCTGAGCGCACGGTGCACGGCCGCGCTGCCGGCGGCGTCGTCGGCGGCACCGGCGAGGCGCACCTGCACCGCGCCGTCCTTGACCACGAGGGTCACCCGCACCTCGCCGAGGTGTTCGGGCTGGAGGGTGAGGGTGATCCGGTGCGTGCCGGGCCGGTCGGCCGGGGTGCTGGTCACCAGACGGGTGACCTCGGGGAAGACCTGCTGCACGACGGCGCGCTCCACCGTCGGCCGCGGCCCTGTCGGGGTGGCTGCCGGCGCCGCCGACGCGGTGCTGCCGAGGGCGGGGTCGGTCGCCGGGTCGGCCGGGGCGATCGCGACAGCCGGGTCGGTGGTGGCGGGCCGGGACTCGGACCGCGCGGGCGCCTGATCCTGGGAGGTGGGCGCGGGGGTGGCCGCGGAGAGCCGATCCGGGAAGGACGCCGGCTCCGCCGTGACTGGTGTGCCCGGTGTGGCTTGCTTGGCCGGTCCCGTCGCCGCCGGTGTGGGTAGGTCCGGCTCGCCCGGATCACCCGTCGGGGCGAGGAGGGTGCCGACGACCGGGGCAGCGGGCGTGACCGCGGGGCTGACGGCGGGCGTGCCGGCCGCCGCCGGGAGCGGCGCAGCGGCCGGCGTCGCGGGGACGCCCGGGACGGGGGCCGCCGGCGGTGGCACCGTGGCGAGCAGCGCCGCGGCGAGCGCCTCGCCGAAGACCACCCCCGGGTCGCCGGGGTCAGTGCCGGCGGGTGTCCCGCCGTCGGCGGGCACCGGGACCGCCAGGCCCGGGAGGAACGGAGCGATGCTCACGGGGTGGTTCATTCAGCTCACCATCGCCATCACGGTGCGGACGTAGTTCTGCGTCTCCCGGTACGGCGGGATGCCGCCGTAGCGGGAGACCGCGCCAGGACCGGCGTTGTACGCCGCCAGCGCGAGCTCGGTGCGCCCGAACCGGTCGAGGAGCGAGCGCAGCAGTCGCGCACCTCCGTCGATGGCCTGGGCCGGGTCGAACGGGTCGGTCACGCCGAGCCCCCGGGCGGTGCCGGGCATCAGCTGCATGAGGCCCTGGGCGCCGGCGGAGCTGACCGCGCGCGGGTCGAAGCCCGACTCCTGCCGCGCGACCGCGGCGATCAGGCTCCCGGGGACTCCCGTGCGGGCGGCGGCGGCGTCGATCAGGTCGGCGTACGGCGTCCCGGTCGCCGCACGGGCCGACACCGGCGCCGTGCCCGCGGTGCCGGCCGCGGGCTGGTCGATGATCCGCCGGATCACGTCGGGCGTCGAGGGGACGTCGACGACGCGGATGTCGAGCCCCGTGCGCGGCGCCTCGATCATCTTGCCGTCGCCGATGTAGATCGCGATGTGGTCGACACCGTTGTTGCGGCTGGAGTTGTCCCACGCCAGCAGGTCGCCGGGCTGGGCCTGCGCCAGGTCGGCCACCGGCCGGCCGGAGGCGGCCTGCTGGTAGGAGACCCGGGGCAGGTCGTAGCCGAGGCTCTTGTAGACGACCTGCACGAGACCGGAGCAGTCCATGCCCTTGGTGGGATCGGTGCCGCCCCAGACGTAGGGCAGGCCGAGGTACTTGCGGGCCTCGGCGACCACGTCCGCGCCGCTCACGGTGCCCCCGGACGCGGCACCCGTCGTGGCGACCCGCGCGCCGGCCAGCTCGGTGGCGAATCCGGAGCCGGAGCCGGAGACCCGCGCCGGCGCGAACTGGGCCAGCCGGGCCTGGAGCTCGCTGATCCGGGCGGTGACGTTCTCGATGCTCATCGACGCTCCCGGGCCCAGCGCTGGGCGGCCAGATCGTCGGCGTCGCGGGCGGCCCGCCGCTCGGCCTCGGTACGGCGCCGGGCGGCCCGGCGCTCGAGGAGGTGCTCCACCGCGGCCAACCGTGCCCGGTCGGTGCCCCAGCGGGCCCGGGCGTCGGCCGTGACGACCTGCGCGGTCGCCGCCTCCGCGCGGGTCTCGTCGACCAGGATGCCGAGGTGGGCCAGCCGGGTCCGTGCGGCGACCAGAGCGGCCGCGGTCGTCACGGCGGGGACGTCCGCGGTGGCGACGGCCGACGTGAGCGAGGCGAGGCGTGCCCCGACGGCGGCCTCCTCGGCGAGCACCCGCTGCAGGCCGATCCGGCTGTCGGTCTCGCGGACGCCGCGGACCCGCGCGACGGCGGCCAGCCCCCTGTCCTCGCCGGGGATGTGACGTGGGGTGCGGCTCATGGGGCGACCACCTCCGCGAGCCGGTCCCACGCGGTGGCGCGGGGGGTGATGTCGTCCATCGCCTGGCGCAGGAAGGCCTCGATCCGGGGCAGCCGGGCGAGCGCGGCGTCGGCATCGGCGTCCGCGCCGGCGACATACGCGCCGATCTCCACGAGCTCACGGACCGAGCGGTGGGCGGCGAGCATCCGGCGCAGCCGGCCGGCATCGCGCTGCTGGTCGGGCGTCGTCACGGCGCGGTGGACCCGGGAGATCGACTCGAGGACGTCGATCGCGGGGAAGTGGCCGGCGGTGGCGAGGTCGCGGGACAGCACGACATGGCCGTCGAGGATCGAGCGGGCGGTGTCGCCGATCGGATCCTGGAGGTCGTCTCCCTCCACGAGGACGGTGTAGATGCCGGTGATCGACCCGGTCGCCGAGGTGCCCGCGCGCTCCAGGAGCCGGGGCAGCAGGCCGAAGACGCTGGGCGGGTAGCCGCGGGTGGCGGGTGGCTCGCCCGCGGACAGGCCGATCTCGCGCTGGGCCACGGCGACCCGGGTGAGCGAGTCCATCATCAGCACCACGTCACGGCCGCCGTCGCGGAACCACTCGGCGATCCGGGTGGCGGTGAACGCGGCCCGCAGCCGCTCGACGGCCGGCGCGTCGGACGTGGCCACGACGACCACGGAGCGGGCCAGGCCCGCGGGGCCGAGGTCGCCGTCGATGAACTCGCGCACCTCGCGGCCACGCTCGCCCACCAGGGCGATCACGTTGACCGCGGCGTCGGTGCCGCGGGCGATCATCGAGAGCAGCGACGACTTGCCCACGCCGGAGCCGGCCATGATCCCGATCCGCTGGCCGCGGCCGACGGGCACCAGCGCGTCGAGCGCACGGACCCCGCAGCCCAGCGGTTCGGTGATGCGGGGGCGGCTGAGCGCGCCGGGCGTCGGGTGCTCGGTCGACACGGACTCCAGGCCGCCGAGCGCGGGACCGTCGTCGACGGGGCGCCCGAGGCCGTCGAGGACGCGCCCGAGGAGCGCCTCGCCGACCCGGACGCGCAGCGGGCCGCCGGTCGCGCGGACCAGGTCACCCGTCCGGACGCCGGTGGTGGTGCCGAGGGGCAGGCAGACGGCAGCGCCGGGGTGCAGGGCGGCGACCTCGGCGAGCAGCGGGCCGCCCGCCGTCCGGACCTCCAGCAGGTCGCCGACGGCGGCGCCGGGCAGGCCGCGCACCTCCAGATGCAGGCCCACCAGCTCGCTGACGGTGCCGAGGTGCAGGGGGGCGGCGGCCGCGGCGGCCGCCTCGCGGAGCTCCGGGGGGAACAGCACGGTGGTCACGAGGACAGCACCTCCCGCACCCGCGCCATCGCCTCGCGGATCCGCAGGTCGACCACCGACCCGTCGACCGCCTCGACCAGGGCATCGGCGGCGCCGAGAGCCGGGTCGGGGACGACCTCCAGGCCCCGGGACACCAGCTCCTGGGCGGCCGGCGACGCGGCGACCGCGGGCTGCAGCCGGACCCGGCCCACCGCACCGGGCGGCAGCGCGTGCAGCGCCCGGGCCACGACGTCCGGGGGAGCCAGCCGTGCGACCTGGGCGCCGATCAGGGTCGTCGTCAGCGACCAGGCCAGGTCGGTGGCCTGGTCCTCGACCGCGTGGGCCAGCTCGTCGAGCAGGCCGCGGACCTGCTCGGCCGCGTGTCCGAGGGCGTCGAGCGCCGCCCGGTGCTCGGCCTCGCGCCGCTCCTCGGCGGCGGCGTGGGTCGCGGCCCGGCGGGCCTCCTCGCCGGCCGCCTGCTCGTCCGCGGTACGGCGGCCCTCGGCCCAGCCCACGGCGTAGCCCTGGGCGCGGGCGGCGTCGCGCGCCTCCGCGGCGATCCCGCCCAGCAGCGACTCGGTGACCGCGTCGCCGAGCACGGTGTCCGCGCCCAGGCGGGTCCAGGTGCCGACCCGCAGCTCGGGCAGCTCCAGCTCAGAGTACGAACTCATCGTCGTTCCCTCGCCGGACCATGATCTGGCCCTGCTCCTCGAGCTGGCGGATGGTGCGGATGACGCCCTGCTGGGCCTCCTCGACCTGCGCCAGGCGGACCGCACCGAGCAGCTCGACCTCCTCGAGGAGGTTCTCGGCGGCGCGCTCGGAGAGGTTCGCGGTGATCTTGGCGCGGACGGCCTCGCTGACGCCCTTGAGCGCGAGGGACAGCTCGGCGGTGTCGACCTGGCGCAGCACCTGCTGCACCGAGCGGTCGTCGAGGCCGACGATGTCCTCGAACATGAACATCCGGCTCTTGACCTCGTCGGCCAGGGCCGGGTCGAGGCCCTCGAGCCCCTCGACGATCTGCCGCTCGGTCGGCCGGTCGGACCGGTTGATGATGTTGACCAGCGGGTCCACGCCGCCGACCCGGGAGACCTCGGCGGGCTGGAGCATCGAGGAGAGCTTGCGCTCCAGGACCGCCTCGACCGTGCGCACGATCTCGGGAGAGGTCCGGTCCATCACGGCGATCCGGTGCGCGACGACGGCCTGCTGGTGTGCCGGCAGGCCGCTGAGCAACAGGGAGGCCTTGTCGGCCGCCATGTGCGCCAGGACCAGCGCGATCACCTGGGGGTGCTCGTCGGCGATGAACCCCCGCAGCTGGGCCGGATCCGCGCGGTGCAGGAACTGGAAGGGCATCTGCACGGCGGCGGCGTGCAGCCGCTCCATGATCTCCTTCGCGCGCTCGGGGCCCAGCGACTGCTCCAGCAGCTGCTGGGCGAACCCGAACCCGCCCTGCGTCACGTGGGCGTGCGCGGTCGCGAGGTCGTGGAACTCGGTGAGCACCTGCGCCGTCTCGCTCGCGGACACCGCGTCCAGACGCGCGATCTCGCCGGAGATCGCCTCCACCTCCGCGTCGCTGAGATGGGCCATCACCTGGGCCGCGCGCTCCTTGCCCATCTGGATGAGCAGCACCGCGGCCTTGCGGACCCCCATCGAGACCAGGGTCGGGCCGGAGGTTGCCATCAGTGTCATGACCGCGGCTCCACGAGCCAACCGCGCAGCAGGGCCGCGACGTCGTCCGGTTGCCGGTCGACGAGCGCGATCAGCTCGTCGCGCATCGACTCCTCGGCGTCCTTCTCCGCCGTCTCGAGGGCGGCCAGGGCCGGAGCCTCGAGCTGGGCGGTGCGGCTCGCGGCGTCCGTGCGCAGCTGCTCGACGAGGTAGGCCCGCGCCTCCTCCCGGGCCGCTGCCCGGCGCCGGGCCTGCAGCCACGCGAGCAGCACCATCAGGGCGATGCCGCCGGCGATGCCGAGATTGCGGATCAAGCTGTTGCGCCGCGCCGCCGCGTCGGCGTCCTTCGCCGCCTTCAGGTCGGCGGCGGCTGCCTCCTCCGCACTGCGGTCGAAGGCCATCGTCGACACGTCGATCGTGTCCCCACGGTCCGGCTTGATGCCGACGGCGCTGCTGATCAGGTCCTTGACGACCTGCGGCTGCACCGCGGCCGCCGCGGTCGCGTCGAGCACGACCCCGACGTGCAGGCTGTTGATCGAGCCCGGCGCCTTCTCCCGGTGCTCGACCGTCTCGCCGACGGCGTTGTCCTGCGTCTTCGAGGTGTTCTTGTACGACGAGTCGCCGCCGGTCGCGGTCGCGGGATCCATCTGACCGTCGGGGCCGACGATGCCCTCGGCCTGGCCGGTGCGGGAGCCGGCCGGGCCGGCGTACGTCTCGTTCGTCGATGACTCCGACAGCGGCGGCGTGTTCTCCTGCGCCTGGTAGGTCCGGCTGTCGGTGACCGACTTGTCGAAGTCGAGGTCGGCGGTGACCGTCGTGGTCGAGTTGCCCGGCCCGAGGACCCGGTCCAGCACGGACTGGATCTCGGACTGCATCGAGCCCTGGAACGCCTGCACCTGCTTGGAGCGCGCGGAGGCGGCGCCGGTCCCGCCGTCGGCTCCGTCGGCGCCGTCGGGCGTGGTGAGCAGCTTGCCCTTCGCGTCGGTGACGGTGACCCGCTTCGGGTCGAGACCGTCGATGCTGGATGCGATCAGGTGGACGACCGCCTGGACCTGCTCGTCGTCCAGCGAGGTGCCCGGCTCGGTGTCGATGAGCACCGACGCGGTCGGCGGGTCCTGCTCGTCGGTGAAGACCCGCTTCTCCGGGATGGCGAGGTGCACGACCGCCGTGTCGACCCCGTGGATGGCCTCGACGGTCTTGCTGAGCTCGCCCTCCATGGCGCGCTTGAAATTGGTCTGCTCCTGCGACTCCGAGGTGGACAGGCTCTGCTTGTCGAGCAGGCTGTAGCCGCCGTCGCTGCTGGAGGGCAGGCCCTTGCCGGACAGGTTGATCCGGGTGCCGTACACGTCCGAGCGCGGCACCATGATCGTGCCGCCGCCACCGGTGAGCTTGTAGGGGACGCCCTGGGAGTCGAGCTCCTCGATCACGGCGCTGGCGTCGGTGCCGGAGAGGTTGGAGTACAGCGGCGCGTAGCTGGGGGTCGACACCCAGCGGAACACCATGAAGACGGCGATCAGCAGGGCCGCCGTACCGATGACGGCGACGGCCTTCTGGCCGGCGGTGAAGCCGCCGAAGGTGTCCCGGGCGCGGGTGAGGTACCGCGTGAGGCGCTGTTGCATCGGCGACTACACCTGCATCCGCATGATCTCGTTGAACGCCTCCACCGCGCGGTTGCGCAGCGAGACCGTCAACTGGCTGGCGACCTGGGCCTCGCTCGCCGCGATCGTGTAGTCGTGGATGTTCTCGAGCTTGCCGGTCGCGGCCTGGACGGCCAGGTCGTCGGCCCGGTCGGTCAGGCCCTCGAGCCGGTCGAGGCCGTCGAGCACCAGGGAGCCGAACTCGGTGTCCGGCCCGGTGACGGGGGCGGACCGCTCGGTCGGCGTCGGCGCCGCGATCGAGGCGAGGGCGCCGGGCGCTCCGACCGGGCCGATCCCGGGGACGGTCGGGAACTGCAGCGGGGTGATGTCCATCAGCGGGCCCCGATCTGGAGGGCAGCGGAGTAGGTGTCCTGGGCGGACTTGGTGACCTGTACGGACGCCTGGTAGCCGCGCTGCGCCATCACCAGCTGGCTCAGCTGGGCCGCCATGTCGAGGTCGGGCAGACGGACGTAGCCGTCCTCGTCCGCGAGGGGATGGTCGGGGGAGTGCACCATCCGGCCCTCCGGATCGCCCGCGGCGAACCCGTCGACGTCGACGCCGCCGTCCTCGCGCGCGTCGAAGACGACGTACGTCGCCTGGAAGGCGTCCTCGCTGGTCCGCTTCGCCGTGTTGGCGTTGGCGATATTGCCGGCCAGGGCATCGAGCCACACCTGGTGCGCGCCGAGCGAGGTGTTGGCGATGCGCAGCGTCTCGAAGGCGGTCACCGGGGTCCCCGATCGATGGTGGGACGGAGGAGCGAAGCGGGGGAGGCGCAGAATCGAGTGGGGTGGTTCATCAGGCGGCGCCGCCGGCCATGACCCGCAGGCGGGAGTCGCGGTCACTGATCGCCCGGCCCATGATCTGGTACTGGTACTGCGTCTGGATGGCCGCGATGGACTCCTTGCGGAGGTCGACGTTGTTGTCGTTGGCGCCGACCGGCGTGCCCGTGGGGGTGACGGTCGCGGTCAGGTCGTCGGCGGTGGCCCGGCCGCGCTCGATCGCGGTGGAGAGCGCGGTCTCGAAGTCCACGCTGCGGGCGCGGAAGCCCGGGGTGTCGACGTTGGCGATGTTGTCGGCGATCACCTGCTGCCGCTGGGACAGTCCGTTGATCGCGGAGTGCAACACCTGGCCGACGGCGTCGGACGATGCGAAGGACACGGTCGATCTCCTGGAGACGCACCCGTCCCCTCGGGACGGTGCAACAGTCGGTGCCGGTCCGTCGGCAAGGGGTGAGCAATCCGTCGCTCACGTGCCTGATCGGTGCGCCCGCCGGGGACCTGAGCCGCCGGGTCCGGGACTAGGTCCTGACTATCTCGACCGATCGACCGGAGTCCGGTGCCCGGACGCGGTACCGCGCCCGACCCCACGGCGGGATCGGGCGCGGTGCGCCGGTACGCGGGCCAGCGGGCCCGCCGGGCCTACTTCAGGCGGATCTTCCGGATCGCCGAGCTGGAGGCACCCACGGCCGCCGAGCCGGCGTACTCCGCCACGAGCCGGTGCTTGCCCTTGCCGAGCTTGGCGACCTTCAGCTTGAGCACGCCGTGCTGGCCGGCGGTGAGCGTGCCGTGGGCCACGACCCGGCCCTTGCGGGCGAGATCGCGGATCACGACCCGGCCGGTCGGCGCCGGGCTCGCCTGGACGGTGACCGTCGCCCGGCCGGCCTTGCGGGCCGACACCTTGAACTTCGCGCTCGTGCTCGAGGGAGCCTTCGCCACGGTGCCACCGCCACCCCCGCCGCCGGCCGGACCGGCCGCGAAGAGCGGGACATAGGGCGTCACGAAGGACTTGTTGCCGCCGTGGCCGCCGACCTTGAACGCGACCTGGAGGTGGTCACCGGAGGTGGCGACCGGGCACGGCCGGGTGCCTGCGGTCCGCTCGGAGCAGCTGGGGGCGGGCGTGGCGGTGCCCTTGAGGGCGCGCAGCGCGACCACGGGGACCTGGAACTCGAAGATCTCGCCCCGCTCGAGGGTGATCGCCTGGCCGCCGACCGTGGCGATCGCGATGCCGCCGTTCGGGCCGCGGGTCAGCTCGACGGGGTCGGTGGTGAAGGTCGGCGTGGGGTCGTCGATGTCGTTGATGCCCCACTTGACCGGCTCGTCGGGGTAGCCGAACGCGGTCTCGTCGAAGAGGAGCTCGGGGAGGACCGCCACGCCGCTGCTGCACGGGAAGCCGACCAGGCCGATGTAGCCGTGCAGGAGGAACGGCTCGCCCACCTTGGGGACCTGGCCGGTCGGGGACCACCAGCCGGTGTTCGCGGTGACGCCGGTGGCGGGCAGGCCGGTCGTGCAGTCGAGGATCGTGTCGGACTGGCTGCTGCCGTCCTGCCACTCCCCGGCCGCGTGGGCCGGGGCGCCGATGGCGAGCGAGAGAGCGGTGAGGAGGCTCGCCCCGAGGGCGAGCAGGGAGGTGCGTTTCCGGTGCTGTGAAGTCATGCCGGGGACGCTAGGAGGCGGCTCGTCCCGCCGAGGAGGGCCGACGTCCCCGGTTTGTCCCTGGCCGTGTCCCGACCTTGTCCCCGGTCCGGACCGGTGGCCGCCACGCGAACGCGACCACCCAGCCAGGCGGACCGCGAGCGCGGCAGCGCGGCGCGACGAAGGAGCGACGAGCTCGCGCCCTCCAGAGATCTACGAGGCCACGGCGCGTACGCCGCACGAGGAGGCGCAGGGAGCGAGGAACGAGCGACCGGAGCCGACGACGAGCGACGCTTCGCGTCGTGCCGACCGGTGGCCGCCACGCGAACGCGACCACCCAGCCAGGCCGACCGCGAGCGCGGCAGCGCGGCGCGAGGAACGAGCGACGAGCTCGCGCCCTCCAGAGATCTACGAGGCCACGGCGCGTACGCCGCACGAGGAGGCGCAGGGAGCGAGGAACGAGCGACCGGAGCCGACGACGAGCGACGCTTCGCGTCGTGCCGACCGGTGGCCGCCACGCGAACGCGACCACCCAGCCAGGCCGACCGCGAGCGCGGCAGCGCGGCGCGAGGAACGAGCGACGAGCTCGCGCCCTCCAACTCAGAGCAGGATGACGGACAGCGCGCCGGCGCCGTAGCCGGCGATGTCGACGTACACGTCCTCGCGCCGGCCCAGGGTGAGCGTGCTGATCCGCACCTGGGGGTCGAGCGGCGGACCGGCGGGGTGGACCAGGTGCAGGCGCAGGTGGTCCGCGCCGGGGACGTTGAAGGTCGAGGCGGCGATGTTGAGCACCTCGGCGAGGTTCTCCGCCATCGGGTCGGGCAGCCGGCCGTCGCCGATCGCGGCCTCGGCGTCACCGAGGGGCACCAGGCCGATCGCCGCGCCGGCCCGCGCAGAGAAGGCCAGGTCGCAGGCGATCAGCGCACGGATCTGCAGGCTGTCGTCGACGTAGACGGCAACCGTGGCGGGGGTGTCGGGCCCCGGGGCGAAGGGGGACGACGGGCTCAGCGTGACGTCGCGGCCGAGCAGGTCGGTCAGCAGGTCGCGCAGCTGCTTGGGCTGGGGGAGGTGGACGGCCACGACGCCTCAGATCACGCCACGCAGCGCGTCGTCGAAGGCCTCCGGGGTGAACGGCTTGGCGATCAGGAACGCCGCCCCGGCGGACGCGGCGCGCTCCCGCATCTCCTCCGACCCCTCCGAGGTGACGAAGCCGAACGCGACCGTGGAACCGGACGCGCGCAGCGCGGAGAGGCAGTCGATCCCGTTCATCTCGGGCATGTTCCAGTCGGAGAGGACCAGGTCGGGTGCCTCGGTGCGCACCAGCTCCAGGGCCTGCCGCCCGTTCTCCGCCTCGACGATCTCGTGCCCGCCGTGCCCGGCCTGGCGCAGGGTCCGGATCACGATCTGCCGCATCACCCGGCTGTCGTCGGCGATCAGGATCTTCATCGGGGTCCTCCCAGGGGTACGTGCACGGAGACGCGGACGGGGGCGTCCAGCCAGGACAGGTCGACCCGGCAGGCGAGGGCCGCGTCGCGGGCGAAGGCGGCTCGGCCGGCGGCGACGGCCGGCAGCGAGAGCGTGCTGGGGCCGGGCATCAGACTCTTCACGTTGCCGCCGACCATGTTGACCAGCTCGCCGACCGCGTCGGCGACATCGCTGTCGGTGGCGGTCTGGTCGGCGGGCAGCGCCAGCATCCGGACGGTCAGCCGGCGGGCCAGCGCCTCGGCCAGCTCGACCGTCACGACGCCCTGCCAGCCGCCGCTGATGGTGGTCGCGGCCGACCAGGCGGCGGTGTCGAACGGCGTGCCCGTCGGGACGGCGCGGGGCACCAGCATCCCGTCCTCACCGAGCAGTGCCATCCAGACGTCCTCGGCGACCGCGAGGACGTCCTCGCTCCCCGGGCCCTCGTGGACCGCGGTGGTCATGCCGGAACCAGCCCGAGCAGCGAGAGCTTGTCGACGATCGCGTCCGGCGTGAACGGCTTGATGACGTACTCGTGGGCGCCGGCGGCCAGCGCACGCACGATCTGCCGCTGCTCGCTCTCCGTGGTCACCATCATCAGCGTGATGTCGCGCCACTCCGGGTTCGCACGGACCTCGGTGATGAACGTGTAGCCGTCCATCACCGGCATGTTCCAGTCCACCAGACACACGTCGGGCACGACGCCCGCGCGCATCTGGTCCAGTGCGGCCTGGCCGTGCTCGGCCTCGCTCGTCTCGAAGTCCAGGCCCGTGACGATGCGGCGCAGGATGCTGCGCATCGCCCGGGAGTCGTCGATGATCATCGCTCGCACGCTCAGGCTCCTGTGCTGGTGAGGGACGGGGTCAGGGAGGTGGCCGCGCGGCGGTAGGCGGGCACCCGCCCGATCTGCTCGCGGCGCCACGCGGCCGCGAGATCCGCCGGCAGGTCGAGGGTGGTCTCGGACGAGCCGAGCAGCAGGTAGCCGTCGTCGGCCAGCATCGGCAGCATCCGGCGCAGGATGTCGGTCTTGGTGGCCGCGTCGAAGTAGATGAGGACGTTGCGCAGCCAGATCACGTCGAACGACCCGAGCCCGACGTACGGCGCGGCCAGGTTGAGGTGCTTCACGGTGACCCGCTCCCGCAGCCGCTCGGCGATCTCCCACTCGCGCCCGGCGCGGGTGAAGTAGCGCACCAGGCTGGTCGCCGGCAGGCCGCGGTTGACCTCGACCTGGCTGTACCGCCCGGCCCGGACCCGTGCCAGCATCGCCGTCGAGATGTCGGTGGCGACGATCTCGTGGCTCCATCCCGCGGGGAGGTGCTGGTCGAGCAGCATCGCGATCGAGTAGGCCTCCTGCCCGCTGGAGCACGCGGCGCTCCAGATCCGGAGGCGCCGGGTGATCTGCCGGCGCTCGAGCAGCGCGGGCAGCATCGCGTCGGTGAAGGCCTGGTACGGCGTGTGGTCGCGGAACCAGCTCGTCTCGTTGATGGTCAGCGCGTCGACCACCTTGCGGCGCTCCTCGGCGTCGAAGGCCAGCCGGCCGACGTACTCCTCCAGGCCCAGGCCGCGGGCGGCGGCGAGCGGGTTGAGCCGGGCCTCGACGAGGTACTCCTTGCCCTCGTCGTACACCATCGACGTCTCGCGCCGCACGAGCGCCGAGACGGAGGCGAAGGCGGTCGGCGTCGTCATGCCCGCTCCATCGGCGTCGCGACGCGCGACCTGAGCCTGCGGGCTGAGCCAGGATCCGTGGCTGGTCACCCGCTGCGCGACACCCCAGCGGCGCGCTCGGAGTGGGGGCCGGGCCGGAGGTCTCAGAAGCGCCGGTGGGGCGCCGATGGAGAAGGGCGTGACGCAGATCAGGGTGCTCGTCGTCGACGACTCCGCATTGGTGCGCCGGTTGGTGACCACCGCGCTCCGGGACGCGTCCGACATCGAGGTGGCCGGGGTGGCCCGGGACGGTCTGGAGGCCGTGCGGATGGTCGACGAGCTCCGTCCCGACGTCGTCACCCTCGACATCGAGATGCCGCGCCTCGACGGCCTCGGCGCGCTCACGCGGATCCGCGACCAGCACGCCCGGCTGCCGGTGATCATGTTCTCGACGCTGACCGAGCGCGGCGCCACCGCGACGCTCGACGCCCTGTCCCGCGGCGCCTCGGACTACGTGACGAAGCCGTCCAACACCGGCCAGATCGCCGACGGGATCGCGGCGATCCGCGACCAGCTGGTGCCCCGGATCCGCGCCCTCGCGGGCATCCGGAAGCTCACCCCGGGTACGAGCGTCCCGATCGTGCGCCGCGAGCGCACCCGTCCCGCGCTCGCGCCGGTCACCGCGCTCCTCGTCGGCTGCTCCACCGGCGGCCCCGACGCCCTCGCCCGCCTCCTGCCCCGACTGCCCGCCGACCTCGGCGTCCCGGTCCTCGTCGTCCAGCACATGCCGCCCGTCTTCACGTCCCTGCTGGCCCAACGACTCGACAAGCTCTGCGCCCTCGCCGTCCGCGAGGCCGCCGACGGGGAGCCGGTGCGGCCCGGCGAGGTGCTCATCGCCCCCGGCGACCTCCACCTCCGGCTGCGGCCGTCCGCGCTCGGCGTACGGGTCGGGCTGGACCAGGGGCCGCAGGAGAACTTCTGCCGGCCGGCCGTCGACGTGCTCTTCCGCTCCGCCGTCGGGGTGTACGGCGCCGGCGCGCTCGCCACCGTGCTCACCGGCATGGGGCAGGACGGACTCGCCGGGGCGCGGGAGCTCGCGACCACCGGCGCGCGGATCCTGGTCCAGGACGCGGACAGCTCGGTCGTGTGGGGGATGCCCGGCGCGGTCGCCGGGGCGGGGCTGGCCGACGACGTACTCCCGCTCGAGCAGTTGGCGGACCGGATCGTCGCCACCGTCCGGCGCTCCCGCGCGGCCTGAGTCTGGTCCGCCGGTCCCGTTCGCGGCGCGGCGCAGTAACACGCTGTCCGCCGCACTACCTGCCACCTGTCAGCAGAATTCGGGTCGGATCGGCGCCGAAATCGCTGAGAACCGCCGACCAGACGGGTGGACAACGTGTTACAGCGGCCCGTACATCGGCCCGCTCAGAACATTCTCAGGCAGTGACGTCGAGGTAGACCGGCGTGGGGGGCAGGGTCGTCGCCCGTCCGACGCGGTCGGTGACCTGCTGCTGGCGACGGGTGCCGGCGAGCACGGAGGGGATCGCGGCCATCAGTCGCTGCTGCCGGGCCATCAGCTGCCGGGCGCGGGGGACCAGGTCGTTGGGCAGCGGACCCAGCTCCGCCGGGGGCAGCCAGGGGGAGATGGTGGCCCCGGTCGCCCCGGCCGGCGTGCCCTGCAGCATCAGCTCGGCGTGGTCGGCGTGCGCCTCCAGGCGGTCCAGCGCCTCGGCCCAGGTCGTCGGCCGCTCGGGGACGGAGGGGGAGCCGGCGTCCGCCGGTGGATGCCCGGGGCCGTTCACGACACGGCCGCCATCGCCGCTTCCCGCCAGGTGTCACACAACTGGCGGGCGAGGGTCAGCGCCTCGTCGGTGACCTCGACGCGGCGGCGTACGTTCGCCTCGACGAGCCGACCGCGCAGGTAGGCGTAGAGCGCCGCGAGCTGGCTGCCGGCCGGCATCTGCTCGACCACCAGACTCGACTCGAGCTCGAGCACGATGTCCTGGGCGTGCAGCAGGTCCCGGTGGGCGTCGGCCCATGCGGTCCGCTCCTGCGCACCGCGGGCCCGCTCGATGTCGAGGACCAGGCGCTCGAGGAGCATCACCAGCAGTCGCGCGGGCGAGGCGGTGGTGACGGAGTTGGCGCGGTACGCCGCGTGGGCGTCCATGGCGTTCATCGGCTTCCTCACTCCTTCGACGCGGTCAGGGCGGAGAGCTGGCTGCTGAGCCAGTTGGACTGGGACTGGAGCTGGGAGAGAGCGGTCTCCAGGGCGGTGTACTGCCGCTCCAGGGTGGTGCGGCGCAGTGCCAGGCGGTCGTCCCAGGCCGCGATGCTGTCGGTGAGACGCCCGATGGTGGCGGTCTTGCCGTTGACCGCGTTGGTGACCGTGCCGTCGTACTTGTCGCTGGCGTCCTCGGCCGCCTTCGCGATGCGGGAGGCGAAGCCGGTGGCGCCGGTGATGGCGGCGGTGGTGGCGTCGGGGTCGGCGGCGTAGGCCTCGGCGAAGGCCGTCTCGTCGAAGGTGAAGCGGCCGTAGCGGTCCACCTCGATCCCGTACGCCGCCAGGCTGGTGCCGTCGGTCGGGTAGACCGCCTCGGCCAGCCCGGCGGTCACTCCGCGCAGGGTGCTGTCGCCCGATAGGACGCCCGCCTTGGTGGCGTCGGCGTTGTGGGCGGTCGCCGTCGCGAGCGCGTCGAGGATCCCGTTGACATCGTTGACCAGCGCCTTGACGGCGGCCGAGCGGCTGGTGGCGTCCCGGCTGACGGCGATGTCGGCGCTGCCGGTGGCCGCGGTCCCGAGGGTGATCGTCACGCCCGGTGTGATGTCGGCGAAGGTGTTCGTGCTCGAGGTCGCCTCGATGCCGCCGATCGTGATGGCGGCGTCCCGGCCGTCCCGGACGCTCGCGCCACCCAGGAGCGGGGAGCCGTCGGCGGCGGTGAGCTCGAAGGCGGAGTCGGCGCCGGTGGTGGACGACTCGACGAGCAGGCGGTAGGTGTCGCCGCCGCCGGACGAGGTCACCTTCACCAGCGTCGCCCGCACGCCCTCGTCCGCGGCGTTGATCGCCGCCGCGACCTGCTCGAGGGTGCCGCCGGCCGTGGCGATCGTGACGTCGGGCTCGCCGGCCCGCTTGAGGACGACGTCCGTGCCGGCACCGGTGACGGCGTCGGTCTTGGCGTGGGCGTCGGCGAAGGCGAGCTGGTGGGCGAGGGCGGTCCGGCCGACGGTGACGGTGAAGGCGCCGGGCGCCGCACCGTTGGTCGCGGTGACGGTGACCGCGGAGTTCGACGAGGTCGCCTTGAGGGCGGACCAGGGGCCGGTCGTCTGCGAGGTGCCGGCCAGCGACCCGGAGGTGGCGGCCAGGGTGGCCAGCCGGGCGTTGAGCTGCTGGAGTGCGGAGAGCCGCGTCTGCTCGGTCGAGAGCTGGCTCTTGAGCTTGAGCTGGGGAGCCGACTCCAGGGTGATGAGCTGGCTGATGATCTCGGCGGTGTTGAGGCCGCTGGCCAGACCGCCGATGCTCGCTGTCGCCATGGAGTCCTCCGGTGGGGGTTCAGGAACGGCAGGTGCCGGTGGGGCCGAGGCCCCACCGGCACCTGGTCGTCACAGCGTCGTCGCTGGGGGAGTGCCGAAGGATCAGCCGCGGAGCAGCTGCAGCACGCCGTTGGGGGCGGAGTTCGCCTGGGCGAGCATCGCGGTGCCGGCCTGCGAGAGGATCTGGGCCCGGGTGAAGCTCATCATCTCCGACGCCATGTCGGTGTCGCGGATCCGCGACTCCGACGCCGACAGGTTCTCGATCGCGACGTTGACGTTCGCGATCGTGTGCTCGAACCGGTTCTGCAGTGCACCGAGGTTGGCGCGAGCGGTGGAGACGTCCTCGATCTTGGCGTTGATCAGGGTGATCGCGGCCTGGGCCCCGGCGTGGCTGGAGAAGTCGAGCGCTCCGGCGGGCCCGGCGACCGAGACGCCGAGACCGGTACCGGCGGCGGCGTGGGTGCCCGCCGTGGCGCCACCGACGACGGTGCCGCCGTTGAGGGCGCTGACCACCAGGTTGTTGTTGTTGTCCACGGTGGCGGTCAGGGACTGCGCGAAGCCGGAGTCCGCGTTGAGGGCGTTGGCGACGTCCTCGACGGTGTTGTACGACCCGGCCGCGCCCAGGGTGACGTTGACCGTGCTCGTGCCGCCGCCGGGGTTGGTGATGGTGAACGCCTGCGCGCCCGTGACGGCGGTCGGGGTCGCCACCGCGATCTGGGCCCCGGCCGAGCCGACCGTCAGCGAGCTGGCGATGCCGGCCACGTTGGCGCTGGTCAGGTTGACGGCGATATTGCTCGCGCCGTCGCCGTTCGCGCCGACCTGGAAGTTCAGCGTGCCCGCGCTGCCGTCGAGCAGCTTGGTGCCGTTGAAGTTGGTGGACTGGCCGATCCGGTCGAGCTCCTGGGTGAGCTGGGTCGCCTCGGCAGCGATGTTGGCGCGCGCCTTGGCGTTGTTGCTGTCGCTCGACGCCTGCACCGCGAGGTCGCGCATGCGCTGCAGGATGGAGTGCACCTCGGTGAGCGCGCCTTCCGTCGTCTGCACGACCGAGATGCCGTCCTGCGCGTTGCGGACGGCGACCTTGAGGCCACCGACCTGCGAGCGCAGACCCTCGGAGATGGCCAGGCCGGCCGCGTCGTCGGCGGCCCGGTTGATCCGGAAGCCGGACGACAGCTTCTCCATCGACTTCGAGAGCTGCCCCTGCGTCACCGACAGGTTGCGGTAGGCGTTGGTGGCCTCGATGTTCTGGTTGATGCGAAGACCCATGGTGTTTCCCTCCTGGAATCAGGTCACGTGCGTTGGTCGGGGACCGTCCGTGGTCGCCCGTCGGGGTGGTGATCGGTACGCCGAGCACCGGGTTGAGCGGTTTTGGGCCGCGGGTTGGCTGGGGGTCAGCCCACGGCGTCGAGGGGGCGGACGCTGCGCCGCATCCCCGCCGCGTGCCGGGCGGCGACGGCGGCGAAGTAGGACTCGCGGCGGCGCTGGGCGACCCCGCCGTTCTTGCCTGCCTGGCGCACGAGCGAGGGCTCCAGCTCGTGGTTGAGCGCGTCGCGCAGGAGCGAGAGCGCCTCGGCCCGCATCTGGGAGATCCGGGAGTCGGTGACGCCCAGGTCGGCGGCGATGTCGGCCATCGGCCGCTCGACGAAGAAGTAGTCCTCCACCACGACCCGCAGCCGGTCGGGCAGCTCGGCGATCGCCTCGCGCAGGTAGGTCAGCCGCTCGCCGTGCTCGATCAGCTCCTCGGGGGAGGGCGCCCGGGTCGGCACCAGCTCCTCGATGGGGGTGGTGCTCGAGCCCTGGAGTGACAGGACCTGCGCCCGGGAGACGTCGTCGTCGTTGGCGGCGACCTCGTCCTCGGTCAGGCCGGTGGCGCGGGCGACCTCGGTGAGGGTCGGGGTCCGGCCGAGGACGACGCACAGCTGGTTGCGTGTCTCGGCGAGGTCGCGGGCCCGGCGGCGCACCGACCGCGAGGCCCAGTCGACCGAGCGGAGCTCGTCCAGCAGGGCGCCACGGATCCGGGTGGCGGCGTACCTGTCGAAGGGGACGCCCCGGCTCTCGTCGAAGGCGCGGGCCGCCAGGACCAGGGCGGTGAGGCCTGCCGAGGTGAGGTCGTCGCGGTTGACATGGGACGGCACCCGCCCCATCGTCTCCCGCACGATGTGGCCCACCAGCGGCATGTGGCTGGTGATCAGCTCGTCCGTACCCGAGGCGGCGGTTGGCTGGTTCGCGTTCACGAGCATGACATTCCGCGAGTTGACAGGATCGCGCAGAGCAATGTGACTCAACAGGCCGCTCGGTCCGGCAAATGGGGACCGAGGTCCCGGGTCCCTCTGGTCACCATGGCAATCACGGGCTGACCGTTCGGCGGCTTGCTTCGCGGGAAACGTCTCAGATCCGGTCCGCGACGGGCGATGGGAGGGCACGGATGTCCCCGGCGGACCGGGGCGGGCCAGAGAGGTCGGAGAGGTCGGAATCGTCGTGGTCGACACAGACACACCAGGCATGGACAACCTGTCGCAGGTCCTGTGGCGGGAGCGGGAGATGCTCGAGGCGCTCGCCTACCGGCTCGAGGTGGAGCGGCTGGTCCTCGCCAGTGGCCGCACCCGATGGCTGGTCAACGCCACCCGGGACATCGAGGACCTGATCGACGACCTGCGGGCCACCGAGGTGCTGCGCGCCGCGGCGGCCGACGAGGCCGCCGCCGGGCTCGGGCTGACCCCCAATCCGTCCCTCGCCGCACTGGCCGAGGCCGCGCCCGACCCGTGGGCCGGCATCCTGCGCGACCACCGCGACGCACTGATCGACCTCGCCCGCGACATCGCGGAGACCTCGGAGGACGCCAAGGGCCTGCTGACCGCCGGCTACCGATCGGCCCGCGAGACCCTGCTCGCCATCGGGGGCACGACGACAGCGAGCTACACGCACGCCGGGACCGTCGTCGCCGACGCGCCCCGCCACCATCTCGTCGACCGGAGCCTGTGATGGCGGGCTCGTTCGGCTCGATCAGCACGGCCCTCTCCGCGCTGCGCTACAACCAGGTCGCGCTCGACGTGGCGGGCAACAACATCGCCAATGCCACCACCGACGGCTACGTCCGCCGCCGCGTCGTGGGCGCGTCGGTGAGCAGCGCGCAGCCCGCGATGTGGTCCCGGTACGACGGCCACGGGGAGGGCGTCACCGTCGGCGAGGTGCGGCGGATGACCGACCCGCTCCTCGACGCTCGGGTCCGTCGCGAGCACGGCCTGCTGTCCTATCTGTCGACCAGCCGGACCATTCTGGCCCGGGTCGAGGAGGGCGTCGGCGAGCCCGGGCCGAACGGCGTCCACGCCGCGATGCTCGACTTCCGCAACGTCTGGCAGGACCTCTCCCTGGACCCGGGCGGTCTGGCCGCCCGCCAGCAGGTCATCGGCAGTGCGGAGACCCTCGCCCAGGCGCTGCGCACCCAGGCCGGCAACGTCGCCCGGGAGGAGGCGGACCAGCGGGCCAACACCGTCAACCTGGTCAGCGAGATCAACTCCGCCGCGAAGGGTCTCGCCGCCCTCAACCACGACATCCTCGTGACCGAGCAGAACGGCACCGACGCCGGCACCCTGCGCGACCGCCGCGACCAGCTCGCCCTCGAGCTCGCCGAGCTCGCCGGCGGTGTCACCACGGTCGAGGCCGACGGCCAGTTCACCGTCAAGGTGGGGGGCGCCACCCTCGTCCAGGGCAGGGAGGCCGGCACCCTCGTCATCGCCTCCGGCATCACCGCGAGCGGCGACGCCGACGGCGCGCCGATCGCCTACCGCATCGACGACTCCTCGGGCAGCACCGTCCTGCCTGCCGGTGCCTCCGGTCCGGGCGGCGAGCTCGGCGCGGTCACCGAGGTGCTCACCACCCACCTGCCGACGTACCGGGCCGGGCTGGATGCGGTGGCCGCGGACCTGGCGACCGCGCTCAACGCCCAGCAGGCGGCGGGGTACGACGCCTCCGGCGTGGCCGGCACCCCGCTGTTCAGCTACGACCCCCTCGTCGGCGCGGCGAGCCTGCAGGTCGCGATCTCGGATCCGGACCTGATCGCCGCCTCCAGCCTCCCGGGCGGTGCGCTCGACGGCGGCAACGCCGACCTGGCCAGCCGGGCCGGCAACTATCCCGACGGGTACCAGCGTCTCGTCAACGGCCTGGGCACCCAGGTCTCCTCCCTCGAGCAGCGGAGCGCGAACCAGGCCTCGCTGGCCGGTTCCCTGGACGATGCCCGCGAGCAGCTGGCCGGCGTCAGCCTCGATGAGGAGACGGTCAACATGGTCGCCGCGCAGCGGGCCTACGAGGCGGCCGCGCGCCTGCTGACCACGCTCGACGGCGTACTGGACACCCTGATCAACCGCACCGGCCTTGTCGGCCGCTGACCGGAAGCGACGGAGACTGATGGCGAT
Organism: Nocardioides sp. L-11A; assembly: GCA_029961745.1. NCBI lineage: Bacteria > Bacillati > Actinomycetota > Actinomycetes > Propionibacteriales > Nocardioidaceae > Nocardioides > Nocardioides sp. L-11A. Next base: position 1,163,168 of record CP124680.1, read on the forward strand.
CGGACGCGTCACCCAGCGGATGATGACCGAGGGCTCGCTGGCCAACCTGCAGCGCAGCCTCGGACGGATGGCGGCGCTGCAGGAGCAGCTCTCCACCGGCCGGGTGATCAACCGACCCTCCGACAACCCCACCGGCACCACCGCCGCGATGCGGATCCGGACGTCGGTGGCCGACCAGGCGCAGTACGTGCGCAACGCCCGCGACGGGCTCGGCTGGCTGGGTCAGGTCGACAGCACTCTCGACTCCGTCACCGGCGCGGTACGACGCGCGCGGGACCTCGCGCTCCAGGGCGCCAACACCGGCGCCATGGGCCAGCAGGCCCGCGACGCGCTCGCGATCGAGGTCGAAGGCGTGCGCGACCAGTTGCTGGGCCAGGCCAATGCGCGCTACCTCGAGCGGCCGATCTTCGGCGGCGTGACCTCCGGCGGCCAGGCCTACGACGCGACCGGGAACTGGGTCGGCGTCGCTGGTGCCGTCAACCGTCGGGTGGCCGACGACGTCGTCGTCCAGGTCGACGTCGACGGCCGCACCGTCTTCGGTGACGGGGCGACCTCGGTCTTCGCCGAGCTCGACGCGCTCGCCACCGCGCTGCGCTCTGGGGACAGCGCCGGCATCACCGCCTCGATCGACGTGCTCCGGGCCCGGGAGAACACCGTCGTCGGCGCCCGCGCCGCGGCCGGCACCCGCTACCAGCGCATCGAGCTGTCCGCCCAGGCCGCCGACGACACGAAGACCTCGCTGTCCAACCACCTCAGCACCATCGAGAACGCCGACCTCGCCGAGACCACCGTGCACCTCAAGCTGCAGGAGGTCGCCTACCAGGCCGCCCTCGGTGCCACCTCGCGTGTCCTGCAGCCCAGCCTGTTGGACTTCCTGCGATGACGGCGGAGCCTGCGATGATGGGACGCATGGACCTCCCCGTCATCGAGCTGGCGCACCCGATGCCCGGCTTCCCCGACGACGCCCGGTTCGCGCTGGTCCGCCTCGACGACGACGGCGTGCTGCACGGCTTCCGGTCGCTGGACAGCCAGGACCTGCAGTTCGTGGTGGTGCCGCCGGCGCCGTTCTATCCCGACTACACGCTCGACCTCGACGACGACACGGTGAGCGAGCTCGGCATCGACGAGGCCGGCGCCGCCGACGTCCTCGTGTTGCTCGTCGTCCGGCCCGGCGCCACCCTGGCCGACACCACTGTCAACCTGCGCGCCCCGCTCGTGGTCAACCCCGCGACCCGCCGCGCCAGCCAGGTCATCCTCGACGACGCGAACCTGCCGCTCGCTGCGCCGCTCGTCGCGTAACCGCTAACCTCACCCCGTGCTGGTTCTCTCGCGTCGCATCGGCGAAAGCGTCGTCATCGGCGCAGGCTCGCCCGAGGCCGTCACCGTGACCGTCCTCGAGGTCCGCGGCGACGTCGTCCGGATCGGCATCGACGCCCCGCGCTCGGTCGCCGTCCACCGCGCCGAGCTGCTCGCCGAGCTCGCCGACGCCAACGCCGACGCTGCCTCCCCCTCGGATTCCGCCGTCGCGTCCCTCAGCGAGGCCCTCCGCTCCCGCGGCTGACACTCGGCGGCGGTCGCGTGGGTAAGTAACACGCCGTCCACCTGACTGGACGCCACTTCTCAGCGGAGAGGCCGCCTGATGCGGGCCTTTTCTGCGGAGAGCCGTCAGGTAGTCGGGTGGACAGCGTGTGACAGCCCCCGCCGTACGCCGCCCACCGGCGGCCGGGACTAGATCCCAACTCCGTCAACTCGGCTCACCCCCGTCTGCGCCGGGCCGATCGGCAGGGTGAGCGACCTGCGCCGGTGACGGCGCCCGCCTGGGAGGGAGGACGGATGGACGACGACGCCGAGATCATCGCGGAGTTCCTCGTGGAGTCCCACGAGAACCTGGACCAGCTCGACCGCGACCTCGTCGAGCTGGAGCGGGAGCCGGGCTCGCGCGAGCGGCTGTCGAGCGTGTTCCGCACGATCCACACGATCAAGGGCACCAGCGGCTTCCTGGCCTTCAACCGGCTGGAGCAGCTGACCCACGTCGGGGAGACGCTGCTCTCGCGGCTGCGCGACGGCGAGCTCGTCATGACACCCCCGATCGCCGAGGGCCTGCTCGCGATGGTCGACACCGTCCGCGCGCTGCTCGACGGGATCGAGCGGACCGGTCGCGACACGGACCCCGCGGTCGCCGTCGACCCGGTCGTCGCCGTCCTCGAGGGCCTGCTGGTCGCCGGCGCGGTCGCGGAGGAGCCGGACGTGTCCCCGGCGGCTCCGTCCGTGACCGCACCGGAGCCCGAGCCGGAGTCGGAGCCCGAGCCGGAGCCGGAGCCGGAGCCCGAGCCGGAGCCCGAGCCGGAGGAGAGCGGCGAGCGCCGTACCGTCGTCGACTCCTCGGTCCGCGTCGACGTCGATCTCCTCGACGACCTGGTCGACCTGGTCGGCGAACTGGTGCTGACCCGCAACCAGCTGCTCCAGCGCAGCCTCGGCTCGGCGGACGCCGAGCTGGTCCGCGCGAGCCAGCGGCTGGACCTGGTGGCCAGCGAGCTGCAGGAGTCGATCATGAAGACGCGCATGCAGCCGATCGGCCAGGTCTGGTCGAAGCTGCCGCGGGTCGTGCGCGACCTGTCCCACCAGCTCGGCCGTGAGGTCGAGCTGGTCATGGAGGGGCACGAGACCGAGCTGGACCGCAGCCTGCTGGAGGCGGTCAAGGACCCGCTGACCCACCTGGTGCGCAACTCGCTCGACCACGGCATTGAGCCCCCCGACGTACGCCGCGCGGCGGGCAAGGACGCCAAGGGCACGCTGAGTCTGCGGGCCTATCACGAGTCCGGCCAGGTCGTCGTCGAGATAGCCGACGACGGGTTGGGCATCGACCCCGCGACGATCGGCGCGATCGCCGTCGAACGGGGCGTCGTCACCCGCGACCAACTGGCCCGGATGGACGGCCGCGAGGTGCTCGGGCTGATCTTCCGGCCCGGCTTCTCCACGGCCGCCGCGGTCTCGAACATCTCCGGGCGCGGCGTCGGCATGGACGTGGTGCGCACCAACATCGAGCGGATCGGCGGCAGCGTCGACGTCGCCTCCGAGCCCGGACGGGGGACGACGACCCGCGTCCGGATCCCGCTCACGCTCGCGATCATCCCCGCGCTCGTGGTCGGGGAGGGCGGCGAGCGCTACGCGATCCCGCAGGCCAACCTGGTCGAGCTGGTCCGGATCGAGGGTGACGACCTGCGCCGCCAGGTCGAGGACCTCGCCGGAGCGCCGGTACTGCGCCTGCGCGGCCGGCTGCTGCCGCTGGTGTCCCTCGCCGAGACCCTCGGCGGGAGCGCGCCCGACGGCGAGGCGCTCACGGTCGTCGTGCTGCAAGCCGACGACGTGCGCTTCGGCCTGTGCGTCTGCGAGGTGCACGACACCCAGGAGATCGTGGTCAAGCCGATCGGGCGCCAGCTCAAGGCGCTGACCACCTACGCCGGCGCCACGATCATGGGCGACGGCAGGGTGGCGCTCATCCTCGACGTCGCCGGCATCGCCGCGACGGTCGGCGTGGGCGCGACCCAGCAGGAGCCGGCCGACCGGACGGCGAGCGCCGCCGACGACCGGACCGCCCTGCTGGTGCTGGAGGTCGCCGACGGCCGCCGCGCGGCGCTGCCCCTGGCGGCCGTGGCCCGCCTCGAGGAGTTCGGTCGCGACCGGGTGGAGCGCAGCGGCACGGTGGAGGTCGTGCAGTACCGCGACGGGATCCTGCCGCTCGTGCGGCTCGCCTCCGCGATCGGACTCCCGGACACCAGCGACCGCGGCGACCAGATCAGCGTCGTGGTGCACGAGACGGGTGCGGCCGCGGGCGCCGTCGGCATCGTCATCGACCGGGTGCTCGACGTGGTCGAGGTCGCGGTCAGCGCGAGCGAGGTCGGCCGTCGTACCGGCGTCACCGGCAGCGCCGTCGTCCAGGACCGGGTCACCGACCTCGTCGACCTCGACGCGGTCGTGGCCCGCTCGGGGGTGCTGGCATGAGCACCGGTACGACGGCCCGGACCGCCGAGCAGTACTGCACGTTCTGGGTCGCCGGACTGTTCTTCGGCGTCGCCGTCGACGAGGTGCAGGAGGTGCTGCGACGGCAGTCGATGACCCCCGTGCCGCGGGCCGACCGGGCCGTCACCGGCCTGATCAACCTGCGCGGCCAGATCGTGACCGCCGTCGACCTGCGGGTGCGGCTCGGGCTGCCGGACCGCGCGGACGACGAGGTCCCCATGAACGTGATCGTCCGCAGCCGCGGCGAGGTGGTCAGCCTCCTCGTCGACGACATCGGGGACGTCATCGACACGGCCGGCGTCGACCTGCAGCCGGCGCCGACCACCATGCCTCGGGGCGTGCAGGACGTCGTCCGCGGCGTCCGTCCTCTCTCCGATTCCATCCTGCTCGTCCTCGACGCCGACCGCGCCGTCGATGTGACGGTCACGCCCGACAACACCGGAGGTACCCCATGACCGAGATCCTGGAGGCGCCGACCAACGGCACCGCACCCGCCAAGGCGTCGAGGGCGACGTCCGCGAAGTCGTCGGCGCCGTCGGCGACCGCGGCCTCGACCGCGCCCGACACCTCGGCCTTCGCCCTGTCGATGATGGAGAACTCTCCGACGAACATGATGTTCGCCGACCGCGACTTCGTCATCCGCTACATGAACCCGGCCTCGCTGCGGACCCTGCGCAGCCTCGAGGACGTGCTGCCGGTGCGGGCCGACGAGGTGGTCGGGTCCAGCCTCGACATCTTCCACAAGAACCCCGCCTACCAGCGGGGCCTGCTGGCGACCGCCGAGCACCTGCCCCGGCGCGCGAACATCCAGGTCGGCCACCAGACCCTCGACCTCCTCGTCAGCGCGATCACCGACGCCGACGGCGAGTACGTCGGGGCGATGGCGACCTGGGAGGTCGTCACCGACCGGCTGCGGATCGAGCGCGAGCGTGCGGAGTCCGCAGCCGACACGTCGGCGGTCAACAAGGTGCTCTCCGGGCTCGGCGCCGCGACCGAGGTCGACACCGCGATCCAGATCGCGCTCGACACGGTGCGCGGGGAGTTCGGCTGGGCGTACGGCTCCTACTGGCGGGTGGATCCTGCGGACCGGCTGCTGAGGTTCGACCGCGAGTCCGGCGACGCCGGCCCGGAGTTCCGCCAGGTCACCCTGCAGGCGTCCTTCGCCGAGGGCATCGGCCTGTCCGGCCGGGCCTGGGCGCAGCGCGACCTCTACTTCACTCGCGACATCGGCGAGATGACCGACTGCGTGCGAGCGCCCGTGGCCCAGCGGGTCGGCGTGAAGTCGGGCGTCTGCTTCCCGGTCATCCTCGACGGCGAGGTCGTCGGAACCATGGACTTCTTCGCCACCGAGACCCTGGAGCCGAGCGCGCAGCGCCTCGACGCGCTGCGGAACGTCGGCCGGCTGGTCTCGCACACCGTGGCCCGGATCCAGCGTGAGGCCGCGGAGCGCGAGGCGGCCGCCGTCCTCGCCGGCAAGGTCGCGCAGATCCTCGACCTGGTCTCGGCCGCCGCGGCCGGGGACCTGACCCGCGAGCTCGACATCGAGGGCGACGACGCGGTCGGCCAGGTCGCCGACGGCCTGCGCACCCTGATGGCCACACTGCGGGCGAGCATGGGCAACATCAGTGGCGCCGCCGAGACCCTCGGGGCCGCGGCCACCCAGCTCACCTCGCTGGCCGAGGGCATGGGGGAGGGCGCCACGACGACCTCCGACCGGGCGGCGTCCGCATCGAGCGCGTCGGTCCAGGTGTCCGCGTCGATCCAGACCGTCGCCACCGCGGCGGAGGAGATGACCGCCTCCATCCGGGAGATCGCCAAGAACGCCACCGAGGCCGCGACCGTCGCGACCGACGCCGTCACCGTCGCCTCGGAGGCCCAGGGCACGGTCGCCTCGCTCGGCGAGTCCTCCGCCGAGATCGGCCAGGTCATCAAGGTGATCACCTCGATCGCCCAGCAGACCAACCTGCTCGCCCTCAACGCCACCATCGAGGCGGCGCGCGCCGGTGACGCGGGCAAGGGCTTCGCCGTCGTCGCCAACGAGGTCAAGGAGCTCGCGAAGGAGACGGCCAAGGCGACCGAGGAGATCGGTCAGAAGATCGAGGCCATCCAGAGCGACACCCAGGGCGCGGTCTCCGCGATCAGCCGGATCGCGGACGTCATCGCGCGGATCAACGACATCCAGTCGACGATCGCCTCCGCGGTGGAGGAGCAGACCGCCACCACCAACGAGATCGCCCGCTCGGTCACCGAGGCCGCCGCCGGCGCCAACGGTATCGCCGAGGACGTGACCCAGGTCGCCACCGCCGCCGCCGACACCCGGGAGGGGGCCGAGAACACCCTGGCCTCCGCCACCGGGCTCACCGGCGTCGCCACCGAGCTGCGGGACATGGTGGGTCGCTTCCAGCTCTGAGCCGGGCAGGGCGCAGGAATCGCCGGTCGACCGGTGATTCCTGCGCTTGTCGGGCATTGCAACGCCTTGGGCTCAAGGGGTGAGCGCAACACTTGTCTGTTGATGGGGTGTTGTGATGGGTGCTCGTCGTGGTCGTCCGCGGCTGCCTGTTGAGTTGGAGTACGAGTTCTGGGACGTCGTGCGGGCGGGCTGCTCGATCGAGGAAGCATCTGTGGCTGTCGGCGTGTCGGTCTCAGCGGGCCGGGCGTGGGTCGGTGAGCGTGGCGGGGTGATGCCGCCCGCAACAGCCGGCCCGGGCAGTCGACGGCTGAGCTTCGCCGAACGTGAGGAGATCGCCCTGCTGCGCGCTGAGGGCAGGGGCGTACGAGAGATCGCCCGGACGGTCGGGCGCGACCCAGGCACGATCAGCCGAGAGCTGCGTCGCGTGTCCCACAGCCCCGTGTCCAGTGCGCAACGACGCGCTTATCGGGCCTCGACTGCACAAGGCGATGCCGACGCGCGAGCCAAGCGGCCCAAGACGGCGAAGCTCGCCACGAATCTGCCGCTGCGCCGCGAGGTCCAACAGCGTCTGCGGGAGAATCACAGTCCCGAGCAGATCGCTGCCCGGCTACGCGAGGACTTCCCCGACGATCCGGAGATGTGGGTGTCGCACGAGACGATCTACCAGGCGCTCTACGTGCAGGGCCGCGGAGCGTTGAAGCGGGAACTGGTCAAGTATCTGCGCACCGGTCGGGCGGTCCGCAAACCACACCGACGACCCGATAAGAGGCGTGGCCAGATCCAGGGCATGGTGAACATCGCTGATCGGCCCAAACAGGTCGAGGACCGGGCGGTGCCCGGTGACTGGGAAGGCGATCTGATCCTGGGGTCAACCGAGTCGGGCTCGGCGATCGGGACGCTGGTCGAACGCGCGACCGGGTTCACCATGCTGCTGCACCTGCGCGGCGACCACACTGCCGAAACGGTTGCCGGCGCGATGATCGAGAAGATGCTTGACCTGCCCGAGCAACTTCGTCGCTCGCTGACCTGGGACCAGGGCAGCGAGATGGCCAACCACGCACAGATCGCCGAGGCGACCGGGCTCGACATCTACTTCTGCGACCCGCACTCGCCGTGGCAGCGCGGCACGAACGAGAACACCAACGGGTTGCTGCGTCAGTACTTCCCCAAGGGCACCGACCTGTCGCGGTGGGGACCTGGCTACCTCGACAAGGTCGCAGCCGAGCTCAACGCCCGTCCCCGCAAACGACTCGCCTGGCGCACCCCCGCCGAAGCCCTCGACAAGCTACTGTCCGAGCAATCGAATCCACCTGGTGTTGCGACCACGGCTTGAATTCGCCCGCCCGACAAGTGCAGGAAATGCCCGACAAGTGCGCCCGAGGACGGGCCGGCGTACCTCAGCCCGCGGCGGAGAACCGGGGCTTCGCGGGCTCGGGCGCGGCGGTCGCGTCCGCACCCCGCAGCCGTACGGCGAGCAGCGCCGCCTGGGTGCGGTGCTGGAGGCCGAGCCGGGCGAGCAGGCCGGTGACGTGGTTCTTGACCGTCTTCTCGGCGAGGTAGAGCTTCTCGGCGATCTGCCGGTTGGTCATGCCCTCGGCGATGAGGAAGAAGATCTTGCGCTGCTGCGGGGTGAGCTCGCAGATGACGTCGAGCGACTTGCGCTGCATCTCCATCTGCTCGACGACGCGGTTGGCGACCGCCGGGTCGATGAGGGAGTGGCCGCCGGCGACCAGCTTGATGCCGTTGAGCAGCGAGTTGCCCTCGATCTTCTTCAGGACGTAGCCGGAGGCGCCGGCGAGGATGGCCGCGGAGATCGCGTCCGGGTCGTCGTACGTCGTCAGGATCAGGGCCTTGATGTCCGGGTCGACCGAGCGCATCTCGCGGCAGATGTCGACGCCGGTGCCGTCGGCCAGGTTGGCGTCGAGGACGGCGATGTCGGGCCGCAGCTGGAGGATCTCGCGCAGCGCCACGGTCGCGCTGCCGGACTGACCGACCACCTCGAGCTCGGGGTCGGTCGCGAGCAGGCTCGCCACACCCCGGCGGACCACCTCGTGGTCGTCGACGATGTAGACGCGGATCGGATTCTCGGTCGGCACGGTAAAGATTCTCCCGTGCCACGCCGCCGAGGGCGACCCTTGGGGCAAGGTCGAGCCGGTGGGCCCGTGGCCGTGGTCACGATGGACTAGCCCACGGTGGCTGATCGAGGTCAGATCCCGCTCAGGTGCTCGAGTGCCGCCGCGACGTCGCGCTCGCCGCGGCGCAGGGCGGCGAGCAGCGCGACGATGTCCTGGGTGGTGAACCTGTCGTCCTCGGTCGGCGGTCCCACGCACTCGGCGGCCTCGGCGGCGGTGATCCGCGTCCCGATCTTGAGTCGGTACGTCGTGTCGGCGAGCTCGAAACCGAGGTCGGTGACGACCGCGGTGAAGTGCTCGTCGGCCACCGGGTCGTGCACCACGAGATGCTCGCCGGGCTCGAGGCCGCGGTCGAGGCCGAGGTCGCGGTGGCTCACGCCGAGCGAGCGGCTGCGGCGGGTGAACGGGCTCAGAGCCACCACGATCTGCTGCACCGCGACTCCCCGCCTCCGTGAGCACCCGGTGTGCCCTGACGCAGGTACAACGCGGTGCCGGCCGCGGTGTTATGGCGTCGGGGGTCCTCTCGCTGATAGTTCTTCCTGACCATGGTTCCTGGTCAGTCGGGGTGGTCACCGGTATGAGATCGCGCTAGGTTGGGTAGCGACGCAGCAGACATCTCGTGGCCAAGCCCACCGCCACATCGCTCTCGATCCCGGGAGTAACCGTGTCCACCGCATCGATTCCCACCATCCCCCACCGTTCCACCGCCTCCTCCAGCAGCCGGGTGAGCTCCGCCGAGCGGAAGGCTCGGACCGCGGAGCTCTTGGCCAGGGCTCGGGAGTGTCCACCGGGGGAGCGTGCTGACCTTCTCGACGAGGTCATCGTGCTCAACATCCCGGTGGCCCGCACCCTCGCCGCGCGCTACCGCAACCGCGGGCAGTCCTCCGACGAGCTCGAGCAGGTCGCCTGTCTCGCGCTGACCCGCGCGGTGCAGTCCTTCGACCCGGAGCGCGGCGACGACCTGCTGGTCTTCGCCGTCCCGAGCATCCTCGGCGAGCTCAAGCGGCACTTCCGCTCGGCCGCCTGGGCGGTGCGCCCACCGCGCCGGATCCAGGAGATCCGCCCGCGCGTGGTCGCCGCCGAGGAGGAGCTGGCCCAGCAGCTCGGCCGGCCGCCGACGCCCGAGGAGCTTGCCGACGAGCTCGGCTGTCCGGCGGCGGAGGTCGAGGAGGCACTGGCCTGCGGCGACCTCGCCCACGCCGCCTCGCTCGACGAGCCCGTCGCCGCGACCGGCAGCCCGCTGGGCGAGCTGCTGCCCACGGTCGACCCCGGCTTCGAGCAGAGCGAGGCCGTCGCGATGCTCGGCCCGGCCTGTCGCGGGCTCAAGGCGCGCGACCGCCGCATCCTGCGGATGCGCTTCTACGAGCAGCGCACCCAGCAGGAGATCGCCGACGAGCTCGGCGTGACGCAGGTGCAGGTCTCGCGGCTGTTGCAGCGGATCTTCACCGACCTGCGCCGTGCTGTCGGCGGTGGAGGCCCGGGCGGCCGGCCCCGCGCGGCCTGACCCTCCCCGGCACGACGGCGGTCCGCCGATACCGGTCCCTCGACACGCTCAGGGACACCGTCGGCGGACCGCTGTCGCTGGGCGGCGGGGTCACGGGGTCACGGCCGGAACAGCACCTTGACCATGCCGTCCTTCTTGTCACGGAAGTCGCGGTACGCCGTCGGCGCCTCCTCCAGCGGAAGGTGGTGCGTCGCGAACGTCTCGACGCCGAGATGGTCGGTCGGCTCCAGCAGGAGCGCGAGGATGTCGTCGCTCCAGTGCCGCACGTTGGCCTGTCCCATCCGCAACTGGACCTGCTTGTCGAACATCTCCATCAGCGGCATCGGGTCCATCGGTCCGCCGTAGACGCCGACGACGGAGACCGTGCCACCGCGGCGGACCGCGTCGATCGCGAGATGCAGCGCGGCCAGCCGGTCGACCCCGGCGGTGCGCATCAGCGGCTGGGCGAGGCGGTCCGGCAGCATCCCGACCAGCTTCGACACGGACTCGGCGACGGGGGAGCCGTGCGCCTCCATGCCCACCGCATCGATCACCGCGTCGACGCCCCGGCCGCGGGTGAGCTCGAGGACGGTCGTCACCGGGTCCGCGTCGTCGGCGGTGACGAGTACCTCCGCGCCGTACGCCGAGACCCGCTGCAGCCGCTCCACCACGGGGTCGACGACGAAGACCCGGATCCCGCGACGCAGCGCGGTCCGGGCGCACATGTCGCCGATCGGGCCGGCGCCGAGCACGAGCAGGCTCTCGTCCGGGCCGACGGCGGCGTACTCCACGGCCTGCCAGGCGGTCGGCAGCACGTCGGACAGGAAGACGAAACGGTCGTCGGGCGGCCCCTCGGGCACCTTGATCGGCAGGGTGTCGCCGAACGGCACCCGCAGGTACTCCGCCTGCGCGCCCGGCACCTGTCCGTACAGGCTGCTGTAGCCGAACAGGCTGGCGCCGGTGCCCTGCTCCACGTTCTGGGTGGTCTCGCACTGGCTGTGCAGGCCGCGGGCACACATCCAGCAGCGACCGCAGCTGACGTTGAACGGCACCACGACCCGGTCACCCCGGCGCAGTGACGTGACGCCGGCGCCCACCTCCTCCACGACGCCGATCGGCTCGTGGCCGACCACGTCGCCGGCCGCCATGAACGGCGCCAGGGGGTCGTAGAGGTGCAGGTCGGAACCGCACAGCCCGCTCGACGTCACCCGGATCACGACGTCGTCCGGCTGCTCGATCCTCGGGTCGGGCACGTCCTCGACGCTCATCCGGCCCTTGGCCTGCCAGGTGACTGCTCTCACGTGTTCTTCCTCCGTCGTCGGTCGCGGTGGCTGTCGTCGCACCAGGGCATCCGCTCGGACCGCCCGCACCGGCACACCGCGACCACGGCGCGCTCGACGGCGGCGGTGGTGCCGTCGACGCCGACGACCTCGTCCGCGCCGCGGACCAGGAGAGGGCCGCCGGGGCAATCGGTCACCACGACCCGCCGTCCGCTCATGACGGCCTCACCCCGCCGCTCGGTCGTCGCGCCGGCCGCGCCAGCCGTCGAGCAGCACCTCGCCCGCGAGCCCGTCGACGGCGAGGCAGGCGGTGGCGCCGAGCACGACGTCGGGGACCAGGTCGGGCTCGTCCTCGACCAGGGCGGCGCAGATGCCCCGGATGGCGAGCTGCTCGTGCACGGCGTCGGCCTCCACGTGCTCGTCGTAGTAGTCCTGGACCGCTTCGGGCAGTCGCAGGCGCCGTGCCCCGCGCAGGATCCGGTCGCACGGCAGGGAGCTGGTCGCCTCGAACGCGGCCAGGTGACCCATCGCGGCCCCGCGCAGGCGGCGGTTGAGCGCGAACAGCGACATCAGGTTGACCGATGCGAGGGTGGCCCCCGTCGCCTGCTCGACGTACGGCGCCAGGTCGGTCGGCATGTCGAGCGAGGCCAGGGCGCGGGCGAAGAGCGTCTGGTGCAGGCGGTCGGGCCGCCCGCCGCCGTACTCGTCGTACTGCAGCTCGGCCAGGGCCACCTTCGCGGCGCCGCCGATCCGGGGCAGCACGAACGACTGCGGGTCCGACTCGCGCAGGTGGTAGACCGCCCGCTCGGCGAGATAGGAGCGGAACTCCTCGCGGGTGGCGCGCCGGTGCAGGAACTGCGCGACCTCCGAGGGGCCCGAGCGGGCGGTCAGCCGGACCAGCGCCGCGGTGACCTGCGCGCCCGGGGTGTCCCCGAGGTCCGCGATCACGGGCGCGTCCTCGGGCGTCGTGCCGACCAGGCGGCGCACGGCGTGCTCGAAGGTGCGCTCCAGCGCGGCCCGGCTCACCATGAGCAGCGGGTCCCATTCGGCGTGCGGGTCCTCGACGTCCTCGAAGCCGCGGTAGTGGAGCTCGTAGAGGGTCCACAACGCGAGCTGGAAGTCGCGGTCGGTCAGAGGGTAGGTGACCTCGCCCATGGCCCGCGGTTCGGGTACGGCGTGGGGGCCGGCAGGTCGCGCGCGGAGGGTCTCGACGACCCCCTCGCTCAAGGGTCCACAGGGTGCGGGCAGCCTCATCCGGTCCTCGTCCTTCCTTCCCACAGCTCGCCCAGGATCAGGCGCAGCACGACCCGGCGTACCGTCAGGTACACCAGGAGACGACCCCCCGTTGTGCGTCCCGCCCCGGGTTCGCCATAGTTCTCGTCGCAGACGGTCCGATCGCCCATGTGACCTCCTCCGGTGGTTGCGGGGTACCCGTGCCGTCTGCCTCCATACGGAAGACCGAGACGGAGGGGAGGAAGGGCGAGATGGGTGGAGTTGCGCCGGGGGACGAGACCGTTCCGCTGCCGCCGCTGGACCCCGACGGTCCGCGTCAGACCGGGCGATTCGTCTATCACGTGGTGGACGAGCGGTGGGAGTGGGACGACGACGTCTTCGCGATCCACGGCTACCGGCCGGGCGAGGTCCGGCCGACCACCGAGCTGGTGATGCGACACAAGCACCAGCAGGACCGTGCGCTCGTCGAGCGGACCCTGGACGACGCGATCGCCGACGGGGCGCCCTTCAACGTGTACTACCGGATCCTGGTCCGCGACGAGGTGCGCAATGTCGTGCTGTGCGGGGAGGGCCAGTACGACGCCGGCCGCACCAGCGGCAAGGTGGACCGTCTCGTCGGCTACTACCTCGATCTCACGCCCGAGCTCGACGCGGAGACCACGGCCGCGGCCGATGCCGCGGTGGCCGCCTCGGCCGCGTCCCGCGACACGATCGAACAGGCCAAGGGCATCTTGATGCTGGGCTACGGCCTCGACGCCGACGCCGCCTTCGCGATGCTCAAGTGGTGGTCGCGCAACCGCAATGTGAAGGTGCGGGAGGTCGCCGAGCGCCTGATCCAGGTGGCTCGGGAGGGGCATGTCAGCCACCCGGGGCTGCGCCGCTTGCTGGACGCGTTGCTCGACGACCTCACCGCCAGCCGGACGGCCCGGGAGGACCGCCTCGGCTGAGCCGTGGTGGAGCACGAACGCTCTGGGTGTACCCGACTCGGCACGTCCCACCCGGGGTAATGCCCGGGTCATGACCGACACCGCCTTCCCCGCCCAGCAGCAGACGCCCCCGGGACTCACGGGAGAGATGCGCCCCGAGCCCGACCACGGCGAGCAGTCGTACGTCGGCCACGGCCGGCTCCAGGGCCAGGTCGCCCTGATCACCGGAGGCGACTCCGGCATCGGCCGCGCCGTCGCGATCGCCTACGCCCGCGAGGGCGCCGACGTCGCCTTCACCCACCTCCACGAGGAGCAGCCGGACGCCGACACCACGGCGGCGCTGGTCGAGGACGCGGGCCGCCGGGTGCTGCCGCTGTCCCTGGACCTGCGGACCAGCGAGGCGTGCGACGAGGCCGTCCGGCGTACCGCCGAGGAGCTCGGCGGCCTCGACGTCCTGGTCAACAACGCGGGCTACCAGATGGCGCGCGACCACGCCGTGGACGACCTCAGCGACGACCGGATCGACCGCACCTTCAAGACCAACCTCTACGCGCTGATGTGGCTCGTGCGGTCGGCCGCGCCGCACCTGCGCAGGCGACCCGGATGCATCGTCAACAACAGCTCCATCCAGGCGTTCGAGCCGTCCGAGACGCTGCTCGACTATGCCGCGACCAAGGCCGCGATCAACAACCTCACCGTCAACCTCGCCGCCTCGCTCGGGAGCGACGGGATCCGGGTCAACGCGGTCGCTCCGGGCCCCATCTGGACCCCGCTGCAACCGGCCACCCAGGAGCCCGAGAAGGTCGAGCGGTTCGGCGTCGACACTCCGCTCGGGAGGGCCGGGCAGCCGGCCGAGGTCGCTCCGGCCTTCGTGTTCCTCGCCTCCCCGGGCGACGCGTCGTACGTGTCCGGCACGGTGCTCGGCGTGACCGGCGGCAAGCCCGTCTTCTGACCGGGGCGCGGGGTACCTCTCCGGTCATGGAGCAGCGACCGCGTCACCGCGAGGACAGCACCCCCGACGGCCAGGACGGCCAGGTGTCCGAGGTCGGCAACCTCGATGACGCCGGCACGGCCGAGTCGCCGGCCGACGCCGTCGCCGGACACCCGATCGACGACGACGTGCAGGAGGGAGCGGCCGGGCCGAACGCCCGGACCGGAGACCAGGACCGGGAGGAGGACCGATGACCATCCCCGACCCCGAGAACCCCGAACGACCTCAGGAACCGGACGAGCCGGTCGATCCCGAGCAGCGCCCGATCCCGGAGAACGACCGCTCGGCCGTGGAGGACTATCACGTGCCGGATCGTGATCCGGAGGTCCCGTTGACCGAGGACGGCGAGGTCGTGGATCCCGAGGAGGCCTACCCCCATGCCCAGGACGTGGAGGAGGGCCGGGCGTGACCGGGACGTCGGCGGGTGATCTGCCGGGGCGCCCGCCCCAGCAGATCACCCGCAACCTGAGCGAGCTGCTCCAGGAGCTGCGGGTGATGCAGACCGGCGTGCAGATCCTCACCGGCTTCCTGCTCACCGTCCCGTTCACCGAGCGGTTCACCGAGCTCACCGAGACCCAGCAGCGGATCTACCTCGGCATCCTCGTCGGCGCGGTGCTCACGACACTCGTGATCGTGGCACCGGTCTGCTACCACCGGGTCCTGTTCCGGCAGGGCCGCAGGGAGTGGATCGTCGCCGCGGCCCAGCAGTGCGCCCTCGCCGGTCTGGTGGGTCTCGCCGCGGTCTCCACGGCCGTGGTGCTGCTGGTCTTCGACATCGTCCTCGGACCAGCCGCGGCCCTGATCGCCGCGGCGGCGGTCGCGCTCGCCTTCACCCTGATGTGGGCAGCGGTCCCCTGGTGGGGTCGCGAGAGGTGAAGCGCTCGCAGCGACCGGCCGTCGTCGCGGTCCTCGTCCTCCTCCCGACGCTCCTGCTGGCCGCGTGCGGCGTCGTCGCCCGGCCCGATGCCGCGGCCTGGGACGACCAGGCCGCCCAGGCCCTGACCGACGCGAGCAGCCAGGTGGCCACGGCCCGCCTGGCTCTGGTCTCGGCCCGTGACGGACGCACCTGGTCGGCGTACACGACCGTGCTCGTGGCCCAGGCCGAGGAGGCGGCCGGCAAGGCGGAGGAGAATCTGTCCCGCGTGCAGGTGCCCGCGGCACGCGCGGACGATGCCGCGACGGTCCTCGACCTCCTGGACCGGGCGGTCGACCTGGTCGCCGAGGCCCGGGCGCACGCGGTGTCCGGGCGGTACGGCGACGCCGGACTCCTCGAGGATCTCGACAGCCTCGCAGGTCGACTGCGGCAGGCTGCGCCGTGAAGCGCTACTTCGCCGTCCTGCTCGGAATCCTGACCGCCATCGGCGGCTTCGTCGACATCGGCGACCTGGTGACCAACGCCCAGGTCGGCGCGCGATTGGGCACGTCGCTGGTGTGGGTCGTGGTGGTCGGTGTCGTGGGCATCTGCGTGTTCGCCGAGATGTCGGGCCGGATCGCGGCGGTCAGCCATCGCGCGACCTTCGACCTCGTGCGCGAGCGCCTCGGGCCGCGGATGGGCTTCCTCAACCTGATCGGCTCGATGCTCGTGACGCTGCTGACCTTCATCGCCGAGATCGGCGGTGTCGCGCTCGCCCTGCAGCTGGTGACCTCGGTCCATCACCTGCTGGTCGTGCCGTTCGTCGCAGTAGCCGTGTGGATCGTGCTGTGGCGGGCGAAGTTCTCCGCGATCGAGAACGTGCTCGGCCTGATGGGCCTGGCCCTGATCGCCTTCGCCGTCGCGCTGTGGCAGCTCGGCCCCGACTGGGGCGAGCTCGCCGCCGGTCTCTCGCCCGCGGAGAAGCCGGACGCCGAGAGCTGGGCCACGTACGCCTTCTTCGGGGTCGCCCTCTTCGGTGCCGCGATGACGCCGTACGAGGTGTTCTTCTTCTCCAGCGGCGGTGTCGAGGAGCGTTGGACCGAGAAGGACATCGGGGTGATGCGGGCCAACGTGTTCATCGGCTTCCCGCTCGGCGGCCTGCTGTCCGTGGCCATCGCGGCCTGCGCCGCCACCGTCTTCCTGCCCGCCGGTGTCACGGTCGAGACACTGGGACAGGTGGGCCTGCCGGTCGCGATCGGTCTCGGGAAGATCGGGCTGGCCGTGGTCGTGCTCGGCTTCTTCGCGGCGACCTTCGGCGCCGCCTGCGAGACCGGGCTGTCGACCGGCTACAGCCTCGCGCAGTACTTCGGGTTCCCGTGGGGCAAGTACGTCCGTCCGGGTGAGGCCGCGGGCTTCCACATCATCCTGCTGATCGCGACCGTGATCGCGGCCGGCGTCCTGCTCACCGGCGTCGACCCGATCATGGTCACCGAGATCTCGGTGGTGTTCTCCGCGATCGCGCTGCCGCTCACCTACTTCCCGATCCTCGTCGTCGCGAACGACCCCGACTACCTGGGCGAGCACGTGAACGGTCCGGTCGCGAACGCGCTCGGCGTCGTCTACCTCGTCGTGATCACCCTCGCCGCACTCGCGGCGATCCCGCTCATGGTCGTCACCTCGATGGGGCAGGGCTGAGAGGAGGAACCGATGGTGTCACTGGCCGATCGCGACGGGTACGACGTCGGGCTGCATCTGCTCGACCGGCAGATCATCGGCGCCGATGGCCGCCTGGCGGGCAAGGTCGACGACGTCGAGCTGCATCGCGACGACACGGGAGCCCTCGTACCGACGGCGTTGCTGGTCGGTCTGCCGGCGCTGCTCCCGCGCTTCGGCCGGCGGATCGGCGGCGGCCTCGCTCGGACCCACCGCCTGGTCCGCGACGCGGCGGCCGACCAGGAGCTGCCCCTGGTGGTCGACTTCGATCTCGTGGAAGACGTCAGCAGCGACGTCCGGCTCTCCGAGCCCGTCCCCGGACTCCTGCACCGGATGGCCCACGAACGTGCGGCCGATCCGGACCGCTGCCGGGTCGGTGCGCTGCTCGGGCTGCCCGTGCGCTGTGCCGCCCTGCCCCGCCGGTCCCAGCTGCTCGACCTGCGTCTGGTCGGCGCTCCGGGAGCGCCCGGAGAGCACCGGGTCACCGCCCTGCTCGTCGGCCCCGGCCGCCCGGGCGCACTGTTCGGCTACGACCGCAGCAGCGAGCCCGGCCCCGCCGCCGTCGCGGCCGTCGTGGGCTGGCTGCACCGCCACGCCCGGGTCGTCGATCTCGGCCCCGGCGTCGACCTCGACACCGACGCCGGCGAGGTCCGGATCGCAGCCGAGGCGTCTCTTGCGCCGCTGCGCGGGTAACGCCGGGATGACCACCTACAGCGACCGCCGGAGGAGGAGACATGCCCGGCAAGAAGCACGGACCCGGCATCAAGAACCCGGACGCCTACGAAGAGATCCGCAAGGACGGCGCCAGCAAGGAGAAGGCCGCCCGGATCTCCAACGCCATGGCTTCGGAGGGTGCCAGCACGGTCGGCCGCCGCGGTGGCAAGGCCGGCGACTACGAGGACTGGACGGTCGATGAGCTGCGCAAGCGCGCCGGCGAACTCGACATCGAGGGTCGCTCGTCGATGAAGAAGGACGAGCTGATCGACGCGCTCCGACACCACTGAGTGGGAGGGCGCGAGCGCGTCGCTCCTTCGTCGCGCCGCGCTGCCGCGCTCGCGGTCGGCTCGGGTGGGTGGTCGCGTTCGCGTGGCGGCCACCGGTCGGCACGACGCGAAGCGTCGCTCGTCGTCGGCTCCGGTCGCTCGTTCCTCGCTCGCTGCGCCTCCTCGTGCGGCGTTCGCGCCGTGGCCTTGTGGATCTCTGGAGGGCGCGAGCGCGTCGCTCCTTCGTCGCGCCGCGCTGCTGCGCTCGCGGTCGGCTCGGGTGGGTGGTCGCGTTCGGGTGGCGGCCACCGGTCGGCACGACGCGACCGGTGCTCTCGTCGGCCGGCCGGCGGGGGCGATGCCCGATGCGCGCGCCATCTGCTCCATCAGCGGATGCTGACATGCCGATGTCCCCGCCGCGCCAGCGCGCTGCGGGGTGTGGGGCGGGGTGGCTACTCGTCGGGTGGCGAGGTGGTCTGGATGGGGTGGGTGCCGCGGTGGTCGACCCGGAACCGGTGCCCGTTGGGGCTGGTCCACACATACGTGCCGGGCGTGACGGTGTCGTAGCGCCAGGTGGAGTGGGTCTTGGCGCGGTGGTGCCGGCGGCACAACGCGACCTCGTTGCACGGACAGGTGGGTCCGCCCTCGCCATATGGGCGGGTGTGGTCGATGTCGCAGGCTTGGGCGGGTCGGGTGCAGTGCGGGAACCGACACGTCTGGTCCCGCAGCACCACCCGGGTGCGGTGGCGGTCGGGGATCTCATAGGACCCGACGGGGACATGGTCGGCCAGGTCGATCACCGGACGCACGATCACCGTGGTGTGCCGGGCGCGGACCCATTCGCGGATCTGGGTCGAGGTGATCGGGCAGCGGCCCTCCTCCCACCGTCCCACCGGGTTCGCGAACGGGTTCTGGCCGATCAAAGTGGTGTCGGCGACGTGGACATTGAGGACCACCTTGCGACCCGGCACGGTGTCCACGACTTCTCCGGTGTCGGGGTCGGGGATGAGCAGGTCCAGGGCGAGGTCCTGCCTCGCGAGCTCGGCGGCGGCCTTCGATCGCCGCACATCCAGAGAACTGTCGTCACCGAGTCGGCCCAGGACTTCCGCGCGTCGGGCGACGGCGAGGTTCAGGTCGTGTCCGTCGGCAGCGTCGAGGAGGCCGTCGAGGTGGACCAGGCCGTGCTCGTCGACAGCGCTGATGTCGAAGTGCCGACCATCGGCAGCGGTCTGCCGGTCTGCTTCCGCGCGTTCGGGGTCGAACCGGATGACCGCTTCGGCGACCAGGCGTTCGAGTTGGGCCCAGCCGACGCCGGAGGCGTCCCAGAGCTGCCGGTCGACGTACGCGGCTGCCTCAGCCGAGAGGGGGTGGGTGAGGTCGGCGATCCGTTCGGCCCGCCACGGCGCCAACCGGCCCGAGGTGACGGCGTTGTAGACGTGGGGGAGTCGCCAGGCGCACTCGATCACCCGCCCGACATACGCCTTCCCGCCGTCCGGGGACCTGCCGAGGACCGCGACGAGTTCCATCAATCCGAACTCCGACACCAACGGTGCACCGGGCCCGGCGATCGGGATGCCGGTGTCGAGGTAGCCCTCGGTGATGGTCGCGACCCCCTCGGGGCCGGCGATCACGTGGTCGCTGGCCCATTCGACGATGCCGGACCACTCACGGACCAGGGAGGCTTCCCGGCCTTCGACCTCGGCGCGCAGCCCGGACAGCAGCGAGGCTGTCGAACGGGCGTCGGTGGCGAGATCCATGACTGGATTCTCCCACCTGCCCACGACACTTCACAGTGTCGCAAACCCGCCTGTGGACAGGCGAAACCCGATCCCGGGGGTGTGGAGAACCAACGTCACGATCGGTGACAGAAGTGCCTGACCAGCCGACCCGCGAACCGCAACCCGACCGCCGAACCCAGTCCCGTCCCCGCGTTCTCGTCGCTGCCTTTCGGAACGCAACCGCGCACCCGGCCGAAGCCCGAGCACAGCCCCAGGAAGACGACCGGGCAAAGAAGAACGACACCAGCCGATCCCGCCCACCGGACCGCAACCCGACCGACGGATCCAGCCCCGCGCCCGCCGTCCTCGTCGCTGCCTCTCCGAACCCAACCGGCCACGCACCCGCGGCCGGAAGACCCCCGCGACCCGGCCCCGGCCTCCGTCATCCAGCGAGCGGCCGTCACGGCGGTGCTCGCGGTCGCGGGTCCACCCCGGATCCGCCGGGTCGCCCCGAAGGCTCAGGTCGCCACCCGGTCCCGGGCGCCCTCCACGCCGGCGTGCTGGGCGCAGTTCGCGCAGCAGTAGATCGTCCCGGCCGCCTCGATGCCATGCCCCAGGATCCGGCAGTCGCAATGGGCGCAGACCGGGGCGATCAGGTGTGCGGCGCACTCGATGCTGTCGAAGGTGAGATGCGTGCCGTCCGCGGTCTCCACCGCGAACGTCTTGTCGTAGTCGTTCCCGCAGGTGCTGCAGGTTCCCATGGTTCCTCCTCGTCGGGTTGCGGTGCGGGCCTACGCCGTCGTCAGCGCGGGCCGATCGTCTGGGGGGCTGGCTTCCTGCCCCTCGGCGGCGTAGCGTCGTGGGCACCCAGGGGCTTCACGCGTCTCGCCATCCATGGTGTCTCCACCTTTGGTCGTACGACTCTCCAGGAAACCAGGCGATGCACGTGGCCGAGCGGCTGTCCGAATGCTCCATCACGTCCACAGGCGGGCCCGACGCCGCCACTCTCCTCGTCGAGGGCGATCTGGTCGTGACGACGACCGCCGTCCTGGAAGGAGCGGTCAACGTCTGCCTGCGCGGCCACCCGCGCAGGGTCGCGGTCGACCTGACCCGGGTGCGGTTCATGGACAGTGCGGGCATCACCGCCCTGTTGACCTGTCGGGGCCGGGCGGCCACCCAGCGCGCCCGGCTGGTCGTGACCCACCCCAGTCCTACTCTCGCCCGCGTGATGCGCCCCGAGATCCGTGCGCTGCTGACGGTCGATCCCGAAGCCGCGGTTGCGCCGCCGCCCGGGCCGCCGCCCGGGCCGCCGCCCGAGCCGCCGCCCGAGCCGACGGTGGGGCAGCGGAGGCTGCTCGCCTGCCTGTCCTGCGGGGCCACCACCGCGCATGTGCCCGGCCCCCGCACCCTCGGGGCGGACGGCGAGGTCATCGTCCAGTGGTGGAGCTGCACCGCCTGCGACGAGGGGAACACCCTCGTCGGGTGAGCCGTCCGGCGACCATACGACCATCCGTGGGCGGTACCCCGGCCACCGGGCGCTAGACCCAGCGCGAGAACCAGACCCGGTCCAGCCACTCGCTGTGCGTCAGCATCTGGTTGGTCCAGATCGGCCAGAACCAGGCGAAGTTCACCAGGGTGAGGACGACGAACGCCCCACTCACGATGACGCCCGCGGTACGCCGGGCTGAGGGTGCGCGCGAGGGCCCGATCAGCGCCCCGATGGCGAGGGTCAGGGCCAGCACGGTGAACGGCAGGATCGCGATCGCGTAGAAGAGGAAGATCGGCCGGTCGTCGTACATCATCCACGGCAGCCATGCGGACAGCGCGCCCACGACGGTCAGCCCGTAGCGCCAGTCGCGGGCGCCGATCCACATCACCACCGCGAACAGCAGCGCCACTACGCCGCCCCACCACAGCACGGGCGTGGGGAGGAGCAGCACCTGCTTGATGCAGTCGCTGCCGGCGGGCGCGTCGCAGCCCGGGGCGTCGGGCGAGATGTCGTTGGTGACCGCGACGCCGACCGGCCGGTTGATGAGCAGCCAGCTCGACGGCTTGGACTCGTAGAAGTGCGTGGAGCAGTTCAGGAAGTGGGTGTGGAAGGTGTAGACGTCCTGGTGGTAGTACCACAGCGAGCGCAGCGACTGCCACGCCTCACCCAGTCCGCTCGCGTCCTTCTCGGTCGCCGTCGGCCACTTCCTCGTCGTGTCGAGGTCGGTCGCGACGTAGGCGTCGTCGTCCTTCGCGCAGTGCCCCTGGCCGGTGTACTGCCGGTACTGCGTCGCGCTCAGGCTCTCCTCGTACTTGTCGGCGTGGGCCAGCCAGCCGCCCCAGGTGGCGATGTAGACGAGCAGCGCCACCACGACCAGGGACAGGAAGGCCGGGATGCCGTCGATGATCGCGCCCTTCACCAGCGCCCACCGGACGCCGAGCGAGCGGCGCGCGCCGGCGCTCCAGAGCCAGCACAGGACACCGAGCGCGGCGAGCGGGTAGAGCGCCGTCCACTTGGTGCCCACGGCCAGCCCGAAGCACCCGCCGGCCGCCAGCAGCCACGGACGGAACAGGACCAGCGGCCCCCATCCGGTCAATGCCACGCCGTCCGGCGTACGTCGGGCCCGCTTCGCCAGGCGCGCCCGGTGCCAGTCGCGGTCGGCCACCAGGCAGGACACGCCGCACAGCAGGAAGAGCGCCAAGAAGATGTCGAGCAGCGCCAGCCGGGAGAGCACGAAGTGCAGGCCGTCGAGCATGAGCAGGGCGCCGGCGATGCAGCCGAGCATCGTCGAGCCGGTCATCCGTCGCGCCAGGCGGCACATGACGAGCACCATCAGCGCGCCCGCGACGGCCGACGCGATCCGCCAGCCGAAGGGGTCCATCCCGAAGGCCTTCTCGCCGAGGGCGATCAGCCACTTGCCGACGTCGGGGTGCACGGCGAGCGACGGGTCTCCGGTCCACACCCCCTGGGTGTGGCCGGCGAGGATGTCGGCGTTGATGTCGGTCTTGGTGTTGCCGTCGGCGTCGCTCAGGTAGGTCTGGACGTAGCCGTTGTTGAGCAGTGACCAGGCGTCCTTGGCGTAGTACGTCTCGTCGAACGCGAAGCGGTGCGGGTTTCCGAGCCCGACCACGCGCAGCCCGAACGCCAGCAGCGTCAGCCCGATCGGCCCGAGCCAGCCGAGCAGCCGGTCGCGCCCCGAGAGCCGCCGGATCGGGCTGATCGCCCGCTCCACCGCCAGTGGCACCCGCCGGCCGAGCGCGGTGCGGGAGAGGCCGATGACGGTCACGGTGCCGAAGCCTACGTGCCGGTGATCGGGGTCAAGGGGCCTGCCACAGGGAGAGGGGGTCGTGTCGCGCGGCGACCTCGGAGAGATCCGGCGAGGCGTCACGACGGAATGCCAGGGACCACACACTCGTGTCGACGAGCAGCGACATCGGCGACCCGGTCAGTCGGCGAGGCCGAGCTTGCGGTCACGCGATCGCCGAGCCGCCTGGTGGTCGAACCCGGTGTCCCACTCGATGGTGCCGAAGAGGTCGACGATCGTGGCCCGTTCACGAACGGCGAGGTACTCCCGCAGCGCGATCGTGACCGCTTCCTTCTTGGTGCGCGCTCCGCTGGCTTCGAGGACGTCGATCAGCTGAGGGTCGAGGGCGAGATTCGTCGCCATGACACACCTCCTCACACATCGGTCTACACACGTTGCTACCCACATCGGGGAGGGGAGGGTGCGGGCTCGGGAGGGGGCGGCGCCGTGCGAGGATCGGGACGTGAGTGGAGTCCTGGTGCTGGCGGGTACGCCGATCGGCCAGGTCGGCGACGCGCCGCCGCGGCTCGCGGCCGAGCTGGCCACGGCCGACGTCGTCGCGGCCGAGGACACCCGCCGCCTGCGCCGCCTCGTGGCCGACCTCGGCATCGAGCTGGGCGGGCGGGTGGTGTCCTACTTCGAGGGCAACGAGGCCGCGCGCACGCCGTCCCTCGTCGAGGCGCTCGTCGCCGGCGAGCGGGTGGTGCTGGTGACCGACGCGGGGATGCCCAGCGTGTCCGACCCGGGCTACCGGCTCGTCGCCGCGGCCGTCGAGGCCGACATCCGGGTCACCGCCGTCCCCGGCCCGTCCGCGGTGCTGACCGCGCTCGCCGTGTCCGGGCTGCCGGTCGACCGGTTCTGCTTCGAGGGCTTCCTGCCGCGCAAGGCGGGGGAGCGCGGGCGCCGGCTCGCCGACCTGGCCGGGGAGCAGCGCACGATGGTCTTCTTCGAGGCGCCGCACCGCACCGCGGCCGCGCTCGCGGCGATGCGCGACGCGTTCGGCCCCGAGCGCGCCGCCGTGGTGTGCCGTGAGCTGACCAAGACCCACGAGGAGGTACGCCGTGACGGGCTCGCCGCCCTCGTCGACTGGGCCGCCCAGGGGGTCCGCGGCGAGGTGACGATCGTCGTCGCGGGCGCCGTCCCCGGAGCGGCGGTGGCGACCGACCCCGACAGCCTGCGCGCCGCGGTCGCGGAGCTCGAGGAGTCCGGCATGCGACGCAAGGAGGCGATCGCGGTGGTGGCCGGGCAGGCTGGACTCCCCAAACGCGACGTCTACCAGGTGGTGCACATCGATGGCTGAGCCGACGGCACGGATCACGACGGTCGAGCGGGACGGACTGGTCTTCGACGTCCTCGACGCCGGCCCGATCGACGGCGAGCCGATCCTGCTCCTGCACGGGTTCCCCGAGCGGGCGACGTCCTGGCGTCTGGTGGCTCCGCAGCTCCACGCCGCGGGCTATCGGACCATCGCGATGGACCAGCGTGGCTACGCGCCCCGGGCCCGACCGCCACGGCGTCGCGACTACCGGGTCTCACTGCTCGCGCAGGACGCGGTCGCCGTGATCGACGCCGTCGCCGGGCCGGGCGGTGCCGTCCACGTCGTCGGCCACGACTGGGGTGCGATCGTCGCCTGGGCCCTCGCCCAGCACCACGCCGACCGGGTCCGCACCCTCACCGCCGTCTCGGTGCCCCACCCGGGCGCCTTCGTGTCCTCGCTCGTGCGCTCGGGCCAGCTGCTGAAGTCCTGGTACATGCTGGCCTTCCAGCTCCCGGTCCTGCCCGAGACGCTGCTCGGGCGGGTCCGCTCGGCGTCCGACCGGCAGCTCAGGCACGCCGGCATGACCCGAGCCGACGTGGACCGGGTGCGCACCGAGATCGTCGAGTCCGGGGCGCTGCCGCACGCGCTGGGGTGGTACCGCGCCCTGCCGTTCAACGACCCGCGCGACATGCGCGCCCGGGTCACCGTGCCGACGACCCTGGTCTGGAGCGACCAGGACGTGGCACTGGCCCGCTGGGGTGCGGAGCACACCGTCCGCTGGGTCGACGCGCCCTACCGCTTCGTCGAGCTCAACGGCGTCTCCCACTGGATCCCCACCCAGGCCCCCGACGCGCTGGTCGAGGCCGTCCTCGACCGCGTGGGCACCCCGGCGTCGTGAGCACCGACGAGCGCCCGCCCGTCCCGGAGCCCCTGCCGCACCCCGTCGTCGACAACCACTGTCACCTCGACATCGGTCGCGGGGGCGAGGCATGGGACACCCGGGAGGCGATCGATGCGGCCGCCGCGGTCGGCGTACCCCGGATCGTGCAGATCGGCTGCGACCTCCCCGGTGCCCGGTGGGCGGTGGCCGCCGCCGCGGAGCACCCTGAGCTCGTCGCCGGCGTCGCCCTGCATCCCAACGAGGCGCCGCGGATCCTCGAGCGCGACGGTCGCGCGGCGCTGGAGGCGGCGTGGGAGGAGATCGAGCGGCTCGCCGGAGCCCATGACCGGGTGCGGGCGGTGGGGGAGACCGGCCTCGACGCCTTCCGCACCGGCGCCGAGGGCCGCGCCGTGCAGGCGGAGTCGTTCCGGCGCCACATCGACATCGCCAAGCGGCTCGACAAGACCCTCGTCATCCACGACCGGGAGACCCACGACGAGGTGCTCGAGGTGATCGACGGCGAGGGCGCTCCGGACCGGTGGGTGATGCACTGCTTCTCCGGCGACGCGGACTTCGCCCGGGCCTGCCTCGACCGGGGGGCCTACCTCTCCTTCGCCGGGACGGTCACCTTCAAGAACGCCGCGCCGCTGCGCGAGGCGCTGCGGATCGTGCCCCGCGACCGGGTGCTGGTCGAGACCGACGCGCCCTATCTCACCCCGTCGCCCTTCCGCGGCCGCACCAACGCGTCGTACCTCGTCCCGCTGACGGTGCGCGCGATGGCCGCCGAGCGCGGGGACGACGTGACGGAGCTGTGTGCCGCCATCGACGCCACCACCGAGACCGCCTTCGGAGGCTCCTGGGGAGTGTGACAGGTGGGGCGGATGGGGCGCGGCGGCGTGAAACAGGTCACCCGACGGCGCGCTGAGGGCCCTCGCCAAGTTGCCATCGACGGTCGTGCCCTGCTCTCGTGGATGGCTGACGGCCGGGATCGGAGGCAGTTCTCCGGCCAGCTCACGCAGGGTCCGACACCCGCCGCGGCACGCGGCCGGGGGTCGGTCGGGCTGGTCGACCGAGGCCCGGGCAGTACGACGTTCGGAGAATCGTGCGACTTGCGCACCCCCAGCTCGCCCGGCTGACCCACGGCCGGAACCTCAAGGCCTCCCTCCTCAGGCTCGCCCACAGCCGCAAGGCCCTCGCCGGAACGGTCGTCGCGGTCCTCGTCACCGTCGCCGCGGTCACCTGGGGCTACTCCACGATGACCACCGACGTGCGGCTCTCCGTCGACGGCGAGGAGCGTGCGGTCACCACGATGGGCGCCACCGTCGGCGACGTCCTTCGTGAGGAGGGCATCGAGGTGTCCGAGCGCGACATCGTCGAGCCCGGACCCGACGAGCGGATCGAGGCGGGCGACCGGATCGCCGTGCTGTTCAGCCGCCCGGTCGAGCTGACCGTCGACGGCGCGACCAGCACGCACTGGGTGACCGCCACCGACGTCGAGGGAGCTCTCGCCGAGATCGGCACCCCCTACGCCGACGGCCGGCTCTCCACCAGCCGCTCCGCCGACATCGACCGCGGCGGCGCGGAGATCGAGGTCGTCACGCCCAAGGAGCTCACGTTCGTCCTCGCCGGTGCGAAGCCGGTCACCCAGCAGCTGCCCGCGCTCACGGTCGAGGACGCGCTGGCCCAGGTCGGCGTCCAGCTCGACGAGCACGACAAGGTGCGCCCGGCGCGGGGGACCGCGCTCGCGGCCGGCGACCGGATCGTCTTCACCGACATCGAGAAGCGCGAGCGCAGCGTGACCGGCGAGCGGGTCGCCGCGCCCGTCGAGAAGGTCTCCGACGACGCGCTCTACGAGGGCCAGACCGAGGTCGAGACCCCCGGGGTCGACGGTGCCCGCGACGTCACCTACCGGGTGACCGTACGCAACGGCACCGTCGTGCGCCGCGTCGTCCTGACCGCGACGGTGACCCGCGAGCCGACTCCCGAGGTCGTCAAGGTCGGCACCAAGCCGGTGATCGAGTCCGGCAACACCGTGTGGGACCGCCTCGCCCAGTGCGAGTCCGGTGGCAACTGGCGGATCAACACCGGCAACGGCTACTACGGCGGCCTCCAGTTCAGCCTCGGCACCTGGCGTGCCAACGGCGGCACCGGCTACCCCCATCAGGCCTCCCGCGAGACCCAGATCGCCATCGCCACGCGGCTGCGCGACCGGTCCGGCGGGTACGGCGCATGGCCCGGCTGTGCCGCCAAGCTCGGTCTGCCCCGCTGACCGGGAGCGGAGCCGATAGCCTGGGCCCCATGCCTGAAACCTCCGCTCCGCGGCTGCTCGGCCCGGCGGAGGTTCGGGAGCTGGCGGCGCGGCTCGGACTGCGCCCGACCAAGCAGCGCGGCCAGAACTTCGTCATCGACGCCAACACGGTGCGCCGCATCGTGCGCGAGTCCGGCGTCGCCGCGGACGAGGTCGTGGTCGAGGTCGGCCCGGGGCTGGGGTCGCTGACGCTGGCGCTGCTCGAGGCCGGCGCCGAGGTGACCGCGATCGAGGTGGACCCGCTGTTGGCCGGGGAGCTGCCCGCCACCATCGGCGCCTTCGCGCCCGGCCAGGCCGAGCGGTTCCGGGTCGTGCTCGCCGATGCCCTGAGCGTGACCGAGCTGCCCGGTCCGCCACCGCGGGCCCTGGTGGCCAACCTGCCCTACAACGTCTCCGTGCCGGTCCTGCTGCATCTGCTGGCCCTGCTGCCGTCGCTGGAGCACGGCCTGGTGATGGTGCAGGCCGAGGTCGCCGACCGGCTGGCGGCGGCACCGGGATCGAAGACCTATGGCATCCCCTCGGCGAAGGCGGCCTGGTTCGCCGACGTACGCCGGGCGGGCGCGATCGGGCGCAACGTCTTCTGGCCGGCCCCCAACGTCGACTCGGGCCTGGTCGCCTGGACCCGGCGCGAGCCGCCGACCGACCGGGTGGCGCGGGAGCAGGTGTTCGCGGTGATCGACGCCGCGTTCGCCCAGCGGCGCAAGGCGCTGCGCGGCGCGCTGCGCGCGATCGCCGGTGGCGCCGAGAAGGCGGAGGCCGCCCTGCGGACGGCGGGGATCGACCCGCTGACCCGCGGCGAGGCGCTCGGCATCGACGAGTTCGTGGCGATCACGGTCGCCCTCCAGGAGAGTCCCGACGCAGGGGAGAGTGCATGACGCAGGTGACGGTGCGGGCCCCCGCGAAGATCAACCTCCACCTCGGAGTCGGCGGGCTGCGGCCGGACGGCAAGCACGTCCTCGCGACGGTCTACCAGGCCGTCGGGCTGTACGACGACGTCACCGTCGCCGAGGCCGACGACTGGTCGGTCGCGATGACCGAGCCGATCGACGGCGTCCCCCTCGACGACACCAATATCGCCGTCCGCGCCGGCTGGGCGCTGACCGCCCACCACGGCATCGACCGGGCCGCCCGGATCACCATCGCCAAGGGGATCCCGGTCATGGGCGGCATGGCCGGCGGATCCGCCGACGCGGCCGCCACCCTGCTGGCGCTGGACCGGCTCTGGGACCTGCAGACCTCCGACGACGACCTGCTCCGGATCGCCGGCACGCTCGGCAGCGACGTACCGTTCGCGCTGCTCGGTGGCACCGCCCTCGGCACCGGCCACGGCGAGGTCGTCAGCCCCGTCGCCGACGCCAGCTCGGTGTGGTGGGTCGTGGTGCTCTCCGACGAGGGCCTCTCCACGCCCGCGGTCTACGGTCACTTCGACGAGCTGTCACCCGACGCTCCCGCCGCGCCGCCGATCCCGGACGACCTGATCGCCGCGCTCGGCACCGGCTACACCGACGAGATCGGCGACCTGCTCGCCAACGACCTGTGGCCCGCCGCCCGGGACCTGCGTCCCGACCTGGTCGATGTCGAGGTGCGGCTGCGCAGCATGGCGCCCGACGGCGTCCTCCTCTCCGGTTCCGGGCCGACCCTCCTCGTCCTGCACGAGGACGTCGAGGAGGCGCGGACCACCGTCGCGGAGCTGACCGAGCAGGGCCTGCGCTGCACGCTCGCCCCCGGCCCCGTCGCCGGTGCCCACGTGGTGACCTATGCCTGAGCCGCGCAGCCTGCTCAACCTGGAGCGGGTCTCGAAGTCGTACGGCGTCCGCCCGCTGCTCGCCGACGTCTCGCTCGGCGTCGGGGAGGGCGAGCGGATCGGCATCGTGGGCCGCAACGGCGACGGCAAGACGACGCTGCTGCGCATCATGACGGGCACCGAGGAGCCCGACGAGGGACGCGTCTCGCGCCAGCGGGGGCTCCTGGTCGGCGTGCTGTCCCAGCACGACGACTTCGACGACAGCCACACCGTGCGCGAGGTCGTGCTCCAGGGCAAGGCCGACCACGAGTGGGCGGCCGACGCGCGGCTGCGCGAGATCGTGGACGTGCTGCTGGCGGGCGTGGATCTCGACCGCGCCGTGCACGGCCTCTCCGGCGGCGAGCGCCGCCGATGCGCCCTGGCCGGCCTGCTGCTGGGCGACCACGACCTGGTCGTGCTCGACGAGCCGACCAACCACCTCGACGTCGAGGCGGTCGCCTGGCTGGCCGCCCACCTCGCCGCGCGGCCCTCCGCGCTGGTCGTCGTCACCCACGACCGCTGGTTCCTCGATGCCGTGTGCCAGCAGACCTGGGAGGTCCACGACGGCGTCGTCGACACCTACGAGGGCGGGTACGCCGCCTTCGTACTCGCCAAGGCGGAGCGCCAGCGCCAGGCCGCCGCCTCCGAGCAGCGCCGGCAGAACCTGGTCCGCAAGGAGCTCGCCTGGCTGCGGCGCGGCGCCCCAGCGCGTACCTCGAAGCCCAAGTTCCGCATCGACGCCGCCAACGCGCTCATCGAGGACGTGCCGCCACCACGCGACCGCCTCGAGTTGCAGCGGTTCGCCGCCCAGCGGCTGGGCAAGGACGTCATCGACGTCGAGGACGTCGACTTCGCGCGGGGCACCCGTCAGCTGCTCTCCCACGCCACCTGGCGCCTCGGGCCCGGGGACCGGGTCGGCCTGGTCGGCGTCAACGGCGCCGGCAAGACCTCGGTGCTCTCCCTGCTCTCCGGCGAGGCGGCCCCCCGTGTCGGCAAGGTGCGCCACGGCCGTACCGTCGCCCTCCAGCACCTCACCCAGGACGTCGAGGTCGACGACCCGGAGGCCCGGGTGCTGGCCACCGTCGAGTCGATCCGGCGCGTCACGAAGACCGCCGACGGCGAGATCAGCGCCACCTCGATGCTCGAGCGCTTCGGGTTCACCGGCGACAAGCTGACCGCCCGGATCGGTGACCTCTCCGGTGGCGAGCGGCGCCGGTTCCAGTTGCTCCGGCTGCTGCTGACCGAGCCCAACGTGCTGCTCCTCGACGAGCCGACCAACGACCTCGACATCGAGACCCTCAACGTCCTCGAGGACTTCCTCGACGGCTGGCCCGGCACCCTCGTCGTCGTCTCCCACGACAGGTACTTCCTGGAGCGGGTCACCGATTCGGTCTGGGCCCTGCTCGGCGACGGGCAGGTCTCGATGCTGCCTCGCGGCGTCGACGAGTACCTGGAGCGGAGGGCGGCGGCGATGCATCTCGACGTCGCCGCGCCGACCCCTCCCGCCGCGCCTGCCACGTCCGTGTCGTCGGGTGCCGGCGGAGGAGTGACTCCGCCGAAGGCCAAGGCCGGCTCCGCGGAGGAGCGGGCCGCGCGGAAGACCGTCGCCCGTCTCGACAAGGTCCTCGAGCGACTCGCCGCCCGCGAGGCGGAGCTGACCGCCGACCTCGCGGCCCACGCGACCGACCCCGAGCGGCTGACCGCGATCGGCACCGAGCTCGCCGCCCTGCAGGAGGAGAAGGATGCCGCCGAGCTGGAGTGGCTCGAGGCCGCCGAGGTACTGGGCTAGTCACGCGCGCCGGCCCGCGGTTCGACCGATCGCTTCTGGGAAGGTTGCGAGCATGACCCGATCCAGCATGCTGCACGGCGTCCGTCCGCGCGCGGGGCGCCGCGCGGCGCTCATGGTGGCGACCGGCCTCGTCGTCGCTCTCGTCCTCTCACTCGGCCCGCTGTCGCTGGGCCGGGCCGGCGCGGCGTCGGCCGCCGGCGGGTGGAAGAGCGTCAACGTCGCCCGCAGCACCCTCTTCTCGACCAACTTCTGGAGCTACGACGTCAACGCCAAGGGCGCCGGTGCGGCGGCCTGGGTCGACGGCAACGGGGAGCAGCGCCGGGTCCGGGTGGCGCGCCGGGCGCCCAACGGCGCGTGGGGCCGACCGCACACGCTCAGCGGCACCTTCTCCTGGAAGGGACTGCGCAACTACGCCGGCACCAACGACATCGCGATCGACGACCGGGGCAGGGTCACCGTCGTGTGGACCCAGTCGAAGGGGAAGAGCGTCGTGGTCCGGACCGTCTCGAGCAAGGGGAAGCGCGGCTGGTCCAAGCCGAGGACCCTGTCCGCCAAGGGTGATCGCACCGGCTTCCCCCGGATCGCGGTCTCCGGCAACGGGTACGCCGTCGTCCACTGGGCCGGCCACTTCGACGTCAAGGTCACCGACTTCACCCTCCACGCGGCGTACCGGGCCCCCGGCGGCGGGTGGGAGACCGCGCAGCGTCTCGATGTCGACCCGGCCTGGCGGCCCGACGCCCGGGCGAGCGAGCCGGCCATCGACGACCGCGGCGTGGCCACGATCGCCTGGGACGAGATCAGGGCGGGTGCCGGACCGGCGAGCAGTCGGGTCCGGCTCGCGTCCCGGGGGCCCGCCACGGGCTGGAGCCAGCAGACCATGGCCGAGGGTCCGCTCGACCAGCCGTCGGTCGCGACGACGCGGGACGGTCGCCTGGTGGCCGTGTGGCGCGACAGCACGACCATCTTCGCCCGGCACCGCGCCGCGGACGGTGGATGGGGGCCGACCGAGCAGGTCGTCGTGGGGGACCTCCAGACGCCCCAGAACGCGACCGATGTCGGCATCGCCGAGACCGGGCGGGCGGTGATCTACGGCGAGGAGGTCGACAGTCGCAACGGGACCGTGCTGCCCTACCTGGCGATCCAGGAGGCTCCGGGGGCGCCGTGGGCGCGGGAGAACGCCACCGGCCCGTTCCCGGCGTACGGCTACAGCCTGTTCCTGCCCCAGCTCGAGGTGGGTGCGGGCGGCGACGCGACCCTCACCTGGGAGCAGCAGTACCGATCCGAGAAGCGCTGGCCGCTGGCCCTGGTCAGGCACCGTGCGGCCTCCGGTGCCTGGGGCGAGGCACGCCGCCTCCCCGGGCGGGCCTCGAACCCGATGGTCGGCTCCGACGCCCGGGGTCGCGCCTCGATCGTGTACGGCGCGGGTGACCGCGTCGCGTGCTGCATCTCGATCCGTGCGGCGAAGCTCCGCCGCTGACCGCGCCGCCCTCGCCGACAGCGCGGGTCGGGGTCAGCCCGCGAAGGGCACGAGCAGCCGGCGCAGCAGACCGGCGAGATCGGTCTGGTCCGACTCCGACAGCCCGGTCAGCAGCTCCCGCTCGGCATCGAGCAGGGCGGCGAAGGCGCCGTCGACGGCGTCCTTGCCCTCCGGAGTGAGCCGCACCAGCACCCCGCGGCGGTCCGACGGGTCGGGGTGGCGCTCGACGAGGCCACGGGTCGCCAGCCGGTCGACCCGGTTGGTCATCGTCCCGCTCGTCACCAGGGTCTCGCGCAGCAGCCGGCCGGGGGAGAGCTCGTAGGGCTCGCCGGCCCGGCGCAGTGCCGCCAGCACGTCGAACTCCCAGGACTCGATGTCGTGGGTCGTGAACGCGTCGCGCCGGGCCCGGTCGACGTGGTGGGCCAGTCGGGAGATCCGGCTGAAGACGGACACCGGACCGAGGTCGAGGTCGCTGCGCTCGCGCGCCCATGCCTCGATCAGCTCGTCCACCTCGTCCCGCACGGTCGCCATCTTATCCGACCGGTCGAGAATCTTGATGTCAAGATAAAGTGAGCGTAGGGTCGGCCCCGTGAAGGAGCACGTCATCGACCTCGGCCCGGTCGCCCTGGCCAGCCTGACCTGGGGCGAGCTCGACGACCGGGATCGTCCGCTCGCGGTCCTGGTCCACGGCTTCCCGGACACCGCCCATACCTGGCGTCACCTCGGCCCGGCGCTCGCCGATGCGGGCTATCGCGTCGTCGCGCCGTTCACCCGCGGCTACGCGCCCAGCGGGCTCCCCGCCGACGGCAGCTACCACGTTCCGGCCCTCATGCACGACGTCCTCGCCCTGCACCGTGCGTACGACGGCGACGGCCGGGCCGCGCTCGTCGGGCACGACTGGGGTGCGATCACCGCGAACGGGGTCGCCGCCTCGTCGGCCAACCCTTTCGGCGCGATCGTGTCGCTGGCCGTCCCTCCCTTCTCCGTGATGAACCCGCGCCGCGACGACCTCGCCCGCTGGCTGCGCATCCTGCCGCGCCAGGCGGGCCTGAGCTGGTACACGATGTTCAACCAGCTGCCGCGCCTGCCGGAACGCCGCTTCGACGCCCTGGTCGCCCATCTGTGGCGCCGCTGGTCGCCGGGCCACGACGCCACCGAGGACCTCGCGCATCTCGCCGCCGCGATGCCCGACGCCGCCCACCGGAGTGCGGCGATCGGCTACTACCGGGCCCAGGCCCGGCCGCACCGGCTGCCGACGTCCTACCGGCCGCTGGCCCGCGACTGGACCCGCGAGCCCCGGGTGCCCCTGCTCTACCTGCACGGCGCCGACGACGGATGCCTCGACGTGCGCTGGGCCGGACGGATCGGCGACCGCCTGCCGGAGGGCAGCCGCGTGGCCGTCGTCGACGGTGCCGGCCACTTCCTCCAGCTCGAGCGCCCGGACCTCGTCACCACGCGGATCCTCGACCACCTGCAGGAAGGAGCACACCGTCGATGAGCCCCGCCTGGGACCCTGAGCGCTACCTGGCCTACGCCGACGAGCGGGGCCGCCCCTTCCTCGACCTCGTCGGCCGGGTCGCTGCCGCCGACCCCCGGGTCGTGGTGGACCTGGGGTGTGGACCTGGCAACCTCACCTCCCTCCTCGCTGATCGCTGGCCGGCCGCGGCGATCACCGGTGTCGACTCCAGTGACGCCATGATCCGCGTGGCCTCCGACAGTTCGGCCGCCGAGCGGGTGGCCTTCCACAGGGCAGACCTCCGCGACTGGCTGGCCGCCGCACCGCCGGCCGGTGTCGACGTCCTCGTCTCCAACGCGACCCTGCAGTGGCTGCCCGAGCACCTCGACCTGCTCCCCGGCCTGGTCCGCGCCGTCGCCCCGGGCGGCTGGCTCGCGTTCCAGGTGCCCGGCAACCATGACGAGCCCAGTCACAAGATCCGCGCGGAGCTCGCGGCCGAGGCGCCGTACGCCGCCCACACCGCGGGTGTCGCGCGCCCCGCCGCCCACCCGGCGGCGACCTACCTGCGGGCCCTCCAGGCCCTCGGCTGCACGGTCGACGCCTGGGAGACGACCTACCTGCACGTCCTGCACGGGGCGGACCCCGTCTTCACCTGGGTGTCCGGCACCGGCGCGCGTCCGACCCTGCAGGCGCTGCCCGACGACCTGCGACCGCGCTTCGAGGACGCGTTCAAGGCGCGCCTGCGCGCGGCGTACCCCGACGAGGGGCACGGCGTGGTGCTGCCGTTCCGCCGGATCTTCGCGGTGGCCAGGGTCGGCGCCTGAGGCGGATCCCCGGGCGTCAACGCACCCGGCTCAGCGCGTCCTCCACGATCTCGGGCGCGGGGAGGTCTGCGCCCGCGACCGTGATGCTGCTGAACACGCCGTCGACGCACTGCTGCCCGCTCACGGTGGTCGGCGCCGCGGCGCTCGGTGCGAGGTTCACGATCTGCCGACGCCCCGCGGGCAGCCCCTGGATCTCCAGCATCCGGCTGAAGTGGCCGCACGCCTCCTCGGCGCCGATCACCTCACCGGTCTCGATCAGCGCCGCCGCCTCGTCGACCTTGGCGAGCAGCTCGGGGTGCTCGCGGGCCAGCGGACCCTGCCGCAGCGCCGCGACCGCGGCCGGCAGCGAGCGGGCCCACAGGTCCGCGGGCAGCCGGATCACCTGGAGGCTCCCGCCCGCCGGAGCGTCGTAGGCGCAGGTCCGCGCCCCTTCCGCGACCGTGCTGTGCCGGGGCTCCCCGGCCACGGCCGTGCCGAGCAGAGCCTCGACCGATCCGTCGTCGAGCAGGCGGCACGGGTCGTCGGCCGGTACGCCGCGCCCGGTCGCGGAGCCGTCGGCCGCGCTCGGGGCGGCGCCCTCACCGCCGCATCCCGCGACCAGGACGACCGACAGGACGGGCGACAGGACGGCGGCGATACGAGCGAGGCGTCGGGGCATGCCAGGAGTATCGGGGATCGACCACCGCCGCTCCCGGTCGGGACGACGTGGCCGCCGGGGTTCCCCTCCCTCCAGGGAACCCCGGCGGCACCCGCCCCCCGCTCTCGCGGTGGTGCGCCGAGGCGACGTCGGCTCCTGATGACTCAGGACGCCGGTTCGCAGCACCCCCCAGATGCTTCGAACCTCGGCCGCTCCGCCCCGCCCCCCAGCCGGGTCGGATCGGCGCCGCAGCCGCCTCGGCAGCTCATGGGGCGGCCCTGCCGCCCAGATGTCGCGACCGTCGGGTCGCGGGATGGGGAGCGTGGGGAACCGCCAGCGCGCCGGTCGCGAGCTCCTGGTCGCGGCACAGGGCGACCACGGCCGTGATCACCCGTGCGGCATGCGACTTCCCGACCTGCCGGGCGAGCTCGATGATCCGCTCGACGTAGGGCGACCAGGGGTCCGCGATGATCATCGCGACGTGGTGGCGCCACTCGTTGATGGTGCCGTGGGCGGCGATGTCGACGAACTCCTCGACGGAGTCGAGCCGCGGCACGGTCCAGGTACGGTTCACCCCCTGGAGCAGCAGCGCGTGCGCGGCACGCAGGCAGGTGTCGTCGATCGTCCCGCTGCGGCACGCGGTCCGCGGGTGCGCCGCCAGCCGGCGGGCGAGCCCGGGAGCGAGGATCCGGCGCAGTGCGGCGCTCGTCATCGGCAGCCGCGAGTCGGTCTCCAGCGCGGTGCCGTAGCGGTGCTGCAGCCGGGCGAGCCGCTTGTGCCCCAGCTCGTCCACCAGCCCGGACAGCGCGGCGTGGTCCTCGGCGTCGCCGAGCAGCGCGAGCCCGACCAGGTTGGCCGACGCGGCGCACGCCGGCAGTGTGTGGGACAGCTCCGGGTGCTCCTCGACCAGCGCGACCAGCCGGGCCCACACGTCGAGATCCTCGGGTCGCACCCGGTGCGTCCGGGCCAGCGCACCGTCGAGTACGTCGAGGAACAGCTCCTCGTGCGGGAGGCCGATGACCCGCCGCGCGCGCACGTGCTCGCGCAGCGTCGCCGACCGGCGGGCCAGTGACCACGGGCGCAGCGCGGTGACGGCCGGACGCGTCGTACTCATCGGTCTCCGTTCGGGATCGGTCCGCCCCGGCGGGGCAGTCACCGAACCGGACGGAGCGCGGACCGGAACATCACGCGGTTTTCGCGACGAGTTCCGAAAGTTTCCGAATCGTTGCATCATCGACGGTGCTCGGTCGTTGAACCGAGGTAGGCGAGACCACGAGGACCGGAGGACCGGATGGACGAGGACGCGTCCCGCACGCCGGAGGAGCAGCTCCTCGGCCGGGTGCGCGCCGGCGACACCGGCGCGTTCGAGGAGCTGTACCGCGACCACGTCGACGGCGCTCGCCACCTGGCCCGGATCCTCGTCGGCCCCGACGCGGCCGAGGAGCTGGTCGCGGAGTCGTTCTCCCGGGTGCTTGGGCAGCTCAGCTCCGGCGGCGGGCCCACCTCGAGCTTCCGCTCCTATCTGCACGTCACCATCCGCAACGGCTATCGCGACGGCCTGCGCTCGCAGCGCGAGTCGGTCGCGTCCGATCAGCCGTGGCTCTTCGAGCAGGCCGAGACCGGCGAGGTCACGCCGGAGGAGGCGGTCGAGGCGCTGGACGAGACCGTCGCGGTCGACGCCCTCGCCACGCTCCCCGAGAGCTGGCGCACGGTGCTGTGGCATGTCGAGGTCGAGGGGCGCAAGCCTGCCGAGGTCGCGACCCTGATGGACCTCAAGCCGCGTGCGGTCTCCTCCCTCGCGCACCGCGCCCGCGAGGGCCTCAAGCGCGCCTACCTCGATCTGCACGCCGGCCCCGAGCCGGACCGCGAGCAGTGCCGCTGGGTGCACACCCGGATGAGCCAGTACGCCCGCGGCGACCTCGGTGCCCGGGCCGAGCAGCGGTTCGGCGCCCATCTCGACGGCTGTGCCGACTGCCAGCGGGCCTTCCTCGTCGTCGACCGGGTCAACCAGAAGCTCGCCGCGCATCTCCTGCCCATCGTGCTGCTGGCCCTGCCGGCCGGGGCGAAGGGCGTGGCCTGGCTGGCCGGGGGAGCGGCGGCCGGCGCGGCCGGAGCCGCCGCCGGTACGCCGGGCGGCGGTGCCGCTGGTGCCTCGGGTGCCGCGGCGGGCGGCGGATCGAGCGCCCCGGTGGTGGCGGTCGCCGCCGCGGTCGCCGTGGCGGCCGTCGCCGCCGGCGCCTTCGCCCTGGTCGATCGTGACGGAGCCGACCGGTCGCCGGCGGCCTCGCGGCCGGTGGCCGAGGCGAGCTCCGCCGACCCGGCCCCGGCGCCCGGCGCCTCGGCAGAGGCTGCTCCGGGTGGCCCCGCGCCCGCTCCGGCGCCGGCCGACCCGCCCGCGGCGGACCCTGGCCCCGGGGACCCCGCGCCCGGCGCCTCCCCGCCGCCGCGCGACCCGGAGCCGCCCGCCGCGCCGCCCGCCGGGAAGGACCCGGCCACGGATCCGGGCACGGGTCCGGGCACGGATCCGGGCGGCGACCCTCCGGCGCCGTCCCAGGCTGAGGTCCCGGCCGCGCCTCCGGTCGCGCCGCCCGTCCCGCCGCCGGTGGAGGTGCCGCCCACGACGAAGCCGACCCCGACGGACTGTGGCGGGCGCCGGATCTGCGCCGGACCGGTCACGGTGACCCTGCCCGGCGACGGCCAGCGGGGCGCGAGCGTCGAGATCAACCTGCCGGGCCTGCCGATCACGATCTCGATCGGCCCGAGGGGCGGCGCGGGCGGTCGGCCGTAGCCGGGTCTCGCGCCAAAGGTTACTGGCTAGTAATCTAGGCCGCATGACCCAGGTCCACAGCCTCTGGAAGACGACCACGAACCTGCCCGTGGTCGGTGGCACCCTCGGCAAGCGCGTCTTCTCGATCGCGTTCAGCCAGAAGGCGCCGTACTTCGCCTCGATCCACCCGCGGGTGATCGAGCTGCGTCCCAACTACGCCTCGGTCGTCATCCCGAAGCGCCGCAGCGTCCAGAACCACATCGGCACGGTCCATGCGATCGCGCTGTGCAACGGCCTCGAGATGGCGATGGGCGGCCTCGCCGAGGTCACCATCCCGCGCGGCAAGCGCTGGATCCCCAAGGGCATGACCGTCTCCTACACCGCCAAGGCCACCGGCGACGTCACCTGCATCGCCGAGACCGACCAGGAGCAGTGGGACGGTGCCGAGGGCGACCTACCGGTGCGGGTGCGCGGCGAGCTGGCCGACGGCACCGTCGTCATCGACGGCACCATCGACCTGTGGGTGACCAGCAAGAAGAAGTAGCTCAGGCGCTGCCGGGACCGATGCCGGCGGCGCCCCCGGTGTTCTCGCCGTGGGTGGACAGGCCGGTCAGCGCGGTCATCCCGACGTCGAGGCGCCGGTGCTCGCCGACGAACCTCCGCTGCACCCAGGTGGCGATCGCCGTCAGGACCAGATTGACCGAGATGTAGAGGAACGACAGCACGATCGCGGTCTGCAGGTGAGTGCCGGGGAACTCGGTCCACATCGCCTTGCCGATATAGGTCAGGCCCGGCGCGATGATGTAGTAGCCGAGGCTGGTGTCCTTCAGTGCGACGACGCACTGGCTGATGATCGCCGGCAGCATGATCTTCACGGCCTGCGGCAGCAGGACGAGGTTCATCACCTGGGTCTTGCGCATCCCGATCGCGTAGGCCGCCTCGGCCTGGCCCTTCGGTACGGCGAGGACGCCGGCGCGGAACACCTCCGCCAGCACCGAGCCGTTGTAGAGGGTGAGGGCGAAGACCACCGACCAGTAGGGACCGAAGCCGTTGCCGACCCCCCAGCTGAAGAAGATGAAGATCATCAGCAACAGCACGGGCACGGCGCGGAAGAACTCCACGACGAGGGTGCACGCCCAGCGCACCGGCCGGTGGTCGGAGAGCTTCCCGACACCGAAGACCACACCGAAGACCACCGCGAGGACGATCGAGGTGAACGCCATCTGCAGCGTCTTCAGCAGCCCGTCGACGAGCAGTGCCTCGACGTACTTCGGCGTGACGAACTGCTCCCACTTCGCGTAGGCCAGCTCGCCCTCGGCGTCCATGAACGCCACCAGGCCGACGACCCCTGCCAGGATCGCGATCACCGTCACGACGCCGTAGATCCGGTGCCGGGCGACCGTACGCGGTCCGGGCGCGTCGAAGAGAACGGATCCGGTCATCAGCGGGCCGCCTTCCAGCGCCGCTCGAGGCCGACGGCGGCCACCGAGATGAGCTCGACGAGGATGATGTAGCCGACGGCGAACACCGCGAAGATCAGGATCGTGTCGTCGGCGTTGCGGTTGACGAAGTAGCGCATCCGCGCGGTCGCCTCCATGATGCCGAACACCGCGACCACCGAGGTGTTCTTGGTCATCGCGATGAGCGTGCTCGCCAGCGGCGGCACCGACGCGCGGAACGCCTGGGGGAGGACGACGTGGCGCATGTTCTGGGCGAAGGTCATGCCGATCGCCCGAGCGGCCTCCGCCTGGCCGAGTGGCACCGCGTTGACGCCGGAGCGGATCGCCTCGGCGATGAAGGGCGTGGTGTACAGGCTGACCGCGATGGTGCCCTTGACCAGGAAGGGCGCACCGACGAGGAGCCCGAGGTTGGGGGCGGCGAAGAAGACGAAGACGCAGACCACGAGCAGCGGTGTGTTGCGCACCAGGGTCACGTAGGTCGCCGCGAGCCCGCGCAGGACCGAGACCGGGCCCACCCGCAGGGCCGCGAGGAGGGTGCCGAGCACCATCGCCACCGCTCCGGAGAGCACGGCCAGCTGCACGGTCATCCAGAAGGCCTTCAGCACGAGGTCGAAGTTCGAGAACACGTCCTCCACGTACGGGTGCTCCTCTCGGGCTCGGGGCGGACCAGCGCGGGTGAGCGCGGGTCCGGCGCCGGGACGCGGCACCGGACCCGCGGCTCAGCCCTTCGTCAGGGGCAGGGATCCATCGCCGGCGGCTCCGGCGTCTCGACACCCGACTTGCCGAGGGTGATCTCGAACGCCTCGGCCCAGTCGCCGTCGTCCTCAGCTTCCGCGAGGGTGTCGACGATCCACTGGCACATCTCCGGGCTGTCCAGCGAGTAGCCGACGCCGTACCGCTCCTCGGAGAAGGGGTCGACGACGACCTTCAGGTCGTCGGGGTGCTCCGCGGCGTAGCCGAGCAGGATCGCGCCGTCGGTGGTCATCGCGTCGACGGTGCCGTTGAGGACCTGGTCGACGCACTCGGAGTAGGTGTCGAAGCCGCGTGGCGTGGCACCCTCGGCCTCGATGTTGTCCAACGAGGTGGAGCCGGTCACCGAGCAGACCTCGGTGCCCTTGACGTCGGCGAGCGAGGCGATGTCGCTGTCGGACTTCACCAGCAGCTGCTGACCGGTGACGTAGTAGGGGCCGGCCTGGCCGACGACCTGCTTGCGCTCGTCGGTGATCGAGTAGGACGCGATGACCAGGTCGACCTCGCCCTCCTGGAGGAACGCCTCGCGGTTGGCCGAGATGGTCTCGACCCAGTCGATGTCCTCCGGCGCGATGCCCAGGTCGGCGGCGAGGATCTTGCCGATCTCCGGGTCGAAGCCGACCGGGGTGTCGTCGGTCGCGCCCTTGAAACCGATGCCCGGCTGGTCGTACTTGACCCCGATCTTGATCGAGCCGGCGTCGGCGAGCTCACGCATCCGGGTGCCGGTGTCGAACTCCTCGGCCGCGTTGTCCTGGACGTCGACGTCGCGGCCCTTGTCGTCGTCGTCGCCGGCATCGCCACATGCGGCGAGCGTCGACGCCACGAGTACGGCGGCCGCGGCCACCTTCAGTCTGGTCAGTCGCATGCGATTCTCCTTCTCAGTGTTTGAGGATCTTGCCGAGGAAGTCCTTGGCCCGGTCGCTCTCCGGGCTCGTGAAGAAGGTCTCGGGATCGGTCGTCTCGAGGATCCGGCCGTCGGCCATGAAGACGACGCGATTGGCGGCGGTCCGCGCGAATCCCATCTCGTGGGTCACCACGATCATGGTCATCCCGCGCTCGGCGAGATCGACCATGACGTCCAGCACCTCCTTGATCATCTCCGGGTCCAGCGCCGAGGTGGGCTCGTCGAAGAGCATCACCTTCGGCTCCATGGCCAGGGCCCGGGCGATGGCGACCCGCTGCTGCTGGCCGCCCGAGAGCTGGGCGGGGTACTTGTCCGCCTGCGGGCCGACCCCGACCCGGTCGAGCAGCTCGCGGGCGCGCGCCTCGGCGTCGCCCTTCGTCTGCCCGCGCACCTTGATCGGGCCCAGGGTGACGTTCTGGAGGATCGTCTTGTGCGCGAACAGGTTGAAGCTCTGGAAGACCATGCCGACGTCGGCCCGGTGCCGGGCCAGAGCCCGTCCCTCCTGGGGCAGCGGTGCGCCGTCGACGAGGATCCGGCCGGAGTCGATCGGCTCGAGCCGGTTGATCGTGCGGCACAGCGTGGACTTGCCGGACCCGGACGGCCCGATCACGACGACGACCTCGCCGCGGTCGACCGTCAGGTCGATGTCCTGCAGGACGTGCAGTCCGCCGTAGTACTTCTGCACGCCGACGAGCTCGACAAGGGGCTCGCCCGAGTGGCGCGTGCTGCCAACCGGAGCGTCATCGGTCACGGTCATACGCTGGGACGCTAGTCCCGTGCATGCCGTCTCGGCTAGAGCCACCTGCCGCCGAGACCAAGTTGTGACACCCGGCGGGCGGCGTCACCATATGTCGGGCAGCACGCTGAGGGCGAGGCCGACGAGCAGCGCGAGGACGGCGAGGAGGGCGGCTCGGCGGCGCGCCTTCGCGGACACCGCGTGGTCGGCGTCGGTCAGCGGGTCCAGGCCCCGCTCCGCGCGCCAGGCGGTCTCCTCGCGGTCCCACTGCTCCGCGGGCGTCGAGGATCGCAGCATCGCGCCCAGGGTGAGCAGCAGCAGCGTGAACGCGCCCCCGGCCACCGTGAGCACGGTGAGGATCGCCGAGACGCCGCGGGTGCCGGTCCCGAACATCAGCCCCGCACCCATGCCCACCGAGGCGAGCAGCGCGAGGATGCTCAGCACGCTGCCGATGACCTCGTTGTTGCGGGCGACGAAGCCGGGCGGGACGGTCTCAGGCATGCCCCCGACCCTATCCGGGCGGTGTCGAGTGGGAGGAAGGGATTCGGGGCGACGCCGCCGCTCGCCGTACCCTGGACCGGTCATGAGCACCCTGCAGGAGCAGCCGCGGACCTACGAGGTCCGCACCTACGGCTGCCAGATGAACGTCCACGACTCCGAGCGCCTGTCCGGCCTGCTCGAGGACGCCGGCTACCTCCCGTTCGACCCCGACAAGGACGCGGCGGACGGGCAGGCCGAGTGTGCCGACATCGTCGTCTTCAACACCTGCGCCGTGCGGGAGAACGCCGACAACCGGCTCTACGGCAACCTCGGTCATCTTGCGCCGGTCAAGGCGAAGCGGCCCGGGATGCAGATCGCGGTGGGCGGCTGCATGGCGCAGAAGGACCGCGACACCGTCGTCAAGCGGGCGCCGTGGGTCGATGTCGTCTTCGGCACCCACAACATCGGCTCCCTGCCGGCGCTCCTCGATCGCGCGCGCAGCCAGCAGGAGGCGCAGGTCGAGATCCTCGAGTCGCTCGACGTCTTCCCTTCGACGCTGCCGACCAAGCGCGAGTCGGCGTACGCCGCCTGGGTGTCGGTGAGCGTCGGCTGCAACAACACCTGCACCTTCTGCATCGTGCCCAGCCTGCGCGGCAAGGAGAAGGACCGTCGGCCCGGCGAGATCCTCGCCGAGATCGAGGCGCTGGTCGCCGAGGGCGTCTCCGAGATCACGCTGCTGGGCCAGAACGTCAACGCCTACGGCGTGGAGTTCGGCGACCGCCAGGCGTTCTCCAAGCTGCTGCGGGCCTGCGGCGAGATCGAGGGCCTGGAGCGGGTCCGGTTCACCAGCCCCCACCCGGCCGAGTTCACCGACGACGTCATCGAGGCGATGGCCGAGACGCCCAACGTGATGCCGAGCCTGCACATGCCGTTGCAGTCCGGCTCGTCGAAGGTCCTCAAGGACATGCGCCGGTCCTACCGGCAGGACAGGTTCCTCGGCATCATCGAGCGGGTCCGCGCCGCGCTGCCCGACGCCGCGATCACCACCGACATCATCGTCGGGTTCCCCGGTGAGACCGAGGAGGACTTCCAGGAGACCCTCAAGGTCGTCCGGGAGGCCCGGTTCTCCGGCGCGTTCACCTTCCAGTACTCCAAGCGTCCCGGAACACCGGCCGCCACCCTGCCTGACCAGGTCGACCAGGCGGAGGTCACCGACCGCTACAACCGCCTCGTCGAGCTGGTCAACGAGATCACCTGGGACGAGAACAAGCGGCTGGTCGGCCGCGAGCTCGAGCTGATGGTCGCCGAGGGCGAGGGCCGCAAGGACGCCGAGACGCGCCGCCTCTCCGGCCGCGCCCCCGACAACCGGCTCGTGCACTTCGAGGCCGACTTCTCCCAGGTCGACGGCGAGCCGCGGCCCGGCGACATGGTCACCGTCGCGGTCACCTACGCCGCCCCGCACCATCTCGTCGCCGACGGGCCGGTGCGCGCGCTGCGGCGTACCCGTTCGGGCGACGCGTGGGAGCGCCGTACCGCCGAGCCGGTGGCGCCCCAGGGTGTCGGCCTCGGCAT
The DNA here is from genome assembly GCA_029961745.1 of Nocardioides sp. L-11A. Taxonomy (NCBI): domain Bacteria; kingdom Bacillati; phylum Actinomycetota; class Actinomycetes; order Propionibacteriales; family Nocardioidaceae; genus Nocardioides; species Nocardioides sp. L-11A. The sequence continues at coordinate 1,207,284 of CP124680.1, forward strand.
GCCCTCGATCGGCGCGCCCGCGCCGTTGCCCGACGCCCCGGTCTGCGGCTGACCCGTGCCGGCCGACGCTCCCACCATCGTCGCGACCTCGGGCGGGGTCGTGCCCGGCACCCGCACGAAGTGGTCCGTCGGCCCGTTGACCCGGTACGCCGTCGACCTGGCCGGCGTCGCTGGCCGCGCGCCGCGCGTGTGCTTCCTGGCCACGGCCTGCGGTGACGCGCCCGCCGTCGTGCGCGACTTCTACGACCTGGCGCAGGAGGCGGGCTTCCACGGCAGTCACCTGTCGCTCTTCACGATGCCCAATGTCGCCGACATCCGTGAGCACCTGCTCGCCCAGGACGTGATCTGGGTCTGGGGCGGCAGCGTCGCCGGCCTGCTCGCGATGTGGGAGCTGCACGGCGTCGGCGACGTGATGCGTGAGGCGTGGGAGGCCGGCGTCGTCCTGACCGGTGTCTCCGCCGGGTCGATCTGCTGGCACCGCGGCGGCACCACCGACTCGTTCGGCCCCGACCTGCGCCCGGTCACCAACGGGCTCGGTCTGGTGCCGTGGTCCAACGGTGTCCATTACGACTCCGAGGAGCAGCGTCGCCCGTTGTTCCAGGAGCTGATCGCGGCCGGCACGCTGCCGACCGGGTACGCCACCGACGACGGCGTCGGCCTGCACTACCGGGGCGCCGAGCTGGTCGAGGCGCTCACGGAGGAGCCCGGCAAGGCGGCGTACCTCGTCGAGCGGGCGGGCGGCGGTGGGGCGGTCGAGACCCGGCTGGAGACCCGGCTCCTACGCGGGTGACTCCTGCTCGGGCGGCACCTCGGGATTGCCCTTGGTGGCCTCGGTGTCGGTGTCCTCGGGCGCGACCGTCTCAGCGGGCAGCTCGTCGTCGGTGGCCGGGTTGTCCGCGGGACGCGGGTCCCGGGGCACGGTGCTGTAGGCCCCGTCGCCGCCGACCCCCTCGATCCGGTGCGGACCTCCCGGCGGCGGCGCGGGCGGCTCGGCGACCGGGGTGGGTGCGGGCGGCAGGCCCGACCCGTCGTCGTCGTTGCTCATGACTCTCCTCCCTAGGGGTCGGGAGCACCTGGAGGAGCGGTATCCGGCCGCGGCGGTTTCAACCGCCGCACGCGGGACGGATCAGAACCCGTGGTGGGTCAGCGCGGCCAGGTCGCCGCGGAGCAGCCCGGCGAGGACGACCGCCTCGTGCGGCACCACCGGGGAGGGCAGTCCGGCCAGCGGGAACCAGCGCAGGTCCGCGCATTTCGCCGGTTCCACGATCCGCGGCTCACCGGACCAGGAGCGGGCCGTGAAGAAGAAGTCGATCCGCTCGTCGATCGGCAGGTCGTGGGCGGTGCGCTGCATGGCGGTGGCGAAGGCGAGGTCGAGATCCTCCACCGCGATCTCCTCGAGCGCCTCCCGGCGGGCGGCGGCCTCGGCGGTCTCGCCGCGCTCGACGTGGCCCGCGGCGGCGGCGGCCCAGTGGCCGTCCATGTAGCCGGTGTCGCGGCGTAGCTGCAGGAGCACCTCGGTGCCGTCGCGCCCCGTCTCTCGCAGCAGGAAGACGTAGGAGGCGGGGACCACCGCGAAGCGGGTCTTCCCGGTCACGGGATCCTGGACGGTCACCGAGGTGCTCGCTGCTGCCGGCGTCGGCCGGTCAGTTGATGTCGTCGTTCTTGCCGTCGAGCGAGTCGAGGGCGTCCTTGGCCTTGTCGGCACCGAGCTCGATCTTGTCGTCGAACTTGCCGCCGGTCTTGTCGGAGGCGAAGTCGGCGGCCTTGTCCACCGCGTCGCCGATCTTGTCGCCCTGCTTGTCGACGGCGTCGGTCAGCTTGTCCTTGGCGTCATCGAGAAAGCCCACGAGAAACCCCCAGTGTGTGAGTGGGTACGACGGCCCGGTTCGGGCCACCGGGCACACCCTAGAGGATCAGGGAGTCGGCGGGGTGTCGTCGCCGTCCAGCTTGCCGAGCGCGTCCTTGGCCTTGTCGGTCGCGTTCTCGATCTTGTCGCGGTACTTGCCGCCCGTCTTGTCGTCGACGAAGCCGGCCGCCTTGTCCAGGCCCGACTCGATCTTGTCGCCGTGCTTGTCGACCGCCTCGCCGACCTTGTCGGCGACGGTGTGCTTGGCGCCCTTCAGCCTGTCCAGGAATCCCATCGTCAGCTCCTCGCGGTCCCGGCCCGAGTGGGCCGCCGGATGTGGGTCCTTGCCACACTAGCCCCATGCCGTCGAGCCCGACCACGCCGCCGATCGTGGCCATCGTCGGTCCGACCGCGAGCGGCAAGACCGCCCTCTCGCTCGACCTCGCCGAGGCCCTCCGGGGCGAGATCGTCAACACCGACGCGATGCAGGTCTACCGCGGCATGGACATCGGGACGGCGAAGCTGCCGCTCGCCGAGCGTCGCGGGATCCCGCACCACCTGCTCGACACCCTCGAGGTCCGGGACCCGGCCACGGTCGCGGAGTTCCAGGGCTGGGCGCGCGCCGTGATCGCGGACCTGCGTGCCCGCGGTGCGACGCCCGTGCTGGTGGGTGGGTCCGCGCTCTACACGCGGGCGATCCTCGACCGGTTCGACTTCCCCGGCACCGACCCCGCCGTCCGCGTGCGGCTGGAGGAGGAGCTCGCCGAGACGGGCAGTGCCGCCCTCCACGCGCGGCTGCGCGCGCTCGACCCCGCGGCGGCGGAGCGGATCGAGACCGAGAACGGCCGCCGGATCGTCCGCGCGCTGGAGGTCATCGAGATCACCGGCGCCCCGTTCAGCGCGAACCTCCCCGTCCAGGAGTACGTCGAGCCGCACACCGTCCAGCTCGGCGTCGCCATCGACCGCGAGGTGCTGGAGACCCGGATCGAGGCCCGCGTCCGGCAGATGTTCGACGACGGCCTGCTCGCCGAGGTCTCCCGCCTGCTCGAGGAGGGCCTGGCCGAGGGGCGCACCGCCGCGCTCGCCATCGGCTACCGCCAGGCGATCGCCGTCCTGGCCGGTGAGCTGAGCACCGACGAGGCGATCGAACGGACCGTCGTCGCCACCCGGCAGTTCGCCCGTCGGCAGCTGGCCTGGTGGCGCAACGATCCCCGGATCACCTGGCTGGAGTACGACGACCCGGACCGGGTGACGAGGGCGCTGTCGGTGGTCCGGACGGTGGGTGTGTCGGCGTAGCGTCATACGTTCCGTGGGCTAGAACCCACGGAACGTATGACGCTACGCCGATCAGCACCTCAGCGCAGCCGGGCGAGCGCTGCCTGCGCCGCGTGGAACCCGCCCATGCCGTGGACCCCCGCACCCGGTGGGGTGGCGGACGAGCAGAGGTAGACGCCCGGGACTCCGAGAGCATAGGGATTCAGCGCGGGGCGCGGCCGGAACACGATCTGCCGGGCGGTGTTGGCGCCGGCACTGATGTCGCCGCCGACGTAGTTGGGGTTGTAGGCCTCCCACTCCGCAGCGCCGCGGGTCGACACCGCGAGCACCCGGTCGCGGAAGCCGGGCGCGAACCGCTCGATCTGGCCGAGGATCGCGTCGGTGGCGTCGCCGGCGTACCCGTGGGGGACGTGCGCGTAGGCGTAGATCGGGTTCACACCGGTGGCGGAGCGGGACGGGTCGCAGAGGTACTGCTGACCGAGCAGCACGAACGGCCGCTCCGGCATCTCGCCACGCACGGTGGCCGCCTCCACGGCGGCGATCTCGGCGGCGCCGCCGCCGAGGTGGAGGGTGCCGGCGCGACCGCAGTCCGGGTTGGTCCAGGGGATGTCGCCCTCGATCGCGAGGTCGACCTTGAAGGCGGACGGCCCGTAGGAGTAGCGCGTCAGCGACCGGCGTACGCGGGTGGGCAGCCGCTCGCCCACGATCTCCAGGACGCCCGCCGGCGCGGTGTCGAGGATGACCACGTCGGGAGCGGTCCCGGCCAGGTCGCGCAGCTGGTCCAGCGAGGTGACCCGGACGCCCGTGACCACCGCCCCGCCGTACGACGCCAGCTCGGCCAGCAGCGCCCGGGTGATCGACTCCGTGCCGCCCTCGGCCACCGGCCAGCCGACGGCGTGCGCGGCCGCGGCGAGCATCAGCCCGACCGAGGCGCTGAGCGGCCGGTCGAGGCGTCCGAACTTGTGCGCGGCGACGCCGGTGAACAGCGCCCGGGCCGGTTCGTCGCGGAACCGGCGGCCGAGCACGGTCGCGGGCAGCAGTGCCTTCACCCCGAACCGGCCGAGGGTGACCGGGTGCCGCGGGACGTGCACGACCGGCTGGAACACCTCGGCGATCAGGTCGTCGAAGTTGCGCACCGCCGGGCCGAACATCCGCCTCCACGCGGCCGCGTCGACACCGAGCGCGGCGGCCGACGCGGTGAGGTCGCGGGTCGCGATGCCGGCCCGGCCGTCGTCGAGCGGGTGGGCCAGCTCGACCTCGGGCCATCGCCAGCGCAACCCGTGCCGCTCCAGGCCCAGCGACCGGAAGAACGGGGACGCGACCCCGGTCGGGTGGAACGCGGCGCAGTCGTCGTGCAGCAGGCCCGGCAGGGTGAGCTCGCTGGTCCGGGTCCCGCCGCCCGGGCGGGCGTGCGCCTCCACGACGGTGACGGCCAGCCCGGCGCGGGCCAGTTGGATCGCTGCGGCCAGGCCGTTGGGGCCGCTGCCCACGACGACGGCGGTGCTCACGCCACAGGATCCTTGCCGGTGGTGAGCGTGGACTGTCGTCCGTAGCCCGGCGCGGTCCAGGTGACGGCCAGCGGCACCGGCCCGTCGGGCAGCCACGGCTGCTCCCTCACGCAGTCGCGCACGTCCCAGGTGCCGCGTTCGACGATGCCGAGGGCTGCGTCGATGACGCGGTACTCCTGCGGCCGGGAGGTGCGCCACGGCGTCGCCTGCGACTCGCAGTAGGCCACGACGAGGTCGCCGGGCTCGAACCCGAGGCGCTTCTGCACGGCGGCGATCAACCGCTCGTCGTGCAGGTGGCCGTCGCCGAAGTTCCAGCCCACGAGGATGTTGCACATGAACTCGCCCTCGCGCACGTCGCGGGTCTCGAGATCGTCGAGGTGCTCGCGAAGCACCGAGAACAGGCCGCGGCCCTGGCTGTGCATCGAGCGCCAGGCGAGCGCCTTCTGCACGGTCATCTCGGCCTCGTCGGCGGTGTAGGTCATCCCCGGCATCCGCTGCAGCTGATCGTTCTGGGTCTCCACGAGCAGCAGCTCGTTGAGCCGCTGCTCCACGCCCGGCTTCATCGCCCAGACCGCCGAGGCCCAGTTGCCGGCGTACTGCCGCATGGAGGGGAGGAAGGACACCAGGTCGGGGCGCAGGTTGCCGAGGACCGGGCCGAACAGCAGAAGGGCGAAGATTGGCAGGAGCAGCAGCGGCTCGGAGAACTCCCAGATGTTGTACGTCGACGCGTCGAACCCGGCGCCGAGAGCGGTGCCGCCCCACAGCACGATCGCGATGTAGCCGAAGTACACGTTCCACTCGAGGGGCACGGCGAGGGGGAAGGTCGAGGTGATGTAGACGTGGAACACGAGCATGGCGATCGCGCCGAGCAGCGCGATCGTGTCGTTGGTCGTCACCAGCAGCACGATCGGGATGATGATCTCGACGGTGGTACCGCCGACGTGGGCCATGAACCACGCCAGCCGCGAGGGCCGGACGTCGTCGGGCGCGGCGCGGTAGTGGAGGCGCTTGACGGCGTTCAGCTGGCCGGGGCTGTTGGAGACCATCGGCGGCACCACGTTGATGAAGTGCTCGCCGATCTTGGAGACGCCGGCGCCGATCCACACCACGCAGATGATGATCTTGAACGCGACGACCAGGTTGACGAAGTCCGCGGCGGTCGCGCTGTCGCTCAGCGCGATCGCGCCGAGGGTGGCCGAGAAGAGCATGATCGGCAGGTACTGCTCGGAGCGTGCGGCGAGGAAGACCACCTTGTCCCGCAGGCCCATCAGCGGCATCGTCACCAGGATCGGCAGGAATGCCAGTGGCGGCACCAGCTCCTGCGGGCCGGTCCCGGCGGGCAGGAAGGGCACCGCCTCGGCGTGCACGACCAGCGGGTAGACGAGGCTGGCCAGCACGGCGACGTACAGGACGACGTCGGCGAAGGTCCGCTCGTCGCCGCCGGTGAGGGGGACACGGCGTCCCCACGGGGCCATCCGGATCGTGCCGGGGCGCAGCCAGTAGCGGATGTTGCCCAGCATCGGCGCGAAGTGGCCGCACAGCGGGCCGAACGCGCCGCCGAGGCCGATCACCTCGAGCAGCATCAGCCAGATGGCGAGCTTCTGGTAGACGACGACATTCTCGAACCAGGTGCCCGGGTCCGAGAACGCGACGTGGTCGGTCGTCCACGACGTGATCGCCAGGCCCACGGCGAAGTAGAGGCCGAGCATCTTGAGGATGTAGACGACGTGCAGCATCCGCGGGGTGTTGAACCCCTCGGTGACCCAGTTGGTGCTGAGCACCCGGATCCGCTCCTGGAGCGGCAGGGCGAGGAACTCCGCCGGTGGCATCGGCTCCGGCGCGGGCTTGAGGAATCCCATGGTCAGGCTCCGCTCAGTCGGGCCCGCAGCGCGGGCTTGTCGATCTTGCCGACGGGGTTCTTGGGAAGAGCATCCAGCACCTGGAGCGCCACCGGAACCTTGATCTTCGCGAGCTCCTCGCGACAGCGCGCGAGCAGGGCGTCGACGTCGATGGTCGTGCCGGGCCGCGCGGACACGAACCCGACCACCACCTCGCCGTACACCGGGTCGGGCCGGCCGACCACGGCCGCCTCGAGCACCTCGGGGGCGGCGTGCAGCACGTTCTCGACCTCCTGGGGATAGATGTTCTCCCCGCCCCGGATGATCATGTCCTTGATCCGGTCCACGATCCGGAGATAGCCGTCCTCGTCGAGGATCCCGACGTCGCCGGTGTGCAGCCAGCCGTCGCCCAGGGTCTCGGCGGTCGCCTCGGGGCGGTTGAGGTAGCCGCGCATGACGTTCGCGCCCTTGATCACGACCTCGCCGCGCTCGCCGGCCGGCACCAGGGTGCCGTCAGGTGCCATGACCGCGACGAGCTGGCCGGGCAGTGCCGGACCCACCGTGCCGGGCTTGCGCAGCCCGTCGACCGGGTTGCAGGTCGACGCGCAGGTGCCCTCGGAGAGGCCGTAGCCCTCGACCAACGGGAACCCGAACCGCTGCTCCACCGCCGCGAACAGCTCCGGCGGCGCGGGTGCCGCCCCGCAGATCGCGAAGCGCACGGAGCTGACGTCGGGCCGGACCTCCGCGGGCAGCGCGACCAGGTGGGAGTAGATCGTCGGCACCGCCGAGAAGTACGTCGGGCGTAGTCGCTCGATCGCCTCCAGGAACTCCACCGGGTGGAAGCGCGCCAGCACCGACAGCTGCGCGCCCACCGACATGGGCGTGAGCCAGCTGACGCAGATCGCGTTGACGTGGAACAGCGGCAGCACCAGCAGGCAGTGGTCGTCGGCGTCGATGCCGATGGCCTCGCCCATGCTGGAGATCATCGCGGCGACATTGCCGTGGTCGAGCATGACGCCCTTGGGTCGGCCGGTCGATCCGCTCGTGTAGACGAGCAGCGCCAGGTCGCCGGTCGAGGTGCCGGCCGGCGGCAGGGCGGGCGCGTCCGGCGAGGCGGCGCCGAGGTCGTCGACGGCGAGGGTGGTCGCCGAGCCGAGCCGGGCGCTCGGGTCGTCGGTCACCACGAGGATCGCGCCGGAGTCCTCGACCTGGTGCTCGGCCTCGGCGGCGGTGAAGGTCGGGTTGACGGGGGTCCCCGCCGCGCCCAGCCGCCAGGCCGCCATGATCGCCACCAGCAGCTCCACCCGGTTGGGCAGCATCACCGCGACCACCGACCCCCGGCCGACGCCCAGTCCGGCGAACTGCCGGGCCGCGGCGTCCACCCGGTCACCGAAGGCCCGATAGGTGAGCTCGGTCCGCTCGTCGCGGACACACGGGCGGTCGTCGTACGCCGCGGGGCGCAGCCAGGGCAGCCAGCTGAGGTGGTCGATGGTCATGGGGGGAATCTAGGACCGGCTCTGATCACGGCTCTTGGTCTCCCGAACCAAACTCCGGAGCGGATGAGGGCTCCGGCGGCCAAGGCGAACCCGCCTCTCCCTCTGACACCATGGCGTGACCGCCGTCACGCGTTGGTGCGATGATCCAAAGGAGGTAGGCCGTGTCAGACCCGGAGACCGAGATCCAGGGGATCGCGGCGCTGCTCGCCGAGCGCCAGATCGAGCTGACCGCCGAGCTGGTCGGCGCCTTCCGTGACCGGATTCCGGAGCTGCCGACCGACCCGGCACTGGTCGAGCTACTCGTCGGCAGCTCGGGCGCCAATCTCGAGACCTTCGTCCACCTGATGCGCGGACACATCCAGGTCAGGGACGTCCACGCGCCCACCGCGGCCGTGGAGTACGCCCGCCGCCTGGCGCAGCGAGGTACGCCGCCCAGTGCGCTGCTCCGCGCGTACCGGATCGGCCAGCAGCTGATCCTGCAGTGGGCACACGCCGAGATCACCCGCGGCATCGAGGACCCGACCCTCGCACTGCGGACCGCACAGCTGCTGACCGACACCTCCTTCCTCTACATCGACGCCGTGTCCGAGGACGTCGTGCAGGCCTACCAGGAGGAGCGCGAGCGCTGGCTGGCCAACCGCAGCGCCGTCCAGCGCGAGACCGTCGACGCGCTCCTGCGCGGCGACCGACTCGACCTCGCCGCGGCCGAGGTCGCGCTCGGGTACCGGCTGCGCCAGCACCATCTCGGCCTGGTGCTGTGGACCGCCCCCGGCGCCGACGACCTCGCGGATCTCACCGCCGTCGAGCGGACCGTCGCCCGGATCGCCGAGCGCATCGACGCCGCCGGCCAGCCGCTCTTCGTCCCCCGCGACCGCGAGACCGCCTGGGCCTGGCTCCCGATCGGTCGACGTGGCGAGGTCGACCCGGCCGCCGTCGACGAGGCCCTCGCCGCCGGCGAGGGCCAGGTACACGTCGCGGTCGGGTCCACCGGCGCCGGCGAGCCGGGTTTCCGGACCACCCACGAGGGCGCCGCCGCTGCCCACGCGGTCGCCCAGCTCGGCCAGCACCCCGCCGGCCGGGCGGTGAGCCACGCCGACCCGACCGTGCGCGCCGCCGCCCTGCTCGCCCGCGACCTGCCCGCCACCCGGCGCCTGGTCCTCGGCGCTCTCGGTGACCTCGCCGAGGACTCCGACGGTGCCGCCCGCCTGCGGGAGACGCTGCTTGCGTTCGTCGAGGAGCGGGAGAGCTATGTCGCCACCGCCGCCCGGGTGCACCTGCACAAGAACACCGTGAAGTACCGCGTGGACCGCGCCGTCGAGGCCCGCGGCAAGCCGCTCGGCGAGGAGCGACTCGATCTCGAGCTCGCGCTGATCGCCTGCCGCTGGCTCGGCCCCGAGGTGCTGGTCCGGCCGGCCGGCTGAGGCCTCGTCGGACATGCCGATGTCCCCGCAGGTGCGTGTCTCTGCGGGGTGTGGGGCGGGGTGGCTACTGGTCGGGTGGCGAGGTGGTCTGGATGGTTCTGATGGGGTGGGTGCCGCGGTGGTCGACCCGGAAGCGGTGGCCGTGGGGGCTGGTCCACACGTAGGTGGCCGGCATCGGGATGTCGTAGTGCCAGGTGGAGTGGGTCTTGGCGCGGTGGTGCCGTCGGCACAACGCGACCTCGTTGCAGGGGCAGGTGGGACCACCCTCGGCGTGGGGGCGGGTGTGGTCGAGGTCGCAGGCTTGGGCGGGTCGGGTGCAGTGCGGGAACCGGCAGGTGTGGTCCCGCAGGACCACCCGGGTGCGGTGGCGGTCGGGGATCTCATAGGACCCGACGGGGAGATGGTCGGCCAGGTCGATCACCGGACGCACGACCACCGTGGTGTGCCGGGCGCGGAGCCATTCCCGGATCTGGGTCGAGGTGATCGGGCAGCGGCCCTCCTCCCACCGTCCCACCGGGTTCGCGAACGGGTTCTGGCCGGTCAAAGTGGTGTCGGTGACGTGGACATTGAGGACCACCTTGCGTCCCGGCACGGTGTCCACGATCTCTCCGGTGTCGGGGTCGGGGATCAACAGGTCCAGGGCGAGGTCGTGGCGGGCGAGCTCGGCTGCGGCCTTGGACCGGCGCACGTCCAACGACGACTCGTCACCCAGCCGCCCGAGGACCTCGGCCCGCCGAGACACCGCCAGATTCAGGTCGTGCCCGTCGGCAGCGTCGAGGAGGCCGTCGAGGTGGACCAGGCCGTGCTCGTCGGTCTCGCTGATGTCGAAGTGCCGACCATCAGCTGCGGCCTGCCGTTCGGTCTCGGCCTTGTCGGGGTCGTACCGGATGATCGCTTCGGCGACGAGGCGTTCGAGTTGGGCCCAGCCGACGCCGGAGGCATCCCAGAGCTGCCGGTCGACGTACGCGGCTGCCTCAGCCGAGAGGGGGTGGGTGAGGTCGGCGATCCGTTCGGCCCGCCACGGAGCCAGCTTGCCGGTCTTCACGGCGGCGTAGACGTGGGGGAGTCGCCAGGCGCACTCGATCACTCGCCCGACGTACGCCCGACCACCATCGGGGGACCTGCCGAGCACGGCGACCAGCTCCATCAACCCGAACTCCGACACCAACGGTGCACCGTCACCGGCGATCGGGACGCCGGTGTCGAGGTAGCCCTCGGTGATGGTCGCGACCCCCTCGGGGCCGGCGGTCACGTGGTCGCTGGCCCATTCGACGATGCCGGCCCACTCACGGACCAGGGAGGCTTCCCGGCCTTCGACCTCGGCGCGCAGCCCGGACAGCAGCGAGGCTGTCGAACGGGCGTCGGTGGCGAGATCCATGACTGGATTCTCCCACCTGCCCACGACACTTCAAAGTGTCGCAAACCCGCCTGTGGACAGGCGAAACCCGATCCCGGGGATGTGGAGAATCAACGTCACGGTTCGTGACAGAAGTGCCCGACCAGCCGACCCGCGAACCGCAACCCGACCACCGGACCCAGCCATCCACCCACGGTCCTCGTCGCTGCCTTTCGGAACGCAACCGCCCATCCGACCGAAGCCCGAGCACAGCCCCAGGAAGACGACCGGGCAAAGAAGAACGACACCAGCCGATTCCGCCCACCGGACCGCAACCCGACCACCGAACCCAGCCATCCACCCACGGTCCTCGTCGCTGCCTCTCCGAACCCAACCGCCCACCCGACCGAAGCCCGAGCACAGCCCCAGGAAGACGACCGGGCCAAGAAGACCGACACCAGCCGATCCCGCCCACCGGACCGCAAGCCGACCACCGAACCCAGCCATCCACCCACGGTCCTCGTCGCTGCCTCTCCGAACGCAACCGCCCACCCGACCGAAGCCCGAGCACAGCCCCAGCGTGACCGGAGCAAGAACGGTCAAGCGACCGACCCCACCACCGAGCACACTGGACCCATGACCGGCCGTGACCGCCTCCGCGAGCTCCTCGACGCCGTGCTCGACGAGGACAACCGGACGCTCGCCGACATGGCGGGCGGAGCGTTCGCGTCGCCGTACCACTTCACCCGGGTGCTCTCGCGCGACGCCGGCGAGGCGCCGGTGGCGATGCGGCGGCGGGTGATGCTCGAGCGGGCGGCCTGGCGGATCCGGCAGGGCGACACCGTCACGGACGCCGCGTGGGAGGCGGGCTACGAGTCCGTGGAGGGGTTCAGCCGCGCGTTCACCCGGGCCTACGGACATCCGCCGAGCGAGGCGGGCGGGGACGACGGCAGCGTCTGGCTGCCCGCGGCCAACGGCATCCACTTCCATCCGCCCACGAGCCTGTGGGTCCACGCAGGAGAGCGAACGATGAGTCCCGTCACCGACCAGATGGTCCGCCACGACCTCGACGACACCCGCGCGCTGATCGAGCTCGCCAAGGGGCTCACCGACGCCGGCTGGCGCGAGGTCCGCGGCGCGGGCCACCAGGTGGCCGCGTGGGAGGGGCCCGAGGAGTCGCTCGCGGCCGTGCTCGAACGGACCGTGTTCGCCAAGGAGGTCTGGCTGGCGGCGATCGAGGGCACCGACTTCCCCGACGTCGACCGGTCGCCGACGCCGGCAGGGCTGCTGGAGCGGCACGACGCCGTCGCCGCCCGCTGGCTGGCGGCGGTCCGCGACATCGACCGGCGCGGCGCGTGGGACGACCGGATCGTCGACGCGCTGTGCGAGCCGCCGGAGTCGTTCGTGCTGAGCAGCATCGCGGCGCACGTCCTGACCTTCTCGGCCTACCGCCGCCAGCTGACCCGGGTCTGGTTGCGTGCGGCCGGGGTCGAGGCCGACGACGGCGATCCGATCACCTGGCTGCGCCGCGAGCTCGGGGAGGACCGATGAGCACCGTCTACTACACCGCCACCACCCTCGACGGCTTCCTCGCCGACCCGGACGACTCGCTCGCCTGGCTGTTGCGGCAGGAACTCGACGAGTCGGGCCCCCAGAACTACGGGGCCTTCATCGAGCGCATCGGCGCCCTGGTGATGGGCTCGACCACCTACGAGTGGGTGCTCGCCCATCTCGCCGAGACCGGCGAGGCCTGGTACTACGCGCAGCCCACCTGGGTGCTGACCTCCCGCGAGCTGGCCGCGCCCGACGGCGCGGACGTGCGCTTCGCGAAGGGCGACGTCACCGGCGTGTACGACGACCTGCGGGCCGCCGCGGGGGAGCGCGACGTGTGGGTGGTCGGTGGCGGTGACCTCGCCGGCCAGTTCGCCGACGCCGGACTGCTCGATGACGTGATCGTGTCGATCGCCCCGGTGGTCCTCGGTGCCGGTCGCCCGTTGCTCCCGCGCCGCCTGGACCTCAGTCTCGTGGAGACCGCCCGCAACGGCGCCTTCGTCACCGCCCGCTACCGCGTCGCCGGCCCGCTCGCGGAGGACCGTACGGGTTGACAGCGGGGGGATGGTGGAAGGGACTGGTCCAACTTCTCGGGAGGACATCGTGCGTCGTACCTTCGCCGTCTCCATCGTCTCGCTCGCCGTCGTCGCCACCGGCCTCGTCCCGGGCGCCGCGCCCGTCGCCACCGCCGCCCCCGCCACCTCGCAGATCCGCCCGGCCGCCGCGAAGCCGGGCCCCCAGCCGCCACCCAAGGTGCCCACCGCCAGCGGGTACGGCGGCGCGGTCAGCTCGGTCGACGCCGATGCGACCGCCGTCGGCCTGGAGGTGCTGCGGCGCGGCGGCAATGCGGTCGACGCCGCCGTGGCGACGGCGGCCGCCCTCGGTGTCACCGAGCCCTACAGCGCGGGGATCGGAGGTGGCGGCTACCTGGTCCACTACGACGCGGCCACCGGCACGGTGGAGACGATCGACGGCCGCGAGACGGCGCCGTCGGGGATCCGGCCCGACGCCTTCGTCGACCCGGCGACCGGCCGGCCCTACCCCTTCACCCCGGACCTGGTGACCAGCGGAGTCGCGGTCGGCGTCCCCGGGACGCCCGCCACCTGGCAGACCGCGCTCGATCGGTGGGGGAGTCTCTCGCTCGCGAAGGCGCTCCGTCCTGCCGCCGAGCTCGCCCGGCGCGGCTTCGTCGTCGACGACACCTTCGCGCTGCAGACCCGGGAGAACGCCGAGCGGTTCCGCACCTTCACCAGCACCAGCGACCTCTTCCTGGCACGGGGCGTGCCACGGCCCGGCAGCAGGTTCCGCAACCCGGACCTCGCGCGCACCTACCGGCAGCTCGGCGCGAAGGGCGTCGGCTGGCTCTACTCCGGCCGGCTCGGCGCCGAGGTCGCACGGACGGTGCAGCAGCCGCCGCTGAGCGGCGCGACCGACCTCCCGGTCCCGCCGGGCAGCATGACCGTCCAGGACCTCGCGACGTACCAGGCGCCGGTCCGGGCGCCCGCCTCGGTCGGCTACCGCGGTTACCGGGTCCACGGCATGGCGCCGTCGTCGTCCGGCGGCACCACCGTCGGGGAGGCGCTCAACATCCTCGAGCGGTTCCGACCCCGGGCGACGGTCCCGACCCTGCATCACTACCTGGAGGCCACGGCGCTCGCGTTCGCCGACCGGGGCAGGTACGTCGGCGATCCCGCCTTCGAGGACGTCCCCGTCGGCGCGCTGCTCGACGACACCTTCGCCGCGGAGCGCGCCTGCGCCCTCGATCCCGTGACCGCCGCGGCCAAGCCGGTCCCGGCCGGCGACGCGACGTCGTACGACGGCGTCTGTGCCGGGTCGGACGGACCCGCCGAGGCGGTCGAGGACACCGAGAACATCTCGACCACCCACCTCACGACCGCCGACCGCTGGGGCAATGTGGTCGCCTACACGCTCACCATCGAGCAGACCGGCGGTTCCGGCATCGTCGTCCCCGGGCGCGGCTTCCTGCTCAACAACGAGCTGACCGACTTCTCCACCGTCTACGACCCCGACGACCCGAACCGGATCGCGCCCGGCAAGCGGCCGCGCAGCTCGATGGCGCCGACCATCGTGCTCCGGGACGGTCGCCCGGTGCTGGCGCTGGGCTCTCCCGGCGGCTCGACGATCATCACGACCGTGTTGCAGGTGCTGGTCAACCGGATCGATCTCGGCCTCAGTCTCCCCGACGCGGTCGCCGCTCCCCGGGCCTCGCAGCGCAACACCGCCGACGTGAGCGCCGAGCAGGCCTTCGTCGACGCGTACGGCGCCGCGCTGGCGGCCTACGGGCACACCTTCGCCCTCGCCGGGCCGCCGGGCTCGAGCGCCGCGGAGATCGGCGCCGTGGCGGCGATCCGGCTCGGACGGGACGGGCGGCTGACCGCTGTGGCGGAGCCCACGCGCCGTGGAGGCGGGGCGGCGGGCGTCGTCGTGCCTACGCTGAGGCCGTGACGACCGAGGTGCCGCGGGAGACCTGGACCGAGATCACCGATGCCGCCGCGCTGACCGCGCTGCTCGGCGTACCGACGGACGCGGCCCGCGACAAGGAGCGGTCCGCACTGACCGACCTCGACCGCGCGTGGCTGGGCGCCTCGCCGTTCTGCATGGTCGCGACCGCCGATGCCGAGGGGCGATGCGACGTCTCCCCGAAGGGCGATCCGCCCGGCCGCCTGGTGCACGTCCTCGACGACACGACCATCGCGCTCGCCGAGCGTCCGGGCAACCGCAGGGCCGACGGCTACCGCAACATCCTCGCCAACCCGCAGGTCGGGCTGGACTTCCTCATCCCCGGTCGTGGCGACACGCTGCGGATCAACGGCCGAGCCCGGCTGGTCGTCGAGGCGCCCTTCCTCGACGCCATGGTGGTCGAGGGCCACCGGCCGCTGCTGGCCGTCGTGGTGGAGATCGAGACGGTCTTCTTCCACTGCGCCAAGGCGTTCCTGCGCTCGCGGCTGTGGCGCCCCGAGACCTGGGAGCCGGAGGCACGGGTCCCGCGCCGGGCTGTCGTCGCCCAGCGTCTCGAACGGCCCGACGACAGCATCGAGGTGCTCGACGCCCACTACGGCCCGCGCTACGAGGAGCGCCTCTACGGCTGATCTACCGTGGACCTCGCGGCCGCCCGGCCGCCGCGACATCTCGGAGGTCCCCGTGCGCCGTACGACGATCGCCGGCCTGGTGGCCGGCCTGACCCTGGCGGTCGGCCCGGCCGTGGTCACCGCACCGGTGCCGGCCGGTGCCTCGCCGACGGCCGCCCCGGCCGTCGACACCGCCCCTGCTGTCGACACCGCCGGTGTCGCGGAGCGCGGCAAGCGCGGCTGGACCACCCTGCGCAAGAAGGCGCGGGGCAAGGTGCAGGCCTGCCAGTTCGACCGGCCGGGCTTCTACGGCGTCCAGGTGCGCCTCGACGCCCGTAAGGCCGAGCGGCGGGTGAAGGGGCGCAGCCACATCCAGTACGTCGACAACGGCGTCTGGACCGTCGGCACCGTCCGTGCGTCGCCGTGGCGGAGCAGGGGGACGACGACCTTCGACACCTTCATCAGCGGCATGAAGTACCCCGTCCGGCTGCGGGTCCGGATCAAGACGTCCGCCGGCAGCAAGCCGTTCACCGGGTGGGTCGACGCGGTGGCACTCAAGCACTGCCGCTGACGCCCGCGGCCGTGAGGAACCCGCGCAGCGCGGGCTCCGGGTCGGCGACCGTGGAGACGTTGGCGAGCGTCACCAGGGCGAGCAGGACGACGGCGACACCGGCCGTCACCGCCGCCGTACGGCGCCCGTGCCGCCAGGCGCGTGCGCCGATCCGGGCGACGACGACCGCGCCCGCGGCGGCCAGGGCGACCATCGCGACGTGGTAGATCGCGAAGTCCCGCACCAGTGCGGCGAAGGCGGGCGTCCCGTCCGCGTCGAGGGCCAGGTCGGCGGCGCCGGCCGGCACCATCGAGAGCAGCGAGGACAGGGGAGCGACGGCGCCCTGGACGTTCGCGATCAGCACTACCGCGGCCAGGGCGGCGAGGGCCAGCAGGGCGACGCGACCCGGCCCCCGGCGTACCCGCCCGAGGGCGACGAGGAGCGCGGTCAGCAGGGCGGCTGCAGCCACGGCCTTCACGACGTGGAAAGCGGCCCAGTAGTCGACGGCGTCGGCCAGCTCGCCGGTCACGGCGCCGTCGCCGAGGCGCCAGTGGTCGGCGAACGCACCCGGCAGCGCGTCGCGGAGCGCGCCCACCCCGGAGTAGTCGCCGACGAGCAGCGAGGCCAGGAGCTCGGGAGCCAGCAGGACGGCGGCCACCAGGGCCGCGGTGGTCAGGGTGAGGGCGCGGGTCATGGTGACGACGCTAGGAGCCGGCGCCGGCCACCGCGTCGGACCGTGGTCTGATCCGGCGGCGCGATGCGTCCACCCGCGGCACGACGGCCTACCCTGGGAGGCGTGTACCCCTTCCTCAAGGGTCACGGCACCGAGAACGACTTCGTCCTGCTGCCCGACCCCGACGGCACCGTCCACGGCGAGCTGAGCGCCGAGCGCGTCCGCGCGCTCTGCGACCGGCGGGCCGGCATCGGCGGCGACGGGGTGCTCCGGGTCATCTCCACGGCGGCGGTCGGCGCGGCGGGAGCCGGCCAGGACGCCGCGTGGTTCATGGACTACCGCAACAGCGACGGCTCGGTCTCGGAGATGTGCGGCAACGGGGTGCGCGTCTTCGGTCGCCATCTCGCCGAGCAGGGCCTGGTCGACCCGACCACGCCCGTCCCGGTCGCGACCCGGGCCGGCGTCAAGGTGCTGACCTTCGCCGGCGGTGCCGTCGACGGCGAGATCACCGTCGACATGGGCATCCCGAAGGTCCTCGAGGAGACCTCGGTGGCGATCGGCGCCCGGACCTGGCCGGCGCGGCACATCGACATGGGCAACCCCCACGCCGTCGCCTTCCTCGACACCGACACCGACACCGGCGCCGGCGCCGATCTCGACGACATCGGCCCGCTGCTCGACGCCCCCACCCACGACCCGGCGGTCTTCCCGGCCGGCGTCAACGTGGAGTTCGTCGTACGCCGGGGCCCCGGTCACGTCGCGATGCGGGTCCACGAGCGCGGCTCCGGCGAGACCCGGTCCTGCGGCACCGGCGCCTGCGCGGTCATGGTCGCCACGGCGCTCGCGGACGGCGCAGCCCGCGACACGGCATACCGCGTCGACCTGCCGGGCGGCACCCTGCGGATCACCTGGACCGCCGACGACCGGATCCTGATGACCGGCCCGGCCGTGGTCGTCGCCGCGGGCACGACCGCCCTGTGAGTCTCTGACTCTGACACCGACGGTGTCACGGTGGAGCGCCCGCCCTATGCTCCCGACCATGGAACTCACCGGATCCTCCGCCATCGTCACCGGCGCCGCCTCGGGCATCGGCGCCGCCGCCGCCCGTCAGCTCGCCGCGAAGGGCGCGACCGTCGTCGTCGCCGACCTCCAGGCCGACAAGGGCGAGGCCCTCGCCGCCGAGATCAAGGGCGTCTTCGCCCAGGTCGACGTCACGAACACCGAGCAGATCGCCGGCGCGGTCAAGGCCGCCGCCGACATCGCCCCGCTGCGCGCGGTCGTCAACTCGGCCGGCATCGGCTGGGCCCAGCGCACCATCGGCCGCGACGGCCAGCTCGAGTCGGCCCACTCCCTCGAGGCGTTCACCAAGGTGATCGCGATCAACCTGATCGGCACGTTCGACATGGTCCGCCAGGCCGCCACCGTGATGAGCCAGAACGAGCCCGACGCCGACGGGTGCCGCGGCGCCATCGTCAACCTCGCCAGCGTGGCCGCCTTCGACGGCCAGATCGGCCAGGCGTCGTACTCCGCCTCCAAGGGCGGCGTGGTCGGCATGACCCTCCCGGTCGCCCGCGACCTCGCGGCCTCCGGCATCCGGCTCAACACCGTTGCTCCCGGGCTGATCGACACCCCGATCTACGGCGAGGGCGAGCAGGCCGAGGCATTCAAGGCCAAGCTCGGCGAGAGCGTGCTCTTCCCGAAGCGCCTCGGTGTCCCGGACGAGCTGGCCAGCATGGTCATCGAGTGCCTCACCAACTCCTACATGAACGGCGAGGTCGTCCGCGTCGACGGCGGCATCCGGATGCCCCCGAAGTAGTCCCCGACCCTCCCCGAGGTGCCGGGGCTCAGCCCTGGCACATCGTCTGGCCGTACGGCCCCTCCGTGGACCGCCGCTCCGTGACCTTGCCGTTGATCGTGATCACGCAGGTCACCGGCGTCCCGGTGGGGCCGGCGCCGAAGAAGATGCGGGCGTAGTCGGGATTGCCGTAGGCGATGGTCGTCAGCGACCAGCGGGTGCCGACGCCCTTCACCGTCCCCGAGGGGTCGGTCAGGCTGGTCGGCACCTGGTAGCCGACGATGCCGATCGGCTCGCTGGAGTAGACCTCCAGGCGGACCCGGATCTTCGGCAGGGAAGCGCTGCCGCCCTTGCCTGTGAGTCCCGGCATGCTCAGCGGCGGCAGGCTGCCGGCTCCCGCCGCGAACCCGCTGGGCGCGCTGCCGGGCCCGCCGGCGCTCGGACCCGCGCTCGGGGTGGGCGTCGTCGTCGGTGACGCCGACGGCACCTCCGTCGGCAGTCCGCCCGGGCCGGCGTCGGCCGACGGGGACGGCGTCGCCCGCGGGCGTGCCGTCGTGCCCTCGTCGTCGGCGCCGTTGCGCCCGACGACGACGCTGATCACGATGATGAGGAGGGATACGCCCACCACGATCCATCCGCGGTGGTCGCCCCCCGGCCGACCGACTCTCACGACAGGTCAACGAACGGGGCGCGCCCGCGGTACGTCCGACGCGGCACGCGGGATCCGACGGCTGTTCACCGACCCGCAGCATCGCGCTCAGGGCCCGGTCGCCGAGGCCCGTTTGACTGACCTGACGTGACGCTGCTCCGGGACGATCCGGCCCGCCTGGCCGAGCGACTGGGCGACCTCCGCGTCGGCCGCCGTACGACGATCGTGGCCGGCCTGTCCGGCGCCTCGGTCCCCGCGCTCGGCCTGCTCGGTCCACGCACGCCCGCCTTCGTCGAGCGTCGCCGGGACCTGACCTCGGGCGTCCGCAGCGGCGAGGTCACCACCTCCTCCGCGGTGATCTGGTCGCGAGGGCTCCGGCCCAGCCGGCTCCTGGTCCGCCTGCACAGCGACGGCCGGCACCGTCGGCTGGTGCGCGGGCCCTGGACTGACGAACGGACCGACTTCACCGCCCGGGTCCACCTCACCGACCTCGCCCCCGGCCGCCCCTACGACGCGGAGGTCTGGTTCGAGAGCCCCGACGGCGAGCGCAGCGCCCCGCAGCGGCT
This sequence comes from Nocardioides sp. L-11A, assembly GCA_029961745.1. NCBI lineage: Bacteria > Bacillati > Actinomycetota > Actinomycetes > Propionibacteriales > Nocardioidaceae > Nocardioides > Nocardioides sp. L-11A. The sequence goes on from CP124680.1 coordinate 1,226,877, forward strand.
CACCTTCGCGACCGCTCCGATCCATGCCGCCGCGCAGTCGGTCGTGTGGTCGGGCGACACCTGCGGCCAGGGGTGGGGGATCGACCGCGCCCGAGGCGGGCTGACGACGTACCGGACGATGCTCGACCTGCGCCCGGACCTGTTCGTCCACGTCGGCGACACCATCTACGCCGACGAGCCGATGGACGAGACCGTGCTCCTCGACGACGGCACCACCTGGCGCAACGAGCTGACCGAGGACGTCATGGTCGTCTCGGAGACCCTCGACCAGCTCCGCGGCCGACACCGCTACCCGCTGCGCGACGACAACGTCCGCGCCTTCTACGCCGCGGTGCAGACCGTCGCGATGTGGGACGACCACGAGACGTGCAACAACTGGTGGCCCGGCGAGGTCATCGACGACGAGCGGTACGCCGAGCGCCGGGCCGACGTGCTGGCGGTCCGGGGGCGCCGGGCGTGGCAGGAGTACCAGCCGGTGCCGGTGCGGCGGCTGGCTGCGCCGGGCGGCGATGGGTTCGCGGCCGCGCGCCTCTATCGCCGGGTCCCGCGCGGCCAGCACCTCGACCTGTTCTGCCTCGACATGCGCAGCTGGCGCGGCCCCAACCCTGACACGGACCCCGCGGTGGCCCGAGACCGGACCCCGGCCGGACTGCTCGGCCCCGACCAGGAGGCCTGGCTGGTCCGCGCACTGCGTTCCTCGACCGCGACCTGGAAGGCGGTCTGCGCCGACCTGCCGCTGTCGGCGCCCACCAACCGGGTCACCGACCTCGACGGCTACGCCAACAAGGACGACGGCCCGCCGATCGGCCGCGAGTCGGAGCTGGCCCGGATCCTCTCCTCCCTCAAACGCCACGGCGTGCGCAACGTCATCTGGCTCACCGGAGATGTCCACTACACCGCCGCCCACCACTACCACCCCGAGCGGGCCGCGTTCACCGACTTCGACCCCTTCTGGGAGTTCGTCTCCGGGCCGGTCGCCTCCTCGCCCTTCTGGGTCAAGGACGACGAGCTGGACCGGACCTTCGGCCCCGAGGTCGTCTTCTCGCGGGGCGAGGCCGAGACCGGCCGCCTCGACATCGCGCCGCACCCCACGAACCAGTACTTCGGCCATCTCGACATCGCCGCCTCCGGCCTGCTCACCGTCCGGCTCTACGACGGCACCGGCACCGTGCTGTGGCAGCGCGAGCTCGAGCCCGACTGAGAGCCGGACGATAATCGGGAAGCATCTCGTGGCGCTCGTCGTTACCCTGGACGACGCCTATGACGAACCATGCTGAAGACTTCTCCCTCGCCGACGCCCTGCGTGCCACCGAGGGCTGGGACGACCCCGACACCGAATTCGACGACTTCGAGTCCGGCTACGCCGACACGCCCGCCGGGGACCTCGGTGCCGGGGAGGACCTGACCACCGGCGACCTCGACCTGGTCGAGCGCCACGAGCTGCGCCGGGTCGCCGGCCTGCGCACCGAGCTCGAGGACATCACCGAGGTCGAGTACCGCCAGCTCCGCCTGGAGCGCGTGGTCCTCGTCGGCGTGTGGACCGGCGGCGCCATCAGCGAGATCGAGAACGCGATGGCCGAGCTCGCCCTGCTCGCCGAGACCGCCGGCTCGGAGGTGCTCGACGCGATCTACCAGCGCCGCACCTTCCCCGACCCCGCCACCTACATCGGTCGCGGCAAGGTCGACGCGCTGCGCGAGATCGTGCAGGCCACCGGCGCCGACACCGTGATCTGCGACGGCGAGCTCGCGCCCTCCCAGCTGCGCAACCTCGAGGACAAGGTCAAGGTCAAGGTCGTCGACCGGACCGCGCTGATCCTCGACATCTTCGCGCAGCACGCGAAGTCCAAGGAGGGCCAGGCGCAAGTCGAGCTCGCGCAGCTCAACTACATGAAGCAGCGCCTGCGCGGCTGGGGTGGCAACCTCTCCCGCCAGGCCGGTGGCCGGGTCGGCGCCGACGGCGGCGGCATCGGCGGCCGCGGCCCCGGTGAGACCAAGATCGAGACCGACCGGCGCCGGATCAACGACAAGATCGCCAAGCTCCGCCGCGAGCTGAAGGTGATGAAGGGGACCCGCGACACCAAGCGCCAGGAGCGCCGTCGCAACGAGATCCCGTCGGTCGCGATCGCCGGCTACACCAATGCCGGCAAGTCGTCGCTGCTCAACCGGCTCACCGGCGCCGGCGTGCTGGTCGAGGACGCGCTGTTCGCGACGCTCGACCCGACCACCCGTCGTACGGCGACCGCGGACGGCCGGGTCTACACGATGAGCGACACGGTGGGATTCGTCCGGCACCTGCCGCACCAGCTGGTCGAGGCGTTCCGCTCCACGCTCGAGGAGGTCGCCGACGCCGACCTGATCGTCCACGTCGTCGACGGCTCACACCCCGACCCCGAGGGCCAGCTCGCCGCGGTCCGGGAGGTGCTCACCGAGATCGGTGCGACCGACGTCCCCGAGCTGGTCGTGATCAACAAGATCGACGCCGCCGACCCGCTCGTCGTCGACCGCGTGCTGCGCCGCGAGCCCCACGCCGTCGCCGTCTCCGCCCGCACCGGCGAGGGCATCGCCGAGGCGATCGCCGCCGTCGAGGCCGAGCTCCCGCGTCCCCGGGTCGAGTTCACCGCCCTCGTCCCCTACGCCCGCGGTGACCTGATCGACCGGATCCACAAGGACGGTGAGATCGGCACCCTCGAGCACACCGCTGACGGCACCCGGGTCACCGGCCGGGCCACCGAGGCCCTGGCCGGCGAGCTCGCCGCCTTCGCGGTCTGAGCCCGGTCCCCACGTCGTACCGGACAATTCGGTTGCGATTTGGCCAATTCGGCAACCCGATCGTCCGGTACGACGGATGATCCCCGCGTGACTCGGCACCGACTCCTCCTCGGCCTCCTCATGGTCGTCCTCGCCACCGCCGTGAGTACGACGCTGCTGGCGCGCGCCGGCGCCCGGCCCGACCCGTGCGCGACCAAGGGGGAGCGGGCCGCGGCGCGCGCCGCGCTGGTGACCGGAACGGGCGCCCGGGTCCTGGTGATCGGTGACTCCTACTCCGTCGGTGCGGGCGCGCGTCCGGAGGAGTCCTGGCCGGTCCGGCTGCCCGGCCGGGTCCGGGTCGACGGCTTCGCCGGCAGTGGGTTCAGCGTCGGGGCCAGCCCGTGCGGCGACGTCTCCTACGCGACCCGCGCGAGTGCCGCGGCCGCCGCGATGGCGGGCGCGGACCTGCTGGTGGTCGAGGGCGGCCTCAACGACGCCGACCAGCCGGTCGCCGACCTCGAGGCCGGCGTCGCCCGGCTGCTGCGGACCCTCGCCGGCCGACCGGTCCTCATCGTCGGCCCGCCCCCCGCGCCCCGGCTGCGGTACGACGACGTGGCGCTCGTCGACGCGACCCTGGCCCGGCTCGCGGCCGAGGGCGGTACGACCTACCTGTCGATGCTCGACCTCGAGCTGAGCTACGACGACGACCGGCTGCACCCCGACGCGGCCGGCCACCGGGTGTTCGGCGACCGGGTCGCGACACGGGTCCGCGAACTGCTGCGGTGAGCTGTGGAGGGGCGCGCAAGGACGTCGGTGCGACCCTCTAGGGTTCTTCGGTGACCACCACCGCAGACGACCGGACGTCCCCGGTCCGCGACCTGCTCGCGACGGCGGTGGAGGCCCTCGGCGGCCGGCGCCGCGATGGCCAGGTGGCGATGGCCGAGGCCGTCGCCGACGCCTTCGCCGACAAGGAGCACCTCCTCGTCCAGGCCGGCACCGGCACCGGCAAGTCCCTGGGCTACCTCGTGCCCGCCCTGCTCCACGACCAGCGCGTCGTGATCGCCACCGCGACCCTCGCCCTGCAGCACCAGCTGGTCGAGCGCGACCTGCCCCGGCTGGTCAAGGCCGTCGGCACGGTCCCCGGCGTCGACGCGTCGTACGCCGTGCTCAAGGGCCGCTCCAACTACGCCTGCCTGCACCGGGTCCGCGAAGGCGCGCCCGACGACCAGGGCGAGCTGATCCAGGCCGAGGACGCCATGGGCGCGATGGGCCGCAAGGTGCTGGCGCTGCGGGAGTGGGCCGAGAAGGCCGCCGAGGACCGCCGCGGCACCGGTGAGCGCGACGACGCGCCCCGCCACACCGACAAGGAGTGGCGCCAGGTCAGCGTGACGGCCCGCGAGTGCGTCGGCGCGAGCAAGTGCCCGTTCGGCGAGGAGTGCTTCGCCGAGCGGGCCAAGGAGAAGGCCCAGAAGTCGCACCTCATCGTCACCAACCACTCGCTGCTCGCCATCGATGCCATCGAGGGCATCCCGATGATCCCGGAGTACGACGCCGTGGTCATCGACGAGGCCCACGAGCTCGCCGCGCGGGTCACCCAGGCCGCCACCGACGAGCTCTGGGCCGCGGAGGTCGAGCGGGCCGCACGGCGCAGCATCCGTCACGTCGAGGGCGACGAGGCGGAGGATCTCGCCGACGCGGCCGATGCGCTGCGGGCCGCGGTCACCGACGCCCCGGCCGGTCGCTTCGAGCAGGTCCCCGAGGCGCTCGCCGACGCGCTCGTCCTGGTCCGCGACGCCGCCCGCGCCTGCGCCGGCGCCTTCCCCAAGGCCGAGGCCGGCAGCGAGCCCGACGCGGCGATGACCCAGGCCAAGGGCATGGTCCAGGAGGTGTTCGCCACCGCCGAGCGGATGGCCGCGAACTCCGAGGCCGACGTGCTCTGGCGCACCGAGGGCACCGACCGGATCCCGCCGATGCTGTGCATCGCGCCGCTCCAGGTCTGGGGCCAGATGCGCGACAAGCTGCTGGCCGACAACACGGTCGTGCTCACCTCGGCCACGCTCATGCTCGGCGGCGACTTCGCGACCGTGGCGGGCTCGGTCGGCCTGAAGCCGTCCGAGCGCAGCGACGGCACCGGCCCGCGCGGCGACGTATCCGACGACGCCCAGCCGTGGCGCGGACTCGACGTCGGCAGCCCCTTCGACTACCCCCGCCAGGGCATCCTGTACGTCGCACGCCACCTGCCGCCGCCGGGCCGCGACGGTCTCGGGTCGGCCCAGCTCGACGAGATCACCGAGCTCGTCGACCGTGCCGACGGCCGCACCCTGGGCCTGTTCTCCAGCCGGCGGGCCGCCGAGGCCGCGGCCGAGCACGTCCGCAAGGCCCTGCCCCACCTCACCACCCTGGCGCAGGGCGAGGCCCAGCTGCCCGAGCTGGCCCGTCAGTTCGTGGAGGACCCCTACACCTGCCTGTTCGGCACCCTCGGCCTGTGGCAGGGGCTCGACGTCCCCGGTGACACCTGTCAGCTGGTGATCATCGACCGGATCCCGTTCCCGCGGCCCGACGACCCGCTGATGAGCGCGCGCCAGAAGGCCGCCGACCAGGCCGGCGGCAACGGCTTCATGCAGGTCGCCGCCACCCATGCGGCGCTGCTGCTGGCCCAGGGGAGCGGGCGGCTGATCCGCACCACCGAGGACCGCGGCGTGGTCGCGGTGCTCGACCCGCGGCTGGTGACCGCCCGCTACGGCTCCTTCCTCAAGGCCAGCCTGCCGCCCATGTGGACCACGACCGACCCCGCGGTCGTGCGGCAGGCCCTCGGCCGGCTGAGTGGCCGGACCAGCACTCCGTAGCCCCCGAATTGCACCGACCCGTCGCGTTTGAACGCGACGGGTCGGTGGGGGCGGTGGGGTCAGCGCACCACGCGGGCGCTGACCGACGCCTTGGCGTCCTTCTTGCCGGCGTTGGCCAGCGTGACCTCGACCCACTTCACCTTCTTGCCGAAGGCGAAGGCCTTGGTCTTGTTGCCCTTGCGGTTGATCTTGACCATCTTGGCGACGGGAGCCTTGCCCTTCTTCTTGATGGTCACCATGACGTACCCGCCCTTCTTGCGCTTCGGGACGTCGACGTGGATGCGCACCCGGGCCTTGCCCGACACCTTCGACTTGAAGCGGATGGTGCGCGAGGCGAGGTGGTTGAGCGAGGTGCGGTCGGAGAACGAGCGCCGCGAGTTCGTCAGCTTCACACCACGCCACAGCCGCGCCCGCATGTAGGCCGCGCCCTCGACGTAATTGAGCGCCGGCTGCCGATTGGCTGCGGCGAACCGGCCGAACTGCGTGCGCAGGTCGGTGCCCCGCGCGGCCAGGGCAGCGCTGATCGCCTGCCGGGCGTTGGGCGCGCCGGCGGCCAGCTCCCAGATGTCGTGGACGATGACCGGCATCCCGCCGGGGCCGTTGACCGTGGGGAAACGCTCGCTGAGGTACTTGAAGAAGATCCACGCACCGTACGGCGCCAGGCCGCGCTGGTAGTCCATCGACTGCGCCGGCTGCCCCAGCGGACCGCCCTTGAGGTACTGGCGGTTGTCGTTGATGTCGTTGTAGATCTCGTCCTCGGCCCAGGTCGCCGTGGCCTCGAGCAGCCAGGTCTCCTCGTTGACGTCGTAGGCGAACTGGACGGCGTGGAAGTACTCGTGCGCCGCGGTGACCTGGAGGTTGGCCAGCGGACCGGGCACCGCGCCGTACTCGGCGTAGTTGTTGTCGAGGACGCAGTACGCCGCCGCGGTGACGTGGCCGGAGACCCGCTGGTCGGTCGTGCAGTAGCCGTACAGGCCGCGCGAGCCGAGGTCGGCGAGGTAGACGTCGAACAGGTTGGTGCCGCCGCCGGTGGCGCCGTCGCCGACGGGTGCGCGGTAGCCCGCGGCGGCGTACCGGCCGGCGACGTTGTTCATCACCGAGAGCACCGCGTTGACGTAGGCCGGGGTGGCCACGTCGGCGCTGCTGGTGACGTAGTGGACGCAGATGCCGCCACCGCACACCGGGGCGGCTTCGGGCGCGGTGTAGCACGGCAGCCCCGAGCCGGGGGTGCATTCGATGCCGCCGCCCGGTGGCCGGGCCGAGACACTGGGCCGCGCGAGCAGGCGGGCCGCGTCGTCCTGCAGGCCCGGCGGCAGGTCCTCGCGGGTGACCGCGAGGTCGCGCAGCGCCATGGTCAGGTCGGCACTCTCCGGCGCGGTCGGGGGTGTGGTCGCGGTGGCGGCCGGCTCGATCAGCTCCTGGACCTTCTCGAGCGCCTGCTCGGCCAGCTCCTGCGCGACCGGGTCGCCGGCGTCGGCCACGGAGGTGGCGGGTGCCGCCGGGTCCGCCGGGGCGGGGTCGGCCTGGGCGACGCCGCCGGACAGCGGCACGATCAGGAGGGCGGCGAGGAGCGCGCCCAGCAGGGTGCGGAGGGGCAGCCCGGGGAAGGGGAAGTGGCTGCGACGAGGCATCGGGACCGGCCTTAGGTACGGCGACAGGACGTCCCGACCCTATGTCACCGACCGGTCAGGCAAACCTCACACCCGCCGGAGAACCGCCGTGACCTTGCCGAGGATGGTCGCGTTCGTGCCGTCGATCGGCTCGAACGCCGGGTTGTGGGGGAGCAGCCACACCTGGCCGCCCTTGCGCTGGAAGGTCTTGACCGTGGCCTCGCCGTCGATCATCGCGGCCACGATCTCGCCGTTCTCGGCGGTGGGCTGCTGGCGGATCACGACGTAGTCGCCGTCGCAGATCGCGGCCTCGATCATCGACTCGCCGCTGACCTCGAGCAGGAACAGCTGGCCGTCGCCGACGAGCTGGCGGGGCAGGGGGAAGACGTCCTCGACCCGCTCCTCGGCCAGGATCGGGCCGCCGGCGGCGATTCGGCCGACGACGGGGACGTTGGCGGGCACCGGCGCGGCGTCGCCGATGCCGGTCTCGTCGTACGACGCACGGTCGGGGTCCTCGACGGATCCCATCGCGCGCCGGGCCGCCATCACCTCGGGGAGGAAGACCTCGAGCGCGCGCGGCCGGTTGGGGTCGCGCTTGAGGTAGCCCTTCTCCTCGAGGGTGCGTAGCTGGTGGGCGACGCTGGAGGTGCTGGTGAGGCCGACGGCCTGGCCGATCTCGCGCATGCTGGGCGGGTAGCCGCGCTTCTCGATGCTGTCCTTGATGTGGGCCAGCACCCGCTGCTGACGCGGGGTCAGGCCGGTCGCGTCGGCGGGGCCGTCGGGCAGCTCCGAGACGCTGCTCGCCTGCCCGCTGCCCGTGCGGTCGGTGCCTGTGCGCTCAGCCATGGGGTGCCCTCCAGATCGGCATCGGATGGTGCGGTCGACGACGACCGGACCCGTGGCTCGACGCTAACCGAACCCGAGGGCCCTTTTCAAACATCTGTTCGAACCGCGTGTCGCGACACGCCGGTCGAACGGACTTTCGAATCGGTGCTGGATTTCTTCGAACACCTGATCTAATCTCGTACACATGTTCGATCGAACGCCTGATCGAACACCTTCCGTCGGACCCCCTGCGTACAACAGGGCCCACGTCCACTTCCCCCGGAGGTCACCATGAGCACGATCACCCTCGCCCCGCGCGTCGACCCCGCCCGTCGTACGACGAGCGCCGTCCGCCCCCGCAGCCAGGTCCGGCTGACCCGGCGCGGCCGGGTGGTGGTCTTCCTGCTGGCGCTCGTCGTGGTCACGCTGGCCGCCGTGTGGCTGGCCGCCGGCTCGGCCGCGACCCGCGACCAGGCCGGTGCGCCCCGGCTCGACCTGGTCACCGTCGCCCCGGGCGACACCCTGTGGGACATCGCCAGCGACATCGCGGCCGGCTCCGGCGACGACGTGCGCGACATGATGCGCACCATCCAGCAGCTCAACACGCTCGACGGCAGCGTCGTCTACGTCGGCCAGGAGCTGCGCGTCCCGACGTCGTAGTCCGTCGGCGCACCCGTGTCTCTCCGCTGCCTCGACCCCAGTGGAGATGAGGCCAGTAGTGGCCTCGGGGAAGACGAGGGGCGGGATCCGACCGAACCGGATCCCGCCCTTCGCGCGTCAGCGTGCCGCGCGCTTGCCGCCCTTGGGGGCGCCGGGGTCGCGCTTGGGCCGTGGCTCGTGGTGGTGCGAGCTGAGGCCGAGCGCCCGGGACAGCCGGATGGCCAGCATGAAGGTGAGGAAGAGGCAGAGTGTGGCGCCCAGGGACGCGACGCCGGCCAGGGCCCAGGCGCCGGCCTTGCCGTCGTGGCGTCCGGTGGCGCCGAAGTCGATGGCCGCGATGACGAGATAGCCCCACGCCACGATGGACAGGGTGCCGCCGAGCGCGATCAGCAGCACGTCGATGCGGAATCTCGCCTTCGCTCGATCGCCAGCGCGCTTGCCACCCGTCACGGCGGTCATTGTTGCCGATGGGTGGCTGGATTGCCCGGGCAACCCGCCCATCGGGGCCGCGTCGGCGGACGCGACACGCCCCGGCGGAGCGCTTCTCGCGATGCCTTCGGGCGCCATGACCTGCGCAAACGCACTCCTGGACCGGTCGCTCCCGAACTCCTCCCGGGGCCCGCTTGCATCGATGGTGACCGGGGCGTACGGTTACCACTACATCTAGTAGTTACAACGATGTAGTTCTCCACATCTAGTCCACAGAGCGACCCGTCGTCACTCACAGGACCAGCGGGGAAACGCACAGATCCTCCCTGGTTTTCCACAGGCATCACCGACCAGGAGGGACTTGTCCACAGCTCGTACGCTCGGGAGGAGGAGCCATGCACTGTCCGTACTGCAAGCACAACGACACCAAGGTCCTCGACTCCCGTGTCGCTGACGACGGCTGCTCGATCCGGCGGCGCCGGGTCTGCCAGTCGCCGAGCTGCGAGAAGCGGTTCACGACCGTCGAGGCCATGCAGTTGACCGTGCTCAAGCGCTCCGGTGCCACCGAGCCGTTCACCCGCGAGAAGGCCGTCGCCGGCGTCCGCAAGGCCTGCAAGGGTCGCCCGGTGGACGAGGACGACCTGGCCCGGCTGGGCCAGGAGGTCGAGCACCAGCTCCGGCTGGCCGGCAGCCCGGAGATCGCGGCCCACGAGGTGGGCCTGGCGATCCTCTCCCCGCTGCGCCGCCTCGACGAGGTCGCCTACCTCCGCTTCGCCTCCGTCTACCGCGGCTTCGACTCCGCCGCCGACTTCGAGAACGAGATCTCCCTGATGCGGGCCGAGCGCCAGCTCACCTCCACCCCGGTGGTGGAGGCGCGCCCGTCGGCGAGTCTCGAGACAACAGCCCCCGCGGGCTGACCACAGACGCCCGGCAGGTAGTGGGGAAGCTGCCTGCCGGGCCACCACCCTTCCCCGAAGGCACCGCTCCTGCCGCTCGCAGGGGCGCCGTCCCGCCGCATCGCCGACGACCGCCGAACCGCCGCACAGAGGAGACCAGGAGAGCCATGACCGAGACGGCCCGCAGCCAGACGACCAGTGAGACGGCCAGCTACCCGAAGGGCGGCCTGAAGATCCAGCGGGTCTTCAGCACCGAGGGCGTGCATCCGTACGACGAGATCACCTGGGAGCGGCGCGACGTCGTCCAGACCAACTGGAAGACCGGCGAGACCGTCTTCGAGCAGCTCGGTGTCGAGTTCCCCGAGTTCTGGTCGCTCAACGCCTCCACCATCGTCACCACGAAGTACTTCCGCGGCGCGGTCGGCACGCCGGAGCGGGAGCGCGGCCTCAAGCAGCTGATCGACCGGGTCGTGTCGACCTACGTCAAGGCGGGCCGGGAGCACGGCTACTTCGCGTCCGCGGCGGACGCGGAGGTCTTCGAGCACGAGCTGACCTGGCTGCTGGTCAACCAGTACTTCTCCTTCAACTCCCCGGTCTGGTTCAACGTCGGCACGACCGCCCCGCAGCAGGTCTCCGCGTGCTTCATCCTGTCCGTCGACGACTCGATGGACTCGATCCTCAACTGGTACAAGGAGGAGGGCTTCATCTTCAAGGGCGGCTCGGGAGCCGGCCTGAACCTCTCCCGGATCCGCTCCTCCAAGGAGCTCCTCAGCAGCGGCGGCACCGCGTCGGGTCCGGTCTCCTTCATGCGCGGCGCCGACGCGTCGGCCGGCACCATCAAGTCGGGCGGTGCCACGCGCCGCGCGGCGAAGATGGTCGTCCTCGACGTCGACCACCCCGACATCGAGGAGTTCGTCGAGACCAAGTGGCGCGAGGAGGACAAGATCCGCGCCCTGCGCGACGCCGGCTTCGACATGGACCTCGGCGGCAAGGACATCACCTCGGTCCAGTACCAGAACGCCAACAACTCGGTCCGGGTCACCGACGAGTTCATGCGCGCCGTCGAGAACGGCACCGACTTCGGCCTGCGCGCCCGGATGACCGGCGAGGTCATCGAGACCGTCGACGCGCGCAGCCTGTTCCGCAAGATCAGCGAGGCCGCCTGGGCCTGCGCCGACCCCGGCCTGCAGTACGACGACACGATCAACGACTGGCACACCAACCCCGAGACCGGCCGGATCACCGCGTCCAACCCGTGCTCGGAGTACATGTCGCTCGACAACTCCTCGTGTAACCTGGCCTCGCTCAACCTGCTGAAGTTCTTGCGCGAGGACGACACCTTCGACGCTCCGCTCTTCGCCAAGGCCGTCGAGTTCATCATCACCGCGATGGACATCTCGATCTGCTTCGCCGACTTCCCGACCGACCCGATCGGTGAGACCACCCGCAACTACCGCCAGCTCGGCATCGGGTACGCCAACCTCGGCGCCCTGCTGATGGCGATGGGCCTCGGCTACGACTCCGAGGGCGGTCGCGCGATGGCGGCCACCGTCACGTCGCTGATGACCGGTACGTCGTACCGCCGCTCCGCCGAGCTGGCCGCGATCGTCGGCCCCTACAACGGCTACGCCCGCAACGCCGAGGCGCACCAGCGCGTCATGCGCAAGCACCAGGCAGCCAACGACGACGTGCGCACCCTGCACATCGCCGACGCCGAGGTCCACAAGCTGGCGACCGAGGAGTGGGCCCAGGTGGTCGAGCTCGGCAAGACCAACGGCTTCCGCAACGCGCAGGCCTCGGTGCTCGCGCCGACCGGCACCATCGGCTTCATGATGGACTGCGACACCACCGGCATCGAGCCCGACTTCTCCCTGGTGAAGTTCAAGAAGCTCGTCGGCGGCGGCTCGCTGCAGATCGTCAACCAGACCATCCCGCGCGCGCTGAAGAAGCTCGGCTACGACGAGGAGAAGATCGAGGCGATCGTCGCCTACATCGGCGAGCACGGCCACGTCGTCGACGCCCCGGGCCTCAAGCCGGAGCACTACGAGGTCTTCGACACCGCGATGGGCGAGCGCGCGCTCAAGCCCATGGGCCACGTGCTGATGATGGCCGCCTGCCAGCCGTTCCTCTCGGGTGCGATCTCCAAGACGGTCAACCTGCCCGAGTCGGCCTCGGTCGAGGACATCGAGCAGATCTACCTCGAGTCCTGGAAGCTCGGCCTCAAGGCCACCGCGATCTACCGCGACAACTGCAAGGTCGGCCAGCCGCTGGCCGACGGCGGCGGCAAGGCCAAGAAGGACGCCGCCGACGCCGCGGAGGCCGACGCCAAGGTCGTGGAGAAGGTCGTCGAGAAGGTCGTCTACGCGCCGACCCGCAAGCGCCTCCCGAAGTCCCGCCAGGCCCGCACCACCTCCTTCACGGTGGCCGGCGCCGAGGGGTACATGACCTCGGGTGCCCACGACGACAACACCCTCGGCGAGATCTTCCTCAAGCTCGGCAAGCAGGGCTCGACCCTCGCCGGCGTGATGGACGCCTTCTCGATCGCCGTCTCGATCGGCCTGCAGTACGGCGTCCCGCTGGAGACCTACGTCTCGAAGTTCACCAACCTGCGCTTCGAGCCCGCCGGCCTCACCGACGACCCGGATGTCCGGATGGCGCAGTCGATCATGGACTACGTCTTCCGCCGCCTGGCCCTCGACTACCTCTCCTTCGAGGAGCGCTCCGCTCTCGGCATCTACTCCGCCGACGAGCGCCAGCGCCACCTCGAGACCGGCTCCTACGAGCCGATCGAGGAGACCGGCAACGCCTCCGAGCTGCTCGAGGGCCCGGCTGGTGGTCGAGTGGCGAGCGCCGGCGAGCGCATCGAGACCGCCGAGGTGGTCGAGGCCGAGGTCGCCGACGAGGACCCGCTCGCCGGTGCCCCGGTCGTCGAGGCCAAGGTCGCCAAGACCACCGCCGAGCTCCTCGAGCAGATCACCGGTCACGCCGTCGACTCGCCCCTGTGCATGACCTGCGGCACGAAGATGCGTCCCGCCGGCTCCTGCTACGTCTGCGAGGGCTGCGGCAGCACCTCCGGCTGCAGCTGATCGCTCCCGCCCGTACGACGGCCCGGCCCCTCCTCGGAGGGGCCGGGCCGTCGGCGTTGCAGAGCAGTCGCCTAGGAAGCCAGAGGTGCTGGGCCGTCCGCGATCTCCGCCGGCGCAGCGTCCTCCTCCGGCAGGAGTCGGTGCAGCCACCCCGGCAGCCACCAGTTCACGTCGCCCAGCAGCCTCATGGCGGCCGGCACGAGCACCAGGCGCACGACGGTCGCGTCGAGGAGGATCGCCGTGGCCAGGCCCACGCCCATCATCTTCACCGCCGGGTCGCTGCCCAGGACGAATCCCGAGAAGACCGCCACCATGATCAGCGCGGCCGCGGTGATCGTGCGACCGGTTCCGGCGATCCCCGCGATGACCGCGCGGGTGTTGTCGCCGTGACGGCGGTACTCCTCGCGCACCCGCGAGAGCAGGAACACCTCGTAGTCCATGGAGAGGCCGAACAGGATCGCGAACATGAACAGGGGGATGAACGACACGATCGGCACCGTCGACTCCACGCCGACCAGGCCGGCCGCCCAGCCCCACTGGAAGATCATGACGAGCACGCCGTACGCCGCGCCGACGCTCAGCAGGTTCAGCACGACCGCCTTCAACGGCACCAGTACCGACCGGAACATCACCGTGAGCAGGAGGAAGGACAGCAGCAGCACCGCCACCACGAAGCGCGGCATCCGTTCCTGCACCCGGTCGCCGAGGTCGGCGAAGGTGGCGGTCTGACCGCCGACGTGAGCGGTCGCGCCGGTGCCGTCGAGCACCGTCGGGAAGACCTCGCCGCGGAGCCTCGCGACGGTCTCCTGGGTGGCGACGTCCTGGGGCGATGTGGTCGGCTGCGCCATCAGGGTCGCCACGCCCGCGGTGGGATCGACGGCGGGGGTGGCGACCGAGGCGATGCCCGGGTCGGCTGCGACGGCCGCGGCCAGCGGCGCCACCACGGACCTGTCCCGGGAGATGTCGACCGCGATCACCAGCGGCCCGTTGGCCCCGGGGCCGAACCCGTCGGCGATCAGGTCGTACGCCCGGCGCTCGGTCGTCGACCCGGGCTTGGTCCCGTCGTCGGGGAAGCCCAGGTCGAGCGCGAGGACGGGTGCGGCCAGGGCGATCATGAGGACCGCTCCCGCGGTGAGGTACGCCGCGGCGTGGCGGGTCACGTGGGTGCCCCAGCGGGTCCAGCCGGAGCTCGGCCGGTGTGCCCCGTCACCGGCCCGTCGCCGGCGACCGTTGATCCGCTGGCCCGCCAGTCCGAGGAGCGCCGGCAGCAGGGTGACCGAGGCGAGCACCATCACCAGTACCGTCGCGGAGATGGCGACCCCGCCGCCGGTCACGAACGGGATCCCCGCGACGAGCAGTCCGAGGATCGCCACGACGACGGTGCCGCCGGCGACGATCACCGCCTGTCCCGCCGTCGCCAGAGCCCGGCCGGCCGCTTCGGCGACCGGCATTCCCAGGGCCAGGTTCTCGCGGTGCCGGGTGACCAGGAAGAGCGCGTAGTCGATGCCGACGCCGAGGCCGACCATGGCCGCGAGCTGCGGCGCCCACATCGGGATGTCGATCAGGTAGGTCACCAGCTTCATCGAGGTGATGCCGATGACCAGGCCGAACAGCGCCATGCCGATCGGCAGCCCCATCGCGACGAAGGAGCCGAAGGCGATCAGCAGGATGATCATCGCGACGACGATCCCGGCTACCTCGCCGAGACCGGTGGGTTCCTCGAACGCGAAGAACAGGTCGCCTCCGGCCTCCAACGTCAGCGATGACTCCTCACGCAGGTCGGCGACGGCGTCCTTGAGGTGGTCCAGGTCGGAGGCATCGAGATGCTCGAGCGCGGGGTACTGCACGCGCACGAGTGCGATGGTGCCGTCCGGCGAGATGCTGCTGGTCGTGCCGAGCACCCGCGGGAGTGACTGGAGCGTGGTCTCCACCGGGGTCAGCCGCGCGGCGGCATCCGGGGCCTCGAGGACGACATGGGCGGTGACCCCGCCCTCGTCGGCCTGCGCTCCCGCGAGCAGTTCCGCGGCCTGGGAGGAGTCGAGGCCGGGGGCGTCGAAGCCCTCCTCGAGGTCGCGCCCGAAGGCGACGGAGGAGGCGACGACGACGAGCGCGAGGACGACCCAGGCGCCGATGGCGGTCCAGGGGTGGGTCGCGGCGGACCGGCCGAGCCGGTGGAGGAGAGGGGACATGCCTCCACGGTGGCCCGTCGGCGAGAGGCGTACATCGGGCCAAGGAGTGGGAGTGTCCTCGGCCGAAAGGACGAGGGGCGGCTCCTCCTTGTGCCCGCTACGACGAGCGCCGTCGCTCTCTAGGCTGAGGCGGTGCTCGCCGTCTTCGTCCGCTCGATCCTCGCCGAGCCCCGTGCCCCGGACCCGCCCGTGCGGGTGTGGTGGGACTGGGCCCTGGTCACCGCCCTGCTGGTCACGGCCGTGGGCGAGGCGATCTTCCGCTCCGACGTACCGGCGCGACCGCTGGCCACCGCGGTCGCGCTCCTGGTGATCCCGGTCCTGCTCTGGCGACGTACGCATCCGCTCCTGGCGACGGCGATCGGCTTCGGCGGCGCGATGGTGCTGAACCTCCCCCTGCTCCTCGACGACGTCGCGGACGTGGGTCTCCACGCCATGGCCTGCGTCCTGCTGTTGCCCTACGCCTTGTACCGCTGGGCGTCCGGCCCCGAGGCGCTGGTCGGCACGGCGATCGTCGCCGTCCCGGCCGGTTTGGCTCTCGCGTCGACCGAGACCCCCCTCGGGGACGTGATCGGCGGCACCACCGTGCTGGTCGCGGCGTTCGCCCTGGGGGCCGCGATGCGCTACCGCGCGGTCGCGCGCCAGCGCCAGGTGCAGCAGGTCCGGACGCTCGAGCGCGGTGCGCTCGCCCGCGAGCTGCACGACACCGTCGCGCACCACGTGTCGGCCATCGCACTCCAGGCCCAGGCGGGGCGGGCGGTGGCCGGCACCGACCCGGCCGCGGCGGTCGAGGCGCTGGCGGTGATCGAGGTGGAGGCCTCGCGGACCCTGCACGAGATGCGCACGATGGTCCGGGTGCTCCGCGACGGCGGGGCCGCCGACGCCGAGCCGGTCGGCTATGGGCCGCAGCGCGGAATCGACGACCTGGACGAGCTGACCCGGATGAGCCCGGTGGTGCGGGTGCGCATCACCGGGGACCTCGCCGGCCTGCCGCAGCCGGTGCAGGTGGCGGTCTACCGCATCTGTCAGGAGTCGGTCACCAACGCGATCCGGCATGCGCGCAACGCCACGGCGGTCACGGTGGCCGTCACCGGCGACGTCGACGTCGTACGGTTGCGTGTGCACGACGACGGAGAGGCGGCCCGCCCCGCGACGACGGTGGGGTACGGCCTGCTCGGCATGGCGGAGCGGGCCAAGCTGCTCGGCGGGGCCTGCCAGGCCGGGCCGGACCCGCTCGGCGGCTGGACCGTCGAGGCGACGCTCCCACGGGAGGTGCCGCGATGAGCATCCGGGTGGTGGTCGCCGACGACCAGCTCCTGGTCCGTACCGGGCTCACCATGATCCTCAACGCGCAGCCCGGCATCGAGGTCGTCGGCGAGGCGACCGACGGTCACGAGGCCGTGGCCGTGGCCCGCGAGCTGCGTCCCGACGTCTGCCTCTTCGACATCCAGATGCCCGGCATCGACGGCGTCGAGGCCACCCGCCGGCTCGCCGGCCCCGGGGTCGAGGATCCGCTCGCGATCGTGATCATCACGACCTTCGATCTCGACGAGTACATCCTCGGCGCCCTCAAGGCCGGCGCCCGCGGCTTCCTGCTCAAGGACGCCGGGCCCGAGCTGCTGGCCCAGGCGATCCACGCCGCCGCGAACGGGGATGCGCTCATCTCGCCCGACATCACCCGCCGCCTGCTCACCACACTGGCCGGACTGGAGCGATCCTCCCGCCCGGCCCAGCCGATCGAGCCGCTCACCGAACGCGAGGAAGAGGTGCTCCTCACCGTCGCCCGCGGCCGGACCAATGCCGAGATCGCCGCCGAGCTGCACATCACCCTGAGCACGGTGAAGACCCATGTCGGCGCGCTGATGAACAAGCTCGGCGCCCGCAACCGGGTCGAGGTCGCGATGTGGGCGTACGAGACCGGGCGGGTCAGGGGATAGGGCAGCTGACATCCGTTCGTGTCGATGCGGTGCGCACGCGCCTCGTTGCGGCGGATCGACGCAGATCCGGGAGTCCCTGTCGATGTTTGGCGTCGAGGTCCAGCTCGGGCATTCCAAGGACATCGTCATGCTCGCCGTCCGTCGCAGCAGGGTCCGCATCCGGTCAACTCCTCGATCACGGGCCACGGCCGCGACCTCCTGGAGGAAATGCCCGGTGGCCGGCCCGGTCACACCTGCCGCGACCGGTCCGCGGCGACCAGCAGCTCGACCGCCGGTACGTCGGCCGGCGCCCACGGCAGGTCGAGGAGGTCGGACGCCGGGAGCCAGGCCACTGCGGCGTGCTCCGTCAGCACCGGCGTCCCGACGACCAGGTCGCACTGGAAGGTCGTCAGGGTCACGATCCCGAAGCCGTAGGCGTGCGTCGTGGTCGTGAGCTCGGCACCGACGGCGATCTCGCAGTGCAGCTCCTCGCGGATCTCCCGTTCGAGGGCCTGTCGGGTGGTCTCGCCGGTCTCGACCTTGCCGCCGGGGAACTCCCACAGCCCGCCCGTCTCGCCGCCGGGCCGGCGCTGCGCGCACAGCACGCGGCCGTCCCGCACGATGACGGCGCCGACGACCTCGATCTCCATCCGCCGATGGTCGCAGGTCGATGCCCGAGAATGGATGCATGGTGTCCCTCAAGTACGCGGTGGTGGAGCGCGAGCGGCGGTTCCTCGTGGCGGCGGTCCCGGCGGGCGTGAGCGAGGTGTGGGAGATCGAGGACCGGTACGTCGACGGCTCGCGCCTGCGCCTGCGGGAGGTGCGGGGGCCGGACGGCGTCGTGGTGCGCAAGCTCGGGCACAAGGTCCGGCTCGGTGAGGGGCCGGCGGCGGTCGCGTGCACCTCGCTCTACCTCGACGACGCGGAGTGGGCGCTGCTGTGGGACCGGCTGCCGGGGGAGGTGCTGCGCAAGCGCAGGCACCACGTGCACCGCGACGACCTGCACGTCGTGGTCGACGAGCTCGAGGACGGCACCCTGCTGGCCGAGATCGACGACGGCGACGCCGCGCCGCGGGCGGTGCCCGACTGGCTGGAGGTCGTGGCCGACGTCAGTGCCGACGAGGGCTGGACCGGAGGAGCACAGGCCGGGCGGGTGGCGCGGTGACCCATCGTGCCGACGTCGTACGACGAGCGCGGGCGCTGCTGGGCCGGACCGTCGTCGGCCACGGGGTGAGCGTGCGGATCACCGAGGTGGAGGCGTACGGCGGATGCGAGGATCCGGCGTCCCACGCGTTCACGCGCACACCGCGCTCGGAGATCATGTACGGCCCGTCGTACCGGCTCTATGTGTACCGCTCCTACGGCATCCACTTCTGCGCCAACGTGGTCACCGGGCCGACCGAGATCGGGGCCGCCGTGCTGCTGCGGGCCGGCGAGGTCGTCGACGGGCACGACCTGGCCCGGTTCCGCCGTGGTGCGGCCCCGCCGGAGCGCGACGTGCAGTTGGCGCGGGGGCCGGGCAATCTCGCCCAGGCCCTGGGCATCACCCTCGATGATCTCGGCACCGACCTGCTCGCGGAGCGCGAGCGCGGTGACGACGGGGAGTTCACCGGCGTCCGCCTCGGTCCGGAGCGCCGCGGCCGGGCGCGGATCGCCAGCGGCCCCCGGGTGGGCGTGTCGAAGGCCGCGGACGTGCCGTGGCGGTTCTGGTTGGAGGGCGACCCGACGGTATCGGCGTACCGCCGCAGCCCGCGCGCCCCGGCGCCCGGCTGACCCACTCAGCGAGCGGGGACGATCCGCTCCACGAGCCCGGACACCAGCGTGTCGAGCCCCTCGGGGCCGTCGGTGTGGAGGCCGGGAAGGGTGAGGTGCTCGAAGAGCAGGCCGGTCATCGCGAGGTAGAGCGCCCGTGCGGCCTCGGGGCCGCCGGGGAAGCCGCCCTCGACGTGGTCGGCGGTGATCGCCTCGAGGTTGGCACGGAACCGGGCGGTGAACACCTCGCGCAGCGCCGGCTGGCGCGAGGCCTCCATCCGCAGCTCGAACAGGGCGAGGTGACCGGCCCGGTCCGCGTCGGCGCGCTCGACGAGGTCGCGCATGAGCGTGGCCTCGAGCTCGCGGGTGCGCGGAGCGTCGAGCCGGTCGGCGACATGGGCCGGGTCCGGAGTGAGGCGGGCGAAGACGTGGTCGCAGAGCTCGCGCAGCAGCTCGTCGCGGGAGCGGAAGTAGTTGGACGTCGTCCCGGTCGGCGCTCCCGCCTGCTCGTCGACCCCGCGGAAGGTCAGGCCGCGCGCGCCGACGGCGGCGAGCAGGTCGGTGGCGGCATCGAGGAGCTCGGCGCGACGTGCGGGGTTGCGGGCCATGGTCGCATCCTGCCGGAGACGGCCGTCGAAAACAACTACGCTTGACGTACTCCGAATGTAGTGGTTGAGTCTCGGTCATGCCCCAGTTGACCTACTACATCGGCGTCACCCTCGACGGTTTCATCGCCGGTCCGCGCGACGAGGTGGACTTCTTCGGGCTCTCCGACGACTTCCTGAGCTTCCTCGCCGACGAGCACGCCGACCTCCAGCCCGGCCACCTGCGGGCCGCCCTCGGAGTGGCCGACGCGCCGGTGAAGCGCCACGACACCGTCGTGATGGGCCGGCGCACCTACGATCCCGCGCTCGACGCCGGCATCGCCGATCCCTACCCCCACCTGCGCACTGTCGTCCTCAGCGGCTCGCTGCCCGCCGCGGAGGCTCCGGTCGAGATCACCGCGGAGCCGCCCCTGGAGGTCGTCCGCCGGCTCAAGGCCACCGACTCGCCCTACGACGTCTATCTGGCCGGCGGTGGCCGGCTGGCCGGTGCGGTGAGCGCCGAGATCGACCGGCTCGTGGTGAAGAAGTACCCCGTCGTCGCGGGGAGCGGGATCCGGATGCTCGAGCGGCCGTTCGCGCCCGAGGCGTTCCGGCTCGAGGACGTGCGGACGTTCGAGAACGGCTGCGCGGTGCTGGAGTACGCGCGCCAGTAGGCTTCGCGCCCGTGACCACTGACTCCACCACGCCGTCGACGTACCAGAACGTCACCCTCGATCCGCAGGCCAATGTCTACTTCGACGGCGCCTGCGTGAGCCACACCTTCCACCTCGCCGACGGCACCCGGAAGTCCGCCGGCGTCATCTTCCCGGCGAGCCTCACCTTCGCCACCGCGGCGCCCGAGGTGATGGAGCTGAACGCCGGGGCGTGCCGGATCCGGCTCGCCGGCACCGAGGAGTGGCGGGAGTACGGCGCGGGCGAGTCCTTCAGCGTGCCCGGCGACTCGTCCTTCGACATCGAGGTCGTCGAGACACTCGGGTACGTCTGCCACTACGGCTGATCCGCCCGCGGGGGATGCAACCCCGGGACGCCCGCCGCACGTGTAGGGAGCATGAGACCGAAGGCCCGCGACGCCGAGTTCGAGGATTTCGTACGCCGCCGCCGCTCCCACCTGCTCGGCACCGCCGTGGTGCTGACCGCCGGTGACCACCATCTCGCCGAGGACCTGGTCCAGGGCGTGCTGGTGCGGCTGTACCTCGCTTGGGGTCGGGCCACCCGACGCGGCGGCGTCGACGCGTATGCCCGCCGGGCGCTCGTCAACGCCTTCATCGACCACCGCCGGCGTCCGTCGGTGGCCCGGGAGACCGTGACCGCCGAGCTCCCGGACCGTCCGGCGGGGCCGGTGTCGCTCCCGCTCGGCGAGGACGCGGTGGACGCCGACCTCCTCGCGGCCCTGCGGGCGCTGCCTGCCCGGATGCGGGCGGCCGTGGTGCTGCGCCACGTCGCCGACCTCAGCGTCGAGGACGCCGCGGATGCGCTCGGCTGCAGCCCGGGCACGGTCAAGAGCCAGACGGCTCGCGGTCTCGCCAAGCTGCGGGAGCTCCTCCCGCAGGCCGCCCCTATTCCGGCAACCCCCTACCCAGGAGACCCGTCATGACCGACGCCCCCGACCTCATCGACCGGCTGCACCGCCTCGGCGGCACCGAGCCCCGCACGCCCGACGAGACCGTCCGCCGCGACCTCGCCCGAGGGCGCGGCGCCTCCCGGCGCCGTGCCCTGCGGGTCGCCACCGCCGGCCTCACCCTGGCCGCCGTCGCGGGCGTGGGGGTCGCGGTCGCCGTGAACGCCGACCGGACGCCGGCTTCGGCTCCCTCGATCGCCGCGCCCGGCGCGGAGACCGGCGCGGGGACCGGCGTCACGACCGGCGTCGAGCTCGTCGCCTACACCGGGGCGCAGCAGCCCGGATTCGTCGTGGCGAAGGTGCCGGCGGGCTTCGTGCTGGAGGGCGCGACGGCGTACAACCTCAACGTCGCCCGGGCCGCGGACCACAGCGGGCTCGACGTGTTCGAGGACAAGCTCGTCGTGATGCTCGAGTCGTCCTCGGTCACCGGTGAGCCGGAGGGGGCGCCCGTCGCGGTCGGCGGCCACGACGGCTGGCTGCGGACGTCGGAGGACGGCGCGCAGATCCTGACCTACGACGACGGCGAGCACCGGGTCGTCGTCCAGGCGTGGGAGACGCTGGGCCTCAGCGACCAGCAGGTCGTCGAGTTCGCCGAAGGGGTCACCGTGACCGCCGAGGCCCAGGCCGGAGTCGGCTGAGGCGGTTGCGGATTCATCACGGTATGTAGCCGCCCAGTCGCTTCTGTAGCGGAGCTCCGCTATAGAAGCGGAGATTCACCTACATACCGTGGTGAAGCCGCACCCCGCGAGCCCCGAGCAGCCCGAGGCCCCTGTGGAGAGCGCCGACGCCGGACTCCGATCTGACGCAGGCTCGGGGGATGACCGACGACGACATCCCGCCCCTCCTCCCGCCGGATCAGATGCCGCCCATCAGCGACCAGGCCGCCCTGCACCACCTGTGGCGGGCGTTGATGGGCCGGCTCGGGTTCGCCCAGCCGCAGTTGTGGACGCTGTTCCTCGACGGCGACCGGCCGCTGCACCTGACGGAGGTCGTCGGCGTCCCGCTCGAACCGGTGCCCGACGACATCGACAACCTGCGGGTGCTGACCCGCCACGCCCTGGAGCACGACCTCGCGTGCGCCTTCCTCTATGCGCGGCCGGGCCCGATGACCCGGACGCCGGGCGACCTCGCCTGGGCGCGCGGGCTGGCCACGCTCGACGGTCGTTGGCCGGTGCACCTGGCCAATGACGTCGAGGTGCGGGTGGTCTCGCCCGACGACCTCTGCGGCGGGTCCGGGCCGCCGGCCCGGGGTGCACTCTCCTGACGTGGTGGGGCAACCGTCGCCGGGCGTCAGCCCAGCCCGCTCAGATCGTCCGGTACGTCGACCGAGTGCTCGCGCAGCACCTCGATCGGGATCAGCCGCAGCGCCCGCTCGTTGGTCGACGCGAGCACGACCGGGGCGGCCGCGCCGTCGGCGTACGCCTGCAGCCAGCGGGCGGCGACGACGCACCA
This sequence comes from Nocardioides sp. L-11A, assembly GCA_029961745.1. Lineage (NCBI taxonomy): Bacteria > Bacillati > Actinomycetota > Actinomycetes > Propionibacteriales > Nocardioidaceae > Nocardioides > Nocardioides sp. L-11A. The sequence continues at coordinate 1,249,506 of CP124680.1, forward strand.
GCGGTCGCCGGGACGCAGGCCCGGGAACCGCCACTCGGGGCGCGGCGTGGAGAGGTCGTTGCCGACGGCCTGCTGGTGGGCGAGGAAGTCCTCGGTCATCACGGCGCACACGGCGTGGATCCCGATGTCCTGCGGTCCGCAGGAGCAGTTGCCGTCGCGGAGGAAGCCGGTCATCGGGTCGGTCCCACAGGGCTGGAGCGCGCCGCCCAGCACGTTGCGCTCGCCGTCGCCGCCACTCGCCTCGGTCACGAGTCGAGTATCGCGGATCGGGTCAGCCGCAGTTGTCGCACACGCCCGTCGCCGGCAGCGCCATGAAGCAGGTGGGGCAGATCGCGACCACGGGCTCGGCGACCACCGGCTTGGCGGGCGGCTTGGGCTTGGTGGCCCGGGGGGCGCGGGCGGGCTTGGCGCCGGCGGCCGGCACCCGGCTCTCGCGGACCACGGGCACCGGAGGCGCCTCGACGACCGGGGGCGTCCAGCCCGGCGGGGGCGGGTCGGTGATCCCGAAACGGGCCAGGATCTCCCGGGCCGCCTCGGTCGGCTGGTGCTTGGGCCGGGTGACGATGTCGAACGGCGAGGAGGCGCCCTCGAGGAAGGTCTGCGCGTCGGGGCGCAGGGTGGCCGGCGGACGGCGGTGCCGCCAGCGCTGCGGGGTGACGCCCTTCTGGGTGATGGTCACCAGCTCCGGACGGTCCCAGGCCACGAGCGCCCAGTCGTCGTGGTGGCTGGTCGCCCAGACGGCGAGCGCGACGTCCCCGGCCTCGGCGGCGGCGCGCAGCGCGATCCGCTCCGGGTTCGAGAACCGGCCCTTGACGTGCAGGACGCCCGGCACCGGCTCGGTGACGTCGTACTCCTCGCCCTGCAGGTGGTCGATCAGCTTCGCGAGGTCAGGCGTGTTCTCCATCGCCCCCGAGCCTACTCCGAGGGCAGACTGGTCGGACGGGCACAGTCGGAAGGAGGGCGGCGTGGCCAGTTCCGGGACCGACGAGGGCGCGCCTGCGCTCCTCGTCGTGATGGGGGTGTCGGGCTCCGGCAAGACCACGGTCGGCGCCGCGGTCGCCCGACGGCTCGGTGTTCCCTACGCCGACGCCGACGACCTCCACCCGGCGGCGAATATCGCCACGATGGCGACCGGGGTCCCTCTCGGCGAGCACGACCGCCGCCCGTGGCTGGAGCTCGTCGGCCGGTGGCTCGCGGACCACGATGAGTCCGGCGGCGTGATCAGCTGCTCGGCGTTGCGCCGTACTCATCGCGACCTGCTGCGTGCCGCCGCGCCGCGGGTCTCCTTCCTCCACCTGCACGGGACCCGGACGGCGATCGCCCGCCGGCTCGCCGGCCGGACCGGCCACTTCATGCCGCCCGCGCTGCTCGACTCCCAGCTGGCCACCCTGGAGCCGCTGGGCGCCGACGAGGACGGCACGGTCCTCGACCTCGACCAGCCCGTCGACGTCCTGGTCGAGGCGGGCCTGCGCCGGCTCGGCGGCTGAGCGGTCGCGCCCCTCGAACGATGCGGTGCGCGCTGCCAGACTGGCCGGGTGAACGCACCGGCACGCGAGATCGCGGCTCCGCCTGTCATCCTCCTGGTCTCCGGCGACGAGATGGACGTCCTCGCCGAGCAGTTCCACCGCTACGAGCGCGAGTACGACGTCCGCGCGGCCCGCAGCGCCGCCGAGGCCAACACGGTCCTGAAGGAGGCGCGCCGGTCGGGGCAGCCGGTGGCGATGATCGTCACCGAGTCCCGGCTGCCCGACGAGCAGATGCTGATGGCGATGCACGACTGGCGCTCCCTCGTGCCGACCGCGCGGCGCCTCGTGGTGATCCCGATCAGCCGCTTCGGCGAGGAGAGCGCCGCGCTGCGGCCCTACCTGCAGAAGGGCAAGTTCGACACCTACCTCGTGCTCCCGCAGGGGCGGCGCGACGAGGAGTTCCACTACGCGATCACCGAGCTGCTCAGCGACTGGGGTGCGACTGTCGCGACCTCCGAGATCGACTCGGTCCGGATCGTCACGCCTGACGCCCGCCCGCTTGCCCTGGCCATCCGGGACTTCCTCGACCGGCAGGGGATGCCGCACCGCACCTACGCCCCCGACACCCCACAGGGGCAGGAGACGCTGGCGCGGCTCGACGGGCCGCCGTCGTACCCGCTGGTGCACCTGACGTCCGGTGCCTTCGCCGACCAGCCGGTGCTCATGCCGACCTCGACGCGGGAGCTCGGTGCGATGCTCTACGGCCGACCCTCCGACATCGAGGTCGACACGGTGGTCGATCTGGCTGTCGTCGGCGCCGGACCGGCGGGCCTCGCCGCCGCGGTGTACGGCGCGTCCGAGGGCCTGTCGACGGTCGTGATCGAGTCGGAGGTGATCGGTGGGCAGGCCGGCACCAGCTCGATGATCCGCAACTACCTCGGCTTCCCGCGCGGCATCTCGGGCCAGCGGCTCGGCCAGCGGGCGCGCACCCAGGCGATCCGCTTCGGGGCGCGCTTCTTCACCGGCTGGCCGGTCGTCGAGCTGCGGCCCGGCGCCACCGGCGAGCCGCACACGCTGGTGACCGACGGCGGCGAGGTCCGCGCCCGGTCCGTGCTGGTCGCCTCCGGCGTCGCCTACCGCCGCCTCGGCGTCGCGCCGCTCGAGGACCTGGTGGGCGCGGGCGTCCACTACGGCGCCGCGATGACGGCCGCCCGGGAGATGGAGGACCGCGACGTGTACGTCGTCGGCGGCGGCAACTCCGCCGGGCAGGCGGCGGTCCACCTCGCCCGGTTCGCCCGGTCGGTCACGATCCTGATCCGGCGCGAGGACCTGGCGGCGACCATGTCGACGTACCTCATCGAGGAGATCGCGTGGAACCCGCGGATCGACGTGCGGCCGTGCACGGAGATCATCGACGGTGGCGCCGACGACAGCGGGCAGCTGGGCTGGCTGCAGCTGTGCGACGTCCGCACCCGCGTGGAGGAGCGGGTCGCGGCCGGCGGGCTGTTCCTGCTGATCGGCGCGGCTCCGCACTGCGACTGGCTGCCGCCCGACGTACGCCGCGACGAGCACGGGTTCGTGCTCACCGGTCGCGACGTCCCGGGCGAGTGCTGGATCGACGGGCTCCCACCCGAGAACCTCGGCACCTGCGTGCCCGGCATCTTCGCCGCCGGCGACATCCGGTCGGGGTCGATGAAGCGCGTCGCCTCGGCCAGCGGAGAGGGCGCCTCGGCAGTCTCGCTCGTGCACGGATATCTGGAGGGGCTGCGGGTACCACCCGCGCCATGACCAGCGGAATCGACCTGGGTCGCCCCACGTCGGGCGATGTCATCGACCTGATCACCGACGATCACCGCCGCTTCGAGCTGCTGTTGTCCCAGCTGCGGCTCGGCACCGCCGACCGCGACAGTCTCCGCCGCGCGTTCGCCGACGTCCTGGTGGCCCACGGCGACGCCGAGGAGGAGATCGTCTACCCGGTGCTGCGCACGACCGCCTTCGACGTGGGCGAGCACGACGTCGAGCACGGCCGGGAGGAGCACGCCGAAGGCAATGACGCCCTGCTGGTGCTCCTCGAGCTCACGGGCACCGACACCCAGGCGTTCGCCGATGCCGTGGAGGAGCTGAGCAACCTCGTGGCGCACCACGTCGCGGAGGAGGAGCTGAGCATCCTCGAGCCGGCCCGCACCGAGGTCTCGACCAAGGTCCGCTGGGACCTCGGCGGCAAGTGGGCCGCGCGCCGCAACCAACTCATCGACGAGGGCTGCGGCACCGTCGAGAACGTACGCCGCAAGGTCGCCGCCGCCCAGCGGGAGGGCCTGCTGCAGGACGTGTGAGCGGGCCCCGAGGCGCAGGAAGCCTCGGGACCCGCGGGTGGACGACTGCTTCCGCAGGCGGCACGTCCAGGTCCTCAGGGCACACTCCCACATGTGTTCCTGAGGGTCTGGTCCGGCGGGAGGGCCGGAATGGCGGAACGTCGTCCGGGATCAATTCAGCCACACCGACGGTCCCTGTAACGCGCTGTGACGCCAACGCGCTGAGATCGGGCCCGAAGTTGCGATGCAGGTGACAACTGTCGGTGTGACGGCGGCGGTGACGGTGCCCTTTTCTCGCCTGTGAGTGAGGTCGTGGTGCCCTCGGCTCAGCCCTCCCGGTCGAGCTGCTCCGCGAGCGCCCGGACGAGTCGGGCCGCGGACTCGCGGGTCAGTGTCAGGCGGGGCAGGCGGGTCTGGGCGGGCTCGACGGTGACCCAGTCGGTGGGGTCGTCGAGCCGGCGTCGGATGTGGATGATCAGTTCGAAGGCGTCGGCCGAGGCCGCCGCGAGGACGGTGTCCGCGGTCGCGCCGATCACCGGCAGGTAGGTGGCCTCGCTGGCGTGGTAGCGATCCTTGGGGTGGTCGTCCTCCTCGTGCTCCCGCGCACACCAGGGGGGACACGGCTCCTGCAGCCAGGCCGGTCGTCCGTCGTCCACCATGTGCCTCCGATCTCGGGTGAGGTGTCGCCAGGGAAGAGGACTGTAGGAAGGAGTGCCGACAGGAAGGGCGCCGGCGAGGCAGTTGTCCACAGGTGCGCGAGACATACCCGTATTCCCATACCAGTATGGTCGGCGTACGGACCGGGAGCAGCCAAGGTGAGGGGCGTGCCTCGACGTGTTCCTCCTGCCGAGTGGGCGGCCTATGCGCGCGAGGTGGGCCACAACCTGAAGCGGGCTCGCGCCGCGCTCGGGTTGAGCCAGGACGACATCGCCTTCCGCGCGGGCATAGCGCCGAACACCTACCAGAAGTTCGAGAAGGGCGAGTCCAAGCCCGGCACGCCTCTCAACCCGGAGCTGCTGACCATGGTCGCGCTCAGCCAGGCGCTCGAGGTCGAGGTCGGCGACCTGCTGCCGCCCGGCGCGCCGGATCTCACCCAGGGTCTCTGATCGGGCGGGCCGAGGTCTGTCCACAGGCGGCCGGGAGCCGGTGGCGAGCTGGTCCTCGGCCACCTAGGATTTCGGCAACGTCGCGGACCAGTGGAGGAGAGCGTGATGTCCAGCCAGCCCGGTGAGATCGGCCGCAAGGTGGGCCAGCTCGGTGACGACGTCACGTTCATCTACGAGCAACTCGACAAGCTGGACAAGCGACAGGAGCGATTCGAGCGCGAGGTGGCCAGACGTTTCGATGGTGTCGACCAGCGTTTCGATGGTGTCGACCAGCGTTTCGACGGTATTGACCAGCGTTTCGACGGTATTGACCAGCGTTTCGACGGTATCGACCAGCGTTTCGATGGCATCGACGCGACCCTCGCCGAGCTGCTGCGCCGGATGCCGGATCGAAGCTGAGCCGGGAGTCTGGGGTCGCTCGACTCGTCGCTCGTCGCCCTGCGGCGGGTCAGGGACGACAGCGCATGGCCGGTGCGCCGTGGTCGGGGGTGAGACACGGCTGCGCCGCTACCGGCGTACCCGGACCGTGGCGCTCGCGGGCAGGTAGCGCGGGTCGCCGGGGTAGGTCACGGTGACCCGGTAGCGCTTGCCCGGCCGCGGGAGGCGGACCACGGCGCGGCCGTCGGTGAGCGCCGCGGTCACGATCTTCCCGCGCCGCTGGACGGTGACGACGCCGGCTCCGGCACCCTGGTCTCCCCGCACCACGACCCGCAGCCGCGGACGCCCCTTCTTGTCGCGCTTCTTCAGCACCTTCAGCTTGAGTTCGGGCGCCGTTCGCGTGGCTCCGGCGCTCGGCGGCGTCGGTAGGGGCGCGACGAAGGGCGCGGAGGTCGCGATGCCCGGTGTGACGCCAGTGGCCGAGGCGGTCACCCGCACCGTGATCTCGCGACCGAGGTCCGCGTCGGTGAGGCGATAGGTCTCACCGGTGGCGGCGGTCGAGAGACCGTCGTCGCCGGTGGTGAGGATCGGCTCGCCGTCGCGCAGCCACAGCCAGTGGTAGGCGAGATCCGCCCGCGCCCAGCGCCAGGTGCCGCTGTCGGCGGTGAGACGGGTGCCTGCTCTCGGAGCAGGGGCGTCGCCGGTGATCTTGGGCGGGGTGAGATTGATGGCGGCGCACGAACCGGTAGCCCCGACCGTGTACCCGTTGTCGCAGGCGCGGTCCGGGGGCGTCAGCGCCTGCTGGGCGAGCAAGTCCCGCGGCACCAGTGAGAAGCCCTGCCAGTGCACCGGCATGGGGGACTGGTCCTCATCGCGCGGGATGTGGTGGAAGCCGACGCTGACCCAGGCGACGGGGTCGGTGAGCGGTTCGGTCTCCGCGGCGACGTAGTCGAGAACCGACTGCCCAGGACAGCCTGAGTTGAGGTTGCCCGACGCGTACTCCTGGCACGCATGATCGTTCGTGAAGCTGACCGGTGGCCGGGTGACCGGCAGATAGGGATTCTGGATGGCGTCGTTGACGATCTCGTACGAGCGCGGGTGGCCATCCGCGTTGACCGATGCCGGGTTCAGCACCCGCCACCAGGTGGTGGCGGGGGAGTCCTCGGCCGTGAACGCCTGGTATCGCACGGTGCCCTCACCGCGTACCAGGGTCGGACGCTCGGGGTCGACCTCGTAGTCCCACTGTTGGACCTGCTGATCGCCATTGTCGATGGCGAAGTCGACGCGGTAGATGGCGTTGTGCCAATGGGAGCCGGCGGAGCGGTCGGTCTGAGGGTTCCCGTCCGGGCCGATCGGCCAGCCAAGGGCGGGTTCGGTGGGGAAGAAGCCCTCGCCCGGAGCCAGGTCGCCGGCGGCCCCGAGACCGACGGTGATGGCGCCCTGGTCCGTGAAGCTGATCTTCTGCTGGTACTCGTACCAGCCGGCCTTCGACAGGGAGGAGACCTCGAGTGCCCGTCCCTGCTGGGTGTAGCGGTCGCCGGAGTTGGCCCAACCCTCCTGCGAATGCCAGCCGAGTCCGGTCTCGGCCTCACGCAGGCAGATCCCGGGGATGGTTCGTTCGACGAGCTGACTGCCGCGGAGGAAGGACTGCTCGATGTCCATCGTGTCGCCGTCACAGGTGGCCGGCGTCTGCGGTAGTAGTTGGTCGTCACCGAAGCCGACCTCGGTGATGTCATCGAAGGCGGGCCCGCCGTTGTCGTAGGGCACGTGGAGACTGGCGAGGTAGAGCGAGCCGATGGCGCGGATCCAGCCGGCGTCCTCGTCGCGGCCTTGCCCAGCCTTGAACTGCACGTCCTCAAGCACGAGGCCTTTGAACGGATGGATCCGGACGCACATCCGCCAGGCGGATCCGGTGGAGAGTTCGCGCGTCACCAGAGCCGACCCACAGGCCGGCTCCTGAGCGCCGGGGGCGCGCGTGGCCGCGAGCGCGGGTCCGGTCATGCTCATGCCGGTCAGCAGCGCCGCGCCGAGCAGCGCAACCGAGCACGCCGATGCGACCAGTCGAGATGAGAGCCGGCGTCCGTCAGCCACGGCTCTGCGCACCGGTCGGCAGAAGGGTGACTGTGCGCCGGCTGAGGTTCACCACGAGGTCCTCCGTGCTCAGATACTGGCCTGACGGCAGGGCCACCAGCAGTTGCACGCAGCGCTCGGTGCCGCACGCTCCGGCAGCACCCGAGCTGGGTGGATCCGGAGCGGTGCCGTCGTGACTGTGGGGCGTCCAGGCGCCGCCGATGACCCGCACCTCGTCGCCGGTGAGGAGCGGTAGGCCGGTCAGTTCGCGGAACTGGTCGACGAACGCGGGGGCTGGCATAGCCGTGAGCGCGAGGTCGAGCGCCACCTGTGTCTCGGCCACGGACGGTGGTGGCTGGATGCCGGTGAGCGACTCCTCGGCGATCACCGTGCCGGTCGGCAGGTCAACAAGGAACTGGTGCAATCGGTCGTCGCGGTAGTCATAGGCCGAGACCTGCGCCCGCCGGCGACCGTCGCGTTCAGAGGGCGCGGGCAGGTCGGTTGCGAGCACCTCGGCTCCGGGCTCGTCCAGCACATTACGCGTGGAGGAAGTCAGGGAGGTGAGTGCCAGGCTGATGGCGTAGCCGCGCTCGGCGGTGCTCAACGGAGCGCCGGGCTCGCGCAGCACGGGACGCCTCTCGGGGAGGGCGCCGTCGCCGGCCACTGTGAACTCCCCAGTGCCAGCGCCGGAGCCGCTGCCCGGAGCGCCGGGCGAAGGTGACCACTGCAGGACCAGACCACCTGCGATCAGGGAGACTGCGGCGGCCGCGCTGATCAGAAGTCGACGAGGCATGGCCCAGCGTCGCCCGTCGTCGCGGGGCCGGTGGCCCGATCGCCGCGAGGCCTCGACATCCGGGCCCGAACTGCTCATCTCGGTGACAAGTCTCGGCCCGGAGATTTCAGAGTGGCCGGCCGCTGCACGCCATCGCGCGCAGGTTCGGCAGTGGCTGACAGGTACCGGGAGACGCTCAGGTCAGTCGATAGGTGAGGTCGAAGTCGCACTGTTCGCCGGTCTTCCACAGTGCGACGCTGGACTTGAGCACCAGGGTCATCTGGAGCACGATGTCGGGGTCGCGCAGGGAGTCGCCGAGGAGTTCGTTGATCCGCCTCCACCGGTAGCGGACGGTCTGGGGGTGGACGCCGAGCTCTGTCGCGAGCGCGCTCGCGCTGCCACGGGTCTCCGCCCAGGCCAGCAACGTCTCGGACAGGATGGTGCGCGACGTGGCCGGCTCGGTGAGGAGCGGCCGCAGCACCTGTTGACACAGGTGGCGTCGCAGAGACGGTTCTGCGTGCAGCCAGAGTTGGGTCGCGTGATCAGCGCAATCGATCACCGGACGCGGCGCAATGACGCCGGCTCGGGTGAGGTCTAGGGCGCGTTGACACCAGCGCAGCGCCGAACCGGCCTCCGTCACCGCCACCGGCCAGCTCCGCGCGATGCGCGCACCGGAGTCCGAGCGACTGATCTGCTCGACAACGGTTGCCTGGCTCTCCTCCGGGCAGAGGACGAGCACGCTGCGGGGTTGGACGTGGACCAGAACCTCTCGGCGGGTCGGTATGACCGGCGGGTCGCGACGGTGCGCGATGGCCAGTGCCACGACCCTCTCGGGAAGCGGCCAGCGGGCGAGCTCGGCCAGGTCCCGCAGTTCTCGGTCGTCGAGCCGTTGGTCCGGCCCGGGACGGGCTCGGGGCCGGGTGTCTCGCAGCAGCCGGAACAGTCGGACCCGCGCAGTGCCGGGGTCGCGCCCACGTGCCTCCTGCGCGAGATCGAAACCCTCGCCGAGGAGGCGGTGCAGGTGTGCCAGGAAGTCGAAGAGGGTATCGGCCAGCTCCCGGAGAGCCGCGCCGGACAGGTCGTGATCGACGGCAAAGTCGGCGAGATACCGCCAGGAGCACTGGGTCGCGGTGTGCATCGCGGTATCGATCGACTCCCGGCTTCCGCCTCGACGCCCTTGGGCGTAGCCGAGGCCGCGGAAGATCTCGTCGACCTGATGGGCGCGCTCGGGCTGGCGGGATGCGCCGTCGAGGAAGACCTGAGCTGCGGCCCGCGATGCCGCGATGAGAAGTCGGTGCCGCCGCGTCCCGGCGCGGCCCGCATGTGCCGGTACGGCGTCTTGGACCTGGCGGACGATGGTGGAAGTGGCCCGGGTCATCTGTGGCCGCAGCGCATTCGCCATGGGCGGTGGCGACAACTGGCCCGTCGCACCGGCGACCGTTCCCGGTCCGGGCTTCCGTCTTCGATTGCTGTCCATGTCCCGTAGTCGTCCCTCTGCCGTCCGGTGTCGGTGCCTTTCAGCGCAGTCCCACCGTGACCGGCCGCGAGCTCGTCCCTCTCTGAGGGTGCGCCGCATTGACGCTGAGTTGAGTGACCAGCGTCACATGTCCCGGGTCCGTGGAGCGGGTTAGCTACGCGGGCTGGTCGTCCGGATCGGGAATTGCTCATCCAGTTGACAACGCCTGGGTCCAAAGGCCCGGTCGGACGCGGTTCGCTTTCACGGAAGCCGCCGCAGGGCCGGGAGCCGCGAAGCGCGGCTCCCGGCCCTGCGGGAAACGGAAGGTCAGACCTTGACCTAGACCTAGACCTAGATCTTGATCTTGGCCTAGACCTTGACCTTCACCTTGATCTTGCCGGCGTCCACCGTGGCGGAGCCGGAGTAGGTCCACGTAGCCTTGTACGTGCCTCGCTTGAGCTTCTTGAGCTTGACCTTGGCGACACCGTCAGCGCCGACGGTCACCGTGACCTTGTGTGCCTTCGAGCCCTTGGCCTTGAGCTTGAGCATCACGGTCCCGGCAGCAGAGGTGCCGGTGTCCGTGTCGACGTCGAGGTTGAGGACGGCCTTCTTCGCCATCGCCTTGGTCTTGCCCTTGACCTTCGTCTTGCCGGCCTTCAGCGTGCTGCCGGCCTTGCTGACCGCCACCGTCGTTGCCGTCGAGACAGACGGGTCGGTGGCGGAGTCTCCGGCGTAGCTCGCGCTCAGGCTGTGGGCGCCCACGCTCAGGTCAGCGGGAAGCTTCCAGGCGGCCTTGCCGCCGGAGAGGGCGGCGGTGGTGGTCTTGCCGTCGAGGGTGAAGGTTACCGAGCCGGTGGGTGTTCCGTCCGGGGCGGCGACGGTCGCCGTGGCGATCCGGGCGGCGCCGTAGCCGCCGGCGGCCGGAGCGACCGCCAGCGTGGTGGTCGACGCCACGGTCGCGGGCGTGACGGGGCCGACCTCGGTCGAGATCGACTCGACGTCGACCGAGCCGCGGGTGGCCGTCGTCCGGTAGCTGATCATCGAGCCGATCAGGTCCTCGTCCAGCTCCAGCGCGGTGTCGTCGGCGCCGGCGATCGGGTCCCCGTCGGCCAGCCACTGCCCGGTGGCCGGGCTGTCCGGCTCGAGCGACAGGACGGCGGGCGCGGCGGTCAGGGTCTGGCCAACCCTGGCGGTCCCGGTGACAACCGGAGGCGTCACCAGGTGAAAGTCGGTGACCACGGCTGCGGCGTGGTACTGGGAGACGGACACGGCTGCGACCTGCTCGCCGTCGAGCGACGGCGGAATGTCCGTGATCGCAGCGGTCGGCCCCCACGCGTGGACCTCGCCGTCTTCTGTCACAGCGAGAGCGTTGCCGTCGACGTCGAGCGCGACGACCCGCTTGCCGGTCAACGCAGTGGCGACAGGCGCTGGGATCGGAGGGGTGAAGCCCCAGACCCTGATGGTGCCATCCTTGAGGATGGCGCCAGCAGATCCGGCTCCGCCCGTAGCGATCTGGGCGACGTTGCCCTGGATCTCCGGCGGCGTCGTGGCCAGGCCCAGGTCGACGAACGTGCCCCATTCGCTGATCTCGCCGTCAGCGTCCAGGGCCAGCGTGAGGGCGCCAGCTGCCGACACGTCCACGAGGCCCGTGAGGCCGGCCGGGGGGGCGGGGTTGGTAGCCGGGTCGTGTGCTGTGCCCCAAGAGGACAGAGTTCCGTCGGTGGTCACGGCGTACACATTCTGTCCGCTGACGCTGACTGCCTGAGCGCTCAAGCCGCTGGGCACGGTCTTGAAAGCCGGATTCGCGCCCCAGGCCACAACGCTCCCATCGCGCTTGAGGACGGCACCGCCATTGCCGATCAACGAGACAGCGGCTGCCCCGGTGAGATCGTCTGGGGCCAACTGCACGTCGCCGCCGCTGTCGACTCCCCAGACGTGTAGGGCACCGTCGTCGGTCACTGCGGCCGAGGCCTTGGTGCTTGTCGCGAGGTCCACGACTTGCTTGCCGTCCAGTGAGTCGGGGAGGTCGAGGGCATCCGGGACAGTGCCGGCGTCTCCCCACGCCTCGAGGTAGCCGGTTCGGTCGGCAGGAAGCGGTGCCGGGTCGGCGTAGGACGGCAGGCTGGTCAGCCCAGCGAACAGAGCGCCGGTCGCGGTCGCGGCCAGCAGGGGTCGGATTCTCATGTACGTGTCTCCAGGTCTGCGATTGGTGACCTGATCGTGCTCATCGCGACCCGTGGGTTGGTGGGCTTCGGCTGAGGATCGACGACATAGGCCCGGAAGTTGTGATGGGCGTCATAAACGGAGCCCCAACGGCCGAGGCCTGTCCGAGCAGGTGCCGCCCGCAAGTCCGTCTCTGGATTGAGAAGAGGCGCGATCGGGCGCACGTTCGACGGCTTTCGGAGGGTGGTCGACCTCCGCTTCTCAAAGGTCGGTCCTGTCAGAGGTGAGGTCTGGATGGGTGCGTCTTGACTGAGTCCATGTCGCGATGAGCTGTGTGACCGGCGATGCCCGCAGCGGGCTTCCTCGTCGTAGGTCCCTGGTCCGGGCGGATGGACAGGCCCGAGCCTGGTTCACCAGCGGCCGGAGGCCCGGCGGCAGGTGCCGCCGGGCCTCCGGTTGTCACTGTGGTCTGTGTGAGGTCAGTCCTCCTCAGGGGATGAAGTTGATCGGACCGTTGGCGGACGTCACGTTGAAGGTCAGGTTGAAGTTGATCGACGCGTTGGGCGGAACCATGCCGAAGCAACCCACCACGTTGTCGGCCGTGAGGCCGGGGCCGCTGATGACCAGATCCTGCACAGTGGTTGTGCCGGTGGTCGACTTGATGGCCTCCTTGAAGTCGGCGTCGACCGAGTTGTTGACAGTCAGGTCGCAGCCGGGACCATCCACCACGAGGCAGTTGTTGACGGCCAGGGTGCCGTCAACGGTGTCGGTGAACAGGTCGTCCACGGTCGGCAGAGCCCCGCCCACGAGGTCCCAGCTGACCACCAGGTCGCAGACCTGGTTGATCGCCACGCTGATGCCGAGCGGACCGGTGCAACCGGTGAAGGTGGTGCTGGTGATCACCAGGTAAGGGTTGGGGGCGCTCGTGTTGCTGGAGTTCACGTAGCCGCTGCCGGTGGCGCTGGTGCAGCCGGCCGGGATGCTGCCCATCGTGACGGTGATCGGGCCCTTGTTGGCCAGGGTCACCGGGTAGGCGCCGTCGGGCAGTGCGGGGTTGCCCACCGTGATGGCACGGAGCGGGCCGGTGGCGGCCTGGGCGGCCGGCGAGAACGCCAGGACGGTGAGAACCGCCGCGGCGAGTGTCGTGAGTAGCTTGCGCAACATGGGATTCATTCCCTTTCTCCGGGGGTGCGGCACGGGTTGTGCCGGTGGGCAATAGTGGCCGGTGTGATCCGGGTCACGGCAAGGGGTCTTCGGAAATTGGTGGGGATAGTGCTGGCCGTTTGTCGTGCGGCTGATAAAGGCGTTTCGATTTCCGAATACCAGTCTGTGTTTCTTGTCGAAAGGTCCCGCGGGGGCGCCTCCATGGCGTATCGCGCTCGCGCGCGGGCCGCGGGGCGGTGTTGGGTTCTCGGGTGCCCGCCGCGGGTCGCCGTCATCCAGCGTCGGTTCGTGGCCGGCCCCTGCTCACCGGGGTGACAACTTTCGGGGGTGGCTGGCGATCTCGCGGCGGATCGCTGACGTCGGTGCGCGGGGTCTGCCTAGGGTGTGGGACACGTCACGCCACGGGGGTGTGCGGCGAACGAGGAGGAAGCTCATGGCGTTGTGGGACATGCGGAGGCTCGATCGGCGGCCACGGCGGTGGCTGAGGTCGGTGACCGTGGCGTCCGCCGCCGGGGCTCTGGCTTTGGGGGTGCTCGCCGCCACTCCCACCGCCCCCGCCGACGCCGCCCCGTTGCCGGGCGTCACGGCGCGCGGCAACGCGGGCCTGATGGCGCCGGTGGATCTGGAGTTCGCTGGAGAGTTCATGGGGTGGGGCCGTGGCAGCGAGGGTCAGACGACGCTGCCGGCCGCGCTGCAGGGCGTGGCACTGAGCAAAGTCGTTGCCGGGAGCAACATGACGCTGGCCTTGACCGCGGCCGGCCGCGTGGTTGGCTGGGGCGCCGACGTCGCCCGGCTCTGGGACGTGCCTGCCGACGTGCAGTCGCTGGACGTGGTGGACATCGCGACCGCAGGCGGATATGCGGGGGTGGTTACTCGCAGCGGTCACGTTCGCATCTGGGGTCAGCCCAGCGAGGTGGACCCGACGCCGCTCGACGTGCCAGACGGGCTGACCGGGGTCAAGCAGTTGGTGTTCCCGGGCGCTAGCGCCGCACTGGCGTTGCTGGAGGATGGCTCCGTGGTGGGCTGGGGTTGGGGCCAAGAGGGGGTAACCACGCCACCGGCCGGGCTGAAAGCCAAGGCGATCACCGGTGTCAATCTGGCAGCCTACGCGATCACCGAGGACGACACTGTTGTCGGCTGGGGCACAGCTGCCGGCCATTCGCTGCCCCCGGAGACCCAGGAAATCGGCAACGTAGTCGCTGTTTCCGCGGTCACAGCCCCCGGTGACCAGGCTCGTGGGATGGCCGAGTTGGCCGACGGTTCGCTCGTGACCTGGGGCATCGCTGGTCCAGAGTTGCCTGATGTCGGCCCAGATCAGGTCGTCGCATTTGCATCGTCCCAAGGATCGCTGGTGCTGACCGAGGATGGGGTCTTCCACCCGGGTGGCTCCACAGTTGGAAATCCACCTGTTCGGACCCTGCTGACCCCACCGGCCGAGGCCCAGGAGCAGGCGGTGGCTCAGTTCAGCGTGGGCAGCGCTCATGCTGCAATGATCGTCACCAAGATGCTGCGGGCTGTGGACCCGACGGTCGCCGGGTCTCCCGAGGTGGGGACGACGCTGACCGGCACGCCGGGCACATTCTCCGCGGATCCGGACCAGGTGACGAGTGTGTGGCTGGCCGATGGACAGCCGATTCCCGGTGCCGAGGGGGCCACGCTGACGCTCACGGACAACCTGGCCGGCAAGCGGCTCAGCTACCGCTCGACCGCCACCAAGGCCGGCGAGGAGTCGATCTCGTCGACCTCGCCCGCGACCGCACCGGTAACTATGCCGAAGCCCCTGACGCCGCCGAAGGTGAGCTCCACTACGACCGTCGGCAAGGTCAAGGTCGCCAAGAGGGCTGTCAAGATCAAGCTCAAGGGCACGGTCAGCTCCGGTGCCAGCCTGGCCGGGCAGGCTGAGGTCACTATTGCCAAGGGCAAGAAGACGATCGTGACGACGTCGGTCCCCGTCGCGGTCGATGGCACCTTCAAACTGACGGTGAAGAAGTTCGCCAAGCGTGTCGCCAAGAAGACGAAGAAGGCATATCCCGGCAAGTACCGGATTACGATCGCCTATCTCGGCAATGCCGGAGTGCTGCCAAGCAGTGGTAGCGCGACCGTCAAGGTCAAGCGGTAGGCGGGGATGCGGAGAGAACACCGCCGACGGCGCCGACGCACTGCTTCCTTGGCCGCGGTGTTAGGGATCGTGCTGCTCGCCTGTCCGTGGGCGAGTCAGGCCGAGGTCTACAGCCCCTACCCAGGCCTGCCTGAACCGAGTTTCCCGTCGGGCTCCTGGGGCTACGTCGCGCAAGGAGGCATCGCCGAGACGGCGAAGGCACGCCAGTGGGTTGCGGTGCCTCCCACGACGGTGGGCTACTGGTCAGGTCAAGTTCGACGGGACTACGCCCCCGAGCCAGGGGCTCTGTACCGGGACACCATCCGCGGCGAGGCGTTCTTCGTTTCGCCGCCCGGCGCGGCGGAGCCTTATGGCTATCTGCCGCCGCTGCGGGTACGGACGGTCGGCTTCGGACTGCTGCCGGTGGAGGCGGTCGTACAGGTGCGACAGCGCCGGTCCGGTGGACGGCCACTGCCAGTCGTCGCCACCGTCGTGGGTACACGGTTCGATGACGATCCCAGCGGGCCCAACGGCCCAAGCGGATCTATGCGCCTCGAGCCAGTCAGGATCGAGGACGCTTTCGAGGTCCGGGTCACCAAAGTGCTGGTGGACGGCGTCGATATCGGCCTTACTGGTGCGTGCCGCACGGTCAGGCCCGCGCCGGTCGTGATGGTTGGCCCTGGTCACGTCATTCCGCCCGGGGTGGGGGACCCGCAAGCGTACTTCCGAGCACTCGACCCGACGACCTTCTTCCATCCCCTCTACGGTGGCCAGCTCGCTGGCTCGCTCGACCTGCCGGCCTTCACCGGTTGCACCACCGAGAGCGGCGACGACCTGTCGCCGATGATCACGCTCAGCGTCTCCGGTCCAGGCAACCGTGCGGTGTTCAACGCGGGCTTCCCGTGCACGCGCATCGTGCAGGGCACACAGATGCCTCCTGCACCGGGGGAATGGAACACGCTCCCGGTCGATGAGACCTATCCCTGCACCACCCCAGACCCGATGGACTACCCAGACCGTCCGGCCGACTGACCGCCCAGGCATAGCCCCCGGAGCCTGGGCTCGGCAACCGTTGTTGTCACCCCCCTGACAACAACGGTTGCCGCCTGTCCGCATGCCCGCTTTCGGGCCCGCGTGACGGGGGACACACCTACGCTGCTGGGGACCGCCCCTTCGGTCACGGCAGCCCCACAGAGCAGCACGCGTATCCAGCACGTACGAGAACCGCACAGAATCCAGGAGGACCCGTGGGCGGATCGATCGAAGTCACCGGACTCAGCAAGACCTACGGCCGCCAGAACATCTGGCACGACGTCACGCTGACCCTGCCGCCCGGCGAGATCACGGCGATGATGGGGCCCTCGGGCACCGGCAAGTCGGTCTTCCTCAAGTCGCTCATCGGGCTGGTGCAGCCCGAGGAGGGGCAGGTGCTGATCGACGGCGTCGACATGGTGTCGGTGCCGGAGTCGCACAAGCTCGAGCTGCGCAAGAAGTTCGGCATCCTGTTCCAGGACGGCGCGCTCTTCGGCTCGATGAACGTCTACGACAACGTCGCCTTCCCGCTGCGCGAGCACACCAAGCTCAAGGAGCCGCAGGTGCGCGACGTGGTGATGGAGAAGCTCGACATGGTCGGGCTGGTCGGTCAGGAGCACAAGCTGCCGGGGGAGATCTCGGGCGGCATGAAGAAGCGGGCCGGCCTGGCCCGCTCCCTGGTCACCGACCCGGAGATCATCCTCATCGACGAGCCGGACTCCGGCCTCGACCCGGTGCGGACCTCCAACCTCGCGCAGCTGCTGATCGAGGTCAACGCCGCCACCGACGCCACCATGCTGGTCGTCACCCACAACATCGAGCTGGCGCGCACGCTGCCCGACAACATCGGCATGCTCTACCGCCGCGAGCTGGTGATGTTCGGGCCGCGCGAGGCCTTCCTGATCACCGACCACCCGGTCGTCTCCCAGTTCATGAGCGGCGACCCGGACGGCCCGATCGGCATGAGCGAGGAGACCGACCACCGGCGCTCCGACCTGATCGACATCGGCGGCGGCTACCCCGGCGGCGGGATGATCCCCAGCGGCGCCCGCGCCATCGAGGTCGTGCCCCGTCAGCTCGCGCCCCGCTCGGGCGCGGCCCGGCCCAGTGCCGAGCGGCACCGGGCGCGGGTGGCGTCCGGGGGCGCGCCCCTGTACGTCGCCGACGACGAGGAGTCTGACCAGGCCCGCTCCATCGCGCGCCCCAGCCTCCCCGTCCGCTCGCTGACCGCGACAGGCAGCCTCTTCGCGCTGGCGCTGGACACGATGCGAGCGCTCTTCCGCCGCCCGTTCCGGGCGAGTGAGACGCTCGAGCAGTTCTGGTTCGTGGTCAGCGTGTCGTGGGTGCCCGCGATCCTGATCTCGATCCCGCTGGGTGCGGTCATCGCCCTCCAGCTGGGCACCCTGACCACCCAGCTCGGGGCGCAGTCCTTCACCGGCGCGGCCAGCGTGCTCGCCATCGTGCAACAGGCGGCCCCCATGGTCACCACGCTGGTGATCGCCGGCGCCGGAGGTGCCGCCATCTGCGCGGAGCTCGGGTCGCGGACCATCCGCGACGAGATCGCCGCGATGCGCGTGATGGGCCTCAACCCCGTGCACCGGCTCGTGGTGCCGCGGGTGCTGGCCTGTGTCGGCGCGGCGGTCCTGCTCAACGGCCTGGTCTCGGTGGTTGGCGTGCTCGGCGGCTACTTCTTCAACGTCATGCTCCAGGGCGGTACGCCGGGCGCGTACCTGTCCAGCTTCACCGCGCTGGCCCAGATCGCCGACCTGTGGATCGGTGAGATCAAGGCCGTGATCTTCGGCTTCATCGCCGCCGTCGTGGCCTGCTACCGCGGTCTCAACACCGCGCCCGGCCCGAAGGGCGTCGGCGACTCGGTGAACCAGTCGGTCGTGGTCACCTTCCTGCTGCTCTTCTTCGTCAACTCCGTCCTCACCGCGCTCTACCTGACGCTGGTGCCCATGAAGGGGGCCTGACATGGCTGCCACCACACCGCAGCCCCGGTTCTCGCCGCCCAAACAGGTGGCGATGCGGCCGGTCGACAAGCTGGCCCAGATCGGCGCCGACATGCGGTTCTACGGCGAGGTGCTGCGTCACGTCCCCGCGACGATCCGGCACTACCCGCGCGAGGTGATGCGCCTGCTGGCCGAGGTCAGCTTCGGCTCCGGCGCGCTGGCCGTCATCGGCGGCACCGTCGGCGTGATGCTCGGCCTCACGCTCTCGGTGGGCCTCGTCGTCGGCATGCAGGGCTACGCCGCCCTCGACCAGATCGGCACGGCGACCCTGACCGGCTTCATCTCGGCGTACTTCAACACCCGCGAGGTCGCCCCGATGGTCGCGGCGCTCGCGCTCTCGGCGACCGTCGGCTCCGGCTTCACCGCCCAGCTCGGCGCGATGCGGATCAACGAGGAGGTCGACGCGCTCACCGCGATGGCGGTCTCCAGCGTCCAGTTCCTCGTCACGACCCGGGTCATCGCCGGCTTCGTCGCGATCATCCCGCTCTACGTCATCGGCCTGCTGACGTCGTACGCCGGCTCCCGGCTGGTCACCGTCTACGTCTACGGCCAATCGGCCGGCACCTATGACCATTACTTCGAGCTCTTCCTGCCACCCATCGACATCCTGCTGTCGTTCGTCAAGGTGCTCGTGTTCGCCGTGATGATCATCCTGGTGCACTGCCGGATGGGCTTCTCGGCCTCCGGCGGCCCGGCCGGCGTGGGCGTCGCGGTGGGCCGCGCGGTGCGCCGCAGCCTGGTCTCGGTGGCGCTGCTCGACCTGATCCTGTCCATGGCGCTGTGGGGCGCCACGACCACGGTGAGGATCGCGGGATGAGTGCGACCAGTCCAGGACGGATCCGCGACGTGATCGTGGGAGCCTGCGCGCTCGGCATGACCGTCGCGCTGCTGACGGTGGCCTATCTCGCCTACCACCGGGTGCTCATCCCGAGCGAGACGGTCACCCTGCGCACCGATGTCGTCGGCAACGCCATGCAGAGCGGCTCCGACGTCAAGCTCAACGGCGTGCCGGTCGGCCACGTCGAGAAGATCCGGGCCACCGAGGACGGCGCCGCGCTGTCCCTGGCCCTCGACCCGAAGGTGCTGCGCCTGTTGCCCGACAACGTCGTCGCCCGCCTGCTGCCCAAGACCCTCTTCGGCGAGCGGTACGTCGCCCTGGTCGAGCCCGGCGCGCCCAGCAGCAGCCACCTACGCGGCGGCGACGTCATCCGTCAGGACGCGTCGGCCGAGGCCGCCGAGCTGCAGCAGGTCCTCGACGAGCTGTTGCCGGTGATGAAGGCGATCCAGCCCGACAAGCTCGCCGCGATGATGGGCGAGTTCGCCGAGATGCTGCGCGGCAACGGAGAGAAGATCGGCGACGCGATGTCGATCTGGCAGGGCTATCTCACCAAGCTCGAGCCGCTCGTGCCGCAGATGGCCGACGACCTGGCCCGGCTCGGCCGGGTCGCCGAGGAGTGGAACGTCGCGGCGCCCGACCTGGTCGACGCGCTCGCCACGATGACCACCAGCACCAAGCTGCTCGCCGACGAGCAGACCCAGCTGCGCGACGTCTACGCCAGCGTGATCGGCTCGGCCGACACCACCCGCGGCTGGGTGGCCGACAACCACAACACGATCACCGTGCTGTCCAAGGAGAGCCGCCGGGCGCTGCGGGCCACCTCGCCCTACGCCTCGCAGTTCCCCTGCCTGTTCCGCGCCGTGCGCGGCTACATCCCCAAGATGAAGGCCGCCCTCGGCGAGGGCCAGGGCGAGCCCGGCCTGCACGCCGTACTCCAGGTCGTGCCGACGCGGAGCAAGTACCTCGCCGGCCGCGACAAGCTCACCTACACCAAGGGCAACCCCAAGCCCCGGTGCCCGTACATCACCGGTCAGGTCGGCACCCAGCCGGCTCCCCGGGCCACGCTGCCCGGTACGGCGGACCCGGCCGAGGCGGCCGACACCGGCTGGCCCGCCAGCGGCACCCCGACCGGCGACGCCCCCGCCGACGGGTCCGGCGACTCCGGCGAGCCGCCCGCGATCGCCCCGCCGCCGGGCAACAGCGTGCAGTCCTACGAATACGCCATGACCGGGCTGGGCGACGCCAACTCGCCCGCCGAGAACCAGCTGATCGCCGAGCTGGTCGCGCCCACCCAGGGCCTGGCCCCCGGCGACTACCCGACGTGGAGCAGCCTGCTCCTCGGGCCGACCCTGCGGAACACGAAGGTGGTGCTGCGATGAGCGGCGCGTCCGACCGCCACCACCTGCGCTGGACGGCGGTGAAGGCCCTGGTGTTCACCGTGGCCACCGTCCTGGCCACCACGGTGCTCGCGCTGACGATCCGCAACAGCTCCGGCGGCGACGCCCAGGACTACGCGGCCGTGTTCACCGACGTCACGAGCGTGAGCCGCGGCGACGACGTCCGGGTGGCCGGGGTGAAGGTCGGCAGCGTCAAGGACGTGAAGATCACCGACACCCGGCTGGCCAAGGTGCGCTTCACCGTCCGCAAGGGCGTGCGCCTGCCGGACACCACGATCGTCCAGATCCGGTTCCGCAACCTGGTCGGCCAGCGCTACCTCGCGCTCGTGCAGCCGTCCGGGGTGACGAGCAGCCCGACGAACGCGCCGGCCGGCAGCGACATCGCGCCGGCGAGCAGCACCACCGGCTCGCCGGCCTCCGGCGGCACGATCAAGCCGGGGCACACCTTCGGCGTCGAGCAGACCCGGCCCGCGCTGGACCTCACCCTGCTCTTCAACGGCTTCCAGCCGCTGCTGCGGATGCTGGACCCCGACGACGTGAACCGCCTCAGCGAGCAGATCATCGCCGTCTTCCAGGGCGAGGGCGCCACGGTCGAGGGGCTGCTGAAGAGCACAGCCTCCCTCACCACCACCCTGGCCGAGAAGGACCAGGTGATCGGCGAGCTCATCTCCAGCCTCAGCAGCGTGCTCACCACCGTCAACGAGCGCTCCGGTCAGCTCGACACCACGCTGGTCACGATGCAGCAGCTGGTCTCCGGCCTCGCCGAGGACCGGGCCGCCATCGGCGGAGCGATCAGCGGCATGGGCGACCTGACGACCAGCATCGCCGACCTGCTGGGCCGGACCCGCCCGGCGGTGCGTCAGTCGATCCGCCACCTGGGCAAGCTCTCGCAGAACCTCGACGAGCACAGCGCCGAGGTGGAGTCCTTCCTCGAGCTGCTGCCCGTGAAGCTGGACCGGATCGGCCGGCTGAGCAGCTACGGATCGTGGCTCAACACCTATCTGTGCTCGATGGAGGGACGGATCCCCATGCCCCAGGGATATATGGGCGACCTCGGCGCCCTCCCGGTCGCGGAGAGGTGCCGGTGATGACCCGCTACCGCCGCTCCTTCGCCGAGCGCAACCTGGTCGTGATCGCCGTGGTCGGGATGCTCGTCCTGGGCGTGTCCTTCACCGCGGCCCTGAAACTGTCGTCCCTGCCGTTCGTCGGCGACGGCAAGGTCCACGAGGCGGTGTTCGCCGAGGCCGGTGGGCTCAGCCCGGGCGACGAGGTCCGGGTGGCCGGCGTCCGCGTCGGCGAGGTCACCGAGATCGACCTCCGCGGACGCGACGTCGTCGTCCGGTTCCGCGCCAAGGGCGTCGACCTCCCCGACCAGACCACGGCCGCGATCAAGGTCAAGACCATGCTCGGCCAGAAGTTCCTGGCGATCGACCCGCTCGGCTCCGGTGAGCTCAAGGGGGCGATCCCCCGCGAGCGCACCTCCGTGCCGTACGACGTCAACGCCGCCTTCTCCGACCTGAGCACCGCCGCCAGCGAGATCGACACGCCCCAGCTCGAGCAGAGCTTCCGGGCGATCTCCGACGCCTTCCGCGGCACCCCCGACTCGGTCCAGCAGATGGTCGAGGGCCTGACCGCCCTGTCGCGCACGATCTCCACGCGCGACGACGACCTGGCCGAGCTGCTCAAGGCGACCACGCAGGTCAGCGGCACCCTCGCGGAGCGCCGTGAGCAGATCGCTGCCCTGATCAACGACGGGTCCGACCTGCTCGGCGAGCTCCAGCAGCGGCGCGACGCGGTCAACGCGATGCTGGTCGGCACCGCCGACCTCGGCGCCCAGGTCCGTGGCTTCGTGCAGGACAACCAGAAGGCACTCGCCCCGGCCCTGGCCAAGCTCGACAAGGTCTCCGCGATCCTCGAGCGCAACCAGGCCAACCTCGACAAGGCGCTGCGCCAGCTCGGCCCGTACTACCGGGTGCTGGCCTCGGCCACGGGCAACGGTCCCTGGGCCGACTCCTACCTGTGCGGCCTGTTCGACGACGACCTCAACCCGATCCTCGAGAACGACGTGGTCCGCAACTGCCACCCCGGAGGTGCCCGATGAGCTCCCTGCGTCAACGCCGGCTCGTGATCGGCCTGGTGGTGCTCCTCCTCGTCGCCGGCGGCTTCGGTCTCCGAGCGCTGCTGCGCGACGAGCCGGTGCGGTTCAGCGCGATGTTCGAGTCCACGGTCGGTCTCTACCCGGGCTCCGACGTCCAGGTGCTCGGCGTCCCGGTCGGCCGGGTGACCGCGGTCAAGCCGGTCGGCGAGCAGGTCCGGGTCTCCATGGAGCTCGAGCCGGGCCGCGACGTGGCCGCCGACACCGCGGCCGTCATCATCGCCCCGACCCTGGTCAGCGACCGGTTCGTCCAGCTCACCTCGCCCTGGGTGGCGGGGGAGGGCACCGCCAAGCTCCGCTCCGGCGCCGAGCTCGACATGGACCGGACCGCCGTGCCCGTCGAGATCGACGACCTGTACGACGGTCTCAAGAGCGTGTCCGACGCCCTCGGGCCCGAGGGGGCCAACCGGAACGGCGCGCTCAGCGACCTCCTCGAGGTCGCGGCCGACAACCTGGAGGGTCAGGGCGAGGGCCTCAACACCATGTTCCGCGAGTTCGGCGAGGCCAGCGCGACGCTGTCCGGTCTCGACGACGACTTCTTCGCCACGATCAGCAACTTCGAGAAGCTCAACGCGATGCTGCTCGCCAACGACTCCGCCGTCGGCGAGGTCAACAAGCAGTTCGCGGACGTGGCGGGCTACCTCGCCGAGGACCGCGACGACATGGGCGCCGCGGCGAAGAACCTCGGCGAGGCGATGCAGGTGCTCGACGACTTCATCCGCGAGAACCGCGGCAAGCTGAAGGACAGCGTCGACAACCTGGTGCCCACCACCAAGGTGCTGCGCAAGCAGCGCGAGTCCCTGGAGGAGATGGTGCGGCTGGCACCGCTGCTGATGCAGAACCTCCTCGACCTCTACGACCCGGAGCACAACGTCCTCGTCGGCCGCGGCAACCTCAACGAGGCCACGATCTGGGCCGACGCGCTCACGGCGCGGACCTCCGAGGACGCGCCGCCGACGATGTTCGAGGGCGCCGGAAGGAGCCGACGATGAGCATCCGACGCACCACGCGACCGCGGCGTCGTCGTACCGGTCGCTGGGCCGCGGCCGGCGCGGCGCTGGCGTTCGTCCTGTCCGGATGCGGCCTCGGCGGCGGCATCTACGACGTGCCGCTGCCCGGCGGCGCCGACGTCGGCAGCGACCCGATGACCATCACCGTCGACTTCACCGACGTGGTCGACCTGGTGCCGCAGAGCAGCGTCAAGGTCTCCAATATCGCCGTCGGCCGGGTCTCGAAGATCGAGCTCAACCCCGACGGGCTCAGCGCCCGGGTCACCCTGGTGATCCGCAACGACCTGGATCTCCCCGAGAACACCGCCGCCCGACTGCAGCAGTCCTCGCTGCTGGGCGAGAAGTACGTCGCGCTGGTGCGGCCCGCCACGCCGGCCGGCGGGGACGAGCTGCGCACCGGCTCCCACATCGAGCTCGCCGCGACCAGTCAGGTCGCCGAGGTCGAGCAGGTCCTCGGCGCCGTCTCGACGGTGCTCAACGGCGGTGCGGTGGGCAAGTTCCAGGAGATCTCCCGCGAGCTGCAGAAGGTCGCCGACGGACGGCCCGAGCAGATCCGCGACTTCCTGCGCACCACCCGGGTCTTCGTGGAGAGCCTCGACGCGCGCAAGGACGCGATCGCCGACGCCCTCGAGTCGCTGGCGGACCTGTCCACGACGCTCGACGGCGACCGGGACAAGATCGCCACCGCGCTCGAGGGGCTCAGTCCCGGCATGAAGGTCCTGGCCGAGCAGCGGCCGCAGCTGGTGGCGATGCTCGAGTCCCTCCAGCAGCTCAGCACCGTCACGATGCGCACCATGAACGCGGCGAAGGAGGACATGATCGAGGACTTCCGGCTGCTCGAGCCGATCCTCAAGAACCTCGCCGCCGCCGGTGACGCCCTGCCCGAGTCACTGCAGATCCTGCTCACCTATCCGTTCCCCGACGCCGTGCTCGGCGCGATCAAGGGCGACTACCTCAACGCCTTCGTGACGACCAACTACAGCTCGCTGCCCCCCGGCTGCGCGGCGATGGGCTGCCCGTGGGCCCAGCCCGGCTTCGACCTCGGCGCCATGGCGTCCGGGCGGCCGGCGCTGGCGCCGCGCGGCTCCGCTGAGGCGCCGCCGCCCACGACCGAGGGGAAGGCTCCGGCCACGGAGTCGCCGTCGGGCGCGCCGTCCTCGTCGCCGACGGCGGGCTCCTCGCCGTCGCCGTCGCTGCTGCCGCCGACGGACTCCCCGGTGCCGGGCATCCCGACGCCGACGCTGCAGGTGCCCAAGCCCAGCGGCACCGCGAGTCCGACCGGACCGACCGGCGCACCGTCGTCCACTCCGACCGCTACGGAGGACTGATGCTCAACATCACCGCCAAGGCCAAGCTGTTCGTCTTCATGGCGCTCGCGATGGTGACCACCACCTTCCTCGCGGCCCAGTACGTCGGCCTGGACCGCTATGTCGGCGGCTACCGCGTCACCGTCGACCTCACCGAGGCCGGCGGCCTGTTCGACAACAGCGAGGTCACCTACCGCGGCGTCCCGGTCGGGCGGGTCGAGAGCCTGGTCGCCACCGGCGACGGCGCCCGCGCCGTGGTCCGGATCAAGCCCGGCTCGCCCGACATCCCGGCCGACGTGGAGGCGCGGGTCGTCAACCGCTCGGCGATCGGCGAGCAGTACCTCGACCTGCGCGGTGGGCCGCTCGGCGGCGACAAGTTGGGCGAGGGGGACCGGCTGAGCGTGCGCGCCGACGGCCTGCCGCCGTCGCTCGACGGACTGCTGCGCAGCGGGCGGGACTTCGTGGCGTCGGTGCCCTCCGAGGCGCTGACCACGGTCATCGACGAGACCTACGACTTCTCGCGCGGCAACGGCCAGCACATGGCCCGCCTGGTCGAGACGTCCTCGGAGTTCGCCCGCACGGCGGACAAGAACTTCCTGGTCTCGGCCAGCCTGATCCGCAGCTCCGGCACGGTCCTGGCCACCCAGGAGGCGTCGGCGGAGAGCTTCCAGAGCTTCAGCGAGGACATGTCGCTGCTGGCCCATGCCCTCGCCGAGCAGGACGACTCGTGGCGCAAGCTGATCGAGCAGACTCCGGCTGCCGCGCGCGAGCTCGGCACCCTGTTCTCGACCGTCGGACAGCCGCTCGGTGACCTGATGGGCAACCTGGTCTCGACGGCGCAGGTCTTCGGCACCAATGCGGCGGGGGTCCGCGAGACCCTGATCAAGCTGCCCGAGGGCATCAGCATCACCTACGCCGTGATGACCGCCAAGGGCCTGCGGATGGGTGTCACGCCCACCTTCTTCAACCCGCTGCCGTGCGTGACCGGCTATGGTGCGACCGAGATGCGCCCAGGCCTGGACACCAGCCCCGGCAAGCCGTTCAACCTCGAGGCCGGCTGCACCGCCCCCGCCGCGGGCGGCAACGTCCGCGGGCCGAGCGCGGTGCCGAAGGGCAAGCGGCCGGTCGACGTGGACCTGACCGGCAGCCTGGAGGACCTGATGGGAGGGACGCCGTGACGGAGGGACGGAACGCACCCGCCGAGGCCGCGGAGGAGTCGGAGCCCGACGTACGCCCGTCGGTCGTGGTGCTGGGCGCGGACGACGCCGTGGCCGCCTCGCGACGCCCCCGCCTGGGGAACTGGGCGTGGCTCGTGCTCGCCGCCGGCGTCGTCGCCCTGGTGGCGGCGTACCTGTCCTGGAGTGGGGCCGACGACGACCCCGCGCTGGCACGCGCGGAGCTGCGTGACCTGGCCGTCATCGAGGGCACGGCCGCGATCGAGACGATGAACTCGATGGACTACCGCGACGTCGAGGCGGGCCTGGAGGCCTGGCGCTCGGTCACCACGGGTGTGCTGCGCGACCAGCTGGCCGCGATCGCCGCCGACGAGCGCGAGCTCCTGGCCGACCAGGGCAAGGTCGCCTCCGGCCGGGTCGTGGAGGCCGCGCTCACCGAGCTCACCGACCGCACCGCCACCATGATCGCGGCCGTGGAGGTCACCGTCGCCGACAAGGACCCCGCCCAGGAGCCGACCGTGAAACGGAACCGCTACAGCGCCGACCTCGTCCTGGTCGACGGCCACTGGCTGCTCGAGAACCTCGCCCAGGTCCCGGTGACCACCTCATGACGGTCATGACGCGATCCGGCAACCGGACCCGGCTCGCCCAGGCGCTCGCGCTGGTGGTCGCCGTCGTCCTGATCGGCGTCGCCGCGGTGCTCGCCGTACGGGCGCAGGCGCTGCG
Source organism: Nocardioides sp. L-11A (assembly GCA_029961745.1). Classification (NCBI taxonomy): domain Bacteria; kingdom Bacillati; phylum Actinomycetota; class Actinomycetes; order Propionibacteriales; family Nocardioidaceae; genus Nocardioides; species Nocardioides sp. L-11A. The sequence goes on from CP124680.1 coordinate 1,276,143, forward strand.
CGACGACCCAGCGCTGGCCAACCGCGCCCTGCTCGACGAGGCCGCCGCCCGGGGCGTGACGACCGAGGTCTCCCGGGGGCTCGCCCAGGTGTTCAGCTACGACTGGTCGCAGCCCGGGATCACCGAGGCCGCGGCCGACGAGCTGCTCTCCGGCCAGGCGCGGAAGGAGTACGACACCCTCTTCGCCAGCCTCCAGGAGCGCGCTCCCGACCAGAAGCTCACCCTGAGCACCCAGGTCCAGGTGGCCGGCGTCCAGCGCCTCACCGAGACCGAGGCGACCCTGCTGGTCTTCCTCGACCAGTCCAGCAGCCGGGCCGAGGACGAGGAGTCCTCGGTGTCGGCCGCCCAGCTACGGGTGGACGCCGAGCGCAAGGGGCGCTCGTGGGTGATCACGGCCCTCGATCCGCTGTGACGGCCCGCCGCGGGGCCCGGGCTCAGGCGCCGTGCGTCAGATCGGGTGCCCAGGTGGGGAGCAGCGAGCTGAGCGAGACGCCCAGTGCCTGGCTCAGCGCCATCGTGTTGCGCAGGCTCATGTTGGCCGGCGACCCGGGCTTCGACTCGCCCTTCTCGTACTGGCGATAGGTGTTGGCGGCGATCCCGGCACGTTGCGCGACGCGCTCCTGGCTCAGCCCGGAGTCGTGACGGGCCCGCTGGAGGTTGACGCCGATCTCGCGGACGTAGGCATCCCAGGAGTGGTCGGCGGACGAGGAGGACACGGGGTCAAGCATGCCGAGAATCACCGACACAGATGTACATACTGGTATGTGGATATCTGGTGAGCGGAGCGCTCTGTGGACAACGTCCGGCCGACGGCGGCAGCTGTCGGGGCTGGTTCCTAGTCTTCAGAGACCGTCACCATCCGCCCGGACTCCGGAGGCAGATCATGGAGAGCTCGCGCCCCACCTGGCTCGATGAGCCGTGTCCGTCGTGGTGCCTCCGGGAGCACGACGAGGACGACCACCCGGAGGACCGGGAGCACCGCGGCGAGCCGGTGGACCTCGCGGTGGTTGCCACGGGTGAGGATGCTGTACCCGTGACCGATGCCCTGGCCCCGCTCGATCTCATCGTGCAGCTCCACCGTCGCGTCGGTGCGCCGGTGGAGTGGGTCAGCATCGAGCCGGCCGAGGCGCGTCAGCCCCGGCTGGCGCTCACGCGCGGCTCGGCCCGCGCCCTGGCGACCGCGCTGCGCCGGGTCGAGGGCCACCCGGGACCGGGGTCCCTGGTCGAGATCCCGGACGATTTGTCATCTGGATGACAACTGAGGACAGGTGCCCGGAGCGCGTCGACCGCGCGTGAGCAACGATCAGGACAGGAGTGAGACTGTGACCGGTGACACAGAGCGTCCAGGGGGAGGCGGTGATCAGAGGGAGGGTGCCGTGCCGGATGCAGCGATGCAGATGGACTCCTCGGAGACCGCCCGGCTCGTCCTCCCCGCCGTCCGCCGCCGGCTGCCGCGCATCGCCCAACAGGTCACCGAGGAGATCCGCTCCACCGTCCCGGGGTTCGCCGACAGCGACCACCGCCAACAGCTGGTCTCCACCGCCGTCAACAGCGCCGCGGCCTACTTCCTGGGCAGCGCCCTGGGCGAGCCGGTCTCCTCGATGGCCTCCGACGACCTGTTCCGCAAGATGGGCTTCCGGGAGGGCGGGCTGGGCGCGGACCTGTCCTCCCTGGACAGCGCGGTCCGGGTCGCCGCCGGCACCTACTGGGCCGAGATCCGGGTCGAGGCGGCGCGACTGGGCGTCTCGCCGTACGCGCTGGAGGACCTCCGCGACGCCCTCGACGGATACGTCGACCACCTGCTCGGCCAGGCGCGCCAGGGCCACGAGGCCGGCAGCACCGCGCGCGAGCAGGACAGCGGGCTCGCCCGCCGCCGGCTCGTCGACGGGCTGCTCGCCGGAGCGGACCCCGACGACCTCGAGGCGTACGCCGACGTGGCGCTCTGGCCGCTCCCGCCGCTGCTGGTCGTGGCGGCCGTCGAGCTTCCGGGGGGTGCGCGGCTCGACCCGAGTGTGCTTCCCTCCACTGTGCTGTGTCGGACCGCACCGGGGCGGGCCGCATTGATCACGAGCGAGGACGTCATGGCGGATGCCATCGCCACCGTCAGGAGCCAGTTGCCCGCGGCACGGTTCGCGGTCTGCTGGCCGGTCGAGCCGCGGGACGCATCCGCCGCCTACCGCTGGACCCAGCGTGCCCTGGCGCTGGCGAGCAAGGGCATCCTGCCGGCCCGCCCGGTCCTCGACTGCCGGGCCTACCGCACCGAGATCTGGCTCCACGCCGAGCCGGTGATGCGCCGGCAGCTGGCCCAGGAGCTGCTGCAGCCGCTGCTCGAGGAGACCCCCAACTCCCGCGAGATCCTGTCCGAGACGCTGCTGGTCTGGCTGGAGACCCGCGACAGCGCCCCGGCGATCGCCGCCCGTCTGGGGGTCCACCCGCAGACGGTGCGCTACCGCTGGCGCCGCATCAACCAGCTCTTCGGCGAGGCGCTGCACGATCCGGAGTACGTCGTCCAGCTGACCCTCGTCCTCAAGGCCAGCATCGCGCTGTGGGTCGCGGGGGACCAGAGCGACTTCGAGCGCTACTCGGGACGCGTTCAGTGAAACCGCTCATCCTGCTCCTCGTCCTGCTCCCGGCGATGGTCGGCCTCCTGCTGCCACTGCCGGGATGGCTGGCCTTGCGCCGCTCGCGGCAGCAGGGCGTCGGGTTCCGCGACCTCTCCGCCCTGCAGGCGGCCCGGCGGGTCGACACCGTCCTCCTCGACCGCTGGGGCACGATCACCACCGGCGAGCTGGTGGTCAGCGACATCGACCCGATCGAGGAGGGCAACGAGCGCAACCTGCGGTGGTTCGCCGCCGCGCTCGAGCATGCCGCCGACGATCATCCGGTGGCGCGCGCGATCGCCCGCCTCGCCGGCCCGGGGCGCCTCACCGGGGTCGAGTCCTTCCCCGGGCGGGGCATCAGCGGCGCCGTCGACCGGCACCCGGTCCGGGTGGGCACCCCCGGCTGGCTCGGCATGGAGGAGCGCGACGGTCTCGGGAAGACCATCGGCGTCGAGGTCGACCACCGCCCGTTCGGCTACCTCACCGTCACCGACCAGGTCCGGGCCGATGCCGCGCTTGCGGTCGCCCGGCTGCGGGCCGCCGGGATCCAGCCGATCCTCCTCTCCGACGGCACCCCCCACGACACCGAGCACCTGGCGCAGACCTGCGGCATCGACAAGTGGCTCCTCGGCAAGGACCCCGCCCACCGCGAGCAGCTGGTCCGCGACCAGCGCGGCGGTGGCCACACCGTCGCGCTCGTCGCGCGCGACGCCGGCAACGCCGCCGCCCTGGCGGCGGCCGACCTCGCCTTCACCGACGTCCCCGACCCCGAGGCCGCGGCCGGCCCGGGCGAAGGCCTCGTCCCGGATGCGCGCCTCGAGGACCTGGACGCCCAACGGGTGGCCCGCGCCCTCGAGCTCGCCCGCGCCCTCCCGGGCGTGGTGGCCCGGACCCGGGCCGCCGGCGTGCTGCTCACCGGCGTCGGAGCCCTGCTCGCCGGCCTCGGCCAGCTGAGCCTTCCCGGCGCTCTGGGCTGCGCGGCGCTCGGCGCCCTCGTCGTGGCCCTGGTGGCGGTGTGGTCGCTGGAGCGCCGCCGGCTCAGATGACCCCGGCGGCCTCGGCGACCTCGCGGTAGGCGGCCGCCAGCGACGCGACCGTCTCGTGGGCGTTGAGACCGCTCGGGTTCGGCACGACCCACAGCTCGGCGCCCGCCCACAGGTCGTCGAGGGTCTCCGGCTGGCGGCCGGGCGTGGCCTTCGGCAGCCCGAAGGCGGTCCGGTACGCCGTGATGCCGGCGATCGCGACCACCCGCGGCCGGACCCGCGCGACGAGCTCGGTCAACCGGACGCCGCCCTCCCGCAGCTCCTCGGCGCTCAGCTCCGAGGCCTTCGCCGTCGCGCGGTGCACCACATTGCTGATCCCGATCCCGCGCTCGCGCATCATCGTGCGCTCGGCCTCGCCCATCCCGTCGGCGGGGTCGACCGGCTCGGTGATCACCCCGCCGAGCAGCAGCGCCGGGTAGAAGCGGTTGCCCGGGTGCGCGAAGTGGGTCTGCGTCGCGGCGGTCCACAGCCCCGGGTTGATGCCGACGAAGAGCAGCTTCAGCTGCTGGCCGGGAGCGTCGGGGAGCAGGTCGGGGACCTCGGCGTCGCGGAAGGACTCCAGCTCGGCTCGGGTGAAGGTGCGACGGGACACGGGGCGAGCCTGTCACGATGTGCCGATGGGCATCGAGCCGGCCTGGAACACGTTCATCGAGGGCGACAACCTCGACGTCCTCGCCACGCTGCCCGCCGCGTCCTGCGACCTGATCTACCTCGACCCGCCGTACAACACCGGCAACGACTTCGCCTACCACGACGACTTCAAGGGCAAGCGGGGCGCGGGATCCGCCGGGCGGCACGCGACCTGGGTGGCCTACCTGCGGCCCCGGATCGAGGCCGGGCACCGGGTGCTCGCCGACACCGGCGCGCTGTTCGTCAGCATCGACGACCACGAGGTGGCGCACCTGCGGCTGCTCCTCGACGAGGTGTACGGCGAGGCCAACTTCCTCGCCCAGGTCGTGGTCAATCTCAACCCGAAGGGACGGCAGCTGGGGAGGGGGTTCGCGACCTCGCACGAGTATCTCCTCGTCTACGCCAAGGACGCGTCACGCTGCGTGCTCGACGCGTCCTCGCCGCACACGGTCGTGGAGTCCGACTTCCCGCTGGAGGCGCCCGACGGCCGGCGGTACCGGCGGCTGCCGCTGCGCAACACCAACAAGCGGTTCAACCCGCTCTCCACGCCGACCCTGCACTACGCGCTGTGGGGCGACCCCGGTACCGGCCGGGTGGCGAGCACGCCGTTCGACGGCGCGGTCGAGATCAAGCCCGTCTTCGGCGACGGTACGCCGGCTGTGTGGCGCTGGTCCCGGCCGCGGATCGACGAGCGCCCCGACGACCTCGAGTGCCGGGTGGTCCGCGGTGCGCGCGGCGAGCGGGTCGACATCTACCAGCGCGACTGGCGGCACCCGGTCGGCGGCCGCCGCAAGAAGCTGCCCACGATCTGGCTCGCCGAGGAGGTCGGCTCCACGGACACGGCGGTGGTCGAGCTCAAGGGTCTGGTGGGTCACGTCTTCGAGTCGCCCAAGCCGACCGGCCTGCTGCTGCGGGTGCTCGGCACCATGCCCGACGACGCCCGGGTGCTCGACTACTTCGCCGGCAGCGGCACCACCGGCCACGCCGTCGCCCTGGCCAACGCTGCCGACGGCGGGCGGCGTACCTGCCTGTCGGTGAACTCCGCCGAGCCCACCCGCGCCGGCTCCAACGCCGAGCGCGCCGGCTACGCCACGGTCTCAGCCATCACCCGGGCCCGACTGCAGGCCGTCGCGGACCGGGTCGGCGGCGGCTTCCTCACCGTTGAGTTGCCGCAAACTCACCGTTGAGTTTGTGGCAACTCGACGGTGAGGAAGCGGCAACTCAACGAGAGCGGACTCAGCTGACGCCGGCGGCCTTCTCGAGCGCGGCCAGCTCGTCGTCGAGGAAGGTCAGCAGCCGCTGCAGGTGCGGGACGGTGCGCCGGCAGCCGGTGAGACCGAAGCCCATGTTGCCGGCGTACGACGTGCAGGTGATGTTGAGCGCCATGCCGTTGATCGGGATCGAGACCGGGTAGTTGCCGACCAGCTGCGCGCCGTTCCAGTAGTGCGGGACGCGTGGCCCGGGGACGTTGCTGATGATCAGGTTGTACGGCGGCCGGACGATGCCCTGCATCCGCAGCATCGGCACCACGATGGACGGCGCCATCCCGATCGCGCTCATCGCCACGATCTGGGTCGGCGTCATCGACGACAGCGCCTCCTTGCCGTCCTTCATCGACTGGCTGATCGTGCGCAGCCGGTCGGCCGGGTCGGCCTTGTCGGTGGCCAGGCGCACCATCACGGAGCCGATCGCGTTGCCGCCGTCGGCGGCGTTCGGGGGCGGCGTCCCGGCCTGGCGTCCCTTGAGCCCGACCGGGACCATCGACACCATCGACTGGTCGGGCAGGGCGTCGAGCTCGGTGAGATAGGTGCGCATCGCGCCGCTGCACATGGCGAGCACCACGTCGTTGATCGTGGTGCCGGTGGCCTTGCCGACGCCGCGGATCCGCTCCACCGGCCAGTCCTGGGCGGCGAACCGGCGGGCGCCGGTGATCGACTGGTTGAAGATGGTGCGCGGGGCGGCCAGCGAGACCGCGGAGGTCTCGTTGCGCAGTCCCTTGCGCAGGGTCTTGACCAGTGCGAGCGGCATCCCTGCCGCGTCCGCGCTGACGCTGAGCGCGGTGCGGACCACGTCGCCCGGCAGGTCCGCGAGGGTCCGCGCGGCGGTGCTCGCGGCGTCGACGGCCGCCGCGGGCAGCGAGTCGGGGGCCTCGGGCTCGGGGCGGCGCCGGCGGCCCGCTCCGTCGGCGAAGGGCGCCGGCATGGCGCGGCGCTCAGGGTCGGAGGACAGCACGCTCGCCATCAGCCGCATCGCGGAGATGCCGTCGACGAGCGCGTGGTGCAGCTTGGTGTACATGGCGACCCGGCCGTCGGCCAGCCCCTCGATCACGTGGGTCTCCCACAGCGGCCGTTCCCAGGCCAGCCGGGTGGAGTGCAGCCGGCCGACCAGCTCGAGCAGCTCGCGGACCCGGCCGGGCTGGGGGAGGGCGCTGTGCCGCACATGGTGCTCGATGTCGAACTGCTCGTCCTCGCGCCAGACCAGGGTGCCGCCGGTCCGCACCGACCGGTGGGGATGCTTGAGGAAGAGCGGCGCGATCCGCTCGGTGTCCCGCATCGACTCGAACATCTCCCGGACGAAGTCGGGGCCCGCGTCCGCCGGCGGCTCGAAGAGCTGCAGGCCGCCGACGTGCATCGGCATGTTGCGGTTCTCGGCGAGGAGGAACGCGGTGGCGGTCGGGTCGATCAGCCGGTTGCCGGGAACGGAGACCACGGAGCAGCCCCTTTCGTCGCAGGTGCCCCGATCCTTGCGCGTCGTGACGGGCGTCACAAGCGCAACCGCCGGACTCGCCCGCCCGTGGCCGGGAGGCGTGACCGGCCGCCCGCGGGGTAGGAGGGCCGCACGCGACGATGGGAAGTGGCCTTGAGCACGATCACCCCGCCCGGCTGGTACCCGGACGGCGACGGCTGGGAGCGGCGCTGGGACGGCGACGCCTGGACCGACGACCGCCGGCTGATGACGAGGTTCGCGCCGGCCGACGAGACGACCCGGGTCCGATCCGCGACGACCCCGCCCGCGACCCCGCCCGCGACCCCGCCCGCGACCCCGCCGGCCACGATGCCGGCCGGCCCGCAGCCGACGGCCTACGCCGTGCCGGTGCACCACGGTCAGGTCCCACCCCTCGGGTACGGCGCCCCGGTCACCCCGTTCGCCCCGCCGGCCGCCGTCCCGACCGCCCCCGCCCGCCGCGGCCGCCTCGGGCTGTGGATCGCGCTGTCCGTCGTCCTCCTCCTCCTGGCCGGCGCCGCGGGGACCCTCGCCGCGCTGCGTCCGTGGGAGGACGACTCGGCCACGGTGGCGGGCGACGGCCCGGGCGGCGCCGGTGAGCGCGACCGGCCGGTCGCGATCCAGGGCGACATCGACGGCGACGGGCACGGAGACGCGGTCTACTACTTCTCCCCGGACTACGACAGCACCCGGCGGATCACCGCCTCCAGCAACGGCACGGTGTTCACCACGAGCGAGCTCGCGGTCGAGGAGTCGCGCGAGCCCGACGAGCTCTTCCTCGACTGGGATCGCGACGGCGTCAACGAGGTGCTCACCTGGTCCTTCGTCGACGACGCCCGGCAGCTGACCCTGTCGTCGTCCGACCGGGAGTTCCCCGGCGACCAGACCTTCCGGCTGCAGCTGTCCTCGCTCGAGGAGTACGGCCTCCGGATCCAGGTCCAGCCCGGCGACTTCGACGGCGACGGCGCCGTCGACCTCGCGGTCGCCGGACCCAACGACCGGGGCGTCGACGTCCAGGTCCTCATCGGCGACGGGTCGGGCGGGTTCGCCGAGCCGGTCCGCTGGGCCGCGCTGACCAACGCGACCGCCGACTCGACCGAGATCCGGGCCGGCGACTTCGACCACGACGGCCGGACCGACCTGTGGACCCGGCTCCCGGCCGAGCGCCTGACCGACGAGGACTACTCCGGCTACTACTCGGGGGACCAGGGCTACGCGATGCTCACCTCGACCGGCTCCGACTTCGAGGTCGGGGCGGTCTACGAGAACGACATCTACGCCGACGCCTACCTCATCGGCGACGTCACCGGCGACGGCACCACCAGCCTGGTCACCGTCGAGGCCAGCAGCTACGACGAGGCCGTCGCGATCAAGGTCTACGACCTGGCCTCGGGCCGGCCGCGGGAGGTGGCCGGCTTCACCGGCTCGTCCACGATCGGCCAGCGCGGCCTCCAGGGTGCCACCCTCAGCGACGTCGACGGCGACGGCGACGGCGACATCGTGTTCGTGGTCAAGGCGCACCAGGAGTCCAAGTTCACCGGGGTCCAGGTGATGACGTCGACCGGCACCTCCTTCGAGCGTGCGACCGTGTGGGCCGAGACGCCGCCGTGCGACGACGCGGACTGCCGGATCCGGTTCCTCGGCTCCTGAGCGGGGCCTCCTACAGGCCGGCCTTCAGCTCGGAGACCACCGAGTCGACCACGGCCACCAGGTCGCCGCCGGTGCGCTCGGCGACCGCCCGCTGCCGGGAGTACGACGGACCGCGGGTCGCGATCTCCAGCACCGAGGCGAGCTCCGCCGTGCAGCCGAGCCGCTCGGCGACCGGCTCGAGGCGCGGCACCAGGTCGGCGAGATCCTCGGTGACCAGCCGCTCGTGGGACCGGTCGTCGAGGATCACGATCGCCTCGACGCCGTACCGGGCGGCGCGCCACTTGTTCTCCTGGACGTGCCACGGCGGCATCGTGGTCAGCGTCTCGCCGGCCGCGACCCGGTCGTCGAGCCACACCACCAGGCAGTGCATGAGCGCGACCAGCGCCTCCATGTCGGCGAGGGTGGAGACGCCGTCGCAGATGCGGTTCTCGAGCGTGCCGTGCTTGATCGCGGGACGCAGGTCCCAGCGGATCTCGCTGAGGTCGTCGATGACCCCGGTCGTGATCTGGTCGTCGGCGAAGCGCTCGAACTCGGCCCACGTCTCGAACTGGAACGGCAGGCCCGCGGTCGGCAGCTGCTGGAACATCAGCGCCCGGTTGGAGGCGTACCCCGTGTCGACGCCCATCCAGATCGGCGAGGACGCCGAGAGCGCCTGCAGGTGGGGATAGTAGGTGAGCAGGCCGGTGAGGACCTGCATCACACGGTCCCGCTCGGGCAGCCCGACGTGGACGTGCACGCCCCAGATGAGCATCTGCCGGCCCCACCACTGGGTGCGGTTGATCAGCTCGGCGTAGCGGTGGCCCTCGGTCAGCTGCTGCCCGGTCCAGTCCGCGAACGGGTGGGTGCCGGCGCCGTACAGGTCCAGGTCGAGGTCGTCGGCCGCGGTGGCGACGTACCGCAGGGTCTCGCGCAGGTCGGCCATCGCCTGCCCGACCGACCCGCAGACGCCGGTGACGACCTCGACGGTGTTCTTGAGCAGCTCCTTGTGCAGCTTGCCCGGTGTGGGCATCCGCGGCCGGGCCCGCGCGAAGAGGTGGGCGGCGTCGTTGCGGAGGTCGCGGGTGCGCCGGTCGACCAGCGCGAACTCCCACTCCACTCCCAGCGTCGGCTCGGGTGAGCCGTGGAAGTCGATGCGCACGCCATCAGCGTAGAGCCGTGCGCGGACCTGACACCATGGCGACATGGACGATCTGCGGACCCTGCACCGCACGCTCGACCTGTGTCTCAAGGTGGGGGAGGTGCTGCTCTCCTCCGGCGCCGGCGCCCCCGACGTGGTGGCGACGATGCGGGCCCTGGCCCGGGCGCTCGGCGTCCGCCACACGCAGGTCGACGTGACCTTCACCTCGCTGGCGATGAGCGTCCAGCAGGGACCGGACGAGACGCCCGTCGTCCAGCTCCGCGCGGTGACCCAGCGCGAGATCGACTACGAGGACCTCACCCGGGTCGACCACCTCGTGCGCGAGGTCGTCGCCGGCCGCACCGACCTCGAAGGCGCCCGGACCGAGGTCGCGCGGATCGTGTCCTCCGGGCACGCCCGGCCGCGCTGGGCCGCGACCGTGGGCTGGGGGCTGATGTGCGCGGGCGTCGGGCTCCAGCTCGGCGGCAACCTGGTGGTCGTCCTCGTGGCGATGCTGGCGGCGGTGTGCATCGACCGGCTCCAGCTGCTGATGACCCGGCGCCGGCTCCCGGGGTTCTATCAGCAGGTCGCCGGGGGCGTGGTGGCCACCGTGCTCGCGGCCCTCGGCACCCGGCTCGCCGAGCCGTGGGTGCACCTCAACGCGTCCCTGGTCGTGACCGCCAACATCATCATGCTGCTCGCCGGGATCGGCTTCATGGGCGCGATCCAGGACGCGCTGTCGGGCTTCTTCGTCACCGGCGGCGCCCGGATCCTCGAGGCGGTGCTCGCCACCGCCGGCATCATCGCCGGCGTCAGCGGCGGGCTCTCGCTGTGTGCCGCGGTCGGCCTGGACATCCCGGAGCTCACCCTGCCTCGCTTCGACCTGGTCGGCGTGAGCGCGCTCGGCGTGGGCGGCGCGGTCGCGGCATCGGCCTTCGCGTTCGCGTCGTACGCGCCGTTGCGCACGCTGCTCCCCGTCGGCGTCCTCGGCGGTGTCGCGCTCGTGGTCACCCAGTTGGTGGTCGAGGCCGGGTTCGGGCGGACCTGGGCGGTCGGCCTCGCGGCCTTCCTGATCGGCCTGTTCGGCTACACCGTCGGCCGTACCTTCCGGGTGCCGCCGCTCGTGGTCGTCGTCTCCGCGGTCGTGCCGCTGCTGCCCGGCCTCTCGATCTACCGGGGCCTGTTCCTGCTCGGCGAGGAGGGCGGCCAGCAGGCGGCCCAGGGCCTGCTCGCGATGGTCACCGCCGCCTCGATCGCCATCGCGCTGGCCTCCGGGGTGATCCTCGGCGAGTACGTCGCCCAGCCGGTCATGCGCGAGGCTCGTCGCGTGGAGGCCCGCCTGGCCGGCCCGCGCCTGGTCGGTGTCACCCGGGTCCGCCGTCGCCCGCGGTCCCGCGCACGAGGTCGATGAGCAGCGGCACGGGACACGGAGGTTTCACCGGACGTTTCCGTGGGAGGCTCCCCACGCTTCCCGGGGCGCGGTGCACTGCCGCGAGCATCCGGGATGCGCACCACGATCACCACGATCAATCCGCCTGACTACGGGAGACAACCCATGAAGAAGACCACCCTCGGCCTCGGCAGCATCGTTCTCGCGGCCGCCTTCTCGCTCACCGCCTGCGGTGGCGCCGACGAGGGCAAGCTCGCCGAGGAGTACTGCGAGCTGGCCAAGGACGCTCAGGAGGCGGCCGAGTCGGGCGACACCGACAAGATGCAGAAGGCGTCCGACGCGCTCCTGAAGTGGGCCGAGAACAACAAGGACGAGAAGGGCGACGAGAAGGAGTTCACCGACGCCGTCAAGGACGAGTGCGGCGACGTGGCCAACCTGTCCTGATCCGCATCGCGCCTCGCGAGCCGGGTTCCCCTGCGGGGGAGCCCGGCTCGTCGCCTTTTGCGGCGGCACCGACCGACGGTCAGGGCAGGGTGTCGATGATCGCGGGCAGGGACGCGGTGATCACCTGGAGCAGATCGTCGCGGGACAGGCCGGCCGGCGTGTCGCACCAGGTGAGGACGAGGTCCTCGACCATGGCCTGCCAGGCGTGGATGACCAGGCGGACGGCGGGGGTGTCGGGCAGCTCGAGGGTGCCGGTGTCGACGGTGAAGAAACGGTCGGCCAGGGCAGCGAAGGTGGTCTCGTAGATCGCCCGGAGCGCGTCATTGCTCCCCGACGCGGCCTTCACCAGGGACCGGTAGCCGGCCTGGTTGGAGACCACATAGTCGACATAGCCGGTGAGCGAGCCGAGCAGTCGCTCGAGCGGCTCGCCCTCGGCCGGGGGAGCGGTGCGCGCGTAGAGGTCGTCGGCGGCGTGCTGGACGACGGCCTCGTAGAAGCCCTGCTTGGTGCCGAAGTAGTGGTACAGCAGGCCGCGCGAGATCCCGGCCTCCTCCGCGAGGACGTCGATGGAGAGCTCGTCGAGCGACCGGGTGGCGAGCAGCCGGACGCCGATGTCGAGGAGCTGGGTACGCCGCTCGTCCGGCGCGAGCCGGGTGCGGGAGGTGGTCGCGGTCACGTGGCCCATCCTATTGACAGATGTTCAATAGCGCCAATAGCGTCCCTCCCATGAGTGCTACTCCGGGTCGCAGGAACGTCGACCACCTCATCGTCGGCGCCGGCTTCGCCGGGCTCGCCGCAGCGATCAAGCTCGACGAGGCCGCCGAGCGCGACTTCGTCGTGATCGAGAAGGACAGCGACGTCGGCGGCACCTGGCACATCAACACCTACCCCGGTGCCGAGTGCGACGTCCCGAGCCAGCTCTACTCCTACTCCTTCGCGCTCAACCCCGACTGGTCGAAGGTCTACTCGCCGCAGCGCGAGATCTGGGAGTACACCCGCAAGGTCGCCGAGGACTCCGGCACCCTCGACCGCTTCGTGTTCGACACCGCCGTCCTCGACGCGCGGTGGGACGACGCCGAGCAGCGCTGGATCGTGCGCACCGAAGGCCCCTCCGGCGTCGTGGAGTACGCCGCCCGCACGGTGATCTCCGGCTCCGGCGGCCTCTCCGAGCCGCGGCTCCCCGAGATCGAGGGCATCGACGACTTCCAGGGCGAGATCTTCCACTCGGCCCGCTGGGACCACGACGTCGACCTCGCCGGCAAGCGGATCGCGGTCATCGGCACGGGCGCCTCGGCGGTTCAGCTGGTGCCTGAGCTGCAGCGGATCGCCGGCCACGTCGACGTCTACCAGCGCACCCCCAACTGGGTCATCCCGCGCAACGAGCGCTCCTTCAGCGCCTTCGAGAAGACCGTGTTCAAGCGTGTCCCCGGCGCCCAGCGCGCGCTCCGGGCCCTCGTCTACGGCACCCTCGAGTCCCGGGTCCCGGCCTTCGCCCGCTTCCCCGTGCTGATGAAGGCGGTCGAGGTCCAGGGCCGCAAGAACATCGCCAAGGGCATCGAGGACCCCGAGCTCCGCAGGAAGGTCACCCCCGACTACCGCGCGGGCTGCAAGCGGATCCTGATCTCCAACAAGTGGTACCCCGCGCTCGACGCCGACAACGTCGACCTGGTGACCGACCCGATCGCCAAGGTCACCGGCGACGCGATCGTCACCGCCGACGGGGTCGAGCGGCCGATCGACGTGCTCGTCGTGGCCACCGGGTTCTACGTCACCGAGCCGCCGATCGCCCAGCACATCACCGGCCGCGACGGTCGCACGCTGGCCGACGTGTGGGACGGCGCCGGCATGGCGGCGTACAAGGGGACGACGATCCACGGCTTCCCCAACCTGTTCCAGATCGTCGGCCCCAACACCGCGCTCGGCCACTCCAGCATGATCTTCATCATCGAGTCGCAGGTCCGCTATGTCGTCGAGGCGGCCAAGGCGCTGCGCCGCGAGGGACTCGCCGCGGTCGAGCCGACGCAGGCCGCGCAGGACGCGTGGACCGCGCAGATCCGGCGCAAGATGAAGCCCACCGTGTGGCAGACCGGCGGCTGCGCGAGCTGGTACCTCGACAAGTTCGGCAACAACACCACCCTGTGGCCGGGACAGACGTTCACCTTCCGGCAGCACCTGAGCAAGTTCGACCTCGACGAGTACGACGTCGAGGTCTCCCACCAGCGAGAGGCAGTCCACGCGTGAAGAACCTCAGCAACAAGGTCGTCGTCATCACCGGTGCGGGTTCCGGCATCGGTCGCGCCCTCGCGGTGAACCTGGCCGGCAAGGGCGCCCGGCTGGCGCTCTCCGACGTCAACGACGCCGGCCTCAACGAGACCGCCGCGCTGGCCAAGGACGCCGGCGCCCCCGACGTCCACACCGCGCACCTCGACGTGGCCGACCGCGCCGCCTTCACGGCGTACGCCGCCGAGGTGGCCGATCACTTCGGCCAGGTCAATGTCATCGTCAACAACGCCGGCGTCGCGCTGGCCGGTGACGTGGTCGACCTCGACTACGACGACATGGAGTGGATCGTCGGCATCAACTTCTGGGGCGTCGTGCACGGCACCAAGGAGTTCCTGCCGCACCTCATCGCCTCCGGTGAGGGTCACGTCGTCAACCTGTCGTCGCTGTTCGGCCTGCTCGCGATGCCCGGCCAGAGCGCGTACAACGCCACCAAGTTCGCGGTCCGCGGCTTCACCGAGGCGCTGCGCGAGGAGATGCTCATCGCCGGCCACAACGTCGGCGTGACCTCGGTCCACCCCGGCGGCATCAAGACCGCGATCGCGCGCAACGCCCGGGTCTCCGACAAGGAGGACAAGGCCGCCACGGCGAAGCTGTTCGACGAGAAGCTCGCCAAGATGACGCCCGAACGGGCCGCCGAGATCATCGTCAAGGGCATCGTGAAGAACCAGGCCCGGGTGCTGGTCGGCCTCGACGCCCACGCCCTGCACAACTTCCAGAAGTTCACCGGATCGCGCTACGAGGACGTCGTGGCGCTCGTCTCCAAGCGGGTGCTCCCGGCCAAGGCGGTCTGACCTCTAGGGTCTCCCTTGTGGAGGCGCCGAACGATGGGGTCCTGGACCGGATGTGGTCGCGCAGCCGGCTGTCGCTGCGGGGCCGCGTCGACCGGTGGCGCGACAAGCTGTGGGTCGTCGCGCAGTGCTCGGCGGCCGCGGGGCTGGCCTGGTTCATCGCCCACGACCTGCTCGGTCACGACCTGCCGTTCTTCGCGCCGATCGCTGCGGTGCTGTGCCTCGGCACGTCCTACGGTCAGCGGCTGCGGCGGGTCATCGAGGTCATGCTCGGCGTCGCGATCGGCGTCTTCATGGCCGACGTCCTGGTCGCGGGCATCGGCTCGGGAGCCTGGCAGCTCGCACTGATCGTCTTCCTCTCGATGTCGATGGCGCTGCTGCTGGACGCCGGGATCATGTTCGTCTCCCAGGCGGCGGTGCAGTCCATCGTGGTCACCGTGCTGCTGCCGGGAGCCGGCGGCGCCTTCCTGCGCTGGACGGACGCGGTCGTCGGCGGGTGCGTCGCCCTGGTCGCGGCGATGGTCGTCCCGGCCGCCCCCCTGCGCCGTCCCCGCGAGCAGGCCGCCGCCGTCGCCCGCAAGATCGCGGAGCTGCTGCGCGCCGCCTCCGACGTGATGGTCGACGGCGAGGTCACGCCCGCGCTGGAGCTGCTCGCCGACGCCCGACGTACCGACCGGCTGATCCGGGAGCTGCAGGCCGCCGCGGAGGAGGGGATGTCGGTGGTGAACTCCTCGCCCTTCCGGGTCCGTCACCGAGAGCCGCTGCGCCGGATGGTCGAGCTGGTCGACCCGCTCGACCGCGCGCTGCGCAGCACCCGGGTCCTGGTCCGGCAGACCTCGATCACGGCGTACCGGCGGCTGCCGGTGCCGCCGTCCTACGCGCAGCTCGCGGCGGACCTCGCCGCGGCCGCCGACGCGGTCGCCGACGAGCTGAAGGCCAACCGGATCGCGACCGCCGCCCGCGACGACATCCTGGCCGTCGGTGCCGCGACCGGGCAGGTCGAGCGCAGCGGCGTCCTCGCGGTCGAGGCGATCCTCTCCCAGCTGCGCGCGATCGTCGCGGACCTGCTGATGGTCACCGGCATGGGACAGCTGGAGTCGACCGACGCGCTGCCGCCGCCACGCTGACTCCCCGGGGACGCGCGCGAACCTGCGACGGCGTGTCACACTTCCGCCGTGAGCCAGGTGGTGGAGCAGAGCGTCGAGATCGCGGCGCCGGTCGGCACGGTGTTCGCCTACGTCGACGACGTCACCACCACCAAGGACTGGATGTACGGCCTGAGCCGGATCGAGCCGGTCACCGAGCAGCTGCGCGGCGTCGGCGCCCAGTACGACGGCGTGATGAAGGTCGGCGTACCGCTCAAGGCGCGGATCGTGTGCACCGCCTGGGAGCAGGACCGCCTGCTCGAGCTCACGTCGGTCAAGGGCATCGAGACGACGCAGCGCTGGACCTTCACCGATCTCGGCGACGGTCGCACCCGGGTGGACGCCTGGATCAGCTTCACCCTGCCCGGCGGCCCGGCGGGCAAGGCGATCGCCGGTGCGGTCAGGCCGGTGGTCGGCGTCGCGGTCAAGCACTCCAGCGAGGCGCTGATCCGCAACGTCGAGAGCCTCGGCTGAGGGGCGACGGGGAATCTGCCCGGGCCGCCGCCCAACCGATCCGTGATCCGTTCCGTCAACTAGGCAACAGTGCCGGACGGAGAGGAGCAGGGTGAGCAGCATGCGGGACGAGGAGTTCGCGGCCTACGTCGCCGAGCGGCGGTCACAGCTGTTCCGCGCGGCGTGGCTGCTGTGCGGTGACTCGCACCAGGCCGAGGACATCGTCCAGTCGGCCCTGACGCGGCTCTACGTCGCGTGGCCGCGGGTGCGCCGGGCGGACTCGGTGGACGCCTACGTACGACGGGCGGTCGTGAACGCCCATCTCGACGAGGGCCGCCGGCCGTGGCGGCGCGAGGCGTCCGCGGGTGAGGGACTACCCGAGGTCGCGGTGGCGGCGTCCGCGGTCGAGGAGCACGACGCGCTGTGGACGGCGCTGCGAGCCCTCCCGCCCGGGCAGCGCCGCGTCGTGGTGCTGCGCCACTGGTGGGGACTCAGCGTCGAGGAGACCGCCGCCGACCTCGACGTCAGCACCGGAACCGTGAAGAGCCAGACCTCCGCGGCCCTCGCCGCCCTCCGGGTGGCATTGGCCGACGACTTGACCAAGGAGACCTCATGACCGACCTGATCGACACCGACCTGGCCGCGCGCCTCTACCACCTGACCGACAGCGCTCCCGTGCCCGTGGTCCCCACCGCCGAGGACGTACGACGGGGGCGGGGCCGCCTGCGTCGCCGTCGCCTGGCGCGGGTGGGCGCCGGCAGCACCACGCTCGCGGCGGCGACCGTGACCGGACTCGCGCTCGGCGTACCCGGGGGCCAGCAGGCCGCCGCGCCCGCTCCCGACCCCGTCGTCCAGGAGGCTCCGGCGGCCCAGGCCCCGCAGGCGGCCCCACGCGACGCGGTGGCCGCGGAGGTCCAGGACCTGGCCCGGTCCGCGCCGGGCGGTGCCGGGGTGACCCTCGCCCAGATGCTCGCCATGACCGATGTGCTGGACGACGATCTCGGCGGCGGCCGGACCATGCACCTGTCGATCGGGACCCCGGCCAGCTGGCAGGGCGCCGGCGCCGACCAGTGCGCGGCGGGCTGGGACTGCCGCGACGTGGACGTGGCCGACGCCTCCCGGGCCAAGGTCGCGGCCAAGGACGCCACGACCCAGGTGATCGCCGAGTTCCCGGACGGGATCGCGGTCCTGTCGTTCACGGGCGCGGACGAGTTCCCGGCGGACCTGGCGTTCCGCGACCCGAACCCCGACCCGGCCGGACTGCGCCTGCGCGACTGACCGCCTCATCCCCGCCGAATCCCGGTCGATCCGGCGGGGATGGTGATGGGACAATGGGCGCGCTGTGGACATCACCTACCCGCCCGACCTCCCGGTCAGCGCCCGACGCGACGACATCGCCGCCGCGATCCGTGATCACCAGGTCGTGATCGTCGCGGGCGAGACCGGCTCCGGCAAGACCACCCAGCTGCCCAAGATCTGCCTCGAGCTGGGCCGCGGCGGCGCCGGCGAGGATGGCCGTCCCCGGATGATCGGGCACACCCAGCCGCGCCGGATCGCCGCGCGCTCGGTCGCCGAGCGGATCGCCTCCGAGCTCGGGACCGAGCTGGGCGACCTGGTCGGCTACCAGGTCCGGTTCACCGACAAGACGTCGAAGCAGAGCCGGATCAAGCTGATGACCGACGGCATCCTGCTCGCGGAGCTGCAGCGCGACCGGCTGCTGCGCCGCTACGACACGATCATCATCGACGAGGCGCACGAGCGCAGCCTCAACATCGACTTCCTGCTGGGCTACCTCAAGCAGCTCCTGCCCCGACGGCCCGACCTCAAGCTGGTCATCACCTCCGCGACCATCGACACCGACCGCTTCGCCCGGCACTTCGACGACGCCCCGATCATCGAGGTCTCCGGGCGCACCTACCCCGTCGAGGTCCGCTACCGCCCCCTGATGGAACAGCCCGACGAGGACTCCGAAGCAGAGCTGGTCACGCGCGATCCGACCGAGGCGATCGTCGACGCGGTCAAGGAGCTCTCGGCCGAGGGGCCGGGCGACATCCTGGTGTTCCTGCCGGGCGAGCGCGAGATCCGCGACACCGCCGAGGCGCTCGCGCCGTTGGCGGACGGGATCCGGGGCGTCGACGTGCTTCCCCTCTACTCCCGGCTCTCGGCGGCCGAGCAGCACCGGGTGTTCGCGCCGGCCACGGGCTCGCGCCGCCGCGTCGTCCTGGCGACCAACGTGGCCGAGACCTCGCTGACCGTGCCGGGGATCCGCTACGTCATCGACACCGGCGTCGCCCGGATCTCGCGCTACTCCGCGCGGACCAAGGTCCAGCGGCTGCCGATCGAGCCGATCAGCCAGGCCTCCGCCAACCAGCGCTCCGGGCGCTGCGGCCGCGTCGCCGCCGGCATCGCGATCCGGCTGTACGCCGAGGAGGACTTCGAGGCCCGCCCGGAGTTCACCGACCCCGAGATCCTGCGCACCAACCTGGCGTCGGTCATCCTCCAGATGACCTCGCTCGGGCTGGGCGACATCGCGGCCTTCCCGTTCGTCGAGCCGCCCGACCGCCGCAACGTCCAGGCCGGCACCCAGCTGCTCGAGGAGCTCGGCGCGGTCGCCACGGGCTCGTCCGGCGGCCGCGAGGGCCAGCTGACCAAGGTCGGCCGCCGCCTGGCCCGGCTGCCGATCGACCCGCGGCTGGGCCGGATGCTGCTGGAGGCCGAGCACCTGGGCTGCGTGCGCGACGTCCTGGTGATCGTCGCGGCGCTCTCGCTGCAGGACCCTCGCGAGCGCCCCGGCGCCGACCGCCCGGCCGAGCGGGCGCAGGCCGACCAGCTGCACGCGCGGTTCAAGGCCGAGGACTCCGACTTCCTCACCTGGCTCAACCTGTGGCGCCACCTGCGCCAGCAGCAGAAGGAGCTGTCCGGCAGCGCGTTCCGGCGGATGTGCAAGAGGGAGTTCCTCAACTACCTGCGGGTGCGCGAGTGGCAGGAGTTCGTCGCCCAGCTGCGTCAGGTGACCAAGGAGATGGGGGTCCGGCTCGAGGCCGCCTCCGACACCCCCGATGCCGACGGCATCCACCAGGCATTGCTCTCGGGCCTGCTCTCGCACATCGGGCTGCTGGAGGAGCGGGAGAAGGCAGCCAAGTCGGGGCCGGGCGCCCGCAAGGACGGGCGTCGTCCCGGACCGCGCGAGTACCTCGGTGCCCGCGGCACCCGGTTCGCGATCTTCCCCGGCAGCGGCCTGGCCCGGAAGAACCCCCCGTTCCTGATGGCGGGCGAGCTCGTCGAGACGGGGCGGCTCTGGGCCCGCCAGAACGCCGCCATCGACCCGCGCTGGGCCGAGCGGCTGGGCGCCCACCTCGTCAAGCGGACCTACTCCGAGCCGAGCTGGTCGCGCAAGCGCCAGTCCGTGATGGCCCGCGAACGGGTCACCCTGTACGGCGTCCCGCTGGCCGCCGACCGCGCCGTGGCCTACGGCAAGGTGGACCCCGAGCTGTCGCGCGAGCTGTTCATCCGGCACGCGCTCGTCTACGGCGAGTGGGACACCCGGCACCGCTTCTTCCAGCAGAACCGCCGGCTGCTCGCCGAGGCCGAGGAGCTCGAGCACCGGGCCCGGCGCCGCGACCTGGTCGTCGACGAGCACACCCTCTTCGACTTCTACGACGACCGCGTCCCCGAGGGCGTCGTCAGCGGCGCGCACTTCGACCGCTGGTGGAAGGACGCCCGGCGCGCCCAGCCCGACCTGCTGACCTTCGATCCCGCGATGCTCACCCACGACACCGCCGGGGAGGTCCGCGAGGCCGACTATCCGGAGCAGTGGTCGCTCAGCGGTGGGCTGACCTTCCCGATCAGCTACCACTTCGAGCCGGGCGCGAAGGACGACGGGCTGACCATCGACATCCCCGTCGCCACCCTCAACCGGGTCGACGACGACGACTTCTCCTGGATCGTGCCCGGGCTGCGCGAGGAGCTGGTCACCGAGCTGATCCGCAGCCTCCCGAAGCAGCTGCGGGTCAGCTTCGTGCCGGCGCCGAACACGGCGCGGGAGTTCCTGGCCGCCGTACCCGCGGGGGAGGAGGCGCTGCTCACCGCGCTGGAGCGCTACCTGCGCTCCACGACCGGGGTGCACGTGCCCCGCGACGCCTGGGGGCTCGCGACGCTGCCCGAGCACCTCAAACCGACCTACCGGGTGGTCGACGAGCGGGGCCGGGTGGAGGGCCGCGGCAAATCGCTGGCCGAGCTGAAGGCGCCGCTGCAGCCGCAGTTCGACCGCGCGATCGCCGCGGTGGCCTCCGACTCGGGC
Organism: Nocardioides sp. L-11A; assembly: GCA_029961745.1. Lineage (NCBI taxonomy): Bacteria > Bacillati > Actinomycetota > Actinomycetes > Propionibacteriales > Nocardioidaceae > Nocardioides > Nocardioides sp. L-11A. The sequence continues at coordinate 1,296,710 of CP124680.1, forward strand.
GTGGCCCGCTCCGGCGAGACCGCCTGGGTCTTCGACGAGATCGCCGCCACCGCCACCTGGACCCGGGCCGGTCACGAGGTCGAGGCCTATCCCGGACTCGTCGACGAGGGCGCCACGGTCGGCCTACAGGTCTACGGCTCGGCCGACGAGCGCGACGCGCGGCACCGGCTCGGCGTCGTCCGGCTGGCGCTGCTGGCCCTCGGCTCCGCGCCGCTGGCCGGCGCCGTCGAGGGACTCGGCAACGCCGAGAAGCTCGGCCTCGCCGGGACGCCGTACGCCGGTGTGCCCGCGATCCTCGACGACTGCCTGCGCGCGGTCGTGGTCGACGCCGTCGACGCACGACCTCCGGTGCGGACCCGCGCGGAGTACGACGCTCTGCTCGCCGCCCTCCGTCCGGCTGCCGCCGCAGGGGTCCGTGAGGTGCTGGCCGAGCTGCTCCGGGTGCTCACGACCTGGCGCGACGTGGACCGGCTGCTCAGCGGTCGTGCCGACCTGCCGATGCTCCCGGCGCTCACCGACCTGCAGGCCCAGCTCGCCCGCCTCGTGCACGACGGCTTCGTCGGCGAGGCCGGCGCCGCCCGACTGCGTCGCTACCGGACCTGGCTCGCCGCGATGCGCGAGCGTCGGACCGCGCTGGAGACGGGCGGTCCCGCGGCGCTCGCCAAGGACCGTCAGCGGATGGACGTCCTCCAGCCGCTCCAGGAGGCCCATCTCGCCCGGCTCGCCGCCCTGCCCGACGGCCGTCCCGCCGGCTCCGGCCTGCGCGCGCTCCGCTGGATGCTGGAGGAGTACCGGGTCTCGCTGTGGGCCCAGCAGCTCGGCACCGACGGCCCGGTCTCGGACGTGCGGATCCGCAAGGCCCTCGACGCGCTCTGAGGGTCGCGACCTCCAGCCGGACTCAAGCCGGGCTCCAACGCGCCCGGACAGGGTGCCGACGTGAGACAGCCCAAGGAAGCATCCAGGTCCGACGACCTCCGCCGAGTGCGGGGCGTACGGACACCGCGTGGTCGTATCGCACGACCCGGAGCCCGCGCAGCGCTGATCGCGACGCTGCTCGCGGGTCTGGCCGGCCTGCCCGCCGCCCTCGGCGTCGAGGGAGCGAACGCCGGCCCGCCGACCGTCGCGCCGGCCGCGCCGGCCTTCAGGGTCAGCGCGACGAAGGTGGCCGATCCCCGGTACGGCGACCCGCTGCTGCTCAACGTGCGAGCGTTCGGGGGCACGGGGGACCCGATCAACGCGACCGTGTCGATGAACGGCATCGACCTCGAGACCAAGGAACTCCCCGCTCAGTTCCAGATCCCGACCACAGGTCTGACGATCGGCACGTCGTACCGGGTCGATGTCGCGGCCGGCGACGGCACGGTGGGCGGCACCACCTACGAGCGGTTCGTGCCGCAGTTCATCCCGGGCACGGTGCGGCTGCCGAGCACGACGGTGCCGTACAGCGCCTTCATCCCGGTCGAGTTCGCAGCGGACGCGCCGACCGCGGTGCACCCGACCGCCGGCACCGAGGTCAGGCTGCACACGAGCGCGCGGCGCTCGGTCGGCACGGGCAGGATCGATGCGAACGGACGGACGCTGCTGGAGGCGGCCGACGATCACCTTCGGCCGGGTACCCACTTCGTGGAGGTCGAGTACGCCGGAGACGCCGCCTACGCGGCCACCGGTCCCGGCACGGGGAGCTTCGTGGGCGACCTGGTCGTCGAACGGATCCCGAACGCGGTCGACGCCACCTTCTCGGCGACCGTCCTGACGCGGGGTGAGCCTCTGGTCATGAACGCCGTCGTGCGGAACAACACTCCGTTCCTGCTGAGGGAGTCGCCGCACGGCGCGATCAGGGTCGTGGCGCAGCGCACCGACGGCGGCGATCCGGTGGTCATCGAGCCCGGACGGCTCTACCCCGGCGGCTACCAGGCAGCGCGCTTCGACCTGAGCCCGTTCGCGGCGACCCACACCGGGAGCTGGGAGATCCAGGTCTCGAACACCGGTGACGCGATCACCGCAGCGTCGCCTGTCGCGCGCACCACGATCCAGATCAAGGAGCCGGGCAGCACCGCGATCCCGACGACGACGTCGCTCCAGCTGGATCGGGGCACCGCCACGGTCGGAGGCGACGAGGTCCTTGCCACCGCAAGCGTCGCGGTCACGGGCGCAGCGGCTCGTCCGACGGGCCAGGTGGCCTTCTACGTGGACGGCAACGAGATCGGCCGAACGTCGGTGGGCACCGACGCCAGCGCTCGTCTCTCCCTCGCACCCGGGACCGTCGGGCAGCGCTCGGTGACCGCGCGCTATCTCGGGAGTGCGACCCACGACGGCTCGCTCAGTCCTGCGCGGATGCTCACGGTCGAGCAGGCGTCCTCGACGGTCTCGGTGACACCGGACACCGTCGTCGCCGGCACCCCGGCATCTGTCGACGTCGTCGCGTCCGGATCCAAGGTGACGCCGACCGGGTCCGTCACGGTGAGGGAGGGGGCCACGCTGCTGGACACGGTGACACTCGTCTCCGGCCACGCGACCATCGCATTGCCGGTCGGAACGCACGACCTGACCCTGGACTACTCCGGCGACGTGAACGTGCATGCGTCGCGGGCCACGCTCATGCTGACGGTGGTCCCCGGTCCGGCAGAGCCGTCCGACCCGGGCAGCTCCACCCCTCCGGCCGTGGCCGCGTCGAGCGTCAAGGCGAGCCTCAAGAGCGTGGCCAGGCATCGCGTGAAGGCGAGGATCGCGGTGTCGGCGGCGACGCCCGCCACGGGCACGGTCCAGATCAGGGCGGGCAGGCGCGTCGTCGCCACGGGCGTGCTGAGCGCGGGCTCGACGTCGATCACCCTGACGACGAAGCGGCTGAAGCCGGGCAAGCGCAGGCTGACGGTGCGCTACCTCGGCTCGCCGGGTGTGGCCGAGTCGAGCCGGACCTACCGGATGAGGGTGCGATGAGCTGCCGATCCCGTCGTCGAGGCGTCGTGCTGGGTGGGACCGCCGCGTTGGCGGTGTCCCTGGCCGCGGCCCTGGTCGGCGTCTCCACGGCTGCACCGGCCCCAGCGGCGTACGCCGTCCCCCAGGTGAGGGCCGCGGCCTTCGAGACCGTGACCGCCCTGGTCCTGAGCGGGTGGCGGACCTGGCCGCCCGGCTCGCCCAACGCCTATCCCATCGAGGCGATCGCGACGGTCGACGTCTACGAGAGCGTCCACCCCGCCGACGGCACGGTGGCCTTCTACCTCGATGGCGCGCAGATCGGCGAGGAGGTCACCGTCGACGAGGAGGGCACGGCGCGGATGACCATGCCGACGGACCAGGTCGGCACCTACCAGGTGTCCGCGCGCTACACCGGCACGGCGACTCAGGCGCCCTCCGTGAGCCGGACGCTCAGCTATGTCGTCGATCCCGCCATCCGCGTACCGAGCCACCCCCAGGCAGCGGTGGGCTCGACCGTGAAGGTGGGCTCCGCAACGGTGTCGAAGCGGCGCGTTCGGGTCAAGGTCGTCGTCTCCGCGTCGCGTCCCGCGTCGGGGCAGGTCCAGATCCGCGACGGAAAGAAGGTGGTCGCGCAGGCGACGCTCCCCAACGGCGCGACGTCGGTGACCCTGACGACCAAGAAGCTGACGAAGGGCAAGCACAAGCTGAAGATCCGCTTCCTCGGCTCCTCGACCGTGACCGCGTCGAGCTCCAGCTATCGCGTCGTCGTGCGCTAGGTGTTCGCGAGAGTCGAGCACACCGGACCGGGAGCGCCTCACGGCGCAGGGCCGCTCGTAGCGGCTTGATGTTGGGACCCGGGGCTGCCGCGACCCGGCGTGCTCGACTCCCCAAGTCTACGGCCTCGGACGAGGAGGTGGTCACGCCAGGCGGTGGGCGAGCTCCAGGTGGCCGGCGGCCTCGAGCTGCTCGGCGAGGGCGAGCGTGCGGCGTACGTCGGTGTCGGGAACCTCCGGGAGGGTGGCCCGGCCGGCGGCCACGACCCGGGCGAAGGCGGCGGCGCGGAGGAGGACGTCGGCGAACTCGCCCTCCGCGATGCCGCGGAGCACCTCGTCGACCATCCGGCGCAGCTCGTCGGGCCCCGGCGGGTCGGCAACGCCGGCGACCACCCGGGCGAACTCCGCCCGGCTGCGGCCGGCCTCGAACTGGCGCGCGACGCCGGCCGGGTCGGCGTACACCCAGGACCGGAGGAGGTACAGGCGCCACAGGCAGCCGGCGAGGGTGTCGGCGGCGGCGTGCGACCAGAGCTCGGCGATGGTCTCGATGCCCTCGGTCTCGGCGAGGTGGACGAGACGCTCGGAGACGCCGGCGTCGTCGCTGGCATGGGCATCGCGCACGAGCAGTACGGCGGCGCGCTCGGCGGCTTCGGTGAGCAGGGCGGGGTCGACCCCGTCGGCGTACTCGTCGAAGAAGGCGGCCTCCCGCGGTGCGGGACGGTGGTGACGCCGGTGCTCGGACACCCGATCAGCCTAGAACGGCCGCGCCGCAGCGGGCGATCGGAGCGGCGCTGTGACCGGCCGGTAGGGTTGCCGCCGTGGGTCGGTTCACGTGGCGGACGGGTGCGGTCGTGGTCGGGGTCGCCGTGGTGGTCCTCGTGGGCATGATCGCCCTGGCGAGCGGCACCGAGCAGAAGAAGCAGCCGCATCCCCCGAAGCCGCCGACGGCGACGAAGACCGACCTCGAGTTCGCGGCGTGGGGCAGTGAGCAGGAGATCGCGGCGTATCAGACCGTCGTCGACGCCTACAACGCCAGCAGCACCGACACCAGCGTGTCCGTCGTGTCCTGGCCCAACGCCGACGCGATGCTCGACGCCATCCGCAGCGGCGAGGCCACGCCCGACCTCTACCTGATCCCGCGCGGCGACCTGGCCGAGACGGTCGCGGAGAAGCGCAATGTCCCGCTGCTCGACCTGGTCCTCGAGCGGGAGATCCCGATCGGCGACGACTTCGCGCGCGACGCGGTCTCCGCGTTCTCGGTCGATGACGACCTGCAGTGCCTGCCGTACGCCGCCTCGCCGATGGTCATCTACTACAACACCGACCTCGTCGACTTCGCCGCGATGGACGCCGAGGGCCTGCCCACGCCCAAGAGCGACCACAAGGGCTGGAACTTCGCGGAGTTCCGGGCGGCCGCGGAGTTCGCCAGCCGACCGCGCCGCAACACCCGCGGCATCCACATCGAGCCGACGCTGCGTGGCCTCGCGCCGTTCGTCTACTCCGGTGGCGGTCAGCTCTTCGACGACGAGGGCAAGCCGACCCGCCTCGCGCTCGGCGACGACGGCTCGACCGACGCGCTGCGCCAGACCCTCGAGCTGCTGCGCGACCCGCGGCTGACCCTCAGCGCCGCCCAGCTGGAGAAGCGCTCCGCGGTGGAGTGGTTCCAGCGCGGCAAGCTCGCGATGATCGCGGGCTACCGCGGCCTGACGCCCGAGCTGCGGGGCACCGAGGGGCTCAACTTCGACGTGATGCCGATGCCGTCGCTCGGCGCGGCGCACACCATCGCCGACCTCAACGGGCTCTGCCTGGCCCCGAACGGGCCGATGCGCACCGAGGCCGCGGCCAACGTGCTCAGCTACCTGGTGAGCGACGAGGCGCTGGCCCGGGTCGCCGAGACCGGCTACGTGCAGCCCGCGAAGCTCACGGTCGCCTTCTCCGACGACTTCCTCCAGCCCGGCCAGGCCCCCGAGCACTCCGCGGTGTTCAACGCCGTGATGCGCTCGGTGGTGCTGTCGCCGCTGATGAGCCAGGGCCGTGAGCTGCGCGAGCTCGTCGACCCCGACATCGAGACGCTGCTGACCACGCCCGACATCGCCGACCTGCAGGAGGCGCTGCGCGCCATCGACGAGAAGTCGCGCAGTCTCCTCGACCCGGACTACGAGCCGTCCGACCCGCCGTCCGACCCGTCTTCCGAGCCAGCCTCGCCCTCTGACGACGGGTCCGACGACCGAGGCTGACGCTTCCTCCGGGCCGCCGCCGGTGCCGCCTCGGCGTCCAGAACCGCGCGGCTCAGTGCCGACGCAGTGAGCCCGATCTGCCAGCTGCGCGCGCCCAGGCCGCGGAGCTGGTCGATGACCGCCTCGAGCAGGTCGACGGCGTCGCGGGTCGCGGGGGGCGACCACATGACGCGGCGCAGCGTGTCGGGGGTGAGCAGGTTCTCCAGGGGGACGGCGTGCTCCTCGGCCAGCGCGGAGACCGCCGCCCGGGCGAGCTCGAGGCGCCGCGCGGCGACCGGGTCCTTGTCGGCCCAGGTGCGCGGCGCGGGCGGGCCGTCCCCGTGGGTGACGCGCGTCGGCAGCTCGTTCTCGGGGAGCTCGGCCGCCTCCTGCAGTGCGGCGAGCCACTCGCGGGCGTGCCGCGCGGCACCGCGGCCGTGGAAGCCGGAGGTGCCGAGCAGGGCGCCGCGGCTGGTCGGCATGGCGGTCGCCGCGGCGATGATGGCGGCGTCGGGGATCAGCCGACCGGGCGTGACGTCGCGCTCGCGGGCGATCTGGTCGCGGGTCTCCCACAACGCCCGCACCGCGCCGAGGGTACGACGCCCGCGGACCTTGTGCAGTCCGGAGGTGCGCCGCCACGCGTCGACCCGGACGGCCGGCTCGAAGCCGCGGACGTGCTCGAACTCCTGCCGTGCCCAGTCGGCCTTCCCGGCCTCCTCGAGCTGGGTGGCCAGCAGGTCGCGCAGCTCCACGAGCACCTCGACGTCGAGGGCGGCGTACTCGAGCCACGGCTCGGGCAACGGTCGCGTCGACCAGTCGACGGCGGAGTGCTCCTTGCGCAGATGGCGCTCCAGCAGCGTCTCGACGAGGGTGGCCAGCCCGACCCGCGGGTAGTTCAGCAGCCGGCCGGCGAGCTCGGTGTCGAACAGTGCCACCGGCCGCAGCCCGACCTCGGCGAGGCAGGGGAGGTCCTGGGTGGCGGCGTGCAGGATCCACTCGGTGTCGCCGATCGCGTCCGCGAGCGGAGTCAGGTCGCCCAACGGGATCGGGTCGATCAGGCCGATCCCGGCACCGGTGCGCTTGACCTGGATCAGGTAGGCGCGGTTGGAGTAGCGGTAGCCGGAGGCGCGCTCGGCGTCGATGGCGACCGGACCGGACCCGGCGGCGAGCGCGGCGCAGTAGGCGGCGAGCGCCGCGGGGGTGTCGATGACCGGCGGCAGGCCGTCGGCGAGCGTCAGCAGCTCGACCGGCTGCTCCTCGGAGGTCGGCTGCTCGGTCGGCGAGTCGGTCATCAGCTCCCGCTGCCTCGCTGGCCACGCCGGGACGGCATGACCGCGATCCCGTCGGGCACCGGCTCGAGGCCGCCGGCGGTGCACATCAGCTCGCCCCACGCCTCGGCGTGGCTGGCCAGGTCGTCGTGGTCGACCGGCGTCCACGACGCCCGGATCTCCAGCTGGGCGTTCCCCGGCTCGTCGGCCATCGAACCGTAGCTCTCGGTCGCCACCCGGGTGACGGTGCCCGAGACGGCGACGTGCTCGGCGCCGTGCGCCGCGAGCGCGTCGGTCAGCCAGGTCCAGCCGACGTCGGTCAGCAGCGGGTCGGTCGCCAGGTCGTGATCGATCTCGGCCCGGCAGTACGCGACGCAGCGGAAGGTGCCCTCCCACGCGTCGTTGCCGGCCGGGTCGTGGAGCAGCACGAGTCGCCCCGTGGCGACCTCCTCGTCGTCCACGGTCACGTCGGCGGACAGCGCCGCGGCGTACGGCGCGATCCGCTGCGGTGCCGGCATCTCCTCGCAGAACACCTCGGGACGGAACGAGGCGGCGCGCAGGCCTGCGACCGCAGCGGTGAACTCGGGGGGTGTGCCGGCCGCGCCGGATCCCTGGTTCATCTCCTGGCGGGCGACCATGAGGCCACCCTAGGACCCCCGGGCCGGATCGATGTGCGTCCCACGCCGTCGGGCCGAGCCCGGATCCAGCACTCTCCAGCGTGACGCCAGTGTGACTCCAGTGCGACTGCAGTACGGCCGCCGAGGATCGCCGGGACGCTCGGGTCGCCCCGAAGGAGAACCATGCCCCGCCTGCTCGCCCCTGCCCTCCGAGTCCTGCGGCCGCTGCTGACGCTGCTGGTCGCGGCCCTGCTCCTGACCGACCTGCGCCTGCTCTCGGCGGCCTCGGCCGGACCGGTGCCGCCGTTGGACGTGACGGTCTCCAACGTCAACGCACCGCGGATCAGCGCGCACATCGACCTCGCCCAGACCAGGCGGGACTACGGCGTCCCGTTCTTCGGGACCGTCACCGCCGACCTGCCGACCACCGTGCCGCCCGACGGCCGGGTCGAGATGATCTACGGCGGCAAGGTGGTGGCGAGCTACGACGTGCGCACGGACGGCACCTTCGCCCTGCAGCCGAACGTCCATCCCTGTCCCTGCTGGTACCCGGTCGAGGTCCGCCTGGTGGGTGGATCGGCCTACGCGGACACCGCACCCGGGGCGGGCAGCTGGGTCGGCGACGTGCGCATCAACCCCATGGCCACCGAGCTGAGCGTCGCCCACAGCCAGAGCCCGGTCGCCCAGGGGGAGGCGTTCTGGGTGAGGGCCACGCTGCGTCCGGCCGATCCGGACGCCCTCTACGTCCCCAGCGGCACGATCACGGTCCGTGCCACGCCCGCCGCCGGCGGTGACGCGGTTCCGCTGGCGTCGCTGGCCACCCAGGGCGGCGCGCCGCTGGGGTTCGACCTCACCACCTGGGCCCGGGAGCACCCGGGCCAGTGGCTGATCACGGTCGAGTACGTCCCGGGAACGGTCGACCCCGGACGGGTCGTCGGCTCCTCGTCGCAGTTCTCGCTCGACGTCCGCCAGCCCCGGCCGTGGCCGACCGACACCGAGCTGAGCACCGACCGGACCGAGCTGGTCGTCGAGGAGGCGCTCACCGGCAGCGTGCGCACCCTCGACCGCTACGGCACCGACGTCACCGCCACGACGACCCTGGAGATCGACGGCGAGACCTGGGCCCACGCGGAGGTCGAGAACGGCCGGTTCCGGTTGACGGGCCTGCCCGTCGGCGTCCACACCCTGCGGGCACACCACCCCGCCGATGCGGAGACCGGTGAGTCGACCAGTCCGCCGATCACCATCACGGTGGCCGCCGGCTCCCCGGACCCGGGTGATCCCCGTGACCCCGGCGGTCACCACCAGCAGTCCCCGATGCCGCATCCCGCCGCGACCACGCTCGGGATCGGCAAGGTCAAGGCCCTCGCGGGCCGCCGGGTGCGGCTGAAGGTCACCGTCGGTGCCGCGGTCCCGGTGACGGGCACCGTCGTCGTCACCCGTGGCACGAAGGTCGTGGCCACCGGGCTCCTGCGCGCGGGTCGGGTCACGTTGACGACCAAGCGGCTCCCGCGCGGACGCGCCAGGCTGCGCATCGCCTACGCCGGCGCCCCTGGCCTGCTGCCCGCGCCCTCCCGCACGGTCAGGGTCCGCGTCCGCTGACGGGCCGACCAGCCCAACCACTTCCAGTCAGTTCCAGCCAGTTCCAGCCAGCTCCCAGCGGCGCTCCAGTGCGCCCGCGGAGTCTGGCCACCTCACTCAATGCGAAGGAATCCCATGTCTGCAGCCCTCCCCGTGTTCAACCTCGCCCACGCCCACGCCCCGCGTGAGGTGGTCGAGCCCCGTACCGCCGAGGAGGTGGCCGGCATCGTCCGCGCTGCCGCCGCTCGGGGTGAGCGGGTTCATCCCGTGGGCACCGGTCACGGCTGGACCCACGCGATCGAGGGCGGTGTCGCGCTGCTGACCCGTGGGCTCGCCGGGGTGGAGGTCGACCCCGCCACGCGAATCGCCCGGATCGGCGCAGGAGCGACCTGGGCCGACGTGATCGCGGCCGCCGCCCCGCACGGGCTGGCGCCGCTGGCCGGCTCGGCACCCGGCGTCGGCGCGGTCGGCTACCTGCTCGGCGGCGGGCTCAGCCCGCTGGGCCGCAGCTTCGGATGGGCGAGCGACTTCGTGCGCTCCGCCGAGATCGCGACGGGCGCCGGCGAGCTCCTCACCGTCTCCGCCACGAGTCATCCGGACCTGCTCGCCGCGCTGCTCGGTGGAAAGCACCTGCCTGGCGTGGTCACCTCGGTCGAGCTCGGGCTGGTCGAGCTGACCACGGTGTACGGCGGCGGCCTGTTCTTCGACGCCGCCGATGCCGAGCGGGTGCTGACGGAGTGGGCCGTGTGGTCCGCGCTCGTGCCGGAGCAGGCCAACACCTCCGCCGCCCTGCTGCGCCTGCCCGACCTCGACTTCGTCCCTGCGCCACTGCGAGGCCGGTTCGTCGTGCACCTGCGGGTCGCGGTCGTGGCCGACGCGGAGGAGGGGGCCGCCCTGGTCGAGCCGCTGCGCAAGCTGGCCGACCCGATCGTCGACACCGTCGCCGAGCTGCCGGTGACCGCGCTCGGCGCGATCCACGCCGACCCCGACCAGCCGATGCCGGCGCTGGAGGCGGGAGCGCTCCTGCGCGACTTCGACCCGGCTGCTGCCCGGGCAATGCTCGCGGCCGCCGGTCCGCAGGTCGAGGTCCCACTGACCGTCGTGGAGGTACGACGCCTCGGCGGCCGCCTGGCCCAGGCGCCGCAGCGCCCGGACTCGGTCGTGGGCCGCGACGCGGCGTACGGGCTCTTCGTGGTCAGCGTCCCCGTGCCCGAGCTGTTCGCCGGGCCGGTGCCGGCCGCTGTCGGCGGGCTCGCCAAGGCGATGGCGCCGTGGGCGAGTGGTGGCTTCCAGCCCAACTTCGTCGGCTCCTTGAACCAGCCGAGCGCGCTCGAGACGGCATGGCCTGCCGAGATGCGCGAGCGGCTGGAGCGCGTTCGGGAGCACCACGACCCGGCCGGCGTCATCGGCCACTGACCCGATCCGGTCCGCCACGCGGCCCGGGCAACGATGCAGGAACAGGTGGAAGTCATGACAACTCAGCGAACCCGCACTGCCGTGGCGGCGATGGCCCTGGTACTGGCCGGTGGATCTCCCGTCCTGGGGCAGCAGACGGCGACCGCGGCCAGCACGGAGAGCCGGATGATGGCGGCGTCTGCCGGCACCCTCGTGTACGTCAAGGACCACAACGTCTGGATCTCCCGTCCCGACGGAAGCGGCCAGCGGCAGGTCACCGCGGACGGCACGGCGTCCTGGCCGTACTTCTCGCCGTCGATGGCCGACGACGGAACGATCGTCGCCGGGCACGACGGGCAGATCGTCCGGATGCGTCAGGGCGGCACCCCCCTCAGCCGCTTCACGCCGCGAGCGTTGAAGGGCTCGCTCACCAACCTCGGCCAGGTCGCGATCGCACCGAACGGCGCCAAGATCGCCTACAGCATGGTGAACACCGGTTGCACGGGAACGGGATGCTCGACCGCCACGGGCTACACGGCCTCCGGCCGGGCCACCGACCCGGAGACGGACGGGTCCACCTACTTCAAGATGCCCTCATGGGCGGGCAGCAGCCGAACGTTGCAGAGCGGCGGCTCCGGCTCCGAGGTGATGGTCCACGATCTCGGTGGCGGCGCCGTGCACTGGTTCGACACGCAGGGCGGGATCACCGATGTCGAGCTCTCCCCGGACGGTCGGCGCCTCGCCGGTGCGGCCGGCTACCAGGGCAACGACGGCATCTCCACCTACGACGCCGACAGGGACGTCACCAGTGGCCCGGTCCCGCTCCCTCCGGACCACCGGTGCACGTGGGACTACGACGACGGCGGAGCGCTCGTGAGCCCGACGTGGGGCCCGGACAGCAGGGCACTGGCAGTCCAGGCCGACAACGGTGTCTGGGTCGCGGACGACGTCACGGTGGGTTGCGACGCCGTGAGCTTCCACCTGCTGATCCCCGGTGCCTCGGCTCCCGACTGGTCTGCCGCGATCTACGACCCCGAGCCGCTCGGGACTCAGCACGGCTCCTTCACCGCCACCACCGCGCCCAAGGTCAAGGGCAAGGCGAAGGTCGGCAAGGTGCTCAAGGCCAAGGCCGGCGCATGGTCGCCGGCGCCCGCTGCGGTCGCCTACCAGTGGCTGCGCAACGGAAAGCCGATCAAGAAGGCCAAGAAGGCCTCCTACCGCGTGACGCGCAAGGACCGCGGCAAGCGGATCTCCGTGCGCCTGACGGTCAGCAAGCCCGGCCTGGCCAGCGCGACGTGGACCAGCGCACCCAAGAAGGTGAAGCGATGAGGACCTTGCTCCATGCCGCCGCAGCCGCCGCAGCCGCCGCAGCCGGCGCGATCGCCCTGAGCGGCCTGGCCGCGGGTGCCACCACGGCCGCCGCCGCGGACAGCCCGGACCTGCCGGGCACCCTGCTCTACGTCAAGGGGTACGACGTCTACGCGGCGCACCCCGACGGCACCGGGGAGCGCCGACTCACCACCGACGGCACCGCGACCTCGCCGTACCACTCGCCGACCGGTGACGACCACGGCCGGGTGGTTGCCGTGCGGGGTTCCCTGATCCACCGGATGACCATCACCGGCAGCCCGCTCAACACCATCGACCCGCCGAACCTCATCGACGTGTGGGGCAACCCGCTCGGGCCCGACCTGGACACGGCGGCCGTCTCACCCGACGGCACCAAGATCGCCTACTCCTACGAGGGCACCGTGTGCCAGTGGGTCTGCGGTCCGGTCTGGGCCACCGCGATCACCGCTGCGGATCACCTCACCCCGCCCTCGGACGAGAGCCAGGCCAGCGAGGACAACCCGAGCTGGGTCACCGACTCCCGGCTGATCCTCAACGACAGCGGCGAGCTCGGTGTCGACGTCCTGGACCTGGGCAAGGAGCCGGCGAAGGACTGGTTCCACGAGGGCACCAGTCCCACCGCGGTGCAGTTCAGCGAGCCGGTCACCTCGCGTGATGGCGCCATGCTGGCGCTGGTGCGCGGCGAGGGCGCCGAGGCTCACGTCGCGACGTACCGCCTCGACGGCGACATCCGCACGGACACGACGCCGGTGGAGCCGACCCGAGTGTGCGTCAACGACCCGGTCGCCGGCCAGGGCAGTCCCGCCTTCGCGCCCGACGGCAGCGCGCTGGCGTGGTCGCAGCCCGACGGCGTCTGGGTCAAGCCGGACCCGCTGGACTGCGCGGCCGAGGCGGCCCGGGTCGTCGCCGGCGGCACCGAGGTCTCCTGGACCACGGCGCAGCTGCCCGCCGTACCCGACCAGCAGCAGGATCCGGGCAGCAAGACTCCTGTCACCGGGCTCGCGCTGCAGACCGCGCCCCGCCTGGTCGGCAAGGCGTGGGCCGGCAAGGTGCTCAAGGTCAAGGGCGGTGCCTGGGCGCCCGCGCCGAGCGCGCTCACCTACCAATGGCTGCGCAACGGCAAGCCGATCAAGAAGGCCACCGAGGCGTCGTACCGGATCACCCGCAAGGACCGCGGCAGACGGATCTCGGTCCGCGTCACCGCCGACACCGCCGGCCTGGCCGGCTCCGTATGGACGAGCAAGAAAGTGAAGGTCCGCCGATGAGACGGCTGCTGACCACCCTCGCGGCAGGGCTGATCGCCCTGTCGACCCTGTCCCTGGCCGAGACGCCGGAGGCATCGGCCGCGGCCGCTCCCGGCCCGGGCACGATCGTCTATCTCAAGGGCTATGACGTCTACGTCGCCCAGCCGGACGGCTCGGGCGAGCGGCGACTCACCACCGACGGCACCGCCGCAGCGCCCTGGAGGTCGCCGACCGGGGCCGACGACGGGACGGTCGTCGCGGTCCACGGCTCGGTCCTGCACCGGATGGACCAGTGGGGAACGGTGTTGAACTCGATCGACCCGCCGGACCTGCGTGACTCGGCCGGCCAGGTCACCGGGGGCGCCATCGACAAGGCGGCGGTCTCGCCCGACGGCGGGCTGATCGCCTATTCCTACAGCCGCTACAGCTGCCCGCCGGGCCTGGCCTGCAAGACCCGCTGGGCCACCACCGTGACCGCGGCCACCGGGCTGACCTCGCCGGACGTCTACGGCACCACCCTCTACGGCAACCCGAGCTGGGTCACCGGCTCGCGGCTGATCGTCAATGGGAAGGACTTCGACGCGATCCAGCTCTTCGAGCTGGCGACCAGCACCAAGCAGTGGTTCCATGACGGGGCCCACTCGGGCGAGTACCTCCAGCTGTCGGACCCGGCCGTGTCCCGCGACGGCACGCTGCTCGCCACCTTGCGCGGCGACGGCGACCAGTCGCACATCTGGACCTACCAGGTCGAGGGCAACGTGCACTACGGATCGCCGCCCGCCCCGCCGACGCCCGTGTGTGCCGCCGACCCGCGCGGCCCCGGTTACGCGAGCCCGACGTTCGCGCCGGACAGCAGCGCCATCGCCTGGCAGGAGTCGACCGGCATCGTGGTCAAGCCCGCACCGTTGGTCTGCGCGGTGCAGCCCGAGCTGGCCATCCCGGGCGGCGCGGACCCGCATTGGACGAATGCAGCGCTGCAGACCGTCCGGCCGACGTACCCGGCCCCGCCCGGGAGCAAGGGTCCCCAGACCAGCGGCGGCAGCTTCACGCTCGCCGTGGCCCCGAAGGTCGCCGGCAAGGCGCGTGTCGGCAAGGTGCTCAAGGTCAAGGGCCTCACCTGGTCCCCGGCGCCGGGCAAGGTCTCCTACCAGTGGCTGCGCAACGGCAAGGCGATCAAGAAGGCCACGAGGGCGTCGTACCGGATCACCCGCAAGGACCGCGGTAAGCGGGTCTCGGTCCGGGTCACCGCCAGCGCCTCCGGCCTCGCGAGCACGTCGTGGACCAGTCCGAAGACCAAGGTCAGGCGTTGAGCCTGGACGCGCTGCCGGTTTCGGAGACAGCGCCGATGTCCCCGATACCGGCGTACGGCGACGCGGAACTAGGTAGCGTCGCCCCGATGAGGATGCGCGTGCTGGGCCCGGTGGAGGTCGAGGTCGACGGTCACCCGCTCGACCTCGGTGCCCCGAAGCCCCGCCGGCTGCTGGCGGTGCTGGCCCTGCACCGGGGTCAGCCGGTCAGCCCGGAGACGATCGCGGAAGCGCTGTGGGGCGACGAGCCACCGGCCAGCCACGCCGTGACGATCCAGGGCTACGTGTCCGGACTGCGCAAGGTGCTCGAGCCCGACCGTGCCGCGCGCGCAGCCGGCACGGTGATCCAGACCTCGGCCCTCGGCTACGCGCTGCGGCTGCCGGTGGAGGACATCGACGCCGCCCGGCTCGAGGCCGCGGTCAGGTCCGCGGGAGCCGCCGCGCGCACCGATCAGGACCGGCCCTGGCTCCTCGCCGGCGCCTCGGACTCCGACGCCCTCGCAGCCACGGCGGACCTCCTCGACGAGGCGCTGGAGGCATGGCGAGGAGAGCCGTACGCCGACCTCGCCGACGACCCCGTCATCGCGGTCGAGCGCACCCGGCTGCACGAGGTGCGCACGGCCGCGGTGGAGATCCGTGAGCTGATCCGGATGCATCGTGGCGACGCCGCCGCTGCGGCCCGCCGGCTGGAGGTCGAGGCCGCCGTGGCGCCCCACCGCGAGCGGCTCTGGCTGCTGTACGCCGCCGCGCTGGTCCGTGCCGATCGGCAGGTCGACGCACTCGCCGCACTACGTCGACTGCGCGACACCCTGCGCGAGGAGCTCGGCGTCGACGCCAGCCCCGCCGTCGGCGCGCTCGAGACGGCCATCCTGCAGCAGCGGGTCGCCCCCGGCGCCGGCGCCGGCGCCGCGCCCGCGGCCGTGCTCCGGGTGGCCGTCGTCGACGACCACCCGATGTTCCGAATGGGCATGACCGGCCTGCTCGGCTCGCTCGACGGTCTCGAGCTGGTCGGCGGGGCGGGGGACTCGGCCGGCGCCCGCGAGCTGGCGGTGCGCGGCGTCGACGTCGTGCTGATGGACCTCGACCTGGCGGGGGAGTCAGGCATCGACCTCACCCGCGAGCTGGTGCGCATGCATCCCGAGCTCAAGGTGCTGGTGATGACCATGCACGAGGACGACGACCATGTCGCCGGCGCCTTGCAGGCCGGCGCGGCGGGCTACCTGCTGAAGTCGGCGGAGGCGGAGGACGTCCAGCGCGCCATCCGGGCGGTGGCGCGCGGCGAGTTGATCATCGGCTCGGCGGTGGCGCGCGCCGCGCGCTCGCGCCTGGCACGGCCGTGAGCCTCGCGCCGGACCGCCACCCCCGGTGCTGGTGGGTCCTGGCCTGGCTGATCGCCTGCACGGCATGGCTGTTGTCCGCCGGGGCGGTGCTGGCGCTGATCAGCACCGGGGTCACGCCCCCCGGCGTCGCGGACTGGATCATGGACGTGGTGACGTCGGCCGTCTACGGCGGCGTCGTGCTGATGATGCTGCCCCGGGCTCGGCACCCGGTCGTGTGGATCCTGGCGCTGACCGCGCTCGGCTGCGGCGCCTCCGGCCTGGCGGCCGGGTACGTCGCCCTCGACGGCTGGCCGGGGCAGGACCTCGCGATCTACCTGCCGTTCTGGGCATGGGTGCCCGGCGTGTACGCAACGGTGTCGGTCGTCCCGTTGCTCGTCGTGCCGGGCGCACGTCACCGGTGGCCCGCAGTGGCGCTCGCGACGGTCGCGATCGGGGCCGCCACCGTGCCGAGCCTGACCGTCGTGGTGCCCGGTCTGCCGCCCAACCCGTTCGGCATCGACGTCGAGTGGTGGCAGTCGCTCATGGCCGCCCTCGGTCTCTGGCCGGACCGGACGGTCGCCGCGCTCGGTGCGTGCGTGTGGGTCTGGCTGCTCGTGCGGGTGCGCCGCACCCCGGCCGAGGAGAGGCGTGGACTCACCTGGCTGCTCGCGGGACACGGCGCGATGGTCATCGCCCTGGTGGCCTTCCTGCTGCCGCTCTCGACCGACCTGATGGGCGCGGCGGTCGAGGTGAGCGGCACCCTCCTGCTCCTGGCGCAGCTCTTCCTCCCGGCGGCGCTGCTCGTGCTGGTGCTCGGCCAGCAGTTGTGGGGTGTCGACGCCCGCGTCAACCGCGGCGTGGTCTGGCTCATGATGACGGTGGTCATCGCGCTGGCCTACCTCGCGCTGATCGGCCTGGCCGCGCAGGTGCTGCCTGACCAGTCGGACGTGGCTCTGGCCCTCGCGGTCGGGCTGGTCGGGCTCGGGGCGACGCCGCTGCGCCGACTGGTGCAGCGCCGGGTCGACCGCCTCGTCTACGGCACCGGTCCCGACCCGGCCCGGCTGCTGTCCCGTGCCGACAGCGAGGGCGGATACGACATCGACAGCCTGGCTGCCGGGCTCTGTCGGAGCCTGCGCCTGGCCGACGTACACATCCTCGTCTCCCGGGAGGGCGAGCCGGCGTCGGCCTCCGGTGCCGTCGGCGGCGATGACGTGGTGTTGACGCTGACGAGTCGTGGCACGGATGTCGGCGTGCTGATCGCCCGGCCTCGCCCGGGCGAGCGGCTCGACCGTCGGACGATCGCGATGCTCACCGAGGTGGCCGGCCTGGTCGGCATGACCATCGACCTGATGCAGTCGGTGCAGGCGCTCAGTGCCGCCCGACGTCGGATGACAGGTATCCGGCACGAGGAGCGCCGGATGCTCCGGCGCGACCTGCACGACGGCCTCGGTCCGGCGCTGGCCGGGATCCGGCTGGGCCTGATCGCCGCGCGCGGCATGCGGGACCCGCGGGCGTCGGAGGAGATGCTCGACGCCTTGGAGCGCGAGCTGACCCAGCAGGGCGAGGAGGTACGCCGGCTCAGCCGCTCGCTGGTCCCGCTGGCTCTCGATGACGGTGACCTCGCGAGCGCACTCGCCACGCTCGCCGAGCGCTTCACCGCGGACGGCCTGGTGGTCCGGGCCGCGGTGGCCGACGACGTGATGTTGGAGGCGTCCGTCCAGGTCGCCGTCTACCAGATGGCCAGCGAGGCACTGCTCAACGTCCGCCGGCACGCGCAGGCCACCCGCTGCGATGTCGTACTGCGTCAGCGCGCCGATGGGCACGTCGTCTTCTCGGTCTCCGACGACGGCATCGGCATGGCCGAGGACAGGGTCGACGGCATCGGCCTGCGCTCGATGCGCGAGCGCGCCCAGGAGCTCGGCGGCGCGCTCCGGGTCTCCTCGGGATCGGCCGCGGGGACGGGCAGCCGGATCGAGCTGCGGCTGCCGCCCTCCGCGACCGAAGCGGGCTCCGGCCCGGGCTCAGCCGAAGACCTCGGCCTCCCGGCGCGCGAATCGCCGTCGCGAGCTGGCCAGCAGTAGCCGCATCGGCGGCCCGCCGATCGCGGCGACCCGGCTCGCGGCGGCCTCGTCGAGATCCTTGAAGATCCACGGCAGGAACCGGCGGGCGTGGCCGACGGAGGGCCGGCCCCGGAACCTGTCGCGCTCGATGACCTCCCACTCCTCGCCAGGCACGTAGCGCTGCAGGATCGGCACCGCCGCGGACTCCTCGTGGCCGAGGTGCTCGTCCAGCGCGCGCTCCAGGTCGGCCAGGTCGGCGAGCAGGTCGGTCCGCAGATCGTCCCGCCGGCCCGGCTCGGGGCTCGCCGCCAGCGCGGAGAATCCGGCGTCGCAGGAGGTCAGCAGCGGGTCGAGCGTGGTGTGCTCGCTCTCCATCTCCTCGAGCACCCGCAGGCTGTCGACGTCGTCGGCGCCGCGGGCCCGCTCGGCGAGCAGCGGCCAGAGGATCTCGTCCTCCTTGGTGTGGTGGCTGTGCAGTTCGGTGGTGAACAGCTGCCAGCGCTCTGCCAGCCGCCGCCACGCCGACCGGTCGTCGAGCGGGAGGGCGACGACGGCGCGGAAGTCGCGCAGGTCGCGCCGGAAGGCGTGGTGCAGGACGTACATCATCGTCAGGTCGGCAGGTCCCGGCGGGGCGGCGGCCTGGCCGGGCAGCAGGATCTGGTCGGTCATCGGTTCCTCTTTCGACGGCGGGCGCGGTGGTGCGTGGGACCACGCTCGCGCCCACCACTGGAGTGGCGCTGGTGTGCGGCTGGAACCCCGCACGGAAGCCTCCCGGGCATCCCGATCCGCCCGCGATGGCGGCCCCGGGGGAGTCGTCTGAGACCCTGACCCCGTGACCGCCCCACTTGCTGACAGCGCATTCCTCAAGGCAGCCCGCGGCGAGGCGGTGCCGCACACGCCGGTGTGGTTCATGCGGCAGGCGGGGCGCTCGCTGCCGGAGTACCTCGCGACCCGTGAGGGGGTCGCCATGCTCGACGCCTGCGCCGACCCCGACCTCATCGTCGAGATCACCCTGCAGCCCGTGCGCCGGTACGCCGTCGACGCGGCCATCTTCTTCTCCGACATCGTGCTGCCGCTCAAGGCGGTCGGCGTCGACCTCGACATCGTCCCCGGTGTGGGTCCCGTCGTCGCGACGCCGGTCCGCACGCTCGCCGATGTCGAGGCGATCCCCGATCTCACTCCCGAGCAGATCCCGTACATCACCCAGGCCGTCCAGGGCCTCGTGGCCGAGCTCGCCGGCCTCAACGGCGGCACGCCGCTGATCGGGTTCGCCGGGGCGCCGTTCACCGTGGCGTCGTACCTCGTCGAGGGCGGACCCTCCAAGGAGCACGCGAAGACCAAGGCGCTGATGTTCGGCGCGCCCGACGTGTGGGACGCGCTGATGCGCAAGATCGCGGGCATCTCCGCGGCCTTCCTCGAGACCCAGGTCGCGGCCGGGGCCTCCGCGGTGCAACTGTTCGACTCGTGGGCGGGCGCGCTGACCCGTGAGGACTACGTCCGCTACGTGCAGCCGCACTCCGCCGGTGTCCTGGAGCGGATGGGGGAGCTCGGCGTCCCGCGCATCCACTTCGGTGTCGGTACGTCGAACCTGCTCGACCTGATGGGCGAAGCCGGCGCCGACGTGGTCGGCGTCGACTGGCGCACGCCGCTGGAGCGGGCGATCCCGCTGGTCGGCGAGCGCGGGGTGCAGGGCAACCTCGACCCGACCCTGGTGTTCGCGCCGACCGAGCTGATGACCGAGCGCGCCGCGGCGATCATCGAGGCCGGGCGGGCCGCCCGCGGGCACATCTTCAACCTCGGCCACGGCGTCATCCCCAGCACCGATCCCGACCAGCTCGCGCGGCTGACCGAGTTCGTGCACGCCTACCCCTTGGGCTGAGTGGTCTTCTTGGCGGAGGTCCGCGCGGCGGTCTTCCGCGGGGCGGGGGCGACCTGGCCCTTGAGGCCGACCCGGATGCCGGCGCCCGTGCCGCTGGTGGTCAGGTAGCCCTGGCCCTCGACCAGGGTGACCAGCTTCGCGGCGCCGTACAGCCGGGGGTCGAAGGACGAGTCCGCCGAGCGCAGGTAGCTGCCGATCGCGCTGAGGTGTGCCCAGCCGTCGTCGTCGGAGGTGGCGTTGACCGCCCGGCTGAGCAGGCTCTGCAGGTTCGGCAGCGGTGCGACCGGCTCGGCCTCCTCGGCTGTCTGGGCCCCGTCGGCCTCGTCCTCGCCCACCGAGGCGGGCGAGGACGAGGCCGCCCCCTGCTCGCCCAGCACCTCGAGGTAGATGAAGGTGTCGACCGCGGCGACGAGGGACTGCGGCGTCTTGCGCAGTCCGAGGCCGTAGACGGTCTTGCCCGACTCGCGCAGCCGGGTCGCGAGCCGGGTGAAGTCGCTGTCGCTGGACACGAGCGCGAACGCGTCGAGGTTGCCGGAGTAGAGCAGGTCCATCGCGTCGATGATCAGCGCCGAGTCGGTCGCGTTCTTGCCGGTCGTGTAGGCGAACTGCTGCACCGGGACGATGGCGTGCCGGTTGAGCTGGGCCTTCCAGCCGCCGAGCTGGGGCGTCGTCCAGTCGCCGTAGGCCCGCTTGACCGTCGCCACGCCGTACGTCGCCAGCTCCTCCAGCAGGGCGCTGACGTGCTTCGGGGAGGTGTTGTCGGCATCGATGAGGACGGCCAGCCGCGCGGTGCTCGAGGTGGTGGTCACCCGTCCATCATCGCCGAGGAGGGCCCCGCTGATCAGGAGGCGGCGCTCGCGCCGGCGCCGGTCGCCCGGCACTCCTGGGCACGGGCGGCCAGCGCCCCCTGCAGCTCGCGCACGGGCAGGGGCTGCTGCAGCGTGCGGCGCTGCCGCAGCTGCAGGGTCAGGAAGGTCTGGTCGCCCGCGATGGGCCGCGCGGCGATGGCGCCGATGCGGTGCAGCGGATCGCCCAGCACGGCGTAGTCCGGGAGCACGGTGACGCCGATGCCCTCCGCGACCAGGGCCTTGCCCATCTCGGCCCCGTCGGTGCTGTGCGCGGCGGGCGGGAGCTCGTGGCCGAAGGTGCGCTGGACGTAGCGGTGCATGACGTGGCCAGCGCGCATCGCGACGAACCGCTCGAGCCGCAGCTCCTCGACGCTCACCTGGGCGCGGGCGGCGAGTGGGTGGGCCGCCGGGAGGACGGCGACGGGGCGCCCGTGGAGCAGGTCGACGCCGTCGAGGCCGAAGGGCGGGTCGTCCGCGTCGAGGACATCGACGAGGCCGAGGTCGAGCGTCCCCTCGGCGAGTCCCTCGTCGATCTGGGCCTGCGGGAGGGCGAGGATCTCGACCGTCGTGCCGGGGTGGCGTTCCTGGAAGGCGCCGACGGCGGGCGCGAGGAGGGTCGACGTGGCGGCGTGCACGGTGCCGAGCCGGATCACGCGGGTGTCGGTGCGCTGGTCGCCGGCGGCGTGGCGCAGCCGGTCGACGGCCGCGAGGACGTCGGACATGTAGGGGAGCAGCTCGCGGCCCTCGCGGCTGATCCGCGCCCCGGAACGGCGCCGGTCCAGCAGGGTCACCCGCAGCTCCCGCTCGAGCTTGGTCAGCGCCTCGCTGAGCGCGGGCTGGGAGAGGTGGAGCTTCTCGCTGGCCCGGCGCAGCGAACCGTGCTGCGTGACGGCCGCCAGGTACTCCAGCTGTTCGATGCGCATGGGTGCTGCCTTTCACGTCCATCGGTGACGCCGTGGTCCACGTCCTTGCCCGCGAATAAAAGTAGAGTAAGACTGTAGACAAACAGTATCACGGTCGGACGGTCGGTCGCGTGGCCGCGGCTCCGGGCTCACGCAGCACCGGTGCGGCCCCGCGGCCGCCGGCGGACCAGCAGCCAGGCCGGCACGCCGACCGCGGCGCCCAGCACCAGCCAGGGCACCAGGAAGCCGACGACCACGAGCACGGCGCCGAGCCCGTCGACGAAGGCGTCCCAGCCCTTCGCCAGCCCGCCGAGGAAGCCGTCGGCCGTGTCCTCCTCGGCGTCCTGCTCCGTGGCCGGCTGCTCGACGTACACGGTGATCGTGGACATGCCGGTCTGGTCGGCCAGCCAGCGCTGCCGGGACTCGAGTGCGTCGAGGTCGGCCTGGCGGCTGGCGAGCTGGGCCTCGATCGCGACGATCTGCTCGATGCTCGCGGCCCGGGCGAGCAGCGCCTCGATCCGCGCGACGCTCTTGCGCTGCGCCCGGATCCGCGCGTCGACGTCGACCACCTCGGCGCTGACGTCCTGAGCGTTCGTGGTGGTGCCCGTCGGCGTCGCGACGTCCTCCAGTGCGGTCACCGCGTCGTCGAACCGGTCGCTCGGCACCCGCAGCACCAGCCGGGCCGTCGTCAGCTCGCCCTTCTCGCCGGTCGTCGTCTCCTGCTCGCCGACCGTGCCCTGGTGGGCATCGACCACGGCGCGCACCCGCATCCGGGCGCGGGCCACGTCCTCGGCCTCCAGGGAGACGGTGCCGGTCGCGATGACGGCCGGCTGCTGCGCCGCGGCCGCCTTCGCCGACCCTGCCGTCCCGTCCGCGCCGGCGTCGGCGTCGGCCGCCACGGCCGCCGGTGCCTCCGCGTCGGCGGCGCCCGCGGCGTCCGGCTCGCTGGCCATCACGCCGGCCGACGACGCATCGAGGTCGCCCGAGTCCCCGGCGTCGTCGGAGCTGCTGCAGCCGGCCAGGGCGACGACCGTGGCGATCCCGGCGAGCACGAGTGAGGTACGGCGCGGTGAGGGGCGCGGTGAGGTGTGCATGCCACTCGGACGCCGCGCCCGGCCCGGCGGTTCCCTACAGCAGCCCCTGCGCCTTGAGCGAGAGGTAGTGGTCGGCCAGCGCGGGCGGCAGCTCGCCAGCGTCGGCGTCGACGACGTCCACGCCGAGCCGCACCAGCATGTCCCGGGTCCGGTCCCGGCGGTGCAGCTCGTGGGCGGCCGCGGCGGCGGCGTACACGTCGTCGGCGGTGGGGGCGGCGCCGACGGTCCCCGCGTCGTCTCCCAGCGCCGCCAGCCGGCTCAGCTCCGGGTCGCGGACCGACGCGATGACCACCCGGTGGTGCCGTACCAGGACCGGCAGCACGGGCAGCAGGCCGTCGGCCACGGCCGCGGGTTCCAGGGCGGTGAGCAGGACGACGAGCGCGCGGCGGCGGCCGAAGCCCTGGACGGCGCCGGCGAGCAGGTCCCAGTCGGCCTCGACCAGGGTCGGGTCGAGGTCGGCCATCTGCTCCTGCAACCGGGCCGCGACGTCGCGTGCGCCGTGCAGCCGCTGCCGGGCACGGACCCGCCGGTCCCCGGCCACGAAGTCGACCCGGTCGCCGGCCCGCGACGCGAGCGCGGCCAGCAGCAGGGCGGAGTCCATGGCGGCGTCCAGGCGCGGCATGCCGTCGGTCTCGGGCTCCCCGGCGGCGCGAGCGACCCGACCGGCGGAGGTGCGTGAGGTGTCGAGGACGAGCACCACCCGCCGGTCGCGCTCGGGCTGCCAGGTGCGGACCACGACGTGGGGGGAGCGGGCCGACGCGCGCCAGTCGATGGAGCGGACGTCGTCGCCGCGGACGTACTCGCGCAGCGAGTCGAACTCGGTGCCCTGGCCGCGGACCCGGACGGCGGCGCGGCCGTCGAGCTCGCGCAGGCGGGCGAGACGCGAGGGCAGGTGCTTGCGGGACTCGAACGGCGGCAGCGCTCGCACGGCACCGGGGACGTCGTAGGTGCGTTGCCGCGCCACCAGCCCGAGGGGTCCCCAGGAGCGGACCGTGACGCCGTCGGCGCGCAGGTCGCCGCGGCGCCGGGGGAGGAGCGGCGTGGTCAGCCGGCGCTGGTCGCCCGGGGCGAGGCGAAGTCGGTAGCGGTTGTCGCGGGCCCCCGCGGACGGCTGCCAGGCGTCGCGGACCTGCAGGTGGAGGCGGCGTCCCGTCGCGGCGACGACCAGGTCGGACGACGCCGGGTCGCCGAGCCGGACCGAGCCGGCCGCGCGCCGGGTCAGTGAGGCGAGCGCGGGAGAGGGGGTGAGCAGCCGGTCCAGGCCGACGAGCAGCAGCACCCCGAGCAGCCAGAGCCAGACGGTGCCGGCCTGGGGGCGCAGCACGACCGCCACCAGCCCCAGCAGGAGCAGCAGCGGGACCCGGCCGGAGATCGCCATGGTGCGGAGCGTCCTAGCGCGGGACCGGGACGGACGCGATCGCGGACGCCAGCACCTGGGATACGTCGACGCCTTCGAGCTCGGCCTCCGGGCGGACGCCGAGACGGTGGGCCAGCGACGCCTGGGCGAGCGCCTTCACGTCGTCGGGTGTCACGAAGTCGCGGCCCGAGAGCCAGGCCCAGGCCCGCGCGGCCCGCAGCAGGGCGGTCGCACCCCGGGGGCTGACGCCCAGGGACAGCGACGGCGACTGCCGGGTCGCCCGCGCGATGTCGACGATGTACGACGCGACCTCGGGAGCGACCTGCACCCGTCTCACCGCCCGCTGGCCGGCCTCGAGGTCGGCGGCGCCGGCCACCGGGCGGACCCCGGCGCCGGCGACGTCGCGCGGGTCGAAGCCCTCGGCGTGCCGGGTGAGGATGGTGATCTCGTCCTCGCGCGGCGGCACCGGGAGCACCACCTTGAGCAGGAACCGGTCGAGCTGGGCCTCGGGCAGCGGGTAGGTCCCCTCGAACTCCACCGGGTTCTGGGTCGCCGCGACCAGGAACGGACGGGGCAGCGGCCGGGTGACGCCGTCGGCGGAGACCTGGCCCTCCTCCATCGCCTCCAGCAGGGCCGACTGGGTCTTCGGAGGCGTCCGGTTGATCTCGTCGGCGAGCAGCAGGTTGGTGAAGATCGGCCCCTCGCGGAAGCTGAGCTCACCGCCACCGGCCGCGTCGATGACGAGCGACCCGGTGATGTCGCCGGGCATCAGGTCGGGGGTGAACTGCACCCGGCGGGTCTGCACCTCCAGGCTCTGCGCCAGGGTCCGCACGAGCAGCGTCTTCGCCGTCCCGGGGACCCCCTCCATCAGCACGTGGCCGCCGCACAGCAGCGCGACGAGCAGCCCGGACACCGCGGCGTCCTGGCCGACCACGGCCTTGGCGACCTCCTGGCGTACGGCGAGCAGCCGCTCGCGCACGCCGGCCTCCTCCGCTGTCTCGACATGGGTGGCCGGGGGTGGCGGGGGCATCTGGGTCATGAGCGTCGTACCTCTCTCCTCAGCTGGGCCAGGTCCTGAGCGAACCGGACCAGGTCCTGGTCGGTCGCCGGGGGTGTGCGGTCGTCGTCGAGCAGCACCGCGATGCTCTCGACGGGGGCGTCGAGCTGGCGCGCGACCGCCTCGGCGACGACCGGCGGTGGGGCACCGCGGTCGAGCCGCAGCCGTCCGGCGAGGTCGGCGCACGCCGCGCGCCGCAGCGCGCGGGCGGCATGGGCGCGGTCGCCGCTGCGGCGGTACATCCGGCCGCGGCTGCGGGCCGTCTCCACCGCGCGGACGACGACCGGCAGCGGCTCCGTCGACAGGGGGCCCAGGCGCCGGAACCGCCACAGCAGCAGGGCGCTCCCGGCCAGGACCAGCACCCACAGTCCGGGGCCGATCCAGTCGGGCAGCAGTGAGCCGATCGTGACGGCGTCGTCGCCGACGGCGTCGGCCGCGTCGGGGACGTACCAGACCAGCCGGGGGTCGTGCCCGAGCAGTCGCAGTGCCACCGCCGCGTTGTCGGCACGGGTCACCTGGTCGTTGGTCAGCGCCTGGCCGGCCCCGAACAGCACCAGCCCGTCGACTTCGCGCACCAGCGCCCCGACGTCGTCGGGGAAGCACCCGTCCCCGGCGTACGACGTCGCACGATCGGCCTCGATCGTGAGCCCGTCGAGCGCGACTCCCGCCACCCCGTCGGCGCAGCGGGCCGCGACGGCGGCGTCGTCGTCGGCCGGGACCGGCAGTGAGCCGAGGCCGGGCTCGATCTCCTGCAGCAGTGCGTGCCGCGGCTCGACCAGCACGACCCGGCCCGCGGCCGCCGCATGCTCACGAAGCCGGGCGAGGGTGCTCGGCGCGAGCTGCTCGGTGCCGCTCACCACCACCGTGGTGCCCCCGTCGACCGCGGCCTCCTCGAAGGCGTCGGCGGAGCGGGCGATGGTCACCTCGACGCCCTGGTCGGCCAGCACCCGGGCCACCGCCTGGGCGCCGTCGGGTCCGGGATTGCGAGGATCGGCCGCGCCCGGGTACTGCTCGGTGCCCCGGGTGCTCCACACGGCGGCCGCGAGCGCGAGGACGACCGCCACGACGATCGCCGCCCGCATCCGGGTCCGGCTCGGCCGGGTCATCGGCGCGCCGCCCGTCCCGCGAGCAGGTCGTCGAGCGCCAGCAGCTCGCCCGCCTGGGCGGACGTGGCCGGCCGCTCGCCGTAGAGCACGCCGTCGAAGAGGTCGGCCCCGTTCAGCACGGCGTCCCGCTGCTCGGGGAAGACCGCGACCAGCGCGTCCGCGAGCTCGTGCGCGGTCGCCTGGGGGACGTCCTCGATGCGCCCCCGCTCGACCTGGCGCACCGCGGCGGCGCGGAAGGCGTCGACGAGCGCGGCTCCCGCGTCGCCCGCGGCCAGGGCGGCCTGGGCGCGGGCCCGCAGCTCGTCGGCGGTGATCGTCTCGCCGGTGAGCGCCGGTGCGCTCACGGCACGGCCGGCGGCGGTGCGGCGGGCGCGGCCGACGAGGACGAGCACGGCGGCGACGATGAGCAGCACGACCAGGATCGCCGCGGCGGTGGCCAGTCCGGAGGAGCCCGAGGCGGCGTCGACGGTGTTGGAGATCAGCCGGTCGAGCCAGCGCCCCAGCCGGTCGACGATGTCGTCCTGGTAGTACTCGGGCCGGACCAGCTCACGGCGCAGCTCGCGGCGCGCCTCGTCGCCGCTCGGGTCGAGCGGGGGCTCGGCCAGGAACAGGAGCGCCCCCCTCATCGGGCCACCTCGCGCGGCGTCATGCGGGAACGAGCCCCGCCTCGCGCATCAGCTCGACGTCGAAGGCCTCCTTGCGCATGCGGAGGTCGACGTACTGCACGGACGTCACGGCCGCCAGGAAGGGGGCGACGAAGGCGTTCTGGATCACCAGGGCGACCGCCTGGGTGAGGATCAGCAGCAGCGTGGCGTACTCCGGCGCGGCGATGGCAGCGACATTGCCGGCGATGCTGACCGGGAAGGTCAGCAGGCCGCCGGCGAACTGGACGATGAGCACGGTCAGCAGGGCGATGCCGAAGGTGCGCCAGTACTGCCGCGAGGTCAGCCTCCAGCCCCGGCCGATCGCCCCGAGCACGCCGGTCGGTTCGAGCATGAGGGCCGGGACGGGCAGGTAGTAGAAGCGGATCCACAGCCAGCAGCACAGGGCGATGAACGCGGGGACCGTGACCAGGCCCCAGAGCACCACCGGCCAGGGCTCCCCGTCGACGGCGACCACCACGGCCACCCAGAGCAGGACGTAGGCGACCAGCAGCAGCAGGAAGGCCAGGTTGAGGATCAGGGTCAGGCCGAGCAGGCGCCACCGCTTGCCGTGGGTGGCGGCCCAGGCCTCGCCCAGACCGAGTCGTCGCCCGACCGCCGCCGCGCGCGTGACGTGGGCGACCATCCCGGTGACGAACACGACGCCGACCTGCGCCACGACCAGCGACACGAGCAGCGAGCCGTACGCCGCCAGCAGGCCGAGCGCGTCGGCGGTGCCGGCGTCGGCCTCGAGCTCGCCGGAGGCGTCCACGGCGATGCCGACCGTGAAGGTCAGCACCAGGGTCACCACGATGGGGATCACCATCGCCACCGCGGTCACCAGCACCGCGGCGCCGACGGTCGCCTTCGGGTTGAACCGGATGATCCGGAACGCGCCGTCGTAGATGTTGCCGAGGTTGAGCGGGCGCAGGGGGAGGGCGCCGGGCTTGTGCGCCGCGCCGAGCAGCAGCCCGGGCGCCGGGCGCGGGCCGGGCGCGGACGGGTACGGCGCCCAGCCGGTGGCGGCCGTCCCCGGACCGGGCGGCGGGGAGGTGGCGGGCGGCGGGGAGGCGGCAGGCGGCGGGTAGGCGGCAGGCGGTGGGCCGGGATCCGCCGGCGGCGGGGCACCCGGGGGCGGGTACTGCTGCGCGGGGCCGTCGGTCATGCGCGCAATCCTTGCATCCGGACCACACCCGCCGCGGGGGCCCGTGGCGTGGTCGCGCGCAGATTTGGCCGACCACCGGAACTCTGCCAAGATGTTCCGGTTGCCCCGGGCAGGCGCCCGAGGTGCGCGCTAGATCTTGACTACTGAATCGTGCCTCCCCAGCGGAGTGATCGGCCCACCAGATCCACGGGTCCGATCCGTGCCGCGCGGCGCGTGCCCGGTCGTCGAGCCTCAGCTCGTACCGCACGCCGGAGGCCCGAGACAGCCGAGAACAACAGCTCCACTTCCCCTCCCGGGGAGACGTGTGTGCCCGCACAAGGTGCGACACGCCCGACCGCGGGGGTCGGAGCTCAAGGACCCAGAGTCGTACGACGAGTAAGGACGAGAGAGACCTATGGCGGGACAGAAGATCCGCATCAGGCTCAAGGCCTATGACCACGAGGTGATCGACACCTCGGCGCGCAAGATCGTGGACACGGTCACCCGTACGGGTGCGAAGGTCGCCGGCCCGGTGCCGCTGCCGACCGAGAAGAACGTCTTCTGTGTCATCCGCTCGCCGCACAAGTACAAGGACTCGCGCGAGCACTTCGAGATGCGCACCCACAAGCGGCTCATCGACATCATCGACCCCACGCCGAAGACGGTCGACAGCCTCATGCGCCTCGACCTGCCGGCCGGTGTCGACATCGAGATCAAGCTCTGAGGTTCGAGACATGACTATTGAGCGCAACGTGAAGGGCCTGCTGGGCACCAAGCTCGGTATGACCCAGCTCTGGGACGAGAACAACCGGGTCATCCCGGTCACCGTGGTCGCCGCCGGCACCAACGTCGTCACCCAGGTCCGCCAGCCGCAGCCGGACGGCTACAACGCCATCCAGATCGGCTACGGCGAGATCGAGGGCCGCAAGGTCAACAAGCCGCAGGCGGGTCACTTCGCCAAGGCCGGCACCACCCCGCGCCGCCACGTCGTCGAGATCCGCACCGCCGACGCCAGCGAGTACACCGTCGGCCAGGAGCTGCCCGTCGACACGTTCGAGGCCGGCCAGGTCATCGATGTGACCGGCACCAGCAAGGGCAAGGGTTTCGCCGGTGTCATGAAGCGTCACGGCTTCGCCGGTGTCAGCGCGTCGCACGGTGCCCACCGCAACCACCGCAAGCCCGGCTCGATCGGCGCCTGCGCCACGCCGGGTCGCGTGTTCAAGGGTCTGCGGATGGCCGGCCGGATGGGTTCCGACACCGTCACCACCCAGAACGTCACCGTCCACGCCGTGGACGTCGAGAAGGGCATCGTCCTGATCAAGGGCGCCGTCCCCGGCCCCAAGGGCGGTCTCGTCGTTCTCCGCACGGCTGCGAAGAAGGGCTGATCACGATGGCCAAGAACGTTTCCGTCGACTTCCCCGCCGAGATCTTCGACGTCGAGGTCAACATCCCGCTGATGCACCAGGTCGTCGTGGCCCAGCAGGCCGCCGCGCGCCAGGGCACCCACGCCACCAAGCGTCGCGGCGAGGTCCGCGGCGGCGGCAAGAAGCCCTACAAGCAGAAGGGCACCGGCCGCGCCCGCCAGGGCTCGACCCGGGCGCCGCAGTTCGCCGGCGGTGGCGTGGTCCACGGTCCGCAGCCGCGTGACTACAGCCAGCGCACCCCCAAGAAGATGAAGGCCGCCGCCCTGCGCAGCGCCCTGTCCGACCGGGCCCGCAACGAGCGGATCCACGTCGTCGAGGGCCTCGTCTCCGGCGACAAGCCGTCGACCAAGGCCGCCCTCGCCTCGCTCTTCGAGCTGAGCCCCCGCCGCAAGTTCCTCGTGGTCCTCGAGCGCACCGACAGCCTCACCTGGCTCTCGCTGCGCAACGCGCCCGAGGTGCACATCGTGGCGGTCGACCAGCTCAACACCCGCGACGTCCTCGTGAGCGACGACGTGGTGTTCAGCAAGGCAGCCTTCGACCGCCTCGTCGGCGACCAGCCTGCGGAGGAGAACAACTGATGAGCACCCTGCACAAGGACCACCGCGACGTCCTGATCGCGCCGGTGGTGTCGGAGAAGAGCTACAGCCTCCTCGACGCCAACAAGTACACCTTCCTGGTGCGCCCGGACGCGAACAAGACCGAGATCAAGATCGCCGTGGAGAAGATCTTCGGCGTCAAGGTCACCTCGGTGAACACGCTCAACCGTCCGGGCAAGGTCCGCCGCACCCGCAACGGCCTCGGCAAGCGCAAGGACACCAAGCGCGCCATCGTGAGCCTGGCCGACGGTCACCGCATCGACATCTTCGGAGGTCCGGTCTCCTGACCGGGCTAGGTAGAGGAATCTGACATGGCTATCCGCAAGTACAAGCCGACCACCCCGGGCCGTCGTGGCTCCTCGGTGGCCGACTTCGCCGAGATCACCCGGACCACGCCCGAGAAGTCGCTGACCCGCCCGCTCCCGAAGAAGGGCGGCCGCAACAACCAGGGCCGGATCACCACCCGGCACCACGGTGGCGGTCACAAGCGCGCCTACCGCGTCATCGACTTCCGTCGCTACGACAAGGACGGCGTGCCGGCCAAGGTCGCGCACATCGAGTACGACCCCAACCGCACCGCGCGCATCGCGCTGCTGCACTACGCCGACGGCGAGAAGCGCTACATCGTGGCGCCGAAGGACCTGACGCAGGGCATGCGGGTGGAGTCGGGCGTCGGCGCCGACATCAAGCCGGGCAACAACCTGCCGCTGCGCAACATCCCCGTCGGTACGACGATCCACTGCGTGGAGCTGCGTCCCGGTGGCGGCGCCAAGCTGGCCCGCTCTGCCGGCAACAGCGCGCAGCTGGTCGCCCGCGAGGGCTCCCGCGCCACGCTGCGTCTGCCCTCGGGCGAGATGCGCTACGTCGACGTGCGCTGCCGCGCGACGATCGGCGAGGTGGGCAACGCCGAGCAGTCCAACATCAACTGGGGCAAGGCCGGTCGTATGCGGTGGAAGGGCAAGCGCCCGACCGTCCGTGGTGTGGTCATGAACCCGGTCGACCACCCGCACGGTGGTGGTGAGGGCAAGACCTCCGGTGGTCGCCACCCGGTCTCGCCGTGGGGCAAGCCCGAGGGCCGCACGCGCAAGCGCAAGGCCAGCGACTCCCAGATCATCCGCCGCCGCAAGTCCGGCAAGAACAAGCGCTGAAGGAACTGAACGATGCCTCGCAGCCTGAAGAAGGGCCCCTTCGTCGACGGCCACCTGCTCAAGAAGGTGGACGCCGAGAACGAGAAGGGCACCCACAACGTCATCAAGACCTGGTCGCGCCGGTCGATGATCATCCCCTCGATGATCGGCCACACGATCGCGGTCCACGACGGCCGCAAGCACGTCCCGGTCTTCGTGTCCGACTCCATGGTCGGCCACAAGCTCGGTGAGTTCGCGCCGACCCGCACCTACCGCGGCCACGTCAAGGAAGACCGGAAGGGGCGCCGTCGATGAGCACCACTGAGCGTCACCGCACCAGCGCGCGTCGCGAGTCGCTCCTGGGCGACGAGCCCGGCGCGTTCGCGACCGCCCGCTTCGTGCGGATCACCCCGATGAAGGCGCGCCGCGTCGTCGACCTGGTCCGCGGCCTGCCCGCCGACGAGGCGCTGACGCTGCTGCAGTTCGCGCCGCAGTCGGCCTCCGAGACCGTCTCCAAGGTGCTGGCCAGCGCCGTCGCGAACGCCGCGACCACCGAGGGCCTCGCCACCGGCGACCTGGTCGTCTCGGTCGCACGGGTCGATGAGGGACCGACGATGAAGCGCTGGCGTCCGCGTGCGCAGGGCCGGGCCACCCGGATCAACAAGCGCACCAGCCACATCACCATCGCGGTCCAGCCGGCCGACGTCGTCGCGAAGAAGGGCAAGAAGTAATGGGTCAGAAGATCAACCCGAACGGCTTCCGCCTCGGAATCTCGACCGACCACAAGTCTCGTTGGTACGCCGACAAGCTGTACAAGTCCTACGTCGGCGAGGACGTCGCGATCCGCAAGCTGCTCAGCAAGGGCATGGAGCGGGCCGGCATCGCCAAGGTGGAGATCGAGCGCACCCGGGACCGGGTCCGCGTCGACATCCACACGGCGCGCCCCGGCATCGTCATCGGTCGCCGTGGCGCCGAGGCCGACCGGATCCGCGGCGAGCTCGAGAAGCTCACGGGCAAGCAGGTCCAGCTGAACATCCTCGAGGTCAAGAACCCCGAGATCGACGCGCAGCTGGTCGCCCAGGGCGTCGCCGAGCAGCTCTCGGGCCGCGTGCAGTTCCGCCGCGCCATGCGCAAGGCGATGCAGACCTCGATGCGCTCCGGTGCCAAGGGCATCCGGATCCAGTGCTCGGGCCGGCTCAACGGCGCCGAGATGTCGCGCACCGAGTTCTACCGCGAGGGCCGCGTCCCGCTGCACACGCTGCGTGCCGACATCGACTACGGCTTCTACGAGGCCCGCACGACCTTCGGCCGGATCGGCGTGAAGGTCTGGATCTACAAGGGCGAGGTCGCCGGCAGCCGTGCCGAGCGCCAGGCCCAGGCCGCCGCCCGCGCCGGGGTCCCCGGTCGCGGTGGCCGTCCCAGCCGTGGTGGCGACCGCCCGACCCGCGGGTCGCGCGGCGACCGCCCGAACCGCTCGGACCGCAACGCCGAGGCTGCCGCTCCCGCCGTGGAGAGCAACCCCGAGGCCACGCCGGCTGCCGAGCCCAGCACCGGAACGGAGTCCTGACCCATGTTGATGCCGCGTCGCGTCAAGCACCGCAAGCAGCACCACCCGAAGCGTCGGGGTGCTGCCAAGGGCGGTACGTCGCTGGCGTTCGGTGACTTCGGTATCCAGGCGGTCGAGGGTGCCTATGTCACCAACCGCCAGATCGAGTCCGCTCGTATCGCCATGACCCGCCACATCAAGCGTGGCGGCAAGGTCTGGATCAACATCTACCCGGACCGCCCGCTCACCAAGAAGCCCGCCGAGACCCGCATGGGCTCCGGTAAGGGCTCCCCGGAGTGGTGGGTCGCCAACGTCAAGCCCGGCCGCGTCATGTTCGAGCTGTCCGGTGTGCCGGAGGACATCGCCCGTGAGGCGATGCGCCGCGCGATCCACAAGCTGCCCATGAAGGCCCGATTCATCACGCGAGAGGCTGGTGAGTTCTGATGGCGAACGTCATCCGCGCCCACGAGCTGGACGAGCTCAACGAGGTCGACCTCGAGGCCAAGCTGCGCGAGGCCAAGGAGGAGCTGTTCAACCTGCGGTTCCAGGCGGCCACGGGCCAGCTGGAGAGCCACGGCCGGCTCCGCACGGTCAAGAAGGACATCGCCCGGATCTACACCGTGGTGCGCGAGCGCGAGCTCGGCATCCGGACCGCTCCGGCAACGGATGAGGAGAACTGATGAGCACGGAGTCCAACGAGGTGGGCAACGAGACCGCTCAGCGCAACGCCCGCAAGACCCGTGAGGGCCTCGTGGTCAGCGACAAGATGGACAAGACCGTGGTCGTGTCCGTCGAGGACCGCGTCAAGCACGCTCTGTACGGCAAGGTCATGCGCCGCAACACGCGGCTCAAGGCGCACGACGAGCAGAACGACTGCGGCGTCGGCGACCGCGTCCTCATCATGGAGACCCGCCCGCTCTCGGCCACCAAGCGCTGGCGCGTGGTGGAGATCCTCGAGCGCGCCAAGTAGTCCACACGTTCGGCCAGGCTCACCGCCCGTGAGGCGATGAGAACCGGCACGACAACCAGGAGAAATCGATGATTCAGCAGGAGTCGCGACTCAAGGTCGCCGACAACACCGGTGCGAAGGAGATCCTTTGCATCCGGGTGCTCGGCGGCTCCGGCCGTCGCTACGCCGGCATCGGTGACGTCATCGTCGCCACTGTCAAGGACGCCATCCCCGGCGGCAACGTCAAGAAGGGCGACGTCGTCAAGGCGGTCGTCGTGCGCACCGTCAAGGAGCGCCGCCGTCCCGACGGGTCCTACATCCGCTTCGACGAGAACGCCGCGGTGATCCTCAAGAACGACGGCGAGCCCCGCGGCACCCGCATCTTCGGCCCGGTCGGCCGTGAGCTGCGGGAGAAGAAGTTCATGAAGATCATCTCGCTGGCGCCGGAGGTGCTGTGATGGCTGCCAAGTTCATTCGAAGCACCCGCAAGAAGTCCGAGCAGGTGCGCAAGAAGCCCAACCTCCGCGTCAAGAAGGGCGACACCGTCAAGGTCATCGCCGGCAAGGACAAGGGCGCCGAGGGCAAGATCATCAAGGTCCTCCGTGAGGAGGAGCGCGTGATCGTCGAGGGTGTCAACCGGATCAAGAAGCACACCAAGGTCGTCGACCAGGGTCAGCGCTCCGGCAACACCGGCGGCATCATCACCACCGAGGCCCCGATCCACGTGTCCAACGTGATGCTGGTCGAGGGTGACGGCGTGACCAAGGTCGGCTACAAGCGGGTCGACGTCACCAAGCGCCGCCCCGACGGCTCGGAGTACAGCTCGACGCGCAGCGTCCGCGTCTCCCGCAAGACCGGGAAGGAGATCTGAGATGAGCGAGTCCACCATCGAGAAGGTCACCCCTCGCCTCAAGACGAAGTACCGCGAGGAGATCCTCCCGGCGCTGAAGGCCGAGTTCGAGATCGCCAACGTCATGCAGGTCCCCGGGCTGACCAAGATCGTGGTCAACATGGGTGTCGGCGAGGCCGCGCGCGACTCGAAGCTGATCGAGGGCGCGATCCGCGACCTCACCGCGATCACCGGCCAGAAGCCGGCGGTCACCAAGGCCCGCAAGTCGATCGCCCAGTTCAAGCTGCGTGAGGGCATGCCGATCGGCACGCACGTCACGCTGCGTGGCGACCGGATGTGGGAGTTCCTCGACCGCCTGCTGGCCCTCGCGCTGCCGCGTATCCGCGACTTCCGCGGCCTGTCGCCCAAGCAGTTCGACGGCCGGGGCAACTACACGTTCGGCCTGACCGAGCAGGTCATGTTCCACGAGATCGACCAGGACAAGGTCGACCGCCAGCGGGGCATGGACATCACCATCGTCACCACGGCGACCAACGACGAGCAGGGGCGCGCGCTGCTGAAGCAGCTCGGCTTCCCGTTCAAGGAGAACTGACATGGCGAAGACCGCGCTCAAGGTCAAGGCGGCCCGCAAGCCCAAGTTCGCGGTGCGCGGCTACACGCGCTGCCAGCGCTGCGGTCGCCCGAAGGCCGTCTACCGCAAGTTCGGCCTGTGCCGGATCTGCCTGCGCGAGATGGCGCACCGTGGCGAGCTGCCCGGCGTGACCAAGTCGAGCTGGTAACACCCAACCGTTGAAGGTCCACTCGCCTGTCGTTGCTGAGTGGAAACCACAGCAGAAAGAACACACATCATGACGATGACTGACCCGATCGCAGACATGCTCACGCGTCTGCGCAACGCCAACCAGGCGTACCACGACGCGGTGACCATGCCGTACAGCAAGCTCAAGGAAGGCGTCGCGGAGATCCTCAAGCAGGAGGGGTACATCACCTCCTTCGCGGTCGCCGACAACGAGAACGGCGTCGGCAAGCTGCTGACCGTCACCCTCAAGTACGGCCGCAACCGCGAGCGCTCGATCGCCGGCGTCCGCCGGATCAGCAAGCCCGGTCTGCGGGTGTACGCCAAGCACACCGGCCTGCCGAAGGTCCTCGGTGGCCTGGGCGTGGCGATCATCTCGACCAGCCAGGGTCTGCTGACGGACCGTCAGGCCAACCAGAAGGGCGTGGGTGGGGAAGTCCTCGCCTACGTCTGGTGACAAGGGAAGGAGAGAGAAGAACATGTCGCGCATCGGCAAGCTCCCCGTCCCCGTCCCCTCGGGCGTCGACGTCCAGATCGACGGCGCCACCGTCACGGTGAAGGGCCCCAAGGGCACCCTGAGCCACACCGTGGTCGCTCCGATCACCGTCGAGAAGGGCGAGGGCGTCCTCGACGTCAAGCGTCCCGACGACGAGCGCCTCTCGAAGGCCTACCACGGCCTGAGCCGCACGCTCATCAACAACATGGTCGTCGGCGTGACCGAGGGCTACGAGAAGAAGCTCGAGATCGTGGGCGTCGGCTACCGCGTCCTGCCCAAGGGCCCGACGCAGCTGGAGTTCCAGCTCGGCTACTCGCACCCGATCATCTTCGACGCCCCCGAGGGCATCACCTTCACGGTGGAGGGCCCGACCAAGCTCGGCGTCGTCGGCATCGACAAGCAGCTGGTCGGCGAGGTCGCCGCCAACATCCGCAAGCTCCGCAAGCCCGAGCCCTACAAGGGCAAGGGTGTCCGGTACGCCGGCGAGCACGTCCGTCGCAAGGTCGGAAAGGCTGGTAAGTGACATGGCGATCACCCTGAAGTACCAGCGGAAGCTGTCCGCTCGCGCGAGCTCGCGCACGCGTCGTCAGATCCGCGGTCGCAAGAAGATCTCCGGGACGGCCGAGCGGCCGCGCCTGGTCATCACCCGGTCGAGCAAGCACATCACCGCCCAGGTCGTCGACGACCTGGTCGGCAAGACCCTGGTGTCGGCCTCGACCCTCGAGGGCGACCTGCGCGCCCTCGACGGCGACAAGACCGCCAAGGCCAAGAAGGTCGGCGAGCTCGTCGCCGCCCGTGCCAAGGAGCAGGGCGTGGAGTCGGTCGTCTTCGACCGCGCCGGCAACAAGTATCACGGTCGCATCGCGGCCCTGGCAGATGGCGCCCGCGAGGGCGGCCTGACCTTCTGACCGCGAACAGGACTGAGGAGAGATCATGAGCGGAGCCCAGCGCGGACAGCGTTCGGGTGGCGACCGTGGCGGCCGTGGTGGCCGCGACGACCGCCGCGGCGGCGCCGACAAGAACCAGTACGTCGAGCGGGTCGTTGCCATCAACCGCGTCGCCAAGGTCGTGAAGGGTGGTCGTCGCTTCAGCTTCACCGCCCTCGTGATCGTGGGTGACGGCGACGGTCTGGTGGGCGTCGGCTACGGCAAGGCCAAGGAAGTCCCGGCGGCGATCGCCAAGGGCGTCGAGGAGGCGAAGAAGAACTTCTTCCGCGTCCCGCGCGTCCAGGGCACGATCCCGCACCCGGTCCAGGGCGAGAAGGCCGCCGGCGTGGTGTTCCTGCGCCCGGCCGCCCCCGGTACCGGTGTCATCGCCGGTGGTCCGGTGCGCGCCGTCCTGGAGTGCGCCGGCATCCACGACGTGCTCAGCAAGTCGCTGGGCTCGTCCAACCAGATCAACATCGTGCACGCGACCGTCGCGGCGCTCCAGATGCTGGAGCAGCCGGAGTCGGTGGCGGCGCGGCGTGGTCTGCCCGTCGAGCACGTCGCCCCGGCGGCGCTGCTCAAGGCCAAGGCCGAGGGCGAGGCCGCTGCGGCCGCCGCCAAGGCCTCCACGCCGGAGGCGGTGACGGCCTGATGGCACAGCTGAAGGTCCAGCAGACCAAGTCGAAGATCGGCACGAAGGCCAACCAGCGCGAGACGCTGCGCAGCCTGGGCCTCAAGCGGATCGGCGACGTCGTGATCAAGGAGGACCGTCCCGAGATCCGGGGCATGGTCCACACCGTCCGTCACCTGGTGACGGTCGAGGTCGTCGGAGGCGAGTGACAATGACGCTCAAGCTGCACCACCTGCGCCCCGCGCCGGGTGCGAAGACCGCCAAGACCCGCGTGGGTCGTGGTGAGGGCTCCAAGGGCAAGACCGCCGGTCGTGGTACGAAGGGCACCAAGGCCCGCTACCAGGTCCCGGTCGCGTTCGAGGGTGGCCAGATGCCGCTGCACATGCGGCTCCCGAAGCTCAAGGGCTTCAAGAACCCGTTCAAGGTGACCTTCCAGGTCGTCAACCTCGACCGGATCAGCACGCTGTTCCCCGAGGGCGGCGACGTCACCCCGGAGACGCTGGTCGCCAAGGGCGCGGTCCGCAAGGGCCACCCGGTCAAGGTGCTCGGGCAGGGTGACCTGACGGTCAAG
The DNA here is from genome assembly GCA_029961745.1 of Nocardioides sp. L-11A. Lineage (NCBI taxonomy): Bacteria > Bacillati > Actinomycetota > Actinomycetes > Propionibacteriales > Nocardioidaceae > Nocardioides > Nocardioides sp. L-11A. The sequence goes on from CP124680.1 coordinate 1,334,696, forward strand.
GTCGCGGTGAGCGCGGATGCGTTCTCGGCCTCGGCCAAGGAGAAGATCGAGGGCGCCGGCGGGACCGTCACGGTCCTGTGACGACGCTGCGAGGGGCGCGTCGGATCTGGGGGAACTCCCGGTCCGACGACGCCCCTCGTTCGTCTCCGCCGTCAGTTCGCCGCTCGCTTCGCCCGACTTCCTCGGCGTACCGGACCGGCGGCTGTGTGCCCCCTGTTAGGCTTCCCCGCGGCCACAAGGCCAGCGATGAGAGAAGAGGACCCGCGTGCTCACCGCGTTCGTGAACGCCTTCCGGACCCCGGACCTGCGGCGCAAGCTGCTGTTCGTCCTGTTGATCATCGTCATCTTCAGGGCCGGGTCGCAGATCCCGGCACCTGGCGTGCACGTCTCCAACGTGGAGAAGTGCATCAAGGTGGTCGAAGAGGGCAGCAACGCCAGCCTCTACAGTCTGGTCAACCTGTTCTCCGGCGGAGCGCTCCTCCAGCTGACGATCTTCGCGCTCGGCATCATGCCGTACATCACCGCGAGCATCATCCTGCAGCTGCTCGTCGTCGTGATCCCGCGGCTCGAGGCCCTCAAGAAGGAGGGCCAGTCCGGCCAGACGAAGATCACGCAGTACACGCGCTATCTCACGCTCGGCCTCGCGGTCCTGCAGGCGACCGGCATCGTCGCCCTCGCGCGCACCGGCAACCTGCTGCAGGGCTGTGACAGCTCGCAGTACCCGTTGCTGCATTCCAACAACACCGAGACCTTCCTGGTCCTGGTCGTGACCATGACGGCCGGCACCGCGGTGATCATGTGGCTCGGCGAGCTGATCACCGAGCGCGGCGTCGGCAACGGCATGTCGATCCTGATCTTCACCCAGGTCGTCGCGACCTTCCCCGCCTCGCTGTGGCAGGTGAAGATCAGCCAGGGCTGGTGGACCTTCGGCATCGTGGTCGTGATCGGCCTGGTGCTCGTGGCGGCCGTCATCTTCATCGAGCAGGCGCAGCGCCGGATCCCGGTGCAGTACGCCCGCCGCATGGTCGGGCGCAAGATGTTCGGCGGCAGCTCGACCTACATCCCGCTGAAGGTCAACCAGGCGGGCATCATCCCGGTCATCTTCGCCTCGTCGCTGCTCTACCTGCCGGCGATGGCGGTGCAGTTCAACCAGGAGAACCCGAACCAGTTCATCCGGTGGGTCAACGAGTACCTCGTCGACCAGGGCCACCCGATCCACATGGCGGCGTACTTCGGTCTGATCATCTTCTTCACCTACTTCTACGTGTCGATCACCTTCAACCCGCAAGAGGTGGCCGACAACATGAAGAAGTACGGCGGCTTCATCCCCGGGATCCGGGCGGGCAAGCCGACCCAGGACTACCTGTCCTACGTCCTGTCCCGCATCACGCTGCCGGGCGCTCTCTACCTGGGTCTGATCTCGCTCGTTCCGCTGATCGCGTTCGTGTTGATCAACGCCAACCAGAACTTCCCGTTCGGCGGCACGTCCATCCTGATCATGGTCGGCGTCGCGCTCGACACCGTGAAGCAGATCGAGAGCCAGCTCCAGCAGCGCAACTACGAAGGATTCCTGCGTTGAGGCTTCTGATCATGGGCCCGCCGGGCGCCGGCAAGGGCACCCAGGCGAAGGCGGTCGCCGAGCACTTCGGCGTCCCGGCCATCTCCACCGGAGACATCTTCCGGGCGAACGTCGGGCAGGGCACGCCGCTCGGCATCGAGGCCAAGCGCTACATGGACGCCGGGGAGTACGTCCCGGACGAGGTCACCAACAACATGGTCCGCGACCGGATCGCGGAGCCCGACGCCGAGAAGGGCTTCCTGCTCGACGGCTACCCGCGCACCCTGGCCCAGGTCACCGAGCTCGACACGATGGTCGAGGAGACCGGCCACCGGATCGACGCCGTGCTGTGCCTGACGGTCGACAGCGAGGCCCTGATCAGCCGGCTGCTGAAGCGCGCCGAGATCGAGGGCCGCGCCGACGACAACGAGGAGGTCATCCGGCGCCGCCAGGAGGTGTACGCCGCGGAGACCGAGCCGTTGATCGCCGTCTACGCCGAGCGTGGCCTGGTCGTCTCGGTGGACGGCATGGGCGAGATCGCCGAGGTCCAGCAGCGGATCTTCGACGCGCTCGACGACCTGCCGCAGAGTTGAACTGCCCGAGCGTGTCGCAAACGGACCTCGCCGCCCGGACCTCGCAAGCTCGGCCCGCGGGCTTCGGCCCGTGCGGCTTCGCCGCCGTGCGCCACGCTGCCGGGCTGTTGAACCGCCCGAGCGTGTCGCAGACGGACCTCGCCGCCCGGGTCTCGCAAGCTCGGCCCACAGACCTCGCCGCCCGGGCGACGAGAGCGGCCTGACGGTGTTCTTCGGCCAGCACCGGATCGAGATCAAGACTCCCGAGCAGGTGCGCTCGATGCGTGCAGCCGGCCTCGTGGTCGGCCGCACCCTCGCGCGGGTGCGTGAGGCGGTCCGCCCTGGCGTCTCGACCGCCGAGCTCGACGCCCTCGCCGAGCAGAGCATCCGTGACGAGGGGTGCGTCCCGTCGTTCCTCGGGTACGGCGAGCCCCCGTTCCCCGCGAGCATCTGCGCCTCGGTCAACGACGAGGTGGTGCACGGCATCCCGGGCGGTCGTGTGCTCGCCGAGGGCGACGTGATCTCCATCGACTGTGGGGCGATCGCCTTCGACGACGACGGCCAGGGGTGGCACGGGGACGCCGCGACGACCGTGGCGGTGGGCCCGGTGCGCGCCGACGTCGCCGAGCTGATGCGGGTCACCGAGGAGGCGCTCTGGCGCGGCCTCGCGGCGGCCCGGAGCGGCGGACGGGTGGGCGACATCTCCCACGCGGTCGCGTCGTACGTCCACGGCGAAGGGGATTACGGGATCGTGGACGGCTACACCGGCCACGGGATCGGCACGGCCATGCACATGGAGCCCGACGTGCCCAACGAGGGCCGCGCGGGCCGTGGCCCCCGGCTGCGGGAGGGCATCGCGCTGGCGGTCGAGCCGATGATCACGCTCGGCGACCCGGCCACCGATGTGGCGGCCGACGACTGGACGGTCGTCACCTCCGACGGCGGCTGGGCCGCCCACTACGAGCACACCTTCGCCCTCACGGCGGCCGGGGTGTGGGTGCTCACCGCGGAGGACGGCGGCCGCGCGCGGCTCGAGCAGCTCGGCGCGACGTACGGCGGCGACTGAGCCCGCAGTCGAGGGGTGAACCCGACCTGCCCGCCGGGGGAGGATCCGGGGGATATCTGGTGAGACCTGCATAACTTTCGGGTCGAAGATTCGTTGCTCGTCCATTTTCACCCGTACCGTCTCTCCTGGGACATAGGGAGGGACATACCGTGGGACAGGTACGCCCGCTTCAGGGCGGGAGCATGCGTCGTTGGGTTGTGGGAGGCCTGGCGATGCTCATGACGATGTTGAGCGCGCTGATGGTGGTGCCACCGTCGTCGGCGGCGCCGGAGTCGCTGCAGATCGACAAGTCGGTGGACAAGACCACCCCCGCACCGGGGGAGAACTTCACCTATCAGATCCAGGTGCGGTGCTCGGAGGACGACTGCCTCGACACCCAGATCGTCGACGAGCTGCCGGACGAGTTGGTCGGGTTCCCGATCGTGAGCGTCCAGTTCAGCCCGAACGCGACCACCGTGCCGCGCACCGTGACCTGGCAGCCGGGCGGAGGATCGACCGCGCCGGAGACCGTCGTGGCGGGCACCAGCATGACCGTCGACCTGTTGCAGCCGACCGACGGCCCCGTGGGCGTGGGTCTGCAGGCGGGTACGACCTACACGATCTCGATCTCGCTCAAGGTGCCCGACGACTACCCGCCGGGCCGTAGCGGCGACATCGTCAACCCTGCGCGGGTGTCGGCCTCGAACGCCAACACCAAGACCAGCAGCGCGACCATCAACGTCGAGGCGCCGATCACCACCGGCGTCGCCGTCGACAAGACCTGGGCGCCGGCGAGCCAGTCGTTCGACCCGGGTGCGGAGTCGACGATCGGCCTCACGGCCCGCAACTCCAGCAACGTCGCGGTCGACCGGCTCGTCATCCAGGAGCCGAAGAACGCCGCGGACGGCGCTGCCGGGCTCGACCCGAGCAACCCGTTCACCATCACCGACTTCGCCGGCTTCGGCGACGTCACCCTGCCCACCGGCTGTACGACCGCCCGCGTCGACGCCTACGTCCGCTCCGGTGGCACCTGGAGCTGGGTCCAGGGCGCCGACGCGCCCGCCGGCGATCCGCTGGCCCTGCCGGCCGGCGTGACGAACGCTCAGGTCGGCGGCATCCGGGTCACCTGCGACGGCACCATCGCCCCCGGTCAGCGGATCGCGCTCGATCTCGACCTGACCCAGCGCGCCACCGACCGTGATGACGGCAGCGACCTGTCGAGTGCCGAGCACCGGGTCGACAACGTGACCACCGGCTCCGCCACGCTCGACGGCCAGCCGACCGTGCGCGACGACGGCCAGGCGTCGTACGTCGTCAAGCCGGCCATCCCGACCGTGGAGGCCAACAAGAACATCTCGCCGGACAGCATCACCGCGGGCCAGGACGCCCCGGCGACGATCACCGGCACCAACGGCGGCGTGCCCGTCACCAGCCTGACGGTCGCGGACCTCGCCTTCTTCACCGACGAGGTGACCTTCGGCGGCTTCTCCGGTCCGCTGACCTGGCCGGCCGCGGCCACCGGGGCGACGGTCACCTACCACCTCCTCGCCGGCGGCACCGAGCAGCAGCCGGTGAGCTCCGGTCAGGTGCCGACCGCACCGTCCGGCAAGATCTCCGGCTTCGAGATCACCTGGACCGGCCCGATCGCGGCCGATGAGACCGGCGGCGCCGGATTCACCATCGCGACCACCGAGGACGCCACCGGCGGCCTGGCCGAGAAGACGCTGACCAACAAGGTCGACGCCGCGGTCGAGGCCTCGAACGGCCTCACCGACACCGACAGCGACACCGACACGCTGCGGGTCGTCGACCCGGCGATCACCGCCACCCTCGACAAGACCGTGCGGCCCGGCTCGGCCGTGGCCCCCGGGCAGTCGGTCATCTCGTCGCTCAACGCCAACGTGATCGCCCACGGCGACGGCGCGGTCGTCCACGACATCGTGGTCGAGGACGTCGTCGGCACCGGCACCGCCGAGTTCTGGGACGCGTTCGACCTGGTCTCCATCGCGCCGACGCAGGTGCCGGCCGAGACCACGCTGACCGTCGAGGTGCAGGACACCGACGGCACCTGGCACGAGCTGCTCGTGCACGGGCCGCTGTCCGAGGCGAGCGTCCTGCGGCGCGACGCCGCGGCGACGGCGGCCGCTCTCGCTCTGGTCGGCCTGGACCGCGACGGCGTCCAGGGCATCCGGTTCTCGTTCCACCACGACACCGGCTTCCCGAGCAACGTGACGCTCACCCCGAACCTGGAGTTCGAGGCCCGCGGCGCCCTGCGCGGCGGCGGTGCCGTCACGCCGGGACCGGACACGCCGACGCCGTACCTCAACTCGGCGACCGTCACCGCCGACGGCGAGTCGGCCGGGGGCAACGACCTGCACGACGCCGACGGCGACGTCGGCACGGGCACGGTCGTCACCGATGACGGCGGCCCGGGGCCGGGTGTCGACATCGACAAGACCTGGACCGACTCCGCGGTCGACGCCCAGTCGGGTGACCGGTCCACGACCCATCTCGACTGGAACGTGAGCAAGGGCCTCTCGCCCGTACGGATCAGCGACGGTGCGGCCGATCCGGCCTCCACGCCTGTCGCGCAGACGGTCTACGACGCCTTCGACCTGGTCCGGATCGAGCGGGTCGGCGTGTCGAACACCCCGTACTCGACCGGCTGGTACCTCCGCTACGACACGGTCACCGAGGTCGCGCTCTACGACGGCAGCAGCTGGGTCGTCGTGCCGGCGCCGGGCGGGAGCTGGCGCGAAGCCGACGGCAGCTTCAAGGGCTACGAGCTGACCGGTCCCCAGCGGGCCTCCACGCGAGGCGTCCGGATCGTGGTCGAGGAGACCGCGGACGACACGGACCGGCGTCAGTCGGCCCAGCTGTCCGGCGACGCCTTCGACCCGTATGCGCCCGACCCCGGCTCCGGCGTCGGGGCCGGCAGCACCGACCGCCGGTTCTCACTGCTCTGGCAGGTGCGCGACAAGGCCCGCTCGGACGGCACGTTCGTGGTCGCGGACCGCGACTACAACACCACGGACGAGGGCGTCGTCGAGAACGACACCGAGCTGCGTGGCACGCCCGTCGGCGGCGGCACGCCCGTCACCGACACGGCGGCCGACACCATCCAGATCCTCGACCCGGAGCCCGTGGTCGAGGTGACCAAGGCGGTCACCCCGACGACCCAGGTGCACGTGCCCCCGGTGGGGACCCCTGCCGGGAGCTACCCGACGGCCACCTGGGTGCTCAGGGGGAACAACGGGTCGACCGCGCGCGCGTCGTACGTCCGGCTGACGGACCCGGCGACCTGCACCGACACCACGGTGGCGGACTGTCAGAGCAGCGCCGACGCCACGGGTGCCAACGCGGATCCGTTCGACCTCGACGCCGACCACCTCGGCAGCGCCTCGCGGCCCAACCCGATGGAGCGCTTCGACATCACCGGCATCACGATCGCCGCGTCGAAGCCGGGGCAGATCGACCCGGCGGCCACCGTCGTGTGGCTGCTGCGCTACGACCAGGCCACGCAGACCTACTCCTCGGAGCGGTCGACGATGGCCGCGGTCAACGCGGGCGTCAGCGACCCGGGGACCATCGTCGGCGTCAGCGTGACCTTCCAGCACACCGACCCGGCGACGTCCGGCGGCACGATCACCCAGGACAACGAGCTGACGGTGAGCCTGGCCACCCGGTTGCGGCCCACGCTGCGCAGCACCGGGGCCGACCAGGTGCTGCGGGCGGGGGACACCTTCGACGTCGTGAACCGTGTGTTCGCCCAGTCCTACGACCCCGTCGCGGGGGCCGGCGTCACGACCGGTGACGTCGCCGACGCCACGCTGGTGCTGACCGGTGGCCTGGTCAACATCACCCCGACCAAGACGATCACGCCGAGCCTGATCAACGAGCCCAAGCCCGACGTACCGGTCACGGTGACGCTCGGCGCGAACCAGGGCTCCGACCCGCGCAGCACGCTCTCGCCGCAGCGCGTGGTGATCGAGGACCAGGCCGACTCGCCCGACTTCTGGAACACCTTCCGGTTCGACGGCCTGCAGAGCGTCAGCCTGCCGGCCGGTGCGGACCGGGTTCAGGTGGACCTCTACGACGGCACCCAGTGGGTGGAGGGATCGCCGGCGCCGGCCGGCGCCGTGGTCCTGCCCGCGGTGCCGGACGGCCAGGTCCAGGGGGTCCGGTTCACCTTCACCCGCGCCGACGGACAGCTGTTCTCGGCGACCGTCCCGGCCCCGAACTGGTCGGCGAACGCCATCATCGGCGTCCGGCTGCGGGACACCTACCGCGACACGGGCAACCCGGTCACCTTCGACGGCGAGATCGAGAACACGCAGACCTCGTGGACGACGCGCCCGGACGGCAACAACACGCCGCGCACCGACGCGACGGCGACGATCGAGCTGTCGCCCGGCACCCGGGAGATCGCGGTCCGCAAGCTGACCAACGACGGCACCCGGTTGGCGGCGGTCGGTGAGCTGGTGCCCTTCGACCTGACGATCGAGAATGCCGGCACCGGCTACCTCACCCTCACCGACCTGCGTGACGTCCTGCCGCCGGAGCTGCTCTACACCGGGGTCGAGCCGACGTACACGGCCGACCCGACGGGGACGCTGTCCGACCAGGTGACGGTGACCCCGGAGTCCGGTGGATCCGTCCTCCGGTTCACCTGGCCCGTCGACGGCGCCCGGATGCTCCCGGGCGAGGTCTTCCGGATCCGGCTGCAGCTCGAGCTGCAGCCCGGTCTCGGCAGTGGGGAGAAGGCCACTAACACGATGACGGTGCGCACCGAGGAGACCCTGACCTCGTGCCGCAACGTGGTGTCCAACGGCGGCCTCACCGACGACTGGGCGAATGACAAGCAGACCTGCGGCACGTCCGACTTCGTCGGCACGGTCGACGGGCCCAACCTCTACACGGTCAAGGGCGTCCGTGGCTCGCTCGGCGGGGCGTTCGACCCGGCCAACCCGGCCACGACCTGCAGCCCCACCCTGGCCGCGACCGGTGGCTCCTACTACCGCTCGCCCTGTGTGGCCAACAGTGAGGTCGACGGCACCGACGACTGGGTCCTGCACAGCGTCAACGCCGGCACGGTCACCATCGACGAGATGACGGTCTTCGACCAGCTCCCGGTGCGTGGCGACCTCCAGCTGGTCTCGGGCAACGCCCGCGGCTCGGCGTACCGTCCGCAGCTGGTGGACGGCTCGCTGCAGGTCAACGCCCCGGCGGGGACGACCCAGCGGGTCGAGGTCACGACCAGCCCCGGAGTCTGCACCGGGACCTGGACCGGGCTGCCGACCCAGCCGGTCTGCGAGCAGAACGGCGAGTCGTGGTCCGTCGCCGACGGTGACACCGACTGGTCGAAGGTGAGTGGCATCCGCGTCCACCTCGACTTCCGTACGACGCCCCAGGGCTCGCTGCGGGCCGGCGAGGCCGTGGACGTCACCTTCTCCACCACGAACGTGATGGCCACCGACACCGACGCCAGCGGGGTTCCCCGCACGGTGCCGGGCGACGACCTGCTCGCCTGGAACCAGCACGGCATCAAGTTCAAGTACACCGACCGGAACATGTTCCGGCAGATCGCCCCGAGCCGGGTCGGCGTGCACCTGCACACCGGCGCCGCCGAGATCCGCAAGGAGATCACCGGGCCCGCCGCGGCGTACGCGCCGGACCTGATCCGGGTCGCCGTGGCGTGCGAGGCCGGTGGCGTGCCGCTCGACCTCGGCGCGGACGCGGTGGTCGAGCTGCGCCGCGCCGGCGACTGGCTCACCCAGATCGCGGGGGTGCCGATCAGTGCGAACGGCAGCTCGTGCACCTTCACCGAGGAGGGCTCGGTCGGGGAGTGGGGCGAGACCTCGCGGTCCGGCACGCCGGTGACGGTGGACGTCGAGGACCCGGACACGGTCGAGAGCGCGACGATCACCAACGACTACCGGTTCACCGGTCTGTCGGTGACCAAGCGGGTGCAGACCACGGCGACCGGTACCACCTTCGGGCCGTTCACCTTCACGCTGCGCTGTGAGTCGATCACCGGCCGCGACGTCACCTTCGACGGCGCCGGCACGACCGAGCTGGAGTTCACCCTCGAGGACGGCGAGACCTTCACCGCGCCGGCCGACCGGATCCCGGTGGGGGCCTCCTGCGAGGTGACCGAGACCGACCGGTTCTTCGCCGACCAGATCGTCGTCACCGGCGACAACGTCGTCGACCACGGCGACGGCTCGGCGACGGTCACCCCTGGCACCGACCCGGCGGAGGTCGAGATCACCAACGCCTACGACGCGGGCACCGTGACGCTGGAGAAGAAGGTCGACGGCGACGGAGCGGCTCGCTACGGCACCGGCACCTTCTCCTTCCAGATGACCTGCACGTACCGCGGCCAGACGCCGTACCAGGACACGATCCGGCTCGCCGCCGGCGCGTCCCGCACGGTCGGACCGTTCGCGATCGGCACGTCCTGCGCGGTGAAGGAGACCGGCACCGGAGGCGCGACGTCGAGCGTGCTCGCGCCGGGCGACGGCGTCGTCGAGGTGCCGGCGCCGGACCAGCAGGCCGAGACCAGCCGGGTGTCGCTGACCGCGACCAACACCTTCCGGCTGACGTCGCTCGACGTGACCAAGGAGGTCGTCGGCGACGAGTCGGCCAAGGGTGCGAAGGGCCCGTTCCGCGTGGCACTGGCCTGCACCTGGCTGGTCGACGGCCAACGGGTGGCCTTCGACGTGCCCGGCGGCGCGGAGCGCGTGCTCGCCAAGGGCAACGGCTACCGGGCGTCCTACCAGGAGCTGCCGTCGAGTGCGGCCTGCACGCTGACGGAGACCAAGGACGGCGGTGCGGCGTCGACGTCGATGACGGCAACGGTCGCGGGCCAGGTCACGAAGTCGCGCAAGACGTCGATCGCGGTCGACCTCACGCCGACCGGTGGGCCGGGTCAGGCCTCGGTGCGCGTCGTCAACAAGTTCGACGCCGTCGCCGCGGGGGGTGACGAGCGCGGTGGCGCCGGACTGCCGAACGCCGGTGCGCCGTACCGACCCTGGCAGCTGGTCCTCGGTGGCCTGCTGGTGCTGGCCGGACTGCTGGGCGTGCTCCGCAGTCGGCGTCGCCCGGGACGTCATCTAGGCTGAGAGGTATGGCGCGGGATCCGATCACCCCCGCGGCGCTCGCTGCTCGCCCGATGCTCTTCGCGTCGGGCGAGCAGGCGTACGTCGCCCGTGCGGTGCGACGCACCCGGACGACGCCCGACGGGGCCGACCCGGCCTGGGCCGACGAGGTCGTCGCCGGCCTCGGCCCCGACGAGCGGGCGTTGTGCGCCCTGTCCTTCGCCGCCGGGGCTCCCGGCCTCGCCCATGTGGTGGTCGGCTCCGAGCACGCCCTGCAGCGACCCGATCGGGACGAGTCGGTGGAGCGGACCTACGACGTCACCGAGTTCCCCACGGCCGACGAGTACGCCGTGATGGTGGCCACCGCGCTGGAGCGGATCGCCGGCGGCGACCTCCACAAGGTGGTGCTGGGCCGCTGCCTCGACGTCCTCAGCGACCCGCCGCTGGTGCCCGCGGAGATCATCGACCGGCTGCTGACCACGCGGCCGGGCCGCTACGTCTTCAGTGTCCCGCTGGTGCCGGGCGTCGAGGGGCCGCCGGGTGCCGACGGCACCGCGCCCGAGGACGGCCCGATCCTGGTCGGGGCCAGCCCGGAGCTGCTCGTGCGCCGCGCGGGCGCCGAGATCTCGTGCACCCCCCTCGCCGGCTCCGTGCCCCGCTCGGAGGACCCCGACGAGGACCTGCGCCGGGCCGGCGAGCTGCAGCAGTCGGCCAAGGACCTCGCCGAGCACGCCTTCGTGGTCGAGGCGATCGTGCACGCGCTCAAGGACGTCTGCGTCGAGATCGAGTACCCCGCGACCCCGGAGCTGCTCTCGACGGACACGGTGTGGCACCTCGCCACCCCGATCCACGCCCGGCTGGCCGATCCGGTCGACGGGCCGAGCGCGCTGCGCCTGGCCCAGCTGCTCCACCCGACCCCGGCCGTGGGCGGCGTACCCACCGCGGCCGCCAATGCCGTCATCGCCGACCTCGAGGGCGACCTCCGCGACTGGTTCGCCGGGTGCGTGGGCTGGGTCGACCGGCACGGCGACGGCGAGTTCGCGATCACCATCCGCGCAGCCGTGATGGACGGGCCCCGGCTGCGGCTGTTCGCCGGCGCCGGGATCGTCGCCGGATCCGATCCTGCCGCCGAGGTGCGCGAGACCGGCGCCAAGCTCGCCACCATGGCCCGGGTCACCGGCCTGCCCTGACGCCGGGTCGGCCCTGCTGATTGGACCCTCGCGCCGCGCGCGTGCGAGGATTCCGCGCACCAGGGGGGAGTACTCCTTCGCTGCGGGCTCGTCATCACGAGCGGTCGATGTCGCCCGCTCCGGTCCCGTAGGCTGCACCACGGCGCCCCAGGCGTCGGCAGCGGAAGAGACCTCGGGCGATCTGTCGACGCATCCGCCCCTGAAGGGACACCTCTATGGACGTGACCACCCTGGAATGGACGATCACCATCGCGGTGACCGTCGGAGTCCTCCTCTTCGATGTCTTCGTGATCGCTCGCGATCCGCACGAGCCGTCGATGAAGGAGTGCGCCATCGCGCTCTCCGTCTACGTCGGCGCCGCTGTGGCGTTCGGTGTGTTCATCCTCGTCCACCACGGGCACGACTACGGCATCCAGTTCTACACCGGCTGGCTGACGGAGTACTCGCTGTCGATCGACAACCTCTTCGTCTTCATCATCTTGATGTCCGCGCTCAAAGTGCCCCGGAAGTACCAGCAGGAGGCGCTGCTCGTCGGCATCGTCCTGGCCCTGGTGTTCCGCGGCATCTTCATCGCGCTCGGCTACGCGCTCATCGAGAACTTCAGCTGGATCTTCTACGCCTTCGGCGCCTTCCTGGTCTACACCGCGTTCAAGCTGGTGAAGTCCTACGGCGCCCACGAGGACGAGCACCCCGAGGACAACGCGATCGTCGCCTTCACCCGGCGCCGGATGCGGGTCGGCGACAGCTGGCACGGCCTCAAGCTCTGGTACCACGAGAACGGCGTCCGCTTCGTCTCGCCGATGCTCATCGTGATCATCGCCCTCGGCGTCACCGACATCCTCTTCGCGCTCGACTCGATCCCGGCGATCTTCGGTATCACCCAGGAGCCCTACCTCGTCTTCACCGCGAACGTGTTCGCGCTGATGGGCCTGCGCCAGCTGTACTTCCTGCTCGGCGGCCTCCTCCAGAAGCTCGTCTACCTCTCGCTCGGCCTGGCGTTCATCCTCGCGTTCATCGGCGTCAAGCTGGTCCTGCACGCCCTGCACGAGAACGAGCTGCCGTTCATCAACGGCGGCGAGCACGTCAAGGTCTGGGACATCCCGTCGCTGTTCAGCCTCGGCGTGATCATCGTGACCCTCATCGTCACCGCGGTCGCGAGCCTGTGGAAGTCCTCGCGCGGTGGCGACGACCACGTCGCGGACCACGCCACCGCCCCGCGTGAGCCGGCCGACGTCGACGACACCGCGGGCCCCGACTGGCGCTGACCTGCCGGGGCCGGCGGCCCGCCCGACACTAGGGTGTCGGTCGTGGATCGACTCCAGGTGCAGTGGGCCGGTGGGACCCGGACCTTCGCCGGGCCGCAGGTCGTGGTCGGGCGCGAGCTCGACTGCGACGTGCCCGTCACCGACACCCGGGCGTCGCGGCGCCACGCCGTGCTGCAGCGCGAGGACGGCGGCTGGGTCGTCGTCGACGCCAGCAGCAACGGCACCTATGTCGCGGGGCGGCGGGTCACGCGGCTGCCGTTGACCGGCGCGCCGGTCAGCCTCCATCTCGGGGGACCGGCCGGTGAGCAGGTGATCGTGAGCCTGGTGGCGGCGACCTCGCGGCCGGTGCCCGCCTCGCCGCCCGTGTCGCCCGTGCCGCCGCAGGCGCCGCCCGTGCCGCCGCCTGCGGGGGAGTTCTGGAGGAACCTCCCGCCCCCGCAGGTCCCCGCGAGCGGCGGGCCGGTCGACGCCTGGCGCCCGGCGGGCGTCCTCCCACCGGGCCAGTTGCCGCACGGCCACTCCGTCGTCCTGCCGCAGCAGGTCCGCGCGGGTTCCGCGCTCACCATCGGTCGCGACCGGGGCAACGACATCGTGCTCGCCGACCCGCTGGTCAGCCGCCGCCACGCGCGACTCGAGCCCGCGACGCCGGCCGCGCCCGCGGTGCTGCACGACCTCGGCTCGTTCAACGGCACCTTCGTCGACGGGCGCCGGGTGCAGGGCGCGGTGCCGCTCGCGGTCGGGGCCGAGGTGATCTTCGGCAACCAGACCTTCCGCTGGGACGGCGGGCAGCTGATCGCCTCGGCCACGGCGCACGAGCTCACCCTGTACGCCGACGGGCTGACCCAGATCGTCGGCGGCGGCCGGCGACTGATCGAGAACGTCTCCTTCCAGCTCCAGCCGCGCAGCCTGACGGCGGTGATCGGCCCGTCCGGCTCCGGCAAGTCGACCCTGCTCGGCGCGCTCACCGGCCTGCGGCCGGCCAGCCACGGCCGGGTGATCTGGCAGGGCCACGACCTCTACGAGCACTACGACCAGCTCCGCTTCCAGATCGGCCTGGTGCCGCAGCAGGACATCCTCCATCCCCAGCTGAAGGTCAGGCAGGGGCTGCGCTTCGCCGCCCAGCTCCGGCTCCCGCCCGACACCACCGCGGCCGAGTGGGATCACCGGGTCCGGACCGTCGCGGAGCAGATGCAGCTCACCCAGCGGCTCGACAACCGGATCGGGAGTCAGCTCTCCGGCGGCCAGCGCAAGCGGGTCTCCATCGCCACCGAGCTGCTCACCGCCCCGCCGCTGCTCTTCCTGGACGAGCCGACCTCCGGCCTCGACCCGGGCCTCGACCTCGAGGTCATGCGCCAGTTGCGCAGCCTCGCCGACGACGGCCGCGTGGTCATGGTCGTGACCCACTCGGTGCTCGCGCTCGACGTCTGCGACGACGTGCTCGTGCTCGCGCCGGGCGGCCGGATCGCCTACTTCGGCCCGCCCGCCGGGGTCCTCGCCCACTTCGGCGTGACGACCTACCCGGAGGTCTTCGACCTGCTCGACGAGCCCGACCTGTGGCAGCGGATCCCCGCCCAGCAGCACGCCGTCGACACTGCCTCGCTGCCGCGGCAGTCGTACGGCGGCGCCGTACCCGCTCCGCCGCGGCAGTCCGTGACCCGGCAGCTGGGCACCCTGGTCCGGCGCAACCTCGCCGTCGTGCTCGCCGACCGGCTGCTGCTCGGCATGCTCGTGCTGCTCCCGCTCATCCTCGGCGGGCTCAGTCGCGTGGTCCCGGGCTCCGACGGGATCTCGATCCTGGCGTCGGGCGGCCGGGTCGGCGAGGCACAGCAGCGGCTCACGGTGCTCATCGTGGCCGCCTGTCTGATGGGCACCGCACTGGCCATCCGCGAGCTGGTGGGGGAGCGCCCCATCTTCCGGCGGGAGTACGCCGTCGGGCTCTCGCCCGGCATCTACTTCACCAGCAAGCTGCTGGTCCTCGGCACCGCCGCGTTCGCCCAGGGCCTGGCCGTCACCTTCCTGGCGACCGTCGGCCTGCCCGGAGCCGACGGCACCGCGGGCACCTTCCGGGTCGCCCTCGCGATCGCGGTGCTGTCCGCGGTCATGGTCGTCATCGGCCTCGCGCTCTCGGCCTTGGTGACCAGCAGCGAGCAGACCATGCCGGCACTCGTCGGACTGGTGATGCTGCAGCTGGTCCTGTCCGGCGCGCTCTTCGAGATCGCCGGCCGCGCCGGTCTGGAGCAGCTCGCCTGGCTCTCCCCGTCACGCTGGGGGTACGCCGCCTCCGCCTCCGCGATCCAGCTCGTCGACCGCTTCGCCGGCACCGACCGGCAGGACTGGATCGCGCAGAGCGGTGCCGGGCACTACCTGATGGACCTGGGCATGCTGGTCCTGCTCGGTGCCGCGGCCTTCGGCATCGGTCTGCTGCTGGTGCGGCGCAGCGCGACCGCCGACGACTGAGACCCGGGAATGCCCGAGGGCCCGGACGACTTGGACCTGACGATGTCTCTCGCACTCTCCGTCCTCGACCTCGTCCCCGTCCGTAGCGACCAGGCCACGGGCGACGCACTCGCGGCGTCCCTCGACCTGGCCCGGACGGCCGACCGGCTCGGCTACCGCCGCTACTGGCTGGCCGAGCACCACAACATGCCGGCGGTGGCGGCGACCAACCCGCCCGTCGTGATCGGGCTGGTCGCCTCCGCGACCGAGCGGATCCGGGTCGGCTCGGGCGGCGTGATGCTCCCCAACCACGCGCCGCTCGTCGTCGCCGAGCAGTTCGCGCTCCTGGAGGCGGCGTTCCCGGGCCGGATCGACCTCGGCATCGGCCGCGCGCCCGGCTCGGACCCGGTGACCAGCTGGGCGCTGCGCCACGGCGCCGGTGGCGTGAGCGACGAGGCGGTCACCCGCTTCCCCGAGTACGTCGACAACGTGCTCGCCATGATGGAGCCGGCCGGTGTCGGGCTGGCCCTGCGCGGCTCCCAGCACGTCCTCAAGGCCACCCCCGCGGCGCAGTCCGTGCCGCAGATCTGGCTGCTCGGCTCCTCCGACTACTCCGCCCGGCTCGCCGCGGAGAAGGGGATGCCCTACGTCTTCGCCCACCACTTCTCCGGCTCCGGCACCGCCGAGGCGCTGGAGCTGTACCGCTCCACCTTCCGGCCGTCGCCCGAGTCGGCCGAGCCGCGCACCTTCCTCACCGTCAACGCCTCGGTGGCCGACACCGCCGAGGAGGCGCGGCGCCAGGCGCTCCCGCAGCTGCTCCAGATGCTCGCGCTGCGCACCGGCCAGCCGCTGGTCGCCCAGCGCACGATCGAGGACGCCGAGACGATCGTCGAGGCCGGTCTGCCCGAGGGCCACGAGGCGCTGATCGACGCGATGCGGCGGCGCTGGGTGATCGGCGACGCCGCCGGCGCACGTGCCGAGCTGACCGAGCTCGCGGCGTCGTACGGCGTCGACGAGGTGATGGTCAACCCGGTCGGGGGCGCCCTGCGGGGCACCGACGCGCGTACCTCGCCCGCGCGGGTGCGGACCCTGGAGCTCCTGGCGGGCTGAGGCGCCGCTCGCGGTGCCCACCGGCCTCGGGGATTGGGAGTTCGCTGGGGCCTGCACATAGACTGGCGTGTCGGTCCAACGTGGGTTCTGTGTGTGGTGCACGGCCCACGAGGTCCACTCGGCCGCCCGTGGGCGGCCGAGAGGTTCCCGGGCCACCGGTAGCACGCAACATTCCCGAGCAGATTGTGAGACATGGCGAAGAAAGAAGGCGTCATCGAGATGGAGGGCTCCGTCGTGGAGGCCCTTCCGAACGCCATGTTCCGAGTCGAGCTGAGCAACGGCCACAAGGTCCTCGCTCACATCAGCGGCAAGATGCGCCAGCACTACATCCGGATCCTCCCCGAGGACCGCGTGGTGGTGGAGCTCTCGCCGTACGACCTGTCGCGGGGCCGGATCGTCTACCGCTACAAGTGACGCCCACCGGCGTCACTCCCGCCACTAGCAAGAAAGGGCTGACATGAAGGTCAACCCGAGCGTGAAGAAGATCTGTGACAAGTGCAAGGTGATCCGTCGCCACGGCCGCGTCATGGTGATCTGCGAGAACCCGCGCCACAAGCAGCGCCAGGGCTGAGTTCTCGTCCCACAACTGAATACGACAACTACGTGATCGCTTAGCCGTCGACTACGACGGCGAATCACCTCCGGAGCGGATGGCCGGAGCTGGGCACAACGAGTAGGACCGCCCGGGTGCATCACGACCACACCACCGTGACTGTTCGAAAGGGAAGCCACCATGGCACGCCTCGTCGGAGTCGACCTGCCGCGCGACAAGCGCATCGAGGTCGCACTCACCTACATCTACGGCATCGGCCGTACCCGCGCCCAGCAGCTGCTGGAGGCCACCGGCGTCAGCCCGGACCTCCGCGTCCACGAGCTGGGTGACGAGGAGCTGGTCAAGCTCCGCGACGAGATCGAGGCGAACTTCAAGATCGAGGGTGACCTCCGTCGCGAGGTTCAGGCCGACATCCGCCGCAAGATCGAGATCGGCAGCTACCAGGGTCGCCGTCACCGCATGGGCCTTCCGGTCCGCGGTCAGCGCACCAAGACCAACGCTCGTACCCGTAAGGGCCCGAAGCGCACGGTTGCCGGCAAGAAGAAGGCCAAGTAGCCACTTCGGCACAGCTCGCCGCGTGCGAGCTCACGATCTACTGAGACCAGCTCATCTAGAGGAGATAGCGAATGCCTCCCAAGGCTCGCGCGGGCGCCAAGAAGGTGCGCCGCAAGGAGAAGAAGAACGTCGCTCAGGGCGAGGCCCACATCAAGAGCACGTTCAACAACACGATCGTCACGATCACCGACCCGACCGGTGCGGTGATCTCGTGGGCCTCTGCCGGCACCGTCGGCTTCAAGGGCTCCCGCAAGTCCACCCCGTACGCCGCTCAGATGGCCGCCGAGGCCGCGGGTCGTCGGGCGATGGAGCACGGCATGAAGAAGATCGACGTCTTCGTCAAGGGTCCGGGCTCGGGCCGCGAGACGGCGATCCGCTCGCTGGGTGCGATCGGCCTCGAGGTCGGCACCATCCAGGACGTGACCCCCGCCCCGCACAACGGCTGCCGCCCGCCGAAGCGCCGGCGCGTCTGAGCGTCTGACCGACCAGGACTGAGCAAGGAGAACTTCGATGGCCCGTTACACCGGACCCCTGACCAAGAAGTCGCGCCGTCTCGGCGTCGACCTCGTCGGCGGCGACGCCGCCTTCGAGAAGCGCCCCTACCCTCCCGGCCAGCACGGCCGCGCGCGGGTGAAGGAGAGCGAGTACCGCAACCAGCTGCAGGAGAAGCAGAAGGCCCGCTTCACCTACGGCGTGCTGGAGAAGCAGTTCCACCGCTACTACGAGGAGGCCGCGCGTCGCCAGGGCAAGACCGGCGACAACCTGCTCCAGCTCCTCGAGTGCCGCCTCGACAACGTGGTCTACCGTGCCGGCTTCGCCCGTACGCGCCGCCACGCCCGCCAGCTGGTGACCCACGGTCACTTCCTGGTCAACGGCAGGAAGGTCGACATCCCGTCCTTCCAGGTGACCCAGTACGACATCATCGACGTGCGCGAGAAGTCGCTCGAGATGACCCCGTTCATCGTGGCTCGCGAGACCCACGGCGAGCGGATCGTCCCGGCCTGGCTCGAGGCGCTGCCGTCGCGGATGCGCGTCCTGGTGCACCAGCTGCCCGTGCGCGAGCAGATCGACATGCCGATCCAGGAGCAGCTCATCGTGGAGTACTACTCCAAGAAGTGATCGTCGGCCCGTCCCGGTCCCCCTCCGTCCGCGGAGGAGACCGGGGCGGGCACCGGCATCTCCGCAGTACCTCTTCTCCAATTCCGCACCACGTCTGGGTCCTCATATAGCGGTCGGCCCGGAAAGGAACGAAACAAGTGCTCATCGCACAGCGCCCCACCCTGTCGGAGGAGACCGTCGACCAGTTCCGGTCGCGCTTCGTCATCGAGCCGCTCGAGCCCGGCTTCGGCTACACGCTCGGCAACTCGCTGCGTCGTACCCTCCTCTCCTCGATCCCCGGTGCCTCGGTCACCAGCATCAAGATCGACGGCGTCCTCCACGAGTTCTCGACGATCGAGGGCGTGAAGGAAGACGTCACCGAGATCATCCTCAACCTCAAGGGCCTCGTCGTCTCCTCCGAGCACGACGAGCCGGTCACCATGTACCTGCGCAAGTCGGGTGCCGGTGACGTGACGGGTGCCGACATCGCGCCGCCGGCCGGCGTCGAGGTCCACAACCCCGACCTGAAGATCGCCACCCTCTCCGACAACGGCAAGCTCGAGCTCGAGCTCGTCGTCGAGCGGGGCCGCGGCTACGTCTCGGCCGTCCAGAACAAGGGCGCCGACAACGAGATCGGCCGGATCCCGGTCGACTCGATCTACAGCCCGGTCCTCAAGGTGACCTACAAGGTCGAGGCCACCCGCGTCGAGCAGCGCACCGACTTCGACAAGCTCGTCATCGACGTCGAGACCAAGCCGTCCATCCTGCCGCGCGACGCGATCGCGTCGGCCGGCAAGACGCTGGTCGAGCTCTTCGGCCTGGCCCGTGAGCTCAACGTCGAGGCCGAGGGCATCGACATCGGCCCCTCGCCCGTCGACGAGCAGCTCGCCGCCGACCTCGCCCTCCCGGTCGAGGACCTGCAGCTGACCGTGCGGTCCTACAACTGCCTCAAGCGCGAGGGCATCCACACCGTGGGTGAGCTCATCAGCCGCTCGGAGCAGGACCTGCTGGACATCCGCAACTTCGGCGCGAAGTCCATCGACGAGGTCAAGGCCAAGCTGCACGAGATGGGTCTGTCCCTCAAGGACAGCGCCCCGGGCTTCGACCCGTCGGCCGCCCTGGCCAACTACTCCGACGACGAGGACGACGACGAGTCGTTCATCGAGTCCGAGGAGTTCTGAGTTTGATGGTGTGAGGGTGTCGCCAGCCGACGAGGCTCGCACAGGCGCTCGCTGCGCTCGGCCCGCGGACCCTCGTCGACGCGGCTTCGCCGCGGGCGACACCCTCACACCGCGGTTGGCTTCCGCAGGACCTCCGTCGGTCTGGCGGCAACACAGCAGCCAGCAGCACCCGCCGGGGCGGATCCGTCCCGGTGAAGATTCCGGTACCTGACACGGCCGGACCCAGCACCCGGTACCTCATACGGCCGGGCAGGAAGCGAGCAACGCAATGCCCAAGCCCAAGAAGGGCCCCCGCCTCGGCGGTGGCGCCGCGCACCAGCGCCTCATCCTGTCGAACCTGGCCACCGCGCTCTTCGAGCACGGCCGGATCACGACCACCGAGGCCAAGGCGCGCACGCTGCGCCCGTACGCCGAGAAGCTGATCACCAAGGCGAAGAAGGCCCACGCCGGCGAGAACCCGCTGCACCAGCGCCGCGAGGTCCTCAAGGTCATCCGTGACAAGGGCGTCGTCCACACCCTGTTCGAGGACATCGCCCCGACCTTCTCCGAGCGTCCCGGCGGCTACACCCGGATCACCAAGATCGGCAACCGTGCGGGCGACAACGCTCCCATGGCCGTCATCGAGCTGGTGACCGAGGCGTACGCACCGTCCGCGCCGAAGGCTCCGGCCGCCGCTGCCGCTCCGGCCGACGAGGCGCCCGAGGTCGAGGAGACCGAGGCCGCTGAGGCCACTGAGACCGAGGTCGAGGAGACCGAGGCTCCTGAGGCCGAGGAGACCGAGGCTCCTGAGGCCGAGGCCGCCGAGCCCGAGGCGGAGGCAGCCGAGGAGGCTCCCGCCGAGGACACCGACAAGGCCTGACCAGGTCCACCGGATCGACCCGTCGCGTTCAAACGCGACGGGTCGATCTGCTTGTCAGGGTCGCTTCGTCGATCACGAAGCAGAGCAGGCCGGTGAGCAGGACGGGCATGACGAACCAGGCCCAGAAGATCGTCCAGGCGATGAGCAGCGAGGTCGTCCCCGAACCCGGCACCACGTCGGTCACCAGCTGGGACACGTCGAAGCGCACCACCCACTGGGCCGCGGCGACGACCACCAGCGCGATCAGGCCGACCGGCCAGACCCCGCCCTCCCGCCGGGCGATGCCCCAGGCGGCCACCTGGACCACGGCGATGAGCGTCGCGCCCCAGGCCGTGATGATCTCGATCTCGCGGATCGAGGAGAAGTCCGCCGTCCGGAGGGCGACGTGCAGCGCGATCTGGACCGGGATGGTCGTTGCCGCGACGAGCGTGGCGACCAGCCGCCGGCCCGGGGTGCGGGCGACCAGGGCCACCAGCGCCGCGAAGAGCAGCATCAGGACGACGGTGAGCGTGATGCCGACGTCGGGCGACAGGGGCGTCCGGCGCTCGGCGACCAGCCAGCCGGGCAGCAGGTAGAGCGCGAGGTGGGCCAGGAGCAGGACGCCGAGGAGCAGCAGCGGCAGCGGCGACGCCCCCGAGGGGTGGCGCGGCGCCGTCGGCGGCGGGGGCAGGGACATGTCCTCATCCTCCCGAGCGGCGGCGGCGGCAAACCCCGGGCGCTCGTCCGCGTTCGCGGGGTCGTGACGACTCGGTCATGGAGTCGCCGGTCCGTAGACTGGGCCCCATGACGATCGACCTGGGTACGCCGCGCCTGCTGGAGGACGCCGAGCGGGAGGTGCTGCTCGCCGACCCGCGCGGCTACTGCGCCGGCGTCGACCGAGCCGTGGTGACGGTCGAGCAGGCGCTGGACCTCTACGGCTCGCCGGTCTACGTCCGCAAGCAGATCGTCCACAACAAGCACGTCGTGTCGAACCTCGAGTCCCGCGGCGCGATCTTCGTCGAGGAGCTCGACGAGGTGCCGGTCGGTGCCACGGTGGTGTTCTCGGCCCACGGCGTCTCGCCGGCCGTCCACAGCCAGGCCGCCGACCGCGACCTGAAGACGATCGACGCGACCTGCCCCCTGGTCACCAAGGTGCACCGCGAGGCGGTCCGGTTCGCGCGCGAGGGTTACACCATCCTGCTCATCGGGCACGCGGGGCACGAGGAGGTCGAGGGCACCGCGGGCGAGGCCCCGGACCAGACGATCCTGGTCGAGCACCCCGACGACGTCGACACCCTGGAGCTGCCCGAGGGCGCCAAGCTCGCGTGGCTCTCGCAGACGACGCTGAGCGTCGACGAGACCATGGAGACCGTACGCCGGCTGCGCGCGAAGTTCCCGCAGCTCGAGGACCCGCCCAGCGACGACATCTGCTACGCCACCCAGAACCGTCAGGTCGCGGTCAAGGAGATCGGTGCCACCGCCGACCTGGTGATCGTCGTCGGCTCGGCCAACTCGTCGAACTCGGTGCGCCTGGTCGAGGTCGCGCTCGAGGCCGGCGCCAAGGCGTCGTACCGGATCGACGACGTCTCCGAGCTCGACGAGTCCTGGCTCGACGGCGTGCGCTCGGTCAGCGTGACCTCCGGCGCCTCGGTCCCCGACCACCTGGTCCAGGAGGTGCTGGGCTATCTCGCGGAGCGCGGCTACCCCGACGCCCGACCGGTGCAGACGGCGGAGGAGACGCTGGCGTTCTCCCTGCCCAAGGAGCTGCACCGCGACCTCAAGGCCGCGGGCCGGGCCTGAGCATGGCGCGCTACCTCGACGTCCATCCGGACAATCCTCAGCCGCGGTTGCTCCAGCAGATCGTCACTGCCCTGCAGGACGACGCGCTGATCGCCTACCCGACCGACTCCGGGTACGCCCTCGGGTGCCGGATCGGCAACCGTGACGGCCGCGACCGGATCCTGCGCATCCGCGGACTCGACGACAAGCACCACTTCACGCTCGTGTGCCGCGACTTCTCCCAGCTCGGGCAGCTGGTCCACGTCGACAACGCCGCCTTCCGGGCGATCCGCGCCGCGACGCCGGGGCCCTACACGTTCATCCTGCCGGCCATGCCGGAGGTGCCGCGGCGGCTGCTGCACCCGAAGAAGCGCACGGTCGGGGTCCGGATCCCCGACCACACCTTCGTCCAGGCGCTGCTCGCCGAGCTCGGTGAGCCGCTGCTGACCTCCACCCTGATCCTGCCGGGGGAGACCGAGCCACGCACCATGGGCTGGGAGATCAAGGAGGACCTCGACCACGACGTCGACATCGTCGTCGAGGCGGGGGAGACCCCGGCCGAGCCCACCACCGTCGTGGACTGGTCCGAGGGCGCCCCCGAGATCCTCCGCCGGGGCGCGGGCGATCCCGACCGCTTCTAGCCCGCCGCCAGACCGTGTCCGTCACCGAAGGGAATCTCGTGAAGTACGTCGCTGCCGCCGTCCTGTCCCTCGCCCTCGTCCTCGGCCCCGCGGCCGGTGTCTCCACCGCCGCCGGGCCCACAGGGCCGGCCGAGCGGCAGAGCGCGGGCTCCGACCGGGCCAAGGTCCTCAAGACGGCCAAGGCCGTGCGCAAGCACCGCAAGGCGACCGGCGCCGCGCCCGACGACGCCTACGCCAACGCCGCGCTGGTCACCTCGCCCAAGGTCGGCTACCTGCGCGTCGGCGCGAAGCGGTTCTGCGTCTTCACCAACGCCGCCCGGAGCATGAGCGGCAAGAAGGCCGCCTGGTTCTACGACTCCCAGCGCAAGCGGGCCTTCCGGGCCACCCGCAACGCGGTCCGCGGCTCGCACTCGGCGTGCGGCAAGGCCGCTCGCGTGCTCCAACAGCAGGTGGTGCAGGTCCGCGTCGACAACGCGGTGGCCGACGCGCTCACCGCCGCCGGGGTGATCCGCGCGGTGGCCGCCGGGGGGTCCTACCCGACCGGCGCGGGCGACATCGACCTGCTGCACTTCGAGAAGACCTACGGTGTGAGGTTCGCCAAGGGCAACCGGATCGCCGGCTACGGCACCAGCGGGTACGGCGCGACGTTCCAGATCTGCATCGCGCACCGGACCGGCCCGTGGGCGCTGTACCTCTCGAGCACCGACAGCTTCGAGACGGGGACGAAGAAGGCGCGCTGCGGCTCGCACGTCGGCCCGATGTGACGTCCCGGGGGCCTGACCGCTCAGGGCCGGCGGCGGTCCAGGAAGGAGCGACGCAGCGCGAGCAGGCCCAGGCACGCGGCGTACCCGAAGCCCAGGGCGATGCCGTGCCGGGACAGCCCGGCGATCGCGGCCTGCGCGACGCCGTCGTCGGCACGGGCGATGCTGGCGCGGTCGCTGAGCGCGAGCAGCACGATGACGAGGGCCATCGCCAGCGGCGGGAGCACCCCGACCGTGAAGAAGTCGCGGGGCCGGACGGTGAGGGCGGCCCCGACGCAGATCGTCACGAACGCCAGGTCGAAGAACAGCCCGAGGCGCTCGGAGAGCAGCAGGTCGAGCACAGTCGCGGTCAGCAGCAGCGCGACCGCGAGCGCGACCACCTCGCGGCCGGGACGACGGCCCTCCTCCCACAGGGTGGCGCTGCTCACCCCTCCACGCTAGCGGTCGGACCGGGCCATGTCAGGGACTCAGCCGGCGCTGGCCACGACGAGCCGCCTCCCGTGCTGATCAGTCCGCCAGGTCGACGACCACCGGCGCGTGGTCGGAGGGCGCACCCGGGAAGACGGCAGGGTCGCGCTCCTCGCGGTCGATGAACGCACCGGTGACCCGCTCGGCGAAGGAAGCGGAGCCGAGGACGAAGTCGATCTTGAGCCCGCGGTTCCGCTCGAACCGCTGCCGGTAGTAGTCGAAGTAGGTGAACTCGGGCGCGTAGGACCGGGTGACCTCGGACCAGCCGCCGTCCAGGAATGCCTGGAAGGCGGCGCGCTCGGCCGGGGTGACGTGGGTGGAGTTCTTGAACTGCGCGACGTCGAACACGTCGTCGTCGGTCGGGCAGATGTTCCAGTCGCCGACCAGGGCGGTCGGCGCGTCCAGCCAGGACGACGCAGCGGCCCGCAGGCGGGCCAGCCAGTCCAGCTTGTAGACGTAGTGCGGGTCGTCGGGCTTGCGGCCGTTGGGGACGTACAGGCTCCACACGCGTACGCCGCTGCAGGTGGCAGCGAGGGCGCGGGCCTCGACCTCGAGTGCGTCGCCGAAGCCCGGCTGCTCGGGGAAGCCGACGGTGACGTCGTCGAGGCCGACCCGGCTGAAGATCGCGACGCCGTTCCACTGGTTGAGGCCGTGGGCGGCGACCTCGTAGCCGCGCGCCTGCAGGCCCATCAGCGGCAGCTGCTCCTCACGCGCCTTGGTCTCCTGGACCGCGAGCACGTCGATCTCGTGCCGGTCGAGGAAGGCTTCGACGCGGTCGATCCGCGTGCGCAGGGAGTTGACGTTCCAGGTGGCCAGTCGCACCGGACGAATCCTAGTCTGCAGGGGAGCTGAACCGAGCGGACGGTTCCGTCGTATCCCCGGCCGGGAGGTGCGGATGACCGACGACCCGGCCACGGCCATGCAGGCGCTGTACGACGACCACGCGGCGGCCCTGTGGGGCTTCTGCCTGCACCTGACCGGCAACGACCGCGCGCGGGCCGAGGACGTCGCGCAGGAGACGATGCTGCGCGCCTGGCGCAACGCCGCGGTGCTCACCGAGTCGCGCGGCTCGGTCCGCTCCTGGCTGTTCACGGTCGCCCGCCACATCGTGATCGACGAGTGGCGCTCCCGGCGGGGGACCCGCGAGTTCGCGACCGCGGACCCGCCGCAGGGCGAGGTCGGCGACGACGGGACCGACGAGCTGCTGCTGTCGTGGGTCGTCGCCGACGCGCTGCGCCGGCTCTCCGACGACCACCGCGCCGTTCTCGTCGAGTGCTACTACCGGGGGCGATCGGTGGCCGAGGCCGCTCGCCGCCTCGACATCCCGGAAGGAACCGTGAAGTCCCGCACCCACTACGCCCTGCGCGCCCTGCGGCTGATCCTCGAGGAGACGGGGGTGGCGTCATGAGCTGCGCGTACGCGCACCTCGACGGTGTCTACGTCCTCGGCGCCCTGGCCGCGGGGGAGCGGGCGGCGTACGAGCGCCACCTGCCGGGCTGCGCCGAGTGCACGCGCGCGCTGCGGGACCTGGCCGGGATCCCGGGGCTGCTGGGGCGGGTGCGGCTCGAGACGGTCGAGCAGCTGCAACCGGCCGAGCCGGTGCCCGCGACGCTGCTGCCGGCCATGGTGGCGCGGGTACGCCGTGACCGGGGTCGGCGCCGGGTCGTGGTCGGCTCGCTCGTGGCCGCGGCCGCGGTGCTGCTGGTGCTCCTCGCGGTCGGGATCGGCACCACCCTGGGCGACGGTGCCCCGGGCCGACCGGATCAGCAGCTGGCCGCCGCCCAGCGGATGGAGGCCCTCGGCACTCCGTCCTCGGGCTGGGTCTCGCTGACCCGGCGCGGCTGGGGCACGCGGATCGACCTGACCTGCACCTACGACGGACCGGTGGCCGGCCCGGCGACGTACGTCCTCGTCGTGACCGCGACCGACGGCCGCACCGAGCAGGCCGGCACCTGGCGGACCCGCGACGGCCAGGAGGTCCGGGTCACCATGGCGACGGCGGTGGCCCCCGATGACATCGCGTCGGTCGAGGTCCGGACGGAGTCGGGCTACTCAGTCCTTCGCCTGACGCAGTGACGCGAACCGGCCCTCCGCGGCAGCCGCGGCGAGCGCCACGACGACCGCCACGATCTCGGAGATCGCCGCCAGCCACGCGTACCAGGTGTCCCAGGTCGTGTGGATGCCGAACAGCCCGCCCGTGGTGGCGATGACGAACGCCAGCAGGGTCGTGGCGCCGAGACCGGCCAGGAGGAACAACGGGATCCAGCTGCGCCAGGCGACCACGAGGACGGCGATCACCGCACCCGCGACCACGTTCACCACGAACAGCTGCCCGACGGTGCCCTGGTCGCGCACGCCGTCGAACCACAGGTAGAGATGCACCGCCGCGCTCACCACGGCCGCCAGCGCACCGATCACTCGGATGCCCATCGCGCGCTCCTCACGCTCGTTTCGGGGAAACACGTGCGAGGAGCGCGCGCGGTTCACTGCCTCGCTCACTCCGCCTCGCCGTACGCCGCCAGGAACCGGTCCCGCACGGCGTCCATCCGCCACACCGGCGCGCCCGGCCCGGGCAGGATGCCGGGCTGCCAGCCCCAGCCGTCGATCCGCGCGATGGCGGCGGGATCCTGTGCCAGCACCGTGATCGGTACGTCGTGCCCCGGGTCGCTCCCGCTCACGTACGAGTGCGGCTGGTGGTCCCCGACGATGACGACCACCCGCCTCGGGTCGGGGTAGGTGACCAGGAACGAGATCAGCGTGCGCCAGGTGTACCGCACGGCCGCGGCGTAGTCGGCCTGCGCCGTGTCCGGGTGCTGCCGGCCGTCGACACCGGCAGGCTCCCGCGCCGGCATGCCGTCGTACACCGACCCGTCGCCGACGTCGGCCCACGGGACCTGCTCCGGCACCGGCGCCCACGGGTGGTGGCTCGAGATCAGGTCGATCTCGGCGAACACCGGCCTCCGCTCCCCGGGCCTCAGCTCGGTACGGCGGAGGTGGTCGAGCGTGTACTGGTCGGGCATCGGCGCGTACCCGAACCGCGGCCCGCGGTAGCCGACGTCGCGGGAGTCGTAGAGCTCGTCGAAGCCGTAGTACGCCGCGCCCTCGGGCCAGTCGCGGGTGTTGGCCGGCACCGAGAACACGGTGCGCCAGCCGGCGGCGCCGAACGCGCCGGTCAGGCTGAGCCGGTCGCTGTCCAGCAGCTGGCCGTAGCGCCGCTCGCTGTCGGTCCACACCCCGGCCTGCAGGGTCGCGTGCGCCAGCCAGCTGCCCGCGCCGAAGGTCGGCGAGGTCAAGAACGCGCTGCGGGCGTCGTAGCCGGCGGCGGCCAGCTCCCGGTCGCCCTGCTCCAGCAGATCGACGACCGACGGCGCGAACCAGCTCTCCGCCAGCGCCGCCCGGCCGTAGCTCTCGAACCACACGAGCAGCACGTCCCTGCCCCGCAGCCCCCGCAGCAGCCGGTCGCCAGGGGTCGCGGCGAACGCGTCGGAGGCGAGCTCGCGGGCGAAGACGGCCGTGTCGCGGCGGTCGGCACGGACCTGGTCGACGGTGTCGACGACCAGCCCGGCGGACCCGGCGGCGGCGACGTGGTCGACCGGGGAGCCGGAGGCGGCGCAGACCACCCACACCGTGCCGAGCGCAGCCACCGAGCGCCAGGTCCGGCGCGGGTGCGCGGCCGAGGCCCGGGCGACCCGGCCGACGGACCAGGTCAGGACGACGGCCAGTACCGCGACCAGCGCCAGCATGCCCGCGAGCGTGAGCGTCGCGAGCAGCCCGCCCCGGGTGTCGCGGACCACCTCGTACCCCTTGGGCAGGTAGGACCAGTCGCCGAGCACGTGGAACGAGCGGCCGAGGTAGACGTCGAAGCCCAGCCCCAGCCCGCGCAGCGCGGCGAGCGCGGTGACCAGGAGCCCGAGTGCCACGACGAGCACATGTCGGCCCCAGGGCGGCAGCACGACCGCGAGCGCCGCCAGCACCAGGCCCTCGACCGGGATCCGGGTGAAATCGGCCGGTCCGATGCCGTCGGCGACGTGGGGCGGCGCGAGCGCGAGCCAGACGGCGAGGGCGGCGGTCGCGGTGACCAGTCCCGCCGGTGGCGGGGTGACGGGCTCGGTGTCGTGGCGGTGCCGCCACTGCCAGACCACGTCGTGCCCGAAGGACTCCACGAGCAGGAGCAGGGCCGCGCCGACGGCCACCCGGGACACGGGATCGGGCAGCAGCGTGGACGCCGCCACCGTCAGCACGACGCCCTGGACCGCGGCGACCACCTTGGCCCAGTACCGCGGCGGGGTCGGTCGCCGCAGCCACGGCAGCACCCACCCGGCGAGGACGTAGGCGTAGCGCATCGCGCCGATCGCGAGCACCCACCAGCCGAGCCGCGGGGCCACGTGCACGCTGAGCACGGCGATCAGGAAGGCGTCGGTCTCCATGTCGAAACGCGCCCCGAACGCGCTCGTCGTACCGGTCCGGCGGGCGACATACCCGTCGACGGCGTCGAGCAGCAGGGCCACGGCGCTGACGGTCACCAGGACGGCTGTGAGTCTGCCGGACAACGGGTCCGCGAGACCGCGGAGGGTGAGCGCGGCGACGCCGACGGCGAGCACCGCGCGCGCCGCCGTCACCCGGTTCGCCGGGCCGAACTGAACCCGATCCATCGCAGCTCCGTGTCCTCCGGTGGTACCCACGGGTACGACGAGCGCTGGAGGTCGGTTCAACGAGAGGAGTCCCGCGGTGGCGTGGGCGTACTGGATCACCGGGCCGGGCCACGGCGAGATCCGGCCGGTGTCCGTTCCCGAGCCTGCGGCGGACGAGGTCCTGGTCCGGACGCTGCGCTCGGGCATCAGCCGCGGCACCGAGTCGCTGGTCCACGCCGGCCGGGTGCCGCCCAGCCAGTACGCCGCCATGCGGGCCCCCTTCCAGGAGGGCGACCTCCCCGGGCCCGTGAAGTACGGCTACCTCAGCGTCGGGCTCGTCGAGCGCGGCCCGGACGAGCTCGTGGGACGCACCGTCTTCTGCCTGCACCCCCACCAGACGGCGTACGTCGTGCCGGCCGGCGCGGTGGTCCCGGTGCCGGAGGGGGTGCCGGTGGCGCGGGCGGTGCTGGCCGGCACGGTGGAGACCGCCGTCAACGCGCTGTGGGACGCGCCGCCGCTGCTCGGCGACCACGTCACCGTGGTCGGGGCGGGCCTGGTCGGCTGCTGCGTCGCGCGGCTGGCGGTCGGCGTCCCAGGTGTGCGGGTGACCCTCGTCGACACCGACCCGGGCCGCGCCGCCGTGGCGGCCGCGCTGGGCGCCGGCTTCGCGGGACCGGACGCCGATCCGGGCCACAGCGACCTGGTCGTGCACACCAGTGCCACCGGGGCGGGCCTGCGCCGGGCGCTCGGTCTGGCCGGTCCGGAGGGCACCGTCCTCGACCTGTCCTGGTACGGCGACCGGCCGGTGAGCCTGCCGCTGGGCGAGGCCTTCCACTCCTCCCGGCTCACCCTGCGCAGCAGCCAGGTCGGTGCGGTCGCGCCCGCCCGGCGCGACGTGCGCAGCCACCGCGACCGGCTCGCGCTCGCGCTCGACCTGCTCCGCGACCCCGTCTTCGACGTGCTGCTCACCGGCTGCTCGCCGTTCGGTGAGCTGCCCGCGGTGCTGGCGCGGATCGCCGCCGGGGAGCTGCCGGGACTGTGCCACTCGATCGACTACCAGGAGCCGTGATGTTCAAGGTGACCGTCCGCGACCACATCATGATCGCCCACAGCCTGCGGGGGGAGGTGTTCGGACCGGCGCAGCGCCTGCACGGCGCCACCTATGTCGTCGACGCGACCTTCGCCGGACCGGAGCTCGACGCCGACGGGATCCTCGTCGACATCGGCCGGGCCGCCGAGGCGGTGTGCGAGGTGCTCGGCCGGCTGCACTACCGCAACCTCGACGAGGAGGACGCCGTCGCGGACCTCGCCGGGCTGAACAGCTCGACCGAGGTGCTCGCCCGCTGGATCGCCGACCGGCTGGCCGAGCGCGCCCGGGCCGGAGACCTGGGCGCGGGCGGCCGGGCGCTCACCGGGCTCGAGGTGACCCTGCACGAGTCGCACATCGCGCAGGCCGCCTACGAGCGCGCGCTGTGACGGTCCATCTCCTCGTGCCCGAGGCCGTCGACGACCCGCGGCGCGCCAGCGGGGGCAACGTCTACGACCGCCGGCTGGCCACCGGACTGGTCGCGCTGGGCCGCCCGGTGCGCGAGCACCGGATCGGCGCCGTCGGCCTCGACGGCGTACTCGCTGACCTGCCTGACGGGGCCGTGGTGCTGATCGACGGGTTGGTCGCGTCGAGCACCGACGTCCTGGTCGCGGCGAGCTGCCGGCTCCGGGTGGCGGTCCTGCTGCACATGCCGGGCTCCGGGCCGGCGGAGCCCGCGGTGCTGGGGGCCGTCGCCGCCGTCGTGACGACGAGCGGATGGGCGCGCCGGTGGGTGCTCGACCGGCTTCCCGTCGCGCCCGAGCGCGTGCACGTGGCGGTGCCGGGCGTCGACCCCGGCCCGCCCGTCGCCGGGTCGGCCACCGGGACCGCCCTGCTCTGCGTCGGGCCCGTCACCCCCGCCAAGGGGTACGACGACCTGCTCGCCGCCCTCGCCGAGGTCCGCGACCTCGCCTGGACCTGCCGGTGCGTGGGGACGCTCGACCTGGCGCCGCCCTACGCGGCGCGGCTGCGTGACCGCGCGCGCCGGTGCCGGCTCGCCGACCGGATCGACTTCGCCGGCCCGCTGTCGCCGGCCGGTCTCGACGAGCTCCGCTCGGTGAGCGACCTGGTCCTGGCGCCCTCGCACCGCGAGTCGTACGGCATGGCGCTCGCGGAGGGCCTGGCCCGCGGCCTGCCGGCGATCGCGACCGACGTCGGCGGCCATCCCGAGGCGCTGGGGAGGGCCGGCGACGGCACCCTGCCGGGCGCCCTGGTACCGGTCGGCGACCCGGCCGCGCTCGGGCAGGCCCTCCGCGGCTGGCTGGGCGACCCCGCCCTGCGTCAGCGGTGGCGACGGTCCGCCGCGGACCGCGGGGCGCGGCTCGGCACCTGGGAGCGGACCGCCGCCGAGGTGGCCGGCGTGCTGAACCGGATCGCCCCGCACGCCGTACGCAGGGACGAGGAGTAGGGGAGGGGAGGTCGCCATCGACGGGACCACGGACCAGGCCGCACGCTGGGCGTGCCTCCGGTTGCTCGCCGCCGCGGCGATCCTCGCGGTCCTCGCGGTCCGGCTGGGCGCCGCGCCCTTCGTCGACGGGCTGCGCCACACCGACCCCCGCGGGCTCGTGGTCGCGCTGGCGGTCACGGCGGCGACGACCCTCTGCTGTGCGCGTCGGTGGAGCCTGATCGCCCACGGGCTCGGCGTCGGCATCCGGTTCGGGGCGGCGTACCGGACCTGCTATCGCGCCCAGCTCCTCAACGCCACCCTGCCCGGCGGCGTCCTGGGCGACCTGCACCGCGGCTACCGGCACGGCCGGGACTCCGCGGCCCTGGGCCTCGGCCTGCGGTCGGTGGCCTGGGACCGGGGGAGCGGTCAGGTCGTGCAGGCCGCGCTCGCGGTGGCCGCCGTACCCCTGCTGCCCGGCGCGCTCCGAGGCTGGGCCGTCGGTGCGCTCGCCGCGGTGCTGACGCTCGCCGTGATCGTCGGGGTGGGGGCCCGGCGCGAGGCGGCAGCCGCCCTCGGCGGTGTGTGGGCGCGGGTGCTGCTGCTCTCGGCGCTCGCGGCCGGCGCCCACGCGGTCGTGTTCCTGCTCGCCGCCCGCATCGTCGGCGTGGACCTGCCCACCCCCCGGCTGCTGGCGCTGGCGCTCCTGGTCCTGCTGGCCTCGGCGCTCCCGGTCGGCGTCGCCGGCTGGGGACCGCGGGAGGGTGCCGCCGCCTGGGCGTTCGCCGCCGCCGGGCCCGGCGCGGCCACCGGCGTGGAGGTCGCCGTCGTCTACGGCGTGATGTCGCTCGTCGCGACGCTGCCGGGCATCCTGGTGCTGCGCACCTCGCGGGCGTCGTCCGTCCCGGCGGTCCCGGCGGGGAAGGGAGGCCCGACATGGGCGAGCGGCCCTACGTCCTGCTGAGCTGCAGCGTCTCGCTCGACGGCTATCTCGACAGCGCCGGCGAGGAGCGGCTGCTGTTGTCGAACGACGCGGACTTCGACCGGGTCGACGAGGTGCGGGCGAGCTGCGACGCGATCCTGGTGGGCGCGGCGACGGTCCGCAACGACGATCCGCGACTGCAGGTCCGCTCCGTCGAGCGCCGTCGGCGCCGGGTCGCGGCGGGCCTGCCGGTCGGCCCGATCAAGGTCACGCTGACCTCGCGGGGCGACCTCAGCCCCCGGGCGCGCTTCTTCACCCTCGGCGACGGCGACAAGCTCGTCTACTGCCCCGACCCGACGGGGCCCGGGCTCGAGAGCCGGATCGGTGGGCTGGCCCAGGTGGTCGCGCTCGGCCCGGACGTGCGGATGGACGCGCTCGCCGCCGACCTCGGCGCGCGGGGCGTGCGCCGGCTGATGGTCGAGGGTGGCGGGTCGGTGCACACCCAGTTCCTCACCGCCGGGGTCGCCGACGAGCTGCAGCTGGTCGTCGCGCCCTTCTTCGTCGGGGACTCCCGGGCCCGGCGGTTCGTCGGCGACGGCGGGTTCCCGTGGTGCGCCGAGCGGCGTGCGGAGCTCGTCGAGAGCCGGGCGATCGGCGACGTGGCGCTGCTGCGCTACGCGCTGTCGGACCGCTTCGAGAGCTGAGCGTCCGCCGGGGCGTCGGCCGGGGCGTCAGCCGGGGAGTCAGCCGGGGCGGCGGCGTGCAGCAGCCCCTCCAGGGCGGTGACGAGGCGGGCTCGGCCGTAACGGTCCGGTTGGTCGAGGGTGAGCCGGGCGAAGTGCTCGGCGGTGATCAGCACCAGGTGGGCGAGGACGTCGACGTCGACGTCGGGGCCACCGCGTCGGGCGAGGCCGGCCCGCAGGGCATCGGCGACATAGCCCCGGATCAGCTCCCGGGTCGACTCGATCCGGTCGCGGACGACGGCCGGCGCGTTCCGGGTCAGCCCCAGGACCGGGCGCCACACCTCCGGCTCGCGCTGGACGACGTCGATCAGCCCGCCGGCCGCCTGCAGGATCCACTGGTCGACCTCGCTCTCGAGGCTGCTGGCCGGCATCAGGCGCAGGGCGGAGGCCAGGGCCCGGCGCTGGGTGCGGTCGAGGAGCGCCTGCAGGAGCGGCTCGAGGCCGTCGTACGCGTGATAGACGACGGGGCGGGTCACCCCGGCCTCCCGGGCGATCGCCTCGACGGAGACCTTCTCGTAGCCGTCGCGGACGAGGACCCGCAGCGCCGCGTCGAGGAGGTGCTCGCGCCGCTGCTCGACGGGGAGACGCTGGGCGTACCGGCGCTTCCGCGGGGGCGTACGGGTGTCCTCCGTCACCTTCCGCACGATATTGCAGTGCTGTAAATTTCGGCGAACCTACAGGCCTGTAGCAAATGACGGGCCAGCGACAGACGAGGGGAGTCCCGGATGCTCGGTCTCAAGACGAGGAAGCAGCTGGCGGCACAGTTCGAGCCGATGGCGGACTACGGGTTCTTCGGGCCCGACTCGGTCACCTGGAAGGTGTGGGCCCACCCCACGTCGTACGTCCTCGGCTTCGCCCGGGCGGTCACGATCGAGCACTTCGACCCGAACCTCGCCGCCGCGGTCGTCCAGTCCGGGGGCGTGAAGTACCGGCCCAACACGCGCTACGGCCGCACGCTGCGCTACTTCGGGATGGTGATGTTCGCCGGCGCCGAGCAGACCGCCCGTGCTGCCGACGTCCTGGTCAAGGTGCACTCCAAGGCGGTCGGGCACGACCCCGTCACCGGGGGCGAGTACGACGCCAACGACGGCGACTCCCAGCTCTGGATCCACGTGACCGCCTGGCACTCGATCCTGTACTGCTACGAGAGGTTCGGCCCCGGCCGGCTCAGCGAGGCCGAGGAGGACCGCTTCTGGGCCGAGTGCCGCGAAGCGGCCAAGCTGCAGACGATCGACCCCGAGAAGGTCCCGGCGAACCGCGCGGAGGTGCGCGCCTTCTTCGCCGAGTGGCGCCCGCGGCTGGCGGCCTCCGAGGCGGCCCAGGACATGATCCACTTCATCCTGCCGCTCGCCGTCGCCCTGCCGCCGACCCTGCCGGGCTGGCGTCGCGCGCTGCTCAGGCCGTCGATCTGGGTGATGAGCAAGGGCGTCGTCTCGACGTACCCCCAGCACCTGCGGGAGATGGCGAACCTGCGCCAGGGGCCGATCACCGACGCCCTCGTGCTGTGGCCGAACCGGCTGCTGCACCAGCTCTTCGCGCGCTCGATGAACGCCCGGCTGGCCCTGTTCGGCCTGCTGGCGCCCGCGGCCGTCGAGATCGCCGCTCCGGCGATCCTGGGCATCCCGCCGCTGAGCGACCGGGTCTGGGGAGTGCGCGAGGCGCAGGAGCACTTCGGCTTCGCGGTCCCGGGCGAGGCCCACCCCGACGTGCGCGCCAAGCAGCGCGACCGCGTCTTCCGCCAGGGCGAGAAGCCGTCCGACGAGGGACTCGAGGAGTCGCAGCGGCACATCGGCTCGATGGATCCGTACCACCCGGGGGTGCCCGCCTGATCGGCGCGGCCGTGGCTCACATTCGTGCAGCCACGGACCCTGCTCCTTTCTGAGCCGCAAGATCTCTTGTCGACGGTGGGGTGTCGGCGTTTCGATGTGCGCGCACCACCCCTTCCATCGAAAGGTTCTTGCATGTTGTCTTCTCGGGTCCACAAGATCTCCGCCGGAGTCGCGTGCCTCGTCGCTGCCTTCACGGCTGCGGCGGTGTCGACCTCCGCCGGTGCCACCAGCACCGCGGACGTGCCGACGTTCCGTGAGTTCGAGTCCGCGACGTACGTCGATGTCGACGGTGCCTACGTCGTCAACGGCGACGAGGCCATCAGCACCAGGGCCGAGCTCCGCAGGTTCTACGACCGCATGGTCGGCGCCAGGACCAAGGACAACGGCCTGGTCGTCAACACGGTGAGCGGCCGCGACGACAAGTGGAGTGCCGCCCAGGCCGTCAACCTGACCTACTGCGTCAGCACCCGGTTCGGCAGCCGCCACGCGGACATCGTGGCCGCGATGAGCGCCGGCGCCGGGCTCTGGGAGGCGGCCACGTCGCGGATCGACTTCGTCTACGTCCCCGCGCAGGACGCGAGCTGCAACGTCCGCAACGGCAACGTGCTGTTCTCGGTCGAGCCGGTCAGCACCTCGCAGTACATCGCGCGGGCGTTCTTCCCCAGCACCGCCAAGCGGCAGCGCAACGTCCTCGTCGACGACTCGATCTGGAGCTCCGGCACCTGGGAGCCCGGTGACATCCTCGGGCACGAGCTCGGTCACGCCCTCGGCTTCCGCCACGAGCACACCCGCCCGGAGGCGGGGACCTGCTTCGAGGACAACAACTGGCGGCCGCTGACGCCGTACGACGCGTCGTCGATCATGCACTACCCGCAGTGCAACGGAAGCTCGGCCGACCTGGAGTTCCAGGCGTCCGACGCGGCGGGAGCCCGGGCCCTCTACGGCTCCTGACCGGCACGGCGGCGTGGACGGGGCTCTCGCTCGGGGGACGCCCCGCCCACGTCGCCGACCATGCCGCCGACCATGCCGCCGACCATGCCGCCGTCGCGGCGATGTGAGCGGCCGGGCCGCGCGGCCATAGAATCGCCCCCCGTGGCACTCACCATCGGCATCGTCGGTCTCCCCAACGCAGGCAAGTCGACGCTCTTCAACGCGCTGACCAAGAACGACGTCCTCGCGGCGAACTACCCGTTCGCCACCATCGAGCCCAATGTGGGCGTGGTAGGCGTGCCTGACCCGCGGCTCGGCAAGCTCGCCGAGATCTTCGGGTCCGAGCGGCAGCTGCCCGCGACTGTCGAGTTCGTCGACATCGCCGGCATCGTTCGCGGGGCCTCGCAGGGCGAGGGCCTGGGCAACAAGTTCCTCGCCCACATCCGCGAGTCGGCGGCCATCTGCCAGGTGACCCGGGTCTTCCGCGACGAGGACGTCACCCACGTCGACGGCGAGGTCAACCCCGGCAACGACATCTCCACCATCCAGACCGAGCTGATCCTCGCGGACCTCGAGACGGTGGAGAAGGCCGTCGTCCGGCTGGAGAAGGAGGCGCGCAAGGTCAAGGAGCTCGCCGCCAACCTGGAGGCTGCTCGCGAGGCGAAGGAAGCGCTCGAGGCGGGTACGCCGATCATCGCCACCTCCATCGACCGCGCCCTGCTGCGTGAGCTCTCGCTGCTGACCGCCAAGCCGTTCATCTACGTCTTCAACTGCGACGCCGACGAGCTCTCCGACGAGCCCCTCAAGGCGTCGATGCGCGAGCTCGTCGCCCCCGCCGAGGCGATCTTCCTCGACGCGAAGTTCGAGTCCGAGCTGATCGAGCTCGACGACGAGGAGGCCGCCGAGTTCCTCGCCGAGGCCGGTGTCACCGAGCCCGGTCTGGAGGTGCTGGCCCGGGTCGGCTTCGACACCCTCGGCCTGCAGACCTACCTCACCGCGGGCCCCAAGGAGTCGCGCGCCTGGACCATCGCCAAGGGCGCCACCGCCCCCGAGGCCGCCGGCGTCATCCACACCGACTTCCAGAAGGGCTTCATCAAGGCCGAAGTGGTGTCCTTCGACGACCTCGTCGCCGCCGGGTCGATGACCAAGGCCAAGGAGGCCGGCAAGGTCCGGATGGAGGGCAAGGACTACGTCATGGCTGACGGTGACGTGGTCGAGTTCCGACACGGAGCAACAACTTCTAGTAAGAAGTAGCCGGTGACCCCCTGGCTCCGTGGCTCAGACCGAGCAACGGAGCGCAGGAGGCTCACCACCCATGAACATCGCACTCAACGAGGTCGCTGCGCAAGCGGTGACCCGCCGTGAGACAGGGCCGACGCCCGTCTGCAGCTGGTGCCCGACCCACGACAGCACCGCGGGAGCGCCGCGAGTGCTGGTCGTCTGGAAGCACGACGTGTGCCGCGGTCAGTGCTGGTGCGGCGGCGCCGGCCACTACACGTGGTCGTGTCAGGACCACATCGAGCGTGAGGTCTCCGACCTGACGGCGCTCGGTCTGGTGCCGGTTCTCACCATGACGACGATCGGTGCTGACCGGTGACCCGCCGGGAGAGTCAGCGCACGCCGCTGCCGCCCGTGTGGGTTCGCGCGATCGACGGCTGGCGGGAGCACCTGCACCGCAAGGAGCTCGCGGAGAGCACCGTTGCCGGCTACCTCCTGCATGTCGAGTGGCTCGCCGTCGCGGTCGGACTCGGAGTAGGTGTCGGCACGCCGTGGTCCGTCACGTCCCTCCACATCGGTGAGTGGGTCGGTGCGCAGTCTTGGTCTGAGGTGACGCGGCGCAAGGTGCTGGTCTCCCTCCGTGCCTTCTACGCCTGGGCTGTCGGCGCCGGTCACCTCGAATGGGCGCCGACGGCAGGCGTGCCCCGGTCTCAGCCACGGCGCCCGGGACCCACGCCGAAGAGGGCCGCGGTTGGCTGGTGGCCGTCGATCGAGCAGCACCTGACGTCGTGCCGCGCCCGCGCCATGCGACCCGGGAGCGTCGAGGTGCGCCGGCACTACCTGACGATGCTGGCCGAGGTGTCCGCCGATCCGTGGCGGGTCACAACGACGCAGCTGGAGGCTTGGCTCGCCAATCCAGAGTGGGGCCCCGCAACCAAGAAGTCCGCCCGGACCCAGGTCCGGGAGTTCTACCGCTGGTCGGTCCGCGAAGGTCTGATCGACGCATCGCCAGCCGACCCGATCGAGCCGGTGCGCGTACCTCGCGGCCTGCCGCGGCCGGCGAACGACGCGACCGTGCGGGAGGCACTGGCCGGCGCAGACGAGCGGATCCGCCTCATGCTGCTCCTGGGTGCGCACGCGGGACTGAGGGTGAGCGAGATTGCCGGACTCGTCTGGTCGAACGTGACCACGACGCGCCTCATCGTGACGGGCAAGGGCGGACACACGAGGCTGGTGCCGATCGCCGCCGGCAGCACGCTCTCCACGGCGCTCGCAGCCGCACGCCGCCGGCAGGAGCGCGGCGAGCACGCGAGGTGGTCTGAGAGCGACGCGTCGTACGACGTGGGCACGTGGGTGTTCCCGTCCTCGCAGGGAGGGCACCTGACCGGGCCACATGTCGGCAAGCTCATGCGTGGGGCCCTGCCCGGCGACGTGACCGCGCACCAGTTGCGACACCGGTTCGCCACGCGCGCGTACGGCGCCACGCGAGACCTGCGAGCAGTGCAAGAGCTGCTGGGACACGCGATGCCCGAGACGACGGCGCGCTACGCGGCGGTTGCCGACGGCGCGCTCCTCGCCGCGGTCGTCGGGGCGGGGGAGTGAGCGCCGTGCTGACGACCAACCGCCTGGGGTGGCTGGAGCTGCCTTCGGATGTCGAGTGCCCCACCTGGTGCAGGTTGCCACACGGCCACTCGTACGAGGACGCGCAGCTCGGTGACGGACCTGCTCGTGATCACGAGGTGGCCGTGCAGGTTGGCGCCTTCCACGTGTCCCTATCGCAGCGGGAGTCCGCGGAGGGTGCTGTAGGCCCGGTCGTGCTGCACCCGCCGCAGCTCGTACTCATCGGCCGCGGCCGGACCGCACTCGAGGTCGACGCCAACGCCCACGAGATGCGGGCGCTCGCGCGCCTACTCCTTCGCCTGGCCGACGACGTCCTGCCGAAGGTCACGCCTGCGTGACGGAATGCGCCGTGCCAGCATGAACAGGGAGCACCCGTCGTGCTGGCACGG
Source organism: Nocardioides sp. L-11A (assembly GCA_029961745.1). Classification (NCBI taxonomy): domain Bacteria; kingdom Bacillati; phylum Actinomycetota; class Actinomycetes; order Propionibacteriales; family Nocardioidaceae; genus Nocardioides; species Nocardioides sp. L-11A. Next base: position 1,373,599 of record CP124680.1, read on the forward strand.
CCCCGTCCATGTGACCCGCCCGGGCGCTGCTCGCGTCTCTGTGACGTGGCCGTTGGCGCACGTCCCTCGTGTCTGGCACCCGCGTGGCTGTGGTCGATTGTCAGTCGGCATGCGGTGAACGCTCGCGGGAGCACGCGCTCAACGGGAAGGTGACAATCGGCGTGTCGGGGAGTTACCCCTCATGAATCGACGCGTCAGCGAGCGCCCGCTGCACCGTGGACCGCGAGATGTCGGCGACGTCGACTGCCCATCGTTCAGTGCGTCCGTACCAGTCGAGCCCCTGCGTGATCAGCCGGTTGCGTCGGCGGAGCTCGTCGACCAGCTGTTGCCTCAGCTCCTTGACGCGCAGCTGGCTGTCGATCAGCTCAAGCTCCAGATCGGCGAGCTTGTCCATCTGGTCTTCGCTCAGGTCATCGTCGGCCATGACGGGCAGTATCGGCCGTCTGCCCGCCGCGTCCGGGCATCCATTCGGCGCGTCACGTGCGCCTGGTTGCCCAGAGGTGCAGGAATGTCGAGCTCGTGTGGCCAGAGCGGGTCCTTGCCCTCCGAGCGCTGGTCGAGGACGTGGCCTGGGGCTGCTGCTCGCTGCACCGTGGACCGCGGGCCGGCAATGCGCGGGGGACCGGCCGCCCGTTGACGGATGCTCGTGCCAGCTCGTTGCTCGCCCTGGTCCTCGTAGCTGCCCTCCTCGCAGAGGTGTGGCCGCCGAGTCCTTCGTTTATGAGCCTGCGGACTACTCCTCGTCGGCGCCAGGTATGACGAGCTCGCCGACGTGATGACTCGAGTCGGTCGAGCACTGGTAACTGTTGAGGACGATGTCGCGCTGTGCGGTGCGACGGATCTCCTTGACGAAGTCGACGGGCGCGCCGCAGGTCGCACACTGGAAGCCGCTGGTCTGACTCTTTCGCTCCACGTTCATGGTCCCGGACCGTATCGCGCGCCGAAGCATGCTGAAGACGGCCGGCCACGGGCTGGGCGCCAATGGCGCTATCGCCGAGAGAACACCACGATCCTGCGATCGTCGGGCAGGTACCTCCACAGGACCCCACTTGGGTGACCCTGCTCTACCTCTCGGTCCAGGATCTCCTGGGCAGCTGCCATGTACTTGCTCACGTCCTCCAGCTCGAGATCGTCCGCGACGATCAAGAGCCGATACTCCTCGGGTCGACTCGGAAACGCGTTCGGGTCGACGACGAGCAGCGCGCGAGTGTTCGAGATGGTTGGGCCCAGCACAGAAGGCAGCGCCCACAGGTCCGGGCGCTCGGCCGCAGCGCAGGAGGTGAGACGGGTGCGGTCGCTGATGCTTCGGATGGCCTGTCGAGCTAGGTAGTCGTCGTGTGCGGACATGGATCCAGCATCGCAGCAGCCCAGGCGGATCGTCCCTGTCTCCGAGGCGGACGCGCGGGAGGAGCCACCGGGGATGGTTCCTGGCCGAGCATTTTGCGGCTGCTCATACGCCGTCCGCCCGCTGCTCGTCCCCGACAGTGCAGAACCGGGCCGGGCGACGCAAGAACGCCGACGCCCGGTTCCCGAGGTTCTCCGGGCGGTCCACCGGGGACCAGGGCGACGACGACGCGGGTGAAGGCCGACTTCTACGCCGTCGGCGATCAGGAGGTTCCTGGTGCTCCCACGCCCGGAGCGTTGAGCGGCTCGGGCCTAGATGGCCGCTCCTCGACGGTTTACCCGGCGGGCTGCCAGGTCGATGACTGGCGCGGACTCCGCTACCGGCTCCCACGCCATCCACGAGGTGATGAAGATCGTGTCGAGCAAAGCGGCTTCCGAGGCAGCGCTCTCGAACCCGTCGCCCATCCGATCGCGAGCGCTGCGGGCGAACCAGATCGCGCGCTCGTTCACGACCTCGACCGGCTCACGCTTGTTCATGCCACGTGACGAGATCTGCTTGTACAGGCTGCGTGCCTGGTCGGAGTCGATCCGATGAAGTTGCTGAAGCCGGATCACCATCGCCTTGATCGCGACGCCCCACCGTCCCTTCATCTTCGTCAGCGTCGAGAGAGTTGCGCGGCCACCGAGTTCGTCGAGGTGCGCGAGGAAGGCATCGCCTGGAAGCAGGAAGGCGCCAGCGAAGCGGTGCGCCTGCTTCTCGATCGCCTTTGCTTCCTCGGTGGTGTCGGGTGCCGGATGCGAGGCGTGAAGCGTCAGGTGGGCAAGCTCATGGGCAAGCGTGAACCGCTGTCGATCACCCGGCACGCCGTCGTTGCCGGAAGGCCTGGCGACTCGAAGCACGGGGATGCCGTCGACGTACATCGACATCCCGAGGTGCTTCCCGAGCTCGGACTCCAGCGGTAGGACCACGCAGCCGAGTCGCTCGGCTGCGCGAGTGACGTTCGGGATCGGAGTGTCGATGTCGATGCTCGCGGCCTCGCGGACCGTCGCGGCGAAATCGTCGATTGCCTCTTCGTCGTTGAGGTCACCGCGGAAGATCGGCAGTGAGTCCGGAACGAGTCGCAGCCCGAGACCCTTGAACGCCTCGATGGCGAGCAAGGTGTCCGCGATGTGCTGGTCGACGACCTTCTTCGGCGCGTCAGCGTACGCGCGCAGCCATGGACGGGTGAACAGCACGTCCGGGAGCGGCCGCGCGAGAAGTTGGGGCGCGCAGTGCAGCACCCGGGCGAGGTTCTCGATGACGCCAGCGTCAACGTCGTGCTGCCCCGCTTCGAGCCGAGTCAACGCGCTGGCGCTGACGTCCACCATGGTGGCGAGCTCGGTGCGGGAGTAGCCGGCGGCGGTGCGCATGCGCTGCAGGCGCTCGCCGTTGACGCTGATCGTGGTCGCGGTGCTCATGCTCCGGTCCCACCGGCCGCGAAGCCGGTGTCGTCGTCGCGGTCGGAGTCGAAGCCGGGCAGGTCGTCCTCGTCGTCCGGGATGAACCGGTCGCCGTCGGGCGAGAAGCCCGCCAGGCCCAGAAGGGTCACGTCGGCCAGTACGAGCTTGAAGATCACGTCGCCAGTCACGCGTACGGCGCGGGCCGCGAAGATGTCGTCGACGATGCCGCCGTCGTCGGTGGTGTAGCCGAAGATCCACCGCTCGTGGCGCCAAAGGGACTCGATCTCGGCGTCGGTGATGTCGAGGATGGCGGGGGAGTCGACGATGACGTCGAAGGTCTCGGTCTCGGTCTCCTCGTCGACGACCTTGGTGGCCTTGCGGACCCGGAACCGCCGGTCGGCGTCGTCCACCAGCAACTGGAGGTCGCAGCCGCCGCCAGACACCGGGATTACGCCGATGCCGAACCGGCCCGCGGTCTCCTCAATCGTGTCGAGCACGAGGTTGCGAGATAGGGCAGACTGAGGGCCACGACTGCGCCGGAAGGCGGGGTCGAGGCTGGTGGCCTTGTCGATGTTGTGTCCGCGGTCGCTGAACACCTCGCGGATCTCGTCGGCGAGACGGTGCATTGCCTCCATAGCCCTAGTGTGACATTGGCGTGAAAAATATTCAAGCCAAAGTCACACTGCGATTTCGGTGGGTCGAACCCAGGCCCGGTGGCACGGCGCGGCGGTCCTCCTGAAGGCAACGTAGCCGGTTCGCGGAACCGCGTCCTACGCCACCCGGCCGAGTGATCGAGCGGCTTGGAGTCGAGCGCCCGGAAGTGCCGTACTCGGCTCATGCCGAACCGCTCGAGGTTCGCGGGGTCTAATGCGGTGGCGTGCCGCCAGCCACGGTGCTCGTGCCGAGGCTTGTCGTGCCAGCTCGTGGCCGGGGCTGCTCGGGCTTGCCCTGGTCCTCGTCGCGGTCCTCCTCTCGGGGTACTCGCCGGGTCCGCCATCGTCAGCAGCTCGTCGACGGTCTCCATGCTCCTGGCAGAGTTCGTGAGCGTTCGGCCGGCTGATCCTGGCTGTCCGTTCGCGGCCCGGAGATGCCCCCGGTGGCGGTAGTCGAGCTCTGGCCGGGTTGCGCGTGGTCCGTCGCGGTGGTCGTGGCGTGGTCGAGTTTGCGCGGGCTGCTCGGGGCGGGCTGATCGTCGCCGTGGTCGAGCTCGCGTCGGGACGATGCCTAGTCAGCCGTGCCCAGATCGATACGGACCGCGCTGACGTACACCTCGATGCTGTCCCTCAAATCACTGGTCATCGTCTTCATCCCCGCGAGAATCTTCTTCCGCTCTTCAAGATCACCGTCACGGTCGCCGTCGAAGATCGAGGTCAGCCGAACGAACTCGAGATACAACGCTGCGATGACCGACTGCGCGTCCGCCGCCACCTGCTTCGACTTCTCCGATCCGATGATTTCGACCCGAGCGCCGGCGTTGTCCAAGGCGTCCCGCTCGTCTTCGCTGAGCAGTTCATCGGTGAAGTCCTCCGGATTGCCGGTGTAACTTCCTGTGGTCTCCGAGAAGTTCAGAAGCCGCCACGTGACCATCCATCTGGCCTTCCGCAGTTCTGCGACAAGTGCTTCGTGGGCTTCCTGTCGCGCTTCGCGCCAGACTTCGGAACGCGCATCGGTCCTGGCCTGGTTGGCTTGCTGCAACTGGAACTCGCGGTCAGCCTCCCGCTCGTCGGCGTCCTCCCTGCGACGTCGGTCCTCCCGCCGAGTGTTCAAGACGTTCTGTATGAAGAGGAACAGGCCCGTGACGATGGCGGCCCATGCGACGTCAGGGACGCTCTTCAAGAAGTCATGCACGTGAGGATCCTTCCAGGTCGCCGCGCCGCTATGCCCTAGATCTAGGGCGACACTCGCCGCCGTGAGTACGCCTCTCCGCCCTGTGGCGAGGCGAGGTTGGCCGCGCCGTTCCCGCCAAGGGACGTGCCCGAGAACCGTGGAGACTGCACGCTCTCCGACGTCGCCCGTCGCCGAAGTCGAGCAAGTGGCTGGGCAGCTCGTCGTCCGTTGCAGTGGCCGAGGTCATCGACCACCACCGCCGCCGTCGCCGGCTGCTCGGCGCCGTCGTGGTCGAACTCGTGGCCGGGCAACGCGTGGGTGAGCGTGTGCCCGTGGCCGGGCAACGCGTGGGTGAGCGTGTGCCCGTGGCCGGGCAACGCGTGGGTGAGCGTGTGCCCGTGACCGGGCTGTTCGGCCCCGGTCGGCGTGGTCGTCCCCGGCTGCTCGTCGCCTGGTGGCCGAGTGGCCGCGCTACTTGTCGTCGGTCGCAGTGGCCGAGGTCGTCGAGACCGCAGCGACGATGGGCCTAGCGATGTAGGAGGCGATTGGTCGCCTCGATGGGGCTACTGGTCGTGCAGGAGGTCGAGTAGCTCCCCAGCCGTGTCGGTCAGGTTCCAGTCGTAGTCGACCTCGATCGTGTCGTACTCGCGGCCGTCCTGCGACGCATCGGAGACCGAGCCGATCGGCACACGCTCGACCAATCCAAGCTGCTCGAGACGACTCAGGATCGGTCGCGCGATCGCTGGACCGATCCCGAGCGTGTCCGCGAGAAACCTCACCGGTCGAGCACCCAACTCGTGCCGCTCCTCGCGGGAGGCGCGGCTCATCGCAACGATCGCGCGCAGGTCCAGCACCTCGAGCTCAGTGGCCAGGCGCAGCAGGATGACCGACTCATCGACCTTGGCCGTGTCGTCGACGAGCGCGCCCGATGCCACGGCCCCGCCGAGGAGTTTGATCTTCAAGTCCGAGGTCGACGAGACCGCTGCGTCGACAGCCACGCGGAACATTTCTTCCAGCCGCTCGTCCTCCCTCACCGCGTTGAGGAGGTCGCCCATCGCGACCCTGCGCTCGATCGCCTCCTGCAGCTTGTCGGCCCGGCGCTCCTCGCGTTCGAAGCGCTCCCGCCGCCACTCCGCAACGACGTCTCCGCGCCGCAGGAGACGCAAGATGGCCTGAGAATGCGGGCTCGGCCCCAATCCGTCACTCATGCCGACCGATGGTGGCATGACCCGTCGACGTCCGCCGAGAGTTCAGGGGCATGTCGAGTGGACAGCCCTCTGTGAGCCGACGCCGGCCTACACTCCGTTCTGAGTGGGGCGCGGCCCCGGCGAACAGCTGGGGATACGGCCCCGCTCACTATCGGGAACTCTGCCGAAAAACGCCAGACTCGCGGCGAGGTGGGGCCGCTAGCCTCACCCCTCGTGAGTAACGTCCCCGACCGTCCCTCCAGCATCCGTCGGCTGGGCGCCCTCGCCGCTTCTCATCCGATCATCACGGCGGGCTTCGCCGCGCTCGGCGGCCTCATGCTCGGCTGATGCGAGCAGCTGTGACGTCGACATCGCTGCCGTCGAGGCAGCCGGAACCTGGGTCGGCGCGGTCGGCACGATCCTTGCGGTCCTCGCGGCCGTCGTCACCATCCGCTCAGGAGAGCAGTCGCGTCTCGACGTGCTGGCTGCGCACGCCCGAGACGAGGCGGCGCACGAATCCCGGCTACGAGCCGCCGCCAGGGCGGTCCAGATCAGGGGTTGAATCTGCGAGTACCACCACGACCTGCCGTCGATGCTCTACTTCGGCGTCCAGAACACCGGCTCCATGCCCATCACCTCTGTTCGGCCGGTGTATGACCATCCCTTTCTCGGGAGGCTCGTCGTTGGCGAGTCCGGCGGCGTCCCTTCCGGCGGGAATCACGAGTTCCGCCTCGTCCTCCCCGACCCCACAGACACCCCGGACGACTGCATTGAGACGACGGAGATGACCTTCGAGATCGAGGGCACGAGATGGCGCAGGAAGGGACGCGGCGAAGTCGAGCGCCTTTAGAGACGGCCTGGCCCGATCTCGAGGAGTGCGCATCGCCGGCTGGTCGTCGTTGCGATGGTCGTTCCCCAGCTGCTCGTCCGCCGGCTGCTCGTCGCGGTGGTCGCGGTGGTCGACTTCGTGGCGGGCTGCTCGTGCGTCGGCGCGCGTGGGCGCTGGTCGGAGCTCGCCCGCCGCAGGAGCTTCTTGGCCGGCTGGCTCGTGCCCATGCGCGCCGCGTGGGCGGGACCGCCGCGTGGGTGAGCCGGCGCCCGTCGCCGGCGGCTCGCATCCAGTCAGCCACGCAGCCGATCGTTGCTGCTTGGTCCGGCCAGCCGGTCAGGTTGCGGGCAGACCCACTCGACGCCCTTGGACCTCTTGGTGATGGTGTGCGTGGTCCACGGCTGCTTGCACTGCTCGCATGGGTACTTCTTCACGCGCTGTTCCTCTCATCGGTTGCCTGGAGCGACTGCGCCTCGGCGACGTAGACGCTCGTGAGCGCATCAGTCAGTTGGTCATCGGTTGCGTGGGCATGGTTCCTCTGCGGCAGCTGGGCCACGACCAGCTCCAGTGCCCTCAGGTCTCTCCGCTGGCCGGGGGGAAGGTGTTGGGCCCGGCCGACGACTTCGCAGACGTCCATCCATCCATCGGGGTCGAGGCGTTGGAGATAGGCCTGCAGCCCGGACAGGGAGCGCGCCGGCTTCCGTGTGGGCGCTTCGTTCAGTTCCGTTGGCGCATTGCATTGCTCGCCTCCACCGGCCGTCGTGGTGGAAGTCGCGGCAGTCGTCAGTTGGCGGTTCTCCGCGTCTCCGTCATTCATCTCATCGCCAGCCAGCCATCGTTCGCGGCTCCCACGCGTTACGGAACTGGACGCTGAGTGAGTGGGTGATCTGCAGATGTCTCCCGATACGGAAGGTGACGATGCATGAATGGATGGGTGGCTGGCTGGATCGACGGGAGATTGGTCCTGGGAGGTCGTTCCTCGGGAGGTCGTTCCTCGGGAGGTCGTTCCTTGAGCAGGATCCTGCCCCGGTTCGGAGCCGGATTCTGCCCCGGCTGAGAGCGGAATCCTGCCCCGGTCGGGAGCGGGATTCTGCCCCGGTCGGGAGCGCATTGCTTCCCCGGTCACTGCCGTTGGGTACGCCGCAAGGGAGCGGGATTCTGCCCCGGTTGTGAAGAGCCAGGGAACACGGGTCACAGTCCGCTTTCCGGGCCAGGTCTCCACCTGCAGGAGCTCGTGCCGCACGAGGGCGCTTCGGTGTGCCTTTGCCGTCCGCGTGGACGCTCCAGGGAAGGTCTCTGCGAACTGGCTCAGGCTGTCCCTGGTCCAGCCCGAGCCTCCGCACAGGTCCATCCAGCGGAGCTGCGATCGCAGAAGCTCGGGCGTGATCCGCCGCGCGTTGTTCGCGCGTAGGAGGTCGAGCACATCGGTGGGCAGTTCGACGTACTGCTCAGGCCTGGGTAGCCGGTAGTAGGTCCGCCACTTTCCGTTGACGTACGCCCGGCGCTTGCTGAGCTGACCTGCTCGTTGCAGCCGATCCGTGGCACGGCTGATCGGCATTGGGTCGATGCCCTCGCGGCCGATCCGTTCCATGACCCGCGCACGGCTCGGGTAGGCCTCGCTGGTCGCGTTCGTCCGCCACTTGCGGTAGGACGCGATGACGCACCACACAGCTACGTCGAGCGGTGAGGACGTGCTCCGCAGCAGGGCCCGCGGCACCTGGACGTATGTCTCGTCCGTCCGGGCCGTCACGGTGACTTCCTGTGGTCGCAGGTCGCCGGATCGGGCTCACCCACGGCTCGTGCCGGCGAGGATGAGGGCGAGCCGCTGCCGCTGCTCGGTAGTCAACGGGGGAGCGCTGTCCACCACCTTGCGGATGTGCGCTTCGAGTTGCGCGGTGCGGAGGTCCCGACGCGCGTCGAGCAGCTCGGGGTCGTCGGCCTCCCGGGACCGAGAGAGGGCAGCGATGCGTGCGCGCGCGTTGGTGGCAGCGGTGCCGCCGGAGATAGCGACCATGGGGCGGTGTCCTCACGGAGATGCCCTGCACGTGGGCAGGACAGATCAACCGCCGTACCACGGGCGCCTGTCGCGTCTCGGTCCCCAGACAGGCCGCCTGCCTCTGTTGGGAACGGGCGAGGCTGCCTACCTAGGATCGCTGCTTCGGCAGGTTAGTGCGGAGCGCCAGCACGGAGAGCTCAGCGACTCGGCGTGTCGTGGTCCCTGCTCGTAGTACTTCGAGGACCGGGAGCAGCTTGTCGTCGCGCACCTTCGCGGCCAGCCGGCAGACGGGGCACTCGGCACGCCAGACACGATGTGCCGAAGCGCGATGCTCGGCCGTGACCTGGTCGGGATGCCAACCGCCGGACCCATCAGTGCCTCGCCACCACAGTCGACCGGTGTCGATCGGCAACGATCCGTGCCGGCTGTCGATCCGACTCTCGCCCAGGCGCATCGGCCGCTCGTTCTTCACGCGGTCCTCGCTCCACCAGATCGGCTCTGGTGCGGTGATCTGGCCCGGCTTCTCCGGTCCGATGTGGCCGTGGCTGGGTCGTCCATAGTGGAAGGTGATGAGGTTCCGTTTGCCGTGGTCGTCGTCGCGACCGCGGCAGAAGATCAGCACGGAGAACAGCACCTCGTCGCCCTTCACGAGCTCGCTCCCGTCCGCCAGCCGATCCGCACTGTCTCCGGATCGAAGGTCCTGGTGTAGCGCGTGCCCCGGTCAAGGTGCACTGTTGTCAGCGTCCCGATCACCGCGCGCTGGGCCATGAGTGACGAGCCTAGAAACGCTTCGGCAGGATCGGGTGCCGCGAGCACGGTTGCCAGCGCTTCGTTGGGTGCCAGTTGCGCCAACCTGCCCTCGGCGGTCTTGAGCTCGGCCTTGGCCTTTGCTGTCGCCACGGCGAACCGGGTGCCGTCGATCAGGCCGCCGTCGTAGTCGGCCGCGATCGCGTCGACGCGGTTCTGAGCGGCCGTCACGGCATCCATGGCGTTCGTAGCGTCTTCCGGAGGTGCGGCGAGCAGGTCCGCCATGTCCGGCCGGCGCAGGCGCTCCGCGATGACCGCCAGGACGAGGGAGTCGATCGGCACCATGGACCGCGTGATGCATCCGTCGCGGCATCGGTAGCGCTCGCCCGACCATGCCTGGATTGGGCCCTCGCAGACGCCGCAGGCGTAGAGACCCGAGCCCAGGTGCTTGCGGTCGGTCCCGAGCCGCACGGTCTTGCGGCGGGGATCGGCCAGGCGGGCGTTGACGACGCGGAACACGTCCTCGCTGACGAGAGGCTCCCAACTGCCGAGCTCGCCCGTCTCCGCGCCGCGGTAGACCGCGCGCCCGGCATAGCGGGGATTGCTGAGAATGCCGCGGATCGTAGACGGGTTCCATGGCCGGCCGTTCCGGGCAGAGATGCCCTCCGTCGCGAGCGTCTGGACGATCCCTCGCAGCGACTCGCCACCGTGGAACAGCGCGAAGATCCGCCGCACGACGGCCGCCTCTTCCTTAACGACTTCCCCTGTCGGGAGGTAGCCGGTGAGCCGCACGCCAAGAGGCGGACGCCCGAGAGCCGCGCGCTGCCGGGCCGCCGCAGTCTGGCGTGCCGACTTGCGCTCAACCTCAGCCCGCGCGACCGCAGCCTTGATCCGGGCGAACAGCCGACCGGCATCGGTCGTCAGGTCGGCCTCGCCGTTGGCCGTCACGATCGCCAGTCCCCGTCCCTCGGCCGCGTCGATCCAGTCCTCGAGCTGGCGCGGCTGTCGGGTGAGGCGGTCGAGGTCATAGCAGACGAGAGCGTCGTACAGGCCTGCCTCGAAGTCCCTGACAAGGGCGTCGTACTGCGGGCGTCGCTTCCGGGCATCGGACGCGGTGATCGACTGGTCGACGTACTCCTTGGTGACCCGCCACCCGCGCTCGGTCACGATGCGGTGACACTCCTGGCGCTGCCGCTCGATCGCCAGGCCCTCGCCCGTCTGATCGAGGGAGATTCGCAGGTAGATCGCCGCGCCGCGGCGCTGGCTGCTTGCGCTCATGGGTCAAAGTGATGCACGATGCGAGCATTCGGTGGAGTTCCGCTTCAACGTGTGAGCTCGGTTCCGACTGTCGATTTCCGGCCACGCTGGCCCCGTGGGTGCAATACGGTGCCGCGCATGCGTGTTCACACTTCTTTGACCTGGCTGCTCGCCGCCGCTCTCAGCAGTGCCCTCGTCGGATGCTCCTCAGGTGACGGGGAAGGCTCGCGCGTGATCGGAACCGACGGAGGTTCCGGTGACTCCTCGTCGAAGGAAGATGCCAGCGCCGCTGCGGAGGCCGAGGACTTCGTCGTCACCAGCGGCTTCACGACGGGTGAGGACTCCATCGGCACCCGGTACACGTCCGCCGGCGCTCGACTGACCAATCCCAATAGGGATCTGGCCGCCTACGACGTACAGGTGCTGTTCAACCTCGTCGGCTCCAACGGCGACGTCCTGGACACGACGTCGGAGACCGTCTACTACGTGGCTCCGGGCGAGACCGTGCCAGTTGCTCCTCTCCAGATCGGCTTCGAGGCACCCGAGGTGCCGGCCGAGTTGCAGGTCCAGGTCGTCGGTGAGTTCGTCAAGGACGAAGGACCTCGGGGAGCCTTCGGCGGCGAAGGCGCGATCCTCGATTTCGTCGGTGGGAAGATCAACAAGGGCGAGTACGGCAACGAACTGACCGCCCAGGTCAAGAACCTCACCGAGGTCGTCGTTGAACTCCCAGAGTGGGACTGCATCTACCTGCGGGGCGACAAGATCGTCGGCGGTTCCTCGTCTACGATCACCGACCCCATTCCACCTGGTACCACGGTGCAGTTCGGCGAGTCGCTGAGCCCGGACTCGCTGATGGCCCCGACGGTTGAGTGCCGCGTCGTAGCGGATCTGTAGGCGCGGCTGTCTGTTCAGGCCATGACTCCGACGACGACTGCTGCGATCACCAGGGCGAGGACGACGAGGCTGATCGTCGCGTAGGACCTCTCGGCGAGGCGGGCGAAGTGGCCCGCCATCAGCACCAGCCTGAGCACCGGCAGCAGGACCAGGAGACCGCATCCGCTGCCGAGGAGGACTGTCGCGGTCCCGGCCGCCCCTATCGGGCGGAGGCCGGCTCCGGCGACGAGGAGTGTCGCGGCGAGGGCCGTGCCTACGCGCATCAGAGTGGCGATCCGGCCGGCCAGGGCCTGGTCCGCGGCGGCGGACGCCGCAGCCGCGGTCATGCCGAGACTCCCCAGTGCAGGCCGAACGCGTTCGCCGCCATGGGCACGGCGACGACCAGCAGCACGGTCGTGAACACGGCGCGCAGCCACCGCGCGGCGGTGCGGACGAGGAACCTGGCTCCGAGCACCGATCCGGCGAGTGAGCCGAGGACGACCGGTGCCGACAGGTCGAGGTCGAGTCTGCCGGAGAGCAAGTAGGCGGCCGCCGCGCCGCACGCGGTGACGCCGATCATCAGGTTCGCGGTGGCCGACGAGGCCTTGATGGGCAGTCGCATGGCCGCGTCCATCGCCGGGATCTTGAGGACGCCGCTCCCGATCCCGAGCAGCGCCGAGAGCGATCCGGCGGCGAACATCAGCGCCGCTCCCCAGGGCAGCCGGACCACCTGATAGGTGACCACGCTTCCGTCGTGCTCGGTGAACCCGCCATCCAGACGCCGAGGTCGATGATGCGATGGCGCGGGCCGGGAGTGATCGCTGCGGCCGGCCGCCATCTGCAGCGCGGAGCCGAACAGGACGACCGCGAAGATCCCGTACAGCGCCGAGCGAGGGATCGCGCCGATCAGGGTCACGCCGACCAGCGCCCCGAGGGCGGTCGCCACCTCGAGGACGACAGCCAGGCGCAGGTTCGTCAGGCCCGCCTCGAGGAACTGAGGGGCGCTGGCGCACGAGCAGGCCACGACCGAGACGAGGCTGACCGCCACCGCGTCGGGGAAGGACGCGCCGGCCACCAGGGTCAGCAGCGGCACGACGAAGATGCCTCCGGCCATGCCGAGGGCACCGCCGAGGGCACCGGCCGCGAGCGATCCGGCGAACAGGACCGAGAAGAGCCCGAGGCTCACTGCCCCCGTCCCGGTGTGCGTGCCCGAGGCAGGCGGGTGGTGAAGGTGATCGCGTCGCCGCGATAGTGCAGCACCTCGTAGTCCACGGGCCGCTGTCCGAGGGTGTACGACGTCCGCTCGACGCGGAAGATCGCGCTTCCCTCGGCGACCTCCAGCGCATCGGCGAGGACGGCGTCCGCCGTACTCGCCCGGAGTGCGTAGGCGGCCTCGACCAGTGGCGTGCCGTGGCGGGACTCCAGCAGGGTGAAGATCTGCTCGTTCTCCAGGTCGTCCTGCGCAACGCGCCTGCCGAGATCGACGGGCAGGTAGGTGTCGTCGAAGGACACCGGCCGCCCGACCGCGAGGCGCACGCGCTGGATGCGGGTCGCCATCGCTCCGAGCGGCAACTCCAGCGCCGTACGCGCCTCCGGGGGCGCGACGACCTCGTCGATGCTGACCACGCGTGCCCGCGCGGGCAGGCCGTGCGCGTCCATGTCCTCGACGAAGCCGGTCAGGGCGGTGAGGGGCTGCCTGAAGCTGGGGGAGGTCACGAAGGTCCCCCGTCCGCGCCGGGTGACGACGAGGTCGCGCGCGGCGAGGTTCTGGATCGCCCGGCGCACCGTGATCCGGCTGACGCCGAACTCGGCGATCAGCTCGTCTTCGGTGGGGAGCCGATCGCCTGGATGGAGACTCACGCCGAGTCGCGCGACGAGGGACCGTTCGACCTGCGCGTAGAGAGGGGCGTCCTTGCTCACCGCTCCATTACATCATGTTGTTATAACAAATCGCGTCTTCGTGGTCCGGCCGCGGCCCCTTGGGCGACCTGCGACGATCCGCTCATGAGTTGGTTCGCCCGCGGAAGCGGCGATCGCCAGGGCGGAGGCCGAGGCCGCGGAGTACGTCGAGGGTCTCGACGGCGGCGAGGTGCTGCCGCTGTTCCAGTCCTACGAGATGTACGACGCGCCCGGCGAGGGTGCCGAGGTCTTCTCGTTGATGCGGAGCAGTGAGCTCAATCCCGACGACTATCTCGACACCTTCTTCGACACGGGCGACGAGCGTCTCCGGACGGCCGAATGAAGGATGGGGCCGCGCTCGCGACGCCCACGGGGCCGATGACGCAGAGTGAGACGCGGCTTCGGTAGTGGACTTAGGTTCGGCTAACCTACAACCATGATCGTCTGCCAGTGCCGCGTCGTCACGGATCGTGACGTCGATGCTGCCCTCGCGGACGGCGCGCGGTCGGTCGGCGCGGTGTGCCGGTCGACGGGTGCGGCCCAGGACTGCGGGTCCTGCATCTTCTCGGTGAAGGCGCTGGTGCAGCAGCACCACGAGCGCGAGTGCGCGCACCTGCGGGCGGACGGCGCCGCGAGCTGACCGACGGGTCCGAGGGTCGGGACCGGCCGTGGCCGGCCAACTGAGTCTGTCCTCACCCCGGGTGGCGTGTGCCAGCATCGGCGGCAGGATCCCCGCCCGGAGGTGCGTCATGCAGCCAGTCGATCCCCGCGTCGTCGAGCTCCTCAACGAGGCGCTCACGTTCGAGCTCACGGTCACCAACACCTACTTCCTGCATGCCCGCATGCTCGACAACTGGGGCCTGCCGAAGCTCGGGAAGGTGTTCTACGACCTCTCGATCGACGAGATGCGCGACGCCGACGACCTGATCAACCGGATCCTGATGTTCGACGGCCACCCCAACGTCCAGCGGCTCAATGCCATCCAGGTAGGGGAGACGGCCGAGGAGATGCTCGACCTCGCCCTGGCCAGTGAGCGCGCAGCGGTCGCCCAGTTCAACGCGGCGGCCGAGGAGTGCCACCAGCTCGGGGACCACGGGACCGCCGCGGTCTTCGAGGAGATGGTCCGCGACGAGGAGAAGCACGCGGACTGGTTCGAGAGCCAGATCGACGCGATGGGCCGCGTCGGCGTCCAGCAGTACCTCGCCCAGCACGTCGCCGCCGGCGAGGGGCCCGCCTAGACCGGAAGCCCCGGAAGCACCGGTAGCGCCAGGAGCGGGATCCCGCGCCCGAGGCGTAGGGGAGCGGCGACGAGCCCGTCGCGCCACAGATGAGCACTCGCCACACCCCACGGCATCGCCACCGACACGACGACCTCGCGCGCGGCGTCCAGGACGAGGAGGCGCTGGTCGTGCTCGCCCGGGCGCGGACTCGTGGCGCCGACCAGCAGCCCACCGCGCTCGGTGAGGACGCGGGCGACACCGGCGCGGGCGGCGGCCACCTCGATCGACCGGCCCGGAGCCGGGGTACGGCGCTGCCGCCCGGCGTACTCCAGTGTCGCGATCGACACGAGTGCCTCGGTGGTCTTGGCCTGCTGCCCGATCGCGACCAGACCGTCGTGCTGGTGGCGGATCTCGTCGTTGTGCTTGCCGATCCTCGCGGTCAGCCTCCGCGTCACCGCGGGTGTCTGGAGATCCGTCTCGAACAGGCCGTACTCGGTGAGCAGCAGGGCCCGCCGGCCGGGCAGCGCGACGGCGCCGCGCAGCATGCCACGCACGCCCGTCAGGAGCTGCCAGGTCTGGTCGGAGAGGTCCAGGATGCCGACGCGCACCGCGGAGGTGCCCTCGACCCAGGAGGTGAGCAGCGTGTCGGGGGCGAGCAGGACCGTCGCTGTCGTGAACCCCTGCGGGTTCTCCCCGAGCGTGGGAACGGGGATCTCGACGGCGCCTCCGGTCACGGGTATCACCCTGCCGCACGGGAGCCGGGGCTTTGTGTCGGACCCCTCTGATGGGGTGAGGCATGGTCAGTGATCGGGCGGTGGTCGACTTGTCGGCCGGTGAGGTTCTCGAGTTCGTCGCGACCCGTCACGCTGCCCGCCTCCAGGCGGAGCGGGACATCCTCGAGGCCGCGTATCAGTGGGCGGTGCTGCACCATCCCGACCGGCTCCCGGTCGATGATCGGCGGGGCCGGTCGCGGGCTCGTCGTGTGGGTGGGGCTGGCACGCCGCTGGTCACCGAGCACGCCGCGGCGGCGTTCGGGGCCCGGGTCCAGACCAGCCCCTATGGTGCACGCCGGTTGATCGCGGATGCGGTCGACCTCCACCTCCGCCTCCCGAGGCTGTGGGCCGGTGTCCGGGCCGGCACCGTGCGGGTGCCGCATGCCCGCCACGTCGCGGCCGCGACCCGCGACCTCACTCCTGAGGAAGCAGCCTGGGTCGACGCCGAGGTCCATGAGGTCGCGGACGGCCGGTTGGCGTGGGCCCGGTTCGAGACCGTGGTGGACGGCAAGGTCGCCGCCGCTGCGCCGGAGCTCGCCCGCGCCCGGGAGGAGGCTGCGGCGAAAGAGCGGTGTGCTCGCATGTCGCGGGTCAACCGGCACGGGATGGCGACGTTCACCATCAAGGCGGACGCGGTCACGATCGCGGGGATCGATGCCGCGGTGAGCGCGGTCGCGGAGAAACTGAAAGAACAGCAGCCGGACGCGGCCGTGAATGACCGTCGGGTCGCCGCGGCTGCGTTGTTGCTCAATCCCACCGCACACGCCGACCTGGACCTCTCGGTCGGGCCGGTGAAGGTCCGGGCCACGGTGTACCTGCACCTGTACGCCGATTCCCCGATCGCCCGGTTGGAGGGCCATGGCCCGGTCACCATCGCCCGGATGATGCGACTGCTCGGTGAGGCGGGAGCCAGGACCCGGATCACCCCCGTCATCGATCTACCTGGCCAGGCACCGGTCGATGCCTACGAGATCCCCGCCCGGCTGCGTGAGGCGGTGCACCTGATCCACCCCGCCGACGTGTTCCCCTACGCTGCGAACACCACCCGCGACGTCGATCTGGACCATGCGGTCCCCTACAGCGAGGGCGGGCCGACCAGCATCGGCAACCTGGGGCCGTTGACGCGTACCCATCACCGGGTCAAGACCCACGCCGGTTGGCAGGTGCGACATCCGTTCCCCGGGATCGTGATCTGGCGCGATCCCTACGGGGCCCACTACCTCATCGACCCGACCGGCACCCGCCGGGTCACCCCCACCACCGGTGACGACACACCCACCCGCACCGACATCATGGTCACCCATTTCGTCCTCGACCACACCGCCGCCTGACCGCCGCCACGGGTGAGCGCACGCACGGTCTCGGCCTGACCGGGCCGCGCCGTCGCTAGGGTCGGA
This sequence comes from Nocardioides sp. L-11A, assembly GCA_029961745.1. Lineage (NCBI taxonomy): Bacteria > Bacillati > Actinomycetota > Actinomycetes > Propionibacteriales > Nocardioidaceae > Nocardioides > Nocardioides sp. L-11A. Next base: position 1,390,388 of record CP124680.1, read on the forward strand.
GCGTGGCCGTGACCCTCGACGAGATCCACGTCGCCGACCCTCCGCACGCCTGGCGCGACGCCGGGTTCACTGTCGACGACGACGGCACCTGCCGGGTCGGGAGCGTCCGGATCCGCCTGGTCGGCCGCGCGCGCGGCACCGGGATCGTGGGCTGGTCCCTGCGCGACCTGCCCGGCGACGCGGCCGCGACCGACGTGGACGGCGTTCCGACGGCGTCCTCGGTGACGCCACCGTCCACGCCCGCGACCCACGCCAACGGGGTCACGCACCTCGACCACGTCGTCCTGCTCTCGCCCGATGTCGCCCGGACGCGGGCCGCACTGGAGGCGATCGGGCTCGACGTACGCCGGGAGCGGGACGGCCTTCTCGCCGGGGCCCCGGTGCGACAGCTGTTCCTCCGTCTCGGCGAGGTGATCCTCGAGGTCGTCGGCTCACCCGACGAGACCGGAGACGAACCGTCGACCTTGTGGGGCCTGACCCACACGGTGGTGGACATCGAGGCCGCGGCAGCGCTGCTCGGTGGGCGGACGTCGCCGGTGAAGGACGCGGTGCAGCCCGGCCGGCGGATCACCACCCTGCGACACCGGGATCTCGGCATATCGGTGCGCACCGCGTTGATCACGCCCCACGTGCGGGCCGGCTGATGCGCCGGGTCTCCGTCGTCGGCAGCTCCGGGTCCGGCAAGTCGACGCTCGCGCGCCGCCTCGCGGCGGCCCTCGAGGTCGAGTACGTCGAGCTCGACAGTCTGTTCTGGGGACCGGACTGGACGCCGGCCACGGCCGAGCAGCTCCGGCAGCGCGCCCGGCTCGCCACCGCCGGTGAGGCCTGGGTCGTCGACGGCAACTACCAGAGCAAGCTCGGCACCCAGGTCTGGGAGCGCGCCGACACCGTGGTCTGGCTGGACCCGCCCCGCTGGCGGGCGATGTGGCAGTCGATCAGTCGCACCGCACGCCGTGCGGCCACCGGTCAGGAGCTGTGGTCGGGCAACCGAGAGACCTGGCGTGGCCTGATGTTCTGGCGCGGCGCGGACTCCGTCGTGTGGTGGGCCTGGACGACGCACCGCGGCACCCGGGAGCGGTACGCCACGGCGATGGGCGAGGCCACGGGAACGGGCCCGGCCTGGCACCGGCTGCGCACCCGCCGCGACGTCGCGCGGTTCCTCGACGCCGTCAGTGGCGGCGCTGCAGCACGACCCAGCCGAGGGCCACGCCGAACCCGGCGATGATCGGCCCGATGACCGAGAACGTCTCGGACTTCGTGTCGCCGATGACGCCCCACGACAGCAGCGTCCAGTAGCCGCCGATCAGCAGCAGGAGGACCGCCGGAGGCAGGCCGAGCAGCAGCTTCTGCCAGCGCGGTCGCGCGCCGTAGCGATCCTGGTCCACGTCCTGCAGGCTACTCGGCGACCCGGGCGGACCAACCTTCGGCCAATCTTCTGCTGCTGTCCTGGGGTGACCGTCATCTCATCTCGGGAGAGTCAGTCATGGGGAAGTCACTCGGGCCTGCCGGCGCGCCCGCACCACCGAACGCCGGACCACCCTCCACTGTCGGAATCGGCCGCCGCTCCTTCGTCGGATACGTGCTGGGCGGGACCGGCCTCGTCGTGGCCGCCGACCTCGCGCTCGGCGCCGCGCCGGCGCAGGCCGCGGGCCTGCCGATCCCGTCGGTGCCGCAGGTCCCGGAGCTCTACGACCTCAACGACTTCCTCACCCACTGCGCGCTGCCGACCTCGGCGCTGATCGCGATCCACATCGACGAGCGGGGCGACGCGCACTTCGCGCTGCCGCGGATGGAGGTCGGACAGGGCATCACGACCTCGACGGCGATGATCATCGCCGACGAGCTCGACCTGCCGCTCGACCGCGTGCACGTGACGCTGGCCCCGGCGCGCCGGGAACTGCTGTTCAACCAGCTGACCGGCGGTTCCAACACGACGATCTCGACGTACACCCCGATCCGGGTGGCCGCCGCCGTGGCCCGCAAGGCGCTGCTCGACGCGGCGGCGATCCAGCTCGGCGCGCTGGTCACGACCCTGACCGTCAAGGGCGGGGTGATCGCCGACCTGCTCGGCAACACCCTGACGTACGGCGAGGCGTCGGTCCTCGCCGCGCCGGAGACCACGCGCCAGGTGCGGGTCGAGCTCAAGGAGGAGTCCGAGCACGCGATCGTCGGTACGCCGCAGCGGCGGGTCGACGCCCGGGACGCGGTCACCGGCCGCAAGCGGTTCGCCATGGACCTCGACGTCCCGGGCGCGCTGCCGACCATGGTATGTCGTGCCCCAGACCTCAACGGCACGGCGAAGGAGGTCCGCAACCAGGCGGCGGTCGAGGCGATGCCGGGCGTCACCCACGTCGCGATCATCCCGACCGGGGTCGCCGTCCGCGCGCGCACCTTCGGGCAGTGCATCGACGCCGTGCGCGCCCTCGACGTCGGGTGGAACGCCGGCACGGTCGCGGGCCGGTCGTCGGCCGACATCCTCAAGCAGCTGCGCCGGGCCGAGCTGCCGCTCGCCGTGCCCAAGCTCGGCGCGACGACCGTCGAGGGCGAGTTCGTCTTCCACTTCCGCAGCGGTTCGGCGCTCGAGCCCAACTGCGCGATCGCCGACGTGCGCGCCGACTCCGCCACCATCTGGGGCGGACTCAAGTCGCCGATCGACGCGCAGTCCAAGGTCGCCAAGGCGCTCGGCATGGGGCAGGGCAGGGTGACCGTCAACGTCGTCCAGGGCGGCGGCTCGTTCGGCCGGAAGCTGTTCAGCGACGCCGCGATCGAGGCGGCGCACGCCTCGAAGGCGTTCGGCGCGCCGGTCAAACTGATGTGGCACCGGGCCGACGAGCCGCGGCAGGGCCGGGTGCACCCGATGGCCACCTCGCGGATCCGGGCCACGGTCCTGCTGGGCAGCGTCATCAGCTTCGAGCAGCGGCACACCTCGGTGTCGACGGACTTCACCCACGGCCTGGGCGAGCGGCTGACCGCGGAGGTCGCCGCCCTGCCCACCGGGCTCGGCAACCTCGGGTTCTCCGAGACCGTGTTCCTGCTGAGCCAGGAGCTGCCCTATGACTTCGGGGTCGTCACCCAGCTGCTCAACGAGTCGAACTACGACGTCGACAGGTTCAACACCAGTTCCGTGCGCAACATCTACTCACCCGACGTGCGGTGCGCCAACGAGCTGATCGTCGACCGGCTGGCCGCCAAGCTGAAGTTGGACCCGGTGGCGTTCCGGCTGAGGTACGCGAAGAGCGGCATCGTGAAGCGGGTCCTGCGGCGGGCGGCCGAGCTGGGCGAGTGGGGCCGCGCGATGCCCGCGGGCACCGCGCAGGGGATCGCGATCCACAAGGAGTACAAGGGGGCGACCGCCGTCCTGGTCGAGATCGACTGCCGGCCCGAGACGGTGAACCGGACGGTGCGCGACGCCGTCACCGGCCCGCGGGTCACGAGGGCGACCGTCGTGGTCGACTGCGGACTCGCCATCAACCCGCTGGGCATCGAGGCCCAGATGATGGGCGGCTTCTCCGACGGGCTGGCCCAGGCGCTGAGCTACGGCAACCACCTCGTCGACGGCCACTTCCTCGAGGCCAGCTGGGACAACTCGGCCTACACGCGGCAGTGGAACACGCCCTTCGACTTCCGCTGTGAGGTGCTCGACTCCGACCGCAGGGAGCCCGGCGGTATCGGCGAGGCCGGCGTCGCGGCGTCGATGGCCGCGGTGGCCTGCGCCTACGCCCGGGCCACCGGGACGATGCCCACGGAGTTCCCGATCAACTTCCACGACCCCCTCCACTTCGAGCCGAAGCCGTTCGTCCCCTCCGTTCCCGAGTCGCCGGTCAACGGCCTCGACCACGTCTCCTGAGGTCGCCGTCATGCCCACGCACACCTTCCAGCTCAACGGCGAGACCGTGACGGTCGACGTCGAGGACGACGTCCGCATCCTCTGGGTCCTGCGCGACGTCCTCGGCGTGACCGGACCCAAGTACGGCTGCGGGATCAACGTCTGCAAGGCCTGCACGTCGCACATCAACGGCAAGGCGTTCAACCCGTGCGCCGTACCGGTCGGGGCGATCGGGCCGGACGACGAGATCACCACGATCGAGGGTCTCGCCGACACCGCCCCCGGTGCCGGGCTGCACCCGATGCAGGAGGCCTGGCTGGAGTACGACGTCGCGCAGTGCGGCTACTGCCAGCCGGGGCAGATCATGGCGGCGGTCGCGCTGGTCGAGCGGGTCCGGGCCGAGCGCCGCGCGATCACCGAGGACGACCTCGACTCGATCCGCAACGTCTGCCGGTGTGGCACCTACCCGCGGATCCGGGACGCGATCAGGGCCGGGGCCGAGCACATGTAGTGCTCAGCCCAGCGCGAGCCTCACGGCGACCAGGACCATCGTCGCCGCGATGCACAGCTCCACGACCTGCCACGCGCGCGGACGCGCCAGGAGGGGGGCGAGCAGCCGGGCCCCGAACCCGAGCCCGCAGAACCACAGCACGCTCGCCGCCGCCGCCCCGAGCCCGAACCACCAGCGGCCGGCGGGCTCGCCGCCGTCGTGAGCGGCGGCGACGGAGCCGATGAGGAGGAGGGTGTCGAGGTATACGTGCGGGTTGAGCCAGGTGAGCAGGATCGTGCGGGTGACCACGCCGCGGCGGCTCTCGACGCCGCCCTCGCCCGTGACCACCGCCAGCGACTCCGGCCGCGCGGCGCGGCGCAGCGAGCCGGCGGCGTACCCGAGCAGGAAGGCGACGCCCAGCCAGCGCACGAGCACGAGCGCCCAGCCCGCCCGGTCGACGAGGGCACCGACGCCGGCGATGCCGGCCGCGATCAGGATCGCGTCGGACGCCGCGCAGATCAGTACGACGACCCCGACGTGGGAGCGGAGCAGCCCCTGGCGTAGGACGTAGGCGTTCTGGGCTCCGATCGCGACGATGAGGGACGCCGTCGTCAGCAGGCCGGCGACGGTGGGAGCGAGCACACGGTCGAACCTAGGATCGGCTCCACGTGAAGGCCAGCGAATGTTCCTGCAGGAACCTAAGCGTCACTTAACCTGAGGGAATGCGCTTCGACCCCGCCCAGCTGGAGACGCTCGTGGCGATCACCGAGGAGGGGACCTTCGAGGCCGCGGCCCGGCGCCTCCATGTGACGCCCAGCGCGGTGAGCCAACGGGTGCGGGCACTGGAGCAGGCGGCCGGCCAGGTCCTGGTGCGCCGTACGACGCCCGCGACCGTGACGCCGGCGGGGGAGCCGCTGGTGCGGCTCGGCCGCCAACTGCGGCTGCTCGGGACCGAGGCGGCCGCGAGTCTCGGTGGCGATGACGTCGTCGACCTCGCGGTCGCGGTGAACGCCGACTCGCTGGCCACCTGGTTCCGTCCGGTGCTGGCCGCGGTCGCGCGGCGGCCGGGCACCGCGCTGCGGCTGCACCTCGAGGACCAGGCCTACTCCGACGACCTGCTGCGGCGCGGCGAGGTGCTGGCTGCCGTGACGGGGGAGCCGCGGCCGGTGCAGGGCTGCATCGTGGAGCGGATCGGGGGCATCCGCTACACCGCGGCGGCCGCGCCCCGGCTGGTCGAGCGGCACCGGCGGGGCCGGGGCGTCGACTGGGCGGCGATGCCGCTGGTCGTCTACAACGAGAAGGACCACCTTCAGGACGACCTGCTCGCCGCCCACGGCGCGGGGCGACCGGCCGTCGTGCACCGGGTGCCCAGCACCGCCGCCTTCCACGAGGCGATCCGGGCCGGCCTCGGCTGGGGGATGCTCCTCGACCCGCAGCTCGCCGACAGCCTCGCGGCGGGAGAGGTGGTCCGGCTGCCCGGCGCCCGCCCGGTCGTCGTCCCGCTCTTCTGGCAGCGCTGGCGCCTCGACAGCCCGGCACTGGTGGCGCTGAGCGAGGATGTGCGCCGCGCGGCGCGCGCGGGGCTGCGCTGAGCCGGTCAGGCCTCCGCGGTGGCCTTGATCCCCGTCAGCGTCTGCCGCATGCCCTCGCGCAGTGCCGTGGTGAAGACGTCCATGCCGCCGAGGAAGCCCTCGGTGAGCTCGCGGGACAGGTCGGAGATGCCGTCGGGCGTGCTGCGGCGCTGCGTGAGCAGGGTGCCGTCGTCCTCGGCGCGGAGGTGGAAGGACCAGACGGCCCAGTTCTCCTCGACCCGGAAGGCGATCTCCTCCTCGGGCGCGAACCGGACGATCCGGGCGTGGGTGGTCCACTCCAGCTCGCCGTGCTGGTTGCGGTTCGTGAACGCCGCGCCCTCGCCGAGCTCGGCGCCCTCGGCCAGCCGGGTCGAGGTGACCTGCGGGCTCCACTCGGCCATCCGCCGCACGTCGCTGACGAGTGCCCACACCCGGGCCGGGGGCGCGTCGATCGCGATCGAGTCCTCGAGCTGCTGGTCCATGGGTCCTCCCCGGTTGATCTGTGCGACCGGTCGGTCGCATTGATGGGCACCGTAGTCGCCGGAGATCTTTACGTCCAGTCGGTCGTATAAACTGTCGGCCATGGCAGGAGAGGCGGCTCCGGTGGATGGGCGCCGGGCGCGTGGCGACGCGACCCGGCGGCGCGCGGCGCGGCACGCGGCGGATCTCGCCACCACCCACGGACTCGACTCGATCTCGGTCGGGGGGCTGGCGACCGCCACGGGGCTCAGCAAGAGCGGCATCCTCACGGTCTTCGGTACCCGCGAGGCGATCCAGGTCGCGGCGGTCGCCGAGGCTCGCCGCGTGTACGCCGCGACGGTGATCGAGCCCGCCTGGGGCGCCGAGCCCGGGCGGGCGCGGCTGCGGGCCCTGCTCGACTCCTGGGTCGACTACCAGCGGGCGGGAGTCTTCCCGGGCGGCTGCTTCGTCACCGCGACCGCCGTCGAGTTCGGTCACCGCGGGGGCCCGGTCGCCGACGCCGTGCGCCGGCTCAAGCGCGAGTGGCTCGACCTGCTGGAGACCGAGCTGACGACGGCGGGTGCCGCCGATCCCGTCGACGACGCCTTCCGGATCGACGCCTATCTCACCGCCGCGGACACCCGGCGCCAGCTCTTCGGCGACGACACCGCGCTCGACCGGGCGCGTGCGCTCGCCCTGGCGGTGATCGGCTGAGCGGACGGCCCGAACTCCTCTAGGCTGGTCGCGATGAGTACGGAGCCGGCCGTCGGGCCGGGCGCCGCCGTCACGGTCAACGGAGCCGCCCGGGCGCTCGTCGACGCCCAGCCGCCGCTCACCGCGCTCGACTGGCTGCGCGGGCTCGGCCTCACCGGCGCCAAGGAGGGCTGTGCCGAGGGGGAGTGCGGTGCGTGCGCCGTCCTGCTCGCCCGGCCGGCACCGGACCCCGCATCCGGCGTCCCCACCGCGTGGACCGCGATCAACGCCTGCCTGCTGCCCGCCGCCGCGCTGGCCGGCCAGGAGGTCGTCACCGCGGAGGGCCTGGGCACCCCCGCCGCGCTGCACCCAGTGCAGCACGCGCTGGCCGTCCACGGTGGATCGCAGTGCGGCTACTGCACGCCCGGCTTCGTGTGCAGCATGGCCGCCGAGTTCTACCGCCCGGATCGCGAGACCTTCGACCCCCACGCGCTGTCGGGCAACCTGTGCCGCTGCACCGGCTACCGGCCGATCGTCGAGGCGGCCGAGGCCCTCGGCGCCCCGGCCGCCGGCGACCCCCTCGCCGTCCGTACGACGGCCCCGCCGCCGCCCGCGCCACCCCACACGCTGCCCGGCTGGGTGCGGCCGGCGAGCCTCGCCGAGGCGCTGGCCCTGCTCGGCGAGCCGGGCGCGGTCGCCATCGCCGGGTCGACCGACCTCGGCGTCGAGGCCAACCTGCGTGGTGCCCGGCCCGCTCTCCTCGTGGCCGTCGACCGGCTCGACGAGTTGCGCGACCTGAGCGTCGGCGACGATGCTGTCGAGATCGGCGCGGCCCTGACGCTCAGCGAGGTCGAGCGGCGGCTGGCGGGACGGATCCCCTTGCTGGACGCGGTCTTCCCGCAGTTCGCGTCGCGGTTGATCCGCAACGGCGCGACCTTCGGCGGCAACCTCGGCACCGGCTCCCCGATCGGCGACCTGCCGCCCGCGCTGCTCGCCCTCGACGCCGAGCTGGTGCTCGTCGGCCCGGCCGGTGAGCGGACCGTCCCGCTCACCTCGTTCTTCACCGGCTACCGCCGCTCCGTCCGCGAGCCCGGCGAGCTGATCGCCCGGATCCGGGTGCCGCTGCCGCTCGCCACCACCACCGCGTTCCACAAGATCGCCAAGCGCCGCTTCGACGACATCTCCTCGGTGGCGGTCGCCTTCGCGCTCGACGTCGTCGACGGCGTCGTCCGCGGCGCGGCCATCGGGCTCGGGGGCGTGGCGGCCACGCCGATCCGCGCGACGGCCGCGGAGCAGGCCCTCGTCGGCCGTGCCTGGACGGCTGCGGGCATCGGCCCGGCCGCGGCCGCGCTGGCCGCCGCGGGCACGCCGCTCGACGACCACCGGGCGAGTGCCGCGTACCGTGCGGCGATGCTCGGGCAGGCGCTCCCGCGGCTGCTCGCCGAGCAGCCGGGAGGGAAGGCGTCATGAGCGTCGGCGAGGCCCGGCCCCACGAGGCGGCGGCACTGCACGTCACCGGCCGGGCGCTCTACACCGACGACCTCGCGCTGCAGGCGACCGGCCTGCTGCACGCCCACCCCGTCCAGGCGCCGCACGCGCACGCCCGGATCACGCGGCTCGACCCCGCGCCGGCCTACGCGGTCCCCGGCGTGGTGCGGGTCCTGACCGCCGCCGACGTCCCCGGCACCAACGACTCCGGCACCAAGCACGACGAGCCACTGTTCCCCGACGAGGTGATGTTCCACGGCCAGGCGGTGGCCTGGGTGCTGGGCGAGACGCTGGAGGCCGCCCGGCTGGGCGCGGCGGCCGTCGCGGTGGCGTACGACCCCCTGCCGTCGCTGGTCACCATCGCGGACGCGATCGCCGCGGCCTCCTTCCAGGGCGCGCGACCGACGATGGAGCGTGGCGACATCGAGGCCGGATTCGCCGCCAGCACGCGGGTGTTCGAGGGCGTCACCGAGCTCGCCGGGCAGGAGCACTTCTATCTCGAGACCCACGCGTCCTTCGCGCAGGTCGACGACGACGGCCAGGTGAGCGTGTCGTCGAGCACCCAGCACCCGACCGAGACCCAGGAGGTCGTCGCCCACGTGCTGGGCCTGGCCAGCCACCAGGTGACGGTGCAGTGCCTGCGGATGGGCGGCGGGTTCGGCGGCAAGGAGATGCAGCCCCACGGGTACGCCGCCGTGGCGGCCCTCGGCGCCACCCTGACCGGCCGTCCGGTCCGGGTCCGGCTCACCCGGCAGCAGGACCTGACGATGAGCGGGAAGCGGCACGGCTTCCACGCCAGCTGGCGGGTCGGCTTCGACGACGGCGGCGGGCTGCAGGCGCTCGACGCGACCCTCACCTCCGACGGCGGCTGGAGCCTCGACCTCTCCGAGCCGGTGCTCTCGCGGGCCCTGTGCCATATCGACAACGCGTACTGGATCCCGCACGTCCGGGTCTGCGGCCGGATCGCCCGCACCCACACCACCTCCCAGACCGCGTTCCGCGGCTTCGGCGGCCCGCAGGGGATGCTCGTCATCGAGGACGTCCTCGGCCGCTGCGCGTCCGCGCTCGGGCTGGCGCCCGAGGAGCTGCGGCGCCGCAACTTCTACGTCGAGGGCCAGGCGACGCCGTACGGCCAGCCGGTGCGGCACGCCGCGCGCCTCGACCGCGCCTGGCAGCAGGTGCTCGACACCGGCGAGTTCGCCGTTCGGCGCAAGGAGATCGACCGCCACAATGCCGGCTCCCCCCATGCCAAGCGGGGTCTGGCGATCACGCCGGTGAAGTTCGGCATCTCCTTCAACTTCACCTCCTTCAATCAGGCCGGCGCGCTCGTGCACGTCTACAAGGACGGCTCGGTGCTCATCAACCACGGCGGCACCGAGATGGGCCAGGGCCTGCACACCAAGATGCTCCAGGTCGCCGCCACCGCGCTCGACCTGCCGATCGAGCGAGTGCGGCTCGCCCCGACCCGCACGGACAAGGTGCCCAACACCTCCGCCACGGCCGCGAGCTCCGGCGCCGACCTCAACGGCGCCGCGGTCAAGGACGCGTGCGACCAGATCCTCGCGCGGCTCGTTCCCGTGCGTGAGCGCCTCGGGTCGCAGGCCGCGTGGGAGGACATCGTGCGCACGGCGTACCTCGACCGAATCCAGCTCTGGGCCGCCGGCTTCTACCGCACCGAGGGCCTGTCCTGGGATGCGACGACGATGACCGGGCACCCGTTCAAGTACTTCGCCTACGGCGTCGCGGCCGCCGAGGTCGAGGTCGACGGCTTCACCGGTGCCTACGCCGTGCGCCGGGTCGACATCGTCCACGACGTCGGTGACAGCCTCTCCCCGCTCGTCGACCTCGGCCAGGTCGAGGGCGGCTTCCTCCAGGGCGTCGGCTGGCTGACCCTCGAGGACCTGCGCTGGGACAGCTCGGACGGGCCCGGCCGCGGGCGCCTCGCGACGCAGTCCGCGTCGACGTACAAGCTGCCGAGCCTGTCGGAGCTGCCCGCCGACCTGCGCGTCGCGCTGTTGGAACGGGCCACCGAGGACGGCGTCGTCTACGGCTCCAAGGCGGTCGGCGAGCCGCCGCTGATGCTGGCGTTCTCGGTGCGTGAGGCACTGCGCGACGCGGTCGCCGCCTTCGAGGTCCCGACAGGCGCACCCAGCACACCCGTCGAGCTGGCCTCGCCGGCCACCCCGGAGGCGGTCTGGTGGGCCATCGAGAGCGTGCGGAGGTGAGCACCAGGTGAGCATGGACTGGCTGCGTGCGCTCCAGCACCTCCGCGCGACGCGGACGCCGGCGGTGCTCGTCACCGTCGTCGAGGTGCACGGCCACGCCCCGCGCGCGGCCGGCGCCAAGCTGGTCGTCGCCCCGCGGGAGACCTGGGGCTCGATCGGCGGCGGCAACCTCGAGGAGACCGCCGTCCGCCGGGCGCGGGTGCTCCTCGACGACCCCGACGCCGCACCCGCGACCGAGCGCCACGATCTGTCCGACCGGGCGCCCGGTGAGCACGGCGTGCAGTGCTGCGGCGGTCGGGTGATGCTCCTCTACGAGCCGGTGCCGGTCCGGCGCTCGGTCGCGATCTTCGGCATGGGGCATGTCGGCTTCGAGCTGGCCCTGCTGCTCAGCCGCCACGATCTCGAGCTCCACCTCGTCGACTCCCGGGCCGATCAGCTCGCCGAGGCCCGGCTCGCGCCGCTGCTGACCGGCCCGGCCGACGTCCGGGCGCACCGGGTGCCGGTCCTGCCCGAGCTCGTGGTCGCCGACCTGCCCGTCGGCACCGACGTCCTCGTCCTCACCCACGACCACGCCGAGGACCTGGCCCTGCTCGACGCGCTGCTCCGCTCCGACGCGCCGGCGTCGATCGGGCTGATCGGCTCCAGCGCCAAGTGGGCACGCTTCCGCACCCGGCTCGCCGAGCTCGGCCATGACCAGGATGCGATCGCGCGGGTCCGTACGCCGATCGGGGCGCCCGGCCTCGCCGGCAAGGAGCCCGCCGCGATCGCGCTGGCGGTGGCCGTCGCGCTCGTGCGCCGCTCGTCACACCAGGTGTGAACCTGCCGCTTCGTGGTAAGGGTTCACGGGCCAGTTGGTCTGGCTCCACCGCCTGTGAGTGCGCCCCGGCGCAGATGAGGACCCGCCCCGATGAACCAACCCCCTCCCGGTACGCCCCCGTTCGGCCAGGGCGGCTACCCGCCGCCCCCGCCCGGTCAGCCGCCGTACCAGCAGGGTTGGACGCCGCCGGCGGGACCCCCGCCGAGGGGATCGGGGACGGGGCGCACGCTCGTCTGGCTGGCAGCGGGCCTGGTGCTGGTGCTGGCCGTGATCGGCGTCGTCGCCCTCGTGGTCCGTGGTGGCGACTCCGCGGACTCGGACGACAAGGCGGGCGGTGGCGACCGGCAGGCGTCGTGCGAGACCTACGCCGAGGTGGTGTGGAGCAGCGAGATCTGGGCGGCGACCGAGTTCGACCCGGAGAAGCTGCAGGAGATGTACGACGCGGCGCTCGCCGATATCCGCGACGACGAGATCGAGGAGCTGGTCTCGGCGGAGGCCTCGGTCGTGGTGTCGTACTACCGGGCGATCGGTGAGTGGAAGCAGTCCATGATGGACGCCCTGGGTCGCGGGGAGAGGCCGGAGACGACGTTGCCCGCCGAGCTCACGGCGCAGCAGGGCGAGATCCCCCGCGCGCAGGGCGCCGTCATCGAGGCCTGCGCGGACGTGCTGCCCCGGCGTGAGGACGACGCGCCCGTCCCGCGGGTCACCGCTCCGACGCTGGAGCACCCGAGCTGGATGGACGAGGACTGATGGCGGGGCAGCATCCGTACCCGCCGCACCCGCCGGCACCTCCCGGGCGGCGTGGATTCCCCTGGTTGGCGGTGCTCGGCTCCCTCGCCCTGGTCCTGGTGCTCGTCGTCGGCGTCACCGTGGTCCTGGCGCTGGACGAGGACGACCCATCGAAGGACCGACCGAGCAGGTCGGAGGCGCTGCGTGAGCGGCTTCTGGAGGGGGAGCGTGCGGAGCTGCCGACCACCGCTCAGGCCGAGGAGGCGGTCCCGGGCTACGACTACACCGCTCCGATCAGCGGCGTCGGTGTCGACGACGACCTGATCATCCCCGCGACCTACGACGCGGACGCCGTGGATCCGTGGCAGGGAGACCCCGGCAAGATCGAGGTGTACGCCGACCAGGCGCTGACCCGGCCGGTGCCGATCCTCATCCTGCCGGACCCGACCTCCTCCACCACGGACCCGCGCCTGGCGATCACGCCGCTGGGTCTCAAGCGGTCGCACATCACGCGGCGCGACGGCCGGGCGAAGGGCACGCTCGCCGATCTCGGCACGTACTGGAACCTCAACCCCCACGTGTACGTCGTGCAGTACCTCGAGCCGGACGGCAGCAAGCGGGTCCGGCCGCTCGTGACCCAGGTCGACTTCACCGCCGAGACGCCGGCCCCGGCGCAGATCACGTCGTCGGTGACGCCCCAGGGGGACGCCTTCCTGCAGTGGTCGCGGGTCCCGGACGCGACGGAGTACCTCGTCGTCCTGCAGCAGCACAAGGACAGCAGCCTGAACGACACGGTCCAGGTGGTCGGGCGCACGACGGACACGAACTGGTCCTCGGCCGTGACGAAGAAGTGCCACCACTCCTGCACGCAGAACGACCTCCTGAAGCTGACCACCGTCGACGCGTCGACGATGCTCGGGCTGCCGCAGCTGGTCGCCGAGAAGGTCGACGCCCGGCTCGGCGTCATCGCCGTCGTGGACCGGAAGGCGTCGGTGATGACGCCGATCGACTTCGGCGGTCTGGAGGCGCTCCCCGTCCGGTCCGACCGGAAGTGGGACGCCGGCGCGGACATCGCCGGTCGCGGCCTGGAGGCACTGCCGAGCCGGTTCCTGTACGTCTCGATCGAGGGCTCGACCCGGGCGACCGGTGCCTTCGTCGACCGGGCCGAGGTGCGCCGCCAGGGACCCGACTGGGTGGTGCCGCTGCGGGGCCAGGGGACCCGGCTGGTGGACCCGGTCCTCATCCCCGCCGCGGCGGTCGACGACATCGACGCCGCGGTCGCGACGTTCAACGAGCGGGCGCAGCGCGACTATCCGCCTGCCGGCTTGCGCGAGACGGGCATCGTGATCCGCACCGACCTGCCGCAGCAGCCCAGCCCGGAGCTGCCGCCGCCCGACTACCCGGTCTTCGGCAGCAACGAGCTCACCCGGTTCATCGCCGGCCAGCTGATCGCCGGCTCGACGGCCATCGACATCTCCGAGTTCCTCGACCAGCCGGGGATCCCCGCCTACGACGACGCGCTCCAGGAGGCCGTCTACCAGAACCCGTACGCGATGGCCTACTTCGACCAGTTCTCCTTCGACGGCAGTGTGATCCACGTCGAGGCGGCGTACCCGCCGGCCGAGAAGCAGGCCCGGCAGGCGAAGATCGCGGACGCTGCCGAGGCGGTCGTGGACAGCCAGATCTCGGCAGGGATGAGCGTCTCCGAGAAGGTCAGCGCCATCAACCGGTATCTGGTCGACCATGCCGACTACGACGACGCGGCGATCGCCGCCTCCGGGAAGTACCGCTCCGACATCCCGGCCGACTATCGCTACGCGTGGGAGACCGACGGCATCCTCGTGAACGCCCTGGGGGTGTGCATGAGCTACGCCTACGCCTTCCACGCGGTCGCGGAGGAGGCCGGCCTGGAGTCGGTCGTCATCTCCGGGGAGCTGGCCGACGGCGGCGGTCACGCGTGGAACAAGGTCAAGATCGGCGACAGCTGGCGCGCGGTGGACGTGACCTGGAACGACCCCGGCGGGCCGTGGGCCGCCTCGTCGGGCACCCGGTACCTGATGATCCGCGACGGGGAGTTCACCGGCAGCGCCCTGCGCACCGAGCGGGACACCTGGATGGCCGACGCCTACCTCAGCCAGTACGCCACCCGGTGACCCGCGGATCAGTAGGCGGTGCGGGCGGCGTTCGCCAGCCAGGCGTCGAAGGGCGCGGCGGCCTCGGCGGTCACCACCTGCGTCACGGGCATGGCCCACGCGGTGCGGGGTCGGTCGAAGAGCTCGTAGAACGCGCGGTCGTCGAAGCCGCCTCGGGCGGCGTCGTCGCGGTCGGCGGCGTAGACGACCCGGTCGAGACGCGCCCACAGCGAGGCCGAGACACACAGTGGGCAGGGCTCGCACGACGTGTAGAGCGTGCACCCACGCAGCTCGAAGGAGGCCAGCGCGGTACACGCCGCGCGGATCGCGACCACCTCCGCGTGGGCGGTCGGGTCGAGGTCGCGGGTGACGCGGTTCTGGCCCTCGGCGACCACGGCCCCGTCACGGACGACGACGGCGCCGAACGGACCGCCGCCCTCGGCGACGCTGCTCGTCGCCAGGTCGACGGCGCGCACCAGCCAGGCATGCTCGCTCATGACGCCATTCAACCGCGTGCGGCGCTTCCCTGCGAGGCAACGAGCCGATCCATGACCCGGCGCAGCGCCTGGACGACGTGCTGCGCGGAGCGGCGGCGCAGGGTCTCCGGCCGCGCGAGTACGTCGATGGTGCGGCTGGTGCTGAGCCCGTGCAGCGGGCGGAGGACGACGTCGTCGTACGGGTGGGGGGAGGTGTAGCGGGGCAGCAGGCCGATGCCGGAGCCGGCGGCGACCAGGGCGGCGACGGCACCGTAGTCGTTGACCCGGTGGACGACGTCGGCGCTGCGCCGGGTGAGGGCGGCGACGGCGGTGAGGACGTCGTCGGGGGAGTAGCCGACCCGGCTCGTCACCCAGCGCTCGCCGACCACGTCGCGCGGACGGAGCCGCTCGCGCGAGGCGAGCGGGTGGCCGGCCGGGAGGGCGACGTCGAGGGGCTCGCGGGCCAGGGTGACGACGTGCAGGTCGTCGGTGGGCCAGGGCGGACTGTGCTCCATCCGGTGGGCGAGGACGAGGTCGTACTGGGCGGCGAGGGCCGGGAAGTCGCGCTGGGCGACGTCCTCGTCGGTCAGCCGGAGGTCGGGGGAGCCGGGCCGGCCGGGGCCGGCACCGAGCTCCCGCAGCAACGGTCCGAACAGCGCCTGCCCGGCACTGTGGAAGCTGCTCAGCGTGACCGTGCCGCCCGGCGAGTCCTCGAACTCCTCGACCGCCGTGCGCGCCGCCGCCATCGCGTCGATGACACCGGCACCCGCGCGGGCCAGGACCCGGCCGGCGTCGGTGAGGGTGAGCACCCGTCCGTCGCGTCGGGTCAGCGGCGTCGCGAACTGCCGCTGCAGCGCGGCCAGGTGCTGCGAGACCGCGGACGGCGAGACGTGCAGCGCCTCGGCGACCGCGGTGACGCTGCCGAGGGCGCCGAGCTCGCGCAGGATGGTGAGCTGATGGACCTCCACCCGGCCAGACTACGGTGAAGTGATCACTTAACCGACGCTGCAGGAAGTGGCCGTTGCTCTGTACGGTCGGCGGGCGCTGCAATGGAGCCATGAAGGCGCTCTTCAAGGCCGAGGCCGGTCCCGGGCTGGCGCTCGTCGAGCGCCCGGATCCGGTGTGCGGACCGGCGGACGCGGTCATCCGCGTGCTGCGCACGGGCATCTGCGGCACCGACCTGCACATCCTGCGCTGGGACGACTGGGCGGCCGGAGCGGTGCGGACGCCGCTGACCCCGGGGCACGAGTTCTACGGCGAGGTGGTCGAGGTCGGCCCGCTCGTCACCGATGTCGCGGTCGGCGACCGTGTCTCCGGGGAGGGGCATATCGTGTGCGGCACCTGCCGCAACTGCCGCGCGGGCCGTCGTCAGATGTGCATCCGCACCATCGGGCTCGGTGTGCAGCGCGACGGGGCCTTCGCGGAGTACCTCAGCCTCCCGGCCAGCAACGTCTGGGTCCACCATCCCGACGTCGAGCCCGAGCTCGGCGCGATCTTCGACCCCCTCGGCAACGCCGTCCACACCGCGCTCGCCTTCCCGCTCGTCGGCGAGGACGTCCTCGTCGCCGGATGCGGGCCGATCGGGCTGATGGCGATCGCGATCGCCCGTCACGTCGGCGCCCGGTACGTCGTCGGCACGGACGTCAGCCCGGCCCGGCTGGAGCTGGCCCGGCGGATGGGTGCGGACGCCGTCGTCGACGTGACGACCGGATCGGTCGCCGACGTGCAGCGCACGCTGCACATGCGCGAGGGCTTCGACATCGGCTTCGAGATGAGTGGTGCGCCGTCCGCACTGCCGCAGATGATCGACAACATGAACCACGGTGGCCGGATCGCCATGCTCGGGCTGCCCAGCTCGCCGTTCGCCGTCGACTGGGGCAAGGTCGTCACCCACATGCTGACCCTCAAGGGGATCTACGGCCGGGAGATGTTCGAGACCTGGAACGCGATGGGCGCGATGCTGCAGACGAGTGGCACCCTGCGCGACGCGATCGGGTCGGTCATCTCCGACCGGCTGCCCGCCCGCGACTGGGAGCGGGGATTCGAGATCGCGGCGTCCGCCGGGGTCGGCAAGGTCGTGCTGGACTGGACGGAGCTGTGATGTATCAGAACTTCAGGAACCATCTCACCGCGGAGCTCGACGGGATCGAGCAGGCCGGGCTGACCAAGCGCGAGCGCGGCATCCGCGGCCCGCAGAAGGCCGAGATCGTGGCGGACGGCGCGGAGGTGCTCAACTTCTGCGCCAACAACTACCTCGGGCTCGCCGACGACCCGCGGCTGCTCGACGCCGCCCGCGGGGCGCTCGACACCTGGGGCTACGGGATGGCCAGCGTGCGCTTCATCTGCGGCACCCAGGAGCAGCACCTCGAGCTCGAGCGGCGGCTCTCGGACTTCCTCGGCACCGACGACACGATCCTCTACTCGTCCTGCTTCGACGCCAACGGCGGTGTCTTCGAGACGCTCTTCGGGCCCGAGGACGCGATCATCTCCGACGCCCTCAACCACGCCTCGATCATCGACGGCATCCGGCTCTCCAAGGCCCGCCGGCTGCGCTACGCCAACCGGGACATGGCGGACCTGGAGGAGCAGCTGAAGGCCGCCGCCGACGCGCGCTTCCGGGTCGTCGTCACCGACGGCGTCTTCTCGATGGACGGCTATCTCGCGCCGCTGCGGGAGATCTGCGACCTCGCCGAGAGGTACGACGCGCTGGTGTTCGTCGACGACTCCCACGCCGTCGGCTTCATCGGCGCCGGCGGCCGCGGCACCCCGGAGCTGTGCGGCGTGGCCGACCGGGTCGACATCTACACCGGCACCTTCGGCAAGGCGCTCGGCGGCGCGTCCGGCGGGTACGTCGCCTCGCACCGCGAGATCGTCGCGCTGCTGCGCCAGCGCTCGCGGCCCTACCTGTTCTCCAACACCCTCGCTCCGGCCATCGTCGCCGGCACGCTGCGGGCACTCGACCTGGTCGAGGGCTCCGGCGAGCTGCGCGAGCGGCTGCGGGCCAACGCCCGACTGTTCCGGGAGCTGATGGCGGCCGAGGGCTTCGACCTGCTGCCCGGCGAGCACCCGATCGTGCCGGTCATGTTCGGCGATGCCGCGCTGACCGCCCGGATCGCCGACGAGATGCAGAAGCACGGCGTCTACGTCACCGCGTTCAGCTTCCCTGTCGTGCCGCGCGGGGAGGCGCGGATCCGGGTCCAGCTCTCCGCCGCCCACACCGAGGACCAGGTGCGCCGCTGTGTGGCCGCGTTCGTCGCCGGACGACAGGCCGCCCGGGGCTGATGGTGAGCCAGGACTGTCGATCACGGGTTGGATGGACAGGAATATTTCCTGTCTAATGGGAGTCATGACGGACGTTCTTTCTCTCGCAGACCGCAACGACTCCCGCGGCGCCCCCGTCGTGGCGCAGCCGGCCTGGCGCAGCCTGAAGGCCGCCGTCGAGGAGATCCGCACCTGGCAGCGCGCCGACGGCTCCGTCGATCTGGACGCGGCCGGTGCGCCCCCGCGTGCGAGCGTCGCGGCCGCGGTGAGCGCCATCGCGGCCGCCGTCGAGGAGCTGTCCCCGCTGCTGCCGCACGACACCGACTACCACCGCGCGCTGGTCGCCGACCTCCGCCGCTGGGCCGACGCCGGCTTCGGCGTACCGGACTTCCTGGACTCGCTGTTGGCGTTCGAGCCGGCGCGTGAGCGCACCGACGGCCGCCAGCACCTCGTGGTCTTCCCGATGTACACCCAGAACGGCAACCCCGACCGCAACCTGGAGGCCGTCGTCTTCCGGATGGTCTGGCCCGACTGGCTGGCCGAGCTCGAGGCGACCCGCTACGACAACCCGCTGTTCTGCGGCATCACGTTCGAGGACTTCACCAGCGGCTACGACACCAACTCGGCCGTGCTCTTCCCCGAGACCGTCGCGGTGCGCGAGGTGCCCGAGCGGTTCAGCTGGGGCGCGATCTTCTGTGACCGCGAGGCCGCCCGCTTCCGCCGGGTCAGCCGGGCCGCGGTCGAGCTGCTCGGTGTCGACCTGCCCGACGAGGTCCGTGGCCTGATGGACGACCAGCTGCGCAGCCAGGACGCGTTCGTGCTCTGGGACCTGATCCATGACCGCGCGCACAGTCACGGCGACCTGCCCTTCGACCCGTTCATGATCAAGCAGCGCCAGCCGTTCTGGATGTACGGCCTCGAGGAGCTGCGCTGCGACCTGACCGCCTTCAAGGCCGCGGTCGAGCTCCAGTCCGAGGGCGTCGCACAGGCGATCGACGTCCAGCACGCGATCCTGCTCGACCGGATGTTCCGCTTCCCGGTCACCGGCGAGCGCAGCCGCAACTACGACGGCCTCGGCGGCCAGCTGCTCTTCGCGTACCTGCACCGCGATGACGCGATCCGCTGGACCGACAACACGCTGCGGATCGACTGGCAGCTGGCTCGGGAGGCGACCGGTGCGTTGTGCACCGAGATCGAGCAGCTCTACCGCGACGGGATCGACCGGCCCAAGCTGGTGCACTGGCAGGCCGGCTACGCCCTGGTCAGCCGCTATCTCGCCCCGCACCCCGCCTCGAAGTGGGCACGCGGCGCCGAGGCCCTCGACCTCACCAAGCAGCCCCGCGAGCTCGTCGACGATGTGCTCCCCGACGAGTTTCCGTTGAGTATGTTCTTCGAGGCGCTGGCGAAGAAGCTCAAGAACGTCATCGCGGAGACCCGCGGCATCCGTGCCGCAGCCTGACCGATTGACCGAACGGAGCACATCACCCGTGGCCGACACCGCAGCACAGCGCCGGCACGACCCCGACGCACGCCAGTTCGCCAGCGACAACTACGCGGGCGTCCACCCCGAGGTGATGGCGGCGCTCGCGCTCGCCAACGGCGGCCACCAGGTGTCGTACGGCGAGGACGCCTACACCGAGCATCTCCAGGACCTGATGGCCGGACTCTTCGGCGCGGGCGTCGAGGCCTATCCGGTCTTCAACGGCACCGGTGCCAACGTCATCGGCCTGCAGGCGCTCACCGACCGCTGGGGCGCCGTGATCTGCGCCGAGGGCGCCCACATCAACGTCGACGAGGGCGGCGCCCCGGAGCGGATGGGCGGGCTCAAGCTGCACACCGTCGCGACGCCCGACGGCAAGCTCACCCCCGCACTGGTCGACAAGCACGCGTGGGGCTTCGAGGACGAGCACCGCGCGATGCCGCAGGTCGTCTCGATCACCCAGTCCACCGAGGTCGGCACCCGGTACACCCCGGACGAGGTCCGCGCCCTCGCCGAGCACACCCACGAGCTCGGCATGCGGCTGCACATGGACGGCGCCCGGCTGGCCAACGCCGCCGCCGCGCTCGGCGTACCCGTCCGGGAGTTCACCTCCGACGCCGGTGTCGACGTGCTCTCCTTCGGGGCGACCAAGAACGGCGCCCTCGGTGGCGAGGCCGTCGTGGTCCTCGACCCCGCCGGCGTCAGCCACCTCAAGCACCTGCGCAAGCTCTCGATGCAGCTGGCCAGCAAGATGCGCTTCGTCTCGGTCCAGTTCGAGGCGCTGCTGGCCGACGGGCTGTGGCTGCGACTCGCCGACCACGCCAACGCGATGGCGCAGCGGCTCGCCGTCGGCGTCCGCGAGATCGACGGCGTCGAGATCCTGTACCCCGTCGAGGCCAACGGCGTCTTCGCCCGGCTGCCCCACGACGTCAGCCGGCGGCTGATGAAGCGGCATCGCTTCTACTTCTGGGACGAGGCCGCCGGTGACGTGCGCTGGATGTGCGCGTTCGACACCACGGAGGAGGACGTCGACGCCTTCCTCGCCGCGCTGCGCGAGGAGATGGGCCGCTAGCCCGGCTCGGCCCGGGGCTCAGCCCGGCAGGTCCTGGCGCCGCATCGCGAAGATCCAGCGCCGGTGCGGGTGCTCGCTGACCGACCACAGGCAGCCGGTCTCGGGCCACCAGACCAGGTCCTCGGGGCCTGGCGGTGTCGCCCAGCGGTGCTCGCGGAAGGCGCCCGGCAGGCCGACGTACGCCGATCCCAGACGGTGCTTGCTGCGGGAGCGGGTGAGGTAGTAGGTGCCGTCGATCGCGGCCACCCCCTGCGTCCGCGGGACGCCGCGGTCGTCGACCTCGGGGACCGAGCGGCCGTCGGCGGCGTTGCGCGGCAGACCGCTGGTCGGGTCGATCGCGAACCGCGCCATCCGGCGGGTCTGGGCCGCGGACCCGTACTCGCCGACGAGCAGGGCGGGGTGCTCCTGGCTGCGGTCGAGGGTGAGGAAGGAGTAGCGCAGCCGCTCGACGCCCTCGTCGTGCCCGCCCTGCTGGCTGAACCGGATCGGGAGCACGTAGCGGTGCCCGAAGGTGCGGAACGGCGATCCGGCAGGCACTCGCAGTACGTCGCCGACACGGGCGCTGTGCAGCCCGGCACCGGTCGCCGCGACATGGAGGAGGTCGCCGTGCCACACGATCCCACCGGCGTGCACCCGCAGCGGCCGGAAGCCGGGTCGGCCGCCCTCCAGCGTCGGCACCACGAGCAGCACATGGCCGTAGCGGCGCCGGGCGAGGTCGACGACGCTGATCCGGGAGCCGCCGGCGTTGCGGGCGTACCACGAGGTCACCAGCACGTCGTGGCCGTGCCGCTCGCGGAAGCCGGTCTGCGCCGAGGTCGTGATTCCCTGCGGATACCAGTTCCGGTCGCGGCGGTCGGCCGCCTCCCAGGTCCAGGCGCGGCTGACCTTCAGGCCGAGCAGCCGGGGGTGCGGCGCGAAGGTCGGGCGCAGCCGGAGCGGCAGGTCCGGGGCCATGGCAGCGAGCCCGACCCGGCCGCCGCCGTCGGAGGACAGGGCGGCGGCGAGCGCCTCGATCTCGTCGCCGTTCTCGGCAGTGCGGGTCAGGTGCAGTCCGGGCACGGCGGCCACGTTAGCCGAGGCCACCCTCGTCGGTCGGCGTACGTCGATCCGCCGGTGGGGTGAAGCTGTCGACGTTGTCCGAAAGCTGCGGTTGCGTAGTCGGTCGGGTTCCGAAAGGGCGGCGACGAGGAGGTGGGGGAGGGGGCTGGGTTCGGCGGTCGGGCTGCGGTTCGCGGACACACCCTCTGTCACCGATCGTGACGTTGATTCTCCACACCCCCGGGATCGGGTTTCGCCTGTCCACAGGCGGGTTTGCGACACTTTGAAGTGTCGTGGGCAGGTGGGAGAATCCAGTCATGGATCTCGCCACCGACGCCCGTTCGACAGCCTCGCTGCTGTCCGGGCTGCGCGCCGAGGTCGAAGGTCGGGAAGCCTCCCTGGTCCGTGAGTGGTCCGGCATCGTCGAATGGGCCAGTGAGCATGTGATCGCTGGTTCCGAGGGGGTCGCGACCATCACCGAGGGCTACCTCGACACCGGCGTCCCGATCGCCGGGCCCGGTGCACCGTTGGTGTCGGAGTTCGGGTTGATGGAGCTGGTCGCGGTCCTCGGACGCTCCCCGGACGGTGGTCGGGCGTATGTCGGGCGGGTGATCGAGTGCGCCTGGCGACTCCCCCACGTCTACAACGCCGTCACCTCGGGCCGGTTGGCGCCGTGGCGGGCCGAACGGATCGCCGACCTCACCCGTCCCCTCTCGGCTGAGGCAGCGGCGTTCGTGGACCGGCAGCTCTGGGATGCCTCCGGCGTCGGCTGGGCCCAACTCGAACGCCTCGTCGCCGAAGCGATCGTGCGGTTCGACCCGGAGAAGGCGGAGACCGAACGGCAGGCCGCTGCTGATGGTCGGCACTTCGACATCAGCGACACCGACGAGCACGGCCTGGTCCACCTCGACGGCCTCCTCGACGCCGCCGACGGACACGACCTGAACCTCGCCGTCGCCCGACGCGCGGAGGTCCTGGGCCGACTCGGTGATGACAGTTCTCTGGATGTGCGGCGGTCGAAGGCCGCCGCCGAGCTCGCGAGGCAGGACCTCGCCCTCGACCTGCTGATCCCCGAACCCGACACCGGAGAGATCGTGGACACGGTCCCTGGTCGCAAGGTGGTCCTCAACGTCCACGTCACCGACACCACTTTGACCGGCCAGAACCCGTTCGCGAACCCGGTCGGCCGGTGGGAGGAGGGCCGCTGTCCGATCACCTCCGCGCAGATCCGGGAATGGCTGCAGTCCAAGAACACGACCATCATCGTGCGTCCGGTGATCGACCTGGCCGACCATGTCCCCGTCGGGTCCTATGAGATCCCCGACCGCCATCGCACCCGGGTGGTGCTGCGGGACCAGACGTGTCGGTTCCCGCACTGCACGAGACCGGCCCAAGCCTGCGATGTCGATCATGCCCGTCCGTATGGCGAGGGTGGTCCCACGTGTCCGTGCAACGAGGTCGCGTTGTGCCGGCGGCACCATCGTGCGAAGACCCACTCGACCTGGCGTTACGACATCCCGATGGCGGCGACCTATGTGTGGACCAGCCCCAACGGGCACCGGTTCCGGGTCGACCACCGCGGCACCCACCCCATCAGAACCATCCAGACCACCTCGCCACCCGACGAGTAGCCACCCCGCCCCGCACCCGCCCGACGCACGTCCTGGCGGGCTGTCGGCGCGTCCGGATCTGGAAGGATGGGCGCATGCGGGGCATCTTCTTCGACGAGGACGACGCACGGGCGGCCGCGCTGGTGCTGGTGCGCGGCGGCTTCTCGGCCGAGGTGCTCCGCGAGCGGCTCGCGGGGGAGGACGACGACGAGGATCACCCGTGGGCCGTCGTCACCGACGCCCCCGAGGTGCAGCTCGAGATGCTCGTCGAGACCTACGACGGGTGGCTGGACCGCGACGACGAGGACTCCGTCGCGACGCAACCGCCCACCAAGGCCGGCTTCGTGTTGCCGCTCCCGGACGCGCCGAAGCGGATCAAGCGCCCGGAATGACCATCAGCGGGGGCAGGCGGTCGGGCCGTCGGTTCCGAGGTAGGTCTTCGCCGCGGTGACCCGGTCGGCGAAGGGCACGTCGATATGAACGGCTGCATCCTCCACGCCGATGGTCGTGGGGCGGCCGGAGAGCTCCCGCTCGAGTAGCGCGGCATCCGCCTGCGCACTTTCTGCGGATCCGAAGAGACGAAGTGTTCGGGCCGGTTGGTCGGGGTGGACGAACAGGCCCGCGGCCCGACCGTCCGGGACGCGGCCGGCGCGGGTGCACGGGCCGGCCACGCCGAAGAGTGCGAACTCGAGTCCGTCCGGTTCGGTATGGGCGAGCAACTCGTCGAACGTGCCCGCGCGAGCGAGGGAGTCGGCCTTGCCGTCGATGACGTCGAGCACCGCATCGGTCTCGAGCCCGATCAGGATCAGGTGCTCGTCGGGAACCAGAGTGAGGTGCCCCAGTTCCATGGGATATCGACCCCCATAGGTGTTCTGTTCGTCCACCGCGCTGAAGTCGGGCTCGAACACCGGTCGCTCGTCGGGGCCGGACCGCTTCAGTCCCGCATCTTCGAGATCGTCGGCCACGGCGGCGAGGTCGAGGTCCTCAGACATCCGCCAGATGTGGGTGTCCCTGGCCGAGAGGCCGATCCCGCCCCCGTCGGGGCCGCCGAGCACCTCCCATTCGACGTCGAGCTCGCTGAACGCGGCCTTGCGCATGGCAGTCGACCGCACACTCACCGCCATCCGGTAGCCCTCGGCCCAGAAGGCGTCAGCCCACCGCGCGGTGTCGGCCTCGGAAGCACCGGTCTCGATCTGCTCCATATCGAGACGGTCGGCGATGGCCGCCCGGTCGGTGAAGACCACGGCCCGGCTGTCGGCTGGCACGTAGCTCAGAGCGTGCTCGAGGCGCGGTCCCGGGGGACCGTCGGGCCGTGCGCCGTCAGCGGCGTCGTCGCTGGCACAGCCGGTCAGGGTGACAACCAGGAGGGTGGCCGAGGCGGCAACCACCTGTCCGGGAGAGGGAGCCATGGGAGGCGATCATGCCCCGCGGGGTGTCCCCGCGCAGCCGAACGGCTCCTCCCGCAGGACGAACGCCCGCACGGCGTCCGCCGGCTCAGCGAAGTCGTCCTCGACCTGCGCGTCGCCGTCCCCGGTCCCGAGGACGGCGCGCACCGGGCCGTCGTCCGGGACGAACAGGGCGGTCGCGGTGGTGTCGCACGCGGCGTCGAGGGAGAGCGCGGCGTACGCCAGCTCGTCCTGGTCGCCCGCGTGGTCGAGCAGGTCGCCGAACCGGCCGGTGTCGGCCAGGGAGTCGGCGTCGTCGGCGACGACGTCGAGCAGTGCGTCGACGTCGGAGCCGGACACGAGGACCTGCTCGTCGGGGTCGAGGGCGAGGCGCATCTCGCCCGCGGTGAAGGTGGGCCGATCGCGCGGGCCGCTGCGCGCATAGCCCGCGTCGCCGAGTGCCGCGGCGACAACCTCGGCATCGACGTCGTCGGACAGCTTCCACACCCGGTCGAGTCGGCCCGGTCCGCCGCCGTTCGTCGCCGATGCCTCCCACGCGATGTCGGCGTCGGTCAGCCCCGCGTCCGCGAGGGCGCTCGTGCCGGTGTCCGGCCCGGCCCGGTAGGCCGGGTCGGTGCCGGCCGCGTGGTCCAGGAAGGTGACGGTCGCGGCGTCGGCGGGCAGGTACTCCAGCGCCTCCTCGAGCCGCGAGCTCCCGTCGAGCAGGGCGCAGCCCGACAGCGCGGCGCCGGCCAGCGGGGGGACCAGGGCCGCGACCGGTGCCAGGCGCCAGCGGATCCGCATGGAGCCCATCATTACGCTCGTCCTCATGACCGCAACTGCCGCCCACCGGCTGCTCCTCGTGCACGCCCACCCCGACGACGAGTCGATCGGCCAGGGCGCCACCATGGCGAAGTACGTCGCGGAGGGCCGGGGCGTCACGCTCGTCACCTGTACGGCGGGGGAGATGGGCGAGATCCTGGTGCCCGAGCTCGAGCACCTCGCCGCCGACAAGGAGGACGGGCTCGGGGAGCACCGGCGCGGCGAGTTGGCTGCCGCGATGAAGGCGCTCGGCGTCACCGACCACCGGTTCCTGGGCGGCTTCGGCACCTACCGCGACTCCGGCATGAAGTGGCACGAGGACGGCCACGCGGTCGCGGGCGACACCATCCACGAGAACGCCTTCTGGAACGCCGACCTCACCGAGGCCGCCGACCACCTGGTCGCCGTCATCCGCGAGGTGCGCCCGCAGGTGCTGGTGACCTACGACGAGTTCGGCGGCTACGGCCACCCGGACCACATCCAGGCCCACCGGGTCGCGATGTACGCCGCCCAGCTGGCCGCCGTGCCGTCGTACCGGCGCGACCTCGGCGAGCCCGTCGAGATCGCCAAGATCTACTGGGGTGCCATCTCGGAGAGCCGGATCCGCGAGGGGCTGCGCCGGATCCGCGAGGCGGGTGACACGACGACCTTCGAGGGGATGGACCCCGACGGCGACCTGCCGCCGATGTTCCGCCCCGACGAGGACATCTCCTGCGAGGTCGACGCCAGCGCCCACGTCGAGCAGAAGCTCGACGCGCTGCGCGCGCACGCCACCCAGATCACCACCGACGGCCCGTTCTTCGCGCTCTCCAACAACCAGGGGGCGCAGGCGTTCGGGCGCGAGCAGTACCGGCTGGTCAAGGGCACCGCCGGGCCGCTCGACCCCGAGACCGGCTGGGAGAGCGACCTCTTCGCCGGCGTACCGGAGCGGTGAGCGCGGGTCCGGTGCGCGCGCTGGTCGCGCTCGCCTGCCTGCTCCTCGGCGCCGCCGTCGGTCTGGCGACCGTCCTGCTGCACGGCTACGGCTGGGGTCTCGGCCTCGGCGTCGCCGCGACGGCGGCCACCCTGGTGGCCCTGCCGGGCGGCTGGTGGCGCCGTCTCGCGTTCGCCCTCGGGTGGACCGCGATCCTCGGCGTGGCGACCGCCCAGCGACCCGAGGGGGACTACGTGATCTCCAGCGACGCGTCCGGGTACCTGCTGATGGCGACCGGCGCCGTCGTGCTCGGCGCGGGCTTCGTGGGGCTGGTGTCGCGTCCCGCGGCCGCCGCGCCTGCGGCTGCGGATGCGGACGGGTGAGCAACCCCTCCTTAGGATGACGCGTGTGACCTTCTGGGACTCTGACACGGGCGGGGGCACGGGTGCGGACCCGGGCGGCAAGGCCGAGCGCCCCGGCGGCAGGCTCGTCGTCCTCGTCATCGTCCTGCTCGTGCTGCTCGCCGGAGGCGGGTACGTCGCCGCGCACGCGGTGGCGGGCGACAAGGTGCCGACCGGCACCACCATCTCCGGTGTGGCGGTCGGCGGGCTGACCCGCGACGCGGCGATCGACAAGCTCGAGGAGACCTTCGGGCCCCGGGCCCAGCGCCCGATCACCGTCAGCGTCGGGCATCAGGGACAGACCGGCAAGGCCAACGACGCCGAGGTCGAGCCCGGGGACATCGGCCTCGCCATCGACTACGCCGCGTCGGTGGACGCGGCCGGGGCCGGCGACTCGTGGAGCCCGGCCCGCCAGTGGGAGTACTTCACCGGCGGCGACGACGTCGACGCGGTCGTGGACGTCGACGAGCGACTGCTCGACGAGCAGCTCACCGAGCTCTCCGAGGGGCTCGGTACCCCTCCGCAGGACGGCACCGTCACCTTCACCGCCAACGGTGTGCAGACCACCCAGCCGCAGGCCGGACAGGCGGTCGACCGCGACCAGGCCCGCGCCGCGATCACCGACGCCTTCCTCGCGGGCGAGACGGCCGTCGAGCTCGAGGTCGCGCCGGCCCAGCCCGACATCGACGCCGCCGACGTCGCCGCGGCGCTCGACGCCTTCGCGAACCCGGCGATGGCGAACGCCGTGACCCTCCAGTTCGGCGAGAACGACGTCAAGCTCACGCCCCGCCGGTTCGCTCCGGTGCTCTCGATGAAGCCCGAGAACGGCGCGCTGGTCCCGGCCGTCGACGAGGCTGCCCTCGCCGAGCTGGTCAAGGGCGCCACCGCCAGCGGACAGCCGGTCGACGCGACGGTGAAGCTGAACAAGAAGGGCAGGCCGAAGGTCGTCCCGGCCAAGCCCGGTGTCAGCTTCGACTCCGGCGAGGCCGCCCAGGTCTTCCTCGGGCTGCTGACCGCGCCGGAGGGCTCCCGCAGCGGTCCGGTCACCGCGCAGGTCGTCGACGCGGCCTTCACGACCCAGGACGCCGAGAACCTCAAGATCGTCGAGAAGGTGTCGGAGTTCTCGACCTACTACCCGCACGCCGACTATCGCAATATCAACATCGGCCGCGCCGCCGAGCTGATCGACGGCACGGTGCTCAAGCCCGGCGAGGAGTTCTCCCTCAACGGCATCGTCGGCGAGCGCACCGCGGCGAACGGCTTCACCGAGGGCTACATCATCAGCAACGGCATCCTGCGCAAGGACCTCGGCGGCGGCGTCTCGCAGATGGCCACCACCGCCTTCAACGCGATGTTCTTCGCGGGACTCAAGGACATCCAGCACAAGCCGCACTCCTTCTACATCGACCGCTACCCGGTCGGCCGCGAGGCCACCGTCGCCTGGCCGACCGTCGACCTGCGCTTCCAGAACGACACCGAGTACGGCGTCCTCGTCCGCGCCTGGGTGGTCCCCAGCACCTGGTCGCGCCAGGGCAAGGTGACCGTGCAGATGTGGTCCACCAAGATCTGGGACATCGACTCCACGACGTCGAACCGCTACGCCCAGGTGCCGCCGGCGACCCGCACCCTGACCACCGCCGACTGCGAGCCGCACACGGGCTGGTCCGGCTTCCAGGTCGACGTCACGCGGATCTTCCGCAAGAAGGGCGAGTCGGCCGTCGACCACACCGAGAAGTTCCACACCGTCTACACGCCGTCGGACACGGTGAAGTGCGAGAAGCCGAAACCGCCGGCCGAGGGGAACCCCGACCCGGGCGACTGAGTCCGACACACCAAGCACTTGCTTGGTAGCATGCGTCCATGACCCCCGTGATCGAAGGCTGGTTCACCACCGGCGCCGAGCCCCGGCTGCTCGCCTCCCGGTGCACCCGGTGCAGCAACGTGGTGTTCCCGCCGGTGTCCTCCGACGCCGGTGCTGCCGCCTTCTACTGCCGCAATCCCGCCTGCGACGGCCAGGAGCACGACAGCGTCGAGCTCTCCCGCCGCGGTCGGGTGTGGTCCTACACCGACGCGCAGTACCAGCCGCCCGCGCCGTACCTCCCGGCCTCCGACCCGTTCCGGCCGTTCGCGCTGGCCGCGGTCGAGCTGCCCGAGGGGCTCGTGGTGCTCGGCCAGGTCGCCGACGGCTTCGGGGTGGGCGACCTGAGGGTCGGTGCCGAGGTCGAGCTGGTCGTCGAGACGCTCAACGTCGACGAGACCGGGGAGCGCACGATCTACCGCTGGAGGCCGGTCGCCGGACAGGAGGCGACGGCATGAGCGTCGTGATCGCGGGTGCGGGCATGCACCCCTGGGGCAAGTGGGGCCGCGACTTCACCGAGTACGGCGTGCACGCCGCCCGGGAGGCCCTCGCCGACGCCGGCGTCGCCTGGGCCGATGTCGACCTGGTCGTCGGCGGCGAGACGGTCCGCAACGGGTACGCCGGCTATGTGGCCGGCTCCACCTTCGCCCAGGCCCTCGGCTGGAACGGCGCGCGGATCGCGACGTCGTACGCCGCCTGCGCGACCGGCGCCCAGGCCATCGACACCGCGCGGGCCCGGATCCTCGCCGGGATGAGCGAGGTGGCGCTGGTGGTCGGCGCCGACACCACCCCCAAGGGCTTCCTCGCCCCCAACGCCGGCGAGCGCTGGAACGACCCCGACTGG
The DNA here is from genome assembly GCA_029961745.1 of Nocardioides sp. L-11A. Lineage (NCBI taxonomy): Bacteria > Bacillati > Actinomycetota > Actinomycetes > Propionibacteriales > Nocardioidaceae > Nocardioides > Nocardioides sp. L-11A. Next base: position 1,419,978 of record CP124680.1, read on the forward strand.
CTGCGGTTCCGGCTGCTCGGGATGACCAACCCGGCCTACTTCGCGCTCTACGCGCGCCGGCGGATGGACCTCTACGGCGCGACCTCGGAGGACTTCGCGCAGGTCAAGGTCAAGAACGCGCGGCACGGGCTGGAGAACCCCTACGCACGCTTCCGCAAGGAGTCGTCGGTCGAGGAGGTCCTCGCCTCGCCGATGGTCTCCGACCCACTGCACCTGCTCGACATCTGCGCGACCTCCGACGGTGCGGCCGCGGTCGTGCTGACCAGCGCCGACTACGCGCGGCGGCACGGCATCACGGCGCCGGTGACGGTCGCCGCGGTCTCGACGGTCACGCCGACCTTCCCGAACACCGTGATCGACATGCCGCTGCTCTCGACCGACTCGTCGGCGGTCACCGGAGTGCCGGAGCGGACCTTCAAGGAGGCGATCGGCCGAGCGGCGTACGAGGAGGCGGGCATCGACCCCTCCGACGTCGACGTCGCCGAGGTCTACGACCTCTCGACGGCGCTCGAGCTGGACTGGATCGAGGACCTGCAGCTGTGCAAGCGCGGTGAGGCCGAGGCCCTGCTCCGCGCCGGTGACACCACCCTCGGCGGCCGGATCCCGGTCAACCCGTCCGGCGGCCTCGCCTGCTTCGGCGAGGCCGTCCCCGCCCAGGCCATCGCCCAGGTCTGCGAGCTCACCTGGCAGCTCCAGGGCCGGGCGGAGGGCCGGCAGGTCGAGGGCGCGAAGGTCGGCATCACCGCCAACCAGGGGCTCTTCGGCCACGGCTCCTCGGTCGTGCTGACGCGCTGAATCGGCCGCGCCGGCACGGGTTCTGTCCGCGGATCGTTCGACAGCAGATCGGTATCGCGGTGCGCGTGGCGTCCCTAGGGTGACACCGACCTGACCAACGCTTCCTTGGTTCGACGAGGTGACCGCCATGGACCTGCTTCTTCCACGCCGACGCCGCTCCTGGCTCGCCAGGATCGGGATCTCGTCCGTGCCGGCGACGGTGCTGATGACGGCGCTGTTGACGGTGCTGGCGACGCTGGCCGTCGTCGGAGTCACCTCGCCCGCGACGGCCGCCGCGCCCGGCAACATGAGGGCCCCGTTCGCGAACG